>VYDH01000027.1 GCA_009843525.1 Acidimicrobiales bacterium | reverse complement strand
ACCGAACCGACTCTCTCAGACCACCCCCCTTACACAGAGAACCTGACACTCTCCCTCGAGATTGGCTTCGACCGCCGCGCCGACTTCGGGGTCGAGCTTGGCCCACAGCCGCAGCATCCCCTCGTGGTCGCGCTGCCAGCCCGCGCCGCGAGCCCGACGCTGCCGCTCGAAGCGCTCCATCGGCGTCTCGACCGAGTGATCGGCCTCGGCCCGGCGCACCCGGCGGCGTGTGGCGTCGGTGTCCTCGCCAGCCGCGGCAGCCACCAGTTCGGCGCGCACCCCGTCAGGCACACGGGCGTCGCACAGTGCTTCGGCTTGGGAAGCGTTGATGCCGCCCTCCGACAGCGCCTCCAGCACCACGGCGTGCTCGCGGGCCTTCTCGGCACCGCGGACCATGCGGCGGGCGTCACGCTCGGACACCCCCGCCGCGTCGCGCAATGACAGGTGCGGTGCGGCATCGGGCGCCGCACCCGAACGGCTCACGCATCCAGCGCGCCCAGCACCTCAGCCCGATACCCCACCGCTTGGTTCACCAGCCGCTCGATATCACCCAGTACAGCCAACAGCCCCTCCCGGCCCAGCCCTGCCAACGCCCCAGCACTCAACCGACACAAGGACAACGGCTCAACGGATACATCTGCGGGAACGCGATTGCCCCCGGTGACGAAAGCGCCGCATTCAGCGTCCGCAGCAACCGCTTCGCCAGCCTGCCGGGCGCCGCCAGAACCGTTCCTCAACATGGGAACAACCGTACGAAAAGGGTGTTACACGAAAACGGCGCGACCCGTCCCACAGCGGCACAACCCGTGACAGCTAGCGAGACGACCGTCAAACCGCCCGATGTCAGCCCTGCCGACGTGAGTCCGACCGATGTGCGCTGTCGACCTCGGTTGTCAAGATGCCTTCCTCAGCATCAGATGGCTTTCCTCGTAGCCTCACCAGCATGAGTCGATCTGAACGATCTCAGGAGGAGATGTCATCTCCCGGTCCTGCTGCGGAAGCCGTGCACCTCGACGATGTCGCCCCAGTCAGCTCGGAAGGAATCGAATCGGGTCCCGAGGACGACGACAGCGGATGGGTGAACCAGCTCACGGATTCCACGCTCGCGGCGGGCAGGCAGGGCGGACGAGCCGTTGCCACTGGCGCACGGTGGCTGCTCGACTCCACGTCTGAACGGGCAGCGCAACTGTTCGCCGCGGCGCAAGGCCTGGTTGCGAGCGATCTCTCGCCTCAGTTGAACGAGCTGGTGCAAGCAGCCGTGAAGGGCAAGGCCACCATCTATGACAAGGCGATGGACGCCGAGTACCTCGCGACGCACATCGGCGGCGGCGACCACCGCCTGTTCGACGGCGGGCACTCGCTGTTGGGGGCGATCAAGGCGACTCACGGCGCGTCGGCAGACGACTCCCTCATCCAGGAAGCACTCGGCGGGATGCAGGGCCTGCTTCGAGACGTGTCCACGCCGAAGGGTCTGCCCCTCGCCAACTGGGACAAGTCAACGTACGACTCCGTTGCAGGCTCGCTTCAGTCGACCTTCGGCATACCCAAGGATTGGTTCTACGACCTGAACTCCTACGACGTCGGCGAGCTGCTGGGCAGCACCGTCGGCGTGGTCTCGCTGATCTTCGGCTGGAACAAGGCCGAAACCGAGTCGTTCGCGAGCCTCGCAGCAGGCATGGGCATGTCGGCAGCCGTGAGCGCGAACCCACTGTTGCTCGCGGTGTCGGTCGTCGCCCTCGGGCGCGCCTTCCACAAGGCAAACCATGCAGAGGAGTACGTCGAGCTGGCGGAGGGCGGGTTCAAGGGCGCAATCGGCACCGGGGCCAGCCTGGGCGCCATTGCGCTCGTCGGCGTCGCTGGCGGTCCCGCTGGCGTTGCGCTGCTCGCGGGCGTCACCGCAGGAGTGCTCGCGCACGTCGCGACCAAAGACGTGACGCTGGAGGCGGTCCACAGCTTCGTCAAGGAAGACGCGGCGACGGTGGTCCGCCAAGTCTCCCAACAGGCCATTGCCTTTGGCGATGTCATCGGGGACACGGCTGCTGCCGCAGGCCGTGGCGTCGTAAGCGGCACGGCGGCTGCGGGCAAGTTCGTCGCGAACTTAGCGTCGACCGCCGGGCAATTCACGGCCGAACAGGCAGTCGCCGCCGGAAAGGCAACGGCCGGAGCGGCGGCTGCAGCCGGAACAGCAACGGCCGATGCTGCGCGGGCTGCTGGCCGCGCTGGCGAAGCCGCGACCACGGCGGCACGTACTGCAGGCGAATCGGCGGCGCGGCGAGCCAAGGCACTCGTTGACCGCAAACAGCCTGAGGATCCGGAAGTCGGTCAGCCGGACACGTCAGACAACTGACGGACAGGAACGCCGACAAGGCCGTCCGCGGCAGCAGCGTCGAGGCAGCTCAGTAGATCTTGGAGTCGGCTCCGGTGGCGGCTTCGGCTACGCCCGACTCGCGGGCCGTGCGCAGGTCGCGGGCCATGCCGCGACCCAACGCCATGGCGTCGCCGGCGACGGTTTGCATGCGGTAGCCCTTGCCTCGGCGGTCGGCCGACAGCGACGCCGTCGAGTGGATGCCGGCCACCACACCGTGGGCGGCGCAGCGTTCGGCGATGTGCTCCAGCGCCGCCTTGTAGTCGGCGTTGTCGTCGGTGTATCCCGGCCCATAGCCGTAGCTGATGGACAGATCGGCCGGCCCGACGTAGATCGCGTCGACGCCGTCGATCGCCAAGATCTCATCGAGCGCCTCGACCGCCTGACGGGTCTCGATCATGGGGATGCAGGCCGTGGTGTCGTTGGCCACTTCGAAGTAGTTCTCTCCCGCCGCAGCCCGGGCAGCCACCAGCACCGGTCCGAAGCTGCGGGCGCCCAGCGGCGGGTACTTGCAGTAGGTCACTGCCGCCTGCGCCTCGGCGACCGAGTTCACCATGGGCACAACGACACCCCGAGCGCCGGCATCCAGCACTCGACCGATGATGCCGGGCTCGTTCCACGGCACGCGCACGATGGGCGTGCCGCCGCCCATCTCGACGGCCTGCATCATCTCCACCGCGACCTGGTAGTCGGCGACACCATGCTGCATGTCCACGCAGACGTAGTCGAAGCCCGCACGTCCGGCGATCTCGGCCGAATGGCTGGAAGCCATCGACAGCCAGGTGCCCAGCGTCTCTCCCCCGGACGCCCACGTATCCATCATCGAGTTCGGCATGACTGCGTGCTCAGGACTCGAAGATGTCGCGCAGGATCGCATTCTCCTGCGTCTCGACCAGCGGAGCGATCTCCTTCACGAACTCCAGCCACTCCGGGTCCTCGAAGAGCGCCTTGCGCTTGGCAGCCCGCTCGTCGAGCGTGTCGTAGCGCCACATGTGGATGATCTCGTTGATGCCGCCGAATTCGGTGGTGTAGTAGCCGACGGGCTCGCCGAGGTACTTGCGCTGCGCCTCGTAGCCCTTCTCGAAGTACACCTTGACCCAGTGCTCGGGTGCGCCCACCTTCAAGCGGTAGCGCCGCATCTCCACAAAGCTCATAGCTGTCTCCTTCGACTCGGGGCAGCCGAACCGTAGCGCGCAACCCCCTTGCTCAGTCCCGGAGGTCGCGGACGCGCTGCGCCTTGCCCTCCGAGCGCGGGATTCCTTCGGGCTCGACGGTGCGGACGTCGACGGCGATGCCGATGCGCTGGCGCACCGTGTCGGCAAAGTCCGCAGCGATCGCCTCGTGGTCGCCGGCGTCGGGCTTGGGCTCGAGCACCGCAGTGATGCCCTCCATCCGGCCTTGAGAATGCACTTCGAGAAAGAAATGCCCGGTCAACCGCGGCTCCGCTGACACCAGCTCCTCGAACTGGCTCGGGAACACGTTGACGCCGCGGATGATGAGCATGTCGTCGCTGCGTGCCGCGACCCGTCCCATGCGACGCATCGAACGAGCCGTGCCGGGCTGCAATGAGCAGATGTCGCGGGTGCGGTACCGGATCACCGGCATCGCCACCTTGGTCAGCGATGTGAAGACGAGCTCGCCCGTCTCGCCTTCGGGCAGCACCTCGCCCGAATCGGGGTCGACGATCTCGGGATAGAAGTGGTCCTCCCAGATGGTCGGCCCGTCCTTGGTCTCCACGCACTCGTTGGCGACGCCCCCGCCGATCACCTCCGAGAGGCCGTAGATGTCGACGGCGTCGATGCCGAAGGCATCCTCGAGCTCGGCCCGCATCGCCTCCGACCACGGTTCCGCGCCGAATATCCCTACCCGCAGCGACGTCGACGCCGGGTCGATGCCCTGGTTGCGAAACTCGTCGGCGACGACCAGCGCGTACGACGGCGTGGCGCACAGAACGTCGGCGTCGAAGTCCACCAGCAGCTGCACCTGCCGGGCCGTCTGCCCGACCGAGGCCGGCACCACGGTGCACCCGTACTGCTCGGCCCCGTAATGCGCCCCCAGCCCGCCGGTGAACAGCCCGTAGCCATACGACACATGCACCACATCGCCCGGTCGCACACCCGCCGCCATCAGCGAACGCCCGAACACGTGCGCCCACATGTCCAGGTCGGACTGCGTGTAGCCGACCACCGTCGGCTTTCCCGTGGTGCCCGAGGACGCATGCACCCGCAGCACCTGCTCTCGCGGCACGGCGAACATGCCGAACGGGTAGTTCTCGCGCAGCTCGGTCTTGGACGTGAACGGGAAGCGCGCCAGGTCGTCGAGGGTGTGCAGATCGGACGGGTGAACGCCCGCCTCGTCGAACAGCTGCTGGTACGCGGGCACATGTGCGTAGGCGTGCGCCAAGCTCCACTTCAGCCGCTCCAGCTGGAGCGCTCGGATCTCCGGGATCGGGGCATTCTCGATGGGATGCAGACCCCACCCGGCGGTGGGCTCGAACTTGGGCATCTGACGGTTCCTCCCCCACTCGGAAGACGCTGGGTTGGCCGGTTCGGGAGCCGGCCGGTTTCCTAGTGTTGCAGTCTGTGCGGCCGCTGCGACAAGGAGCGGTGAACCGAAAGGATTTCGAGTCCCCATGACTGACTTCCGCTTCACGATCCTCGTGGTGCCGTACATGCGCCGTCGCGGCGAGCAGATCGGTCTGGCCGGGTCGATGCCCGAACGCTGGCAGACCCTCATGGATCACATCCGGACCCAGATGCAGTTCGCCGAGTCGGTCGGCTACGACGGCTTCGCCATGACCGAGCAGCACATGCAGGTGGAGGGCATCGAGACCACCACCAACCCGCTGTTCTGGGACTACTTCGTGGCCCAGCACACCGAGCGGATGCGGGTCGGCCAGCTCGGCATGAACCTCACCGCCGTGAATCCGATCCAGCTCGCCGAGAACATCGCCATGCTCGACCACTTCACCGGCGGGCGCACCTTCGTGGGCTTCACTCGCGGCAACACACCGCGCTGGACCGGCACGTTCGGGCAGCACCTCGGCATCACGTCCACCGAATCCGACAAGTCGGAAGCCGACCAGCGAAGCCGCCGTGCCCTGTACGAGAACTGGCGCCTGGTGAAGTCGCTGTGGACCCAGGAGAAGGTGTCGATCCAGGGCGAGTTCTGGCAGGCCCCGCCCGAGATGGAGTGGCACTTCCCGCCCACCGACGACTTCGACCCGACCGCTGTCGACGAAAACAAGACGCTGCGCGAAATCGGCATCGTGCCCCGGCCGCTGCAGCAGCCGCACCCGCCGGTGTACGCGCCGTTCAGCTACAGCATGGAGACGTCCAAGTTCTGGGCCCGCGAAGGCGGCAAGATGGTCAGCTTCGTAGCCCCCGAGCGGCAGAGCTTTATCGGCACGGCGCTCGACATCTACCTCGAGGAAGCCCGCAACTCGGGGCGCGACACCACGGCAGCCGATGCGCTCGCGATCGGCGGTCACCTCACGATGGGCCGCACGCCTGCCGAGGCCGCCGACCTGTACGCCGGCTTCGAGGAGCTGTTCAACTGGGCCTACAACGCGCCGCCCTACGTGGTGCCGATGGGACGCGTGTGGCGAGGCAGCCGGGAAGAAGAACTCGACCACGTGGCCTCGCTGCACTCCGAGTTCGGCGTCACCGAGTTCTTCCTGTGGCACCACGTGGGCTACTTCGAACAGGACGAAGAACTGGCGATGCTCAACGAATTCGCCGAGGGCGTCATCGCCCCCCTGCGAGCCGGTTCCTGAATCAGCTACAGCGCCTGGAGGCGCTCGATGGCGGCATCGAGGACGTCGTGCTGCTTGCAGAAGGCGAAGCGGACGAGGTGGCGGCCCTCGTGGACGTTGTCGTACATGACCACGTTGGGCACCGCCGCGACGCCGATCCGCTCGGGCAGGCCCCAGCAGAACTCGATGCCGTCGTCGTGGCCGATCGAGCGGATGTCGGCAGTGATGAAATAGGTGCCAGAAGGCTCGAATACCTCGAGGCCGGTCGAGCGCAGGCCTTCGGACAGCCGGTCTCGCTTGGCGCGCAGATCCTCGGCTTGGGCTGTGAAGTAGTCATCGCCGAGATCCAGCCCGGCGGCAATTGCATGTTGGAATGGCCCGCCGCTGACGTAGGTCAGCCACTGCTTGGCCGTGCGCACTGCCGCTACCAGCTCCGGGCGGGCGCAGACCCAGCCGATCTTCCACCCGGTGACGGCGAAGGTCTTGCCGCCACTCGAGATCGTGACCGTGCGGTCGGCCATGCCAGGAAGCGTCGCGATGGGAATGTGCTCGCCCTCGAATACCAGGTGCTCGTACACCTCGTCGGTGACCACGAGGAGATCTCGCTCGATGGCCACTTCCGCAATGGCCTCCAGCTCTGCCCGGCTGAATACCTTGCCGGTCGGATTGTGCGGGCTGTTGAGCACCAGCATTCGGGTGCGCGGCGTCACGGCTGCCGCCAACTCGTCAGGATCGAACCCGTAGTCCGGCGGCCGAAGGGTGACCACCTTCCGCACGGCTCCCGCCATGGAAATCACAGCGCCGTACAGGTCGTACCAGGGCTCGAACGTGAGCACATCGTCGCCCACCTCAGTCAGCGCCAGGATGCTCGCGGCCAATGCCTCGCTCGCACCAGCCGTGATGAGCACTTCGCTGTCCGGATCGACGTCCATGCCCCAGAAGCGCTTCTGGTGCCGGGCCACCGCATGGCGCAGTTCCGGAATGCCGATGCCCGGCGGGTACTGGTTCGCGGTGCCGCTGCGGATCGCGGCGACCGCCGCTTCCAGCACCTCGGTCGGCCCGTCGGTGTCGGGGAAGCCCTGGCCGAGATTGATGGCACCGGTCCGCACCGCCAGTGCCGACATCTCGGCGAAGATCGTCGACTGGTAGCCCTGCAGGCGCGAACTCAAGTACGGCAGCCGTGCCATGTCGCGGAGGCTAGGCGGCTACTGGTACGAGACGAACAACGGCGACGGTGTCTGAGCGAGTACCTGTTCCGCTGTGGGTGTTGGGAAGTCCTCGTCGTAGAAGTTCTTCCAGCCCCAGTAGAAGCGATGGGCGTCGGGCTCGCCGGTCAGCGCATTCCACGTGCTGAACTTCGTGTTGATCGGACCCTGCCCGTCCATGTGGATCATCACTGCGAGTTCTGCCGGCGTCTCGATGAGCTCGCGGTTGGTGATCATCGAGAAGCGGAACTGGTGCAGGATCAACAGCTTCTGAGGCAGGGCCTCGGTACGGACGAGGCCGGCCAGCCACCGCACCACCTGGTTGATCTCGGCCGCGTCGACCGAGCCGATCTGCTGCAGATGCACCTCGCCGGGCCGCAACCGCCACTCGGGGTCGAGCGCCAGCCCGACGTGCGGGAGCCGCAGGAACTCCTCATAGTGCTTGGCCTGCGTCAGGAAATCGGTTCGGCCGGACTGCAGGTCGAGCACCACGTACATGTCGTTGGCAGCCGCCGCCTCAACCCAGGGTCTGATGTCGTCGAGAGCGGTCTCGTTGGAGTAGTCGCCGTCGCGGCCGGCTCGGGCAGAGGCAACAGTGGCGATGATCTCGAACGCGAGCACCACGTCCGATCCGTCAGCGTCGTAGCCCTCCGCGATCGACGCCAAGCGCGCCACGCCCTCAGATGGATCCTGCTCTCCCAGCACCCCGAGCTGCGATGTCGCCGGGTGGCCGTACATGGCCACCAGGCGGCGAGGGCGTCCGGGCTCGAACATGAGCAGGCCGCCGCCCGGCACTTCGTCGCCACTACGGACGACCTCCAGCTGCCACGCTGCGTCGGGGCCAAGGTCGGCCTGCAGCTCCACCTGCGCAGCGTCGCGCAGCATCGCTCGATCGGCCCCAGGCAGGGCCCGCAAGTCGTCGCCCACGGCCACGGTCAACGCTGCTGCGTCGATCTGGCGCCCGAGGGCCCCGAACACCGCTGCTTGCTCGGCATTGCCGACGATCCACACCCGCTCGGGGGGAGCATCTCGATGCGGCAGCGTTGCGGCCGGATTGACGGGAACCCACTCGATGTCGAAGCCAGCGAGCTGCTGGGAGAGGCGTTGCTCGTTGAAGCCCGCCGCCACGATCCTCACCGGCGCGAGACGCCGTACTTCTGTCATCGGCTCAGCAGCCGACCACGACTCGATGAGCAGCAGCGGTCCGTCAATCCCGCGTGCGGCCAGCGTGAGGATCGCCTCGGAATCGTCGGCGAATGCCAAGCCGATCTCGTCGACACAGTCGTAGAGCGCACGCGATATCTGGACGCTCGCGAGCACAGCTCCGGTGGGGTCGATTGCCAGGTCGCCGGCTGCGGCCCGCGGCGAACAGTCGCGGACGGTCGTCGCAGGCGGCTGGGCAGTGGTGGGTACCGGGGGTGCCGCCGTCTCGGCAGCCGCGCCAGCCTCCGCTGCCGCCGTGCCGGCAGGCTCCTGCGTCTCTTCCATCGTCACGCCACCCGGCAGGCAACCAACGGCGAGCATGGCGATTGCAGCCAAGACCAACGGCATCCCGCTCGCGCCCAACGTCGGCCTTCGGATGACGCTCACCAGCCGCTCGGGCCACGGCTCGGCCAATCGGCTCGGTAACGGGCCGGCCGGCGGGGGTCTCATCACGCTCGGAGAAACTATTGAGTGAGGCGGCAATACTGGCGGCATGCCGACACCTGTGCTGAACCCCCACGTGCCCGCTCGCTACGACACGGCCGCTGTCGACCTCGCGTCGGTGGACGGCGTGCTGTCGACCACCCGCTCGGTGCGGCTGCGCCTCGATCTGGAACGTGAGGTCCCCCACGAGGTCGTGCTCGACTGCATCGACGTTGCCGAGCAGGGACCCGGCGGCGGCAACCAGGCCAGCCGGCGATGGCTGCTGATCCGTGATCCCCAGCAGCGCCAAGCCATCGGCGACATGTACAACTCGATCGTCGGCGCATTCATGCAGCGGGGGCGCGACGCGACTGCCGGAACCGGGCACCCGATGGAACAGGTGATGAAGTCGGCGTTCCACCTCGCCGAGCATCTCGCCGAGGTGCCGGTGATCGTCATTCCCTGTGTGTGGGGTGTCCACGACGACAGCGGCAAGCCGGGCCTGTTCGACTCAGTCCTGCAGTCGGCATGGAGCTTCTGCCTTGCCGCCCGGGCCCGGGGTCTCGCCACGGCGTGGACCACCGCCATCTTGAACAAGGAAGACGAGCTGCGCGAAGTGCTCGGCATCCCTGACGGCGTCACGCCGGTGGCACTGCTGCCGCTGGCATATGCGAGGGGCACCGAGTTCGGCTCGGTGCCGCGCCGGCGCGCCAATGAGATCGCGTACGTGGACGGCTGGGGTCGGACCTGGGAGGCCCGTGGCGAAGAATCGGCGGCTCGCTCGCTGGGCGAGGGCCCAGGTGCCACGGTCGAAGTCGACATCGACGCGCCTGCCGAACGCGTCTGGGAGATCGTCAGCGATATCAACGCCGGCGCCGATTTCTCCGAGGAATTCCTGCGCGCCGAGTGGGCGCCGGGCTACGACGGCCCGGCCGCTGGCGCCAAGTTCATTGGCCACAACCAGCATCCCGCCATCGGCGAGTGGCACATCGATCTCACCGTCACCGAGTACGAGCCGAACGTGCTGTTCGGGTGGGCGACGGGCGAGACCGACGAGGTTGCCGGCGCCCGCTGGCGCTACGAGATCGACGTGTTGCACGGCCAGCGCTGCCGCCTGCGCCATACCGTGCGAATCGGTCCGGGCGAATCCGGCCTCACGATGGCCATCACGGCGATGCCTGACAAGGAGCCTCGCATCCTGTCCCGCCGCCAAGACGAGCACCTGGCGAACATGACGCGCTGTGTCGAGGGCATCAAGGCGCTCGCCGAAGGCAGCGCTTGAGCCCAGCCACAACAGTCGGCCGCTGGGCCCCGAACCGGGGCGTTATTCCATCACCCGCAGCTGCCCCGGGATGAACATCTTCTTCAGCTTGCGGCCCGGGAACACCGGTGCCAATGCAATGGCTGCCAACGCCACGACGAACGACGCCGCCATCTCCCACCAGCGCACCGACACGATCATCCCCACATCGGGAACGGCGATCGACATCTGGAACAGCGCCAGCCACAGCAGCAGCGCGTAGCCGAACAGTCCGCCGAGCACGAGTGCAACCACGCCCAGCAGCAGGCCTTCCAGGGAGAGGTTCGCGATCACCCGCCGCACAGGAATGCCATAGGCGAACATGGTGGCGTGATCGCGGGAACGTTCGTCCACGTTGATGTTGGCGGTGTTGAACGCAATCAGCATGACCAAGAAGACGACGAAGATCCGGGTGATGAAGAACACGCCCTCAGACGACTCCAGCGAGTCCTCCAAGGCTTGGAACGTCTCGTTCAGCCCTAGCACCAGTGCCACGCCTGTGCCGCTGCCGAAGAGCGATCGCTTGACGTCGTTCAGGGTGCTGCCGTCTGCCGGCACGCCGGTCACGACATTTGCGAGACCGCCGAAGCCCCAAGTCGACGTCTGCGAGAGATCCATGTAGGCGTTGAGCCGCAGCGGATGCGGATGGATCGCTGCGACTGGCACGGTGCGCGTGCTGGAGGTGAACGCCCCGCCCACCAACGCCGGATGCGTGACGACGACCTCGTCGCCGACTCCCACACCGAAGTCACGAGCGGCCTTCTCGGCAAGCACGATGCCCGGCGACCCGGGCGACAGCGACCCCTGCGAGGCAGTCGGCGTCCAAGTGGTGCTGCCGAAGTCGACGAATCTGACCGCGAGATCGAGCCTGAGCGGATCGTCGGCGCCGTCCGATGCGGCGGTCGTGACATTCGCGCCCAAGACCATCGCCGGCTCACCGAGTTGCACCGTCGGATTGGCGAGCACATTGGTGACCTGTGGCCCGTCGACGGGATAGAGGGAATCCATCTGCACGATGAAGCGGTCGGGTTCGCCGCCGAGCAGTTCTTCGTTGCCGTCGTCGAGCGTGGCCGTCAACGTGGTGCCTAGCCCCAGCATGGCGAACATGATCGCGAGGCTCATGGTGAAGGTCAGCAGCGTCAGGAACGCCCGGCGAGGCGCCCTCATCAGGTTGCGGAAGGGCATCCGCTCAAGGCTGCGACCGGGCAAGGGGATGCGGCTGAGAATGGGGCCCAAGCTCCCGCCCCGGGATGCCAGGTGCCTCGAGCGGATTGCGTCGACCGGCTTCACCCTGACGGCGCGCAGGACAGGCCAGAGCACAGCAAGCACCGGGACGGCGAACCCGAGCGCCATGGCCTGCGCGTAGATCCCTCCCTGAAAGGGCTGCTCGAAGAACGGCAACAAGAAGACGGCCTGAGCGGCGCTCGCCGTCTGAAACGAGATCGCGTAGCCGACGGCGACGCCCAGAATCATGCCGATGAGGCCGATCTGCATGCCGACCAGCAGCGGCCGAATGATGATCGACCGGGGACGCTCCCCGATCGCCATGGAATTGCCGATCTCTCGCCGCTGCGCTTGCACCATCCGCGCAGCGAAGTTCAGCGTGGCGAACGCTGCCCCCGAAAGGAGCAGCAGCGAGATGGCGTTGTAGATGCCTTGGTCGAGTTCGGGCGCGCCGGTCAAGCCGATATACGACGGTGTTTCGTCACGGGTGATGACATCGAGCAGTACGCCACCCTGCGTCGCTGCAGCCTCGATGAGCTGCTCGGTCACCGCCGCAGCATCGGCGCCAGGCTCGAGGGTCAGCACGAGATCGTTGACAGCGCCGGTCCGGCCCGAGATGTCCTGCGCGGCAGCCAGCGGAGTGAACAGCACCGCAAGGTTGGACTTGCCGAACGACCCATTCCGCTCGAGGATCACGAAGAACTCGGGCGACACAGCAGAGCCGACATAGTCCACGTCGATGCCGCCGCCGACCCTCAGCGTGCCCCTCGCTGGCAGGTCCCAGAAATCGGCGAAGCCCCGGTGGATCAGCGCCTGCGGTATTGCGCTTCCCGAGACAGGCCGCGCAGCATCGTCGATCAGGTGGACGTCGTTGACCACCGGTTCGCTTCCCGAGACGTCCATGCCGACGATGCGCCCGTGCACCAGCAGTTCGTCGCCGTCGACGACGGTCTCGACCTGGGTGTCGAACAGAAGGCGTTCGTTGTAGCGATCGATGCCGTCGATCTCGCTCGCAATACGGGCAAGCGAACCTGTCGGCACCTCGCCGCCCTCGCTGACCGTGGCCCGCAGGTCGTACATCCTGGTGGCCTCGAGGCTCTTGTCAATGGAGACGAGCCGCCACTGCGTCACGCTCGAGAGCCCGGCGTACAGCCCGATGCCGATCGCGAGCGTGAAGCCGATGGCGACGATCTGGATCCAGCGTCTGCGCGCGTCCCGCAGGGACCACCGCAGCCGGAGGAGCTTCATGGCAGTGGCCTACCAGTGCAGTTCGGACAGCGGGGTCTTGCCGCCCTCCGGAGGACCGTCGCTGATGATCTGACCGCTGCTCATCTCTACGACGCGGTCAGCCATCCGGGAGATCTCGCGGTTGTGGGTCACCACCAGCACCGCACGGTCCTGGTTGGCCTGCTCGGCGAGCAATTCCAGAATCTGGGCACCGGTCTTGAAGTCCAGCTCGCCCGTGGGCTCGTCCGCGAGCAGCACCGGGTTGCCGGTGGCGAGTGCCCGCGCGATCGCCACGCGCTGCTGCTCGCCACCCGAGAGCTCATGCGGGAAGTGACCCAGGCGGTGGCCGAGACCGACGGAGTCGAGGATGTCGGCGGGAGCGGCCGATCCGCTCTTGCCGGAGACGTCCATGCCGAACTCGACGTTCTCGGTGGCGGTCAGGCCGGGGAAGAGATTGAAGCTCTGGAAGATGAAGCTGACCGTCTCACGCCGCAGCGCAAAGAGCTCGCTGCGGCTCGACGCGGTGAGGTCGCGTCCCCCGACCGTCACCTTGCCCGATGACGGTGAGTCCAGTGCGCCGATGATGTTGAGCGTCGTGGTCTTGCCGCTGCCGGATGCACCGAGGACGACGACGAACTCGCCGGTATCGACGTGCAGGTCGATGCCGGCCAGCGCCGTCACCAAGACTGGACCGACTTCGTAGTGCTTGGTGACGCCTTCAAGATCGATCACAACTCAAGACTCCTCGTCCGCCCAGAGACCGACTGCGCTGACTCTACGCGCATCTCCCGCCCCGGGGCGCATATTCGCAGACAGCTTCCGCCGCAAGGAAGGCGTGCCGCTCCGACAGTGGGCAGCAAGCCCTGATTCGGCCGCTGTGCTCTGATCAGCTTGCGCTCCCCGAAGGCCCGGATGCCTCATTGGCGTCGCGGTGACCTGTGACTTGGATGCGACACGTGCGATGAGGACGGATGAGCGGGTACGAGGTGAGTCGGATCCTGTGGTCCTGCGACGGGAACCGATCCAGCTCGGCAAATCGAAGCATCGCGGCCAGATTCAGCGCCATGGCATCCTCGCTGTACCGTCTGCCGAGGCACGCATGAGCGCCCACCCCGAAGGCCACATACGCTCCGGGCTTCTGTGATTCCAGCCGAGGCGGCAGGTGCCTGTCGGGGTCGAACTTCTCGGGATCCCGGTAGTAATCGGTGTCGCCGTGCACCACGGCACCAGCCACCCACATCGGCTGCCCTGCGGGCACCAGATGACCCTTGAACTCGAAGCCAATGCGTGCGGTGCGCTGCATGAGCGGCGCCTGCGCGTGAATCCGCAGCGTCTCGGCTGCGACCGCCCTGATCAACTCCAGACCGCTCAGACCTCCGGCAGGAATCTCATTCGACGAGAAGGCCGCGTCCGCTTCGGCCCGACACCGCCGCAGCAGATCGTCGTCTGCCAGAACGAACATGAGAGCGAAACCCAACGTGCAGGCGATCTGGTCAGACGACTGGAAGAACGGGTAGATGGCAGCTGCGACCAGCTCGTCTTCGGTGATGAACTCGGGCTGACGTCGGTGTGCTTCCAAGACTGCGTCGATGAGATAGCGCGTGCGTTGGGTACCCACCAGCGGCCGACGCTCAGACTGCATTCTCTCGAAGAGCTGTTGGACATCGCGGCGCGACTTGCGGATTCTGCGCTCGACCATGAAGTTCGGCCGGTCGCCGCGCATGGAGATGATGAGCGAGTCGTTCCAGTGCCTGATGCTGTCCACATGCTCAGATACCGAAATGCCGAAGGCCGCATGGCCGACTTGCAATATTGACAGCCGCTGCATCGCTGCATACAACGAGACCGACCGCATCTTGTGCCATCTGGCGATCTCCTCGCGGGCAATCCTGAGCATCGCCCGCAGGTTCGCTTCCATGTCCTGCCCCAAAATGACGTCATGGACCATCCGGCGCAGCTTTATGTGATCGTGCCCGCTGCCGGCAATGATCAGTCGGCCGCTCTGTGCCGCTCGACTCATCGGAGCGAATGCGATGTCGTTGCGCATGTGCGTTTGCGCATGCCGTTGCGCAAATTCAACGCCTTCCTTGCCGCTGAGCACGACGATGCTCTTGCCCGGGATCCGTACCCGGCAGATCGGGCCGTGTTCGCGATACAGCTTGTCGAGGTAGGGACGAATTTCACCGGACAAGCCGATGGCATTGCCGAGGAATGGCAGGCCCGGAACGTCGGGAATCGGCTCGTGGGCGCCGGGATCCTGCAATGGTGCCGGAGTACCTGCCGCGAGGAGGCGTGCAACCGTCTCGCACAGCGGATGCGGCGAGTCCAACTGCTCGATTGAGCGCCGAGCCTGCTCCCGTTGTGGAGCTTCAAGCATGCAGTCGAATACGCCGCACACTTCAGCGAGATGGATCAGCGCAACGTCGCGGGCTTCGGGAGTCTCGCCACCCAGAAGGGTCCGCATCACCCGAGTACGGACTTCGTCAACTCCGAGCGTGTCGCCGGGATAACGCCGGGAGCGTTCGACAGCAGGCGCATGGAAATACAGACCATCGGGCACTTGCTCGGCAATCCCCAGCTTGACCAGACGATCGAGCGTGGGGCGCGCTGCCTCCCCGCCGATCCGACCTATCCAGCACTCAGGCGGTTCAGGGTCCTTGGCAGACGCGATCTGGGCCAGGACAGGATCGAGCACCGAATCGCCCAATGGGGAGGCGTCGACGATCGATACGCAATCGCTCTGCACATCGATGCGGCCGGACCAGGAGAGCTCCAGCAGCACTGCTGCCGCCAGGCCGAGGTCGTGTGCTTGCCCCGGATGCAGGCAGAAGCTCCCGGTTGTGTCATCGAGCGTCAGCAGACAGAAATCGTCGACCAAGCTCAGCCCGAGCACCCGATGGACGTTAGCGGCCCGCTATGCCCCCGACAGCGAGGTCCCGGGTGCCATGAGCAGTGTCAGCAGCTCGGCCAGTAGCCGAGCGGCCGCTCCGCTGGCGGCGGCACAGGTCGGTTGGCCAACATCCGGATGTCGGAGATGAGGACACGACGCGTGTCTGCCGGGTCGATCATCTCGTCGATGCGCATGGTTCCGGCGGCCTCGTAGGGGTTGGTGGCCTCGGCGACCTCGGCCACCAGCTTCAGCCGCTCGGCCTCGCGCTCGTCGGGATCGGCGATCCGACCCAGCCTCGATCCAAATGCCACGTTGACGCCGACCTCGGGATCCATGAAGCCGATCTCGGCGCCGGGCCAGCAGTAGATGCCGTGGCTCGGCATGCGAGAGCCGTTCATGGCCTGCCACGCCATCCCGAATGCCTTGCGCAGGCACACCGTCAGCGTCGGCGCCGACGCGTTCTGCAGCGCGTGCATCATGCGGATGCCCCAGTGCAGCATCAGGTCGTGCTCGACGCGCTTGCCGACCATGAATCCGGGAACGTCCACGAGGAAGACCATCGGGATGTTGTACGAGTCGCATACGGTCGCGAGCCGGATGACCTTGTGGCAGGCCTGCGGATCGAGCGTGCCCGCTTGAAACATGGGATTGTTCGCAATGACGCCCACCGGGTAGCCGTCAAGACGGGCCAGCGCGCAGACGATGTTGCGGGCGTAGTTCGGCTGCATCTCGAAGACCGACCCCGGGTCGCAGATGCGGGCCACCACCCGCCGCATGTCGTAACCCCGGGTGCGGCGGGCCGGCACCATCTTGCCGAGTTCGGGGTCGGGACCGTCATCGCCGCATGGTTCGGCGCGCGGCGCCGGCTCCCAAGCGTTCGTCGGCATGAACGACAGCCATCGCCGGATGGCCGCGTACCCCTCTTCGTCGGTGTCGACGCCGAGGTCGATCTGCCCGGTGATGCGCGAGTGCACGTCCACGCCGCCCACGTCCTCGAATGAGATCACCTCGCCCGTGGCGATCTCGAAGACCTTCGGCGAGGTGACTGCCAGGCACGAGCCGCGCACCATGACGACGTAGTCGCTCATGGCCGACAGGAACGACGAGCCGCCGAAGGACTGGCCGCAGATCATGGTGGCCATCGGCACGCGGTGACGTCGCTGCGCCATCGCGAACATGGCGCCCGGTTCGGAGATTCCCTCCGAGCCCATCAGGTCGGGAATGCGGCCGCCGCCCGTCTCTCCGAAGTGCACGATGGGAATGCCCATGGTGAGTGCGCGGTCGTACAGGCGGGACTCCTTGCGGGTTCCGACAATCGCGCTCGATCCGCGCAGCACGGTGATGTCGTCGCCGAAGACCGTCACGGGACGCCCGTCGACTTCGCCGTGGCCGCCGACCTTGCCGTCTCCGGGAGTGACGTCGCGCATCTCCGGCCGGATCGAGCGGCTGAACGTGCCGATCTCGCGGAACGTTCCGGGGTCCAGCAGCGCGTCGATGTGCTGACGGATGGTCCGGTCGCCTTCTTCATTCATGGCGCGGACCTTCGACGCGCCGCCCATGTCTCGCCGGATGACCTCGGCCCGGGCGTGCAAGTCGGCTGCACGCTCTTCGTTGCTAATTGCGTCGCCGTCGCCGTATTCAGCCATCGCTCGCCTCTCCGAATTCGGGGCACATCTTGGCCGATGAGCGCCGCAGGCGCCCGCTGAGAAAATCAGTTGACGCGGGGTCGCTGCGGCAGTGGTGTTGCGGCGCATGACCGACCGGGAGTTCCTGCGCAGACTGCGCCGCTACGCTCGCAATCGTGGCTTGGCGGTCGATTATCGGCCGGAACTCGGCAAGGGAAGCCACGCCGAAGTGCGGTTGGGAGAGCGGCGAACCTACTTGCCGAGAGGCGAGATCAAGCCGGGGACGCTCCGCAGCGTTCTGCGTGACCTCGGAATAGACAAGCGGGAGTTCTGAGCGATGAAGTACGAGTATCCGTGCACGATCTGGCTCGACGATGAGCACCTGCGCGACACAGGGCGCGAGGGCTACAACGCGACGTTTCCCGATGTGCACGGCGCGCACACCTGCGGCGACACTGTGCAGGAAACACACGGCCGATTGCGGGATTGCCTCGAGACCGCACTGAGCGGCTGCCTGCACGACAGTGAACCGCTGCCGACGCCGAGTGAGCCCGAACCGGGCCAAGTGCTCGTGGCGGTGTCGCCGCCGGTCGCCGCGCAGTTCGCCCTTCATGACGCCATGCTCGCTGCGAGCGTGACTGCCGCCGAGTTGGCGGGCCGCATCGGCATGCGGCCCTCACACGCCCGCCGTCTCACCGACATCTTCAAACCGGCCAAGCCCGACCAGGTCGAACGAGCCCTCGCCGCTCTCGGCCTCCGGATGGTCTCCGAGACCTCCCCACTCGAACAGTGGGCGCCAAGCCCCGACCCCGCCCCGGCGGTCTGATCAGCCGACGCCTCCTCGAAGAGCCGGACGCCTCATCGACTGTCGGCGGGCACCCAGACCCGCGCAGTTCTGCTATGCGGCGGCGGTGGCCAGCTCAGTGGCAGCGAGGCCGACCGACGGGGTGTCCCATTCCTTGATCACGGGCAGTACCTCGGTGGCGAACAGATCGCGGTTGCGGCGGGCCTCGGTCCAGGTCATGCCCGCGTAGGCAAGGTTGGGGAAGAACGCGGCCATGCCGATCTTGTCCTTGATGACCTGCAGCTTCTCGAGCACCTGATCGGGCGTGCCGTAGGGCATGAGCCGGGTGAAGTCCTCAGCAGCGCCACGCGCCCCGTGGCGGTCGATGTACTTCGAGATGCCCTCGTAGAACTCGTAGCCCTTGACGCCCTCGTGCGGGCGCTTGGGTCCGAACTCGTAGTGCTTCATCACGGTGCCGTAGTAGTTGCCGATGTGCTCCATCGCCTTCTCTTCGGCCCGGTCGGCGTTGGTGTCCACCCAGCAGAATCCGCCTGACAGCGGCGGGGGCGGCGGCGCGGTGTGATGCTTGGCCCACTCGCCGTGGTACGCCGCGAAGTCTGACTCGACAATCTCCCAGGGCTTCTGCGGGATCACCAGCAGGCCGATGCCGAGCTGCGCCATGAGCGGCATGCCCTCCGGCGACACCGCGGCGGCATAGGTGCGACCCTTGAACGAATGCTCCGGCGCGGGGCGGATGTCTCGCCGGGGCTGCTGCACAAACTCGCCGTCGTGCTCCACGTAGCCCTGCTCAAGCCCTTCGATGAGCATCTTGGCATACTCCAGGAAGCGCTCCCTGCTGGAGTTCATGTCCACCCGGAAGCCCTCGTATTCGATGCGGGCGAGACCACGACCGATGCCGAGGATCATGCGCCCGCCTGAGAGATTGTCGAGCATGGTCACCTGCTCGGCCACCCGCATCGGGTCGTGCCACGGAAGCACAATGACGGCGGTGCCGAGCTGCAGGTTCGTGCGGCCGGCGACCCATGTCAGGAACTGCACCGGATCGGGGCACATCGTGTAGTCGGTGAAGTGGTGCTCCACGGTCCAGATCGAATCGAAGCCGAGATCCTCGGCTTCCTCGACCATGCGGATCTCCTGCTCCCAGACCTCACGGTCCGAGAGTGCGTTCTCCGGGTTCTGGAAGACGGCCGAATAACCGACGTGCATGACGTGCCCCCTGGGTCCGGCCGCCGATCTCGGGGCCAAAATCTAATGTTAGGCAGATTCCCGCCACGCCGCGGGCCGGGCGGTTAGCGTCAAGCCGGCTCGAAACAGGAGAAGTCGGTCATGGAGACAACGGCGGTAGCGCGCAGCATGCGTGGCTCAGTGGGAATGCTGGCGATGGACTGGCTGATGGACCCCAGCACGCTGGAAAAGGCTGCACAGCGCGGCATGGCTGAGGGCCTGGGCGCATACGCAACCGGCCGGCTGGGCGTGCTCGGCGAGTGCCCTGTCGACAACGTGGTCGCAGCAGCGTTCTTCTGGAATCCCGACACCATGCGCTCGGCGACCGAAGCGGGCCGTGCGGTCATGAATCCGTCGCAGGGGGCGCTGATCTGGGCGGACATCTGCACCGAGTACGGCGAGAAGCGGCTCGCCGGGATGGAAGGCGCCGAGCGCTTGGGCGAACTGCTCGAGCGGGTAGTGGATGCCGCAGTCCCCCAGGGTGCGCCGACCTTCGTCGGCTGGCGGGACATGCCCCGGCCTGGCGAGTCCGGTGCCGCACATGCGTTCTTCATGGCGCAGTGCATGCGCGAGCTGCGTTTTGGCCGTCACGCTGTCGCAGTGCAAGCGCTGGGCATGGGCCCGCTCGAGGCGATCCTGTCGGGCCCGGCGGGCGAGTGGAACGCCGAGTTCTTCGGCTGGCCCAAGCCCTATCCCGACGTCAGCCACCTCGCTGATGCACGCGACGAGGTCGAGTCGCTCACCGACAAGCTGCACGCACCCGACTTCGAGTGCCTCACGCCCGATGAGCGCGCCGAGGTGCGCGAGCTGGCAAAGGCCGCGCGCTTTCACAACCCCGACGAGTAGCGAGGCCTCAGCGCAGCGTCGTATCTGTCACTCGGCGAGCAGGTCTTGGTGCTCACCCAATCGCGGCGCGCGGGTTGCGCGCCACGGCGTGGCTGAGAACTTGTAAGGCGCGCCCGGGTAGGTCACCGCGGTCCCGTCGTGATCGATCTCGACGGGGAAACCGCGGGTCACGAAGTGCTCGTCGGCCAGCATCTCCTCGGGCGAATACACGATGCCGCAGGCGAGGCCGATCGACTGCAGGCCCACGAACAGCTCGTGCGCGCCGAGACGCGCGGCCAGGAAGTTGACGGTGTCGCGCCCGGCGCCGAAGACCTCGGCGCCCAGCGGATCGGCGTCGAGGTGCAAGATGTCAATCTGCTCGTAGCCCTCGCCGAGCGCCAAGAGCTCGGTGTATGGGCACTCTTCGAACAGCCCGAGCTCGGCGACCCACTTGGCCAACGCAGCGAACTCCGGGCCGCGACGGGGTGGGACGCCGGTGTTGAGCCAGCGCCCGTCTGCGCACTGCACTTGGGTGGCATCTGTGATCTGCGGCAGTGCGTGGCGGCCTGTCTGGCGCTGTACCTCGATCTGCTGGTTCAGCCAGAAGTAGGTCGCGAACTCGCAGGTGGCATTCGCGGCGGCAAGCATGGACACCTCGATGAGCTGGCCGCGGCCCGAGTGCTCGCGCCACATGAGCGCCGCCATCAGCGTGACGACTGCGTACTGGCTCGCCATGTGCAGGCCTTGGTTCCCGCCGCCCCGCACGGGCGGGATCGTGTGGTCGTCATAGCCGCAGGACCACACCGGTCCGCCTTCGGCCAGCACCGTCAAGTCAGTGGCCGGCGGATCCGGGCGGTCGCGCCCGTTGTGGGTGATCGACACCCAGATGAGGCGTCGGTTTCGCCCGCCGGCATCAGGATCTGCAGTCGCGCCGCCGAGCTGGTCCCAGTCCAATCCGAGCGCGTCGAGGCGACCGAGCGGCTCCGCCTCGATGACCGCGTCGGCGGTGCTGACCAATCGACGAAAGTCGGCTGCGCCTGCCGCGGAGTCGAGGTCGACCACCACCGAGCGCTTCGACGTGTTGTAGTGCCACCACCACAAGGCGCCCTCGGGATCGGGCCGATCGCCGGCGAACGGTTCGTAGGTGCGCATCTGCGACCCGCCCGGCGGCTCCACCACGATCACGTCAGCGCCCATGTCCGCCAGCAGTTTCCCTCCGAGCGCGCATCGCTGCGAGGTCAGCTCGACCACGCGCAGGCCGTCGAGCGGCCTCACACCGCCTGCGCTCGTCATCAGATGACGCCGTCCGCTTCGAGCTGGGCGATCTCAGTGTCGCTGTGGCCCAGCACCTCACCGAGTACGTACCGGTTGTCCTCGCCGAGGCATGGCGCAGCGCGGCCGATGGCCCAGTCGGTCTCGGACAGGCGGACCGGCAGCCCTTCGACCCGGGTGTCGCCCACTTCACTGTGCGGGACGGTGACCCACATGCCCCAGTCGCTCGTACGCGGGTCGCTGTCGATGCGCTCGCTCGGTCGCAGCACTGGTGCGGCAGGCACGCCGGCAGCGACGAGCAGCTCGGCGACCTCGTGCTTGCCGCGGTGCGCGGTCCACTCCCCGATCAGCCGCTCCAGCTCGCCCTCGTGGGCCAGCCGTCCGGCCAGCCGCACCCAGCGCTCATCGGCAGTCCACGGCTCGCCCAGCGCTTCGGCCAAGCGCTCCCAGTCCCCGTCGTTGCGGACGGCAATTGCCACCCACTGGTCGTCGCCATCGCAGACCCAGATGCCGTGCGGTGCCATGGCCGGCGACTGGCACCGGTTGCTGTTGGGCAGGCCGTCGCGGCGGGCGGGGCGGTCATTGACGGTGAAGTCCAGCGAAGCGGCGCCGTGCAGCGTTCCCGCTGCCTCGACGCAGGCCAGGTCCACCCACTGGCCCTCGCCGGTACGACGACGGTGATAGAGCGCCATCAGGATCGCCATCGCCATGTAGTAGGCGCCCGTGTGATCCATGAACGAGTAGCCCCATCCCGCGGGAGGCAGGTCGGGCAGGCCCGACTGGAACGTCAAGCCGGACACGGCCTGCGCAATCGGTCCCCATGAGCGGAAGCTGGCATACGGTCCGTCGGCGCCGAACCCGCAATTCGACACGTAGACAATGTCGGGCTTGATGGCCCGCAGTGCCTCGTACCCGAAGCCGAGCCGTTCCATCACACCCGCAGCGAAGTTCTCGGTCACCGCATCGCTCGCGGCCACCAGCTCGCGCAGCAGGTCCTTCGCCCGGTCGTCCCGCAGGTTGAGCGTGATGCCGAGCTTCCCGGCGTTGTGATTGTTGAACGAGCCTCCGGCCTCGATCCCGCGGTGCTCGCCGACAAAGGGCTGGGTGCCTCGCAGGATGTCCCAGCGGCCCTGCCGCACGGGATCTTCGATGCGGATGACCTCCGCGCCCAGCTGGGCCAGGATCTTGGTGGCACCCGCCCCGGCGAGCTGGCCGGTGAAGTCGCAGATTCGGATGCCAGCGAGGGCTCCCGGCTCAGGCTTCGGCCAGACGGGCGGGCGGTGATCCGGCCCGATCACGGCACCAGGTCGCGCATCGGCGTGCGTGCACGGCCGGGTTCGTCGGCCAGCGCCCGTGCGCGCTGCTGGCAGTCCTCGAGTGCCTCCCGCAGGGTTGCCGTCCACGCTGTCATGTCCGGTCGTCGGGCACGGCCGCCGTCAGGCCCTGCCGGCGGGACGAGCGGTTCCCCCACCACGATCGCGACCTGCGTGCGCTTCGGGAACTTGGCGCCGCTCGGCATCGCTTCGCGTGTGCCCGCGATGCCCACTGGCAGCACCGGCGCCCCCGATTTCGCCGCGAGCCACGCTGTGCCATCGAACACCGGGCCGATGTCGTCGGAGGGCTGGCGTGTTCCTTCCGGGAAGACCAGCATGGCCTCGCCGTCGTTCAGCAGACCGAGCGCCCCACGCATCGCGTCGAGGTCAGCCTCGCCGCGCCGCACCGGAAACGTGCCGATGGAACGCATGAACCAGCCGAGCGGCTTGGGACGAAAGAGCTCCTCCTTGCCCAAGTAGCGCACTCGGCGATGTGTGAGGCCGCCGATGAGGGGACCGTCGAGGTGGCTGCGGTGAACCGGCGCATAGATCAACGGGCCGCTGGCCCGCAAGCTTTCGTAGCCGGTGGCTCGCAACCGGTAGATGCGAAACAGCAAGATGCGTATAAGTCCCCGCGCCGCCCGCCACGCCCAGTATCCGGCAAAGCCGTCATCGGCCAGCAACCCCCCGGGGCCGCGCAGCTTCCATCTGCTCACCAGTCGTGCCACACGGAGATTCTGGCGTCTCGCGTGCGAGCCGCGACGATCCAGAACCGGTGACGTCATTACGCTCGTGCTCGCCGAGGGCGAGGATGACGACGATGCCGGTTCCTTCAGACATGGTGGGCGAAGTGATCGGGCCCATCGATCACGACGTTGACGAGCGCTGGACGATGGCCTATGCCGCCTCGCTGGGCGACACCCACGACTGCTATTTCGACACGCTCGCCGAGGACGGCGTGGTAGCGCACCCGATGTTCGCGGTGTGCCCGGAGTGGCCGGTGATCGTGGCGGGCCGGGACATCTCGGATCGCTGGGGCATCTCGCCCGACGAGGTGCGGCGCTCGGTGCACGCCACGCACGACCTGACCGTGCACCGGCTGGTGAGGCCGGGCGACCGCCTCACCACCAGCCTCACGTATTCGGGCGTCGAGCAGCGCAAGCCGGGCACGTTCCAGACCATGCGCATCGACACGATCGACGCCGACGGCAGCCCGGTGGCCACGACGTACCAGGGCGGGATGTACCTCAACGTCGAGACCGCCGGCGACAACAGGCCCGACGCGAACGCTCCGGCAGAGCCGGACTTCGGGGAGCTGCCCTCCGAGCCGCTCGCCGAGATTCCCGTGCCCGTCGCCCATGGTGCCGCGCACAGCTACACCGAGTGCGCCCGCATCTGGAATCCGATCCACACCGACGCGGCCGTTGCCCGCAAGGCGGGGCTGCCGGGCATCATCCTGCACGGAACCGCGACGCTGGCCCTGGGCGTCTCGGCTGTCGTCGACGCTGTTGCCGGCAGCGAACCGTCGAGGGTGCGCCGCATCGTCGGCCGCTTCCGCGCCATGGTGCTCATGCCGTCGACCATCACGGTGCGCGTCTGGGACGAATTCCCGGTCGCGGAATTCGGCCCAGCGACCCGCGCCGTGCGCTTTGACGTGCTGAACGCCGAGGGCGGCCCCGCCGTCGACCGAGGCGTCATCCTCCTCAGCTAGCGGCCTGGCGCTGCTGGTCGGCGAACGGCACGCCCGGGTCGTCAATGCGCTCTGGCATGCCGGAGTACGCGACTTCGACGGTGAAGCTGACGCCGCCGGGCCCCCGCGCGTGACCGGATGGGGAAGTCGTTCACTGCGCGTCGTTCATGCAGGTTCGCACATTGCACAAGACCGAATGTGGAGAGTCATAGAATAATCATGCTCATCTTTTGTTTTGCCTGCCGGCAGAGCGGAACGGTTGGACATGAACGCCATCAAGGGCTACTTCGTCATCACGCTGTGGCGCGCGATTCTCAAATTCATCACGATCATCACATTGGGTGTGGTCTGGGCCGTGAACTCAGACAGCAGACTCGCGATGGGTGTGTTCGTTGGCGCATGCATTCTCTGGATCATTGACGGATGTGATCACGGCATCGACAACATGCGCATGAGGTCCCGGCGAGCACGCGCTCAGGGGGGGGGGGGGGGGGGGGGGGGGGGGGGGGGGGGGGGGGGGGGGGGGGGGG
>VYDH01000037.1 GCA_009843525.1 Acidimicrobiales bacterium | reverse complement strand
ATCTTCGACACCATGGCCGCATATATGCAACAAATTCCCCACTCAGGACACTAGGGAACCGTTCGTCAATCCTTGGCGTAGGAACGGCCAGTTCGTGCCCGACTTCGATCTGCTCGAGCAGGTGCTGCGAGTCGCCGTCGGGACGACACAGGCTTCTGGCATCGTCGCTGGAGCGACCGATGTATGGGCCGCGGAGGAACTGCGACGAGCTGGCTTTGACGCGGATGACGTATGGCCGCGCCGCCGGAGCCCGCGGGTTTTTCCGCGGGACATTCGTCAGTTTGTCCAGAAGGGACTCACTCGCAGGCTGCGCTCAGAGGTCGAGGGCCGCTACAACGCTCCGGGGGCACGAAGCGCACTCCCTGCCGAAGCCCGTGTCATGGGCAGCGCCTATCTCAAGCAGGGTGATGTGGTCATCGCCTCATGGGCGACAGGTGTCGAGGTGCTCATCAGTACCAAGACGATGCTGTCCAGTTATGCGAAGAATCTGCGTAACCGATTTGAAGAGGGTTACGGAGACGCCAAGAACCTACGAGGCCGGCACCCCCTGTCTGCCCTCGGATTTCTCTTCGTCGCTGGCAACGACATTTCGGATGCAGAGCTCGGCTTCGCCGTCGACATGCTTCGGAAGCTCAGGTCGGAGCCAGACGTCTACGACTGCGCTTGCTTGCTGTTGATTGAAGGGGCTCCGACGAGCAAAGCCCCCGTCGATGGGCCGGACTCCGGGGACGAAGTGACCCTCCCATCAACTGGCCGCGTCGCAGTAGTGCATGACAGGACGCCGAAAGATCTCTCAGCGGGCGAGTTCTTTCAGCGAATCGTCGAGAAGGCCTTGGCTCACATGCCGGTGGATGTGTACACCGAGGTACGCGAGCGCCGAGCGGAAGCATCCCAGTAGTTGTCCCAGCCGGCGATCGTGCACTCCAACCCGGTGCAAGATAGGCGCCTGCAGCGCGTTCCGGGATCGTCTCAGCGCATCGCGAGGGCACTAGTTTCTGAGGCGACACCCTTTCAGTGCTTCTCGGGAGGGCATTGCCATGAGCAAGGCCGCTGTTAGTTCACTGCAGCGCATTCCCGCGGCAGCAGGACTCGAGCCGATTCTGGAGGCGCTGGCCGAAGACGGCGGCGTGATCGTCGAGGGCATGTTCGGCGCCGAGACGATTGCCCAGATGAGGGAAGCGGCCGACGACCATGCCCGCGGTGTTGAGCCAGGCGGCGCGACACAGGGACTCGGCGACGACGGCAAGCTCTTCGTCGGCTCCAACACGATCCGGTTCTCGAGCCTGGCCCGCTTGACGCCGGCGTTCTTCGACGTTCTCGACAACGAGCTCTACGCCCAGATCGCAGATGCGGTGCTGCTGCCGATCTGCGGCTCGTACTGGCTGAACACCGCCCAGGTGATGTACATCGGGCCGGGCGAGCCCGCCCAGTTTCTTCACCGAGATGCAAACAACTGGTGGGCGTTCGTGAAGGCGACGTGGCCGGATTCCCCGGAAGTCACTGTCAGCGCCATGATCGGCTTGGAAGATGTGACCGAGGAGCTGGGCGCCACCCGGGTGGTGCCTGGCAGCCACCGGCTGTCGGAGCTCAATCGCTACGAAGAGCGGGAGTCGGTACCGGCTGAGCTGGGGCCGGGCGATGCGCTCGTCTATTCGGGCTACGTGCTGCATGGCGGCGGCGCCAACCAGACCGCAGACCGATGGCGCCGGGCCTTCCATGTGAGCTTCGTCGCCGGCTGGCTGACCCCCGAAGAGGCGAGCCCGATGGACTTCGGCCTGGGAGAGCTGTCCGGCCAGAGCGAGCGCGTGCAACGGCTGCTCGGGCACGCCTCCTACGATCCCCGTCCCTACAACGGCGGCGGGCTGTGGCTGCGCCATGTCCGCGAGATGCAGGACGTGATCGGCTCCAGCGGCAATACTGCCTGAGTTCGCCAGACAGGAGATTTCCGTGGACTTTCTGAAGATGAACGAGCCTGTGATCAAGGAGTTCCGCGAGAACGAGGGCAACTGCAGCGGGTGGTTGAAGGGCGCTCCGATGATCCTCGTGACCATGACCGGCGCCAAGTCCGGCCGTGAGCTGTGCTCGCCGCTCGTGTACTCCACCGATGGCGACGACGTGGTGATCATCGCCTCCATGGGCGGCGCACCCACCAACCCGAACTGGTACCACAACCTGGTCGCCAACCCGGCGGTCACGGTCGAAGTCGGCACCGACAAGTGGGAGGCCACGGCTCAGCTCACCGAGGGCGACGAGCGCAAGCGTCTCTTCGACGCCCAGGCTGCGCTGATGCCGCAGTTCGCCGACTACGAGAAGAGCGCTGCCGAGCACGGCCGCGAGATCCCGGTCTTCCGACTCGTCCGCAGCTAGTCCACGATTGCGGCGGGGCCGCTGGCTCCGACATTCACGCACGGCGCAGCGCCGTCTCTTGTCTGGTCGCGCGCCATCGCTCATGCTGTTCCGGTGAAGATGCCGCCGCTGAGGTTCGTGGCCAAAGCGCTGTCCACCGAGGGCGTTCCTCCGAGCGAGCTCGGCATGTCGATGGCACCGCACCCGCTGATGTACCAAGAGCTGGCGCACGATCCCGAGTATCAGATCTACAACGGTCGCCTGACGCCGGTGCGCTTCGCCGACGTCTCGGCCACCGAGATGTACTGGAAGGTGCGCCGGGAGGTGATCCTGCGCCACACCGGCGAGTTGCCCATCGAACTTGTCGGCCCCGATGCCGAACGGCTCGCGAACCGAGTGTTCCCCAGGGATGTGTCCACGGTGCGCGTCGGGCGCTGTGCCTACCAGTTCGCCTGCTACCACGACGGCGGCATGATCAACGACGGGGTGATGCTGCGCCTGGCTGAGGACCGGTTCTGGATGGCGCAGGCCAACGGCGATCTCTACGGCTGGTACCGGGCTCACGCCGTCGACCTCGATGTAGAGGTGCGTGATCCCGATGTCTGGGTGAGCCAGGTGCAGGGGCCCCGTTCGCTCGAGGTGCTGGCTGCGGTTGTCGACGGTGAACCGCCCGAGCCGTTCCGCTACTTCGACATAGCGGAGGTCTCGATCGCCGACCAGCCGGTGGTGATCACCCGGTCGGGCTTCACGAACGAGCTCGGCTGGGAGTTCTACCTCACCCCCGATATCGATCGTGAAGCGGTCGGCGACCGAGTTCTCGACGTCGGCCGGCAGTTCGGCATGATCATCACCTCGGCGCAGGTGTTCAGGGCGCGCCGCATCGAGGCCGGTCTGCTCAACGCCGGCTCCGACTTCGACCGGACGGTCAGCCCATTCGAAGCCGGCCTCGGACGCTTCGTCGACCTCAACAAACCCGATTTCGTCGGCAAGGCGGCGCTGGTGCGCGCCGACCGTTCGTGCCGCACCTGGGACGTTCCTATAGATGTCAAGTGCGGGTTTTGAGTGTGGCGAGGTCGGCTCGCA
>VYDH01000031.1:100879-104137 GCA_009843525.1 Acidimicrobiales bacterium | reverse complement strand
CCGACACCAAATACAACGCGCTGGCTGACCAAACCGTCACTGCGACTGTCACCGACGACGACGCTGCGCCGTCGGGGATCAGTTTGAGCGTGAGCCGCAACACGATGGCCGAGGGCAACAACCCGCAGGTCATCACCGTGACCGCGAGGCCTGACGGCTCGACCACGTTCGGGGCGGCGCAGACGGTGACGGTGAGCGTCGACGGCTCCGGCGTCGCCTCGGCGGTCGACTTCAGCCCGGTCGCCAACTTCGTCATCACCCTCCCGATCGGCGCCACATCGGCGACGAACAGCTTCACGCTCACGGCCATCGACGACAGCGTCGACGAGAGCAGCGAGACGGTGACGGTGTCGGGCACGGCGTCGCCTTCGAGCGTGCCGGTGTCGTCGGCCACGATCTCGCTGACCGACGACGACGCTACGCCGACGAGCATCACTTTGACCGCGTCGCCGACGACGGTGACCGAGAGCGGCACTACGGGCAGCCAGGACACCACAGTGACGGTGACGGCGACCGTCGACGGCTCGACCACGTTCGGCACCGCCCGGACCGTGTCGGTGAGCGTGGCCGGGACCGACACGGAGAGCGCCGTGCAGTTCACGTCGCGGGTCGCGGGCAGCGACGCGTCCACGTTCGACATCACGATCCCTGCGGCCACCGTGAACGCGCAGGGGACGTTCGTGCTGCGGGTGCCCGGCAACCAGCACGAGGAGGACGACGAGACGGTCACCGTGTCGGGCGCCTCGGGATCGCTGACGGTCAACAGCGAGACGATCGCGCTGAACGACGACGACCCGGGGCCGACGGACTTCACGATTTCCGTGTCGCCGACGGCTGCCCACGCCGAGGACGCCGGCGCGGTCTCCTACACAGTGACCGTGCAGTACCGGGGCACCGGCTTTCACTCCTATTCGGTTGACACCACGGTGACCGTCTCGGTGGCGGGCTCGGGCAGCAGCGACGTGGTCGATTTCGCGCCGGTGGCCGATTTCGACATCACCATCCCCAAGAACACCATGCAGGGCACCGGCAGCTTCACGCTGACACCCACCGACGACGCCGTCGACGAACTCGACGAGACGGTGACCGTGTCGGGCGACTCGGCCAAGAGCATCCCCGCGGCCACCACGGGCGGCGAAGCCACGATCGTCCTCGCCGACGACGACCCCACCACGGTGACGCTGTCGGCGCCCGCGGGCGACGTGGGCGAGGCGTCGGGCACCAAGGACATCACCGTGACACTGGGCCGCACCCTGGCCACCGGCGAGTCGATGACGGTGCCGCTCGGCGTCGCCGGCGTCACGGTGAGCGACGATTACACGCTGGCGCTGCACGGCACGAACACGGCAGTGACGCTGGTCACCGACGGGGACTACTCAGCACAAAATCCGGCGCTGCGGTTCGACGCCGGGGCGGCGTCGGCTGTGCTGCGCTTCGACCCGGTCGACAACGCCCGCCGCTCTCAGCCGTACGTGCTGATCGGCTTCGCCGGCGATCCGGTGCTGACCGGGGTGCGCGACGCTGCGACGGCAGGCGGGCCGCTGGGCTTCGCGATCACCGACGACGAGACCGGCGACATCGTCGTGCCCGGGTCCTGGGGTCTCAAGCCCGCGGGCCGCCAGCCGGGCCAGAGCTTCCGACTCGTGTTCGCATCCAGCAGCGCCCGCGACGGCGCCTCAGCCGACATCGCCGACTACGACGCGTTCATCCGCGGGCTGCTCGTCGGCGGCCATGCCGACATCGTGCCCTACGCGGGGTTCTTCAAGGCTTTGGCCAGCACGTCGGGCACGTCCGCGGCGGACCACAACGCCATCACCGGCGCCGGCGCCCAGATCACGACCCACTGGCTGGGCGGCCTGCAAGTGGCGAGCAGTTACGCCGTGCTTCGTTCGGAGTGGGGGGCGCAGGCCTCGCTGCGTGACGAGACCGGCACGCTGGCCACGGTGGCGGCTGGCGGCTACTTCACCGGCTCGACTGCTGCGGGCGCGGCATCGTCGAGTCCGCTCGGCTCAAGCTCGGTGACTCTGGGCTGGCTGGACGATTCGCGGGCGGGACGGGCGCCGCTGGGCAGCTCGATCACCACCTCGGCAAGCAACCAGCGCAAGCTGTTCGGCCTGTCGCCGGTGTTCAAGGTGGCCGAGACCCCGACGCTGACCATCTCGGCCGGATCGGCGGTGACCGAGGGCGCCAACGCGACCTACACCATCACCGCCAGCCCTGCGCCGAGCGATCCCATCACCGTGAGCGGCCTCATCGTCGACCCGGGCGACTACTACAGCGGCACCGCAGGCGTCGTGACCAACCTGGTCTCGATTCCGGCGAACACGGCGTCGGTGACCTTCACCCTCGGCACCGTCGCCGACAGCAGCGACGAGGCCGACGACAAGCTCGGCGTACGCCTGCTGAGCGGCACCGGCTACTTGGTCGGCGACCCCGATCTCGCCGAGGTCACCGTCAACGACGACGACGCCACGTCGGTCACGCTCGCATGGTCCGGCGATGCCACCACGGTCGCCGAGGGCTCGTCGCAGACCCTCGAACTGTCCTTGGGCCGCCAGCCCGACAACGGCGAGACCCTCACCGCGACGCTGTCGTTCTCCGGCACCGCGACACGCGGCACCGACTACACCCTGGCCTGCTCCGGCACCGGCATCACCTGCGCCAACCTCAACGATCCCGCCCAGACCGCCACCGTCGCGTTCGCCGCCTTGGCGTCGCTCACGGCGACCATCACCGTCACCGCCGCCGAGGACGACACCCACCCCGAGACCGAGAGCTTCGACATCGGCGTCGCCAGCGTCGCGGTGACGGGCTTCTCCGGCGGCACGACGGTCACCGACAACGCCGACGCGCTCGCCGTCACCAGCGTCGCCCCCGCCGACATCGAAGCCTCGATCGCCACCGCCGCCTACAGCGCAGGCGAAGCGACCGCCGACCGCAGCGTCGATGTGGCAGTGTCGCTGTCCAAGGCAGCGCCTGCCGGCGGCCTGACCGTCTCCTACACCGTCGCCGGCACTGCGACGGCAGGCAGCGACTACACCACGCTGGGAGGCACCGTCACGTTCGCAGCCGGCACCTCCACGGCGAACATCACCGTCGCCGTCCTCGACGACAGCATCGACGACGACGCCGAGACCGTCGTCATCACCCTCACCGACGGCGCCAGCTACGACCTCGGCAGCGCCACGACCACCACGGTGACCGTCACCGATGACGATGCGGCGCCGACTGCGGTGTCGCTGTCGGTGTCGCCGTCGT
>VYDH01000031.1:0-100869 GCA_009843525.1 Acidimicrobiales bacterium | reverse complement strand
GTCACCGATGACGATGCGGCGCCGACTGCGGTGTCGCTGTCGGTGTCGCCGTCGTCGATCACCGAGTCGGCGACCGGCTCGGGCCGCACGGTGACGGTGACGGCCACGGTGGGGGGCGCGACCCGGTTCGGCACTGCCAAGACGGTGGCGGTGACCGCTGCCAAGACGTCCGGCTCGGTCGGCGTGGGCGCCATCGCGGGTTTCAACATCACCATCGCGCCCGGCGCCGCGTCGGGCCAGGCAACCGTGACGGTCGTGCCTGAGTCCGACAGCGTCGACGAGACCGACGCCGTCGTCACCTTCAGCGGCACCCTGTCGGCCGTCACCGTCAGCACCGCCACGCTCATGGTCACCGATGACGATGCGGCGCCGACTGCGGTGTCGCTGTCGGTGTCGCCGTCGTCGATCACCGAGTCGGCGACCGGCTCGGGCCGCACGGTGACGGTGACGGCCACGGTGGGGGGCGCGACCCGGTTCGGCACTGCCAAGACGGTGGCGGTGACGGCCGCCAAGACCTCCGGCACAGTCGGCGTGGGCGCCATCGCGGGCTTCAACATCACCATCGCGCCCGGTGCCGCGTCGGGCCAGGCAACCGTGACGGTGGTGCCTGAGTCCGACAGCGTCGACGAGACCGACGCCGTGATCACCTTCAGCGGCACCCTCACGGCCGTCACCGTCGCCAGCACCACCTTCACGGTCACCGACGACGACGGCGCTCCGGGCAGCATCGAACTGTCGGTGAGCCCCACGGCGGTCACCGAAGGCGACGGCGCGACCACGGTGACGGTCACCGCGACGATCCTGGGATCCACCCGCTTCGGCACCGCCAAGACCGTGACCGTGTCGGTGGCCGGGTCGGGCACGCCGGGCGTGGTCGGGTTCTCCCCGGTGAGCAGCTTCTCCGTCACCATCGCCGCGAACCAGGCGTCGGGGACGGGGAGCTTCACGCTCACCCCCACCGACAACAGCACTTACCAAGCCACCGAGACGATCACGGTGTCGGGCGTGCTGTCTGGCGTGACGGTCAGTTCGGCGACCCTGGACCTCGCCGACGACGACCTGCCGCCGCCGGTGGCGTCGTTCGCTCAGAGTGCCGACAGCGCATCGGAGGCCACCACGCCGCGGCTCGTCACCGTCACTCTCGACCGGGTCGCCGCCACGCCGGTGACCGTGGACTACGCCGTCTCGGGCACCGCGACGGCCGGCAGCGACTACACCGCGCCGTCGGGCAGCGTGACGGTCGCCGCGAACGCCCAGACGGCGACCGTCTCGCTGGCTGTCGCCGACGACGACGATCACGAGGACGCCGAGACCATCGTCCTGACCCTCGGCGCCGGCAGCGGCTACACCGTGGGCGCCCAGAGCGTCCACACGGCGACCGTCATCGACAACGAGGCTGCCCCCGTGGGCGGGCTGCTCGTGGAGGGCGCCAGCCTGATCCCGTCGGGTCTCGACTACGGCGACCGGTTCCGGCTGCTGTTCGTGACCTCCACCCGGCGCAGCGCCGCCTCGGCCGACATCGACGACTACAACGCGTTCGTGCAGACCCGCGCCGCGGCGGGGCACTCCGAGGTCGCTGCGTTCTCCGGCGGGTTCCGGGCCGTCGCGTCGACGGCTGCGGTGGACGCCGCCGACAACACCGACACCAACACCGCTCTCGACGGAGCGGGCGTGCCGATCTGGTGGCTCGGCGGCGACAAGGCAGCCGACGACTACGCCGACTTCTACGACGGAGACTGGGACAGCCGCACCGCGCTCGACGAATCCGGCGCCACGGTCGATGTCGACAACATGGGCGACCCGACGTACCCCAACGCCGTCTGGACCGGCAGCAACTCCAGCGGCAGCGGCCTGAGCGGCTCCGAACTGGGCGCCGCCACCGTGCGCATCGCCGACCTCGGCACGGCCAGCAGCAGCAGCACGCCCCTGAGCTTCACCGGGGTGGGCAGCGAGCGGCCCAGGCAGAACGCCCGCTACCTCTACGCGCTGTCGCCGCTGCTCGAGTACGCCGGCCCCGAGCTGTCGGTCACGACAGCCAGCACGGGGGTCACCGAGGGCAGCAGCATTACGTTCACCATCAGCGCCTCCCCGGCCGCCTCGACCCCGGTCACCGTCCGCTACGCCGTCACCGGGACCGGCGACTTCGTGTGCGACAGCGATCAGGGCGACCAGACCGTTACCTTCACCGGCAGTTCGGTGACCGTGACCGTGTGCACCGAGAACGATCAGACCGCCGAGTCGTCCGGGACGGCCACCGTCTCGCTGACCGAGCACGCCACGTACCGGTTGAGCAGCACCGAGGGCTCTGCGACCGTGAACGTCTCCGACAACGATGGCGGCGGGGTGACGCTGCCGGAGCTGTCGGTGTCGGCGGGCCCGGCGGTGACCGAGGGCACAGCGGCGAGCTTCACCGTCAACGCGAGCCAGACGTCGACGTCCGCGGTGACGGTCGACTACACGGTCACCGCTTCGGGCGGCTACGTGACCTCCGCGAACCTGGGCGCGAAGCAGGCGACGCTCGCCGCGAACGCGACGTCTGTGACCGTGACGGTGCCGACCGCGGGCGACGCGACCGACGAGCCCGCCGGGTCGGTGACCGTCACGATCGACGGGGACACCGGCTACACGGTGAGCGGCTCTGAGGGTGCGGGCACGGTGGCGGTGTCCGACGATGACGCGACCACGGTGACGCTGTCGGTACCGGACCGGCTCGCATCAGAGGGCGACTCGTCGGCGACGGCGACGCTGCGGCTGACGCTGAACCGCGGACTGGCGGCAGGCGAGTCATTGGGGGTGCCGCTGGGCTTCGCCGGCGCGACGGCGGGCACGGACTTCTCGCTGGCACTGTCGGGGTCGCCTTCGGGAGTGTCGCTGTCGGGGGCTACGGTGACGTTCACCGGTCCGGACATGGGCGCGTCGGCGGTTTCGGCGGATGTGACGGTGTCTGCGCTGGACGACGTGGACGCCTCCAATGAGCGGGCGAGCGTGTCGGTGCCGGCGAGTTCGTCGTCTGGGTCGCCGCGGCTGGCCCAGACCGGGCTGGGGTCCGCGACAGGCGCCGGCCCGGCCAATCCGTGGCTGCTGATCGACGACGACGACGAGTCGGTGTCGGCGCCGGCTGCGGTGTCGGTGCCGCCGAATTGGGGTCTGATCCCGTCGGGACTGTCGACGGGGGACCGGTTCCGCCTGCTGTTCATCTCCTCGACCAAACGCGACGCGACCTCGCCGGACATCGCCGACTACAACAGCTTCGTGCAGGCCCGCGCCGCTGCAGGCCATGCCGACATCCGGTCCTACAGCGACGGGTTCCGGGCAGTGGCGTCGACGCCGTTCGCGGACGCGACGGCGAACACCGCGACGGCCGGCAGCGACACCTCCAGGGCGATCTACTGGCTCGGCGGCCCGAAGGCCGCCGACAGCTACACCGATTTCTGGGACGGCAGCTGGGATCACGAGTCCACACCGCTGCGCGACGAAGCAGGCACGGCGGTGACGTTCCTGTCGGCGAACCGGCCCTGGACAGGCACAGCTTCAGGCGGCGCGAAGGCCTCCGCGGCGCATCTGGGCACCGTGACGCCGACGGGCGGCGCGCTGGTCGCGAACGCCGGCAACCCGGGCGGCAGCCCCGGCGGCCCAGTGAACGGCGGCACGGCGCAGCGGGCGTCGCTGGACACGCAGCTCACCGTGTACGGGCTGTCGCAGGTCTTCGAGGTGGCCTCGGCAGGCACGTCGCTGGTGTCGGTGGCCGCCGGCACGTCGCCGGTCACCGAGGGCACCGCGGCGAGCTTCACGCTCACCGCATCGCCCGCGCCGACGGGCACGATCACTGTGTCCTACACCGTCACCCAGACCGGCAGCTATGTGACTGCTGCGAACCGCGGCGCCAAGCAGGTGCAGATCGGCACGTCGGGCACCGTGACCGTGACAGTGCCCACAAGCGACGACAGCGCCGACGAGCCCAACGGGTCGGTGACCGTCACGGTCAATATGGGCACCGGCTACGCGCCGGGCAGTTCCTCGTCGGCGAAGGTGACTGTCAACGACGACGACGCGCCGGCGATGCCGCGGCTGAGCGTGACCCGCACGGCAGCGTCGGTGACCGAGGGCGCCTCCGCGCAGTTCACCGTCGACGCGACCCCGCCGGTGACAGGGACGCTCAGCGTGCGCTACCGGGTGTCGCAGTCGGGCAGCTACCTCGCCGGCGCCGCAGGCACCCGCACTGCGCAGATCACCGGCACCAGCACAGCCATCAGCGTCACCACAACCGACGACAGCGCCGACGAGCCCGACGGGTCAGTGACCGTCACGCTGCTGACCGGCAGCGGCTACACCCTCGGCAGCCCCCAGACCGCCACCGTGACAGTCCGCGACAACGACACCGGCGGCAGCACCGTAGACCCCGGCGGCACCACCGTCGGCCCAGGAGGCGGCGGTGGAGGCGGCGGCGGCGCGCCTGCGGAGGAGCGTGAGCGCTCCGATGCGGTGGTGATCGTGGCCGACGGCTGGAGCCCCGCTGATGTCGGCGTCGCGGCAGTGCTCGCTGCGGCCACGGACGGTTCGGCGGTGCTCTACACCGACACGGCGCGGCTGTCTCGCTCCACGCGGGACCTGCTCGGCGACTACCTGCCCGCAGAGGTGATCGTCGTCGGCGGCCCCGCCGCCGTCAGCGACACCACCCTGCGGGCGATCCGCCGAGCGGCGGACCTCGACGAGGCCGAGCGGATAGCGGGCGCGGACCGCGCCGCGACCGCTGCCGCAGTCGCCCGCCGCGCCCTGGGGCGTCCCGGCGCCGCAGGCGGGCAGATCACCGTCGTCATAGCGAACGGCTGGAGCCCGCCCGACATCGGCGCCGCTGCCGCGGTCGCTGCGGGTACGCCGCGCTCAGCGGTGCTCTACACCAGCCGCAGCGGACTGCCCGAGCCCACTGCGGCGGTGCTGCGCGACTACCGGCCCGCGCGCATCGTCATCGTCGGCGGCACAGCAGCCGTCACCCCGACCACACAGGAAGCCATCCGCGACGTCGTGCCCGCAGCCGCCCACGAACGCCTCGCCGGCCCGACCCGCACCGCCACCGCCGCCGCAGCGGCGCGCAGCGTGCTCGGCGACCCCGCGCGCGTCGGGACGGTGACCTTCGTGGTCGCGAACGGCTGGAGCCCGCCAGACATCGGCGCCGCCGCCGCGTTCGCATCCCGCACGCCGCGCTCAGCAGTGCTCTACGCCGCCCCCGGCGGCCTCGACGAGCCCACCGCAGCCGCGCTCGCCGACTACCGCGTCGCAAGCGTCGTCATCATCGGCGGCGCCAACGCCGTCACCGACCAGACACAGCAAGCCATCCGCCGCGCCGCACCCGACGCCCGCATCACCCGCATCGCCGGAACCGACCGCACCGCCACCGCCGCGGCCACCGCCCGCCGCACACTCGGCGATCCCTGATGCAGGCTCAGCCTCCGGCGGAGTCGGTGAGGCGGCGGTCGGGGCCGCCGCAGTCTGACCAGATGCCTCGGCCGACAGCACGTGCGTCCGCTTGGGCCGCGTCGAGCACTGCCCGGTGGTGCGTGTTGGGTTCGAAGTGCATGGTGGCGGCGTAGCCGTCGAGCACGAGGTAGCGATTCACGAACAGCCCGTCGGCGGCGCGGTACACGTAGGCCAGCACCCGGTCGTAGCGGTCGTAGAGCTCGTCGTCGCGCTGGAGGAGCACCTCGGTGCCGGGCGGCAGCAGCTCGGCCGTCCGCTGTGTGGCTGCATCGCCGCCGCATTCGGCCGGCAGGTAGCCGCCGGTCTTCTCGGGCGTGTCGATGCCGAGAAATCTCACTGTGGCCCGGCGTCCGCCGAGATCGACATCCATCGTGTCACCGTCTATGACCGCCAGCACGACGGCATTCGGCGCCAGTGCGTTGCTGGGGGCGGCGCCAGTCGGCTCGCTCGCAGTTTCCGATGCTGCTGGAGGAGCGCTCTGGGCTGCCGGGGCGGTCTCGCCGCCGCTGAGGTACTGCCAGCCGGCGAATGCGCCCACGCATGTGGCCGCAATCGCGGCGACGTGGATCGCCCTGCGACTGCTCAGAGCCGCTCGATGATCGTGCCGGTGCCGAGCCCGCCGCCGCAGCACATGGTGATGAGGGTCGTGTTCTTGTCGGCCCGGTGCAGCTCGTGCACCGCCTTGGTCAGCAGGATCGCACCGGTGCCGCCCAGCGGATGACCCAGCGCGATCGCGCCCCCGTTGGGGTTGACCCCGTCCATGTCGGGGTTCACCTCGCGCTCCCACGCCAGCACGACCGACGCGAACGCCTCGTTGATCTCGACAATGTCGATGTCGGACATCTGCATGCCATTGCGCTCGAGCAGGTAGTTCGTGGCCTCGATGGGACCGGTCAGCATCAGCACGGGGTCGCTGCCGACCAGGCAGGTGTCGACGATGCGGGCCAGCGGGCGCAGGCCCAGCTCGGCGGCACGGCCGGCACGCATGAGCAGCACCGCGCCCGAGCCGTCGCTGATCTGCGACGAGCTGCCTGCGGTATGCACGCCGCCGTCCATTACCGGCGACAGCCCTGCAAGCCCTTCGGCTGTCGTGGGCCGGATGCCGCCGTCGCGCACGACGTGGCGGATCTCGTCGGTGGGCTTGCCGTCTTCGTCGAGCACCGGCGCATCGATCTCGACGATCTGGGTGCCGAAACGGTCTTCTTCCCATGCTCGGGCGGCATTGCTCTGGCTGCGCAGGCCGTAGGCATCGCATTCTTCACGGCTGATGCCCCACTGCTTGGCCATGAGCTCGGCGCCCTGGAACTGGGTTGTGTACTCGTAGTGCTCCTTGTAACGGGATGTGGCCGTGCGCTGGCCCTTCTTGTAGCTCGATCCCATCGGATTGCGCGTCATCGACTCGACGCCGCACCCGATGGCCGAGTCGGCCACGCCGCTTCGCACGAGGCCGTACGCCAGCGTGGTGGCCTGCTGGCTCGAACCGCACTGTGCGTCGACGGTGGTGGCCGCGACCGACAGCGGATAGCCCGCGCCGAGCCACGCGGTGCGGGCGATGTTGGCCGTCTGCTCGCCGGCTTGGCTGACGCAGCCGCCCACGATCTGGCCGATGCTGGCCGGGTCGACCTGGGTGCGCTCCATCAGCGAGGTGAGCACGTCGCTCAGCAGATCGGACGGATGGATGCCGCTCAGGTCGCCGCCGCGTCGGCCGACGGGAGATCGGACGGCGCCGACAATGACGATGTCGTCGGGATGCTGGTTCACGGATGCGCTGCTCATGGCCGGCACTGTACTTGCGCCCTCGTACTGCCCGCCCAATGGATTGGCCGGCACTGGCCTGTTGCGGCTGGCATCAGGCGGCGTGGAGATCGATCTCGGGCGGGCGCGCCGTGGCGGCCAGCGCAGCCCGTGCCCGAGCAACCCCGCGCAGGCCTTCCTGACGGGTGGCCCGGTTCAGCCGGTGGGGCATCCGGCTGGTCGACACCAGCCGGAGCTGAGGTGCGAGATCAAGCTGTTCTGCCATGTGCACAGTGTGATCAGGGGGTGTGACACGAAAGACGGCGAGACCGCTGCGGCGGCACCCGGATCCGGTTGCGCCGCCTCACTAGCCTGCGCGCCGTGACCTCCCATCGAAACGACTGGCGCTACGGCATCACGGTTCCCTTTGATGATCCCCTGCATGCCCAGGCCGAGCTCTACCGCGAATTCGCCGACCTCGGCTACACGGAGTTCTGGAGCTCCGAAGCCGATGGCACCGACGGCTTCACGCCGCTCGTGCTGGCCAGCCAATGGGTGCCCGACGTGCGTCTCGGCATCGCCATCATCCCGGTCTTCACCCGCGGTCCCGCGCTGCTGGCCCAGCAGACGGCAGCCATCTGCGAGGCAGCGCCGGGCCGCTTCGCCATGGGCATCGGAGCCTCGTCGAATGTCATCGTGGAGCGCTGGAACGGCATTCCCTTCGACGAGCCGTTCAAGCGAACACGCGACACAGCTCGATTCCTGCGCCAAGCCCTCACCGGCGAGCGGATCAGCGAGACCTACGACACCTTCGACATTCAGGGCTTCCGGCTCGGCCGGCCGCCGGAGATTCAGCCGCCGATCCTGCTGGCGGCCCTGCGGCCCGGCATGCTGCGGCTGGCGGGCAGCGAGGGCGACGGCGCCATCATCAATTGGCTGTCGGCTGATGACGTCGCCACCGTCCGCCCCTATGTCGACGAGGGCGGCGAGGGCAAGGAAGTGGTGGCTCGCATCTTCGTGTGCCCCAACCCCGACGCCGAGGTGGTCCGGTCGGGCTTCAAGCGGGCAATCGCCGCCTATCTCAACGTGCCGGTGTATGCCGAGTTCCATCGCTGGCTCGGTCGCGGCGACCTGCTTGCCGCCATGTGGGAACGCTGGTCCGATGGCGACCGCCGAGGGGCGCTCGAGGTCATCGACGACGACCTGGTCGACGAACTGCTGGTCCACGGCCCGCCGGAGGAATGCCGAGAGCACATCGACCGCTACCACGCGAACGGCGTCGACGTGTCGGCCATCTCAATCATGCCGTTCGGCGGCATCGATCCCGTTCAGGCCGCCCGCGACCTCTCGCCTGCTGCCCGCGGCTAGCGGGCTCGATCACGGGACAGCCCGGGCGCGTAACCTCCCGTGGGACCGGCAAGCAGGCGTATCACAGGAGCGGACATGGACCTCGAGACGATCATCTACGAAGTGCGCGACGAGGTGGCGCACGTGCGGTTCAACCGACCTGAGGGCGCCAACGCCGTCAACCCGCAGTTCTCACGCGATCTGCGGGCTGTGATGCTGGAGATCGAGTTCGACGATGCGGTCAAGGCAGCATCGATCACTGCGGAAGGACGGGTGTTCTCCGCAGGCGGCGATCTCAAGGAATTCCACGCGGCGGGCGACGGCCTGCCCCAGCTTGCGTCGGACATGGTCATCGACCTGCACGCTGCCATCAACAAGATGAACCGCACGCCGAAGCCGTTCGTGGCAGGTGTGGGCGGCAGCGTCGGCGGGGCCGGCATGTCGCTGGCCGCCTCGTTCGACCTGGTGGTGGCGGGCGAGTCTGCGAAGTTCACCATGGCCTACACCCGTGCTGGCGTGACGCCCGACGGCACATCGTCGTACTTCCTGGCCCGCCACATCGGGCTTCGGCGGATGCTCGACCTGACCCTCACCAACCGCGTGCTGTCGGCAGAGGAGGCCGAGCAGTGGGGCCTGGTCAACCGGGTGGTTCCCGACGACGAGGTCGATTCGGCAACAGCCGAGCTGGCTCAGGCGCTGGCTGACGGCCCGGCGTGGGCGCTGGGCCATGCCAAGCGTGTGATCTATACGGGTATCGATTCGCCGCTTGAGCAGGCGGGCGAGTTCGAAGGCAAGACGATCACCGACGCCATGCTGACCCACGACGGCCGCGAGGGCATCGCTGCATTCGTGGAACGTCGCGCGCCGAACTTCACCGGAAACTAGGAGCACGAACCATGCCTCCCCAGGAGATCACCCCGGAGCCATTTCGGTGGCTGGACACCAGCCGGTATTCCTTCTCCCAGGGCATCGACGCCTCCGGTGCGGCGTGGCTGGCGGGGCAGACTGCGGGCGCGTACGACACAGAGTCCGGACGGGTCACGGTGCGCGGCGATGGTGCCGAGCAGGCCAGCGTGTGCTGGGCGAAGGTGGAGGCGGTGCTCGACGCGGCTGGGCGCGACATCAGCGAATGCTCCGAGGTAACCGTATACGTCACCGTCGCGGGCGCCCCTGAGCGAGACGCCATCGCGGGCGAACGTCCGCATGGCTTGGGCTCGGCTGTCGGTGGGGTCCGGCCCTCGACGTTCGTCGTCGAATCGCTCGTGCGGCCCGAGGCGCTGGTGGAAGTAGAAGTCGTGGCCGGCCGGGTCGATGGGCTGGTGCACGTGCCCCAGGTGCTGCCCGTCGACGACGCCGGCAACGCGGTGCTGGCGGGCGACTTCGTCGGCCAGTGCGAGTGGGCGCTCGAAGAAGCCGGCCGCCGCCTCGAATCTCACGGCATGGATCTGAGCAACGTCGTGAGGATCGTGCAGCAGACGACCGCGGCCACCCGCCGCCAGTACAACGAGACCGCGGAGGCACGCCGGCGGCTGCTCGCACCGCAGTTCCCGTCGTCGACGGGGTTGCTCATGCCCGAGCTGCCTCATCCCGAAGCCCTCGTGGCGCTCGATGTGTGGGCGTCGGCGCATCCCAAGACAGTCGTGCCGTACCTGGCTGAGGCCTACTCGTCGCTCACCTTCAGCCCAGCGGTAGAGGCCGGCGGGCTGCTGTTCATTTCCGGCACGACAGCGTTCAATCTCGGCACTGGCGAGACCGTCGCCGAGGGCGACGTCGGCGGGCAGGCCGAATTCGTCTACGGCGAGATCGCCGCCATCTGCGAGATGGCCGGCACCTCCATCGACAACCTCGTCAAGACCGTCGAGTACGTGACGCCCGACGGCGTCGGCGACTACCGGGCCGTCGGAGAGGTGCGCCAGCGGGTGATGGGCCGACCGTTCCCCGCCTCCACTGGTGTCGTGGTGTCGGGGCTGCTCAGTCGCCGCTGGCTGATCGAGGTGGAAGCCGTCGCCTTGATGCCCTGAGAGGCAGAGCCGGGCGAACCAGAGCGGGAAACATGACGCAGTTGCTGACCCCTGAAGTGCGCGCCGCGCTCGGCACGACGGTGACGTACATGGCGCCCGAACCGCTCGGCCGGGCGTCTATTCGCTATTTCGCCCTGGCCATCGGTGCCGATCCGGGGCGTTGGCGGGACGAGGCGCCGCCGACGCTTATCTGCGAGACAGCGCAGCTGACCGGTCGCGCTGTGCCCGATGGGAATGCGTATCTCGGGCATGCTTGGGAGCTGCCGCTGCCGGTGCGATGCGCCATGTTCCGGGGAGGCAATGACTACCGGTTCGATCGGCCTGCCCGGTTCGACGATGTCATCTCCACGACGTGGACCCTGACCGATGCAACCGAGCGGCTCGATCGGGAGGGCCATCCGCTCCTGTTCGTCACTGCCGAGGCGGCGTATTCCGCCGACGGCGCTTCGCTCGCGACGAATGCCGAGACGATGATCTTCCGCCCCCTCGAGGCCGCTCAGCCCGAGAGCGATCCGCCCGATGAGGAAGCAGAGGCGGACGCGGCACAAGGCTCCGCGGCAGCCGCCGTGCCGGCGACGCCAACCCCCGAGGCGGACGACCCAGCGACCGTCGGTGCTGCCGAGTCTCTCGGTGCCCCTGCTGGCGCCGAACCGCTGCCTCGGGAGCGTCTGAGCCCGGGCCGGTCGCTCCGGCCGCTGCACCGGCGGATCGCCTTGGCAGACATGGTCGCGTACGGAGCCGCCACGTGGGACTGGCATCGCCTGCACTACGACGAGGCTCACGCCCGCCGGCTGGGCGCTCCGGCGCCGCTGGTAGACGGCCAGATGCTCGGCGCCTTGCTGGCGGAATGCGTCTTGCGCGCCGCCGGCCCCAGCGCCCGGCTGGTCCGGCTCGCGTACCGGAATCGCGCGCCGGTGCACGCCGGTGAGACGGTGACGTGCTCCGGCACTGTCGCGACATCCGACGATGCAGGCTTCAGTGTCGACCTGTCGGTCTCGGTCGGCGACCGGCTCGTCGTGGCGCCGGCTTTCGCCCAGCTCGACTGGACCTCCGGCTAGTCGCACGGGCTGGGAACGCTGCCGCCTCCACCGGCAAATGCGACGCGGTCCGACAGGTCCCGAAGCGGGCTGAGACCTAGCATCGGGCGCCGAAGCAAGGAGGCACAGCGTGGATTTCTCCATGAGCGACGAGCAGGCGCTGATCGTCGAGACGGTTCGACGCTTCGTCGAGAGCGAGATCATCCCCCTGGAGGCCGACCTCGACCCTGACGCCGGCGAGCTGGAACCCGACGACGCTGCCCGGCTCACGCAGATGACTCGCGACATGGGCTTCTACGGCCTCGACATCCCGGCGGAGTACGGGGGACCGGGCCTTGACACCACTACGCGAGCGCTCATGGCCATCGAGATGTCCAAGCACCGCGCCGGGCTCTACAACCCGTGCTACGGCGTGTTCGGCGGTGCTGGGCTGGCTCAGCTCTACGAGGCCACCGAAGAGCAGAAGCAACGGTGGCTCTACCCCACGCTGCGCGGCGAGAAGACGGGCTGCTTCGCCCTGACCGAGCCGTCGGGAGGATCTGACCCCGGCCGGGCCATCCGCACCCGGGGCTACAAGGACGGCGACGAATGGGTGCTGAACGGCTCGAAGCTGTTCATCTCCGGTGCTGACAAGGCCGACTACGCGCTGCTGTTCGCCCGCACTTCCGACGACCCCGGCCGAAACGGCGTCACGGCCTTCATCGTCGACACCGACACGCCCGGGTTCAACGTGCGCCGGGTGGTGCACACACTGCGAGCCACCCGCTACGCCACCGAGCTGGAGTTCACCGACATGCGGGTCCCCGAGAGCCATGTGCTCGGCGAGGTGAACGGCGGTTTCGGCATCGCCAACGACCGGCTGAGCCGCCAGCGCATCCCCTATGCAGCGGGCTGCTTGGGGCCGGCGATCATGGCGCAGGAGATGGCGATCGAGTGGGCTCGCAGCCGCGAGACGTTCGGGTCGGTGCTGGCCGAGAAGCAGGCGGTCCAGTGGATGATCGTCGACAACGAGATCGACATCCGCCACGGCCGCTGGTGCGTGCTCGAGGCAGCTCAGAAAGCCGACCGCGGCGAGCGGTTCCGCACCGAAGCGGCAATGGCGAAGCTGGTGGCATCAGAGGCCGCCGGTCGGGTGGTGGACCGCTGCATCCAGATCCATGGCGGCATCGGCGTCACCAAGGACTTGCCGCTGGAGCGCTGGTACCGGGAGCTGCGGATCCGGCGCATCGGCGAGGGCCCCAGCGAGGTGCAGCGCCTGATCATGGCCCGCGACATCCTCGGCGGCAGCTTCAAATGAGCGAATCCCACACCGAGTCCGATACTGGGACCGGCGAACCGGCCCGGCCGTTGCCGCTCGACGGCGTGGTCGTGCTCGACCTCGGGCAGATTTACCAGGGGCCGTACGCCGGCTTGTTGCTGGCGTATTCGGGTGCACGGGTCATCAAGGTGGAGCACCCGCGCGGCGAGGCGCTGCGGGGCCACAGCCACGGGCTGCCCTACGCCATGCTCAACTCGTCGAAAGAAACCGTGTCGCTGGATCTCAAGTCGCCCCGCGGCCGGGAGCTGTTCATCGAGCTGGCCAACGGCGCCGATGCGGTGCTGTGCAACTTTGCTCCCGGCGTACCCGAGCGGCTGGGCATCGATGCTGAGTCGCTCTGGCAGACGAACCCTCAGCTGGTGTTCGCGCAGGCCAGTGGCTACGGCCTCGACGGCCCGGACGCGCAGCGAACCGCCATGGATGTCACGGTGCAGGCGCACATGGGCGTCATGAGCATCAACGGTTTCGCCGATCGTCCACCGGTCAAGTCAGGGGCCACGTTCATCGATTTCCTGGGCGGCACGCACTTATATGGCGCCGTGGTGACGGCGCTGTTCGAGGCGCAGCGGACAGGCCGGGGACGCCTGGTGTCGACGTCGATGGCGGAGGCCACCTACTACACGCTCACCACGTCGTTGCAGGCATGGCAGCTGCATGGGGCGACCGGGCGCATGGGCAACCGCAATGCCGCCATGAGCGTCTCGCCGTCCAATGTGTACCCGTGCAGCGACGGGCACATTGCCTTGATTGCAGCCATGAACTCGCACTGGCGATCGGTGCTCGAGGTGATCGGCCGCGCCGACTTGCTCAACGACGAGCGTCTGCGCAGCAATGCGGGCCGCTGCGAGCACATGGACGAAGTGGACGATCTGGTTTCAGGCTGGACGTCAGAGCAGACCCGGGCAGAAGCAGCCGCTGCGTTCGGTGCGGCCGGTGTGCCGGTGGCCGAGGTGCGCGAGGTGACCGACGTGGTCCACGACGAGCACATGATCGAACGCGGCTTCCTGCAATGGACCGAATTGGACGGCCTCGGCGAGATCCCGCTGGCCCACAGCCCGCTGCACTGGCACGGCTCGGACATGCGCCCCCTCGAGCCATTCCGACCTGTCGGGGCCGACAACGGAGCCGTCTACGGCGAGTTCTGCGGTCTCGACGCCGACGACCTGGCTGCGTTGGCCGCCGAGCGGATCATCTGATCCGCCGAGGCCTCCGCGTCCGCTCTGGAGCCGTCAGGCGGGGGACAGGCGACCGACGCGTGCTGCTTGGTCGCGCTGCGGTTCGGGAAGCTCGCCGTAGTCGGCGAGGTGCAGCATGAGCAGCTCGTCCCAGCGGCTGCGATAGTTCGAGGTGAACTCGCACCGGAACTGCGTGGCCGCGGCACCCAGTTGCTCGATCTCCCGCTGCAGCGCGGATTGCATGCCGAACAGCTCACGGGCGCCGGCGTAACCCACCGACAGCACGGTGCCGCCTGAATCGGCGACCTGGTAGACGCCGAGCTGTGCTGGCAGTGCATCGATTGCAGTGCTGTCGAGTGGCTGCCAAGGCTTGTCGAGCCGGATTCCCATCTCGGCGTTTACGCGGCGGCCGCGGGGATGTATGCGGCCGTGCCCATGAGGTCCTCGAAGTTGAGCCGGAAGAATCGTTCCTGCACGTCGCCAGGCAGGTGCTCGACCTCACGGTCGAAGCGGCGCAGCGGGTTGCGGCCGCCTTCGACGTGGGGATAGTCGGAGCTGAACATGCAGATCTCCGGCGCCGTGTTCTCGATGATCCACCCGGTCGGCTCAGTGGGGTAGGGGGTGACCCGCACCTGGCGGTGCACGTACTCCGAGGGGCGCAAGCTGAGCTTGCCCAGCCGTTGCTCGTGGCGCTCGAAGGCGTCGAAGGCGGCTTCGAGCTGGCGCATGAAGCCCGGCACCCAGACGGCGCCCAGCTCGATCACGCCGATCTTCAGCTCGGGAAATCGCTCGAGCACGCCGTCGAAGATCAGCATCGACAGAGCCTGCAGCGGCGCGGCCGAGATCGCCATATAGGAAACGGAGCGGAAGTTCTCGCCGCCACCGTGGAAGTCGGGCTCGGGCGGCAACCCGTTGTTGCGATGCTGCGGCGGCATCACCAAGTCCGGCGTGGCCACGTGCATCACGATGGGGATGCCGGCGTCCTGCGCGGCGGCCCACACCGGGTCGAAGCCGACATGGCTGTGGGCGTGGTGCTTGGGCATGCGGTTGGGGATCAGCAGTGCCGCTGCGCCGTCGTCGATGGCCTGACGGGCGTGCGGGCCGGCCCGGTCGATGTCCTGCAGCGGCACCGAGCACACCGGCAGCAACCGCGGGTCGCCGGAGCAGAACGCGATCTGCGCCCGGTTCGCAGCGGTCGACGCGGCGTAGGTGAGGGCCGGCTCGGCAGTGTGCTCCATTTCCTCGATGAGCGTGTTGGGCATCGACGGGAACACGAGTTGGCTGGCGAAGCCCAGATCGTCGAGCGCCTGCGACCGGTCGGCGGGATCCCAGGCGCCGGGTGCGATGTAGTTCTTGCGCAGCATCACCTCGGCCGCGGCGCCGGCGCGGAACTCCGGGTCGGCCTGGCGAGCCCGGGCCTTCTCGATGTCAGCCAACACCTTGTCGTTGTCGCCGATGGAGAAATGGTCGAGCGCGTATCGCGCCACCTCGGGCGAAGCGAACGGTTCCAGCCATTCGGGCGGTTCCATGGTGTGCGCATCCGCGTCGTGAATGATCCTGTCCTCGACGTAAGCCATGCCGGTCCCCTTGATGTCCCTGCGGCGCATTCGACGATACCGCTCCCGTCGCCGGGGCTTCCGGGCTCGGATCTGCTGCCAGCAGCCGATAGCGGGAGATTGCCCTGCACACTCGCCCTGCGGGCGGCGGGTGGTCAGTTCTTGTGGAGCTCGGGGTTGATGCCTTCCCAGCGGCCCGGGTCGGCGACCCGCATCTCGATGGCGCCGGTGACGCTGTTGCGGATGAGGAGCATGCCCGAGTGACCCGAGATGTCCCGGCCCTTCACGACGGAGCCGTCGGGCAGTGTGATCCGGCTGCCCGCAGTCACGTACAGCCCGGCTTCGACCGTGCAATTGTCGCCGAGCGCGATTCCGATGCCGGAGTTGGCGCCCAGCAGGCAGTGCTCGCCGATGGAAACTCGCTCCCGGCCGCCGCCCGACAGCATGCCCATGGTCGACGCGCTGCCGCCGAGGTCCGAATGCGCGCCGATGACCACGCCGGCAGAGATACGGCCTTCGACCATGGCAGGCCCGAGCGTGCCGGCGTTGAAGTTGACGAATCCCTCGTGCATGACCGTGGTGCCGTCGGCCAGGTGGGCGCCGAGCCGCACCCGATCGGCGTCGCCGATGCGCACGCCCTGAGGGATCACGTAGTCGACCATGCGGGGAATCTTGTCGACCGCCGTGACCGTGACAGGCTGGCTGCGCGCAGCTGCCGCAGTCCGCAGATCGTTGACCCGTTCGGGCAGCACCGGCCCAGCGCTCGTCCACGCGCAATTGGTCATCAGGCCGAACATGCCGTCGAGGTTGGCGTCGTGAGGCTTGATCTCCCGACAGCTCAGCAGGTGCAGCCGCAGGTACGCATCTGCCAGATCGGCCGGTGGAGCATCGAGATCGTCAATCGTGACGGTGACGATCTCGCCCACGTTGACGCCGAGTTCGACCGCCAGGCACGACCGCGCTGGCGGCGAGTCCACCGTCGCCCCCTCCGGGAACCACGCATCCAGCTTGGTGCCCGTGGCCGCGTCCACGTAGCTGTGCCCGACTGCGCTGATGCTTCCCGAGTTGCTCATCTGCGCATCCTGCCATCGCAGCCCCCAAAAACCGTCGTCCAATTCCCGCTGACGCGTTCGGCATGGGCGCCTGGCGGCCGCACGCAGGCGCACTGAGACCTCGTCAAGCGGCCCGTCCGCTGCGGGGGAGAGCCGTGCGCCGGTAGTTTCGGGGCATGAAGACACCTGTGTGCGAGATGCTGGGCTGCGACGTCCCGATCGTGGCGTTCACCCATTGCCGGGACGTGGTGGCGGCGGTGACCAAAGCGGGCGGCTTCGGCGTGCTGGGCGCTGCTGGCCACACGCCCGAGCAGCTCGACATCGACATGGGCTGGATCCAGGACGAAGTCGGCGGCCGTCCCTTCGGGGTGGACATCATCGTGCCCGCCAAGTACGAGGGCAAGTCCGAGGGCGAGCTGTCGGTCAAGGATCTCAAGGCGATGATCCCGCCGGCGCACCGCGATTTCCTCGACGACATGATGGAGCGCTACGACGTGCCGCCGCTGCCGGCCGAAGACAAGCCCGGCGCGATCGCGGGCGACGCCGAGCCGCCCATGACCTACGCCCAGGCGGTGCCGCTCATGGACGTGGCGTTCTCGTACCCGATCCGGCTGGCGGTGAACGCGCTCGGTCCGCCGCCGCCCGACATGATCCAGCGGGCGCACGACAACGATGTGCTCGTGGGGGCCCTGGCCGGCAAGAAGGTGCACGCCGAGCGACATGTCGCTGCGGGCGTCGACATCGTGATCGCCCAAGGCCACGAGGCCGGCGGCCACACCGGCGACATTGCCACCATGGTGCTGGTGCCCGAGGTGGTAGATGCCATCGCCCCGACGCCAGTGCTCGCAGCCGGCGGCATCGGCAACGGCCGCCAGGTGGCCGCCGCGCTGGCGCTTGGCGCGCAGGGCGTGTGGTGCGGGTCGGTCTGGCTCACCACCCAGGAAGCCGAGACGCACCCAGTGGTGAAGGACAAGTTCCTGGCCGCAGGCTCGTCGGACACGCTGCGCTCGCGCTCTCGCACCGGCAAGCCCGCCCGCCAGCTCCGCTCGGCATGGACCGACGAGTGGGAGGGCGAGAACTCGCCGGGAACGCTGCCGATGCCCTTGCAGCCGATGCTGATCGGCGCCGCCAGCCGCCGCATCGACCGGGCAGCCATGAACCCCTCCAATAAGGGCGCAGTGGAGCTGGCCAACTACTTCGTCGGCCAGGTGGTCGGGCAGCTCAACGAGTCGATCTCGGCCACGCGGGTCGTCGAGGAGATGATCAGCGAGTATCTCGACGTGATGGAGCGTTTCGAGCAGCTGAACGCCTGAGCGCCGCCGGGTTCAAGCCAACCGACACAGGGGGACAGACATGGAAACCATGACCGGACGCGTCGCGGTGGTGACCGGGGCAGCCTCGGGCATCGGCAAGGCACTGGCATTGGGCTTTGCCGGCGAGGGCGCCAACGTGGTGCTCGCCGACATCGAAGAGGAGCCGTTGCGTGCCGCCGAGGCGGAGGTCGCCGACCGCGGCGTCGAGGCGCTCGGCGTCATCACCGACGTCACCGATGCCGACTCGGTGGGTGCGCTGGCGCAGGCCACCATCGACCGCTTCGGCGCAGTGCACATGGTGTGCAACAACGCCGGCGTCGGCGGGGGAGGGCTCATCCGCAACCAGCAGCTCGTCGACTGGAAGTGGGTGGTGGATGTCTGCCTGTGGGGTGTCATCCACGGCGTACACCACTTCCTGCCTCACCTCATCGAGGCGGAGGAATCTCACATCATGAGCACCGCCTCGGTGGCGGGGCTCATGTCGGTGCCAGGGCTCGGCCCCTACAACGCCGCCAAGTACGGCGTGGTGGCCATCATGGAGACGCTGCACCTCGAGATGCAGCGCGACCGCAACGCCGATGTGGGCGTGTCGGTGCTGTGCCCGGGCGTGGTGCGCACCAACATCGCCACCGCGCAGCGCAACCGGCCCGAAGAGCTGCGTCGGCAGCGCCGCCCCAGGCCTGAAGGCGAGGCGCCTACGGAGACCGCCGACGCCCGCCGCCGCAACGCCAACATCGCCGCCGCGCTGGAGCGGGGGATGGATCCCGCACAGGTGGCCGCCAAGGTCATCGAGGCGATGTACGAACGGCGTTTCTGGGTGCTCTCACATCCTGAATTGCTGGCCGATGTCAATCACCGCAACCAGCAGCTTGCCGACCTCGAGAACCCCACCATCTACACGAGCTTCACCGACGGCGAGTAGCAGCCGGCTGCTGTTGCCCGGGACAACAGGTCAGCGACTGTCGGCGAGCATCTGCACGGGCAGCGCGTCGTCCGGCGGTGCCGGCCGCAACGCGTGCACGAGGGCTCTGATCAGCATCGTGGCGAACAGAATCGCCACCGCCGTCAACGCCATCGATGCCCCGCCGGCGAGCCGATGGTGATAGCTCAGCAGCAGCCCGAGATAGACCGACACAGCTCCGATCAGCACCGCTGCGATCATGATGAGCGGCACACGTCGCACGAACATCGAGGCCGTCGCCGGGGGAGCGATCAAGAAGGCCATGACGAGCAGGCTTCCCACTACCTGAAATGACCCCACGATGGTGACAGCCAGCAACGCCATAAGCACACCGTGTGTGAGGCGCGGTCGAAGTCGGGCCATCTCTGCTTGCACCTCGCAGAACGTCATCACGAAGAACGCCCGGTAGAAGACGATCGCACCGCCGACGGCCACCAGGGCGACCACCATCTGGCGTACCAGATCGACGTTCTGCACCCCGGTGATCGAGCCGAACAGGAAACGGTCGATGTCGCCGGTGCCGGCAGCTGCTCCCGACGACATGATCACCACCGCGAGCGCCAGCAGTCCCACGAACAGCACGCCGATGGATGTGTCCTCGGACAGCGGCGAGATGCGCGGGATGAACGAGATGGCACTCACCATCACGATGGCCGCGACCAGCGCGCCGAGGCTCGTGTCGAAGCCCACGATGAAGGCGATAGCGATGCCGGGAAGCACGCCGTGCGCCAGGGCGTCGCCGAGGAAGTTCAGGCTCCGCAGCACCACCCAGGTGCCCACCATCGAGGTGGTCAGCACTGCGAGCAACCCCGCGGCCAGCGCCTTGGTCATGAACGGGTTGGAGGTGAACGGCTCGATCCACCAGCCCACCGGGTCGGTGAGGAACGTCATGTCATCCCCCTGATGGGCTGGTGGTCGGCTCGCCCCTGGCTAGGGGTGGTGTCGTTGCAACGCTACGGCCCTCAGCCCAATGCGTCGGCTATTGCCTGCGCGTTGAACCTCAGCATCCCGATCAGTGTGTCGCCGTCTTGGCCTTCCGGTGCGAGGCTGCCGCTGAGCAACTGCACCACAGCGATGTCACCTGCGGCGGTCGCCAATGCCTGGATGTCGACATCGGAGTGTGTCGTCTCTGAGAACACTGCAGGCACGCCCTCGTGCTCGATGATCTCGGCGAGCTCCTCCAGCAGCGCAGGATTGGTCTCCGCCGTCGTGGAGAGCGAAGGAATCACTGTTCCGACGACTTCGAAGGCGTAGCGGTCGGCGAAGTAGCCGAACGCATCGTGGTTGGTGATCAGGATGCGCCGATCGGCAGGCACTGCCTCGAGAATCTCGGCGACCTCGGTGTCGGCATCTTCCAAGGCCCCACGGTAGGCATCCAGGCACCGGTTGACCGTGTCGGCATCGGCGCCGGCATGGATCAGCTCGTCGGCCAGTTCGCCGAGGACACCGGCCACACGCTGCAGATCGAACCAGACGTGGGGGTCGCCACCGCTGTGGTCGTGACCGGCGTGGTCGTCGTGGTCGTCGTGTCCGTCTTCCTCGTCGTGGTCGTGCCCGTCCTCTTCGTCGTGGTCGTCGTGTCCGTCTTCCTCGTCGTGGCCATGATCGTCGTGCCCACCGCTGAACTCAAATTCGATGGTGTCGATGTGCTCCGCCACCTCAAACACATGCACGCCCTCAGCCGCGACAGCTTCCAGCGTGTCCTCAAGACGCTCCTCGAGACCCAGGCCGTTCGCCACCACCAGACCGGCCGCGTCCATCGTCTCGCGGTCTCGCAACGACGGCTCGTATGTATGCGGATCGCCGCCCTGCGGTATGAGGGTGGTCACCGAGACGCTGTCGTCGCAGCCCACGTTGCTCACCACGTCGGCCCAGATGCTCGTGGTAGTGACCACCGATGGCACTGCCGACGGAGCATCTGTCGCGTCAACCGCCTCGGTGTCGCTATCGGATCCCGTGCACGCCGCTGCGAACAGCACCGCAGCAACCGTCACCACCAATCCGCTTCTGCGCATCCGCCGACGTGTCGGTTGATTCGCGACCGCTTCGATCGTCATTTGTGCCTCCCGTATGCTCCGATGCAGGTGCGGAAGAGTCGCGCTAGTGCTCTAGCCTCGCCGCAGGTTCTGAGAATGAGAATCAGTTTCAGCTACCCTATCCAAGCTTGAGCACCCGACCACCCTCGAAATCGAAGTGAGGCACGCCCTGTTCCATCTCCACGATGTCCGTGTCTCGTTCGGGCCCTGCCACGTGCTCGAAACAGGCGACCTGAAGCTCGACGACGCATCGTCGGTTGCACTGATGGGTCCGAACGGGAGCGGCAAGACCACCTTGCTGCGGGTGCTCAGCGGGCTGCAACGCCCGACGTCGGGTCGAGTGGAGTCTGCCGGCGACGTCAGAGTGGGGTTTGTGTGCCAGCACCACCAGCCGCATCCCTTCATGCCGATGACCGTGCAAGAGGTCTTGACCATCGGGCGATACCGCAGTCGCGGGCTGCTGAAGCGGTTTCGTCGCAGCGACAAGGAAGCGGTTCGCGTTGCGGCGGAGCGGCTCGACGTTGCGCACCTGCGCCACAAATCGTTCGGCGAACTCTCCGGGGGTCAGCGTCAGCGAGTGATGGTGGCGATGGTGCTCGCGTCGGAATATGACTGCTTGCTGTTCGACGAGCCGATCACCGGCTTGGACTTGCCAAGCCAGACGACCATTCTCGAGGTGATCGAGGCTGAGCGTGCTGCCGGGCATCTGGTGGTGATGTCGACGCACCACCTGCAAGAGGCACGACGCTGCGATCGTGTGCTGCTGCTGAAGGGGATGGTGCTTGCCGACGGGCCTCCCGACGAGGTGTTGACCGATGCGCACCTGACTGCGGCATTCGGCGGTGAAGTCGTGGCTGACGGCACCACCGAGCACGAGTTCGTGATGGCGAGCGTGCATGCCCACGACGCGGTCGAGCACGGGTACGGCGGGTTGTTCGACCCGTTCTCGCGAGGTCATCACGGTCGTCTCTTGCCGACCGGCCGCCGCAGTCATCGTCATGATGGACCCGACCTGACGATCGCCGGCGAAGCGATGCTCCCAGGCAGCCACCGCGGTCACCACCACGACCATGACCACGCGGCCGAGCATGAGCACCACCAACACCCCTGACCGTCTGGGGCGGCCGGGCTTCGCCCCCAGATCCGTTCACGAGTCTGACCGGGAGAGCCAGATGGAGCCTCCGAAGGATCTCGATCAGCTCCACGACGATGTCGAGCGGCGCTTGGCAGCCGCCGGACAGCGGTACACGGATGGGCGGCGAGCGCTCGTCTCGGCGCTGGCGACGGCGCAGCGGCCGCTCACGCTGCGAGACATCGTGTCGACCGTTCCCGAAGTGCCGCAGAGCTCGGCGTACCGCAATCTCGATGCGCTTCGCGCCGGCGGCATCGTGGTTCGCATCAGCGCCGGCGGCGACCGGGCCCACTTCGAGCTGGCCGAGACGCTGCTGGGGCATCACCATCACTTGATCTGCGTGTCGTGCGGGACGATCGAGGACATGCGCATCGACGGCGCGCTCGAGGCCGAGGTGGATCGGGCACTGACCGGAGCAGCAGGCGAGGCGGGCTTCACGCCCCTGCGGCACAGTCTCGATCTGTACGGCGAGTGCTCCGACTGCGGGGACGAGGCCTAGCTGGAGGCCAGCGTCAGGCTCGGGCCTGCTCGTCGGTGACGATGGGCGGCTCGGTTGACCAGGGGAAGTTGATCCACAGGTCGGTGCGGCGCCACACCCAGTCGCAGTTGACGGTCGACCACGGCTTCTCGTACAGCACGGCGGTGCGGACGCTGCGCACACGCGGCAGGCAGAAGTCGTACACCAGCTTGAGCGTGTGGCCGGTGTCGGCCACGTCGTCGGCGATGAGGATGTCCGAGTCGCGGTGGTCGACGAGATCGGGGGTGGGCGGCAGCATGATCGGCACTTCGAGGCGCTCGTCGACGCCGGTGTAGTACTCGCAGTTCATGACGTAGATGTTCTTGACCGACAGGGCGTAGCCCAGCGAGCCCGCACAGAACAGCCCGCCCCGGGCGATGGCCAGGATCATCTGGGGCCGGTAGCCGTCGTCGGCGATCATCTGCGCCAGCTCCCGAACGGCCACGCCGTAGCGCCGCCAGTCCATCACCTCGCGTTCTTCAGCGTCAGTTGCCTCGCTCACCCGCCCTCCCAGGCCGTCCCGCACCGTCCAGCCCCGAACCTAGGCGCGCTCTGAACCGCGCTCCGGCTCATCCGTCGGCGTCCGCATCACTGAGCTCCGAAACGTGCCTGTTCGATGCTGGCGCTACGGTCGGTTCCGGTGACACTTGACGCATCTGACGGTCCAGCGCGCTTGGACCCGATTCAAGGTGTGCTGGAGATCCTCGACCGTGCCTCCATGACGGGCACCAACAAGCTCGGACTCCTCCTCACGCTGCTCGACTTGGCCCCAACCGTTGACAGCGATGCGCCGGCCATCACCCGAACGCAGATGGCAGAGCGCTGCATCGAGATCCACTGGGAGCATGCGCGTCCGTATCAAGGAGTCACGCTGCGCCAGAGTTCGGCACGCAAGCGGCGAGACGACGGCACGGTTGCAGATGACACAACGGTCATGCAGGAGATTCACCGACTCCGCGAGCTGCTGCTGGACTGCAGACGCGGCGATCTGCCCGACAAACCGCTGGGCGTCGTCAAGCGGAGCGCCGAAGGCACCACCTGGCACTCAAGATGGGAAGAATCACTCGAGACTGCGCTCGCGAGGGTCCGCGCTTCCCTGCTGAAGAACCCGGTACGTCTGCTGCAGGAGCTGCCGGGTAAGCCTGCGCCTTTCTTGTACGACCTCGAATCGGACACGGCGGGCCTGACGCTGTTCCCCGATGCCTTGCAAGGCCTGACGAAGTTCGGAGGTGTACTGCGACCGTTAGTCGAGTTCAGGTTCGCCCAGGCGGTCATGAGGATCAACCGCGAAACGCTTCAACTGCCGGTCGACGATGTCTATTCCCATCTGTTCGGACGGGAGCGGGTGATGCCGCCGCCGAAGATGCGTGAGCGTCTGATTGACATTCAGAGTGGTCGCTGCATCTACACGGGCGATCGATTGAAGGGGGCCAGCGGATCCCTCGATCATGTTGTGCCGTGGTCGCGGGCGCGTCTCTCGCAGATCGAGAACTTCGTTATGACATCCCGGACCGTCAACAGCAAGAAATCCGACTCATTGCTTGCGCCAACGGCGATGGAGAAGTGGCTTCACCACGTCGATCGCAGTTCCGACGATCTGCGCGAGTGTGCACGTGACCACGGTTGGATGGCTGATCTCGACAGCGTGCGCCGTGTGGCATTTCACATCTACCGGGCTGCCGAGGCCAACACCGGCGTCTGGAGCTTTGAGAACGGAGAACACCGAATTGAGCCGCTTGGCGACAAAGGCAAGCGCGTCGTGCTCAACCTGCTGCAGGACTGACGTTCTGAGCCGATCGCACCGGGTGACGGGCCGACAGTTCGAACCGACCTGATGTTCGGGCGGTGGCTACTGTGGCGCCGTCGTCGGCGGGGTTCGGCGTGGGGCCGGCAACGGCGCAGTCCAAGGAAACGAGGAAGTCATGGAACTTGGCGAAGCAGCACTGACGTCGATGACGACGAGGTACTTCACGACCGACCCGGTGTCGGACGAGACGCTGGAGCAGGCGTTCGACTACGCACGGCACGCACCGCAGGGCGGCAACCGCCAGCCCGTGCGGTTCATCGTGGTCCGCGACGAGGCGAAGAAGCAGCAGCTGCAGGCGTGGTACCTGGAGCCGTGGAAGGCCTACCTGGGCATGGCCCGATCGGGCGACATCGAGATCGTCGGCGAGAAGGCGAACCGTCTGCTCGACAGCGCTGACCACTTCGCGGAGCACTTCGCCGAGGTACCGGTCATCGTTGTGGCCTGCGGCTACATCGACGGCGTCCATCCCACCGACACCGAGCTCGGACGCCTCAGCGTCGTGGGCGGCGGCTCGATTTACCCCGCTGTGCAGAACTTTTTGCTCGGCTGCCGTGAGGCCGGCCTGGGCACTGCGCTCACCACGCTGCTGTGCATGTACGAGCCGCAGGTCGCCGAGATGCTGGACATTCCCGAAGGCGTGGCTACCGCGGCGCACATTGCCGTCGGCTACCGGTCCACGCCGTTCCCGCGCAAGCTCGACCGCCTGCCATTGTCGGAGATCGTCTTCGACGAAACCTGGGGCAACTCGACCTACTGATCACTGGCGAGCACTCTCGGTGCCGTCGGTGCGAAGCCGACTGGACATCGCTCAAACCGTGTCCGGCTTCGCATCCGCGCCATGACGGAGCCGGAAGACTCGGCTGCTGATGCTCCGCTCGCCACTCACCGTGGCCTGAGAGCTGAAGCTGAGAGGATTCGGGCGGCGGGTCTCACTCCCGACGAGGCGCTGCTGGTCGCTGCACGGCGGCTGGCCGGGGGTGACCCCGAAGTGAGGGTGTTTGCCCGGGAGCGCTTCGCCGGAATATGGGACGAGCCCGAACCCGATGCTGGATTGACGGATTCCGACGAGCGCGGCACCGAGCGACGGGGATTCTGGATCATGGCGGCGTTCGCTGCTGCAGCAGCGGTGGCGGTTCGGCTGCCTGAGGCATTCGGATTCAGCCTGACCGACTCCGACGACGCCAGTTTCTATGCACGCAACGTCAGCCTGCTCGTGTTGCCGGCGCTGGCGGGCTGGTTCGTGTGGCTGCAACGGCCGCCGCGCTGGGCGATGGCCGTGATCGTCGCCGTCTTCGCAACTTCAGCAGCGGTCATCAACGCCTATCCGTTCGACGACGACAGCTCGACCTTCGTGCTCGCGGCGCTCCACCTGCCCGTGCTGCTGTGGCTGGTTGTCGGTCTCGCTCGGACCGGAGAACGATGGCGGCTGTCAGGCCCGCGCATGGACTACGTGCGTTTCACGGGCGAGTGGATTGTGTACGGCGCGCTGATCGCGCTCGCGGGCGCTGTGTTCAGCGCACTCACCGTCGGTGCCTTCGTTGCCCTGGACGTCGACACGAGGTGGATGACGGAGTGGGTGATGGTCGCCGGGGCGGCTGGCGCCGTAGTCGTCACCGCCTGGCTCGTCGAGTTCTGGGCCGGTGCCGTCTCGAAGTTCGCCTCGATGCTGGCGTACATCTTCACGCCGCTCTTCGCAGCGATGCTGGTGGTGTTCCTGGTGGCTGTGCCGGCGACCGGCCGGAACATCGAGGGCGAGCGGGAGGCGCTCATCCTGTTCAACGTGCTGCTGGGCCTCGTCGTCGGCCTGCTGCTGTTCTGCGGCGCCGCGCGACGCCCGAGTGATCGACCGGGATTCTTCGATGGCGCTGCGGCTCTGCTCGCCGCTGCGGGGCTGCTCACCGCTGTCCTGACGCTGGCGGCCGTAATCGGGCGCATCGCGGACTTCGGTTGGAGCCCGAACCGAGCCGCGATTGCGGGCATCAATGCCATCTTCCTGGTGAACCTGGCAGGCAGCGTCTGGCTCTACATTGCGCTCTGGCGCCGCCAGCGTCCCTTCGACGACCTCGTGCGCTGGCAGACCGCCCATCTCAGCGTCTATGCCGCGTGGGCCGCAGTAGTAGTCGTCGCCTTCCCGCCGATCTTCGGCTTCGCGTGACCCGAGCTGGCGGATGGGCAGGGCGACGAAAGCTCTAGCGTTCTCGGCTGATCGGCTGCGAGGCGCGGCCCGGCAGCGGAGACGGGGAGCACGACATGGCCATGACCGACGAGGAGCGGCGGGAAGCGGCTGCGGCGCTGCTGCATGCCGAGAACACCCGCGAGTGGATCGACCCCGTCACCGACACCTACCCGGGCGCCGACAACGAAGACGCCTACGCCATCGGCCAGTACGTGACCGACGCCAAGGTGGCGGCTGGCCGCGTCATCAAGGGCTACAAGGTCGGCCTCACGTCCAAGGCCATGCGTTCGACATCGGGCGCCACCGAGCCCGACTACGGGACGCTGTTCGACAACTGGTTCCTCGACGAGGGCTCCATCGTGCCCGCCTCGATCCTGAACGTCCCGCTGGTGGAAATCGAGATCGTCTTCGTGCTGAAGTCCGACCTGGGCGGGCCCGACACCAATGCCATCGATGTGATGCGTGCCACCGACTTCATCCTGCCTGGCATCGAGGTGGTGGATCGGCGCTACAACCGGCGCAGCACCCAGGCCGGCGTAGTAGACAGCATCGCCGACGCTGCTTCATGCGGGTTCATCATCGTGGGCGGCCGGCCCACCGAGCTCACCGACATCGACATCCGTCACATCGGCGGTGCGCTGTACCTGAACGGCGACCTCGAAGAGTCCGGCACCGCCGCAGCCGTCATGGGCAACCCGCTCAACTCGGTGGCTTGGCTCGCCCGCAAGCTCCATGAGTTCGGCGTCACGATGTCAGCCGGCCACTCGATCCTGTCCGGCTCGTTCATCCGGGCACGCACGATCCGCCCCGGCGACGCAGTCGTCGCCGACTTCGGCCCATTGGGCCAAATCAGCTTCGGCGTCGGCCTGCCCCAGGGCGACGGCTGAGACGCAGCAGCTCAGTCTGCGACGTAGGCCACGAAGGTGCAGGAGATCTGCACCGGCCCGCCGCCCTCCACCTTCATGTTGTGGCGGGACGGCCGCGACTCCGGGTCGGGAAATCGCTCCAGCCACGGACCGTTCAGTGCCGGGCGTGAGGCCGCCGGGTCGGTGACGTAGAACGTCATCTTGGCCATGTCGTCCCAGGTGGCGCCGGCGCCTTCGAGCATCTGGCCGACGTGGGTGAACAGGTTCTCGATCTGCTCCTCGAGCGTGTCCGGCACCTCGCGACTGCCCGGGTTGGTCGGTGGCGTGATGCTGGACACCACCAGCGGCCCGATCCGCGTCGCAGCGGGAATCGGGTTCTGGTGCTGGAAGCTCTCGATCTCGATCGATCTGCGCGCCATGTCCTGATGCTCCTGAGTGGCTGCTCGCTGTGAATGGGGGCGCTATGCGCCTTGCACGGCGAGCATTTCCATGACCGCAGCGCCCGCACGCACCCCCCGGGCCTCGACATACAAGTCGGAGTCGTAGAACTGGCGTGCGGCGTCCATGTCGTCGAACTCCAGCACCACGACCCGCCGGTGCTCGTCGGGGCCCTCCAACGCCTCGGTGGCGCCGCCACGGACGAGAAACCGCCCGCCAGCAGCCGACACGGCGCCCGGCGACAGCTTCATGTACTTCGCGTATTGCTCCGGATCGGTGACGTCGACCCGCACGATGACGTATGCAGCCACGTCGTTCCTTTCGGTTCCGGTATCGGACCGGTCAGGAAACCGAGTTCATGATGGCGTCGCGGCCGTGCTTGAAGCCGGCCGTCTCTGCGGTGTGGTTCAGCGCCAGCTCTGACTCGATCTCGCCGGCGATGCGGGAGTGCCACATCTTGCGCGGTTGGGACATGTCGAACGGCACGCCCTGGTGCATGAGCCGGCGGTTGTCCCAGATGACGGCTTCGCCTGCGGTCCATGCGTGCTGGTAGGTGCGCGGCGGCTGGCAGGCCTCTTGATTGAGCCGGTCCAGCAGCGCCACAGAGTCGTCTGGGTCCATGCCGATGATGTCGTGCGCGTGCCGGCCGATCAGCAGATTGGGCCGACCGGTGTCGGGGTGGTACTTCACCATCGGCCGGACCGAGATGTCCATGTCGTGGTAGCCGTACATGCCGTAGGTGCCGTCGTCCTGCTTCTTCGGCAGCAGCCCTGCCCGGCCCTGGCTGTAGTAGAGCGAGTGGTGCGCCTCCAGCGTGTGCACCAGCTCACGGTCTTCGTCGGACAGCACCTCGTACGCCGCCCGCATGTCGGCCCAGCCGGTGTCGGCCCCGTCCTTGGGCACAAGCTCGGCAGTGAACACAGCGCCCTTGGCCTGCAGTGGCATATAGGTGCTGTCGTGGTGCCAGCCCCAGTTTCCCTTGAGCGACTTCACCAAGTCGTCGGCGGGCTCGTGGTGGACCTTGCCGTCCTTGCCGACGTTCGAGATCGGCGCAGCGTTGAATTCCAGGTTGCCGAAGCGCAGGGCGAACGCGTCCTGCTCGTCGTTGGTCAGGAACTGATCCGAGAAGATCAGCAGCGCGTACTCGAGCCACGTCTCGTGCAGTGCCTCGAACGTGGCTTCGTCGATGGACCGGAGCTCGATGTCATGGACCCACGCTCCGAACGTGGCATCGAGCGGTTCGATGTTGAGCGTGACAGCCGTCATAGCCGGATCGTACCACCAGCCCCGAATTAGCTTCAGGGTGCCGTCGGCCGATGGACAGTTGGCGCCGCGGCGCTCGTCAGGGAGAACAGCAGTGAGTGATGTGACCGCCAGCAGTGGATCATCGGACCCTGGAACGGTGGTCGAGCGCGTCGAGACGCTGTCGTGCGACGCCGCGTGGCGGAACTACTACTTCTTGAAGATCACCACCGCCGACGGCGTGGTCGGCTGGGCCGAGTACGACGAGGGCTTCGCCTCGCCCGGCCTCACCACCGCCATCGAGGCGCTGGCGCCGCTGGTCATCGGTCGCTCGGTCTTCGACCACGAGCCCGCCTACCAGTACCTGTTCGCCCGCACGCGCCAGGCCGCCAGCGGCATCATCGGCGAGGCCATCGGTGCCGTCGAGAACGCGCTGCTCGATGCGAAGGCCCGCACGCTGGGAGTGCCCTGCTACGACCTGCTCGGCGGCAAGGTGCGTGACCGCATCCGGGTGTACTGGTCGCACTGCGGCACCTGGCGCATCAACCTCGGCCACATCTACGGCAACCGCATCACCGACCTCGACGGTGTGCGTGCGCTCGGCGCCGAGGTCGCCTCCAAGGGCTTCACCGCCCTCAAGACCAACATCTTCCGCCAGACGCCCGACGGCTTGCGCGGCTGGCTGCCGGGCTTCGGCACGCCGTTCGCGCCCGAGCTGAACGTGTCGCGCCAGCTCATCGACGAGATCCGGGCGACCCTTCAGGCGTTTCGAGACGGTGCCGGCGACGGCATGGACCTCCTGCTGGACCTGAACTTCAACGCCCGCACCGAGGGCTACGCCCGCATCGTGCGCGAGCTGGCCGATTTCGGGATGTTCTGGATCGAGATCGACTCCGACCATCCCGACGCAATGGCGCACATCCGCTCCAAGGCCGGGTGCACGATCAGCGGGGGCGAGAGCCTGTTCGGCGTGCGCGAGCTGTACCCGTACCTGCAGGCCGGCTCATTCGACGTGCCGATCATCGACGGCATCTGGAACGGCTTCTGGCAGTCGTCGAAGATGGCCGCTATGGCCGACGGCATGGGCCACAGCGTCGCGCCGCACAACTTCTACGGTCACCTCGCCACCATGATGAACGCCCACTGGGCAGCGGCGACACCGAACATCATCGTCATGGAGACCGACATCGACCGGATCGCGTGGGACGACGAGATCGTGACGGTCGCGCCCGACTACGTGGACGGTCACCTGGTGCTGGGCGACGAGCCCGGCTGGGGCACCGAGCCCGTGGAAGAGGCTCTCGCTGCACATCCGCCGCGGCTCAGCGGCCTGCGCGACCGACGTCCGCCGGCGGGCGATGACTGAGGATCTCGCTTCAGCGTCAAGCCCCGCACCGCAGGTCGTCCAGCTCCGGCTCAGCGAAGGTGCAGCGCGCCTGGTGCCCAGCGCGGCCGGCGCGCCGCCACCGCGCATCGACCGCGTCACGTCCGAGCCCGCAGATCACATCGCAACGCAGCGCATCGACCCTGCAGCGTCGGCGCGCCCGCCGTTGGCGCCGGGCTCGCACCGGTCCTCCGGCGATGCCGAAGCTCCCCGCGGCCGGGCAGGCCTCGCACTGGCGACGGGATCGCTGGCGTTCGTGTTCGGCACGGTCAACGTCACGGTCACCAACGTGGCGTTCCCCGACATCGTCCGCTCATTCTCCGGGGTCTCCGACGCCATCACCGGCTGGATTGTCAGCGGCTATGCGCTCGCCTTCGCCTCGACGATCATCGTCGGGGGCCGGTTGGCCGACCGCTATGGGCGCCTGCTGGTCTTCCGGGCAGGGGTGCTGGGATTGCTGGTCTCGTCGATCGTCGCCGGATTCGCGCCGGGCATCGGCGTGTTGCTGGCCGCCCGTGCTGTTCAAGGCCTGTGCGGTGCGCTCACCGTCCCGTCTTCGCTGGCGTTGGTCCTGCCGCAATTCCCCGCGGACCGCCAGGCCAGCGTCATCGGTATCTGGGCAGCCGCGGGCATGGTCGCGTCCGGCATCGCGCCCGGACTCGCGGCAGTGATCCTGGAATTCTCAAGCTGGCGAGGCGTCTACCTGGCGATCGCGCCCATCGCGGCGCTCGCATTCTTGGGTTCGCTGCGGTTCCTCTACGAGACAGCCAAGCGAGACTTGCGCACTCCCTTGGATCTGCTGGGCGTCATCATGGGCACGGCGGCGGTGTTCCTGATCGTGCTCGCGACGCTGCAGGGCCGCCACTGGGGCTGGTCGTCCGCCTGGACCTTGGCGTGCTTCGGCGGCGGAGCAGTCCTGCTGCCGCTCTTCTTGCTGCGCTCGGCGCGGCACCCCGAGCCGCTGTTCGATCCGCGGCTGTTCCGGATTCGGAGTTTCGCAGTGGCCAACCTCGCGGTTGCGCTGTCGATGATCGGTGCCTTCACGAGCTGGTTCCTATGGCCACTGTTCCTGACGGGAGTGTGGGGCTACAGCCTGCTGGGAGTCGGGCTGGCGTTCACGCCGGCGCCGGTCGTTTCAGGTGCCGTCGCGATCCTGAGCGGACGCTGGGCCGACAAGCACGGCTTCCGGGGGCTGATGACCTTGGCATCAGTCTTCGCCACCGCCGGCATGCTGTGGCTGCTGTTCTTCCTCGATGAGAACGTGCGCTACTGGCTGGCCTTGTTCCCCTCGACGATGCTGTTCGGGCTCGGCTTGGGCGTGCTTGCCAGTCACCTCAACTCGGCAGCGCTCGCCGACATCGGGGCCGCTTCGATCGCCACCGCCAACGGCGTCCACCAGTCATTGCGCTATGGATTGGCTGCTGTCGGCGTGGCCGCCGCGATCGCAGTGCTCGGCGGCACCCACGAGGTGCATCTCTATAACTGGATGTGGCTGCTGCTGGGCGCGCTGCAGGCGCTGTGCATCCCGCTGATGTGGTTCGGCTACCCGCGTGGACCCGCAAGCGCCAGGTAATGCAGCCCGACCCAGCACCGGGGCGGCGCCGACCGGCTACAGCAGTTCGTAGACCTCGTAGGCCAGCTTGCCGTCGTCGATCGAGCCGATGCCGATGGCCTGGATCTTGTTGAGCCAGTTGTACGGGCCTTCCATCGACGTCTGGAAGGTGGGCGCGGACCGCGGCGAGCCGTCGCCGTAGATCTTCCCCTGGTACTCCATCAGGATGTCGACCTCGTCGTCGGTGCGGATCGAGATGCGGACATCGAGATGCATAGTTCCGTCGGCAGCGCGGTACAGCCAGTCGCCTGACGGGCCCAGGATGGTGCCGTTGATGCGCTCGCCGGTGACGGTGCCGCCGTCGACCGAGGCCACCATCCGGGTGCCGGCTGGCCCGCCGCGGATGCGAGCGGCATTGGACAGGTCGGCATCAATGTCCATTCTGAACAGGTGCCGTACTGGCAGGGACGTTTCTGACATGTGGGTGCTCCTTGTTTGTCGAGACGGGTCTTGTCGAGATCAGGGCTTGGCGAGTTACTACATCGTGAAGCGCAGGTTGCGGGCGGCGTGCGCGCCGAGCTCGGCATCGCCCGACCACGTCACCAAACCTGCAGCGATCGGGCCCTCAGGGTCGATCCGCCCGCAGGTGAGGTCCATGAACGCCATCGAGTCGCAGTGCAGCGTGACGGTGGGGTTCTCCACGTGATCGACCTCGCGGGCCCGGCCCTCCACCTGCACGTAGATGTCGCGCTCCACGGCGCCGGTGATGTCGAAATGCATGGAGGCGCCATCGGGAAGACCCACCTTCTTGCCGGCGATGTAGCCGATCGACAGGTGCACCTCGTTCAGAGCCATCTCGGCGGCAGGCCCGCCGTTGTCGGTCGGCATCTCCAGCGGGGTGCGGCAGTCGCGCTCGTGCATCCAGTGGTCGAATTCCCGGATCGCCATGAAGCGGCCGTAGGTGCCGGGCCCCACCGGCGTGATCGACCCGCGGTCGAAGACCTCGTCATCGAGCGCCTCGAGCTGCGCTGCACGGCCGTCCCACACCTCGGCGGCGAACGCCGTCAGCTCCGGCCCGCTCATGGCCGTGGCTGCGGAGACGTAGCCGGCGATGTCGCCGAACGGCGGAGGGGTCTCCACCGACTCGGGCAGCCAGCCCGACAGGGCCTGCTCCACCGACACCTGGTGTACCAGCACGCCGTGGACTGTCCAGTCGGGACAGTGCGACTGCACCTGCCACTGATCGCCCTCGAGCGAGCCGTAGAACTCCTTGCAGCTCGCCCAGCAGGCCTTGAGGTTGTCGATGATGAGTTGCGGCTGGCTCATGTTGCCGTCCTGTTCTGTAATGGGCCTGTTCTGTGTTGTACCTGTAGTGCGTTGTGCCTGTACGGCGTTGTGACGGCCGTGGGAGCGGGTTCTTGGCGGGGCTCAGCCGGTCTCGGCCCGGATGCGTTCGAGAATCTCGCCCAGCCGGTCGATCATGGCCTCGACCGAGCGGGCACCGGCCTGGAACATGGCGGTGACATTGACCGAGGCCCAGTCGAATCCCAGCGCCTTGACCACGGCGGCCCGCTCGCCGATGGCGTCCAAATCCTTGTAGAAGCCTTTGTCGGCATCGGTGCGGGGCGGCGGAGCCAGCATGAGCTGCATGCCGATGGAGTCGGGATCGCGGCCGAAGTCCTCCTCGGCGCGGCGGCGGATCTCCGTCATGCACTCGAGCGCTCGCTCGTCGCTCACGCCCGACGCCATCCAGCCGTCACCCTTCTGAGCGGTGCGCCGCAACGCGGCGCGGCTGTCGCCGCCGATCCACAGCGGGATAGCGGCACCTTGCGGCGAGACGGGCTCCATGCCCATGTCGTGGCTGTTGTAGTGCTCGCCCGAGTACTCGATCCGGCCGCCTTCCCAGTAGGTGCGCATGAGGTCGATGGCCTCGTCCATGCGCTTCCCCCGGGTGTGGAAATCCTCCTCGAGGGCGTCGTACTCGGAGTCCTGCCAGCCCACGCCGATGCCGAGGCGCACCCGGCCGTTCGACAGCGTGTCCAGCGTGGAGATCTGCTTGGCCACCAGCACGGGCTGGCGCTGCGGCAGCACCAGCACCTCGGTCGACAGCGAGACTCGCTCGGTCACCGCTGCCACGTTCGCCAGCAGCATCAGTGCCTCGAGAATGGGCATGTTGGCGGGGTAGATGGTGAAGCGCCCTTCGCCTGGGTGGCCCATCACCACATGGTCGAATGCCGCAATCTCGTCGTAGCCCAAGTCTTCGATGGCCTTCGCCAGATCGAGCACTCGCTGGGGTCCCTCCCGGAACGCAATGGACGGGAAGTCGACGGCGATCTTCATGCGCGGTTGTCTCCTGGGGCTACGCGGTAGGCAGGCGGACCCTAGCTGTCGCCGGCATGAGCAGTCTCCCGTCGGAGGTGTGCTCGGCGATGTCCAGCTCGACGACGCCCGTTTGGGAATCGACCGAGGTCACCGTGCCCGAGAACACGAGCTCCTCGCCCGGCAGGCCGCTGGCGCGGTTCTGCCATGTGACACCCAGCAGCCGGGCGCCCGGTCCCGCCCAGTCCGTCACGAACTGCGTGAGCCATGCGCCCTGCAGCGGACCATGCACGATGATGTCGTCGTGCCCCTCGAAGCGGGCGTACTCACGGTCGTAGTGGATCCGGTGCGGGTTGTGGCTGGCGGCGCTGTAGAGGAAGAGCTGCGCCTCGTCGGGGAACTTGTGCATTGGCGGCAGTTCCTGGCCGGCCTCAAGTGTCTCGAGATCCGGCGCTGCGGCGCCTGTGTCGGTGGCTGGGTTCATGGGGCTGGGCTCATCGTGCGATGCCGATCATGCGGGAACGGGCGACCTCGTCGCCGAATTGGTTGACGAAGGTGGTCTCGCGCACCTGCCGCACGAACGGCCCCTTGCGGCCCTCCTTCTGGTCGACTGCGGCAAGCCGGACGATGGCGGTGATCTCGTCGCCGACGCAGACGGGTTCGAGAAAGTCCCATTCCTCGCCGCCGAACATCACCCGGTCGACCTGCAGCCGGATGCGAGTGCCCTCGCGGTAGAGGCCGTCGGTGCGCAGGTCTGATGCCGTTCTCGGCTGCACCACGGCATGGGTGACATAGGTGGGCGGCGCCACCAGCGTCCGGTACCCGGCCGCCTGTGCTGCGACCTCGTCGAAATAGATGGGGTTCTCATCGCCGACGGCGTATGCGTAGCGCTGCGCCTCCCGACGGTCGATGACCACGGTGACCGGTCCTGACAGCACCTCGCCCACGCGCTCCAGCGTTTCGGCCGGAATCAGCGACTCGCTCATGCTCTTGACATTAGGTCGCTAGCGTTTGAGACACAGCAGGAGGAAACACCGTGGCGTTGTGGTCGAGGAAGCTGGAGATTCCGGACGCCGACGCTGCGCTGCCCGGTCGCAGCCAGACGATGCCGGTCGCTCCGGCGCACGTCGTGCTCGGAACGTCGATGACACCGCCGTTCCCCGACGGCTTCAAGCACATCGTGGTGGGCATGGGCTGCTTCTGGGGTGCCGAGCGCATCTTCTGGCAGCATCCGGGCGTCTACACCACGGCCGTGGGCTACGCCGGCGGCCACACGCCCAATCCCAGCTACGAGGAAGTGTGCTCTGGCCTGACCGGCCACACCGAGGCCGTGCTGGCAGTGTTCGATCCCGCGGCCACCAGCTTCGAGGCGCTGTTGAAGGCGTTCTGGGAGGGGCACGACCCCACTCAGGGCATGCGGCAGGGCAACGACATCGGCACCCAGTACCGCTCGGGCATCTATGTCGCGGACGAAGCCGAACTGGACCTCGCGACCTCGTCTCGCAACATGTTCCAGGCGGTGCTCGACCGTGCAGACCTCGGCCCTATCACCACCGAGATCTGCCTGGCCGGGCCCTTCTACTACGCCGAGGACTATCACCAGCAGTACCTGCACAAGATCCCGTGGGGCTACTGCGGCTTGGGCAGCACCGGCCAGACCTGCCCGGTGGGCGTCGCCACCGCCGACTGAGCTGCGCCCCTCGGCGTGCCGCCGGATCAGGCGAAGGCGTCGGCGAACGCCGCCATCGTCTCGTCGGTCACGGCGCGCCGGTCGTCACCCCACGGCAGCGGCATCAGCACCGGGTGCTCCACCCCTGCATCGACATATTCCCGGGCGAAGGCAGCGATCTCGGCCGGCGTGCCGATGAAGTCGATCGCTTGGATCATCTCGTTCGATATCGCGGCGAGAGCGCCGTCTCGGTCTCGCTCGGACTGGCGGGCGCGGGCTTCGTCCACCTCGTCGCCGAAGCCCGCGGCGCGGAAGGCGTTGGCGTAGCCGTCGGCCATCGCGTAGTTGAGCAGGTCCCGCTGTGCAGAGCGGGCCGAGCGCTCCAGTTCGCCAGCGGCGGCATGGACATAGCAGATGATCTGCGCGTCGCCGCCCTTGCGCACCTCGGCTACCACGCTGGGGACGTGCGAAGCGGGCAGGTAGTTGAGCAGGACGCCGTCGGCCACCTCGCCCGCCAACCGCAGCATCTGCGGGTTGAGCGCTGCGAGCACGATGTTGGGTCGGCGCTCGCCTAGCCGCATGGCGAGGCGGAATCGGCGCACCTGCCAGAAGTCGCCCTCGAAGGTCACCGATTCGCCGCTCAGGCACTCGCGCAGCAGCGCCACGTACTCGCGCATCATCGCAATGGGGCGCTCCGGCGGCGACTCGCCGTGCTGGCGGAGAATGCCGGGTGCCGACACGCCGAGTCCTACCAGCACGTCGCGCTCGGGGCTGAGCGACTGCAGGGTGGCGGCAGTCATGGCCACCAGCGTGGGCGCGCGCAGCTGGATGGGAATGATGCCGGTGGCCAGATCGAGGCCAGGGGCAGCGTGGGCGACGGCACCCAGAAGCGAGAATGCATCGGTCCCGGTCGCCTCGACCGTCCAGATCGACGAGTAGCCCTGCGCCTCGGCCGCACGGGCGATGTCGGTGACCGCAGCGGGACCCAGCACACCCAGGCTGCCGAAGGTCACACCATAGGGAAATGGTCCGTTCAGGCTCATGGCGGCGCACCGTACCCGCCGACCGCGCCGTTCGGGGGTGCCGTTGCGCGCGTTTGCGGGCAGTCATGTGACGTGTTGGTGAACTGACGGTGGCCGGCGCCGGGTGCGAGATAGGGTGAGGTTCACAGCCAGCAACGCCGTCTGCACAGACGTCGGGAGCGGGGAGGGAACAGAGATGACCGAGACAACGGAACCGACTCGGACAGCTGAGCCCCGGATCATCTCCGACGCACTCGAAGTCATCGACAGTGCGCTGGGTGACTTCTTCAGCCGCGAACTGGTCTCGTCGGTCGAGGTCACCGATGTGCTGCTCGACGTGCGGACACTGCTGCGTCGGGGCGACGAAGCCGCAGAACTGCCCGCGATCACCAAGGCCGATCAGGACGTCGCCCGAGCCTGAAGCGCCGGCTCAGCGCCGCATCAGCCGCGACGCCAGACGCCCGATTGCCTCGCCGACGGCGGCGCCCGCAATGACGTCGCTCGCGTGATGCAAGCGCACGTGGACGCGTGAGACGGCCACGATGGCTGCCGCCAGGCGGTAGATGGGCCCCAGTCGCGACCCGCGCGACAGCACCACCGCGGCACAGAAGGCTGCCGAGGCGTGGCCGGAGGGGAAGCTGGACGTGATCGGCTGCCGGAGCCGGTGGTCGGTCGGATTCTCTGCGGCCGTGCCGGGCCTGCGCCGCGCGAACAACCGCTTGACGCCCTGATTCACGACCAGCGACTCGAGCGCCATGAGTGCGCTGAAGCGCAGTGCGTCGGAGGCTTCCCGGCGTGGCCCCAAGGCTCGAACGGCACCCAGCACGTGCCAGATCTGGCTGAACTCGCCGATGTCTGAGGCCCCGTACATCACCCGGTCCATCAGCTTGCGGCCTCGCAAGAATTCCCACCACCTGTCGACGGCACGATCAAAGCGAGCGATCTGTTGCGCAGCCGCCGACAGCGGATCGTGCGGCTCGGCCGGCTCAAAGTCACCCAGCGGCGATGCAGACATCATCCGGTCCCCGCGAGCGTGATCGGCGGCGCAGTCGTGGTTGGCAGCAGCGGCGGGAGGACAGGGTCGGTGGCGGGAGGGATGGTGAGCGCGGGCCCGGCATCGGGGTCGGGCGGCGGCGGGATCAGAAGAATCTGGCCGACGAAGATCTTGGTGGGGTCGGCGATGTTGTTGACCCGCACCAAGTCGTTCAGGTGAATGCCGTACCGGTCGGCGATCTGGATGAGCGTGTCGCCGCGCACCACCGTGTACGGGGTCAGCACCGGCGGTTCGGTCGTGGTGGCCGGTGCCACCGTGGGCGCAGGAACCGTCGTAGCAGAGGCCTCGGTTCGGGACTCGCCCGGCAGCAGCGTGCACCCGATCGCCATGCCCGAAGCCGCAACAGCGATCGCCACGGTCATCACTCGCCGGCGTCGTGAGCAGGAGCAGCCACTGACCTTCGTCACTGTGAGCTGTTGGCGCCGACGACGGTCGGCGGGATGACCAGCTGCTCCCCGATGCGCAGCAGCGTGTCCTCCTTGCCGTTCTCTTCCATGAGCGCCTGGACGGAGACGCCGAATCCGTTGGCGATCTTGCTGAGCGTGTCTCCCGGCTGCACCACGTAGATGCGGCGCTGCGGAGGCGGCGCGGCGATGGTGGTCGTGGTGAGCTGCGGGCGCAGCGTCGTGAGCACGGGAAGGGTCGTCGGGATCGGCTCTGCTTCCGGCTCGGAGGCACAGGCGCCGCCGATCGCAACCACGGCCACCAGGGCCGCGGCGAGCCGGCCGGCGCATGCGGCACCAGCGGCAGGCGGTCGAGGCATGGCTCAGCCGGTTCTCACGGCCGCCGTGGGGAGCTGCCGGGGCCAGTTGTCGGGGTTGAGTCGGCTAGCGGCGCTGGCGGAGAGAAACGGCTGTGGCTCGTCGTCGGTCACGGTCAGCAGTTCGGCGCCGTCAGCGGTGACCAGCACCGTGTGCTCGAACTGCGCGGTGCGGCTGCGATCGGCCGTCATGGCAGTCCAGCCGTCAGGCCACAGCTGCGCGCGTGGCGTGCCTGCCGTGATCATGGGCTCCACCGTGAAGGTCATGCCCTCGACCAGCTCGGTCCGCGCAGAGGGGTCGAAGTAGTGCGGGATGTTGGGCAGCCGGTGGAAGATCTGCCCGATGCCATGGCCGACGAACTCGCGCACGACGCCGTAGCCCTCGGACTCTGCCCGCGCCTGGATGGCGCGCCCGATGTCGCACACCTGGGCTCCCGGCCGTACCGCAGCTATGCCGTGATACATGGATTCGCGGGTGACCTCGACGAGCCGCCGCGAGGCCTCGTCAACATCGCCCACCAAGAACGTCTCGGAGTGGTCGCCGTGCACGCCGCCGACGAAGATCGTCACATCGCAGTTCACGATGTCGCCGTCGCGCAGCCGCCGGTCATCGGGGATGCCGTGGCAGATGATCTCGTTGGCCGAGGTGCACAGCGACTTCGGGAAGCCGTTGTAGTTGAGCGGGCTCGGGTAGCCGCTTTCGGCAATGCATGTCTCGTGGCAGACCTCGTCGAGATGATCGCTGGTGACGCCCGGTGCGATCTCGGCTGCCACGGCCCTCAGCACGCGCCGTGCCGCCGAGCCTGCCGACCGCATGGCGTCGATCGTGGCGCCGTCGGAGGGTTCCACGCCGCTCGGGGCCGGTGAGGACTTGCCGCTGAGCGCGTACGGGGGCAGTTCGATGTGCGCGGGCACGGCTCGCCGGGGCGAGACCATGCCGGCGACCACTGGCTCGAAGCCAGAAGGCCTCGTGCGCGATGCTGGCACTCGACGCTTGCGCCTGCCCATCGTCGTCACGCTACCCGTGGGTCAGGGGTGCTCTGTGATCGTGTCGCCTCGCCGGCGGACGCGATCAGTCAGCGTCGTCGCCGAGCTCACCGAGCACTTCGTCATTGTGCTCGCCGAGCTTGGGAGCGCGGCGGTAGATGCCCGGCGGCGTGGCGCTCATGCGAATCGGCGGCGCGATCTGGACGATGGGCCGGCCCACCGGTTGCTCGACCGCCACCAGCATGTCGCGGGCCGCGACATGGGGATCGCTGAACAGGTCGCCGGGGTGGTTGACCGGGCCGCACGGCACCTTGCCGCCGATCGCCGCGATGACCTCCGCATTGGTGAGAGTTGCGGCCCACTCGGTCAGTGCCGTGATGATCTCGTCGCGATGGTGGTAGCGCGCTCGCAAGGTGCGGGTCTCTTCTGCGGTGGCCCACTCGGGTCGGCCCATCGCAACCGCCAGCTCGCGCCAGTGGTTGTCGGTGGGGGCGCCGATGGCGATGGCCCCGTCGATGGTGTCGAAGATGTCGAACGGCACGATGTACTGGTTCTTGTTGCCGCTGGGGGGCGTATCGGGCTGGCCCATCACGCTGTAGCGGGTGACGCCGACTTCGCTGAGCGCCATCACGGCATCCACCATCGAGACATCCACGAACTGTCCCTCGCCGGTCCGCTGCGCATGGAACAGCGCTGCCAGCACTCCCATGGCGCCGATCGTGCCGGGGTAGGTGTCGCCGATGTAGGGACCCACGACGTGCCGGTCGTCGGGACCGCTGCCGGTGGCCGAGACCATGCCCGACATCGCCTGGGCCACGACGTCGTACGCCGGCCAGTCGACATAGGGGCTCTCGCCTGAGCGGGGGTCGCCGAAGCCCCGGATGGCGCCGTACACGAGCCGGGGATTGCGCTCGTGGAGCACCTCCCAGCCCACTCCGAGCGCATCCATCACGCCCGCGCGCATGTTCTCGACGAGTGCATCCGCTGTGTCGACGAGTTGCAGGAACTGTTCCCGCTGGTCATCGTCGGTGAGGTCGAGAGCCACGCCTCGCTTGTTGCGGTTGTAGTTGGCGAACCCGGCGCCGAAGTTCCGTTCGGTGTCCTCGCGGGTGAACGGCGGCATCTTGCGGGCCAGCTCGCCCCGCGGCGGCTCCACCTTGATCACATCGGCGCCGAGGTCGGCAAGCATCATCGTCGACCACGGGCCTGCCAGCGCATGGGTGCAGTCGATGATGCGAACACCTTGGAGCGGGCCCGAGTTCTGGGCAGCCATCGGCGCAGCCCGCTCATGAGCGGTGAGATGGTCTTCGTCGGGGGGATCCAGCTTCGTCATGTCTTCGTCTCTTCGATTCTCTGCCCGGGTCAGGCGAAATTCGGACGGCGCTTCTCGACGATGGCGGCGTGGCCCTCGCGCACATCAGCGCCCGTGAAGCCCAGCATCTCCAAGGCAGCAGAGGTGTCGAAGATGGGCCCTGCCATCCGCATCCAGTTGTTGAGGCTGTACTTCGTCCAGCGGATGGCGCTCTGGCTGCCTCCCGCCAGCCTGCGGGCGACGGCGAATGCCTCGTCGAGCACGGCATCGTCGTCGACAACCTTGCTGACGAGGCCCATGTCGTCGGCCTCTTCGCCCGTGATCGTGTCGCAGGTCAGCAGGTAGTACTTCGACTTGGCCATGCCGCACAGGATCGGCCACACGATCGCCGCGTGATCGCCGGCGGCCACGCCGAGCTTGGTGTGCCCATCCACGATCCGCGCGCTGCGCCCGGCGATGGAGATGTCGGCCATCAGCGCCGCCGCCAAACCGGCCCCGACGGCAACACCCTCGATCGCCGACACGATGACCTTGGAGCAGTTGATCATGTTGTAGACGATGTCTCGCGCCTCGCGCAGCGCCCGCTGGCGCGTCTCGAAGTCGTCCATGATCTCCTGGATCATGTCGAGGTCGCCGCCGGCGGAGAACGTGCCGTTGGCGCCCCGGATGACGGCCACCCGGGTGTCGGGGTCTTCGTCGACTGCCCGCCAGACGTCGGCCAGCGCCAGGTGCTTCGGCGCGTCCACCGAATTCAGCCGACCTGGCGTGTCGATCACGATCTCGAGCACGCCGTCGTCGTCGGGACCGGTGATCTGGAGCGCGGAGAAGGGGGCGTAGCGGTCGTTCATGGCGCCCGAAGCTAGTTGTTCGGGGTGGCAGCCGCCGGGGCCTGCGAGCTGGGCGCGCTGAGCAACCGGTACGCCGATTCGATCTCGCCTGCGGGCGCGAAGATCCGTTCCCAGGGGTGCAGCAGCCGGTCCCGCCCGTAGCGCGGGATCACGTGGATGTGGAAGTGAAACTGCGTCTGGTCTGCGGCGGCGCCGTTGTTGTTGAGCAAGTTCACGCCTGCCGGCTTGAGCCGCTCGCGCACCAGGCTTGCCACCCGGCGCGCCGCCTGCATCACGTGTGCCGCATCGTCATCGGTGAGTTCCCAGATGTCGGTCACGTGCCTGCGGGGAATGACCAGACAGTGACCGACGGTCATGGGCAGTCGATCCATGAAAGCCACGGCGTGATCGTCTTCGTAGATACGCAGTGCCGGGATGTCACCTGCCACGATCGAACAGAACGTGCAGCCCGGCATCCGGCCCGCAGCCGGCGGATCATTCGCAGCGGAATTCGCCATAAGTCGAGGGCGTGCGGTGCCTAGTGATACCGGAGCTCGACGTGGTCAACGACGTGATCGTGCCCCTTTGCGAGCACTAGGTCGGCTCGAGCCCGTGTCGGCAGGATGTTCTCCTGCAGATTGACGAGGTTGATCGAGCGCCAGATCGTGCGTGCGACCGCGTCGGCCGCTGAAGGCGGCAGATCGGCGAACTGAGCGAAATAGGCGGTCTGCTCGCGGAACACCGTCTTGCGCAGTTGCTGGAAGCGCTCGACGTACCACTCCTCAAGATCTTCAGCTTCGGCGTCGACGTAAATCGTGAAGTCGAAGAAGTCCGACACGAAGGGCGTGCTCGACGGCGGCCCGGTCTGCAGCACGTTCAGACCCTCGACGATGAGGACGTCGGGCTGGTTGATGAGCTGCACCTCGTCGGTCACGTCGTACAGGCTGTGCGAGTAGAGCGGCGCGGCCACGTCGGGCTCGCCGCTCGAGATCCGCTGGAGGAAATCGCGCAGGTCGCCGCGGCGGTACGACTCGGGAAAGCCCTTGCGCCCGAGGATGCCGCGCGCGGTGAGCTCGGCATTCGGCAGCAGGAACCCGTCCGTCGTCACCAGATCCACCTCCGGGTGATCCGGCCACGAGGCCAAGACAGCTCGCAGAATGCGTGCCGTGGTGCTCTTGCCGGCCGAGACGCTTCCGCCGATGCCGATCAGGTACGGGCGCGGCGGCAGCACCCTGCCGAAGAAGCCCTCGGTGGCGGCGCGCAGTTGGCGTTTGGCCGCCACACGCAGGTTCAACAGGCGCGACAGGGGCAGGTAGATGTCGCGCACCATGTCGAGCGTCACAGGCTCCACGAGACCCGCCAGCGCCTCGAGCTCGGCCTCCGTCAACGACAACGGCGTGGCGTCTCGCAGCTTCGCCCACTGCTCGCGGGTGAACCTGCAATGCCGATCGTCGATGCCCGGCTCGAGCCTTCTGTCGAAGGTGGTGGCGTCCGTCACCCGCTTAGCTTGGCGAACTTATGGCACTGACCGCAACCGGGTCGTACGCGCCTTGTGCTGTCGCCATGCCCCGATGCCAGCGACGCGGTGTCGCGACGGCGGCTCGCGGGTAGTCCTCGAACATCCAGCGGGCGAATTGCCGGCGGGTCCATCCGGACCAGTCGACGGCTCGAAGCGAGAGTTCGGCCAGACGTTCGTGCGCCAGGACGCGGCTGAGCCCGCGCGCCAGCCGGTGATCCAGCGTGAACTCGGCTCGTGCCTCGCGCACGTAGCGAGCCGCCACGCTGTGCGGTGGGCCGCCGCGCGCAATCGCGGCTGCCGCCATGCGCCCCATTTGCAGGGCCTGGCCGATTCCCTCGCCGGTGAGCGGATCGGCGGCCGCAGCGGCGTCGCCGCACAGCAGTGTGCGACCTTGCGCCAGCTCCACCTCTCCCAGCCGTGCCGGTATCGGCCACGCCCGTGTCGGGCCGTCGGTTTGGTGAGGGCCGAGCACACTCGCGATGTGCTGGCGCTCGGTGAGGCCCGCCCAGATGGTGGCAATCTCGCTGCCCGCGAGGGTGCCCGCACCGCCAGCAGCGTTGTGGCCGCGGCGGTTTCGGGGCACCCCGAAGCCGACATTGACTCGCCCATCACCCAACGGGAACGACCAGGCGTAACCCGGCAGCAGGTCGGGCTCGAACCAGACCCACATGTCGCGCGCAGCGGGGCCGCTTGCGTGCAGATAGCCGCGAAACGCATGCCAATCGCCCCGGTAGCGATCTGGGCCGATGCCGAGCGCTTTGCGCACGGCGGAATACACGCCGTCAGCAGCCACCACGAAGCGGGCTTGCACGACGCTGCCGTCGCTGAGCCGGACGGACGCCGAGCTCGCCCGCTCACCGGAGTCTTCGAAGCCGTCGAATGCGATGCCGAGACGCACGTCAGCCTGCGCTGCCGCCGCAAGGTCAACGAGCTCCGCATCCAGCTCGGTGCGCCGGCACACGCTCGCAAACTGCCCGCGCCCGTCGGGGAGGGGCAGCCTCATAACGCGCCCGCGCGGCGTGCGCACGCACGCAGATGCCACCGGCATCCACGAGTTCATCCGCTCCGGCTGCAGGCCGAGTGATTCGAGCTCGCGCAGCGCGAGCGCTGTGAGGCCGTCGCCGCAGCACTTGTCGCGTCCTGGCGCCGCCCGGTCGACGAGCATGACTCCGAGTCCCGCGCGCCGTGCCCACACGGCTGCGGATGCACCCGCCGGACCGGCACCGACGATCAAGACATCGACGATGGTCATCCGCTCATGACCTCTCGGGCTCGCCGGTTTCGGTGACCCCACCATCCGTGGCGGACTGCCCGCCCTCGGCGTCGTGACCTTCCTCGCCGGTGCTGCCGGTGTCGTCAGGCTCGGTCGAGCCGCCCTCGCCCTGGGCTGCGTCGCCTTCGCCGGATTCCGTCCCTTCGTCGGCTCTCAGCGTGCTCAGATCGACACCGAGACAGGGATCGTCGGGATAGCGCGGCAGTTCCGAGTCGCGCTCGCCGGGCTGTTCAACGCATTCGAGCGGCGGGCACTCCACGATCGACCCGTCTGCACGCTCGCTGCCGTCTTCGACCAGCTCTGGCTCAGCCCCTTCGGCATCGGCAGTGCCGGAAGCATCCTCCAGCGCCTCGCCGTCGGCCGCCGGTCCGTCGCCCGGTGCATCCGAGGGTGCCAGCAGCGGATCCATGCACTGCCGCGGCACCGAACGCGCACCGTCGCAGTCGCGCCCTTCTTCGGGCCGGTAGCGGGCATGGAATGTGTCCGTGTCGACGGTGCCATCCGAGAACACCCGTGTCCGCTCTGTGCGGACCCGTCGGCAGAATTCCTGCATTTCCTCCTCGGGCTCGCCAATGGTCACCTGAACATTGCGCGTGGAGTACAGCTCGACGGTTATCGACGTGTCGGTGTATGTCGGCCAGATGAGCAGGCCGTACGGCGTGGGATTGGTGAACGTCAGATCGGGCTTCGGGTACGAAATGGTGGGATCCAAGCCGAACGGGTAACGGCTCAGGTACAGCGAGTGCGTCTGGTACTCGTCGATAGTCATACCGGCCCGGATCAGCGCATTGAAGATGGTGGTGGCGAACTGCGACACTCCGCCGCCGATGTCGTCGACCAGCACGCCCTTCTCAATGAACCCGCCCTCCACGAAGCCCTTTTCTTCGGTTCGCCGGCCGACATGTCCGTTCAGCGAGAGGCTCTGGCCGGGCTCGACCATCGCGCCGCGCATCAGCTCCGCGAAACGGTGGATGTTCTCGACGCGTCCCTGGCAGCACGCATGCTTCGTGGTGAAGGTGCCGACGAGCTCGATGATGCCCAGCGCTTCCAGGTGCGCCTGCTCCTCCCGGCTCACCGCAGGGCGCGACGGCAGCGCCAGTGGTCCTTCGATGCGCGCCAGCAGCGCTTCTTCGATCAGGGCGCCGACATCGTCCGCACAGCACGCGACGCTGCCATCGCTCGCCACCACCGTCGGCACGCCGCTGGCAACGGCCATCGCGCCGGTGGTGAAGGGTGCCGATGCTGCGGCAAATGCTTCCTCGAGGTACGGCCCGACCTGCTCATGATCGAAAGCGATCTCCGGGGGTGTTGCCCCGGGGTCGAGCCGGAGCCAGCCAGCGATTGTCTCGATGGTGAGGTCGTGGGTTGCTTCGCCGTACGCCACGAGCAGGCTTCGCCCGTAGTTCTGGTGTGCCGCATTGACGGCCTGCTGCAATTCGGGTGTGTACGGGATCGGTTCGCTCTGCGTCAGCTCTGCGGCGATCTCGATGCGGGTGAACGAGCGTGCGATGCCCTCGAGCACTTGGTCGACGATGGCATCTGCGTCGACGACCTGACCGGGCAGGCCGAGGTCGACCGCCAGCGTGTCATTGACGACGACCACTGATGGGGGAGTCGCCGTGACACCGAGGTCAGTGGCGTTGGCCAGCACGGTTCGAGCCCTCGACCGATCGACGAGGTACCGGCGCTCGGTGAACTGGGGGTCTGTGGACCACGCAACCCACGACTCAGCGCTTCCGCCGGTTTCTTCGGCATCGCCCGCTCGCAGCTCCCGAACGGCCCCGAACGTGGCGTCTCGCTCCAGCGCAATGCCGAGGTCGGCCACCGTGAGCGTCTGCTCGCCGGTGTCGGTGCGCACGACGACAGGCGTGGCCGCCAGCTCCGCTGCGAGCGCGGCAATCCGCAAGTGCACAGTGTCGGGGCTCACTTGGGTCGGCGTGCCTGGAGCTGTCGTGGGAATGACGATTGGCGTACTGGCAGCCGCAGGCGCGGCTGACGTCGTCGGAGCAGTCGGAGGGGGAGCGTCATCCGAGTTCCGGATCGCCAGCACAGCCGTCCCACCGATGGACGCGGCCAGGATGGCGGCCGCCGTGATGATCGACCAGCGAGGGGCCCACGTCGGCCAGTGCACGAGGGTTGATCGTACGGGTCACTTGCGGGCTGCGGGCGGCGCGTCGAGCGTGCGATACTCCGAGCCGTCATCACCGCATACGAGGCTGTGCGGCGGCGCCGAGTAAGGCCCGTCGTCGGCAAGTGGAAGGGATTCACAACATCATGAGCAAGCTGTGCGAAGGTCGGGTCGTCATCGTGACCGGAGGTGCCCGGGGCATCGGGCGTGAGCACTGCCTGATGCTCGCCGAGCACGGCGCGAAGGTGGTCTGCAACGACTTGGGCGGTGCGCGCGACGGCACCGGCGCCGACATCGGCCCCGCCGACGAGGTCGTCAACGAGATCGCAGCGATGGGCGGCGAGGCGGTGGCGAACGGCGACGATGTCTCCGACTGGGAAGGCGCCCAGCGCCTCGTGAATCAGGCCATCGAGACCTTCGGCGACCTGCATGGCGTCGTGAACAACGCCGGCATCCTGCGCGACCGGATGCTGGTGAACATGACCGAGGCCGAATGGGATGCGGTGATCAAGGTTCACCTCAAGGGCACGTTTGCTCCGGCGCGCTGGGCCAGTTCCTACTGGCGGGAGAAATCGAAGGCCGGCGAGCAGGTGAACGCATCGATCGTGAACACGACATCGGTGTCAGGCATCTACGGCAATCCGGGCCAGACCAACTACGGCGCCGCGAAGATGGGCATTGCGGCGTTCACGATCATCGCCGCGCGTGAACTGGCGCGCTATGGCGTGCGGGTGAACGCAGTGGCGCCGGGCGCGCTCACGCGCATGACCGAGGACCTGGGCATGGGCGAAGCCTCCGAGGAAGACCAGGCCATGATGCACCCCCGCTATATCGCGCCGATTGTCACCTGGCTGTGCTCGGAAGAAGCAGCCGGCGTGTCCGGCCGTGTATTCGAGGCCTCCGGACGCATGCTGGCGATTGCCGAGGGCTGGGAGCGCGGCCCCACCATCGACGCCATCGACGACCCGACGAAGATCGGCGATGCAGCCCGACAGCTCGTGCGCGATGCCCGCCTCAACAGCGGCATGAGCGGCGCGCCGGCCGACGGCGGCGTGGCCGACTGAACCGTACGCTCCAAGAACCCGCACACCACAAGAACAAGAGAGGCCATCAATCATGGGACTCAATCCGGAAGCAGTCGGCGCCACCGGCACACCGACCAAGCGGTCGTGGACTTTCCGCGATTCGCTGCTGTATGCCGTCGGCATCGGCGCCGGCGCGGAGGATCCGTTCGGATCCGAGCTGGAGTTCACCACCCACAACTCCAAGGACATCGCCCATCAGGCGTTCCCGACCCAGGGCGTCGTCATCGGATTCGGCGCCGGCGGTGCCATGGCCAATGCCGGTGATCTCGACTGGGGCAAGCTGCTGCACGGCAGTCAAGGGATCACCGTGCATCAGCCGATCCCGACCGAGGGATCCGTCGAGATCACCGATCGCATCGCTGGTATGTGGGACAAGGGCGAGGGCCGCAACGCCATCATCGACACCGAGGCCAGCGCGGTCGATCCTGATTCCGGCGACGTCATCTTCGAGCTTCGGAGCTCGGTGGTGATCCGCGGCTCAGGCGGTTTCGGGGGCGAGGCGGGCAGCACTGCGCCGCTGGTCAGCGCGCCCGACCGCGACCCCGACTACGAGATCTCGTACCAGACCCGCCCCGATCAGGCCCTCACCTACCGGCTGAGCGGCGACTACAACCCGCTGCACAGCGACCCGTGGTTCGCGACCGAGCTCGCAGGCTTCCCCAAGCCGATCCTGCACGGCCTGTGCACCTATGGCTTCACCGGCAGGGCGCTGCTGCACACACTGTGCGAGGGCGATCCCGCCCGCTTCCGGTCAATGGACTCGCGGTTCTCTGCACCGGTGTTTCCCGGTGACGAGCTGACCATCCAGGTGTGGGATGACGGCGAGGGCCGTGCGATCTACCGCACAGTCGCCCAGAAGGGCACCGACGAGCAGCGCGTGGTCATCGACAACGGCCTGTGCACCTACGACTGATCTGCGACAGCGCTAGAACAGCTTGAGAGTGTCGCTGGTGATGCCGCGCAGCTCGTCGTAGTCGAGCACGACACAGCGGATGCCCCGATCGGCCGCGAGCACACGCGCTTGGGGCTTGATCTCCTGCGCGGCGAAGACGCCGCTCACGGGCGCCAAGCGGGCATCCCGGTTCAGGTACTCGAGATAGCGGCACAGCTGCTCGACCCCGTCGATCTCGCCCCGCCGCTTGATCTCCACGGCCAGCGTCGCGCCGTCGCGGCCGCGGCACAGCAGATCCACGGGACCGATGTCGGTCGGATACTCGCGCCGCACCAGCTCCGCGCCGTCGGCCAGCGTCTCGGGATGCGCGGCCACCAGTTCTTGCAGATGGGCTTCGACGCCGTCCCGCTCGAGGCCGGGATCGATGCCCATGTCATGGGCGGTGTCGCTGATCACCTCGGCGAGGCGGATCTCGAGACGCTCGCCCTTGTCGTTCGTGACGCGCCACAGATCGGGTTCGCAGACGAGCCGGTTGGGTGCATTCATCCAGTTCAGCGGCTTGTAGGCACCACCGTCGGCATGAATGGCCACGCATCCGTCGGCCTTCACCATGATCAGTCGGACGGCCTCGGGCAGGTGCGCGTCAAGCCGTCCCGAGTAGTCGACCGTGCAGCGTGCGATGACGAGGCGCACAGCTCAAGCAGCGTCGGTCAGCTCGTAGATCGAGGTGAGCTTGGGTTCGCCCCCATCGCTACCGTCTGCATCGAGCACCCGGGCGCGACCGCTCTCGACGAGATGGAGCATGTGCGCGTAGACCGAGCTCGCCGCGGGATACCACAGCCGCTTGTCGTAGGCCTCGTACATCTTCGGCACGAAGTCCGCGATGCGGCACGGTCCCGGCCGGAGGTGCTCGATGATCTGCTGCTCGCGGTCGCTGCGGTGCGCGATGAACGAGCGCACGTATGCCGTGGGTTCGGGAATCGGAGGGCCGTGGGTCGGCCAGTACCGCTCGTGGTCGAATTCGAGCAGCTTCGCCAGCGAGTCGAGGTAGTCCTGCATGGAGCCGTCGGGAGGCCCCACGACGCTCGTTGCCCAGCCCATGACGTGGTCGCCCGAGAAGAGCGAGTTCTCCTCGAGCAGCTCGTAGCACAGGTGGTTCGAGCAGTGACCCGGCGTGTGCACCGCACGCAGTGTCCAGCCGTCACCGGCCACGATGTCGCCGTCGACCAGCGCGACATCGGGGACGAACCCGGTATCGGCGCCTTCCCGCTTCAGTTCCTCGGGCAGTTCGTCGAACTCGGCCTGGTACTTCTCCTGCTCCTGCGCGCTGATGTAGCCGGAGAAGTCGACACGATCGTCGGGATCGAGCTTCCACACGCTGGCGTGCGGGCCGTAGCCGTAGCTGAGGGCGCCGGTGGCGGCGACCAGATCACCCGTGAGGGGCGAGTGATCGCTGTGGGTATGCGTCACGAGAGCAGCACCGACCGTCTCGCCGGGCTCGAGTGCCGCAAGGACGTCGTCGAGATGGCTCGCGAGCGGTGGGCCTGCGTCGATCACGGCGACCTCGCCGCGCCCGATGATGTAGGTGCCGGTGCCGCGGTAGGTAAACGGCGTCGGGTTCTTGCAGATGACGCGCCGGATCAGCGGCGACACTTGGTCGCAGGCGCCATAGTCGAACTCGCCGAGATCTCGATAGTGCTCGATGGTGACCGGCATCGGCCGCCTCCCGGTTGGTCGCAACGTGTGCGTGACGGTCTAGCATCGCACCACGGCCTGGCCGGGCAGACGCCATGAGGGGGAGGCGGCTGCCCGGCCCGCTGTTCTTTCACGTTCGGCACCGTCGGGAGGAAACATGGCGGATCTGACAGACCGGAGCGGCGGCTACTTCGTCGGCACCAAGCCTTCGGAGCGCTATCCCATCTGGACGCGCGCCAACGTGGGCGAGGTGTTCCCCGATCCGGTGAGGATGAGCACCTTCGACTTCGCGTTCCAGAACGACGACGGCATTCGCATGTCCGAGTGGGGATTCCGCGATGCGTATGTGGAGATGGGCGCGTTCGACTACGACGAGTTCGATCCCGACAACTGCGTCTTCTTGGGCGTCTTCGGCGGCTACACGTACCTGAACGCCGCGGTGGGGCGCGTCTTCGGTGCTCGCGCACCGGGAATCGATGTCGACACCGTTGATCGGACCTTCTTCGGGGAGCAGCCGGGCATTCCGCCGTACGAACCGCATCCCGACGACGCCAGCCCCGACGCCGAGCAGCGGATCGGCGAAACCTTCCTGATGCTGTTCGCGGCGCCGGCATTGCCCGAGGTGCACGAAGACGAGCAGAACATCGCCGAGCTGCGTGCCCAGCGGCCTGATTTCACCCAGATGGGCGATCACGAGATCATCGATTGGATCAGCGACTTCCTCGAGTCGGGCTACGGCGACGGCGACGGCTTCCGGCTGCTGTTCGCACGTCACCTGAAGGTGTCGTTCCTGGCGGCGGTGCCGTTGGGCGTGCTCGAGCAGGTGTGCACGGCGCTGGGCCGGCCAGAGGACACCCTCAAGCTGGTGGCCGGCTTCGGGGATGTGGCATCCGCTGCGCCGTCCGATGCGATGTGGCAGCTCGGGCGCCAGGTTGCCGCGTCGAGCGCGCTAGGCGCGCTGTTCGACGAGGGTCCCGCGGGATTGGCCGAGCGCTTGGCAGCGGCCGGTGCCGCGGAACCGTCAGGCGACGCTGCGGCCTTCAACGATGCCTTCGACTCGTTCGCGTATGAGTTCGGCTCGCGGGGGCCGAATGAGTGGGAGATGAGCTGCCCCACCTGGGAGACCGACCCCGACATTGCGCTGGCGGCCATCGACCGCATGCGCTTGGCGCCTGCCGATGCCGAGCCCGCGCGGCGGCGGGCCGAGCTGGCTGCCCAGCGAGAGGCGCTGGCAGCAGAGATCTCCGCGTTGCTCGAGGCCGACGCCGACACCCAGATGCAGTTCAACCTGGCCCTCGGTGCGGCAGCGGTGTACCTGCCGGGGCGTGAGCGCACCAAGACCAACTGCGTGCGTTTTGTGAACGAGTGCCGCATCGCCTCACGGGTGGTCGGCGAGCGGCTCGTCGAGCGTGGGCAGTTCAGCGGGCAGACCGAGTTCGGCATGCTGCGGCTGTCCGAGATCCACGAGATGCTCGACGACCCAACCGGCTGGGCAGAGGTCATCGCGGAGCGTCAGGCCCAGTGGGACGATGCCGCGTCGCGTCAAGAGCCGTTCGTCATCGTGGGCGACCCGCCGCCGATGTCAGAGTGGCCTCGCCGGGGTGCATCCGAGCTGCCGCAGCTCTCGGCGGGCGAGACGCTCGCGGGCTTGCCGGGCTGCCCGGGCATCGCCCGCGGGCGGGCCCGAGTGGTGCTCGACAGCAGCGACCCGACCGCGCTGTCGCCCGGCGATGTGCTCGTGGCGCCGCTCACCGATCCATCGTGGACGCCGTTGTTCGTCAGCGCGGGCGCGGTCGTCGTCGACGTCGGCGCAGCGCTCAGCCATTCGGTGATCGTGAGCCGCGAACTCGGACTGCCGTGTGTCATCTCGGCAACCGGGGCGACAGGACGCATCCCCGATGGCGCCCTCATCGAAGTGAATGGCGACACCGGCATGATCACCGTGCTGGAGCTGTGACGCGCGGCGTCGCTGCGCCGGAGCTGTAGTCGCTCAGCGTTCAGGCCAGTCGGGCAGCCGCCGCTCGGTCAGTGCCCGGACGCCTTCGAGGTAGTCCGGGCTGGGGATCATCTCGTTGAGCAGCCGATCCGATTCGGAGACGGCGGTGCCCACGTCCCGGTGCTGGTCCAGGTAGATCTGCCGCTTTGTCGTGGCCAGCGAGCTGGGCGCGACCCGGGCGGCCATGTCATACGCGTACTCGTACACGCGATCCATGAGCTCGGACGCCTCGACGATCTCGTTGAACAGGCCCCAGCCGTCGGTGTCGGCGGCCAGGAACTTGCGGCTCGACAGCAGCAGGTCGTTGGACCGCGTGATGCCGACGAGACGGGGGAGCACCCATGAGAGACCGAACTCTGCGGGCAGCCCCAGCGGCCCGTGGGCGGCGGTGAGCTTGGCATCAGGCGCCGCGAACCGCAGGTCGCAATAGCAGGCCAGCACGAGCCCAGCGCCAGCTGCTGCTCCGTTCACCGCCGCGATCGTCACCGTCTCCAGCGCCATCATGAACGCGAAGTTCTGATCGAACTCGGGTGCCACGCCATAGCCGGGCATCGCCAGATCGGCTCCAGTGCCCGAGTCGTAGCCGCCGCGCTCGCCGTGACCCTCCAGTGCCTGGGTGTCGGCGCCGACACAGAAGTCGCGACCCTCGCCGGTAATCACCACCACGCGGACCTTCGGGTCTCGCTCGGCTTGTTCCAGCATCCAGCGCAGCTCAGTATGCATCCGGCCGGTCCACGCGTTGCGGCGATGCGGGCGCGACAGCGTCAGCGTCGCGACCGGACCCTCGACCGAGTATTTCGTTGCCTTCAGATCCATGTGTCCCTCCTCGAATGCACGTCGACGACCAAGCTCAGGCTTCGCCCTCTATCGCCTGCCGCAGCGCCTCCAGTGCATCATCTGCGTACTCGGGGCGGCAGATGAGCAGATCGGGGAGCCACGGGTCGGCGAAGTTGTACTCCAGTTCCGATCCGTCGCAGCGGCTCGCGTGCAGGCCGGCCGCTCGCGCCACAGCCACAGGTGCGCAGTTGTCCCATTCGAATTGGCCTCCCGAATGGGCGTAGATGTCGGCCATTCCCATCACGACAGCCATGGCCTTGGCGCCGGCCGAGCCCAGCGTCATGAGCTCGGCGTCGAGGGCTTGCGCAATGATGACGGCGGCCGCAGGTGGGCGCGACCGGCTGACGACGAGACGGGGACGGCCGTGGTGGGGCTCGGGCAGGGACGGCTCGGGCTCGGTGCACAGCGTCCGGCCGACGGCGGGCAGCGCCACGGCCCCCGCAGTGGGCACGCCGTTCTCGACGAGCGCGACGTGTACCGCCCAGTCCGAGCGGCCTGGCTCGGAGAATTCGCGGGTGCCGTCCAGCGGGTCCACGATCCAGACCCGGTCCGCGGACAGCCGGGCGGGATCGTCGCGCCCTTCCTCGGACAGGACGGCGTCGGCAGGTCTGGCTTCGGCGAGCCGGCTCACGATGTGCCGGTGGGCCTCGGAATCACCCGTGTCACGGACCACCCAGGTGCCGGCGCCCGCCGCGAAGAGCCGTTCACGGGTCTCCACCAGCAGAACTCCGGTCTCGGTGGCCACGCTTGCGGCCAGCGCATGGTCGTCGGGTCGGGCCATCGGTCAAGTGTGCCCGTTCGCGGTCTCACTACGTTTCTGTTACAGCAGCAATGAAACACCGAGACCGCGAGCGGCGGCAACTAGCCTCACTCTGCGAGCAGGCGTGATCACGGCCGAAGTCACGCCCGTGCTGCCTGCTTCTCATGTATTCCAAATGGAGGGAAGAACCCGATGAACAGACGAATCGCGTATCGCCTCGGCGGTGTGCTCGTGGCACTGGCGCTGCTCGGCGCAGCATGCGGCAGCGACGACGGCGATGAGGATGTCGCCGACGAGCCGGCAGCGACGACGGAGGCGGAAGCGGAAGCGGAAGCGACAGATGCCACCGAGGTCGAACTGACGCAGGCCGGCGACGACCTGCTGGGCACCGTCCTTGCCCGCGGCGAGCTCAAGTGCGGCGTGTCCGGCGCGGCCGTGGCATTCTCCGAGACGCAGCCTGACGGCTCGCAGACCGGCTTCGACGCCGACTACTGCCGTGCAGTTGCCGCCGCCATCTTCGGTGACGCCGAAGCGGTGGAGTTCACACCGCTGACTGCTGCTGAGCGGTTCACGGCAGTGCAGACCGGCGCAGTCGATGTGCTGATGCGCAACACCACCTGGACTCAGGGGCGTGATACCGAAGTCGGCATGGACTTCGGTCCCACTACCTACTACGACGGCCAGCAGCTGATGGCCCGTGCGAGCGACGGCTTCAGCAGCAGCTCGACCGTTGCCGACATCGGCGGCGCAATCGTGTGCACCAACTCCGGCACCACGACCGAGCAGAACATCGCCGATGCGGCCGACGCGGCTGGCGTGTCGATCCAGCTGAATACGTTCGAGGATTTCGACATCGTCACGACCAACTTCATCGAGGGTGCGTGCAACATCGTGACCACTGACGGTTCGGCCTTGGTCGGCCGCAAGGCCAACCAGCAGCCCGACGGCGAGGAGTGGGTGATCTTCCCGCCGACGCCGATCTCCAAGGAGCCGCTGGGACCGACCTACGGCCAGAATCAGTCGCGCTTCGCCGATGTGGTCAACTGGACCGTGTACGCCACGATCATCGCCGATGAGAAGGGCATCACCTCAAGCAACGTCGACTCGATGCTGTCGGGCGGCTCGCTCGACGCCGAGGCGGTCCGGCTGCTCGGCGGCGACGGCGAGCTGCAGTCGGCCATGGGCCTGTCGGCCGACGCCTTCTACCAGGTGATCAGCCAAGTCGGGAACTACGACGAGATCTACTCTCGTCACCTGAATCCCGTGGGATTGACGCGCGAGGGTTCCGCCAACGCAGGCTGGCTCGACGGCGGCCTGATCTACGCACCGCCTGCACGCTGAGCCAACAGGCCTCGCCGGGCTCTGCCCGGCGGCCATGAGCGAACGCGCGGCCCCCGATCCGGCTCGATCGGGGGCCGTTGCGCGTTCCTGGCCGCTCGGCCATGTCGTCGCCGCCGGCCTGGATCCGCCGCGCTGCCTTCCGACGACGAGATGAATCGCACTGCCTCGGTGCGCGTCGCGTAGGGTGACCAGCGGTGAGCGATGAGCGGGGCGCGGGGGAAACAGCGTCGCTGGGCACCTTGGGCGCGCGCCCGCCCTTCTACCGCGACGCCACGGTGGTCAAGTGGCTCTCGCAGGTCGTCGGGCTCGTCCTGGTGCTGCTGGGCTTGTTCTTCTTGGCCTCGCAGGCACAGAACAACCTCGAGGAACGCGACATCGCCACCGGGTACGACTTCTTGGGCACCGCGCTGGGCAGCGACCTCGGCTCGGGCATCGACACCAACCCGGACACCAGCGGACGGGCACTGTGGGCGGGCATGGTCAACACGATCCGCCTCGCGATCGCCGGCATCGCGCTGGCAACGATCCTGGGCGTGCTGGTCGGCGTCGGTCGGCTGTCGCGCAACTGGATCGTGAGCCGCACCAGCAGCGTGTTCGTGGAGACGCTGCGCAACATCCCTCTGCTGGTTCAGATCATCCTGATCTTCGTCGTCATCGCGAGCCTGCCTCGGGTAACCACTGACCAGGGACCGATTCACGGCTGGCTCCATGTCTCCAACACGGGCGTGTCGATTCCCCGGGTGACCATCGGCGACGGCTTCTACCAGTGGATCATCTTCGTGATCGCGGGCGCGGCGCTGGGACGGTGGGCGATGCGCCGACAGGAGCGTCGTCACGACCTCACCGGCCAGCAGACCTACCCATGGCTGTCGTTTGCGGGCGTGGTGCTCGCCTTCGCCGCGGTCGGCTGGTTCGCACATCCGGCGCTGGGCTGGGTGGGGGCCATCTTCGACGCCATCGCCTCTGGCATCGACGCGCTGACGCCACCCATCGTGCAGGTGGTCATCTCGCTGCTCGCCATTGCAGCGGCGGTGCAGTGGATCAGGCGCTTCCTCGCGAGCCATCGCACACCGGCCGGACTCACCAAGCTCATCGACGACGACTGGTTCCGCATCATCTTCGCTGGCGCCGGGGCAGTGCTTGTGATCTTGTTCGTGACGCTCGGATGGCCTGGGCTGTCGAGCTGGGTCATCAACTCCGGCCGCGATCTGTTCGAAGTCATTGCCGACAAGTTCGGCGACGGCCGCACGGGCAGCCCGATCGCTGCCTACCGGCCCGACATCGAGCAACTCGGCAACTTTCCCAACTACGGCCCAGCCGGGCTCAACCTGATCCAAGCGCTGGCGGCTGTCTACTTCGGCGTGGTGCTGTACACAGCGGCGTTCATCGCCGAGGTGGTGCGGGGAGGCATCCTGGCTGTGCCGAAGGGCCAGAGCGAGGCAGCCCAGGCGCTGGGCCTGCGGCGCACCACCATGCTGCGGCGGGTGATCCTGCCCCAGGCGTTCCGGGTGATCCTGCCGCCGCTGGGCAACCAGTACCTCAACCTCACCAAGAACACCTCGCTGGCCATCGCCATCGGCTACAGCGACGTTGTCCAAGTCGGCCAGACCGTCTACAACCAGACGGGCAAGACCCTGGAGGTCGTCTCCATCTGGATGCTGTTCTACTTGGCGTGCTCCTTGACGATCTCGGTGGTCGTCAACTTCTTCAACGTCCGCATGCGGATCGTGGAGCGCTGAGATGAACCAAGGCGACGCCCTGCCGACCTTGGCCGACAAGCCCGTCATCGAACGGGTGGCGACTCGTCCCGTCGAGGAGACCTACCGCTCGCCTGCGGAATGGGTCCGCAAGAACCTGTTCCCCAGCCCGTTCAACTCGTTCCTGACCGTCGCGTTCGGCCTTTTCGTGCTGCTCACCGTTCGGGGGCTGCTGAACTTCGTGTTCAGCGAGGAGCGGGGCTGGGATGCGGTTCGCACCAACCTGCGGCTGATCTTCACCCATGCCTACCCAGAAGAGCAGTACGTGCGCGTGTGGGTGTGCGTCGGCGTCATGGTGGCACTCGCGGGGCTGTCGCTCGGCCTGTTCGCCGCCCGAGGCGACGGCGTGCCGCTGCGCAAGATCTCCAACGCGCTGGTGGCCGCGGCTGTGGCCGTCGCCGTCGGCGTCGTGCTGCGGGAGCCGTCGGTGCTGATCGGTGCCGATGGCGAAGTCGTCCGCACCGACGACGCCGTGGTCCGGCAGTCCTTCGCCGACGCGATGTCAGATCGGTGGGGGTGGTGGCTGACGGCCGCGGTCCTGGCTGTGATCGCGCTGGGCTTGCGGCGGGTGCCTGCGCTCGGCGACGGATCGCTGCGCACGATCCAGGCGTTCAACTTGGCTGCCATAGCGCTGGCCCTGCCCGTCCTGTCGGCCTGGATCTATCCGTGGGGCCACTACGCCTTCGCCGAAGGCGAGTTCATCGCCGAACCCGGCCGCACCGTGGCCATATCCACCAAGCTGCCATGGACTGTCATGTGGGTGCTGGCGGTCGCGTCGCTGCTCGTGGGCCGCTGGGTCCGCTCACGCATCGGCGAGCAATCGCTGTCGCGGCTGCGCATCGCCGTGAACCTTGTCTGGCTGGCGGTGCCGTTCGTCCTGTACTGGGTGGTGCTGCGCGACCCCGACCTGGACTGGGCCCGCATCACCCAGGTGGATGTGCCACTGGCGCTGGCATTCGGCGTCGCGGGCGGAATCGTGCTGTGGTGGCTGACGAGCGACGGCATCGGCGAGCTCGGCCGCATTGCTGCGTTGGCGCTGCTGGGTCTCGCCGCCTTCAACTGGCTGGCTGCGTTCATGGGCTGGTACCCGATGCTGCAGAAGGTGCGCATCAGCTTCCTGCTGCTGGCAGTGGTAGCCCTTCTGGCGCACAACTTCTCGGGAGAGACCCAGAAGCGGCGGCGACTGTTGGCGGCCTGGCTCGCGATCATGGCGGTCTTCCACTACTTCGCCACCATCATGAACACCCCCTCGACGGTGGAGACCCCGACGGAGGCATTGATCGGCGGATTCGCCGTCACGCTGGTGGTGGCGGTGTTCACCCTGATGCTCTCGTTCCCGCTGGGCGTGCTGCTGGCGCTGGCGCGCACCTCGCGGCTGCCGATCTTCCGCGTGATGGCGACGTCGTACATCGAGGTGGTGCGGGGCGTTCCCCTCATCACCATCCTCATCTTCTTCGTGGTGATCCTGCCGCTGTTCCTTCCGGCGAATATGGAGATCAGCCTGTTCGCCTCCGCCACGCTGGGGTACACGCTGTTCTCCGCGGCCTATCTGGCCGAGAACGTGCGCGGCGGCCTGCAGTCGATCCGCCGGGGGCAGTACGAGGCCTCGGACGCTGTCGGCCTCAGCACGAGCCTGCGAACGACCTTCGTCATCCTGCCCCAAGCGCTGCGGGCGTCTATTCCGCCCTTGGTGGGTCAGGTCATCGCCACCTTCAAGGAGACTTCGCTGCTGGCCATCATCGGCGTGTTCGACATTCTGCGCATGGCCAACAGCGTCATTCCGGCCCAGACCCAGTTCCTGGGCATCAAGCGAGAAGGTCTGCTGTTCGTCTCGCTGGTCTATTGGGTGTTCGCCTACACGCTGTCGAAGTGGAGCCAGCGGCTTGAACGGCGGCTCGGTGTGGGGGAGCGATAGTGACAGCAGGGACGCCAAGCAAGGCAGGGACGGCAAAGGGAAGCATGACGTGAGCATCAGCGACGCAACGGTTGCAGTGTCGGACGAGCTGGCGGCGCGTGACGACATGATCGTCTGTCGTGAGGTCGACAAATGGTTCGGCGACTTCCAGGCGCTCAGCGGCATCAGCGCGACCATCAAGGAGCAGGAGATCGTGGTGGTGCTGGGGCCCTCGGGTTCGGGCAAGAGCACCTGGATCCGCTGCATCAACCGCCTGGAGGTCCATCAGAGCGGCCAGATCATCGTGGACGGCATCGAGCTGTCCAACGATCTTCGCAACATCGAGAAGATCCGCTCCGAGGTCGGGATGGTGTTCCAGCAGTTCAACCTGTTCCCCCATCTGACGGTGATGGACAACATCACGCTGGCCCCCATCTGGGTGCGCCGCAAGTCGCGGTCCGAGGCCGAAGAGCAGGCGTTGGCACTGCTGGAGCGTGTCGGCATTCCCGAGCAGGCCCAGAAGTTCCCCGGACAGCTCTCAGGCGGCCAGCAGCAGCGTGTGGCCATCGCGCGTGCGCTCGCGATGGAGCCGCGCGTGATGCTGTTCGACGAGCCCACCTCGGCGCTCGACCCCGAGATGATCAAGGAAGTGCTCGATGTGATGGAGGAGTTGGCGCGCACGGGCATGACGATGATGGTCGTGACGCACGAGATGGGCTTCGCACGCGAGGTGGCCGACCGCATCATCTTCATGGAGGACGGCGAGATCGTCGAGGTCGGCACGCCGGAGCACTTCTTCACAGAACCCGAAGAAGAGCGCACCAAGCTGTTCTTGAGCCAGGTCCTGTAGCCGCTGCGCCCGCTGCTCAGGCGCCACGGCGCGCTCGGCTCAGCCCTTGGGTTCGCCGTAAGGACTGCCCGCCTGCTCGTAGCACTCCGGGTGGTAGTGCTCGACGCGGTCCCAGCGGTTCTTCACGTACACGTTGCAGATGATCTGCTCAGCCCGGACGCGTGCTCGGAACTTGATGAGCTCGTCGCACACAGCGCAATAGGCCGAGTTCCCAGCGTCCACGCTCCGTGACACTGCCCTGCTCTTCCATGCCTTGCGTTCTGTGGAAGCATCTGATGCCGAGACAGCAGGTGACCGCGCCGAGGTGTCCGTAGCCATGGCGGCACCCTAGCGAACGCTCGCGCGCTATCGGTGGATATTCGCGCATAGAGCGCGAGTAGTCGCGCTATGCGCGCGATTTGTGACGGCTCTTACCGGGTGCGGGCGTCGTTGCAGACGCGCACATCGGCTGCAGCACGACGCGGATAGCGTGCGGGGCCGTGCCCGAGCAATTGCCCGCCACAGACGTGCGACGGCCAGGCGCCGCTGCAGGCAGCCGGCTTGGGCCAGCGGCAGTGGACGCCGTGCTGTTCGACTTCGGCGGAGTCATCACCGAGAGCCCATTCGAAGCGTTCAACCGCTACGAGGATCGCATCGGTGTGCCCCGCGACACCATCCGGCAGATCAACGCCACCGATCCCGACACCAATGCGTGGGCGCGACTCGAGCGCAGCGAGGTCAGCGTCGACGAATTCGCTGAGCTGTTCGAGGCAGAGGCTGCCGACCGGGGATACGAGATGTCGGGCGCGCAGGTACTGGCGTGCCTCAGCGGCGGGCTGCGCCCGCGGATGGTGCGTGCGCTGGAGGTCCTCGCGGCGCGCCTGCCCGTGGGCTGCATCACGAACAATGTGAGAACAGGCCACGGCGCCGGCATGTCCCGGGATGCCGGCACCGCTGCGGCGATCGCCGAAGTGATGAAGCTGTTCGGCGTGGTGATCGAGTCGTCGGCAGTCGGCCTGCGCAAGCCCGATCCGCGGATCTACGAGCTGGCCTGTGACCGGCTCGGCATCGACCCGGCCCGCACGGCATATCTCGACGACCTCGGCATCAACTGCAAACCGGCTGCAGCAATGGGCATGGCGGCCATCAAGGTGACCGATCCCGACGAGGCCCTGCGCGAGCTGGAAGCACTCGTCGGCTTCGAGCTGCGGTGACCGTCAGCCAGTGACGTGCTGATGGCGATGCACTGATGGATTCAGGGTTCATCTACACGCTGCACAAGCTCGGGCGTTTCTACCCGCCCGACCGGGAAGTTCTGCGCGACGTCACGCTGGCGTTCCTGCCGGGTGCGAAGATCGGCGTGATCGGCCACAACGGCTCGGGCAAGTCCACGCTGCTGCGCATCATGGCCGGCCTCGACGACGGCTATGTCGGCGACGCGAGGCTGGCGCCCGAGGCGTCGGTGGGATTGCTGCCCCAGGAGCCGGAACTCGACGCTGCCCTTGATGTCGAGGGCAACGTGTTGGCGGGTGTTGCCGAGACTGCTGCCCTGCTGACGGCCTACGAGGAGGTGATGGCCGGCTGGGCCGAGCCCGATGCTGATTTCGACGCGCTCGGCACCCGCCAAGCCGAGCTAGAGGATCGGATCGCGGCGGCCAATGCCTGGGACCTGGATCGCCAGGTTGCCATCGCGATGGACGCCCTGCGTCTGCCGCCTGGCGATGCCGACGTGACCATGCTGTCGGGAGGGGAGCGACGGCGCGTGGCGCTGTGCCGCCTGCTGCTGTCCCACCCAGACCTGCTGCTTCTCGACGAGCCGACCAATCACCTCGATGCGGAATCGGTCTCATGGCTGGAGCGGTTCCTGGCCGACTATTCAGGGACAGTTGTCGCGATCACCCACGACCGTTACTTCCTGGACAACGTCGCCGGCTGGATTCTCGAGATCGATCACGGCCGCACGCATCCGTTCGAAGGCAACTACAGCGCGTGGCTCGAGCACCGCAACGCTCGGCTGGTCTCGCAGCAGCGTCAGTCCGACGCCCGCGCCCGCACGCTGGCACAGGAACTGGAGTGGGTGCGCATGTCGCCGCGGGCCCGGCAAGCGAAGAGCAGGGCACGCGTCAGCGCGTACGAGGAACTGCTGGCGACGCACCGCAAGGCTGCTGACGAGCAGCGCCGAGCAGATGCGCTGCAGATCACGATCCCGATGTCACGTCGTCTCGGCTCGCAGGTCATCGAGGCCGAGGGTCTTGTGAAGGCCTATGGCGAAAAGCTGCTGTTCGACGATCTTGCATTCCGTTTGCCGCCGGGCGGCATCGTCGGGGTGGTCGGCGCGAACGGTGCCGGCAAGACCACGCTGTTCCGGCTGCTGGTCGGCAACGAGCAGCCCGACGCGGGCAGCATCACCATCGGCGAGACGGTCGACATTGCGTACGTGGACCAGTCACGCGCGGTGCTGGACCCCGACCGCACGGTCTACGAAGAGATCACCGGTGGGCACGACACGCTGCGCATCACTGGCTTGGACGGTGCCCACGAGGTCAGCGGCCGGGCCTTCGTCGCATCGTTCAACTTCACCGGCTCAGATCAACAGAAGCGTGTGGGCGACCTCGCAGGCGGCGAGCGCAACCGGGTGCACTTGGCCCGGACGCTGACCAGCGGATGCAACGTGCTGTTGCTCGACGAGCCCACCAACGACCTTGACGTGGACACGCTGCGTGCGCTCGAGGCGGCCTTGGAGTCATTCGGCGGCTGCGCCGTGGTCATCAGCCATGACCGCTGGTTCTTGGACCGGATTGCGACCCACGTGCTGGCCTTCGAAGGCGACAGCGTGGTGCGTTGGTTCGCAGGCAACTTCACCGACTACGAGGCTTTCCGCAAGCGCGAGCTGGGCGCCGATGCGGGATCCACTGGCCGCGGCTCTGCCGCGGCGCATCCGACTCGGCTCACCTACAAGCCGCTCGCCCGCTGAGGCTGAGCCGTTAGCGTCGAACCGGTGCGGATTGCCACGTGGAATGTCAACAGCCTGAACGCCAGGCTGGAACGGGTCGATGAATGGCTCGACTACGCCGAGCCGGACGTTCTGCTGCTGCAAGAGACCAAGATGTCCGACGAGCAGTTCCCGCACCAGCACTTCGACGCGCAGGGCTATGCCTCGGTGCATCATGGCGAAGGCCGCTGGAACGGTGTGGCCATCCTGTCGAGCGTCGGGATAGAGGATCCGGTCGCTGGCTTCGCCGACGGCCGTGAGCCCGACCCCGATGCACGCATCATCTCGGCCCGCTGCGGTGGCGTCACGGTGAGTTCGGTGTACGTGCCCAACGGCCGCGCCGTCGAACACGAGCACTACCACTACAAACTGGACTGGCTGGGACGCCTGCGCGCTCACCTCGAGGCCACGTGCGATCCGGCCGAGCCGGTGCTGGTCGGCGGCGATTTCAACGTGTGCCCCGACGACCGAGACGTGTGGGATCCCGACAACCCTGAGCCGCGCACCCACGTCACCGATCCTGAGCGAGATGCCATCGCGGAGGTGTGCGATTGGGGGCTGACCGACATCTTCCGCGAGCACTACGACGCGGACGGCCTGTACAGCTGGTGGGACTATCGAGACGGCGCGTTCTACAAGCGCCACGGCCTGCGCATCGACCTGCTGCTGGGCACCGCGCCGGTGGTCGCGGCCACGCAGTTCTGCCTCATCGACCGCAACGCCCGCAAGGGAACCAAGCCCTCGGACCACACCCCCGTCTTTGCCGATCTCACGCTCTGAGTTGCTCAGCGCTCGCGCGAACTGTCGAGAACAGCTCGGGCGGCGGCCAGCCGGGCGGCGGCGTCGTCTGGCGACAGCGGGGGTGGCTCGGCGGTGGCGGCTGCGATCTGTGCCAGCCAGGGTGAGGGGCTGCGAGGCCCGCCCGCCGCGTGCCCGGATCGATGTCGTGCCCACGTGAAGTGCAGCGTGCGTGCCGCTCGCGAGACGGCGACATAGAACAGCCGCCGTTCCTCGGGATCGTTGCGGCGCAGGGGCACAAGGCCGTCCTCGACGCCGGCGATCACGACGTGATGCCACTGCAAGCCCTTCGCTGCATGAAAGGTCGCCAGTGTCACGGCCCCGTCCCGCAGATCGAAGCGGGCGCCCGAGCGGTCGCTGTCGAATAGATCCGCAGTGAGCTCACGGTCGCTGGCCGACAGCAGGCTGACCCAGGCTGCGAAGCCCTCTCCGGTGGGGCCGCTGCGATGTGACCTGCGGCCGGACATGCGGGACATCTCGCTGAGATAGGCGTCGGCGAGGTCGAGCACTCGTTCCAGCGCCGGCTCAGGCCGGTTGTCCGGCTCGGCATCCAGCGCGTCGGCCCGCATGTCGGCGACTGCGGTCGAGAACTGATCGCCGGTGACGCGAAGGCGCTCCAGCAGCTGCTGGGTGGCGGGCAGTTGCAGGAATGGGCTTCGCTGCCCGCTGAGTCGGCAGGGGATGCCGCGGGCATCCAGAGCGGTCGCGATGTCACCGAGCTGGGCGTTCGTACGAGCGAGCACACCGAACGAATCCCAGCGCACCCGGCCGACGTGGCGATCAGCGACCCACCGAGCGATGCCGGCGGCCTCGGCTGCGGCATCGTCGAACGCTGTCACCGTCGGCGCGGGACCCGTCTCGTGCGGACGCGCCGATGCTTGCGCCCTTCCGCCGGATCCTGTCGCTTCCTGCTCTTGCCTCCCGCCTTCGACCGACGCGGGCTCGCCGGCCGCTCGGGCCCAGGGCTCAGCCTCTCGGTCGCCGTCTCCTTCCATCACCGCCTGAGCCGCGGTGACCAGCGATGGGTGGCTGCGATAGTTGAGCTCGAGCCTGACGATCTGCGCCCCTTCGAAATGGCGCCCGAACCCGGTGATGTAGCGACTGTCGGCGCCGTTCCATCCGTAGATCGCCTGGTCGGCGTCGCCGACGGCGCAGATGTCGGCGGTCCCGTCGTGCACCGCTGTGGCGCCGCCGATCCACTCCTGCAGCAGGTTCCACTGCAGCCGGTTGAGATCCTGGAACTCGTCGACGAAGAAGTGCCGGTGGAGCCAGCGCCGAGCGGCCGCGAAGTCCTCGTCGGAGCGCATCAGGCGCGTGCATTCGGAGAGCAAGTCATCGAAGTCGAGCAGCCGGCGGCGCGACTTGGTGCGCTCGAAGTGTCCGAAGAGCGCTGCGGCTGCTTCGGCTGCGGCTGGCCCGAGCCGGCGCGGCGCCGGCCCGTCGCGATATTCGGCGACCGACAGGTCGCTCGCCTTGGCCCAGTCGATCTCGCGCAGCGCGGTGGCGACGGTGATCGGCGGCCGCGGGCCGAACGAACGCTGGAGTTGCTCCGACAGCTCGCCGCTGAGCGCAGCCCGGCTCGGCAGGATCTTTCGTTCGGCCCGGCCGTGGTCTGTGTCGTACTGCCGGACCTGTGCAAGCGCAATGGAGTGGAACGTGCCGACCGGCCCCATGTCGTCGACATCGGCTAGCCGCAGCCGCGACCGGAGCTCCCTCGCAGCCCGGCGAGTGAACGTCACGGCCATCGCCCGCTGTGGCTGCATCGACTCGGTGGCAGCTCGCCACGCGATTCGCTGCGTGAGCACGTGGGTCTTGCCGCTTCCCGGACCGGCCACCACGAGCAACGCCGCCGCTGGGGAACGAACTGCGGCGCGCTGGGCAGAATCGAGTCTGTCGTCGGGCGGGAGAGCCTCGCCGGGATCCGTCGCGGGCGCCGCATCGCTCACGGGGCGAACCTAGACCCCTCTGACCCTGGGGTTGGCAGCCATACGCTGCTGAAGGTGCGAGTTGTCAGCCTTGTCCCGAGCGCTACGGAGACGCTGGCGACTTGGGGGGCCGATCCGGTGGCCTGCACCCGCTTCTGCGGGCGGCCCGACTTGGAGCACGTCGGCGGCACGAAGAATCCGGACATCGCCGCCATCACCGCGTTGCAACCCGATCTTGTCGTCGTGGACCGCGAAGAGAATCGGCGTGACGATTACGACGCGCTGCTGGCGGCCGGCCTCGAAGTCGAGGTGCTGCACATTGCCGCGCTCGATGATGTCGCGCCGGAACTGGCCCGGCTGGCAGGTCGCATCGGCGTCGACTGGCAGCCCGAGCCGCTGCCTGACCGCGCCGCACTGCCGCCGCTGCCTCACCCGTCGGGCAGTGCCCGGACAGTTCGTGTGTTCGTGCCGATCTGGCGGCGGCCGTACATGACTGTCGGCGCCGCCACGTACGGGGTCTCGCTGCTGGAGTACTGCGGCGTGCAGGTGGCCTTCGCCGACCGGCCCGAGACATACCCCACCCTGAGCGAGGAGGACCTCCGCAGCGAGCCAGTCGATCTGGTCCTCGCTCCCACCGAGCCATACGAGTGGCACCGCCGGCACTTCGACGAACTCACCGCAATCGGGCCCGCCCATCTCATCGACGGCCAGGATCTCTTCTGGTGGGGGACACGCACGCCTGCAGCCGTGACCCGCGTGGCACAGACGATCGCGCGGGCGTTGGCCTGAATGCGACCCGGCCCCGTCGGTGGCTCGGGGAATTCCACAACGGCGCGCAGTAGCGTGACCCGCAGGTCAACCGGCTACCGCACGACAAGGACAGGAGTGACGATGGGCACAGGACCGCTGGCAGGCGTGCGAGTGATCGAGCTGCAGGGCATCGGCCCGGGGCCATTCTGCGGGATGATGCTTTCCGACATGGGTGCGGAGGTCATCCGCGTCGACCGCTCGGCCAACGTGCGAGACCGTGACCCTGCGAGGCCGCCGATCGACGTGCTCGCCCGCGGACGTGCCTCCATCGGGCTTGATCTCAAGAACCCCGACGGCGTCGAGGCGCTGCTGCGCTTGATAGAGCATTCCGACGCGCTCATCGAGGGATTCCGGCCCGGCGTGATGGAACGGCTCGGCATCGGGCCCGACGAGTGTCTGGCACGCAACCCGCGGCTCGTCTACGGCCGCATGACCGGCTGGGGCCAGGAGGGCCCCTACCACATGGGTGCCGGGCACGACATCAACTACATCGCACTGGCCGGTGCGCTCGATCCCATCGGCCGCAAGGGCGAGCCGCCGATCGCGCCGCTCAATCTGGTGGGTGACTTCGGCGGCGGGGGCATGCTGCTGGCGTTCGGCGTGGCCTGCGCGCTGTTCGAGTCGCAGCGGTCGGGCCAAGGCCAGGTGATCGACGCAGCCATGGTCGACGGCGCGGCAACGCTCATGGCCATGTTCCACTCGATGCGGGCACTAGGCGTGTGGAACGACGAGCGGGGCACCAACTTGCTCGACACTGGCAGCCACTTCTACGACGTGTATGAGTGCGCCGACGGCAACTACATCTCGGTCGGGTCGATCGAGCCGCAGTTCTACGCCGAGCTGCTGCGGCTCACCGGTCTCGAGGGCGATCCGGAGTTCGCCAAGCAGCACTCGCGCAGCCGGTGGCCGGAGCTCAAGGATCGGATCGCCGAGGTCTTCAGGTCGAAGACGCGCGACGAGTGGTGCGAGATCATGGATGCCACCGATGTGTGCTTCGCCCCGGTGCTGACGCTGGAGGAGGCCCCGCAGCATCCTCACAACGTTCACCGTGACGTGTTCTGCGAGGTGGCCGGCGTGATCCAGCCGAGCCCATCGCCTCGCTTCAGCCGTACGGTTCAGGCCGTTCAGGGGCCGCCCGCGCATCCCGGCCAGCACACCGACGACGTGCTGACCATCGCCGGTTACGACCTCGACGACATCGCAAAGCTGCGCGACACCGGTGCCGTCGCCTGACGCAGAAGCCGACGCTGCGGGATCGGCCAGCGCCGGCGAGCAGGAGGGCCGAGAACCGAGCGACGCACCTCCGGGGCTCGATCGCAAGCTCGTGCCGCTGTATGCCGAGGCTGTCGCCGTCGCCGACGTGTCCCCGGCGAGCGCCTGCGCACTGGCCCGCCTATTGCTGCGCAGCCTCATCCAGTCTCAGGGGCTTCGGGGCCGTCACATCGTGCGCGACATCGGCGAGTTGGTTTCGGCTGGGGCCCCGGTGGGGCTGCTGCGCGCGCTCGACGTCATGAAGCTCAGCGACACCGAGGCACGCCGTCCCGGCGAACTGAACCTCGCCAATGGCCACGGAGACGCCCAGAACCTGCTGATGTTCATCCACCTGTTCACGCAGCACGTCTCGCCGTATGAGCGCTGAGGTCTGGGCGACGGTCCACACTGCAATCGGCTGGGCGATGGTGCTGTCGAACGGCGTGGCCGGGCTGTGGGCGCTCGGGGCGAGGCGCTGGGCGCCGCTGCGTCACCGCAGCCTGTGGTGGTTCTTGGGCGGCGCATGGGTCTTGGTATTCGTGCAGCTCACTGCGGGGGTTGTCCTCATGCGAGTTGCCGCGGTCGATGCCCCGGCATTCCATGTGTTCTACGGGGCCTGCTGTGCAGTGGCGGTCCTGTTCGCCTACGCCTACCGCCAGCAGCTGGAGCACCGTCGTTACGAGTTGTTCGGCCTCGGAGCGCTGTTCATCATGGGGCTCGCCATCCGAGCCATGTTCCTCGGCAGCTGAGCCTGCCCAGCGCTGACGACCGGAAGCTATGTCGCTAGGACATCGATGAGGAAGCTCACCCGCCTAACGGGGATGCGCTGCGTTGTGTCGCACGCTGCTTCAGTCTCGAACCGGCCGTCGCAGAGTTTCAAGGATGACCGTGACATCTCCGAGCGAACCTCCGCAGGCACGAAGCCATGGAGGCTCCTCACCAGGAACGACTGCGAGCCAGTCCGTGTCGGCAGCACCCGCACCGGTGTGCTGGCCCATCTGTCCGATGACGTGTTCAAGCAGGACCGACTTGGGGATCATCCACCCGTGGACGCTGCTCGGAGACAGACCGAGTGCGAAGAGGAAGTCATACCGCTGGTCTCTGATCTGCTGGAACCGGTACTCGCCGTTCTGCCAGCGAGTGGAGAACTTGATCTCAACACGATGGCCCTCCACGAGCCGGTCCGCCTCGGTGTCGCCAGTGCGCACGACATCCAGCCCGAGATCATCGCACCATGCGGACACAAGCTTCTCGCCGATCGCGTCTACCGTCCGGGATGCCTTCGTCTTGATCCAGCCGAAGGGACTGCTGGACCACTCCTCGTCGTCTGCCGCACTGTAGAGGCCGTGGATCTCCTCAGTGATCTCTGCGAATCGACGCGAGAGCGCATCGTCGAGGCTCATCGCGATCTTCTCTGGCTGCGGAGGCCGTGCCCATGCATCAAATCAACGTAGATTCGCGACGGCGGTCGCTGGTCTCGGGTTCGATCGCTGCGCCCGTCTTGTCGATCCATGCAACCTCGTCACCGAGCAAGCGAGTCTGCATCACCTCGATTGCCTCAGGGTTGCTGTCTACGAGTACGAAGCGGCGACCGAGCTGCTGTGCCACGGCACCGGTCGTGCCGGAACCCGAGGCCTGTCAGAAAGTTTGTGTATCCGGATGTGGTCTGAGGGTCCGCAGTGTGCTGCTGTGGGCCAGGGAGGATCATGTCTGTGACTGATCTTGACAGGCCGGCGGTGCCGGCGAGCGAGGCTGCCGACGAGGCGGCGATGGCGTCTCATCGGCGGTGTAATGGAGGCGTGGGCGTGGGTTCCTTCAGCGGGCTGCTGACTTACGAAGGAGGCCTGCGCCTGTGCCGTTGCGAGTATTGCCCATTGATGCTGTCCGTGCTGAGATCGAAGATTTGTTCGGGTCGGGCCGGCCGATTGGGGAGGTTCTGGAGGAGGTGATGGGGTTGTCGGCTCGGCTGGTGCTTCAGCAGGTCCTCGAGGAGGAGATCACGTCTTGGCTGGGTCGGGGGTGGAATTGTCGGTCCGGAGGTGAGCGCGAAGGTCAACGCAACGGTTATGGCGACCTGACGATCAAGACCACCGCCGGCCCGGTCGCCCTGAAGCGGCCGAAGCTGTGCAACACGACCGAGGCGTTCGCTTCGCAGCTGTTGGGCAAGGGCGTGGTGCGTTCCGAGCCGCTTGAGGCGCTGGTGATCTCGGCGTGGGTGCGGGGCCTGTCCGACCGCGACATCGAGGCGCTGCTCGCCGACTCTCTCAGACCACCCCCCTTACACAGAGAACCTGACACTCTCCGGCTGCGCGCCGAGTTCGAGGCGTTCCGGGACCGGGATCCGTCCAGCGTCGATCTGGACTACCTGTTCCTCGATGCCAGCCACTTCAAGATGCACGACGGCTCGCGGGCTGAGCCGGTGCTGGTCGCCTACGGACTCACCACACTCGGCCAGTCGGTGCTGGTGGCCGTCGAGCCCGGCGGCTCGGAGTCCCACGACGCTTGGTCAGGCTTCCTCGACGACCTCAAACGCGGACTTCGATGAGGTGGAATTCCGGCCTGATGAGCGTGCGCTTGATCGTACTCGCTGGACTCGTCTACTGGATTCTTCTGTCGATCCTGGTGTTGTTGACCCTTGGCGCCGAACTCGACTCAGACAGTGTTCTTCCGTTCACCGGACAAGGACACGGGGTGACGGTTTCCTCGGAGCCCACCCCGCTCAATCCGCCTGATGCTGTCGTGGTCGTATTCGGGATCATCGGTGTTGTCATAGGACTCCCTCTCCTGTTCCCGGTTCGAGTCTTTGTATTCGCTCTACGCATCAGCGCAATGGTCGTCGGAGTTGGCCTCTTGGCGACCATTCTGCGCTTGGGAATACTGCTCGCCCCTGTGCTTGGCCTGCAGCTGTTGGCGCTCTACCGGCACAGCTCAGAGGACTCGCCGTAGAAGACGGCTCGCGAACTCAGTCGGTGGATAGGGACTCAGAAGCCGAGCCGCTGGGAGAGCCGGTCGAGTTCTTTGCGCATCTCGGGCGGCAGACGCTCGCCCAGCTCCTGGTAGTGCGCTTCGATCATGTCGATCTCGGCTCGCCAGTCGTCCTCGTCGACCCCGAGCAATGTCTCGATCTCGGCGTCGGTGAGGTCGAGTCCGCTGGTGTCCAACGCCTCCGGCGGGGGCACCAAGCCGATCGCCGTCGGCACGGCCTCTCCGTGGCCGGCGATGCGCTCCACGATCCACTTGAGCACCCGGGCGTTGTCGCCGAAGCCCGGCCAGATGAACTTGCCGTCGGCATCCTTGCGGAACCAGTTGACATAGAACAGCTTCGGCAGCTGGGTGCCGGGCTTCGCGCCGATGTCGAGCCAGTGCTGGAAGTAGTCGCCGAAGTTGTAGCCGCAGAACGGCAGCATCGCGAACGGGTCGCGCCGCACTTCGCCCACCGTCCCGGCCGCAGCTGCGGTCTTCTCCGAGGACATCTGCGAGCCCAGGAACACGCCGTGCTCCCAGTCGAAGGCTTCGGCCACGAGGGGGACCGTGGTAGCCCGTCGACCGCCGAACAGGATCGCCGAGATCGGCACGCCGACAGGGTCCTCCCATTCGGGGGCAATCGAAGGGCACTGCTCGGCGGGCGCCGTGAAGCGGGCGTTGGGGTGGGCTGCGGGCGTGCCGCCCGACGGCGACCAGTCGTTGCCGCGCCAGTCGATGAGGCCCTGCGGCGGTTCCGGCGTGAGGCCCTCCCACCAGACGTCACCGTCGGGGGTCTGCGCCACGTTGGTGAATACGCAATTGCCCCACATCGTGCCGAGTGCATTCGGATTGGTGTCGGGACCCGTATTCGGAGCGACGCCGAAGATGCCGGCCTCGGGATTTATGGCGTGCAGGCGGCCGTCGTCGCCGAACTTCATCCAGGCGATGTCGTCGCCGATGGTCCGCACCTTCCAGCCGGGAAGCGTGGGGATCATCATGGCCATGTTCGTCTTGCCGCAGGCGGACGGGAACGCTGCAGCCACGTAGACGGTCTCGCCTTGCGGCGGTGTCACGCCCACGATGAGCATGTGCTCTGCCAGCCAGCCCTCGTCGCGGGCCATGGTCGACGCGATTCGCAGGGCGAAGCACTTCTTGCCGAGCAGGGCATTGCCGCCGTAGCCGGAGCCGTATGACCAGATCTCGCGTGTCTCGGGGAAGTGGACGATGTACTTGCGATCCGCGTCGCACGGCCACGGCACATCTGCCTGACCCGACTTCAATGGCGCGCCGAGCGAGTGAATGCACGGCACGAAGTCGCCGTCGCCGAGCACGTGGAGCGCTGCGGTGCCCATGCGGGTCATGATCCGCATGGAGGCTGCCACGTACGGCGAGTCGGTGAGCTGGACCCCGATGTGGGCGATGTGGCTGCCGAGCGGCCCCATCGAGAACGGCACGACATACATGGTCCGGCCCCGCATCGAGCCTTCGAGGAGCTTCAGCAGCTCCTCGCGCATCTCGTCGGGCTGGCGCCAGTTGTTGTTCGGGCCTGCATCGACCTCGTGCTCGCTGCAGATGAACGTGCGATCTTCGACGCGCGCGACATCGCCCGGATCGGAACGGGCGAGGTAGCTGTTGGGGCGCGCGTCGGAATCGAGCGGGATGAGCGTCCCCGATTCCACCATCCGACTGCAGAGCAGCTCGTACTCGGCTGCCGAGCCGTCGCACCAGTGGACGGCGTCGGGTACCAGCACGCGGGCCCAATGATCGACCCAATCGATCAAGTGGCGGTTGTCAGTCGCAGGCAAGATGTCCTCCGGGTCCGAGCCTCGTACTCGTTCTCATGTCGAGTCGAAGATCTCGCTCTTCGACCGGTGCGGCGCACCGGCCTCAGATCACGCAGTCTCCCCCCCCGGCGGTGATCCAGTCGGGTGTTCCCAGGTCCACTTCGGACCCCAGACGAAGCCGCGTGGCGAGCCCCCGTTCGTCCAGGTCGTAGATCACTCGCTGGCCCTGCCGCACCATCCGGAAGATGGATCCCTCCAAGGCATTCGGGGCCAGCTCGTGCTCAGCGCGCGTGACGTCGTCGGTGACGACGCCGACTCCCGATGCAGGGTCATATGACTTGATGACGCCTTGCATGTGCGCCTCCCGTGGCTGGAAGTCGTGAGCCTGCGGCGGCAGGCTGCGCGGCTACCGAAAGCTAGCAACCGCCGACGGCGCGCGTTGTAGCTTCGGCACCCATGAGCGACGGCGAACCACGCACGGCAGCAGGTCCGCTTGCCACGCTCGATTCGGACGCGCTTGCCGAGGCCATTCGGACCTACCGCGCCGCACTGGACCAGCACCGGGTCACGATCGATCGCCTCAACGTGTACCCGGTGCCCGACGGCGACACCGGCACCAACATGGCCCTCACGCTCGCGGCGGTCAGCGAGGAACTCGGGCGAGCTGGCACAGGCCGCGCCGACGTCTGCCGGGCCATCTCCCACGGCGCGCTCATGGGTGCGCGTGGCAACAGCGGCGTGATCGTCAGCCAGCTTCTGCGCGGGCTGACCGCAGCGCTCGCCCCGAGTGACGACGATCCCGAGACCGAGCCGCCGATCGATGCCTGCTCGCTCGCCAGTGGCCTCGCCGCCGCGAGCACGGCGGCGGACAACGCTGTCATGCAGCCGGTCGAGGGAACGATCCTGAGCGTGGCGCGTGCGTCGGCACAGGCAGCCGAGGGCGCGCTGGGCACGCTTGCGAACGACGACGATGCGGCACTGGCCACGGTGCTCGAGCGCGCCAGGCGGGCTGGGCAGGCGGCGTTGGAGGCTACGCCGCAGCAGCTTTCGGTGCTGGCCGACGCCGGCGTGGTCGACGCAGGCGCTGCGGGCTATCTGCTGCTGCTCGACGCACTGCTGTGCGTGGTCGACGGTCGCTCTGTGCCGGATGAGGTCGAGTTGCCCGCGGAGGTGGCAGCCGTGATCGCACACGGGAACGCGGGCGGCAGTCTCCGCGGTGATCCCGTCGATCCTGTCGCGGAGCAACACGCTGAACTGCACAGCCACCTTGATCGGTGCGATGGCGACGGTCACGATGCGCACGATCCCTCGGGCACCCGATATGAGGTGATGTTCCTGCTCGATGCGCCCGACGAGAACATCGATCGATTCAAGGCTGCGTGGGATGGGTTGGGCGATTCGATCGTGATGGTGGGCGGTGACGGGCTGTGGAACTGCCATATTCACACCGATGACATCGGCCCTGTCATCGAAGCCGGCATCGACGTGGGACGGCCGCATCGCATCCAGATCACCGACCTGCATGAGCAGGTCGCCGAGCTCGGGGCGCACGAGGCGCACGCGGGCGCTGGTATGCACACGGGTCGCAGCACGGCGACCGCGGATCGCCCGCAGGTCGAATGCGCAATCGTCGCGGTCTCGCCTGCGACGGGCCTCGACGGGCTCTTCACGGCGCTAGGCGCTCAGGAGATCGTCACCGGCGGCCAGACGATGAATCCCTCGACAGCGGAACTGCTCGCAGCGGTGACTTTCGCACCGTCCCAGCAAGTGGTGGTGCTGCCCAACAACTCCAACATCGTCCCGGTCGCCCGCCAAGTCGGTGCGCAGACGGCCAAGCAGGTGCAGGTCGTGCCCACCATGTCGGTGCCAGCGGGCCTCGCCGCCCTCATCGGGTATGACCCCGATGCGAGTGCTGATGCCAACGCAGCGTCGATGGGCGATGCCGCGGACGCAGTGCTCGCGGGCGAGGTGACTCAAGCGGTGCGGGCGACGAGCAGTCCGATCGGCAATGTGGCCGCTGGGGAGTGGATCGGTTTGACCAGCGACGGCATCGCGGCCTCGGGTGAGAACCCGGCCATCGCAGCTGTGAGGCTGCTCGCACACATGCTCAGGCCGGGGCATGAACTGCTCACCATGATCGAAGGCGCCGGGGCTGATGACGCGCATACCCGTGAAGTGGCGTCGTGGCTCGCCGAGCACTGGCCCGATGTCGAGGTCGAGCGGCACGTCGGCGGCCAAGACCACTACCCGTACCTGTTCGGCCTCGAGTGAACCCAGCCGCGACATCGACGGCCCCGCTGACGCTGCGTGAGCTCGATGCCATCGGCGTCGAGCGGCTCAACGGGGTCGGCCGTCAGCGCCGCAAGGCGCTCGGCGATGTCGGCGTCGAGACTGTGTTCGACTTGCTGACCTACTACCCGCGGCGTTACGTCGACCGCACCGCCCAGGCGCCGATCAGCGAGGCTGTCGTCGGCGAAGAGATCACCGTCGTCGCCGATGTGCTGTCGGTGTCGAGCCGCCGCCTGCGGGGAGGGCGGCGGTTGGTCAGCGTCGAGCTGGGTGATGCCACTGGCGTACTGGGCGCGGTGTTCTTCAATCAGGCTTGGCGCGAGCGTCAGCTCACTGAGGGCCGGACCGTGGCGCTGTTCGGAAAAGTCGAGACTTATCGGGGCAGCAAGCAGATGACCAATCCTGTGGTCGACGTGCTGGGCGACGGCTCCACGGCGGAACGCACGGGCAAGATCGTGGCGATCTACCCGCAGTCGGAGACGGCGGGCATTGTGACGTGGGATGTGGCCAACTGGGTCGCGGAGGCGCGACGCCGATGCGAGCGCCGCGGCATCGCCGATCCGGTTCCGGCCCGGCTGCGCAAGCGGCTCGGGCTCGCCGGACGGGCCCGGGCGTTCACTGACATCCACGAACCGCGGTCGATGTCGGACCGGTGGGCGGCGCGTGACCGGCTGGTGTTCGACGAATTGCTGCGGGTGCAGCTGCTGCTGCGCTCTCAGCGCTTGGCCCGCGAGGCGCACGAATTGGGCCTCGCGCACGATCCGGCCGGCAGCCTGATCGAGGCCTTTCAGCGACGGCTGCCCTATGCGCTCACGGGGGCACAGCAGCGTGCGATGGCCGAGCTCGACGCCGACGTGAGCACGCAGCGACCGATGCACCGGCTGCTGCAGGGCGATGTCGGGGCCGGCAAGACCCTGGTGGCGCTGCACGCGCTGCTGGTCGCCGTCCAGAACGGCCACCAAGGTGCCCTTCTGGCGCCGACCGAGGTGCTGGCCGAGCAGCACTACATCGCCTTGCGGGCATTGCTTCACGAGTTCGAGGTAGCTGATGACGCCCGGCTCGACGGCCGCCGTCCGCTCTGCCTCCGCTTGCTGACCGGTTCGAGTTCGGCGACCGAGCGTCGCGAGGTGCTGGTGGAGACCGCCACCGGCGCCGCGGACATCGTTGTGGGCACGCACGCCCTGCTGGAGGAGTCGGTGAAGTTCGGCTCGCTCAGTGTCGTCGTGGTCGATGAGCAGCATCGGTTCGGCGTGTCGCAGCGAGCGCGGCTGCGCGAGAGCGGTCGCGACGACCGTCGCATTCCCCACCTGCTGGTGATGACGGCCACGCCCATTCCTCGCACGGCGGCAATGACGGTGTACGGCGACCTCGACGTCTCGGTGCTCGACGAACTCCCGCCCGGCCGCACGCCCATCACGACCGAGTGGGTCCGCGGCCCGCTTGCGGCTGAGGTGATGTGGGCCGAGGTGGGTCGCGAGATCGAAGCCGGTCGTCAGGCCTATGTGGTGTGCCCGCTGATCAGCGAGAGCGAGGGTCTCGAGGCGCGTTCGGCTGAGCAGGTTCACGCAGAACTGGCCGCCGGATCTTTGGCGGGCGTGCGGGTCGGCCTGCTCCACGGCCGCCTGCCGCCGGCCGACAAGGAAGCGATGATGACCAGCTTCCGGTCGGGCCGCGTCGATGCCCTGGTGGCGACGACCGTCATCGAAGTCGGGATCGACGTGCCCAATGCGACGGTGATGGTGGTGCTGTCGGCAGATCGCTTCGGCATCGCGCAGCTGCACCAGTTGCGTGGCCGAGTGGGTCGCGGCGCTCACGCCTCGAAGTGCTACCTGGTGAGCGACGACGATCCCACGCCACTTGCCGAGGAGCGTCTCGCGGCGCTGGTAGCCACGAACGACGGGTTCGAACTGGCCGAGCGCGACCTCGAGCTCCGCGGCGAGGGAACGCTGTTCGACGAGCGGCAGTCAGGTCGCAGCGATCTGAAGCTGGCGTCGCTGGTCCGCGATCTCGACTGGGTGAAGGCCGCCCGCGACGCGGCTGCCGACCTCATCGCAGCCGACGGTGATCTCGATGCGCACCCGGCGCTCGCCGATGAAGTCGACTGGTTCGCCAGCCGTCGCGACCCCGACTACCTGCACCGCAGCTGAGCAGCGGTGCAGCGCCTCAGGTGAGCGCGAGCCAGGTGACGCAGTAGACGTCGTCGGGAGTGATCTCGGGCAGCGGCTCGGGCGGGACGTATGGCTCGAGGCCGAGTTCGCCGATGACTCGAAGGATCTCGACGGCTTGTTCTGCGGGGTCTTCGGAACTGCGGAGCGCGGCTGCGAGCGTTCGGATGGTGCGTTCGGGATAGGGCGCGGTGATGGTGTCGACGGCGCGGTCGATCTCGTCCTGGGTCAGGTGTGGCGGCGGGTGCTCTCTCACCGCCTCGGCGGCTCTGGCGAGTCGCGGTGCCACGGTTGGCTGGAGGTTTGCGGGGTCGGCCATCGCGTTCCATTTCTGGACGATGTCGGCGCGGGCGATCTTCCAGGCGTCGAAGGCGGCCTCGATGCTGTCCTCGTTCAGCGCTCGCGGGGTGTCGAAGCCGTCGGGCGGGCGCGCAAGGTGAAGGCAGGCCAGCGTGTCGTCGAAGATGGCGTCTGCGGCCTCGCTCTCGACGAAGCGGTACACCGGTGAGGGGTGATCACCGATTCGGGCGCAGAACACGTGGCCCGTGCGCCCTCCGGCCGCTGCGGCGGCCAGGCCCGACCCCGAGCCCCACGGCAGCGAGGAGATCTGGGCGGCGAGTGCCGGGTCCTCCAGTGCTCGGCGCAGCTCTTGGCGGAATTCCTCGCCCGACAGGGCGCCCCCCGAGGTGCCGCCGCGTTCGAAGATCGACGCGTCCTCAGCCCGGATGCGCTCGATCTCCTCGCGTGTCTCGGTGAAGTTGATCTCGTGGCCGGCGCCTTGGCCGGGCAGAATCTCGCCGACCCCGACGCTGGCAGCGGCTTGCGCGATCTTGCGGTGCAGCCGCTCTTCGAGTCCGAGCAGATCGTCGAGTCTGCTGTCGGGAAAGACGCACCGCAGGAACACCTCTGGGTGTCGCGAGCCGATACGGTCGATGCGCCCGTGGCGTTGCACCAGCCGCATCGGATTCCATGGCAGGTCGTAGTTGACGATGTTGCAGGCTTGCTGCAGGTTCACGCCTTCAGCCAGCACGTCGGTGGCCACGACGATGTCGTACCGGTCTCGGTCGTGGCCTTCGGGCGCGTCGGTGGTGCGAGGCGCGAAACCCCACAGCGCATGCTCCTTGTCGTCGGCGCCTGAATTGCCGGTAACCGAAGCGATGCGCCCCCGGTAGGGGGAGAGGCGTTCGTCAGTGTGGGAGACGGCTTCGAGGTGCTCGAAGATCCAGTCGACAGTGTCGGCGTAGTAGCTGAAGACCAGTAGTTTGCGCCGGTCGCGGATGTCATCGGGGCCGATGCCGTGGGTCTGCGCTTGCGCAGCGATCTCCGCAAGCTCGTCGACGAGGGCGGCGAGGTTCGGGTCGGTGTCGCGCGTCACGCTGCGGGCTTCGGCAGCGAGTGCTCGCAACAGGTCGCTGTCGCGCTCGGTGTCCCGACGCAGCTGCTCGACGTCGAATTCGGCGGCGTCGTCGGTGACGTCGACCAAGTGGTCCAAGACAGCATCGCGCTGCTTGTCGTCGAGATCGTCGCTGTCGGCCGCGATCCAGTCCGCCAGCACGTCGCCGGTGCCCACCCGGCCGCCGTCGAGCAGCGACACGAAGGCGTCATGGCTGCGGGCCATCCGCTCGCAGGTCTCGGCAAACGCGTGCGGCGACGACTCGAAGCGCTTGAGCAGGCCCGAGCGCAGCAGTCCGATGAGCTGCAGTTCGTAGGAGTCGATCTCGTGGTCCCACCGGTAGCGCGACGGTGCGTATCGGGCCAACGTCAGCATCGCCGTGCCCTCGGCTGCGGCCGATTGACTGGTGCCGCTCTCGACTCCGCTTGCGGCCATGTCTGCTGCGTCATCGTCACCCACGTTGCCGTCGGCGCCGTTGCTGTCGTCGGCGTCGAGGGCAGCGGCGAAGCGGTCGAAGAAACCGGGCAGCACAGCGTCGAGGTCGTAGCTGACTCTGCGTACCCGCGGGGTCGGGAAGATGATCGGCAGTTCAGTTCCGCCGATGCGAACAGTGTCGTGAGCGTAGAACCGCTTCACGAACGATCGGGTACGCCGCACTGCAACGGCGTCGAGCACGTCGAACAGGTGCTCGGGCGTGAGGTCGTCGGGGTTGAGCGCAACTGCGCGCGCGAAGTGGTCACGCAGCGAGCCGATGCCCGCGTCCGCGAATGCGGCGTCATTGCGCAGGAAGTAGCCCAGCAGGTGGTACAGATCCCACAGGCTGTTATTCACCGGTGTTGCGGTCAGCATCACGAGTTGCTTCGGCGGCGACCCGGCCAGCAGCCGGCGCAATGCCTGCGCCCGTTGCGTGGCCGGGTTGCGCAAGTTGTGGGCTTCGTCGATCACCACCATGGCGTAATCGTTGACATAGCGCTGTTCGAGCGTGGTACCCGCAGCGTGCTCGGGGTTGAGCCGCTGATCGGCCATGAGCTGCTCGAATGACACGAGTTCCATCGACAGGTTGTGCTCTGCACGGAATGCGCGCCACGGGCCGTCACGCAGCATCGCCGGCGTGATCACCAGCACCTTCTGACGCCGCTCCAGCGCCGCCTCGCGGATCAGCTCGCCCGCCAAGAACGTCTTGCCCAGCCCGACCTCGTCGGCCACGAGCACGCCGTGACGTTCGTCGAGGATGCGGCGCGCCCGCCACAGCCCGTCGGTCTGGAACGCGGTGAGATGGATCTGCGGCGCCCCGTCCGCTTCGGCCTCGGCGGCCAGCTCGTTGCCATAGCGCTCGGCGAGCATTCGCAGGTAGATGAGCTGCGGCGAGTGAGGCTCGAAGCGCGCCGCGAACAGGGCGGCCAAGTCATACGGCGCTGCCTGCTCCCACAGCTCCTCGAACCACTCCTTCACACCGCTCACCACGTGGGGCGCATAGTTCCCGAGGTTCAGCTCCAGATTGGTGACCAAGCCCGCGTACGTGAAGTTGGACGAGCCGGCCACGACGCCATGGCTGCGGTCGCCCACCAGGAACGCCTTGCCGTGCAGAAATCGGTCGCCGAGTCGGCGCACCTCCACGCCGGGTGAGCCGAGCCACGCCACCAACCGCCGTGCGGCGTCGTGGTTTGCGTGGGTGAATCCGAAGTGGTCGCGCTCGAAGCGAAGGTGCTGCTCTTGTTCGTCGAGCGCGCTGCGCATCCGCGAACGGGCGGCTCGCGTCGGGTGCGCCGGCTCTGAGCGCAGCGCCCGCCGACGGTTCTCGGGCGGCAGCGGCTCGGCCCCCAGCAGCAGCCGCACACCTGTGGCTTGGTCCAGCGCGTCGGCCAGCAGCGAGTACCCGCCGACGTTGAAGTAGGCAGTGGCGATGTCGACCGACGCCCCACCCACGAAGCCCGTCGCCGCATGGCTGATGAACCCGTTCAGCGCATCAGCCACCGTTCGCCCGTCCCGATTGAGCGCCAGCTCCGGCTTCGGCTCAACGTTCATGGCGCCCTCCGCAAGCCACGGGCTGCTGGCGACAGGTTGTCCACGATGCTGCTGTCACTCGGTAATGTTCGACATGCGAGAGAGGAACGTGATGAGGAAACGCCCGCCAGTGGATTCGGAGACAGCGGACCGCATCCTTGAGCAGGCGCTGTCCAAGCCCGGCGTAGCCGATGCGATGCGTTTCTGGCACCTCACACGTCCCGTTCCCGGCAGAGACGCCCGCAAGTTCGGAGATTCCGACAGCGCTCGCTGAGTTCATCGGCAGGCGGAGGCCGCGGCGTTGCTGGCGGGGTTCATGGCAGCCTCCTGAAGTGATCGAGGACAGCAGCGAGACGGTGCCGGTAACGGTCGGGCCGCTTCCCGTCGAAGGTCGTGTAGATGACTTCGAGGTCGTCTTCGTCGAGTCCGTACAGGTGGGCGACGCAGGCATCGAGCTCGTGAATCAGGTCCTGCTTGGCGGCCGCGTCGTTGGCTGAGCCGACGGGCAGTCCGACCTCGGCCGCCCATTCAGCGAACCGATCATCGACCGCGCCCAGCCGCCCAGCGACCTCCACCACCCTGTCCCGCACCGGATGACCTAGTCCCGGATCGGGTATCGACAGCAAGTTCAGCTGTTCGAAGGTCATATTGAGCTCAACGGTTCGGCGGACCTGCCAGTCCAGCGGCATGGAGGACAGGACTCCGAGCGTGTACGCCTCATCTGCAGGTGTGCCCTCGACCCGCACCAGATAGGGCGCATGGTGAACGATGACGAGTTCGCCCGGCACAAGCGCAGTGATGAACGATCGTGTGTTGGTTGGATTGGTGACATTGCGAAATGCGATGCGTGGGTGGCGACATGGCAGCGTTGCGGGATCGTCGGTGATCTCGGTGGGCTGGTCCGCGAAGGCCGACGATGCTTTCTTTCGTTGCGATAGCCGCTTGTTGTGGAGGTGCGAGATCATTTCCGCGGCGAGTGCGCTGTCGTAGTAGATGCCGGTGTCGGGCTCCCACAGGTTGAACGACGAACCCTTGTACACCGGCCAGAGGCCACCGTCCGTCGTCGCCTGAGCGATCTCGTTGCCCGAGGCGGAGGCGCCGTCGTCGTTCACGAATCGCTTCCGATCTCCGGTGGCGTCGAATTCGCGGATCGGGCGGTGGCGCCATCGTCGTTCATGAACCGGTGCCGGTCGTGTGTCGCGTGGAGCTCTGCGACTGGGCGGAAGCCCCATGTCCGTCGTCGTTCGCGAAGCGCCACCTGTCTGTCGTGGCGTTGAGATCTCCTTGGATCGGCCGGAATCTCCAGTGCGCGATCTCGCGCGCGGGGGGGGGGGTCGCTGCATCAGCACCGTCGAACCGCGGGTGCAGCTTCATGCGACGCCACACGCGGAACGCTTCACGGGTGGGAATCTGCGGGAATGCCGCAGTGTTGGACCAGCCGAGGAATTCCGAGACGCCGATCAACTCGGGTTTGCCATCGACCAGTTCTCGGAAGTGAGCTTCCGAGCGGGCTGGCCCCGGATAGATCGCTACGTGCGGTTCAGTGGATTCGGCCTCAAAGCCACCCCCGAGGTTCGCTGCGCGGGTTGTGCTTGTGGGCGGCGACGATTGCGATGGTGTAGCGACCGTCGACGTCGTCGAATGTCCACTGTCGACTGTTGAGGCAGCTGACGACGGTGAGCAACGAGCGGCTGTGGCCAGCACGACTGTGTAGGAATTGTGCACTCCCTCGAACACCCAGCCCTTGTGGTTGATGAGCGTCGAGACGGCGAGGCGACGGGTTTGCCCCCCCCCCCGCTCAATGCTGCCGTGGCGTGCACGATCTCGCGCCGCCAGTTCGCCATGCCTGCGTCGGACACCGCAGTGCGAGGCAGCACGACGCCGAGCATGCCGCCGGGGCGGCACAGGTTCAGGTTCGCCCAAGCGAATGCCTTGTAGAGATCGGTCTGACCCGTCCCGAGCCGCGGAAACGCAGCGCGCAGGATCAGCTTGAGGAATTCGGCTCGCTCGCGCTCGCGTTCGAACTCCTCCGCCAGATCGGGTCGGTGGGCCTCCAAGTTGTCGATGCGTTCGCGTCGCCGCGCGACCGGCAGCGACCGCACGCCGGGCAGGTGCATGCCGTACCAGACCTCGCGGTCGACCACCACCTTCTCCCATGGCGGGTTGCCCAAGAGGCAGTCGAAGCCGCTGCGTGTGTCGCGCGAGAACACTTCGGGCCAAGTCGTGGGGTAGTGCACGGGTTGCAGATGCTCGATGGCATCGCGCACGCGCTGTTCGTGGGCGAGAGCGGCGATCGTGTCGGGGGCGAAGTCGAAGTCGCGTTGAATCTCGATCATCCCAGCCCGCACTGCCGTTGCCACGTCGAAAACCTCGTCGATGGTCCGGACGGCTGCTCGTGCAGCAGCGTGTGCCTCGCGCGCAGCGGCCACCTCGGCCTTGTCGGCATCGTTCAGCCGGGCGAGACGCTCCAGCGGCCCCGCGACGGCATCGAGCATGTTCTCGAGTTGATGCACAAACAGTGACGGCTGCGACGTGTCGCCTATCGGTCGCACCGCGAGTGCAGCGTCATCGGCCGACGCCACACCAGTGAGGCTGTCGCCGTGGACGAAGTTGTGGTCGAGGAACGACAGCGGCAGGCCGGGCACGAAGGTGTGCACCCAGATCGCCAAGCGCGCCAGCTCGACGGCGACGCGGTTCTTGTCGACGCCGTAGACGCAGTGGCGCGCGATCTGCCGTCGCAGCAGCGAGCCGGTCTCGATCTCGACACCGTCGCTGAGGTCGCCGAGCGAATCCATGGCGGTGTCTCGCAGCCGGCTCAGCTCGGCGGTGACAGCGGGCACGGGGTGCAACGACAGCCACGCAGACAGGCGCGCCTCGATCCGGTCCACCGCTGCCACCAGGAAGTGGGCCGAGCCCATGGCGATGTCGGCGCAGCGGAAGTCGAAGAACGCTGATGCGACACCCGCGTCGTCGTCGGCGTCCCGCAGCACGTCGAGGCGGGCAAGGTGGTCATCGAGGGCCGGCTCGAGCGCGTGGTCGAGCAGGTGCTCTACGGCGAACGGCTTGGTGAAGTACGACCCAGTCGCCTTGCGGGCGCCGGAGCGGTGGCCGAAGTAGACCGCGCCGGCGGCCACCTCGACCTCGTCGTCGGGGCCGGCGGGAACGTACTGGTCGGCGCCTCTGACCTGCTTGACGGTCAGGTCGTCGGCAGCGACCGACAGCTTCGACTCCAGCAGTCCCTCATAGATCGTGCCGAACTCGCGGACCGACAGCGAGCGGAAATCCACCGGGCCGAGCCCCTGCGGGCCGTCGTCCACCAGTGCGGCTGCGAGCGCAGGGCCGAACTCGGCGTTGGTGAGCCGCAACGCCGCAATGGCGGCGCCGGTCGGGCTGACTGCCGGGTCGTCGGAGAACAGCCCGCCGTTGTAGGCCGGCACGCCCCAGTCGTCGTTGCCGCCGTTGACGGCATCCCAGAGCGCCCGCACGTCGTCCCACAGGTCGGTGGCGCGGTCGTCGAAGGACACTGCGGCACTGCGTTCGGCTTCGGCAAGGCGTTGCGCGAGGCGCGTCAGGGAATGGTCGGCATAGCGGCCGTTGCTGCGGTAGGGGAGCAGGTCTTTGTCCTCGGCATATGCCACAAACAGCAGCCGGAACAAGATCACCATCACTTGCTCATAGGCGTTGTCGAGTTCGCCTTCCCCGATCTCGGCATCGGTCGCTCCGGCGCGTTGTCCCTCACCCAACCGTCGGGAGACCGCGCGTGCCAGCGCGGGGACGGTTTCGAAGTAGACGCGCTTGCGCAGTCGCTCGGCTAGATCAGCAGCAAACCGCTCAGAGTCGCTGAGGATGTCGTGCAGCGAGCCGCCTGCCGAGACAGCCTCAGCAGCGAACAGCAGACTCAGATAGCCGGCCTGCTCAGATGCCAGCAGCGACAGGTTCAGCTCCACGAACGTCTCGGCCCGTCCCTTGCGTCCCACTCCGACGCCGGGTCGGGCTGAGTACAGCCGGATCTCCGAGGCACGGGTGAGCAGCACCCAGTCGACGTTCTCGCGGTCAGCGAGCGCCAGCGCCCGTGACACGGGCGACATGCCGTCGAACCGGTCAGAAGGCGCCTCGAATGGCTCGCCGTCGTCGCAGAACACGGCGATGGCCTCGCGCCGGCCGGCAACGGTCAGCACCGACGCGTTGGTCGCGAGCGTGGCGATCCCGTAGCCCAGTCCTTCGATCAGCCGGCGACCTCGATGAGCGAGCAAGCGTCCCGAGGCGGTGCGCGCAGATGCCCAGTCGGCACGCATCGGCACACCGGCGGTGAGCTCCTGTGTCGCGAGCAGGCCCGAGTTCCGCAAGCCTGCAATAGGCGAGTCCAACTCGGGCAGCGCGGCCAGCAGCAATCGGGTCGCGGCATGGTGGCTCGGCTCGCGCAGCGCGACCTCGGCCAAGCGCTCGGCCTGGGAAGTCTCGACGTCGAGATGCACCACCGGTTGCTCGCCCACCGGTCCGCACAACGCCACCCGCTCGCCGCCTGGTGCCTCGGGTGACGGGTAGAACGCGATCAGCAGCACCGGCGTGGCGCGCCTCTGCCGCCTGGTCGCCCAAGCCGTCCGCAGGTCGCCGACCGTCGGCTTGCGAGTTGCGGTGACGACCGCGATCTCCAATCCGCCGGGCGCCGGCTGGACGAACAGGTGCGAGGGCACGAGCGAGGCCGGGTGCCCTGACAACGCTGACCATGTCTGCGGATCGCGGTCGATCAGGAAGTCGTCCATGCCGCAGCGGATCGTAGTTGGCGGAGAAAACAGCTTGAACGTGCCGACGGTGGGTCCATAGGTTCGCCGCGGAGGGCTGCGCGTGTGCGCTGACCGATGCGAGGAGTTGCCGTGGGTACGATCGCAGCAATGACCAACGAGGCCGAGGCCGACGCTGCGCCCGACGAGGCCGAGGCAGCAGAACCGCAGGCGGCCACTCGCCCTGCCGCAGTGCCCGCTGAACGCGAGCGTCGCTCATTGGTGGTCCCGATGCTGTCCACCGTTGTGGCAGCCCTCATCGCTGGCGTATTCGCCTTGGCCGTGATCGGCTTCAACACACTGCGCGACGACTTCAACTCGCTGCGCGACGACATCGACTCACTGCGTCACGAGGTTCGCGGCGACGTCAGAGCCCTCGACGACAAGATTGAAACCGGCCTCGCCGATGTTCGCAACGACCTCGATGAGCGGTTCGCACGGATGGATGAGAGGTTCGAGCAGGTCAACGCGACCCTGCTGGATCACGCAGAGCGTCTCTCGCGCATCGAGGCAATCCTCAATGCGAACCCCGAGCACCTTGGCGATACGTGACGCTCCGGTCGCATGAGCTGGGCGGTCAGTCGCCGTCGGCGATGCGTCGGGTCAGGACCGTGATGACGGGTGTGCCGTAACGCCGGACCCGGTGGGTCTGCCAGCCAGTGTGCATGCCGGGTGCGATCTCGCGGTCCGATTCGCACACCAGCACGTCAGCCGGTACGGACTCGAGCAGCTCGCGCCAACGATCGAAGACATAGGGCGGGTCGGCGAAAGCCAGATCAGCAGGGCTGGAGTGCCTCGCCAAGAATCCCCAGACATCGGATCGAACGACGGCGGCGTTATCGGCTATGTCGAGCGCCTCGAGGTTCGAGGTGACAGTCCGGCAAGCAGCGGCGTCAGCGTCTACGAACGTGGCGTGTGCGGCGCCCCGTGAAAGTGCCTCCATGCCGAGGGCGCCGGTGCCCGCGAACAAGTCGAGCACCACGATGCCGTCCATGGATTGCAGGCTCGTGAGCATGTTGAAGATCGCCTCGCGAGCCCGCTCAGAGGTAGGTCGGATCGAACTCGCACCAGTTCTGGGTGACTCCAGCTTGCGGCCGCCCAGCGTGCCGCCGACGATGCGCACCCCATGACCGTAGGCCCTGCCAATCGGCATTCTTGGGTTTGGCGAGACTCACTGGCGTTCTCGTCGGACTGCCTGGCCCTTGAGCCATCGCGCTGTGCCACCAGCGCGGTAGCCGACGGAGTCGGCGATGCCGCCGAGCCGTCCTGATCGGTTGCCGAGCAAGCGAACTGCCACGCCCGTCGCGAGTGCGAACGCGAGTATCGAACCGGACGGCAGCCCCAGCATCAGGGCGATGCCCGCAGCGACGATCGAGGCGGGAATGCTGCAGCGGGTGTGCACCCAGGCCAAGCGGGTGCGACTCCATGCGACGAGACGCTGGTGGTGCCGACCTGGGTGCAGTTGGTAGTAGCGGGCGATTGCACCGCCGATCAAGCCGGACGCCAAGATCACGCCCAGCGGCTCTTGCAACAGCACCGCGATGAAGACGCCGATGAACACCCCGGCGCCGTTGAGGACCTCTTGGAAGAATCGGACGGTGCGCTGTTGCCGGTCGGGCCTGCCTTGGAGGCAGCCGACGAGCCCGCCGGCGATACCTGCGAACGCCAAGAAGCCCTGCGGGTCTTCGGTGAACCCGAGCGGCGACCCTCGCAGCAGCCCGAACAGGACGACGCAGACTCCGACGCCGACGATGTCGGATCCCCACGGCCCTCGCCTTCGTGAACTCATGTCCAGCACTCTTGCAGGGGGGTGTGACAACTTCCGGCACTCCGTCCGCACAGTGCAGGGGGATGCGACACTGCGGAGGTGACGGCGTCGGGGGGCAGCAGCGAAGGGGAAGCCGACGTACCGGCCGAGATCACCTGCATCGACTGCGGAGGCCGCTGCGGCCTGCTGAGCGTGCCGGAGCCGGACTGGGGCTTCCAGCCCGGAGATGTCGTCGCCTACCGCTGTGCTGACTGCGGCGACCGCTGGGATCTCATCGTGCCCGACACCGAATCCGCAGGCTGAGCCGGGCCACGCTTCACCCTCGGCTCAGCGGGAAGGGTCCCTCGATTCGCGACCGTGGCGCGGTACGGTCGCCCCACTGGACACGGATCGATCCGGAGGGACCGTTTTCGGTGGTCATGGCGATGTATCCAGGCTCGTTCGATCCTGTGCACAACGGGCATCTCGACGTGATATCGGCGGCGTCCCGGCTGTTCGATTCGGTCACGGTCGCGGCCATGCGGAATCCGGCCAAGGCCACGCCCCTGTTCTCCGATGACGAGCGCGTCGCCATGATCGTCGAAGCGACGCGCCATCTCGGCAACGTCTCGGTGGTGCAGTTCGGAGAACTGGTCGTGGACCTTGCTCAGCGCCTCGGTGCCGATGTCATCGTGAAGGGGCTTCGCAGCCAGAGCGACTTCGAGTCCGAGTTGCGCATGGCGCACATGAATCAATCGGTCACCGGTATCGAGACCGTCTTCGTCCCCCCGCGGACCGAGCATCTCTTCATCGCTTCCAACTACATCCGGGAGATCACCAAGTTCGGCGGCGACTGCTCGCACCTCGTCCCGCCCGCGGTGGCCGCTCGACTGCAACAGCACATCACGCAGGAGGCGGGCACATGAGCATGTCCGAGGGGGGCGTCGAGGCGCCGCCCCAGTCGGGGGTTCACCCCGCAGTGCCCCAGCCGCAGGCTCCGTTCGGACAGCCGTCGTTCGAGACTGCGGCGACCACTGAGGAGACGCCGATATCACCGCACGCTCGTGGCCCGGCAACGCTCGCTCCGCGCCCTGCCTCGGTGACGGCCGAGCAGTTCATCCATGAGGCCATGGAGATCATCGACGCCGCTCGCCCGATGCCACTGTCCACCTCGGTCATGATCAATCGGGACGAGGTGATGACCCTGCTCGAGTCTGCGCTGGCGGCCGTGCCCGACGAGACGCGCCAAGCTCGCTGGCTGCTTCGCGAGCGTGATGAAGTGCTTGCCCAGGCACGTGTCGACGCCAATCTGGTCATCGATGAGGCGCGCAGCCGCGTCGCGCAGATGGTGCAGCGAACCGAAGTCGTGCGTGCAGCCGAGCGCCGTGCGCGCCAGCTGCTCGACGATGCCCGAATCCAGACCCGTCGCCGCCGCCACGAGGTCGACGAGTACTGCGAGCGGCAGCTCGCCCAGTTCGCCAGCGCAGTCGACCAAGTCCAGATCGCGGTACAGGCTGCTCGGCGAAAGCTCGGCAAGCGTGCCGCGACGCCCGTGGCGCCTGCGTCATCGAGCGCTCCGCTTCCGCACGCCGGGGGAGATGCCGTAGCCAGTGGAGCATCCGGACCGGCTGGCCGCGGTCCCGACACCCGTCCGCCCGACACTCATCCAGTGGTGTTCGACCAGGATCAGATGTGAGCAAGAGGGACCGCCAGCGGTCCCTGTCTGTTCCCCTGCGGTTGATTTCGGATGGTCAGCTCGCGTGGTCTGCGACCGTGCCAGCGTCAGAACTGCTCGACCCCGAATCACGAGACCCCCTGTGCATTGCCGATGTCGAAGTGCCGCTCGACAGTGATGTCGAGGTGGCATTGGCGCTGGAACTGATCGGCGGCGGCCTCAGCGTCGCTGGTGAGGTCACGGCTGCCTGGACCGGTCCGTGCGCTCGTTGCTGGCTGCCGCTCGACGGGGAGGTGCGGACGGCGGTCCGCGAGGTATTCACCGCCGAACCTCGCGAAGGCGAGCAATATGGGCTCGGGCCCGAATATGCAGATCTCACTCCGATGGTGCGAGAGGCGGTGCTGCTGCAGCTGCCCATCGAGGCCATCCGGTGCCCGCATCCCGAGCCGTGCCCGAACCTTCCTGCAGAGCTCGCCGAGGCCCGCGAAGATGCGGCCGAAGGCGACCCGGCGGAGCTCGCAGATCCGCGCTGGGAGGCGCTGGAGGCGCTGCGGGGCCGCATGGACGAACCGTCCTGAACTCGACGTGAGGGGTCGGCTTGGGAGCGCTAATGGATAGGCTGCGTGGTCCGCTCGTGGAGTCGATCCGATCGAGGAGCCCGAACGGTGGCAGTCCCCAAGAAGAAGACATCCAAGAGCAAGACTCGTTCGCGCCGCGCTGCGGCGTGGCGTCTCGCCGAGGCGCCACGGAGTCTGTGCCCCCGCTGCGGCGCAGCAAAGCTGCCCCACCGAGTCTGCGGGCAGTGCGGTTGGTACGGCGGTCGCCAGGCCCTCGATATCGCCTAGGGCTGGGCCGGATGGCGACCTCGGGGCCGGGCTGATGACGCTGCCGGTCGCCGTGGACGCAATGGGCGGCGACGACGCCCCCGCCGCTGTCGTGGAGGGGGCGCTGGAGGCCGTGCGCGAGGGCCTCGATGTCGTCCTCGTAGGCCGCCGTGACGCCATTGCCGCTGCCGGCGGCGAGTCGCTCCCCATCATCGAGGCTTCCGAGGTCATCGAGATGTCCGAGGAGCCGAGCCGCGCGGTGCGGACCAAGAGAGACTCGTCGATCAGCCGAGCTGCGAACGCCGTGCGTGACGGCGAGGCCTCTGCGGTGGTGAGCGCCGGAAACACCGGTGCCGTGGCGGCAGCGGCGCTGCTGAGGCTCAAGCGCTTGCCCGGCGTTGCCCGGCCGGCCATAGCTACTGCGTTCCCCGTGCCGGGCGGCCGCACAGCCCGCGTCCTGCTCGATTCGGGCGCGATGGCCGACTGCGACGCCCAATGGCTGCATCAGTTCGCCCGTCTGGGCTCGGCCTACAGCCGCATCCGCTTCGGCGTGGCGGTGCCGAGCGTCGGCTTGCTCTCGATCGGCGAGGAACCCGAGAAGGGCAACCTGCTCATCAAGGAGACCCACAAGCTGCTAGCGGCCGACGACGAGATCGATTTCTATGGCAACGTCGAAGGTGGCGACCTCCTCGACGGCCCCGTGGATGTCGTGGTCACCGACGGCTTCACCGGCAACGTGCTGCTGAAGTCGCTCGAAGGCACGGCATCGTTCTTCGTGCGCCTGATTCTCGAGCGTCTCGCCGAAGGCGGGGAGGCGGGCGCCGCAGCGCTTCGACTGCTGGCACCGCTCGCCGACGAAATGAGCGCCGACAACATCGGCGGCGCGGTGCTGCTCGGTGTGCGGGGAGTCTGTGTGATCGCGCACGGTTCGTCGAGCCCGAAAGCCATCACGAGCGCCGTCAGGGCCGCTCATCGTTTGGTCGCGGCTGACTTGCTGGGCGAGCTGGCGGCCGTCAGCCTCCCGTCGCCTCCTAGGGACCACCGGTAGGCTCGTGGCCGCCATGCCCGCCGAAACTCATGTGCGCCAGAGTCCCCCCGAGCGTGAGGAGGTCTTCGATCTCATCCGCAACCAGCTCGCCGACATCTTGGAGCTGGAGCCTTCTGCGATCGCCGAGTCGTCCTCGTTTGCAGATGACCTCGGTGCCGATTCGCTGGCACTGATCGAACTGGTCGAGGCGCTGGAAGAGGAGCTGTCCGACCGCACGGTGGGCTTTCGTATCGAAGACGAAGACCTCGAAGACCTCAAGACCGTGCGCGATGCCATCGACTATGTGATGGAGCGCGTCGGCTGACGTGGAGGCCGCTGTCGCCGAACTCGCTGAGCACGACAGCTTTGAGAGGCGTGTCGGATATCGCTTTGCTGACGCCGGACTTCTGACCGAGGCGCTGTCGCACCGGAGCTGGTGCCATGAGCGCAGCGTTGAACAGCAGACGGGCTCGCAGGCGGCCTCCAACGAACGCTTGGAGTTCCTCGGCGACGCCGTGCTCGGTCTCTGCGTTTGCCAGCTTGCCGTGACGCGCTGGCCTGATCTCGGACCAGGTGACCTGAGTGCGGTGCGATCCGCCGTGGTGAACGCGGGCGCGTTGGCCGAAGCCGCTCGACGCTGCGAGCTCGGACCGGCGCTGCTGCTCGGCAAGGGTGAGGCTGCGACCGGTGGCGCCGACAAGGAGTCGATCCTGGCCGATGGGCTCGAAGCGGTGCTGGGCGCGGTGTTCCTCGACGGCGGCCTCGCTGCTGCTCGCGACATCGTCGAGCGGCTGATGGGCGAGCGTCTCGCCGAAGCGGCGAGCGAGCCGGGCACGCGTGAATCAAAGAACCGGCTGCAGGAACTCGTGGCACGGCAATTCGGCGCCGAGCCCACCTACGACGTATCGAGCTCGGGACCCGCGCATCGCCCTCGCTTCGTTGCTGCGGCGCGCATTCTCGATGAGGTCTGGGGGCGCGGCGAGGGTTCCACCAAGCGTGCTGCCGAGCGCCGCGCGGCACAAGCAGCGTGCACTCGCCTGGAAGACCTCGACGATCCACCTGTTGATGCGGAGGAGCCCGCTCATGGCTGAACTGCCGGAGATCGAGATCGCCCGACGCGATCTCGACAAGGAAATCACGGGCCGCCGGGTCAAAACGGTCGATGTCCCCGGCACCAAGAAGGCGCTGCCGGCCATGCGATCGAAGCAGCAGTTCGCCGACCTGCTCGAGGGCAAGAAGATCTTGTCGGTGTCTCGCGACGGCACGTTGTTGCTGTTCGACCTCGGGCCGGACGAGGTCATGGTGGCGCACTTCGGAGCTACGGGATCACTGCGGCGGGCCACGTCCAGAACGCCCCAGGATCCCGACACGAAGGTCGTGCTGACGTTCACCAAGGGCGGACAGCTGCGCCTGCTTGACTCGGGTGCTGAGGCGACGCTGCGCGTGATCGCGAAGAACCGCTACCACAAGGTGTTCCCGGACCAGGTCGATCTCGGCTTCGACCCGGTTGACATGCCGATGCCCTGGACCGACTTCGCCTTCATGCTGCGCGGTCGTTCCGACACCATCCGCGATCTGCTCTTGGACGCAACCTTCGTCGTGGGGTTCGGACCGATGTACTCCGACGAGGTGCTGCATGCAGCGCGCCTCTCCCATGCACGAGTTGCCAGCGAACTGAACACCCAAGAAGTGCGGCGGCTCTACCGCGCCATTGTCGAAACGGTTCACAACTCCATCAAGTACCGGGGTTCGGGCACTAGCGGCCATCTCGACATCTTCGGCAAGTCAGGGGGCTTCGATCCCTACCTCGAAGTATTCGGGCGGGCGGGAGAGCGATGTCGCAATGGCCGGGGCGATGTTCTCACCACGGTCATCCGGGGTGTGACGCACCACTACTGCGATTATCAGGTGTAGACGCCAACCCTCACGCTTCGAGCTGCCGTGTTCCTTCGCTCCCTGACACTGTCCGGTTTCAAGTCGTTCGCAGACACGGCCACGCTCACCTTCGAGCCAGGCGTCACGGTGGTGGTGGGCCCGAACGGCAGCGGCAAGTCGAACGTCGTCGACGCCATCGCGTGGGTGCTCGGTGCGCAGGGGCCGCGCGCATTGCGAGGCCAGCGGATGGACGACGTCGTCTTCGCAGGCACCGATCGCCGGACGGCCCTGGGCCGAGCACAGGTGACCCTGATCATCGACAACGAGTCGCAGACGCTGCCCACGCAGACAGCAGAAGTAGCCATCACTCGCACGCTGTTCCGCTCGGGCGAGTCCGAATACGCACTCAATGGGACGCCCTGCCGGCTGCTCGACCTGCAGGAACTGCTCAACGACGCCGGGGTGGGTCGCCAGCAGCACATCATTGTGGCGCAAGGCCAGATCGAGCAGGTCCTGGCAGCCCGTCCCGAAGAACGGCGCGCGCTGATCGAGGAAGCGGCCGGAGTGCTGAAGTTCCGTCGCCGCAAGGAGCGGGCCGAGCGGCGGCTGGAGAGCACCGAGGCAAATGTGACTCGCCTGGTGGATCTGCAGCGTGAGCTGCGTCGCCAGCTTCGGCCGCTGGAGCGGCAGGCCACCGCTGCCCGGCGGCATCAGGAGATCAGCGCAGAACTGGTCGAGGTCCAGCTCTACAACGCGGGACGTGAGCTGGCAGCACATCAGGAGGCGCAGAGCACGTCCGACGCTCGGCGGGTCACCTTCGCGGCCCGGCAGGAAGCGGCGGCGGCATCGATCTCCGACATCGACGGGGCGATCGACGACGCGCAGTCACAGCTCGCACAACTGTCAGCCGAGCCGGCTGATCGGCTGCCGCGGGCGGTGTCGCTGTCGGAGCGGGCGCGCGGCTTGATCGGCCAGACGTATGAGCGAATGCGCTCAGTCGAGCGAGAGCGCAACGCCCTGCTGGATTCCGACGTGGTGGTAACGCTGACCGACGAGCACGCACGCGTCTCAGCCGAACTGGCAGAGATCGACGCAGCCCCCGCGCAGGCTGTGCCTTCGAAGGAACAGCCGGACGAAGCGAGCTTGGAGACCGGCGACGATGCGGCGGTGAATGCAGCCGAAGAGGCCAGAGCCGGGGCCGAGGCGCGTCTCGCCGCCGCAGCCGCAACGCTGTCACATGCCGACGAGCATCAGCGAGGCGCCGCAGAGGAGTTGCAGCACTGGATCGGGCGGTTCGAGGCGTTGGCGTCGGCGGTAGCCGCTGCACGCACCGATTCCGGCATCGCTGCGCTGGATGGCGTGGCCGGAGTAGTCGGTGTGCTCGACGATCTGGTAACGGTCGATGGCGGCTGGGAGGCTGCCGTCGAGGCTGCCGCGGACGGAGCAATGTCGGCAGTCGTCGTTCGCGATGACAGCGCGGCTGCAGCGGCGCTTGCAGTGCTTGCCGATGGCGACACGAGCGGCTCGGTGATCTCGCTCGACAAGCTGCCAGCCGCTCGCGAATCGAGCCACCAGGCAGCGGACGGCGAGTTCGTGCGGCCGCATCTGCAGGTGGCTGCCGACGCTCCGGAGTGGTGCCGCAACGAGCTCGAGACGTTGCTGGACGCAATTGTCGGTGCAGCGATCTGTGTTCCAGGTGATTGGTCCAGTGCGTACGACCGCGCGCAGGCCGACCGCGACGCGGTCTTCGTGACGGCAAACGGCGACCGGTTCGGGCCTCGACGTTGGCGCATCGGCAGCACGGGTCCGGCTGCGGCGACCGCGGCGCTCGATCATGCACGCGGACGGATTGACGAGCTGACCCACGACCATCGTCAGGCTGCCGCAGCATGGGCCTCGGCACAGCAGGCGCACGGGGCCGCGCTCGATGCGTTCCAGCAGGCTCAGCGCACAGCGGAGACACTGCGACGCCGCATCGCCACTGCTGCCGCCCGGCAGTCCGCTCAGGTTCAGGCTGCCCACGACCGGGCCGCCGCGCAGCAGCAGCGCCGGTCGGCGCTCGCCGAGCGGCTCGGTGCCATTTCGCAGCGTCTTGCAGGTCACGAGAGCTCCCACGCAGCCGCTGTCGCTCGGCTGGACAGGGCCGAGGTCATCGTGTCGGGGTTGGATCGTCTTGCGCTGCTGCTCTCGCAGCACCGTCAACGCCTCGATGCCGAGGCGCGGCACCTGCGTTCTCGCCACGAGGCCCGCACCGAGCTCATTCGGCAGCTCACGGAACGCCTCGATGCACTCCGACACGAGCGTGATGCTGCTGCTTCCCGCCAGGAGCAGTCGCGCACTGAGCTGGCGGCTCTCGACGTGGCAGAGGCAGAACGTCGCACCAAGCGGGACGCCCTGATCTCGGCGCTGCGTGCGGACTTCGACGCAGACCCCGCGATGGCGCTTGCTGCATCGCCGCCGCGGTTGCCCGACGGCGTTACCGCCTCGGCACACGAACGGGCGCTGCGTGCGGATCTGAACCGTCTGGGCCCGGTGAACCCGCTGGCGCTGTCGGAGTACGAGGAGGCTTCGGAGCGTTTCGAATTCGTGGCCACTCAGCTCGCGGATGTGCGCAACAGCCGCCGAGAGCTGCACAAGGTCATCCGTGCCATCGACGCAGAGATCATCGCCACATTCGCGGACGCATTCGAAGATGTCGCCCGGAACTTTGCCCAGCTCTTCAGCACGCTGTTCCCGGGCGGCACGGGCAGGCTCTCGCTGACCGATCCCGAAGAGCTCCTTACGTGCGGTGTGGAACTTGATGTTCGGCCAGCCGGCAAGCGGATCGGGCGGTTGTCGCTGCTGTCAGGCGGCGAGCGTTCGCTGGTGGCGCTGGCCTACCTCTTTGCTGTCTTCCGCAGCCGGCCGTCGCCGTTCTACGTCCTCGACGAAGTCGAAGCAGCGCTCGACGACCTCAACCTGCAGCGTTTCCTGGATCTCGTGGCTGAGTTTCGGCGGGAATCGCAGTTGATCATCGTGAGCCACCAGCGACGCACGATGGAATCCGCTGACGTCCTGTACGGCGTGTCCATGCCGCCTGGCGGCTCGAGTGTGGTCGTTTCGGAGCGGCCTTCCCAAGCGGCCGCACTCATCGCTGCTGGCGGCTCACCCGGCCCCGACGAGCCCATGGCGGAACAGCCCCCCTCGGAGTACGGCAGGGAGCCCGCGACGGCGCCTCGGTAGCCTGCCGACCAGTGAGCACCACGACAGTTCTCATCGTCATTGTCATCTTTTTCGTGGCGACGGTGCTCCTCGGCTCCCTTCCGTTCGTTCATCGTGCAAGGCAGCGGCGTTCGGGAGCGGCGTCACCGCACGCGCCTGTCGCCGTGTCCCCACCTGCGGTACGGACGATCGATGAGCCGGTCGCGGTGCGGGTGCCGACCCCAGCCACCTTCAGCTCGGGACTGGCCTCATCGCGCCGCACGCTGCGCGAGCGCTTGGCGTCGATCAACCGACGGCGACCTGACGAGACGGCGTGGGAGACCCTGGAAGAGGCCCTGCTCGGTGCCGATGTCGGCGTGGAGACCACGATGGCCACACTGGAACGCCTGCGCAGCACTGCCGCTGATCAGGACATCGTCGATGCCGACGAACTGGTGCAAGCGCTGGCTGACCAGATGCGCGCGGCGCTTGATGCGGATCGCACGCTGCACGCGACCGCACCGGACCGGGAGGGCGCCACGCCCGTCTGGCTGTTCGTGGGAGTCAACGGTGTGGGCAAGACCACCACGATCGGCAAGGTGGGCGCCCGGCTCTCGGCGGACGGTCAGCTTGTGGTGATGGCGGCCGCCGACACCTTCCGCGCAGCTGCGGCCTCTCAGCTCCAGACGTGGGCGGATCGATGCGGGGCGGCGCTGATCTCGGGCAGCTCTGGGGCGGATCCCAGCTCGGTGGTGCATGACGCCGTCAGTGCGGCGGCGGCCCGCGGTGCCGACGTGGTCCTTGCTGACACTGCCGGCAGGCTGCAGAACCGCAAGAATCTGATGGACGAGCTCGCGAAAGTCCGACGGGTCGCTGATCGTGAACCGGGCGCGGTTGCCGAGACGCTGCTCGTCATCGACGCCACGACTGGCCAGAACGGCTTGAGCCAAGCTCGGGCCTTCGCCGAGGCCACCGATGTCACGGGCGTGGTGCTCACCAAGCTGGACGGCTCGGCCAAAGGCGGCATTGTCTTCGCCATCGAGGCCGAGCTGGGCCTGCCGGTGAAGCTGGTGGGGCTCGGCGAGGGCCCCGACGATCTCGTCGACTTCGACGCCGAAAGCTACGTCAATGCGCTGCTCGGTGTCGATGCTGACGAGCAGGGATGAGTGATGTTCGACACGCTGACTGAACGCCTGTCCGGAACTTTGCGGGGCCTGCGAGGTCGCGGACGCATGCGTCCTGCCGACGTCGAGGAGGCACTGGCCGAGATCCGGTTGGCGTTGCTCGAAGCTGACGTCAATGTTGCGGTCGTGCGCCGCTTCGTGGAGCGGGTCCGCGAGCGCAGCGTCGGCGGCGAGGTCACCGCCAGCCTCACACCCGGCCAGCAGGTCACCAAGATCGTCAACGACGAGCTCATCGACATCCTGGGCACCAGCCCTCTGAACGTCCAGTTCGCGTCGAAGCCGCCCACGGTGGTGCTGCTGGCCGGACTCCAGGGCTCCGGCAAGACGACCGCTGCAGCCAAGTTGGCCCAGTGGTGCAAATCCCAGGGCCGCAACCCCCTGCTGGTCGGAGCCGACCTGCAGCGCCCCGCAGCCGTCGAGCAGCTGCGGACGCTTGCCCGCAGCATCGATGTGGAGGTCTGGAGCGAGCCGGGCGACCCCGTGGCCTGTGCGGCAGGCGGACTCGCCCGCGCCCGCCATGCCGGCCGCGATGTGCTCATCGTGGACACGGCAGGCCGGCTGGCGGTCGATGCCGAGCTGATGACCGAGGTCGCCCGCATCTCGGACGTCGTCGAACCCCACTACACCTTCCTCGTCGTCGACTCCATGGTGGGCCAGGACGCTGTTGCAACCGCTGAGGCCTTCCACGCAACGCTCGAAGTGGACGGGATCATCCTGACCAAGCTCGACGGTGATGCCCGCGGCGGTGCGGCTCTGTCAGTTGCCGAGGTTGTCGGCCGCCCCGTGGCCTTCGCGTCGGTCGGGGAGAAGATCGATGACTTCGAGCAGTTCCATCCGGACCGTATGGCGAGCCGGATTCTCGGCATGGGCGACGTGATGACGCTCATCGAGAAGGCAGAGCGCGTCTACGAGCAGGAAGAGGCGGAGGCGGCCGCTCAGCGTCTCGTCGAGGGCACATTCACGCTCGATGACTTCGTGGATCAGCTTCGTCAGCTCCGCAAGATGGGCAACCTGCAGAGCATCGTCTCGATGATGCCGGGCGTCTCCGACCAGGTCCGCAATGCCGAGATCGATGATGATCGCATCACCACCGCTGAAGCCATCGTGCTGTCTATGACGCCGGCGGAGCGTGTGTCGCCGGAGATCATCGATGCCTCCCGCCGGGCCCGCATCGCCGCCGGCAGCGGTACATCATCAGCGCAGGTCAGCAACCTGCTCAAGCAGTTCACGCAGATGCGCAAGATGATGGGCGGCATGATGGGTTTGGGCTCGAAGCGCCGACCGGCCAGCCGCAAGGCTGCCCGCAAGCGCCCGAAGGGCGCCGGCCGTGCGGCGGGCGGCTCGCGTACCGGCGGGGGAGGCAGGGCCACGCCCAAGGGAACGTCCCGAACGGGCAAACCGGCAGGCAAACCGTCCGTCGCCGACATTGACTGGGATGCACTCGACCTGAAGCTGCCCGGCCGCTGAGCGCTCATCCGCTCCCTCGGCGGGCGCGTCTCCAAGGTGATAGCGAGCAGCGGCCCGTTAGGATCGTTCGTCGGCGCGGCGGCCCAGTGGATCGCCGATCCCCAACGAGCCCCCATCCGAATTCACCCAACCGGGAGCAACATGGCCGTTCGTCTGCGCCTCAAGCGCACCGGCAAGAAGAAGCAGCCCAGCTATCGCGTCGTGGCGGTCGACAGTCGCAAGCCACGCGATGGCCGCGTGCTGGAGATCATCGGCACCTACGACCCTCGACAGGAGCCCTCTGCGATCTCGATCGCCAATGAGCGCGCTGTCCATTGGCTCAGTCACGGGGCTCAGCCCAGTGACACCGTCTCCAAGCTGCTGACGATCTCTGGCGCGTGGGACGAATTCCGCACTCAGGGTTCCTCGGGGTCCGCAGACAGCAATGCGGAGGCTGCGCAAGCTGCACCTTCCGAGCCCGCACCCGCACCCACGCCCGATCTGGTGCTCGATACCCCCGAGACGGGCGCAGACGACTCACCAGAGGCTTCCGCAGAAGTGCCTGCCGATGAGCCAGCGCTCCAGAACGGGGCATCTGAGCCGAAGTCTCCTGATCCTGGGGAGGCCCAGTGACCGACGGTCACACCGGCGCAGACACGGACACCACCACCGCTGAAGAGGTCTTGCTGTATCTCATCGCTCAGCTTGTCGAACATCCCGACCAGGTGGAAGTGGAGATCGCGGAGTCAGGCTCGAAACTGAGCCTGACGGCGACGGTGAGCTCGGATGACATCGGCCGGGTCATCGGCAAGCGTGGTCGCGTCGCGAACGCCATCCGAACGCTGGTACGCGCCGCAGCCCATCGCGATGGCGTCCAGGTCGAAGTCGACTTCCGGGACTGAGTCCCGTCCAGAGGCGAAGCCGTGGCCCGAGCGGCCCGTGAGCGGAGCGAACAAGAGCGGGAACCAGCAGCCTTGCTGGAGATCGCAACTGTCGGACGCGCCCACGGTGTGCGCGGCGATGTCGTGATGCACCCGGTCACCAACCGGCTGGAGCGATTCGACATCGGCTCGAGACTCATCACCGCAGCAGGGGAGCGAGTGGTGTCCCGTGCCCGCTTCGACGGGAATCGATGGCTCGTCAGATTCGAGGGCATCGATGATCGCGATGCCGCGGCAGCGCTGACGGGCACGACAGTCTTCGCTGAGCCGTTGGACGATCCCGACGAGCTGTGGGTGCACGAGTTGTGCGGAAGCTCGCTCATCGATCAGCACGGCTTCGACGCCGGTGTGATCACGAGTGTCGTGGCTAATCCTGCCGCGGACCTGCTCGAACTCGACACGGGGCACCTCGTGCCGCTGACCTTCGTGGTGCGCAGCGAACCCGGTGCCGTCCACGTGGAGGTGCCCGATGGCCTCTTCGAACTCGGGTAGCGCCCAATCCGCTCCGGCGCAGGGGCCGGAGGCAGCACTGCGCATCGATCTGTTCTCTATCTTCCCAGCCGAGCTCGATGCCATGTGCGAGCTGAGCATTCTCGGGCGAGCCCGAGAGAGCGGCTTGCTCGACATCCGCTGCTGGGACCTGCGGCTGGCGACGGCCGACGCCCATCGCACGGTCGACGATGCTCCGTTCGGAGGCGGGCCGGGCATGATCCTGATGCCTGAGCCGGTCTTCGCCGCCGTCGAGGCGGTGGTGCCGCCACGGCCGCTGCTGTTGCTCGACGCCGGAGGCCGGCGGTTCGATCAGGCGATGGCAGCTGAGCTGGCAACCTCCGGCGGCTTCAGCCTGCTGTGCGGCCGATATGAAGGCGTGGACGAGCGCATACGCACTGAGCTGGCCGATGGCTCGGTTTCCATCGGCGATGTTGTGCTGGCCGGCGGCGAAATCGCCGCCATGGTCGTCGTGGAGGCGGTCGGGAGGCTCGTGCCCGGTGTGCTGGGCAACAAGGCTTCCAGCGCAGACGAGAGCTTTGCCGCCGGGCTGCTGGAACACCCGCAGTGGACGCGCCCCGCATCATTCCGCGGACTCGACGCGCCCGAGGTGCTGCGCAGCGGCGACCACGCTCGTGTCGGCCGTTGGCGTCGGGCGATGGCGCTGGTCCGCACTGCGGCAGAGCGCCCCGATCTGCTGGCCGCACGAGGCGTGAGCGAGGCGGACCGAGAGCTCCTCACAGAGTTCGGCCTCGAACTCCCGTTGCGGCAATCCGCGGACTGACCACTAGCCTGCGGTGTTTGTCGTCACGCCGATCACGGGAGTCGGATCGCCATGGGCAGCACCGATCTTGTCGACCAGGCTCGTCTTCGAGACGATCATCCCGACTTCGGCCCAGGTGACACCGTGCGCGTCCACGTGCGCGTCGTCGAGGGCAACCGGCAGCGCACCCAGGTATTCGAGGGGTACGTGATCGCACGGCACTCGTCGGGCATCAGCGAAACTTTCACAGTTCGCAAGCTCAGCTTCGGCGTCGGGGTCGAGCGGACATTTCCGCTGCACGCTCCCACCATTGCCAAGATCGAGCGTGTAGCGATCGGCGATGTGCGCCGAGCGAAGCTGTACTACCTGCGCGACCGCGTCGGCAAGGCAGCGCGTATTCCCGAGAAGCGCTTCTAGTGTCCTGAGTGGGGAATTTGTTGCATATATGCGGCCATGGTGTCGAAGAT
>VYDH01000002.1 GCA_009843525.1 Acidimicrobiales bacterium | reverse complement strand
ACTACACCATCACACCAACCAACCACGCGACCTAACCCGCGGCAGACCCTTAGCTCTCGTGCCGCCTCGGTTCGCACGGCACTGCTCAATCGCGGTTTGTGCTCATCGAATGCTGCGGTGAGGCGAGTTCACCGCCAGTTGTGGTGTTTCCGCACTTTATGGGGCTATATTTCAGCACTTGCACAGGCGATAAAACAGCACTTTGCTAGACTTCAGCAGCGTGGCTGACACTCTCGTTCCAGCCGGGTATCGGCCCCGTGTCGTTGATCGGGAAGTGTCTGAGACCCTGCAAGCCAGCCCTGCCGTGCTTCTGGACGGCCCTCGTGCCAGTGGCAAGACGTGGACCGGCAAGCGCTTCGCGCGCAGCGAAGCGCTGCTCGACACTCTGCCCGGCGCCCGCTTGGCCGCGTCGGTCGATCCGGCGGGACTGCTCGATGGAGCGGTTCCCCGTTTGCTGGACGAGTGGCAGCAGGTCCCCGGCATCTGGAATCCCATGCGGCGAGCTTGCGATGACCGGGCGCAGATGGGCCAGTTCATTCTCACAGGGTCGGCCAACCCGCCCGACGAGATCACCCGACACTCGGGTGCGGGGCGAGTGGCGCGGGTGCGGATGCGACCTATGTCGCTGTTCGAGTCCGGCGAGTCGGACGGCAGCGTGTCACTGGCCGAGATGCTCAATGGCACACCGTGTCGGCCGGAGAGTCCCGGCGGCGCGATCTCCGACATGGTTGACCTCGTGTGTCGGGGAGGCTGGCCCAGGATTGCCTCCGCGACGCCCGCGGCGGCCCAGAGGCACTTGCGCAACTACCTCGATGACATCAGCAGGGCAGACATCGCGTCGGTCGACGACGTGAAACGCGATCCCGTGGGGGTCCGGCGTGTGCTGGCTTCGCTAGGGCGAAATGTCTCCACGAAGGCCTCCTATGCGACGATCGCCAACGACGCGTCAGGTGATAGGGAGGTGCCGGTGCATCCCCGCACGGTGAAGAGCTACATGCAGGCTCTCGAGAGGCTGTTCGTCGTCGAGGACCTGCCGGCATGGCAGCCGCACTTGCGGTCTCGAATTGCGTTGCGCACAACTCCGACGCGGCATCTCGTGTGCCCGTCTCTCGCTGTGGCCGCCTTGCGGACCAACAGCGCCCGGCTGCGGGCTGACCTGGAATTCTTCGGATTGCTCTTCGAGTCGCTGGTGGTGCGCGACCTGCGGATCTACTCGCAACTCGAGGGATGCCAGCTATCGCACTACCGGGACGAGTACGGCTTGGAAGTCGATGTGATTCTGGAGCGCGCTGATGGGGAATGGGCCGCTTTCGAAGTCAAGCTCGGAAGCGACGATGGCGTCGCCGAAGCAGTCGAGTCGTTGCGCAGCCTGAGAGATCGGGTCGACACCGCCAAGATGAGTTCTCCCGTCAGGCTCGCAGTGATCACTGCGACCGGTATCGGCGTCGAGCTCCGAGATGGCATAGCCGTGATCCCGATCACGACCCTGGGTCCCTGACTGCCTGCCTCGCAGGCAGACTGCGTTCAGCGGCAGGTCAGCCGACGGCGGGTTCGAGGGCTACCCGGACGTGCTTGTGGTGCGGGGTGAGCGACAGCCAGTCGCGGTCTTCGATGTCGGTGAGCTCGTTGACGGCCACGCCGTGGATCTTGTGCTCGCCGTCTTCGTCGGGATACTCGGTGCCGAACCCGTGGGGGAGTGTCACGTGGCCGGCCATGACCGTGTCGGTGACCTCCGCAGGTGCTTCGGCCTCGCCCCGCTTGGAAACGATCCGCACCCGGTCGCCGTCCACCACGCCGAGCGTGGTGGCGTCGTCAGGATTGATCCGCAGCGAGCCGGTCTTGTCCTTCTTGCGCCACTCGGGATCACGGATCACATCGTTGGCGTTGGACGACCGGCGCTCGCCCGCTGAGAGCACGAACGGGAAGCGGTCCTGGCCGATGGCCGGTTCCTCGTCGGCCAGCGACCGGAATTCGTCTTCGAGCTCCTCGATGTACAGGTGGATATTGCCGTCGGGGTGTGCGATGCGGTCCCACGTCTGGGAGTACTCGCTGACGCTGTAGATCATTCCCGACGGTGAATTCATCAGCTTGTCGAACAGGTTGTTGGCCAGCTCCAAGCCGTCGCCCTCGACGCCGGCGGCGCGCACTTCGTCGGGGTAGCGCATCGAAGCCTGCATCGAGGCGCCGAACATGATCGCCGCTGGTGCCATGTTGCCCATCGTCGGCCCGAGGGCGTCGTAGAGCACCACCGGCAGCTTGGCGCCGACGTCGGGATCAGTGCTCGAGGCCTCGCCGAGTGCCTCGATGAAAGCCTCACGACCCTGCTGGGCGGCATCAGCCAGTCCATCGGTGCCCGCGGGGCGCCCGCCCATCGCAGCCACCAGCCGGCTGTGGATCTCGGCCTCGGGCAGCGACTCGCCCAGCGGCTCGAGGATCGGGTGGCGCACCTGGAAGTAGTTCGCAGGCATCTCGCCGGCGAAGAACGTCGCCTCGGGCTTCTCGTACTGCGAGCAGGCCGGCAGCACGTAGTCGGCCGCCCGAGCCGTTTCGGTCATCGCGACGTCGATCACCACCAGGCACTCCAGCTTGGCGAAGGCCTCGCGGAACCGCTTCGAGTCGGGCAGCGTGTGCAGCGGGTTCGCCGACTCCACGATCATCCCCCGGAAGCGGTTCGGGTGATCTGTGTCGATGCAGTCGGGAATCGCCGCGCAGGCGACGAGGCCCGAGAGCATGGCGTTGCCGGTGACGGGGTCGGTCTCGCCCTCGCCAGAGTGCCCGCAGATCGGGGCGAGCCGCAGCGGCAGGTTCATGCCGCCCGGCTTGGCGAAGTTCCCGGTCACCAGGTACAGCAGCCGCTGCAGCCAGCTGTTCAGCGTGGAGTGGGGCGCCGTCTCGATGCCGAGGTCCTCCTCGGTGGACAGCGACTTCGCCGTGCCCATCGTGCGTGCCGCCGCGCGCAGCTCAGCCTCGTCGATGCCGCACTTGCGAGCACAGTCGGCGATGTCGGCACCCGAGATCAGGTCGCGCAGCTCGTCCCAGCCGGTGCAGTGATCGGCGAGGAACTTCTCGTCGGTGAGCCCCTCTTCGACCATGATCGCCAGCAGCGCCGCCAGCGCCCATGCATCGGTGCCGGGACGGACGCGCAGGTGGTGATCGGCCATCGCTGCCGTCTCGGACACCCGCGGATCCATCACCACGAGCTTGCGCTCGTCGTCGTTGCGGATCTTGTTGAGCTCGTTGCGCGATTCGGGGAAGCCATGGCTCTGCCAGGGGTTCTTGCCGATGAACACCGCACAGTCGGTGTGCTCGAAGTCGCCCAAGGCGCCGAGGTTCTGCTTGCCGAACATCTTGCCCTGCGCCCAGAACATGCCGGTCTTCTCCTGCGCGAGCGCATTCGAGCGGTACTTGACGCCCAGCGTCTGCAGCACGCCGCGGGCATACGCGCCGGGGAAGTGGTTGCCCTGACCGCCGCCTCCGTAGTACAGGATCTTGTCGCCGCCGACCGAGTCACGGATGCCGGTCAGACGCTCTGCGACTTCGGCGATCGCGACGTCCCACGACACCTCTTCGAAGGTGCCGTCGCTGTTGCGCCGCAGCGGGCTGCTGATGCGGTCGCGCCCGTTCTGGTAGTAGTCGATCCGCAGGGCCTTCTCGCAGGTGTAGCCCTTCGAGGCGGGGTGCTCCTTGTCACCGCGCACACGGGTGATCTTGCGCCCGTCCAGGCGCACCTCGATGCCGCAGTTGTTGGAGCAGAGCACGCAGGCTGTCTTGTGCCAGACCTTGGTGGGGTCTTCTTCGGTGCCGTTGGATTGTGCAGCGGCGGCGCTTTCGCCAGCGCGCTTGGCGCGGAGTGCTGCGAGTCGGGCGTTGGCATCGGACATGGCGTTCCCTCGACGGCAGGAGGCGTGGACACGACAAGGCTACGGCGCAGCGGTGTTCGCTGCCGGATTTGCGATGACGCCATGCTCGCCGGGCCGAGCACACATCCGCGCTAGCTTCGGGCCATCCGGGCCACCGCCGCGCCCCGCCGACACTCGGCCCCAGCGGCCTGCAGGAAGGAATGCACGTGCGGATCAGTGTGGATGCCGACAAGTGCCAAGGTCACAACCGCTGCTATTCACTGGCGCCCGAGCTGTTCGACGTGGACGACTACGGCTACGCCACCGCGGCCGGCGATGGCGAGGTGCCCGCGGGCATGGAAGACAAGGCTCGCCTTGCTGCGGCGAACTGCCCCGAATATGCGGTGCTGATCGAGGAGTAACCCCGCCAAATCAGCCAGGCACGACGGCGCGTCCCTCAGCGCCGCTTCAACTCGAGCTTGTCGCGGACCTCTTCGGGTCCGATGACCCGGTAGTTCATGGCTTCCAGAATCTGCTTCGCTCGTGCAGTCAGGTCGGCGTTGGTCGCCAGCCGACCGCGTTCCAGGTACAGATTGTCTTCGAGCCCGACCCGAGCGTTGCCGCCGGCCACCGCTGCCAGGGCCACGTACGGCAGTTGGTCGCGCCCCAGCGCGAACGCCGAGAACGTCCAGTCGTCGGGCACGTTGTTGACCATCGCCATGAACGTGTTCAGGTCGGGCGGGGCGCCCCAGCGGATGCCCATGCACAGCTGCACCATGACGGGCGCTTCGATCACTCCGGCCTCTACCAGCGCCCTGGCCTCCCACAGCTGACCGGTGTCGAAGGCCTCGATCTCGGGACGCACGCCGAGCGCCTGGACCTGGCGGGCCATCTCCATGAGCGTGTCATGCGTGTTGGTGGCCACGTAGTTGCCCTCGCCGAAGTTCATCGTGCCGCAGTCGAGCGTGCAGATCTCCGGCAGCAGTTCGCGAACGTGGGCGAGGCGCTCGGTGGCGCCGGCCATGTCGGATCGCACCGGGTCGGGCGGCAGCGGCTGCTCCACAGAACCGATCACGAAGTCGCCGCCCATGCCGGCAGTGAGGTTGAGCACAACGTCGGTGCTCGATGCCCGCACACGCTCCACCACTTCGCGGTAGCAGTCGACGTCGCGGCCTGCGTCGCCGGTGATCGGATCGCGCACGTGCACATGGCAGATCGCAGCGCCTGCATCGGCGGCGTCGATGACGTTCTGGGCGATGTCGGCGGGCGTGTAGGGCACCTTGTCGGACTTGCCCACAGTGTCACCCGCACCGGTCACTGCACAGGTGATGAAGACGTCAGGCATCGCAAATTGTCTCACAGCCCGCCCGGATGGCCGGTCCATCTGATCGGCACCGTGCAGTCGTGTACTGAGTCGCCTGTGCGCCGGTCGCTCAGATGCCTTCGGCAGCGGCGAGACCTTCGGGATCGACGTCCTGGCCGGCCGCCATGGCAGCGAAGATCTCGGGCGGTTCCTGCCAAGGATCAGCCGGGCTGCCGGCTCTGGCCGCCTCAATTGCCTCCCACACGCGCTGGGGGCTCATCGGCATGTCGATATGCCGGACGCCCAGATGCGCCACGGCATCGATCACCGCATTCTGCAGCGCCGGCGTCGACCCGATCGTGCTGGCCTCGCCGATGCCCTTCGCTCCCAGCGGGTTGAGCGGTGAGGGCGTCTGGGTGCTGTGCACCTCGAAGCTGGGGAACTCGGCAGCCGACGGGAACAGGTAGGTCATCAGCGTGCCGGTTTGCGGGTTGCCGTCGGCGTCGTACACCACTTCCTCGTACAGCGTCTGCGCAGCGCCCTGGGCGATGCCGCCGTGCTGCTGGCCCTGAAGCAGCAGCGGGTTGATCACCGTGCCGGCGTCGTCGACCGCGATGTGGCGCAGGTAGTGGATTTCGCCGGTGTCGGTGTCGACCTCCACCACCGCGACGTGCGCGCCGAACGGGAAGCTGGCCTCGCCCTGATCGAAGTCGAGCTGCGCTGCGAGCCCCGGGTCGATGGGCTCGCCCCGTTCGGCCGCATTGCTCTCGGCCTCGGTCGGGTCGCCGAGCAGTGCATCTGGTGCATCGTCGACCGCCGCGGCCAGCTGTGCCCAGTCGACGGATCGGGCCGGCACGCCGGCCACGCTGAACGTGCCCACCGCGGCGTCGAGCACGATGTCGTCGACGCTGGCCTCGAGCAGGTGCGCCGCCAGCCGCTGGGCTCGATCGATGAGCACGTCGGTGGCGTTGGCGACCGCCGAGCCGCCCACCTGAACCGAGCGCGAGCCGCCGGTGCCGCCGCCGCGCGGCACGAGGTCGGTGTCTGACTGGATGAATCCGATGCGCTCCACATCGATGCCGGTACGGGCCGAGACGATCTGGGCGAAGGTCGTGTGATGACCCTGCCCATGGGCGCTGGTGCCGACGCGGATGGTGGCACCGCCGTCGGACTCGATACGCACCGCAGCGAACTCGCTGGTCAGACCGCCGGCGGTGATCTCCACGAAGCTGGCGATGCCGATGCCGAGCTGGCGCACATCGCTGCGCTCGCGCCTAGCGCGCTGCTCGGCTCGCAGATCGTCGTAGCCGGCGAGCTCGACGGCACGCCGCAGCGGCAGCGCGTAGTCGCCGCTGTCGTAGGTGACGCCGGTGAGCGTGTCGAAGGGGAAGGCATCGGGCGGGATGAAGTTGCGCAGCCGGATGTCGATGGGATCGATGCCGGTCTCGATGGCGGCCTGATCGACGAGCCGCTCGAGCAGGGCGGCCGCCTCGGGCCGCCCGGCGCCCCGGTAGGCGCCGGTGGGCGTCGTATTGGTGACCGCCGTGGCCACGTCGAACCGGATTGCGGGAAAGGCGTAGGTGCCGTTGGACATCCGCTTGGTGCCCGCTGGCAGCATCGTGCCGATGTTGGGGTAGGCGCCCGTGTCGCCCACCAGGCGCACCCGCAGCCCGGTGAACGTGCCGTCGTCGCGCACGCCGAGCTCGGCGTACTGCACCTGCGCGCGGCTGTGCGCCAGCGTGGTCATGTCCTCGCTGCGCCCCGGCGTCCAGGTGACCGGGCGGCCCAGCCGGTCGGCCAGCGCCGCCACCACGGTGTGCTCGTGGTACAGGCCGGCCTTGGCGCCGAAACCGCCGCCGACGTGGGGAGCGATGACACGGAGGCGCTGGGCATCCCAGCCGAGCGCGCCTGCCAGCTGCATCTTCGTGAGGTGCGGCATCTGCGTCGCGCAGTACACGGTCATGCGGCCGTCGTCGCCGGGCACGGCTGCACACGAGTTCGGCTCGAGCGGCACTGCGGCGATCTTCTGGTTGACGTACCGGCCCCTCACGACATGTGCGGCGCCGTCGAGCGGGTCGACGCCCGGCGGGTCGGTGATCTCGGTGGCGACGTTGTTGGGCCGCCCGTCGAAGAGCGCCGGCGCGCCGGGGGCGAGCGCAGCTTCGGCATCGGTGGCGGCGGGCAGCGGCTCGTAGTCAACGGCCACGAGCTCGGCGGCGTCGACGGCCTGGACCAGGGTCTCGGCCACGACAACGGCCACCGCTTCGCCCACGAAGCGCACCTTGCCGTCCGCGAGCGGGGCGCGGGCGAACTCGTCGGCCACCTTGACGAACCCGTGGTGCGGGGCCACGCCGAGCTCTGCTGCGGTGACGATCTCGATCACGCCAGGCGCCCGGCGTGCCTCGCTGGTGTCGATGCCGCCGATATGCGCGTGGGCGACAGGGGAGCGCACGAATACCGCATGGCATATGCCGTCGGCGTCGTGGTCATAGACGTAGCGCCCGCCCGCGGTGAGCAGCTCGGGGTCCTCGCTGCGTCGTACTTCGTTGCCCAGGATCGATCCGGCCATGGGCGGCGAGGCTAGCGACGGGTCGCTGCGCCATTCGGCTCAGCCCTTGGGCGGTTGCGCTGCCGCCGTGACCGACCGCGCTGTGCCGTACGCTGCCGCCGTGACCGGCGGCGACGTGTACACCCACGGCCATCAGCCAGCGGTGGTGGCACAGCACGCGAGGCGCACCGCTGAGGACTGCGCAGCGTTCGCGCGTCACGTGATCGAGCCCGACTCCCGGATCCTCGATGTCGGCTGCGGCCCGGCTTCGATCACCGTCGGCTTGGCTCGATGGGCTGAGCGCGGCCACGTCACCGGCATCGAAGTGACCGATGAGATCCTGGCGACTGCCGCGGCCACGGTCGCTGAAGCCGGCGTCGCGAATGTGACGCTGGCGAACGAGTCGGTGTACGAGCTGCCCTATGACGACGGTGCGTTCGACGTGGCGTATGCGCATCAGGTCTGCCAGCACCTGTCCGACCCGGCGGCGGCGATTTCCGAGATGGCCCGTGTGGTCCGCCCCGGCGGCTGGGTGGCGGTGCGCGACTCGGATTACTCGACGATGCGGGGCTACCCCTCGAGCACCGAGATCACCCGCTGGCGGGAGGTGTACCGGCAGGTCTGCCGCCACAACGACGCTGAACCCGATGCAGGCCGGCATCTGTTTGCGTGGTTCCGTGCCGCGGGCCTTCCCGAGGTGCAGATGTCGGCGTCGGTGTGGCAGTTCTGGACGCCTGAGACGCGGCGCAACTGGGGCTACTCGTGGGCCGATCGGTGCCTGAACACAAGCTTCGCTCGTCAAGCCGTCGACTACGGCTACGCGACGTCAGCCGAGATGGAGCAGATCGCCGCCGGCTGGCGAGTATGGGCCGACCATCCAGACGGCTACTTCCACTTCATTCACAGCGAGGCACTGGCGCAGGCCACCTGAGCCCGCAGCGCCTTGCTCGCTAGGCGCCGCCTTCGTGCTCCTTGAGTGCCAAATCCAAATCCCGGGCATCGGGTGGGTCTGCGCCTGCACGTGTGCAGGTGAGTGCCGCTGCCACAGCCGCACGCTCTGCGATGGCTCGCCATTGCCGCAAGTCGAGCGCAGCGAAGGCAGTCCGGTCGGCGCCGAGCCGCTCCCACAACGAAGCCAGCACAGCGCCCACAAACGCATCTCCGGCGCCCACCGTGTCGACGACGTCAACCTGAGGGGCAGCAACCTCGAGCTGGCCCTCCGCGGTGTACACGGTGACGCCATGGCCGCCGCGGGTGATGATCACCGTCGCTATCCGGCCGGCAAGCAGCTCTGCGGCGCAGTCCTCGGCGGCACGCCCGGGCCAGATCCACTCCAGGTCCTCATCGGAGGCCCGGTAGAGATCGCAGACACCCAGCCAGCGCTCGTGGAAGCGATGCCACCGGTCTCGATCCTCGATGATGGCGGGCCGGACATTGGGGTCGAGCGAGACGAGGCCGTCGTGACGCTCGGCAAGCGAGGCCAGGACGTCGGCGGTGCGCCCGCGGAACATGCCGAGCGTGCCCCCGTGCACTATGTGCGGGCCCGGCCCGAGCGCGGCCAGATCGGCCGACCCGAGTGCGGTGTCGGCGGTGTTGCTTCCTTCGAACCGGAACGACGGGTTCGGCGTGAGGCTGATGATGGCTCGCGCCGTGGCTTCGGGACCTCGTTCGGATGCTCGCACGTTGACTTGGTTGCGCTGCAGGTGCTTCCAGATGAGCTCTCCGCCGGCGTCGGTCGACACCCGGCCGACAAACGCGCTCGGCGCACCCAGTCGAGCTGCCGCGACGGCGGCATTCATCGGTCCGCCGCCGGGCACTGAACGGCGTTCATCGCCGTCGAGCACGTCGACCAGTGCTTCACCGCAGCACACGATCACGAAGCAAGTCTGGCCCCTGCGTCTCGTCAGCGACCGCTTCGGAACGGCAAGACTGTCCGCCGTGGACAGCACGATTCCCGACAACTACCCCGCATTGGTGGAACGGGCCGCAGCAGCCTTCGGTGACACCGAGGCGATTCGCGACGGCGACATGTCTATGACGTTCGCCGAGTTGGCTCAGCGCACTTCCGCATGCGCAGCGGCACTCGTGGCCAATGGCCTCAAGCCGGGTGACGCCGTTGGCCTGTGGGCGCCGAACGCATGGGAGTGGGTGATTGCGGCCATGGGGACGCTGAGGGCGGGCGGCGTCATTGTGCCGGTCAACACCCGTTTCCGGGGCCGCGAGGCGGCGTACGTGCTCGATCGGGCGCGGGCGAAGCTGCTGTTCACCGTGGTGGGGTTCCTCGGGTACGACTACGTGCGCGACCTCAAGGCCGCCGCGGCCGAAGGTCACACCATCGATTCGCTCGAACGCACGGTGATCCTGCGCGGTGACACCCCGCCGGGCACGACCTCGTTCGAGGACTTCGTCACCGCAGCGACGACCGAGGGACACAAAGAAGCCGCCCGCCGTGCTGCGGCCGCTACCGGCGACGATCTCGGGTTGGTGATGTTCACCTCCGGCACGACCGGGCTGCCCAAGGGCGTCATGATCCGGCCCGGGGCGATCATTCGCGGCTTCAGCCAGTACGCCGACGAGCTGAGCATGCGGTCCGGCGATCGCATGCTGGTCATCAACCCGTTCTTTCACGCGTTCGGATTCTGCGGCTCGATCACGCCGTGCATCGTGAGAGGGGCCACGATCCTGCCTCATCCCGTATTCGAGGTTGAGGCTGTCCTCGAGCGGATCCAGTCCGAACGGGTGACCGTGCTGCCGGGCCCGCCTGCGATCTTTCAGTCGATGGTCAACTTCGCGGGACTCGACCGGTACGACATATCCACTTTGCGCTCGGCGATCACCGGAGCGGCGGCGATTCCGGTGGAGACGGTGGTGGCGATGCGTGAACGGCTCGGCTTCGAGACAGTCATCACTGCGTTCGGCATGACCGAGACGCACGGTCTGGCCACGATCTGCTCGGCAGGCGACCCGCCGGAGCTGGTGGCCTCCACGAGCGGGAAGGCGCTGGCGGGCATCGAGCTGCGCGTGGTGGATGACGACGGTCGAGACGTGCCGGTCGGCGAGCCGGGCGAGCTGCTGGTGCGCGGCTACTGCGTCACCACCGGCTACCTCGACGATCCCGAGCAGACCGCCAAGACCATCGACGCTGACGGCTGGCTGCACACCGGCGACATCTGCGTGATGAACGAGCTCGGCTACATCGACATCACCGACCGCAAGAAGGACATGTACATCAACGGCGGCTTCAACGTGTACCCCGCCGAGGTGGAGAACGTCATGTCCGAGCATCCCCAGATCGGCCAGGTGGCGGTCATCGGCGTGCCCGACGAGCGGCTCGGAGAGGTCGGCGCCGCATTCGTGGTGCCGTCGCCGGCTAGCGCTCCTGAAGCCGATGCGCTGCGGGCGTGGTGCCGGGAGCAGATGGCCAACTACAAGGTGCCCCGATATTTCTGGAACGTCGAAGCGCTGCCGCTGAACCCGTCGAACAAGGTGCTCAAGACCGACCTTCGCGAGCTGGCCGCCGAACGTCTCGGCGCCTAGCGCAGCTGGCACGGGCGCGGCGGCGCCCCGGCTAACGCTCCTGAGCCGATGAGCGCTGCCGGGGCGTCGCCCGGACCGGTCCGGGCGGCGGGACAGCCCGGGCCGATTCGATCTACTGCAGGTGCCGGGCGGCGTCGATCAGCCGGGCCAGCTCAGCCACGTCGTCGCTGCCCCGGAAATCTCGAGCGACGGCGTCGGCTTCGCTGCTGAGGATGCGCATGGACCAGTCGTCCACGAACCAGCTGTCGCGCAGCACCTCGGCGAACTCGGCGGCCACGGCAGCCAGCCGGAAGTGCCGGTCGGCATCGTCGAAGCTGCGGTCGGCGTCCCGTGCGGTGATCGTGGCGGACTGCTCGGTGATCCGCTCGCTGGCGGGCCGCTCATAGCGCAGCGTCACCTTGGCCAGCGTCTCGCTATTGCGGCGGCTGCGACTGTCGGGATCGACCAGCGTCAGCTCATAGAGCGCTGTGGCACTCTGGCCGATGGCGACTTCGCCGGCGTCAACCGCATCGTTCCGGAAGTCCCGGTCGGCCACGTCGCGATTCTCGAAGCCGATCAGCCGGTAGGCGGCCACGGTGTCGGGGTTGAAGATCACCTGCACCTTGGCATCGCGGGCTGCCACCGAGACGAACGAGGTGATGTCGCCGCCGAGCAGCCGCCGCGCCTCGTCGTGGTTGTCGATGTAGTGGTAGGAGCCGTCGGCCCGGTTGGCGAGCTGCTCCATCAGCTCGTCGTTGAACGGGCCGAGCCCGACGCCGATCGTGGACAGGCCGATGTCGGAGCGCTCGCCGAGCTGGCGCAGGATCCGGTCGGTCTCGGTGGCGCCCACGTTGGCCACGCCGTCGGAGAACAGCAGCACGAGCACATGGCGTCCCCGGCTCGCTTCGCTTTCGGCCATGCGGAAACCGGTCACGAGGCCGTCGGCGACGTTGGTGCTGCCGCCGGGTCGCACGTCCCGCTGGATGCGACGGACCAGGTCGTCGTGGTTCCGACCGACCTGCGCGGGCCTCGCCACGGTGCGGGCGTGATTGGCGTAGGCCACGACGCCCACCCGGGTCTCGGGGTCGAGCCCTTCGAGCAGCAGGTCGACGGCGTCGTAGACCAGCTCGATGCGCCGGGACCTGTCGTTGCCGGAGCCGATCTGCTCGTTCATCGAGCCCGAGCTGTCGAGCACCAGGATGACGCTGTCAGGGCGCAGGGCGTCCGACACGATGCGCGGCGCCTGCACGCCGACCCTCAGCAGCAGATCGTCGGGGTCTGCGAACGGCGACGGCGCGGCCTCGACGCTGATGGTGAACTCGTCGATGTCGTCGTCGTAGCCGCCGTCGAAGTAGTTGACGAACTCCTCGACCCGCACGGCTTCGAAGGGCGGCAGCTGGCCGCCGTCGAGGAAATTGCGGGTGACCGTGTACGAGGCGGTGTCGACATCGAGGGCGAACGTCGAGAAGGGATCGTCAAGGGTGTCGACGAACGGGTTCACGCCGTAGTCCACGAAGTTGTCGGGATCGATGTGGCGTCGCCGGGGCGGCTCGTACGGCTCGTGCTCGGGCTCAGGGACCGACTCCAGTGACTCGGCTCGTGACTGTCCGCTGCCCGAATACTGGCGCCCCGAGTCGTCAGACATTTCCTCTTCGTCGGCTTCGACGGCGACGGCGGCCTCGATGTCCTCCTCGGCGGCGCCTCCTCCGAGCGACTCCGGTCGGTCGTGGTCCGACATGTCGTCATCTGCCGTGTCGTCGCTGGCTGGTCGTTCCCGGCCGCTGCTGGAGGCTGCCGTTGTCTCGGTCTCGACTGCTGGCGAAGCGTCGCCGTCGGCATGTTCGGTCGCTTCGACATCATCGTCAGCCGCGGTGCACGCTGTTGCTGCCACGCAGAGCGTCAGCAGGGCGGCGGCGATCCGCCACAAGACCCGGCGGGTTCGTCTCGTTCTGTGCGGTGTGCGGAGGTGCAGCATGTCGGTCCCCTTTGCGTCTGTTGCCTTCAGCCGCTCTGGCCTGCAGTGGTGCTGCGGGAGGTGCGACTTGATGGCCCGACGCCAATGCAGGAGAGCCGGTTCCGCCTATGTCAGAGGAGCAACAGCCTTGTCACGGGGCCGCAAATTGCGACAACTGGCCGACACACGAGCGCAACACAGCGCACGACCCGGCCGAGTGCGCGCTGGCGGTCGGTGAGCTCTGGGAGGTGCCGAGGACGGCCGATGCAGTCGGGAAGCTCCGTCCTGCCGGTCAGTCCTGTCGCTCAGTCTTGTTTCGACTTGCCGGCGGCCTTCTGGTTCTTCTTCCAGATGCGGACCTCGGCCAGCGCGTCAGGCCCGTCGATATCGGCCACCGAACGCGGGTGGCGGTCGGCGAACGGACCTGCGGCCGCCTTCCAGCCCCGGGGCGCAACGCCGAATCGCTTGGCCAGGATCGCCACGAAGATCTTGGCCTTCTCGTCGCCGTAGCCGGGAAGGTTTCGCAGCCGGTCATACAGCGCCGTGCCGCTGCGCACATCGGCCCAGATGGCGCCGGCGTCGCCGTCGTAGTTCTCGACGATGTACCGGGCCAGTTCGCCGCAGCGCTTCGCCATCGATCCGGGGAATCGGTGCAGCGCCGGTTTTTCTTTGAAGGTCGCTTCGAGCTCGTCGGGATCCATCTCCGCGATGGAGGTCACCGAATACCGGTCTCCCAGCCGTTCGGCCAGCCTAGCGGGCCCCTTGAATGCCCATTCCATGGGGATCTGCTGGTCGAGCATCATGGCCAGCAGCAGCGAGAACGGGTCGTCCAGCACCAGTTGATCGGCCACTGGATCGCCCGTGACCGCCAGCGTTCCTTGGCTATCGCCCATACTGCTTCCCATGGAGGCGCACGCTACCTTCGAACACGATCAGAGATTGTCCGAGCGGATGCGTCGCTTCGTAGTGCCGGGAATCGTCTTGATTGCGGCGATTGAGGCCGCGGTGATTCTCGTTGTCGTGTCGCGCACGGAGTCGGGATTGGTCGGCATAGTGCCCGCGGCGCTGGCGATTCTGGCTTCGCTGATGCTGGTGCTCTCGATGCGGGTGCGCATCCAAGTCGACGAGGGGCTCTACAGCCTTCAGCTCTGGCCTTTCCCTTTCCGGTCGAGGGTCCCGAGAGAATCGATCACACAGGCGTATGTGCGAGAAGTACGACCGCTCAGGCAGTACCGGGGCTGGGGCGTCAGGACCAGACGGCGCGATGTGCTCTATTCGGTCGGCGGCACCACTGCAGTCACAGTCGAATTCCACCGCAACGGCACGCCCTGCAAGCTGTCAGTGACCACTGACCGTTCCGACGAACTCCTCGCAGCCCTGTCCGCATAGCCGCTCACAACCTCCAACTGCCTCGAGACGTTCGCCGAGGAACCGTTGTCACACCGTGCGCCTACGTTGGACTCTGCAGGCGTCTGCGGGAGGTCAGGAAGTGAACGAGGACGGCGAAGGACCCGAGACGACCGGCTCATCGGCACCTAGTCAGTTTGGAGGGCTCTCTTCACTTCAACAGGAATATGCAATTGCTCAGATGTGGAAGGCGGCAGTCGCCCGTGCGCCAGTCGACAGCGATCGACTGACGAGAGTGCTGACGGCTAACGATTTCGAACGTCACAACTGGCGCTTGCAGCCACTCAGCAAGCCGATGCCAATTCCACCGCCGGATCGTGTGTGGTCGAGCGCGGAACTTGCTCGTATCGCCTGCGGCTACATGGCCTCAATGATGGAAGAGAAGTGGCACGCGCTCGTGCACAACGAATGCTTGCGGTTTCACCGTAGCTGGACTGGCTACGGCATCTATGAGGCCACCTTCGAGCCGTGCGACGGCGGTGCGGTGATCGTCGGCGCCGTGGTCGAGGGAGATCCGGAGCGTTACGCCCGCTACGACGATGTGACCGAGTCGCAGATGCTCGAATTTCTCATAGACAATTGGTTGCTCGAGCATCCTGGTAGGTGGCCAGATCTGTGGACAAGCGGAACCGACGACGCACGGCCGGCTCGGGAACCCACCGAAGCCGACTTCGAGGTATGGCAACTGGCGAAGGTCGAGGTGACCTTCGGCGATATCGCCGACGAGCGGGCCGATGCAGTGATCTGCCCGACCAGCCCCGCGTTGTCTGGAAGCGGAGGTGCATCGCGGGCCATTCACAAGGCAGCCGGTCCCCGACTGCGGGAATACCTGAAGGAATTCAGCGGTTGCGAGCCGGGCCAGGCGATTGCGACGCCGGGCTTCGATATGGCGGTGCCGTGGATCATTCACACAGTCGGGCCGCGATGGCGAGGAGGGGCTCACAATGAGGCGCATGTGCTGGCCTCGTGCTACCGGGAATCACTCGCTCGCGCCGACGAAGTGGGGGCATCAGTCGTGGCTGCTCCCGCGGTAGCTACGGGCCAATACGGCTACCCCATGCGAGCTGCGGCGGGGACCGCTGTGGGAGTGCTCGGGTTCACGCCCACCCATGTCGATACCGCCCGTATCGTCTGTTACAGCGTGCCTTCACTCAAGGCCCACCGTGCAGCTTTGGCACAGAAGAACGAATGACACATTGCCGTCGGCCGAAAGCAGGGTGATGGATCTCGGTGACATCGAGGCAGGGACGCGGCTGACGGGTGTCGTGGCCAACAGCGACGTCACCGTCGTGGCCGTCCAGATGCACGGCGCCGTGTCCGCGACGCTGACCTATCGCACTGCGGATGGCGTGCTCGGGGAGCGGCTGATCACGGTGGCCGATCTCGCCGACATCAGCGAGGCTGCCGAGAGTCACTGGTCGTTCGATGCCGATGGGGCGATGTTCAAGCTGGCCTCGGAAGCCCGCCGCATGCAGATGGCACATCTCGCCGACCCGTTTGCCGCGGTGGACACGTCGAACATCGATCCATACCCGCACCAGATCGACGCCGTCTACAACCGCCTGCTCGACCTCAAGCCGTTGCGATTCCTGCTGGCCGATGACCCTGGCGCCGGCAAGACGATCATGTCGGGGCTGCTCATCCGTGAGTTGATGCTGCGGGGCGATGTGAGCCGTTGCCTCATCGTGGCGCCAGGCAGCTTGGTCGAACAGTGGCAGGACGAGCTGTGGGACAAGTTCGGCTTGAGCTTCGACCTGATGTCACGCGAGAGCGTCGAGGCATCCCGCACCGGCAACCCCTTCGTCGAGCGCAATCTGCTCATCGCCCGTGTCGACCAAGTGGCTCGATCCGACGAGCTGAAGGATCGCCTGAAAGCGTCCGAATGGGATCTTGTGATCGTCGACGAGGCCCACAAGATGTCCGCGCACCGCTACGGCGACGAGCTGCGCCGAACCAAGCGCTTCGAAGTAGGTGAGGTGCTCCGCGAGTGCGCACGCCACTTTCTGTTGCTGACAGCAACGCCCCACAACGGCAAGAACGAGGACTTCCTCGCGTTCATGACGCTGATCGATCCCGAGCGGTTTGAGGGCCGCTTGCGGGCAACCGACGGCAGCGGGGGAGCCGACGAAGTACCCGACGTCAGCGACGTGATGCGTCGTCTGGTGAAGGAGAACCTGCGAACCTTTGAAGGCAAGCCGCTCTTCCCGAAGCGATACGCCCAGAGCCTGCAGTTCGAGCTGTCTGACCCCGAGGCTGAGCTGTACGAGGCGGTCACGTCCTACGTGCGCGAGGAGATGAACCGTGCCGCTCGCATGGCGGCAGAAGGCGATGCGCAACGCGGCGTGATCGTCGGATTCGCACTGGCTGGCTTGCAGCGCCGGCTCGCGTCGTCGCCCGCGGCCATCTACCACTCGCTGCGCCGTCGGCGCGACCGCCTCGCCAACCAGGCCTCCGAACTCCGTCAGCTGGCGGCAACCGGCGCACCGATCCCCGTGCCCGAGCTCCCGAAAGGAGTTCGCATCGCCGATCTGGAGGACTTCGACTTTGATGACTTCGACGAGGCCGAGCTCGCCGAATTGGAGGACTTGACCGTCGACGCCGCCACGGCAGCGGCAACCGCCGACGAGCTGGAAGCCGAAGTGCGAACCCTGGACCGGCTGGTGGAGCTGGCCGACGGAGTTCGCGACAGCGGCGTGGACGCGAAGTGGACCCGCTTGCGGGATCTGCTGCGTGCCGAGCAGTTCGGCGCCGGGCCATCCAGCACGTCGGACGATGGCGAGGTCGACGGCCGCAAGCTGATCGTCTTCTCCGAGCATCGAGACACGCTCGACTATGTCTCTGGTTGCATCGCGGCCGAGCTCGGCAGACCCGAGGCGGTGGTCACCATCCACGGCGGCATGAGGCGCCAAGACCGCCGAACCACACAGGACCGCTTCCGAGTCGATCCGACGGTGTCGGTGCTGGTCGCTACTGATGCTGCCGGCGAGGGCGTCAACTTGCAGGTCGCCAACCTGATGGTCAACTACGACCTGCCGTGGAACCCGAATCGGATCGAGCAGCGATTCGGGCGCATCCACCGGATCGGCCAGCGCAGGCCGTGCCACCTGTGGAACCTGGTGGCGCACGAGACGCGTGAGGGGCAGGTTTTCGAGCGGCTCTTCGCCAAGATCGAGCAGCAGCGCGAGGTATACGGCGACCAGGTGTACGACGTGCTCGGCGACGCTCAGATCAACGTGTCGCTCCGGGATCTGCTGATGAAGGCCATCCAGGCCGACAGCGATCCAGCCCATGCGGAGTGGATGGACACCATCATCGACGGCGAGATCGGCAAGCAGCTCAGCGAGGTGCTCGAGGAGCGAGCGCTCGTCGCAGGCATGGCCGATGCCGGGGCGAACGACGAGGTACGCCGCCGCATGGAAGAGGCCCGTGCCCGCAAGCTGCAGCCGTGGTTCGTGCACGACTTCTTCACCCAAGCGCTGCAGCAATACGGCGGGCGAATCTCAGGCCGCGAACGAGGCCGTTACGAGATCACGCGAGTGCCCGCCTCGATCCGGGCGAACGCCGATTTGGCCCTCGGACCCGTCCACGACCGTTATGCCCGGGTGACTTTCGACAAGGACTTCATGCAGCCTGATGCCGAGTCCGCGCGCAAGCCGGGTGGTGCTGGTGATCGAGCCGAGCTGATCTCACCAGGGAGCGCGCTGTTGTCGGCGGTGGCGTCCAAGGTGCTCGATGACCACGGAGACGCTCTGCACCGCGGCACCGTCTTGGTGGATGCTGGAGACCCTTCGACTGAGCCGCGCCTGCTCGTGTACCTGGACCATGTGGTGACCGACGGCCGGCTGGTGAACGGCGTCCGCCAGGTGGTGTCACGCAGATTCCAATACGTGGAGGTCGACCGGGCTGGCACGGCCGGCGACCCCGGCGCGGAGCCCTATCTGGGCTACGAGTCACTCACAGCCGAGCAGGATTCACAGCTCGCTAGTCATTTGGACACGGCATGGGCCGGCCGCGCGGCTGAGTTGGTGGCGCGTGACTGGGCCATCGAGCACCTCGCCGGACCGCATTTCGAGTCGGTAGCGGCCGTGGTCCAGAATCGCGTCGACCGGGTGAGCGAAGCAGTAAGGGTTCGTTTGGAGTCCGAGATCCGCTACTGGGATCGACGTACCAACGAGATCAAGGCACAAGAGATTGCGGGCGGCAAGCCGAGACTGAATTCAGGGCGGGCACGAGCACGTGCTGATGAACTGGCCGCGCGACTGCTGCGCCGACGAGCCGAACTCGAATCAGAAGCCGACTTGCACAGCAGCCCGCCCACAGTCGTCGCCGCCGCTGTGGTGGTGCCACAGGGTTTGCTGGACCAGTTGGCGGGAGCGCCACCGGATCCGGCCGCTGCAGCCGACAAGGCGGAGACCGACCGGCGTGCAGTGGCAGCGGTCATGGCCGCCGAGCGGGCATTGGGTCGTTGCCCGACCGAGCAGGAGCACGCGAACCCAGGCTTCGACGTGATGTCGGTCGACCCGGAAACCGGCGACCACTACTTCATCGAAGTGAAAGGCCACCTGCCCCGAACGGAAGAGATTCACGTCAGCGCTCGCCAGGTGCGCCAAGCCCAGAACGACCCCGAGCGGTGGCGCCTCGCAGTGGTCTCGGTGCCCGATGACTCCGCAGCCGAGCCCCAGGTCCGCTACTTGGTCGAACCATTCGTTGGCATGACGATGCATGCAGCCCAGACCAATGTCCCGCTGAACGTCAACAAGCTCCTCGCCGACGCCGGCCCACCCCGGTGACCTGGCTGGTGCCCTCTGTGTGGGAGTCGCGTAACCGTTGACTCTGCGACTCGTGGTCTGCTGACCGTCCTGCCACGGGCGGTGCGTTTTCGCGTGCCGCCAGGACGATCAGCCGATGATGGACGGGAAGCAGGCGTTGCTTGACGCTATTCGGCTGCGCGAAACGGGTCAGCTCGTGTGCGCGGAAGTCCGCTTCTCCGGGCGCAAGGCAATCAGCCCGACTTCTGATGACTTCGCCGACGAGATGGCGGCGTTCGCGAACAGCCGGGGCGGGGTGCTCGTGCTCGGTGTGGAGGACAAATCCCGTGACATCGTCGGCGTTCCTCACGACAGGCTCGATGCGGTCGTCGACTTCGTGAAGGAAATCTGCAACGACTCCATTACCCCGCCGGTAGAGCAGTTCCTGCTCGACCGCATCTCACTGCCGTCGAGTACCGGGAGCACCGCCGCCGTCGTGAAGCTCGACGTGCCCCGGAGCCTCTTCGTGCATCGCAGCCCTGGCGGCTACTGGCATCGCGTTGGCGATTCGAAGCGGGTCATGACACCGGTTTTTCTTGCCCGGCTCTTCCAGCAGCGAAGCCAGACGCGTCTGATCCGTTTCGATGAGCAGCCGGTGGCGAATACAAGCCTCGACGATCTCTCTGAGAGTCTCTGGGCGAGATTCCGCACACAGCGTTCAGACCCTGCACCAGAGACATTCCTGACCAAGCTCGGCATGGCCGTGCGAGCCGATGAAGGCGCGGTCAGGCCAACCGTCGCCGGAGTGTTGATGGGCAGCCTGACGCCCGAACGCTGGCTGCCGAACGCCTACGTGCAAGCCGTTGCATACCGGGGCAGCTCGGTCACGAGTGATGCGGTCGCAGCGAACTACCAGTTGGACGCGGCGGACATCACGGGACCGTTGGACCGGCAGATCATCGAGGCCAGCCGGTTCGTGCTCAAGAACATGCGTCGGGGTGCCTCCAAGGTCGTCGGCCGCGTCGACGAACCCCAGTTCGACATGGCGGTCGTGTTCGAGGCACTGGTGAACGCCGTCGCGCACCGCGACTATGCGATTCATGGAGCGAAGATTCGGCTGCGCCTGTTCGAGGACAGGCTGGAGCTGTTCTCGCCCGGCGCGCTCGCGAACTCGCTGACTGTGGACTCCCTGCGGTACCGCCAGACAGCGCGCAACGAGACGGTCTGCAGCCTGCTGACGCGATGCCTCGCCCCCGATGAACCGTGGCTCACCGTAGGCCGCGCCCACTTCATGGAGAGGCGCGGCGAGGGCGTGCCGATCATCCTTGACATCAGCACCGCGCTCGCAGAACGCGAACCCCAGTACCGCGTCCTCGACGACGCCGAGCTGATGCTGACCATGCACGCCGCTCCCACGGACCAAGCCGACGACTGAGACTGAGCGACGTCATCCGATCGGAGTCCCTACGCACTGCGCGGGGGTATCCGCGATGAGCCTTGGAGGCGGGCTTACGCTCGCCCGATGGCACGACCCAAGTCACGGCATGGCGGGCGTGTGACGCCCAAGGGCACCCGCCCCAGCTCGAACGGAGGCAAGCCCCGGCTCAGCCCGGAGGCCCGCTACTGCCTCGAACTGATGGAGGCGAGCGCTGCCGAACTCGCGACCGGCGGTCCTGACGCCGACGAAGCCGACCGTTGGGCCTCGGGCGTGCAGGACTTCGTGGCGTTTCCCAAGACGCCTGTCGGCGCCCAGCCGGCGCATGTGCTCGACCATGCCCGCGAACTCGGCGGAGCAGCCGGCGCGGCCATGACGGCCGCTGTCGCCGCGTACGGGCCGAGTCGGCACAGAGCGGCCGCACGCCGACAGCTTGAGCAGATGGCGGCTTCGGGAGACACGCCGCCGTGGGCGACGGCAGTGGGCAGCGCAGCCCCGGCGGAGGCGTTCCTGTGGCGCGACGAGTGGGGCGAAGGGTGCGCGGTCACCATCCACTACGAACGCTCAGACGGCAGCCGCCACGGGCTGGTCGTCGAGATCGGCTGGTTCATGGGCGGCGCGGCGCGCGCTCTGGACTTGGTGTCCGAGCGCGACGGCTTTGTCTCGGCCAGCAGCGGCAGAACCGGAGTCGAGCCGGTGAGCTTGGCCGATGCCCGTGCCCTGTGCCTGCGCGCGCTCGACGTCCTCACCGCTTTGGCTGCCGCCGAGTTCGACTCCGCCGAGGCCCTCGCAGTCCATGACGCCCTCGACTTCGAGGGGATGGATCTGGGTTTCCTGACCGAGCAGCGGCTCAGCCTGCTGCCCGAGGGCGGCAGCGACGCTGCGCTGTTTGTCTCCGCGCCGCCCGACCGCAGTGCCGTGCTGGACGAGTTCACCCAAGCGGCCCGCCCGCCGAACGAAGGCGACGCCGAGTTCTTGACCATGATGGCTGCGCTGAGCCTGTTCGGGCTGCTGTGCCGTGACGGAGACGTCCTGCACTGGACGCCATGCCGGGTCGACATGTTCGTGGAGGACTTCATCCCCGGCCGCAGTCCCGCCGACGGACCAGAGTGCCTCGAATGCGGCGAACCGCACCCCGACACGTTCGACCCGGCCTTCATGTCAACCGTCGAGTCGGCGTTCGGGCGCTGGCTGCGGTTCGCCGCCGAGCACTCCGAGCCGAGCAAGGAACTCCTCGAAGAAAACCTGCAGGCGGCCGCCGAAGCGTTCGGGTGCTGGCGAGCAGCAGCCCGCGAGCAGCGAGGGGACCGGCGCAGCGTGCCCGATCTGTGGCTGCCGCGCGCCAGCTGAACTGCGGGCTACGCGCCCGACGTCACGCTCAGCGTGCCGTAGCGCTTTTCGGCGTCGGCGGCAGAGACGCCGAGCAACTCACCAACGCGCTTCCAGGAGCTGCCTTCGTCTCGCGCCCAGCAGACAGCCTCCGCGATCTGGGTCCGGCTGACCTCTGTGGGCGCATCGATGGTGTGCTCGGCCTTCACCACGATGTCGAGCCACGCTTCGTGACGTGGCCCAGGCAGGCGACCCAGCCAGTCGATCGAGTGGAAGTACTCGCAGATCTCATCGGCGTACTCGCCATTGTCGTCCTGCGTTCATGCGTCGAAATCCGGCTTCGTCATGGTCTCGAGTACTTCGATCGTGCCGGCATTGCATGCAGTATCAGGTATGCGTTGGTGTCGGGTCGCACGAAACCCTGCTTCCAGCGGACTGCCGTCCTGCCGTCCGCCCGCGATCATGATGAAGCCGTCGTCGCCGAAGTCAGCGGTCGTCGCGTCTCGGTATGCGTGCCAGATGTCCTGGTCGCTGATGCCATGACGGCGCGCCGCCCGCGTCACCCGAACGCCGGGGCCTGTCGCCATGAGCGCAGCACCGGCACGAGCTGCCGTGCCGCCTGCGGGCGTGTCGGTGCTGTGCGGCGTTCGAGCGTGGATGGCCAGCGCGGTTGGCTACCGTGAGGCGTCGTGACGGCGGGGGCGTACAGGCCGAAGCTGATCGAGGTGGCGCTGCCGTTGGCGGCGATCAATGCCGAGGCCGCGCGGGAGAAGTCGATCCGGCATGGACACCCGTCGACGCTGCATCTGTGGTGGGCACGGCGGCCGTTGGCAGCGGCTCGGGCGGTGATCTGGGCATCGCTAGTGGATGATCCCTCTGCCGAGGGGTACCGAGATCACAACGACAACTTGCTGCCGACAGCGGAGGCACAGGAGGATGAGCGGGAGCGGCTGTTCGGGATTCTGAAGCGGCTCGTCAGGTGGGAGAACTCCAGCGACGCGAAGGTGTTGGAGGATGCTCGGGCAGAGATCGATCGGGCATTCCCGGACGGGCCGCCTCCGATCCTCGACCCGTTTGCGGGCGGCGGGGCGATTCCGCTGGAGGCCCAGCGGCTCGGGTTGACGGCGCTGGCGGGGGACCTGAACCCGGTTGCGGTGTTGATCAACAAGGCGATGATCGAGATACCGCCTCGGTTTGCTGGTTCACCGCCAGTGCATCCCGATATCGACACGAGCCTGACCACTTGGGAGCGGGCGCAGGGACTGGCGGCCGATGTGGAGGCATACGGCCAATGGATGCGTGACGAGGCCGAGCGACGCATCGGCCACCTCTACCCGGACGCCACAGGACCCGACGGCCAAAAGCTGACCCCGATTGCGTGGATCTGGGCACGGACGGTCGAATCGCCCGATCCGAGTTGGTCCGGTCACGTGCCGCTCGTGGCATCGTGGACACTCTCGAAGAAGAAGGGCAAGCCGACAATCTGGATCGAGCCGATCATCGACCGGGCTACGCAGACGATCAGCTACGAGATCCGAGAAGGTGGCGAACCAGCGCAGGAACGCACAGTCATTCGCGGCAATGGGACGTGCATCGCGACAGGTGCCGCGATGCCCGGCGACTACATCAAGTCTGAGGGCCGCGCCGATCGCATGAGTCATCAACTCATGGCCATCGCCGCTGAAGGGGAACGTGGCCGCGTCTATGTGCCTGCTGTCCACGCGGATGAACGTGATGCCAGCTGTGGGCTGCCGGACTGGGTGCCCGGCGGAGCGATCACGCAGAACTCGCGCTACATGCTGCCACCGCCTTACGGTATGGATGAGTGGTGGAAGCTGTTTACGCCGCGGCAGCTGACGGCGCTGGCAACGTTCTCGGACTTGATTGGCGAAGTAAAGTGCGAAGTGCGGGCTGATGCGGTCGCAGCGGGCCTAGCCGACGGCGACGTTCGATTGCGGGACGGCGGTGCCGGAGCGACCGCTTACGCCGACGCCGTAGCGACCTACTTGGCCTTCGCCATCGACAAGATGGCGGATTTGGGCAGTTCGCTGGTTGCGTGGGAACCCATTGCGCAGTGCCCAAGGCATCTCTTCGGACGTCAGGCGGTCCCAATGGTGTGGGACTTTGCGGAGGCCAACCCATTCAGCAATAGTTCTGGCTCCTTCATGACCTGCCTGAAGGGCACCCTCAAAGGCTTGACGAGCATCGGAACTGTGCTCGGTACAACAGGATCAGCTGTGCAGCGTGATGCGCGGGCGCGCATGCGCGAAGCAGCAGGGGCGACGCTGTCGACTGACCCGCCTTACTACGACAACGTTCCGTACGCGGACATTTCCGACTTCTTCTACGTCTGGCTCCGGAAAAACCTTTCTGAGACGTGGCCAAACGAATTCTCGACGTTGGCAACCCCAAAATTCGAGGAACTTGTAGCCGACGACGTGCGTGCTGGGTCGAAGCAGCAGGCTGAGGAGCACTTCGAGTCGGGCATGGCCGAGTTCATGCACGAGATCGCAGTCGGGGCTCGCGCCGATGCTCCATCCACGGTGTACTACGCCTTCAAGGCGACCGAGAGCAAAGAGGGCAAGCTCCGAAGCACTGGCTGGGACACGTTCCTGCAAGCCGTGCTCGATGCGGGACTTCGGGTCATGTCGACATGGCCGATACGGACAGAGACTGCTGGCAGGCTTCGCGCCCATGGATCCAATGCTCTTGCCTCTTCCATTGTGCTCGCTTGCCGGCCACGACCGGAGTCGGCGCCAATGGCGACGCGCGGCGAGTTCATCGCTGCGTTGCGGACTGAACTGCCCGAAGCTGTGCGGCTCCTGCAGTCGGGCAATATCGCGCCGGTCGACATGGCGCAGTCCACGATCGGGCCGGGGATCAAGGTGTTCTCACGGTATGCCAAAGTCGTGGAGGCAGACGGCTCGGCGATGCTTGTGTCGGCGGCGCTGTCGATCATCAACGATGTGCTGGGTGAAGTGCTGGACGGCGAAGAAGCCGAACTGGACCGCGACACCCGGTTCGCGTTGACTTGGTTCGCTGAGCACCAACACGAACACGGTCCGTCTGGTGATGCGGAAAGCGTGGCCAAGGCCAAGAACACTTCCCTTGAGGGCCTCGCGGATTCGGGCATCGGCGAGGCCCACGGCGGCAAGTTTCGGCTCTACAGGCGTGATGAGCTCAAACAGCCCTGGTCTCCTGCCGAAGACGATCGCTTCACGATCTGGGAGGCACTGCAGTATCTCGTTGCCGCCTTGGAGCGCTCCGAGAGCGAGGCTGCCGATCTGCTGCACACGCTCGGCGGCAACGGCGACCGGGCTCGACAGCTCGCCTACCTTCTGTACCAGAAGGCCAACGACAACGGCTGGGCCGCCGAGGCCAACGCCTACAACAGCCTCATCACCGCGTGGCCCAGCCTGCGAGAAGGCGCCCTCGCAGCCGCCGCCCGCGCCACAGCACCCGTCGAGCAGCAGATGCTGTGATGGCGACCGACCGGCATCGGTGCGTCCTGGAGTCGATCACGATTCCTAGTTGTCACACCCTGCTGGTGGACTGCGCCCATGCGAACCTCTTCCACTGGACTCGGGCCGGGGTGCCGATGTTCGCGCTGGAGATGGTCACATGAGTCCCGACGTCGTGCTCGCTGACTTCTTCTCGGGTTGTGGAGGGACTGCGCGAGGTTTTGCCGATGCCGGGGTGCAACCTGTCTTTGCCACGGACTGGGATGAAGAGGCTGTCCAGACGTTCAAGCTGAACTTCCCCGACGTGAAGGCTGTCCAGCGTGACATCCGAGAGCTTGCGGCCGAAGAGGTCGTGTCCGTCATGCCGGCTGCGGACGAGGCCATCCGCTTGCTGGCTGGGTGCGCGCCGTGCCAACCCTTCGCCGGCCATCGCAACGCAGCGACAGGGGAGGACGAGCGGTCCGACCTGGTGCTCGAACTGCTTCGCTTTGTGGAGGCGCTGTGCCCGCAGCTGGTCTTTGTGGAGAACGTGCCGGGAATGCGGCGTGCATCCAGGTCAGCCGGTCCTTTCATGGAATTCGTTGAAGTGCTGAAGAAGACCCATCACGTCGCATTCGACACGATCTCCTGCGCGGACTACGGCGTGCCGCAGACTCGGCGCCGCCTCGTGCTCATCGCCAGCAGCCTTGGCGAGATCGACGTTCCGACGCCTACGCATGGCCCGTCGACCGACCAGCCGCACGTCACCGTCCGGGATGCCATACATTCGCTGCCCCACAGTGTCAATGCGCCTGAATCATCTGCGATCAGCAGCCACAGGGCGATGCGCCTCACGCCGCTGAATCGCAAACGCATCAAGGCCACGCCCGAGGGAGGCGACCGGCGGAACTGGCCGAAGCGACTGTGGCCCGACTGCCACAGCGGAGGCTTTGGCGGCCACACCGACGTTTACGGTCGGCTGAGCTGGGACAAGCCCGCGCCGACACTGACCACGAAGTGCATCAGCTACAGCAATGGGAGATTTGGCCACCCGAGCGAGCACCGAGCGATCACAGCGCGAGAAGCAGCTCGTTTGCAAACCTTCCACGACTCATTCGAGTTTGCCGGGGGACTGACGTCACAGGCTCGTCAGATCGGCAACGCGGTGCCGGTGCTGCTGGCGCGCCGATTCGGGCAGCACTTCGTAGAGCATGTGGTGGAGGCTCAGGCGAGAGACAGCGCTGCGACCAGCGGCCAGGCGGATCGCGCCGCAGTCGGAGAGAACGAGATGAGGAACGCAGCGTGACCGGCTTCCGAGCCAGGGCTCGTGCGGTCGACATGCTCGGGCGACAGCAGATTGCCAACCTGCCGACGGCGCTGAGCGAGCTGTTCAAGAACGCCCACGACGCATACGCCACGCTTGCCATCGCTGACTACTACCGCAAGCTCAACGTGCTCGTCGTGAGGGACGACGGCGTGGGCATGGACCTCGGCACGTTTCAGGGGTCGTGGCTCACCATCGCCACAGAGTCCAAGCTGGAGCGGGCGCCAGTGGACAACCCGCCCGGCATGGGGCCCAGGGTGCAACTCGGTGAGAAGGGCATCGGCCGGTTCGCCATCGGGGCGCTCGGCCGTCAGGTCTTGGTGCTGTCGAAGCACGTCGGCAGCCCCTCGATTGCCGCTCTTGTCAACTGGCAGATGTTCGAGTTGCCGGGCGTCGATCTCGACGAGGTGCCCGTGGGCCTGGTCGAGCTGGACGCCGACGAACTCACGGAGGCTGATGTTCGCAGTCTCAAGACCCCTCTGTGCGACGCAGTGGAGCGCATTCGGCAGAAGGACAGATCAGGGGCATGGCAAGAGCGGCTCGATGGGATACGTGCAACGATCGACGCGCTGCCCGACGACCCCTTTTGGGACTTGCCCGACTTGGGAGCGCTTGGTGGCGTCCCGGATTTGGTGTAACAGCGGGTGGGGCGTAGGTTCGGGTGGTCA
>VYDH01000039.1:1392-28002 GCA_009843525.1 Acidimicrobiales bacterium | reverse complement strand
CAACTCCACGCCACAGACACTACACAACGCGAGTTAACTTATGACGGACCCTAAGAGAAGCGGCAGATAGGAACCTGATCGTGGACTGTGGATACGATCCTCCCACGCGCGCCGAGGGCGCAAGAATGCGAAGAGAGATTTATGGAGGCTTCGGATTAGCTCCTGTGTCAGCTGAAGTTGATTTCCGGGTACAAGCCCCAGAATGGTCAAGAGCGCAACTCTACTATTCGCAAGACTACAACGTTAACGAAGCTTCTCGTGTCGTCAATGACAATATCAACCAGATGCACTATGAATTTGTGGCACCGCTTTCTGCCTTCTTAGGTATCCTAGACTATTGCTCACAAGCTGTTGGAGATAGTGGTTACGGAAGGGTGAATACGATTGGCCATGTCGGCATTAAGCGCTTTGCGGCGGGTGTGCCCTCGTATCACTATGCATGGAAGGCGATCGATTTAAGCTATGTGCATTGGGAGGGTGGCAACATTTCTCGGCCGCATAGTGCGCTCAAAGATGTAGTCGTGGGTGGGACTGGCAGCAGTCAAGCTCATCGGCGTTTGATCGCTGTGGAGGCATGCCTACGGAGTGCATTCGGGTATGTCCTCAACCGCTACATTGGGCGTCTATCGAGGCCATATGGTACTACCAATGCCGAAGGCCCGAATAGTGAACACTTCAACCATTTCCACGCCGACAATGGCTGCCCGGTAGCCCTTATTGCAGACCGCCGCAATCTTGCGAACCCTACACTCGGCAAACGTACAGTTAGATCGGGTCACTACTTCATTCAGGATTGTATCAATGCTTTTACTGATCGTCAGATCGACTATGACGGACGTTGGGGCGCGAAGACCGAACTCGGGTATCTCACGCTGCTTCGCGATATGGGAATGGAACGCCTCGATCCGATAAGCTACGTGTCCCACTATCTGCTTTTCTTGGACTTCATCATCGTTCATGGACTTACTGATAGCCGCTCAGGCGCGTATCGGTGGCGTGACAATCCTATAGAAGGCGGTCAGTCGAAGTGGCCGCTCTAGCGTGCGTCGCCGTTCGGGTGCCCTTGTGTCCCTGGCACGATACGACCGGACACGCGGTGTTCACGGCATGAGTCGCAGCCTCCTGCGTCGCGTGCCTTGGTTGTTTTGGCTGTGCCTCTCGTGCGCGTTGATGTTCGACTTGGGTTCAGTTGGCGCAACAGAATCAGCCCGTGCAGACGTCGGCGAGCCAGGTGTCGGCTACGGCATCGACTGGGGGCCAGCGCCTATGTGGCCATTCCGAGGTGTTGTCGCACAGTACGGATACGAAGCCCAATATTGGCCGCACGACCAGATACGTGACACTGATCAGTTAGGACTGCAGTTTCTCGATACGGCGGACAACGAGACAGCATATGTACGTTTGTCTCATGACATGCATTCGGATAACTTCAGATGTGCGCAGTCATGGGTAGCACAAGATGCCGAGGGCGTCATATGGGTAATCGCCGGCGGACTCGATAGAGGGAACAGGCGTGGCTGGTATGTTCCATGGGGTGATCTCGCATATCCTCTTTTCGCTGAGGATGTGGAATATCATTTCGACTTAAAGGGCGTTATCGACGATCAACATTCCAAGGACGGGGCCGACAGTGACTTCAACTTGGACTCGAAGACATTTTCTATCGGCGATGACGGTCGATCATTGATGGGATGGTGGCAGGTCATGTCTGAACCCGGATGCGGAGGAACCCATTTTCTTTTTGCTACTGATACCGTGTCAGGCGACGGTGTGGTCTGTGGTTGGTCTTGGGCGACCGCTATTTTTGTCAACCCTGATGGGGCAGTACCTGCCAAAAGCGCCGCACCCAAGATATCCAGTCCCAATATGGCACTATACCAAACTTGCGATCTATTGGACTTGCGGCAATGGCAGCGAGTGTTGGCTGCACGAAATGGTGGGCGAGATGGCACTTAGCTCGGCGGGCGGGATGGGAGTTCAGTTGGGGTTCGACGCTGGGCGATGCCGGAAGCTGAGGAGCAGCCTCTCACTGGTGGTGATGCTGGCTCTTGTTCAACTCGGGTGCACGCCGGAGCCTGAATCGGCGAGTGCGAATATTGATGCCGTGCCTAGCGGATCGATGTCTGTTGATGAGCATGAGACCGGTGGGGCGGCGGACGACATGCAAGAGGGTGGCGTGGGCACTACCACCCCAATAACTTCTGTTGCCGCGGCACCGATCCTGCCAACGACGAGCACCACGGCTTCCGTTGGAATTCGAGTCGGTGCTGTGGGGCCGCCACAACCCGGTCTTTGGGTGGATGACCTGCCTGAGTTCCGTCAAGGGCATGCGCCTGAGTGGCCGTTTGTCGGGGTGGTGCAGTTGTGGCGACATGACCGCATCGGCCGATATAGCGATGTGTTCGTTGACGAATCCGTCGCGGAGTGGTGGCTGCTGTACTTGGGACTGGACGACCCGGCCGGACTGCATCGCAGGCATCCGGCTGTGCCGCTGCCGGGCTTGATGATTGAGTGCCTGGGGCGGGTCGCCTTGGTGTCGCATGGGGCGGTCGGCTTGGAGGTCGGGGGCTCGGCTGGTGTCGCGTCGGGTTCGGTGGTGGTCCCGTGGGGCGCTGTGGCGCTTCCTGTCGGGGAGCCGTCCGCAGTGTTGCTCGACGAAGCACGCTCGAGGCCGTCAAGTGTGCCTTTCAGCATCCGGGGCGACGTTGTCACGGTGGGCGCTGGCGTCCAGCAGCAGCACTACGCGATGCGAACGCCGTCGCGCCTGGACGGGGATTGGTGGCAAGCCCAGGTCCGCCATGACGGTGCGCTCTTGGTGATGAGTGTGCAACCGTCCCACCTGCGGTGCCTCAATGGTGTCACCTGGATCAGCGACGCAGGCACAGGACAGGTGCTGGCGTGTGGTGCCAACACTCCTGCAACTCGACTTGTCGCTCCGCGTGGCCAGACCGCGGGGGATCTCGTCCTTCCTGACCCTGAGATCGCGGGCGGTGTGCTGGACTGCGCTGCTCGGCTCGACCTGCCTTGGTTGGCGCAGCAATATGCGCAGGTCCGCTGAGCGGCACCCACCAAGTCCCGTTCGGAGGCTCTTTCGTTCCCCGGTGCAGGTCGCATTCACGCTGCGATGTCTCTCGACGTGCCAAGCAGATGCACCTGCTGGCGCTCGGGGTAACCCCGAGCGCTTCATGGGGTGGTGCCGTGTGCGATGAGGCGGGTGATGACGACCAGCGTGGTGCCGGCGGCGAGTGCGGGCGCCCAGGCGATGGCGGCGGTGGGGCCGTGGCGTGTGCGGGCCGCGATGGCTTGGGGGACGGCAAGAGCGGTGCCGCCGAGCAGGGCCCACCATGGCCATTGGGGTCCCCACCACGCGACCAGGATGCTGCTGGCGTTGATGAGGCGGATGTCGCCGTAGCCGATGGCAGCGGGCCTGACGCGGTACAGGGCTTCGCCGGCGACCAGCACCGGCACGACGCCGATTGCGAGGCGCAGCAGTTGGCCGGGCGAGCCGTAGGCGAGGGCTGCGGTGACCAGCAGGAGCGTGATGGTGATGGCGGCGCTCCAGCAGGCTCGGCGTGAGATGACCCGCCGTCGCAGATCGGTCACCGAAGCGTGCATGCCCAGCAGCGCCCAGGCGCCTGCTGCTGCCCACACCGCAGCAGCGCCGAGCGATTGCGAGCCGCTCACCGGGTCACCGCTGCTGGCCCGCCGTCGGCTGTGCGGCGGTCGGGGGCGTGCCTGCAGCGGGACGGCGTCGTTGAGCTGGCTGCTGGTGGCTGCCGCCGTGGCGGCGATCTGCGCCACTGCCGTGGTAGTGGTCCAGACAGCAGTGCGCGACGTGGCGGTCGATGCGGGCAGCTACAGCGCCCGTTTCCGAGCGGCGGTGATCGCGGCCGACACGGTGACCCGCCACTGGCGCGCGCATGTGCCGGCGGACCGGTTCGAGGCCGACCAGCTGAACCGCCGCTACGCCGAGCGGTGCGCCCGCATCGGAATCACCTACGCGGATACCGAAGCGCTGCCGCACTGGAAACCGGGCGTGCTCGCAGCAGGAGGCGGCTGGTTCGAGGTGCACAAGCTGCCAGTGTGCAGCCTGCAAGACATCCGCGGTGAACGAGAACGCTTCCGCCCCTTCAACACCCAACCACAACAGCCCTGATCGAATTCCTCAGAGCCGTTGAGCGGTGACCCGTAGAGCGGCGTCGCCAGCACGCGCCGCCGTGGGGCATCCTGAGGGGTGGGAGCACGATGACGCAGCGCAGGATCGCAATCATCGGCGGCGGCATGTCGGGGCTGGGCGCAGCGTGGGCGCTGGCACAGCATCCGGACCAGTTCGACTTCCGGCTGTTCGAGGCCAACGATCGCCTCGGCGGCAACGCTTTCACCGTCGACATGCCGCAAGACGACGGCACGTCGATCCCGTTCGACATCTCGGTCACGGCGCTCATTCCGTCGGTCTATGACCACGTCCTGCTGCTGCTGGAACGCTTCGGTATCGAGCTGTTCGAGACCAAGTTCAACTACAGCGTGAGGTACCAGGGCCGCAGGTACGCCCACGACTTCGACTCCGACATCAGGGATCAGCTGCAGCCCGAGATCGAGCGCTTCCAGCGCCTGCTGCAACGCCTGCACTCGTTCGGCCGCCTCACCCGGGCACGGTCGAAGCTCCTCAATGCGCTCAACCCGTTCAACTACATCAGCATGAGAACCGTGCTGAACCTCGGCGGGTTCTCCGCTGATTTCAGGTACAAGATCCTCAAGCCGATGTTCGTCAACTTCCTGATGGCGACCAACGTGTTCGACATGCCCGCCGCGCTGTTCGCCCGCTACCTGGAGTTCTTCGACATCGAATCGGCGACGCCCATGCAGACCTGGGACCAGGGCACGCGGCGCATCTACGAATCCATGACGGCGGACTTCACGGACAAGATCCTCCTGAACCGGCCCGTGCGCAAGGTGTACCGCGGGGCGTCGGAAGTGGTGGTGGAAGACGCCGACGGGGCGCGCGAGACCTTCGACGAGGTGATCTTCGCCGCCAACGCCAACCAGACCCTGATGATGCTGGACAAGCCCACGGCGCTGGAGCGCTACCTGCTGACGTCGGTCCGCTACGAGAGCGAGCTGCACAACCACACGCTGGTGCACTGGGACTCGTCGGTCCTGCCCGACGACGAGGTGGAATGCCTGCGAACGCGCACCAATCACGTCGAGCAATACGGCGCTAGGCCCGACAACTACGAGATCACCTACATCATGGGTAACCAGCAGCCCTGGGCTCACGGTTCCGACAAGCCCTGCCTGGTGACCTACAACCCGATCTCGCCCATCGACGACGCCAAGGTCATCAAGCGCTGGTGGTTCCAGCATGTCGTTCACGACATACGTCAAGTGGCCCTGCTCGTGCCGCTGTTCCGCTTCGTCCAGGGCAGGCGCCGCAGCTGGCACTGCGGGGCCCACACGCTGGTGAACAGCCAGGAGACCTGCTTCGTGACGGGGCTGGCGGCAGCCACGCAGCTCGGTGCGGACTACCCGTTCGATGATGCGAACGCCCGCGAGGTCTTCAACTACTACGGCGGCATCCTGCACGGTGCCCGATTCCGCAAGATCACGTCCTGACAGGCGGCCGATTCCGGGCCGCTCCGCGTGGCCGCGTGTCCAAGGACGGTGCCGCCAAGAGCGAGCGGCTTCCGCCGGTGCCGCTGGATGCCGCCTCGGCAATGCATCGAATTTGAATATCGCAGAATTGGCAGCATATGATGTCGGGGTCAGTTAGCGTGTTGACAACTCAAGGGGGGGCCGACATGAGTAAGCGACGTCTGAGAGGGCGGCTCGCAGCAGCAGCACTTGCGCTCGTTGCCGCGGCGTGTTCCGGCGCCGGCACCGACGAGCCTGGCGACGACGCTTCAGCAACGACGCAGGCACAGAGCGCCGAGCCGCTGGAGACGGCAGAAGCCGCCGAAGAATCCGAGCCCGAACCGGCACCCGCCGAAGAATCCGAGCCCGAACCGGCACCCGCCGAAGAGCGCGATGACCACGACGAAGGCGACGAGCCGGCTGGAGTCCCTGCTGAGGAACCGGCCGAGGTGACCGGCGGCGAGATCAAGGTTGGCATGATCACGACGCTGTCGGGAGGTGCCGCCTATCTTGGCGAAGGGGTCCGCGACGGCTTCCGGCTGGCCTTCGATCTCGACGGCCGTTACGACCTCGATTTGGTCGTCGAGGACGACGCACGTGATCCGGCGGTCGGCCAGCAGCTGGCCGACCGGATGCTCAGCCGCGACCAGGTCGACGTGATGACGGGAATCATCTTCTCCAATGTCGCTGGGGCGGTCGTGCCCCAGGTCGTCAGCCAGGACACCATCTACCTGAGTCCAAATGCGGGACCATCGCCGTTCGCGGGTGCCCAATGCCACGAGAACTACTTCGTGGTCTCTTGGCAGAACGACAACCCTGCGGAGGCAATGGGCCAGTATGTGGTCGATCAAGGCTTCAGCAGCGTCGTCGCATTGGCGCCCAACTATCAGGCGGGCATCGACAGCGTCAACGGTTTCAAGCGCACTTTCGGCACCGTGAGCGATGAGATCTACACCGAGCTGGGCGCATCCGACTACGCCCAGGCCATAGCCCAGATTCGCAACGCCGATCCCGAAGCGGTGTACTTCTTCTACCCAGGCGGCATGGGCATCGCGTTCGTGCAGCAGTACGTGGCGTCAGGGTTGGAGATCCCGCTGTTCGGCCCGACGTTCTCGTTCGACGAATTCTTGGTCGATGCGATCGGCGAGGCTGCACTCGGGCTGCGCAACGCATCGTTCTGGGCCCCCGACCTCGACGTGCCCGCCAACGAGGCATTCGTTGCCGCCTACCGCGACGCGTACGGCTCGACGCCGACCGGCTACGCAGCCCAAGGCTTCGACACCGGAAACCTGCTGATAGCGGCGCTCGATGCCAACGGTGGCGATCCCAGCGACATCGCCGGCATGCGCGCTGCGCTGCGAGAAGCCAATTTCGACAGCGTCCGAGGCGGCTTTGAGTTCAACTCCAACAATCACCCCATTCAGGACTGGTATCTGCTGGAGGTCGTGGAGGATCCGGTTCATGGAGACCTCACCAACTCGGTGGTGGAGATCATCCTCGAAGACCACGCGGACGCATACGCCTCGGAGTGTTCCCTGGGCAACTGACCTGATGTCGCAGTCGGGCAGGACAGGGCCGCTGGCACCGCTGATTGGCTGACGGTCCGCAAGCGCTGGCCCCAGATGCACCTCTTCGTCGAACAGACGCTGAACGGGTTCCAGCTCGGCTTTACGCTGTTGATGATCTCGGCGGGTCTCACGCTGATCTTCGGGATCATGAACATCATCAACTTGGCGCACGGCTCGCTGTTCATGGTGGGAGCCTTCGTGGCAGCCGGTGTCGGCGCTCGCACCGGGAACTATGCGGTTGCACTGCTGGCAGGCACAGCCGCGGCAGCAGTAGCCGGTCTGGTCTTGGAGTTCGTGCTGATCCGCCGGCTGTACCACCGCGACCATCTCGATCAGGTGCTGGCCACGTTCGCCATCGTGCTGATCTCCAACGAGGCCGTGCAGATGATCTGGGGCACCCGGCCTGCCAGCGTGTCCGCACCGGCGTTCGCAGACCGTACCGTGACGGTGTTTCCCAGTCTGCCGTATCCGGTCTACCGGCTCGCCATCATCGCGGCGGGCATCGCTGCGGTTGTGTTCCTGCACCTGCTGGTCGACCGGACACGCGTCGGTATGTGGATCCGGGCAGGCACCACGCACCGCGAGCTGCTGGGCGCGTTCGGAGTGAATGTCCGGTTGCTGTTCACTGTGGTGTTCGCGATCGGTGCCGCACTCGCCGGATTCGCGGGCGTGGTGGCGGCCCCGTTCTTGTCGGTGGAGTCCGGGGTGGGCGACAACTTCCTGATACTGAGCTTCGTCGTGATCGTGGTGGGCGGCATCGGCTCGCTCAAGGGGGCCGTGTACGGCTCTTTGGCGCTCGGTCTCGTGGACACCTGGGCACGCACCTATCTGCCGGATCTCTTCAAGAACTTCCTCGACGCCAGCACAGCGTCCACAGTGGGTGCGTCGGTCGCCTCTGCCAGCATCTACCTGGTCATGGTGGTGGTGCTGGTGATGAAGCCCAGCGGTCTGTTCGGACTGTCCGATGACTGAGCCGGCGCCTGATCTGCGCGAATCGAGTCCCGCTGCGGGTCGAGCTCGACGACTGCTTCGGGCCGACTCTCGCTCACGGTGGCCGCTGGTGCTGACGGCCGTGGTGCTGGCGAGCTTGGCGGTGGCGCCCGCATGGGTGCAGGCTGTGGATCGGGCCTACCTGGTGACCATGCTCACCCGCATCGTCATCTTCGGTCTGGCCGCGATGAGCCTGGACTTGGTGGTGGGCTACGGCGGGATGGTGAGCCTCGGCCACGCTGCGTTCTTCGGCGCTGGCGCGTACACCGCAGGCGCACTGACATATCACAGCCTGGACGGCTCCACGCTGCTGGGGGTTCCCGGAACGCAGCAAGCGCTGGTGACATGGCCGGCTGCAGCCGTTCTGGGGGCACTGCTCGGCGCGATGATCGGCGGGCTCTGTCTGCGCACCACGGGCGTCTACTTCATCATGGCCACGCTGGCCTTCAACCAGATGGTGTATTTCCTGTTCAACGCATTGGAGGTGTACGGAGGCGACGACGGCGTCGGGCTGTTCGCGGCCGGACGCTCGATCGGCCCACTCGATGCGTCAGACGACGTCACGTACTTCTACGTGTGCTTCGCCGTGCTCGCGGCGTTCGTGGTGGTGCTGAACCTGATGGTGCGCTCGCCGTTCGGGCGAGTGCTGCGCGGCTGCCGCGACAATCCCGCACGCATGGCGGCGCTCGGGTTCCATACTTATCGCTACCGGCTGGTCGCGTTCATCATCTCTGCTTCGATCAGCTCGCTTGCCGGTGCGATGGCCGTCACCGAGTCGCAGTTCCTCTCGCCCTCGTTCGCGGAGTGGACCGAGTCTGGCGAGCTGCTCGTGATGGTGATTCTGGGCGGGCTCGGCAGCCTGGTCGGAGGCATCGTGGGCGCAGCTGCGTTGTTCGTACTGGAGGAATTCGCTATCGACATCACCGACAACTGGCAATTCTTCGTGGGCGTCGGCTTGCTGGCGGTGGTGTTGGCGGCGCCGCGCGGCCTCACGGGACTGGTGCTGGGCCGGGGGCGCCGCAATGTCTGAGCTGTCGTGCCACGGGCTTCGCAAGAGTTTCGGCGCGCTCGTGGTGACGGACGATCTGGCGCTGTCGGTGCGTTCGGGCGAAGTTCACGCCTTGATCGGCCCAAATGGCGCGGGCAAGACCACTGCGCTCGCCCAGTTGTCGGGCGAGCTTCGTCCCGACAGCGGATCGGTGAGACTCGACGGAACCGACATCACCCATCTGAGCCTGCCCCAGCGGGTTCGCGTCGGCGTAGCGCGCAGCTACCAGATCTCCTCGATCTTCGCCGACTTCACGGTCGCTGAGAACGTGGAATTGGCGCTGCAGGCCGTCGGTGGGCACAGCTTCCGGTTCTTTCGCCCGGCCCGGTCGAACGCTGCCCGCCTGAAGCGGGCGCGCGAGCTCTTGGCAGTTGTGGGCCTCACTGATGCGGGCGAGGCGTCGGCGCAGCGGCTGTCGCACGGGCAGACCCGCCAGTTGGAGATCGCCATGGCGCTGGCCTCTGAGCCCGAGGTGTTGTTGCTGGACGAACCGATGGCCGGCATGGCGCCCGATGAGGCGCATCGGCTGGCCGAGCTCGTGCGCTCGCTGGCATCCGACACCGCCGTGCTGCTGGTGGAGCACGACATGGACATTGTGTTCTCGGCTGCGGATCGCATATCGGTGCTCTGCGAAGGGTCGCTGATTGCCTCGGGCAGTCCCGACCAGATCAGATCCGATCCTGAGGTGCGACGGCTCTACCTGCGCGAAGACGCTGAGGCGGAGAACTGATGCTGCTGTCGGTGGAGTCGCTGGTCGGCGGATACGGGCCGACGCAGGTGCTGCATGACGTCGGCTTGGATGTCGACGAAAGCGAGATCGTGGGGCTGCTGGGCCGCAACGGCATGGGCAAGACGACGACGATTTCGACCGTCTTCGGGCTGCTGTCGCCCACCTCGGGGACGATTGTCTTCGACGGAACGGAGATAGTGGGGCACAGGCCGTTCCAGATCGCGCGGCTGGGTCTGTCGTGGGTGCCCGAGGGTCGGCAGGTGTTCCCGCTTCTGACGGTGGATCAGAACCTCGAGGCCACCGCCCGCCCGTCGGTGGTCGGCGGGCGCAGATGGACGCTCGACGCTGTCTACGAGCTATTCCCGCAGCTTGCCTCCAGAAGGCATCACCTCGGTACCCAGCTGTCGGGTGGCGAGCAGCAGATGCTGGCCATCGGGCGAGCGCTCGTAATGAACCCGAGACTGCTGGTGCTCGACGAGGCCACCGAAGGACTCGCGCCCGCGATTCGGGACACGATCTTCGCCGCACTGAGGATGCTCAAGGAGGAGGGTCAGAGCATCCTCGTCGTGGATGCGCACCTCCGCAAGCTGCTGACGCTGACCGACCGCAATGTGGTGATCGAGAAGGGTCACACCGTCTGGACAGGGACGACTCAGGAACTGCTTGCTGCTCCCGGCATCGCCGACCGCTACCTCGGCGTCGGCGTGTAGCAGTCTGGATTGCTTGCCAGGCCGATGTATGGGATCTAGCGTTCTATTGGAGATCGTCACATAGGCAGCATGGCCGATTGGGCATGAACAGACGAGCATGAACGCAGGCATACACCCAGCCACCGACATCGTGACGGCACATGTCGACCCGTTCGTGCTCGATCGGCTGCCGCCGCGTGACGAGTGGCCGCAGATCACCCTCGACGAGTCGCTGTATCGGTACCCGAGCCGGCTGAATGCCGCCGCTGTCCTGCTGGACGGCGCACTTGAGCGGGGATGGGGGCCGCGGCCGGCCATGGGGCTGGGCGACGACATGTGGACCTATGCCGAGATGGCCGACTGCGCCAACCGGATTGCTGCGGTGCTCGTTGAGGACTACGGCACCGTGCCGGGCAACCGGGTCCTGCTGCGCGGGTCGAATGCCCCCTGGATGGTGGCTGCCTGGTTCGCCGTCCTGAAGGCCGGAGCGGTCGCCGTGACGACGATGCCGCTGCTGCGCACTGCCGAGCTCGCCAAGGTGGTGGCGAAGTGCGAGCCGTCGGTCTCGCTGTGCGCCGAAGGCCTCGAGGCCGAGTTGCGGCCTGCAACTGATCGCCCAGTGGCCACCTGGGGACTGAACGGCGACCTGACGGCAGCGGTCTCGGCCAAGTCTGGCAGCTTTGTCGCGGTCGACACTGCGGCGACCGATGCTGCATTGCTGGCATCCACCTCAGGCACCACCGGTGAGCCCAAGGTTGCAGTGCACTTCCACCGAGACCTGCTGGTCATCGCCGATGCGTTCGAGTCGATCCTGCAGGCACGCAGCGACGATGTCTTTGTCGGCAGTCCCCCGCTGGCCTTCACCTTCGGCCTCGGCGGGGAGGTCGTGTTCCCCATGCGGGCAGGAGCGTGCACCTGGTTCTGTGACGAGCCAGGCCCCGCCGCGCTGGCGGAGCTCATCGCGAAGCGACGGGCCACGGTCTGCTTCAGTTCGCCTACTGCGTACCGGGCGATGGTGCCACTCGATCCCCGCCCGGACCTGTCCTCGCTGCGATGCGGCGTCTCGGCGGGCGAGTGGCTGCCGCGGACCACGTTCGATCTCGTCGAGCGAGAGCTCGGCCTCAGGCTGATCGACGGGATCGGCGCAACCGAGCTATTGCACATCTTCATCTCTGCCTCCGACGACGAGATCCGGCCCGGATCAACTGGCAAACCGCTGCCGGGCTGGGAGGCGGCGATCTTCGACGCCAACGGCGGTGCCGTGCCCGACGGCCAGCCGGGCCTGCTCGCGGTGCGGGGGCCGATCGGCTGCCGCTACCTCGATGACGACCGCCAGACCGCTTATGTGCGCAACGGCTGGAACTTCACCGGCGACGTCTATGTCCGCGATGCCGATGGCTACTTCTGGTACCAGGCCCGCGCCGACGACATGATCATCAGCTCCGGGTACAACATCGCCGCCCCGGAGGTCGAAGAGGCCCTGCTGGCGCACGCCGCAGTCGCCGGGGCAGGCGTGATCGGGACGCCCGATCCCGACCGGGGAGCGGTCGTGCATGCGTTTATCCACCTGCGCGACCCATCGTCGGCGACTGACGCACTGGCGCGTGAGCTGCAAGACCACGTCAAGGCCTCGATTGCCCCCTACAAGTACCCCCGCCGTGTCACGTTCTGTGCCGAGCCATTGCCCACGACGCCGACGGGGAAGCTCCAGCGACGCGGGCTGGCTGCCCTGATCAACGAGTAACCGGAACCGGGCCGATCGACGATGTCGCCGAGAGACCGCATTCTCGATGCATACGGGCTGTTCGCTCGCGACTACGGCGGCTGGATCGCGGTCAGCGGGCTGATTGCACTCTTGAGCGAGCTCGGCATCGAGGTGCAGGCTGTGCGTTCTGCTGCCTCTCGAATGAAACGCTCGGGCCTGCTGGTGCCCGAGCGGATCGACGGCAAGGCCGGCTATGCGCTGAGCATCGACGGTCGAGAGATTCTCGAAGCCGGCGATCAACGCATCTTCGGCAGCGATCACAAAGCCGGCGACGACTCGTGGCTGCTGCTGCTGTTCTCGATCCCCGAGGCCCAACGCCGCAAGCGCTACATGATCCAGTCGAGGCTGGCCCGTCTCGGGTTCGCACCGGGTCCCGCCGCATCGTGGGTCGCCCCAGCCTCGCTGCTGTCGGAGGCCCGCACCGTGCTCAAGCGAAACGGACTCGATGGGCACGTCACGTTCTTCGAGGGCGATTTTCGGGCCGATGCCGACAGCCCTCACTTCGCGTCGACGGCCTGGGACCTCGACATGATCAACAAGATGTACGGCGAGTACTTGGCAATCCAGCAGCCGACGCTAGAGGCGTGGGCGGCAGAGCCCGGCTCGGATCGCGACGCCTTCGTGGCACACATGAACAACATCGGCGCCTGGAGGCCGTTGCCGTACGCCGATCCTGGGTTGTCTCCCTCGGTCACACCCACCGGTTGGCTCGCAGACGAAGCCCGTGAGGTGTTCACCAAGCTGCACCGCCAACTCCGCCCCGCCGCCCACCGCTTCTACCTGGCGACGCTTGAAGCAGTCGCCCGCCGCTAGCGAAGCGCCACCCCCGATGGGCCGCTTAGCGCAGATCGCGGTCGATGAGTGCGTCGGGAACCTGCTCGCGGCGGCGGCTGGTGCGCCCCTGCCAGTACTGGATCGGCCACGGCTGCTCGCCGCGGCCGAGATCGATCGCCGCGTTGAGCGTCCAGTAGGGATCGACCAAGTGCGCACGCGCGATCAGGCAGATATCGGCCCGACCCGCCATCAGCACGGTGTTGACGTCGTCGATGCTGGAGATGGCGCCCACGGCCATGGTCGGGATGCCGACCGTGTTGCGGATGGCCTCGGCGAACGGCGTCTGGTACAGCCGGCCGTAGGCGGGTTGGCCGGAGGGGTCCACCTGGCCGCTGGAGACATCGATGATGTCGACGCCGGCGCCCTTGAGCATGTCGCTCAGCTCGATGGCCTCCGAGCGGCTGAACCCGCCCTCGACCCAATCGGTGGCCGAGATCCGCACCGACAGCGGCTTGGCATGCGGCCAGGTCTCCCGAACCGCCTCGGTGACGCGCAGCAGGAAGCGAGCCCGGTTCTCCAGCGAGCCGCCGTGTTCGTCGCTTCGCCGGTTGGTGACCGGCGACAGGAACGACGACAGCAGGTAGCCGTGCGCCGCATGCAGCTCGACGAGGTCGAACTCAGCCTCGGCCGCTCGCCGGGTTGCCGCCACAAAGTCGTCGAGCACGGCATCCATCTGGGCATTCGACATCTCGGCCGGCATCTGGCTGCCCGTCCGGTATCGCATCGGCGACGCAGAGACAAGCGGCCAGTTGCCGGCTTCCAGCGGGACGTCCTCGCCTTCCCACGGCACCTTCGTGGAGCCCTTGCGGCCGGCGTGCCCGAGTTGCATCCCGATCTTGGCGCCGGTGAAGTCGTGCACGAAGCGGGTGATGCCGGCCCACGCCTCGGCCTGCTGGGCGTTCCAGATGCCGGTGCAGCCGAGAGTGATGCGCGCGTCGGGCGAGGTGCAGGTCATCTCGGTCATCACGAGAGCGGCACCGCCGACGGCGCGGCTGCCGAGGTGCACCTTGTGCCAGTCGTTCGGCATACCGTCGACGGCGCTGTACTGCGCCATCGGCGACACGCCGATGCGGTTGTGAAAGGTCACGTCCCGCAGAGCGAACGGGTAGAAGATCGGCGGCGTGTCGGGGGTCGGCGGTTGGTGAGCGGGCGGCTGCTGTTCTGCGAACCAGCTCAGGGTCTGTTCGTGGTAGCGGGCGTCGCGTTCGCGCAGGTTGTCGTAGGTCACCCGCTGTGACCTGGTGAACAGCGAGAATGCGAACTGCTCGAAGGGCCGACGGCGGTGGTGATCGACGTGACTGAACCAGTCCTCGCTGGTGGCCGCCGCCCGCTGCAGGCTCTCGATCTGGGGCCGCCGCTCGGACTCGTAGTTCTTGAGCGCGGTGGAGACGTCGCCAGTCACGGCCATGGCATCGGCGAGCGCGATGGCATCCTCCAGCGCCATCTTGGTGCCGCTGCCCACCGAGTAGTGAGCGGTGTGGGCGGCATCGCCCAGCAGGACGACGTTGTTCACGACCCAGGAACCGCACGAGATCCGAGGGAAGCTGATCCATCTCGAGTTGTTGCCGATGAGGGGCCGGCCCCCCAGGTGACGGCTGAAGATCTGGCTGCACCAGTCCAAGGCGTGCTGATCAGATTCGCCTGGGCTGAGGCCTGCGTCGTGACCTCCGAGCTGCAGCCGTTGCCAGGTCGCTTCGGCCATCTCCACGATGAACGTCGAACGAGTCTCGTCGTAGGGGTAGATGTGCGCCTGCAAGGTGCGATGCGCCGCGTCATCGCTGTGTTTGATGTCTTCGCTGTGCTCGATGTCTTCGAGGAACAAGTCCTCGAAGATGAACGTGAACCGGTCGAAGGGGGCGTCGGTGCCAGTCCAGATGTACCTCGCCGAGCCGCCGCGAATCACCGGGTGCAGGTCGTCGGCGTAGCGGGTTCGGGTGCCGCTGTTGACGCCGTCACCGGCGACGACCAGGTCGACCTCGCCTGCCAGGCCATCGACATCAGCCTCGGTCTCGAACTCGACACAAATGCCGAGTTCGAGGGCTCGGCTCGTCAGGATCTCGAGCAGCCGCACCCTGGACAGCGCAGCGAAGCCGTGACCGTCGGAGGTGATCGTCCGTCCCCGGTAGCGGACGTCCATCGCGCCCCAGTAACGGAACTCCGACTCGATCGCAGCGATCGAATCGGGATCGGTCTCGGCGATGTTGGCGAGCGTCTCGTCGGAGAACACCACGCCGAACCCGAAGGTGTCGCCGCGGCGGTTGCGCTCGTACACGGTGATGTCGTGGTCCGCGTCTTGCTTGGCCATCAGGATGCTGAAGAACAGGCTCGCCGGACCGCCCCCGATGCAGGCGATCTTCATCGAGGCATCCGTTCGGGGTTCATCGTCGGCTGGACCATCCATGACATCGCGGGAAATTTGCGATGTGAAAAACAGTAGTACGGTCTTGGGAATGGTGAGCCCCGCCGCAGTCCGCCAGCACTCGCCCGCCCATCTAGCCGGCGGGTGTGCCCTCGAGGCGGCGGCATGAGCACCGTGGTTGTCACCGGGGGGACCCGCGGGATCGGCGGGGCCATCAGCGCTGAACTTGCCACTGAAGGTCACCATGTCATCGCGCTGGCGACCACTGAACCCCCGGTGCCGCTGGACGGCATCGACGCCCGTATCTGCGACGTGACCGACGAGCAGCAGGTCGCCGCAGTGTTTTCTGACATCGGCGCAGTGGATGTCCTCGTGAACAACGCAGGGGTGTCGGGATCGAATCGGCTTGGCCGCACAACGCTGGAGGAGTGGAACCGCAACATGTCGGTCAATGCGACCGGCGCGTTCCTGTGCACGCGAGCGGTGATCGACCGGATGCTGGAACGCAACGCCGGCAAGATCGTGACCGTTGCGTCTATCGCCGGTGTCGAAGGCGCCCCCTACATCGCCGCCTATGCGGCGTCCAAGCACGCGGTCATGGGCCTCATGCGAGTCGTGGCGGCCGAAGTGGCCGGCACCGGGGTCACCGTCAACTCGGTGTGCCCCACCTTCGTCCGCACCGAGATGACCGTGGCCACCATCGCCAACATTGCCGAACGGACCGGCAAGAACCTCGCTGATGCCGAGGCTGCACTGGCCACAGCCACGCCGCACGGCCGGATCATCGAGATCGCAGAGGTCGTCGACGCGGTGATGGAGCTGCTGGCCGGCGACCTCAGCGGGCAGGAGATCGTGCTCGACGGGGGCCCGTCATGACATTTCGCGCATCCGCACGCTTCACCGACGACTGGGAGCACTTCGATTTCAGCGTCGACGACCGGGTGGCCACGATCACGTTCCAGCGCCCCGACAAGCTCAACGCTCTGACCTTCGATGTCTACGCCGACCTGCGGGACCTGTTCCGGGAGGCGCCGCTGCGCGGCGACATCGACGCCATCGTCATGACCGGCGAGGGCCGGGGCTTCTGCTCGGGCGGGGACGTCGACGAGATCATCGGCGAGCTGGTGAAGTTCGATCCGAAGCAGCTGCTCGAGTTCACCCACATGACCGGCGCGGTGATCCAGAACATGCGCGAGTGCCCGATCCCGATCATCGCCGCCATCAACGGCACGGTCGCCGGGGCGGGAGCGGTGATCGCGCTGGCGTCGGACTTCCGCATCTGCGTGCCCCACGCCAAGTTCCGGTTCCTGTTCACCAACGTCGGGCTGTCGGGCGGCGACATGGGTTCTGCGTACCTGCTGCCCCGCCTCGTCGGGCAGGGGCGGGCCACCGAAATCCTGATGCTCGGCGATGCCGTGACTGCCGACGACGCAGTTCAGATCGGCCTCGCGAACCGGGTCGTCGCCCCCACCGAGCTGCTGGAGGAATCCACGGCGCTGGCGCGGCGGCTCGCTGACGGGCCCCGGCTGGCCTACCAGGCCACCAAGCTGCTGATCAGCCGGGAGGCGGACATGAGCCTGCCCGCCGCCATCGAGCTGGAAGCCATGACCCAGGCGCTGCTCATGCGCACCGACGATCACGCAGAATTCCACCGTGCATTCGGCGCTTCGGAGGCGCCGAACTGGACTGGACGATGAAACGAAGGCGCGAACACGCACGACGATCTCGAGACGCAGGGACGCCACAATGACCACGCCGCACCGGATGATCAGCCCCGAATCGATGTCCCCCTCGCCGGGCTTCTCCCACGCGGTCGTGCCGGCCGACGGGCGGACGGTGTACCTCGCTGGCCAGATCGCGGCAGATCCGACTGGTGCCGTGGTCGGCGACACATTCGCCGAGCAGTACGACGTGGCACTGGGCAACGTCGTCGAGGCGCTGGCGCATGCCGGCGGCGAACCGCACGACATCGTGTCGATGGTGGTGTACGCGACCGATGTGCAGGCCTACCGCAGCGATCTTCGCGGCGTGGGGGCCGCCCATCGCAAGCATCTCGGTCGACACTTCCCGGCCATGGCGCTGCTGGGGACGACTGGGCTGGTCGAACCCGATGCGATGGTGGAGATCATCGCCACGGCCGTCGTGCCCGGCTGAGAGCAGGCCGTGAGACGGACCTCGCCAAGGACGCACGTAGGGTCCTGCCATGAGCCGAGCAACCCTTGGCTGGGACTTCTGGGTGGATCGCGGGGCACCTTCACCGACGTGGTGGCGCGCCGGCCCGACGGCAGTCTCGTCTCGCACAAGCTGCTGAGCGAGGACCTGCGCCGCTACGACGACGCTGCCACGACAGCCATTGCCGACCTGCTCGATGTCCCCTGGAACGAGCCGCTGCCGCCCGAGCGCATCAGGTCGGTGAAGATGGGCACCACGGTGGCCACCAATGCGTTGCTGCAGCGCCGCGGTGTGCCGACTCTGCTCGTCACCACGGCGGGCTTCGGTGACGTGCTGCGCATCGGCTACTAGACCCGCCCGCATTTGTTCAAGCTCGACATCGTGCTGCCCGAGATGCTGTATTCGGAGGTGCTTGAGGTCGACGAGCGCATCGCCGCAGACAGCACGGTGCTGTGCCCGTTGGATCTGGCGGTGGCCACAGACAGCATGGCCGCGGCGCGTGAGCGCGGCATGGAGGCCGTAGCCATCGTGCTGGTGCACGGCTACCGGCACACCGAGCACGAGGCAGCGCTGGCCGCCGCTGCGCGCGAGATCGGTTTCGGGCAGGTCTCGGTCAGCCACGAGATAGACCCGCTGGTCAAGATCGTCCCCCGCGGCGACACCACCGTCGCCGACGCCTACCTGTCGCCGATCCTGGACCGGTCTGCTCGCGAAGTCTTCAACTACTACGGCGGCATCCTGCACGGCGCCCGCTTCCGCAAGGTCCGCGGTCAGCAAGCTCTACGAGCTGCCGCCTCCGTCGTCGCTGGCTGAACTGACGATCTCTTGGACCCACCGGGTCTGTCGCGGCCCGAGTTGTTCGCCGGGGAAGACGCGAGCGACGATCTCGTCGACCTCTTCGGCGGCGCTGATTTTCTGGTGGGCCAACAGGTGGCGGAGATCGGATTCGTCGGTGCGGCGTGCCGAGCGTGCCTTCATGGCGATCATCTGCTCAACCGACGCGACGACGACTGACAGACTCGGATGCTCGTATGCGATTGCACCGTGCCGGTCCTGCTCCGGCGGCATGTACATCGTGGCTTGCTCGTTGATCCATGTCGTCGGCCAACCACGCTCGCGGGCAATCTCGTGTGCTGCCGCCATGACATCGTCGTAGCCAGCCGAGATCGAGGCATCCACATCGCGCGTGAGCCGGTTCTCGTCGTACATCAGTGCCATGGCCGCCCCGCCGGCGACGTAGATCCGTGCGACCACGCCTCTGCGGGCGAGCCGTTGGGCGAGATCGTCGAAGGCGTCACGAATCTCTGATGCGCTGAGCGGCTGCACGCCTATACCACTGTGAGTTCGTCACGCGGGAACCAGATGCCGTGCGCCTCGAACGTGATCGGCGTGGTCACGATGGTCCGGACCCGGTCATAGTCGTGGCAGCCGCCCGCGTACCAGAACTCCCGCAGCTGTCTCTCGCGTTGCAACGTCCATGCGGGAGGCTCAAGCCCGTCCTCGATGCAGCGATGCTCGACATAGGCAGCCAAGAAGGCGTCCCAGCGCGGATCGACGCAGTCGGGTGCCCGGCTGACGAGCGCTGAACGCCGCCCGATCGGCGTGTCCTCCCAGACCAGCCCGAAGTCATGCAGCACCAGCCGCAGTCGCCACTCGTCGTTTTCTCGGCGCAGCGCTGGCACGTAACGCCACAGGGCGTTCGGCGGCTCGTCGTCGTTCTTGGGTTCGTGAGCGCCGACGACCACAGCGGCTTCTGCGCTGCGGCTGCGGACCATGGCTGTCAGCGTAACTGGGCAAGAATCACAGTCGAAGCGCAGCCTTGAAGCGAAGTGCGCTGTCGGACACACGGTCCCGAAGCGCAACCGAGCGCGCTGATTCAGCGGGTCCGCGAAGCCTCGGTCGTGAGGCCCATGCTGCAGACGATGTCGGGTTCGGATTGGGTGCCTTGGGGGGCGGGCGGTACGCAGAGGCGGTCGTCGTTGTGGAGGTCGACGATGAGTGCGGCGAGGTCGTCGTTGTTGCGTTCTCGCAGGGCGCGGGCGAGCTTTTGGGTTGCTGATTCGTAGAGGGGGCGTTCGTTGATGGCGTCCAGCGCGGCTTCGAGGTCGTCCTTGGTGACCCAGAGGGTGTCGGTGAAGTTGTCGAGTTGGCCGTCGAAGCGGTTCCAGATCTTGCCGCGCACGCCTTGCAGGGCGCCGCTGGTGCGGCCTGTGGGGGTGCGCAGAGCGCCGCGCAGCGCTGCTGCGACCAGGTCGTGGTGGCCGTCGAGGCGTGGCGCCGACGGTGTGGCCGGTTTGGACTCGGCGAGCCGGAGCGCTTCTTGGGGGGTGACGCGCCGGCCGGTGCCGGCGGGTTCGATGAACGCGAATGCGTCGGCGCCGGCGTGGGTTTGTGTGTGGATGACCACGCCGGGCGCCGCGTCGGCTGGGCTGTCGGCGAGATGCTTGGTTGCGTACACCACGTTGGGCAGCGCCGCCACCTTCTTCGCCAGATCGGGGTCGGCTTCTTCTGCGTGACGCCAGATCTCATACGCCATCGACACGGGGTCCACTTCCTCCGCGCCGGCGCCCAGGCCGAAGCCCGATGACTCGTCGAAGACCCCTGAGATCACCTGGCGCTCGGAGTCGTGGCCGAAAAACTCCTCGTCGGAGCCGAGCAGCTTCGCGTTCTCTCCCAGCCGGCGCAGCACCCGGCCGCGCAACTCGATCTCTCGCTCCACTGAGGCGTCGGGCATCAGCGACACCACCAGCACCTCGGCCGAGCTCTGCCCGATGCGGTCGACTCGTCCGGCGCGCTGCACCAGCTTGACGATCGCCCACGGCAGGTCGTAGTTCACCACGATGTGGGCGTCCTGGAGGTTCTGGCCCTCCGACAGCACATCGGTGGACACCAGCACTCGCAGTTCGTCCCGCACCGGCGTCCCGTCGACGCCGACATCGTTGGACACCGGCGAGAACCGCTGCGCCATGGCGGTGGGGTCCTCGGTGTCGCCCGTCACCAGCCCTGCGTCGCTGACGCCGCGCCGCACGAGCTCCTCGGACACGTAGCGGGCTGTGTCCGCCGCCTCTGTGAAGATCAGCACCTTGGCGTGGGGGTGCTGGTCGGTGAGCACATCCATCAGGGCTGCGATCTTGCCGTCGCGGTCGGCGTCCCAGTCCCCGAAGCGGTCCAGCAGTTCGCTGATGATGTCAGCGTCGGCGCGCAGGTCGTCGACGAGATCGGCGCTGAACATGTGCGGCGGCGCCCAGCGGATCGCCTTGGGGCTCTTGGCGCTCAGCTTCTCGTAGGCGCTCGCCGCCGTCTCCCCGAGCGTGCCGAACAGCACAGCACCGTCGCTGTCGTCGTCCTCGCCGCTGTCCTCGGGCTCTTGGTCGGTCTCGGCTGCCCACAGCGCGTTGTCCACCGAGCCGATCGGCATGTCCAGGTCGTTCTCCAGCGCATAGGCCGCCACCAGGTTCCGCAGCCGATGACGACGAAGAGTCGCCACGAACGCCGGCCCCGACGACGACAGCCGCTTGAACATCGTGATCCGCGTAAAACCCGCCAGATTGCCCTGCACCGAGTTCTCGAGGTCCTCCTTCAGCTGCCGTTCGCTCGCATCCTCGGGCACGAAGTCGTCGTCGATGTAGTAGCCGAGTTGGTAACGCGGAAGCCGAAGGTCGCGGATCGCGTCGAGGGTGCGATCAGAGGTCATCTCGTGCGCCGGGTCGTCGGGGGTGAGCTCCCAGTCGACCGGCTGCGGCGTCCGGTCGGGGAAATAGAACCGCTCGCCGGTGCCGAACTCCAGATAGCGCCGGCCTTCCTCGTCGGGGTGCGCGTAGTTGTCTTCCACGAAGCGACGCGTGCGGCGCACCATGTACTGCGACATGAGCGCCTGCCAGTCCTCCAGATGCTCCGACCGCCTGAACGCCGCCAGCGAAGAGGTCTGGCCGTCGCACAGATACGAGAAGTCGCCCTCGCCGATCTCGGCGATCGCCCGCTCGGGCCGGACACCCAGATCGGCATCGGGACGGATGAACAGCGACAGCTGCGACGCGAGATCGCCGAACTGCTTGTTGTAGGGCGTCGCGGTCAGCAGCAGCGTCCGCGAGTCGTTGTCGGTGATGTAGTCCTTGATGACCCGATGGTCCCGGCGCCCCTCGCTTCGCAGATTGTGCGCCTCGTCGATGATGACCAGCCGATAGCGACGGGCGTCGGGCAGGTTCTTGTGAACCATCGACAGCGACTCCACCCTGCCGCGCACCTCATAGCGATGCAGGTACGACTCCCACATGTCAGTCAGGTTCTTCGGGCAGATCACCAGCGTCTCGAAGCCCTGCTCCTCCTGAAGCAGCCGGGCGATCGCGGTGCCGACAAGCGTCTTGCCCAGCCCCACCACGTCGCCGATCATCGCCCCGCCCTTGCCCATCACGATCCGGGCAGCGATCTTCACCGCAGCCGCCTGAAAATCCAGAAGCTCGCTCTGCATCGACGCCGGCAGCCCGTACTCCACCAGCCCCTCGCGTGCCTCCTGCGAGAGATGGAAGGCCATCTTCAGATACACCAGATACGGATCGAGCGGCTCCTCCGAAACCCACGACTCCTTCAGAACCTCCGCCAGCAGCGGCGCGGCATCAGCGCTGAGCGGATCGTTCCAACGGTCCTCGAACCAACCAGCAAGCTTGGCGGTGGCATCACCGTCCACCACATCCACATTCAGCTCGCCCTGCTCCCGCAGACCCGAAGTCGTCAAATTCGACGACCCGACATACGCCACACGAGGCGCCGCAGTGTCATCGCGATGGCAGAGATACAGCTTGGCGTGCAGCCGATGAGCCAAATGCACCCTGACCTCGACCGCCCCCGACTCAATCTGACGCAGCAGAGTCCGCAACGCCTCCTCATCGCCATAGGTCGGCAAGCCCACCTGCAACTGATCCCGGTACTCCCCGACCGTCTCGTTCCTCAGACGAGCAGCACCCGCATTGTCCATCGGAGCCACCTGCTCAAGACGCGCCAAACGAACCATCTCATCAGCCGCAGCCTCATGCACGCCGACCAGAACCCGCGCCTTCAGCCCACCAGCTTGCGCAGGCAGCGCATCCACAGCCTCAGCCAACAACCCCCAGCCGCGCAAATTGAAATAGCCGATCGCCGCGTCCAACCGGAACGACGACGCCAAGGTTTGCAGCAGCTCCGCTTCGAGATCGGCGTCGATGTTGTCGAGAATCAGCGGCACAGCGCACCGCAGTCCGCCCAGCGCGATGCACATCCAATGGCGTGCATGACAGACATCTTTGGGCGCGCAAGACATACATTGGGCAATGTGCGAGACCGACAATCACGCCTCAGAGTGAGTATCCTGCAGCCGTGGCCCTCTACGTCGAGCGCATGGCAGACGCCCTGTTGCGCGAGGTCCTCGACAGCGCGCCGGCGGTGATCGTCACCGGCGCGAGAGCCTCGGGCAAGACGACCACGGCAACGCGCTACGCAGCGTCCAAAGTGTCGTTGGACAATCCTGCCGAAGCGGCGGTGTTCGAGGCCGATCCCGATGCCGCTCTGCGCGGCCGCCCCGAGCCGGTGCTGTTCGACGAGTGGCAGGCATGCCCTGCGGTGGTCGGGGCCGCCAAACGAGCGGTCGACGTCGAGCGGCGCGCCGGGCGCTTCATCCTGACCGGCTCGGCTCGCTTCGATGCGCACCCGGCCCTGTGGCCGGGCACCGGGCGTCTCATCCGCATCGCGATGGCACCGATGACCGTGCGAGAACAGATGGGACGACCGCAACGGCAGTTTCTCAGCGAACTGGTGAAGAGTCCCGAGGCGAACGGGCCTGCGGGAGATCCTCCGGACCTGCGCGGATATGTCGAGCTTGCACTGCGGGGCGGCTTTCCCGAACCCGCTTTGGAGCTCGACGGGGTGGCACGCCGTGAGTGGCTCTCCAGCTACGTCGGGCAATTGCTCGTGCACGAGCGCGCCGTAGGCGGCAGCGCCCCCGACCCCAGCCGGCTGGGTGCCTACTTCGCGGCGTATGCGCTCAACTCCGCGGGAGTCGTCGACGACACGACGCTGGCGACCGCGGCCGGCATCGACCGCCGAACCGCGCAGTCCTACGCAAGCCTGCTGGCCGACTTGGGCGTCGTCAGCGAGTTGCCGGCGTGGAGCACCAACGTCCTGAAGCGCTTGGTCAGGATGCCCAAGCGGCAGGTGGCCGACTCGGGGCTGCTCGGCGCGGCCATCGGCGCCGATGCTGCGTTCGTGATGAGCAACAGCGAGGTGCTCGGCCGTCTGATCGAGACGTTTGTCGCCAACCAGCTGCTGGCCGAAGCCCCATTCGACTCGCTGCGCCCCCGCTGGCATCACCTGCGCGAACGAGACGGCCGACGCGAAGTCGATCTCGTCGCAGACCTCGGCGCACGAGGCATCGTCGGCATCGAAGTCAAGGCCCACAGCGCTCCCAAGCGAGATCACGCCCGGCACCTGATGTGGCTGCGCGACACGATGGGCGAGCGCTTCGTCGCCGGAGCTGTGCTGCACACCGGACCGGACCGCTTCACGCTCACCGACCGCATCGAGGCCATCCCGATCTGCGCCCTGTGGGACTGAACCGCGCGGCTGACCGTTGCGCGCTCCCTCGGCGTCGACAGGCACCCGGTCTCTCCCTGCCCGCCGCAAGCCCGATGCGTCGCTGCCAAGCAAGAACTGGTTGGCGAGACGGCACGCATGCTCAGTCCTTGTTGCCGAAGATCATGCGGTCGCGCAGATTCCCCGCAGCCTCGAACGCGTCTTCTATGCCCCACGCCCGGGCCAGCAGCCAGTCGGCCCGATCAGTCAGATGCCGCAGCTTCGCCATGTTGTACCGGCCGACATCGACCCCGGCCTTCTTCATCCAGGCGATGTGTTTCGGCATCTCTGCCTGAAGCGTTCTTGACAGCGTCAATAGAATTTCGAGTTTCATGTCACCCGAGGCAGGGTTGCCCACAGCGATACTTGCGAGACGTTTGATGTCACCCGGAAACGCTGCAAGCGTGCCTCGGGTGACATCAAACTCGTCCGAGAAGGTCAACCACCACAAGTAGCCCCAACGACCGGCGAGAGCGACCAGAGCCAAGTCGCGTTCGATGTCATTCTCGAAGCTCAGCCACCCTGTTCGTGAACTGTTCGTCGACGCTGGCTCGCGCGTGACGGGGTCGACCGTCGGCGGCTCCTCCACGTAGACGCCGAGTTGGTAAAGAGCTGTCGTCTTGTAGCCGCACACATAGGGGGACTGCTTCACGAGGTGGTCGTCGAGCCGCTGATTGTGAGAACTCATTGAATGCAGTGCGTCGTTGAGGTCAGGATCGAGACAGGGCCACTGTCGAGTCTTCGTAGACGCCTGTAATGCCTCCGAGACGGGTGCGTACTCGATGCTCGGGAACAGTCGGTCGCGATGTTCGGCGCGCCATCGGTTGTAGCGAGTCGCCATCAACGGCCCGTCATGCCCGCGGTGTCCGATCACAATGAGGTTCCGCGGGTTGGCTCCTGTGAAGAGTCCCATTCGACCCGACCAGTACGCCGAGGCCCAGATGGATCCGAACACGGACTCGCAGACTCGGCGGAGCGCAGGGAACTTCTGGCTGAAGCAGAGGGAGTGCATGACGATCATGGCGAAGCGGCCTTGATCGTTCAGCAGCGTCGTTGCCCGTTCCATGCAGACGGCGTAGAGGTCGGGGCAGTTCTGGGTTTGGTAGCCGAGCCAGCGGTAGCCGGTGACCTTGGAGGTCTTGATGTAGGGCGGGTTGCCGATGATCACGTCGAACCCGCGCGCTCGCCACACGCTGGGGAACTCCGCGAACCAGTGGAACGGCTGGTGCGACGCCACCCAGGCGTCCAGGTCGCCCTCTTCGTGGCGCAGGTCGGCCAGCAGCCGGTTGCAGTCGGCTCGGGCGGCATCGAAGCGGGAGGCGAGTCTCGCCTTGCTGGCGATGGCGTCGGCGGTGCCGGCCTCGGTCTGCTGAGTGACGAACCGGTCGTAGTCGGCGGCCACTTCTGCGGCGACCGCGGCGATGTTCGCCAGCGTGCCGCCGAGGTCGAGCCGTCCTTCGCCGAGACGCTCGGCTGCGTCGCGCGCGTCCGCGATTCCGACCAGCAGGTTGCCGCACTTGATGTTGAAGTCAAGGTCGGGCAGCGGCTCGAGGTGCTCGACACGCTCGACCTGGGCCGCCAGCTTGAGGAACAGTCGCAGCTTGGCGATCTCGGGTGCGTCGCGCATGAGGTCGACGCCGAACAGGTTGTGCAGGCAGATCGTCTTCAGCAGCCAGTAGCGGCTGCTGGGGTGCGTCCGTGCCTCGGCGAGGAATGACGGCACGGGCTGGCCGCGGGCTTCGAGTTCTTCGGCGCGGGCCAGCACCTCGCTGTACAGCGGATCGAGCACGTCGAGCGCTGCGAACAGGAACGCCCCCGAGCCAACGGTCGGGTCGCAGACGGTCAGCTCACGCAGCACCCCGAACGCGGCGTCGCACTCGGCAGCGTCCGCGAGCTGGCTCAGGTAGTCGCGCAGCAGCTCCGGCAGGTCGAGGTTCTCGATGATCGCGTCATCGACGGTCCATGCCCGCTGCGAGTCCGACAGCATCGCGACCTGGCGCCGCCAGCGCTCCCGTCGATGCACCACATCGCACCAGCGCTCGCCCGGCAGGGCCAGATGCTCGCCCGGGGGCGGCAGCTCGATGTACTCGGCCGGGTCGCCGCTGTGCCACTGCCACGGCCACACATCGCCGACCGGCGGCCGGTCGCGTCGTGTCGCGTCGCCTCGTCCGTCCGTCCGTCCGTCCGTCCGTCCGTCCGTCCGTCCGTCCGTCCGTCCGTCCGT
>VYDH01000039.1:0-1382 GCA_009843525.1 Acidimicrobiales bacterium | reverse complement strand
CGTCCGTCCGTCCGTCCGTCCGTCCGTCCGTCCGTCCGTCCGTCCGTCCGTCCGTCCCGGAGGTTGGGGATTCTATTCCGTGGCCGTTGCTGTCATGAAGGTAGGCATCGCCCGAGCCGGCCAGCAGCAGCGCCGGGTCGTCCAGCCCGGCGGCCACCAGACGATCCGCCACCGCAGGCAGGATCGTCGAGGCGGCCATGTAGCCGGTTACGTCCGGCTTGGTGTAGTACGCGCCGTTCTCTTTCTGTCCGGCATCGGTGAAGTTGATGTACTGCTCGAAGATGAACCCGAGGATGTCGGGGTTGATCTCATTCGATTCGCCGGTCGGACGCTCATCGAGATGCCAGCGCCACGTGTCGAAGAAGTCGAACAACGACTCGAATGCGCCGTCACCGATCTCGATGTCGTACGCCTCCTCCAGTTCGTGAGGCTCGAAGATGCCGCCGTTCACATACGGCACGTCGCCGATGATGCGCTGGGCCTCGGCCTCTGCGTAGTCGCGGCCGTCGGGAGGGCTGCCGAGACCCACGTGGAACAGCGGCAGCAGGAATCGCTGGTAGAACGCGTAGAACCGGTCTGCGCCGTAGTGCTGGCGCACCATCCGCAGGCGGTTGCGCAGGTAGTTCCGGTCGCGGTCCAAGAACCCCTTGCGCTGGATGAAGTAGACGAACATGACCCGGTTCAGCAAGACCGACGCGTACCAACGACGGTCCTCGTCCGAAGCGATCCCCTCCACCGTCGCGGCGAAGTTCTTGTGGTGCTTCTGGAACTCCCGGTAGAACGACTTGGTGACTTTGTCGGCGTTGAACGAACGCCGGATTCGGGCGAGCACCGACGTGGCAGTCAGCCCGTCCTCCTCGTCGAGGGCGAAACTCGCCTGAGCGAGCCGCTGCAGCAACGATTCGGTCGGCGCCGCCGACGGATACCCATGATCCACAAGACGGTGCCCGACCCCGCTGGGCCGCTGCTCGGGCCACAGCCACAGGTGCTGATCGGACGAGGCAAACACCACGAGCTGGTCACGGCTGAACCGCCTCAGCCGCCGCACGACACGGTGCTGCTCCGAACGCTCCGGCACGCCGGCGGGACAGTCCACCCGCCAGGCAGTCACACCCCGCTTGCCGGCGATCGCCACCGGTCGCAGGTCGCTGCCTTCCACCTGCACGGCTTCGAGGACCCCGGCGTTGTCCCAGCCCATGCGGCGAAACAGCGCACCGAAGTCGCCCTGCCGCAACAGCCCCGCCAGTTCCTGCTCGCTCGCCAATGCTCCCCCGTTGCCTTACTCCCGCTGACGCGAAGGGTAGACCGTCTGGACGGGGCACCGGAAGTGTGTTCCGTGTCAAGTATCTGGGACGTTTTCCGGTTCTGGGGGTTGTCGGTAG
>VYDH01000034.1 GCA_009843525.1 Acidimicrobiales bacterium | reverse complement strand
CGCCAACCTCGCCCACCGCACCCCCGACACCCGCCCATCGAACTAGCGACCGCAGGGCGGTTGCGGCGCCACGGGTCTATTCGCCGCCTCGAGTGGGGACTGCCGGATCGATCGTGTGGTAGTCGGCTGCATCGTCGGTGAAGATGGCCAGTTCGGTGTGCAGGCCCGAGGGAAGGTCGAGCGTGCCGGCGCAGATCGCAATGGTGTCGCCCTGATGCGCTTTGCCCTCCCCCACCTTCCAGAACAGCGATGCGCCGCACTCCCGGCAGAAGCCGTACGCCACGTTGGGATCGTCGGCGGGGTGATGCCACGCCAAGGATGCGTCGGAGACCATTCGGAGGTCCGCGCTCTTGCACCCAGTTGCCGCCATGAAGTGTCCCGTCCAACGACGGCACCGCCAGCAGTGACAGTTCCACACCTGCCGGATCGGTCCATGCACCTCGTAGCTCACGGCGCCGCACAGGCAATGGCCCGAGGCCATCGGTTCAACGCCAGACCCCGCCGGTTCATTCATCGCACCATCTCCGACGTCCCGCTCCAGCGACTCAAGCCGCGATTGTCCCACGGCACCCGGACTTGCCGTGGCATGTACTACATATTCTTCTTCACACTGGCTATATATAATTTGACACGTGAAGACGATCTCGATCACCATCGATGAGCATCTCGATGACGCTGCGAAGCTCGAAGCGAAGCGACGTGGCATTTCGAAGTCGGAACTGATTCGCAGAGGTCTCCTTCACATGCTCAAAGACATCACACCCGCGCCGGATGACGATCCATGGATGACGCTCGCGGGCTTCGGACCAGTGGGATTGAGCGTCGAGCCCGGTGAGATCGACGACGTCGTGTACGACACGTGAAGTTCGCTGACACGGGTTGGTGGGTGGCCTGGGCCTTTCCTTCCGACGCGCGTCACGGCGATGCTCTCGCCATGCTCAGCAAACTCGGCCGAGGAGAACAGATCCTGACCACGAACCATGTCGTCGGCGAGACCTGGACATTTCTGCGCCGCCGGGCCGGTCACGCCTACGGGGTCGCCTATCTGGATCGGGTCGAAGCGTTGCAATCAGGCCGCGGTCTGGTCGTCGCCCAGGTTTCAGAAGACCAGGAGCGGCGAGCAGTGCGCTGGCTCCGGGAACACGACGAGCGCAGCTACTCGTTTGTGGACGCCACAAGCTTCGAGGTGATGCGCCAGCGGCGACTTCGCGAAGCCTTGGCTTTCGACGGTGACTTCGCCGCTGCCGGCTTCGTTCACGTCCTCCCCTGATCGAGGACCGTCCCACTCGCTAGTCGTCTTCGATCTCGATGAGGATGCGGCAGTGGTCGCTCGAGCCCCACTCATCCGGCGAGTTCAGCGCTCGAACTGTGACCTGCTCATGAAATCCACGGGACGCGAAGACGTAGTCGAGTTGGCTGGCGGCGGAGTCCGGCGGCCTACCTGCTGGGCAGAACGTCGGCACGTTCCGGGTGTCGGCCGGGAGCCCCGGGGGTGTCGGGTCCGCTTGACGACCACCTTCGGGAGCCTGAGGGCCGCGAGACTCCAGACCCAGAGCATCCATCCGTTCGAAGACGGTCCTGTCGCGAGCCGCCAGCACCAAACGGTTGTCGTCGGTAGCTCCGTAGAACGTGTTGAGGTCTCCGGCAGCGATAATTCGATGCGTGGCGGGATCGGTGCTGCCAATGAACGCAGAGAGGTCGGAGATGATCCGATGCGCCGAGCCATCCGAATAGCCCGTCCCCCACTTGCTGTGCGTCGACGGGTGCGGCGATAGCCAGCGGGCATACATGGACACCACGACGAACGGCTCGGCGGCAGCCGGAATCACGCGGGCTGCTGCAATCGTTCCGATCCCGCTGACGGCTATCTCGTCGTCATCTACCCAGCCGATCGGGCTGACCTGCCGGAACCACTCGACGTCGACACGATCGGACAGCCTCACCACCTTCGACCACCGGTCGAACAATCGTGGGAAGCGGCCGTGCCACCAGTCCGAGTTCCAGCGATGCGAGTCCCAGCTCTCGGAGGGTCCAGTATCGACCTTGTCGGCAACATCGGCCGGATAGTTGCCGGCCTCCTGTAGCAACGCCACATCGGCATCCATTCCGGCCAGCTCTCGCCAGGGAGCGTGCCGCTTTGCGACGTTCCAACTCACCACCTGTATCGCCATGCCAGGCGACCGTACCCTCGGGCTGTGACATATCCCGGAGTCGCACCGAGCACGGAGCGGCGGCACGTAGCCGTCGGCCCTCGAAGCACCTCCATCGGGTACGACCTCCGGTTCAGATTGGCGCTGCCAGCATGATTCGAGGCTGGAGCGGCGAAGAGACCGAGAGATGCCGGTGATGGAGACGCTGCGGGGGTGGATCACGTCGGTCGGCTTCGCGTCGGGTCACCGGTTTGTGGTCGGGGAATGGCGGCATAGCCCCATCGGGCCATTCGCCGATGTCATGTGGGCACGGCCGGACGGGCGCCGGATGCTGCTCGCCGAATCCGCCCCGGCGGCCTACATCGTCTCGGTGTACCCATTCCCCGAAGTGCGCCATCAAGCAGTCACGGCCGAACGCAACGGTCGCTTCTACACCGTTCATTCGGATGGCCTCAGATTGGATATGAAGATTGGCTTAGCGACGCTCAGGCCACCACCGCGCCCCCGCTGGATCACAGCCACCGTCGAGAACTGGTGCGCCCGCAAGCTGCTCGGAGTCCATACCCATGGCACGAGTCCGACCGGTGTCGTCGAGTGGTACCGCACCCGCTCGGCCCGACGGGTTGTCGCCGCGACAGCGAGCCTCGACGGTGCCGATCTCGGGTCACTAGCCCGGCTCGATCGACCACTGGGATTCGGCTTCACCGACCCGCCCCGACAACCGTCCCACGTCAGGCTGCGTGTCGATCTGCAGCAGCCGGAATGCCTCGGAAGCGACAGGCGCTCAGATTCGTGAGGATCGGCCAGAGGCCGCTGCCCGCCGGTTGGCCGCGTCCCGCGCTTCGTCCGGCGACGGCAGCCCGCCAGACCGGCGCCGGATGATGGCGTTGCAGCCCCCAGTCACCAAGAACACGCAGGCGAGTATCGCGGGCGCTATCAAGAAGTAGATCGACGCGACGAAGAACTGCCATCCATCGCCGGTGCTCGGCCCAGACGTCGACAGCGCATAGTCGAGGATGTTGGCCAGCACGAACCAAGCGATGCACCATCCTGCAAGATGGCTTGGCGTGCGACGTGCGTACCCAAGAAAGCGATTCACCGCAACGGCCCGAGTGCGCACCTGCGTCACGAGCGCAGTGTAGGTATGCCACTCATCGCGGGTGACTGTGATTGATCACCACGGTGTAGAGGCGACTGTTACCGAGCGCCTTCTCACAGCCACGAGTCCAGCCGTACTGCCCCGGGCACTCGGCATTCCCAGTCGCTTCCGCACCGGAGGCAGCCCTGCTCACGCCGACGCCAAGCGTGTTCAACTGGGCGTCCAGTAGGCGACTGGGTTCTGAGCTCCACGCGCAAAGTCAATGCTGCGCCCGCGTGGGCCGACCCACTCATCGAAGACTCGGCCGTTGGTCAACAACGTCGCCGAGAATGCCCACCGTTCGTCTGAACGTTGGAACAGGTCTCCGATTGTCACGACAGCTCGTGTGATTCCTTGATGCACCGCGACGGCGTAGTTGATGCCGTCACGATCCAGCCGGTCGGGTCTCAGCACCCACCAGGCGCGGGTCGCATCAACCAACTCCTGGTTTGACATGCCGTCGCGATAACCGTGTCCCTCCCTGAACGTCCCTGGCTCCATCTCGGCCCGCTCGACCTCCCAGGATCCGAGCCGCAACAGGAGCACCGGCGTCTTCAGCGGGTGCCGGCTCTGCACGTCCGGCAGCGTAGCCACAGCGTCTGTCGGCCTGCCTTCCGCGGCGCTATTCGGCGGCCGGCGGCACGGCGATGCGATAGATCCAGTGGCTGCCGCGCGGGTCGATCGAGTGAAACAGCAGGTGCTCACCGGTCTCGCTCCATCGCAGGGTTGGCGGGCCATCCGACGCGGCCTGCGATGGCCCATCCACGGCGATCGTGTACTCCTCAGTGGCACCGGGATCCGCCAGCGAGCGGACGGCGACGGCTGCTCGGCCGTCCGACCACTCGCTCATCACCGCGATTGCTGAACCATCGCCAGACCACGCACCACGGTCGCCGGCAACGCCGTCCAACAGCACTGAGTCGGACAGATCGTCGAGCCGCACCATTCTCAGCTCGTCGCCGATCCGGTAGGCGATGGCGCCGCCATCGGGCGACCACGACGGCGCGGACAAGCTCTCTGTGCTCGCCGAAACCACTTGCTCGGCGCCGTCCAACAGATCCACCACCACGATGCGGTGCTCGAAGCGGATGCTTGCGTCGTCCTCGGTCACTCGCAATCGCCGGGCGAAAACAACGCTGCCTTCGTCGGGCGACCACGCGGGATCTTGATCCAACACGTTCCCGTGGGTGATCTGAGCGAGTCCCAGGCCGTTGGGCAAGATCATGAAGATGTGGCTGGCTCGTTCCCCGTCCACGATTGCTCCCTGCGAGAACGCAATCCACTGGCTGTCGGGCGACCACACCGGAGCATTCAGGCCGTACTGAGCTGTGAGAAAGGGCAGGTCGCTGGTGCCGTCGCCGTTAGCGACCCACAGGGTGCTGCCAACCCGGAACACCATGCGCCGGCAGTCCGGCGACCACGACAGATGATCGACGCCTTCGGGTTTGGTGCTGGCGAAGCGCAGGGGCAGCTGGACCCGCTGAGCGGGAAGTGCTCCTCTGCAGACGTCTGCGGGCGGGCCGGGCTCGTGGAGCCGGATCCGGCTGGGGACGTACGGCTCCACGCCCGACACGGGGTGCTCCGGTTCGCCGAAGGCCTCCGACAGCTCGGTGCCGGTCTCGTCGACGGCCTCGGTTGGCTCGTCGGCTGATGCTGACTGCTCCGAATCGGCCGGCGCCTCGGCGGCAGCAGCCGTCGTCGCCGGCGCGGCATCCTCCTCGGTCGCGACTGCATCTGCGCTCGTCTCCGGGGCCTCTTCTGCGGCTTCGGCGCCGTCAGCACCCCGGTTCGATCCCAGCTGGGAACTGACTGCAACAGCGGCAATGAGCAGCACTCCGCCGACGGCCGCGACCAGCCACCATCGCGTTCGAGGCCCTTCAGCGTCGCCCGAGCGCGAGGACGGCACCTCCACCCGCGCGACCGTACTTGCAGCCAGCCGCACACAGGCCGTCAGAGGACGGACGAATCCGCGCATCTAGGGTGGCCCGGTGCCCAAACCGCTCATCGGACTGTCGGGACGGCGCCGCGCCGGCGCACGCATCAGGGGCTTCCCGCCGGTGTTCGTGGACGTCGAGGTGGATCTGTACATCGCCCACTACGCCCAAGCGGTTCACGCCGCAGGGGCCGTCGCGCTGCATGTGCCGCTCGACGCCGACCCGGCCGATGTCGTGCCGCGCCTCGACGGCGTGCTGCTCACCGGCGGCGAAGACGTGGCCGCCTGCCTGTATGCCGATCGCCTCCACGAGCAGGTGTATGACGGCATCGACCCGTTCGCCGAGCGCGCCGCCGGATTCGACAACGACCGCGGCGCCAGCAACAGCCCCGCCGACAGCGTGCCGCTGCGTGACGCATTCGAGATCGCGCTGCTCGACGCAGCCGTCGGCGCCGGCCTGCCCGTGCTCGGCATCTGCCGGGGGCCCCAGCTCATCAACATCGCTGCCGGCGGAACCCTGCACCAGCACCTGCCCGAGCACGCTGCCACCGACGGACCGCCCGACGCCACGCCCCACACCGTCACCACCACCGAAGGCAGCCAGCTGCGCCAGATGTACGGCCCCGAGGTGGCGGTGAACTCGCTGCATCACCAAGCGGTGGATCAGCTCGGCGAGGGCTATATCGCCACCGCTCACTCCCCCGACGGGATCATCGAGGGCATGGAGCACACCGAGCTGCCGATCATCGCCGTGCAGTGGCACCCCGAACTGATGACCGGCGCGCTCGAGGACCCCTGCTTCCGCTGGCTCGTCGAGCACGCCAGCCGCTGATCGCTGGGCTGGTCGGCCTCCGTTCCCATTGAATTAAAGAACGTCGTCGAATACTTAATGTTCGATGCCGAGAATGCAGGCCGCCTTCACATCCCCGGTCAGAATTCATGAATTCTGACCTCAGCTTGAAATCCACAGCCGAAACAACGCCCAACTTGAACTTCCATCTATGAAACTTAGATTTTGGACACTAGACTTTAATTTATGGATGCAGCGCGCTTTGCAAGATCGCCCGTCGGCCAGGTCGTGGAGGTCGATGTCCCAGCACCCGACGGCATCGTTCGCCTATCAGCATTCGTGCCGGCGCCGCTGCCCGACAGCTTCGAACTCGCTTCCGCAACGTGGCACACGGTCATCGAAGCAGCACGCCAAATCGGCAGTCTCGACACACTCACCCGAGACTTGCTCAGCGATCCGACGCTGATCGCCGGTCTAGCCATCCGACGTGAAGCAATCAGCACCTCTGCACTTGAGGGTACGTATGCACCCGTTGTCGACGTACTCCAAAGCGAAGCTCTGCCGCAGCGTCCTCGCAGTGCTGCCGTTACTGAGATCTTGAGTTTCATCGAGGCGGCCAACCATGGTGTCGGGCGGCTCGAGACACTTCCGGTTTGCACCCGCTTGGCGTGCGAGTTGCACGACCTTCTGGTGGCCGGCACCCCAAGCGAGGACTACCAGCGTGGGCAACTGCGCCAGACACAGGTGGTCATTGGGCTCCAAGGACCGGCTTCTGTGGCCGATGCCAGGTTCATTCCGCCTCCGGCGGGCGATGCCCTCGTGCAAGGCGTGGACGACTGGGAGCGCTGGCTGCATCGGGATAACGAAGTTCACCCTCTGATTCGAATCGCAGCGTCCCACTACCAGTTCGAGACCCTTCATCCCTTCACAGATGGCAATGGCCGGATAGGGAGACTGCTCGCCGTACTGCAACTGATGGAAAGCAGGCTCTTGAGCGCACCCGTTATCAACCTGTCTCCCTACTTCGAAATCCGGCGCGACGAGTACTTCGCCTCGCTCGAAGAGGTCAGCGCTACTGGAGCATGGGATCAGTGGATCTCGCTCTTCTGCACCGCACTCGGATCGCAAGCCCAAGAGAGCAGCCAACGCATCCGAGCGCTCCTCGACTGGCGAGACCAGACCGTCGCCCGGCTTCAGGAGCAGAGCCTCACCGGAGCTGTCATCGACATGGTCCCCCATCTCCTCGGTACGCCGATGGTCACTGCAACCGAAGTAGCACGACTGCTCGACGTCAGCGCCCCGACGGCATACAGCGTGCTGCGGCGCCTCGTCGAGCACGGCGTGCTGGAGGAAACGACCGGCGGCACCTATGGACGTACGTACCAAGCTCCACAGATCATCGACATCCTCTTCCGGCGTTCGCACTAGAGGGCCGCGTGGCGGCTTCCGAACGGTCAGCCGGCTTCAGCCGTCGCCCTCGACGGCTGCTCGCACACGCGGGAGAACGTGCCGGGCGAGACGTTGGAGCGAATCGTTCATGATCGACGGCGCCAGGCCGGGCGGGCCGCCCCAGGTGCACAGGTCAGTGACGCCGTACTGGGCGATGAACGCCGTCAGCTCGGCCGTGCAGTGGTCCTCATCGCCGACGATCCAGCCTTGGGGAATCGCCCCCTTCGACGGGTCGAACGCCGTGAACTCGTCGGGCGTCTCGTCGAAGAGCCGGGCGTACACGCCCGCCCGGTAGCGCTCGGCGGCCCGGATCTGCTGCCAGGCGCCCTCGCGGTCGTCGGTCACGAACACCGAGCGGATGATGCCCACCCGGTAGTCGTCGGGATCACGCCCTGTCGCCCGCAGCTCATCACGCCAGGGTTCCAGCACGATGTCGGGTGCGCCCTGAGGCAGCAGGTGGGTGTCGAATCGGGCGGCTCGCACGGCGGCATTGCGGCTCATCCCCGCAATCCACAGCGGCGGCCCGCCGGGCTGCACCGGCGCCGGGGTCACCAGCAGATCGTCGAAGCGCCAACGCTTGCCCTCGAAGCTGAACGGCTCGCCCTGCCACGCCAGCTGCAGAATCTGCACCAGCTCCTCGGTCAACGACACCCGGCGCGACTGCGGGATGCCGAAGCCGCGGAACTCGTGCGCCGCATAGCCCATGCCGATGCCGAGCTCGATGCGTCCGCCCGAGATGTTGTCGAGCACGGCAAGGTCCTCGGCCAGACGGATCGGGTGGACGAACGGCGCCAGCAGGATGTCGGTGGAGATGCGAATGCGCGACGTGCGCGCTGCCACCGCCCCGGCCACCGGCACGAAGTTCGGCAGGTGGCCGTCGTCGAGGAAGTGGTGCTCGGTGAACCAGGCCAACTCGAAACCCAGCTCGTCGGCCATCTCGAGCTGATCGAGCGCCTGCGCATACATCTCGGGCAGCGACACCTCGCTGCCGGGTGGGCTCCGCAGATCGTGGACGACCCCGAAACGCAGTGGTTGAGCCATGGCTGGAGACTACGACGGCGCCGCAGAGCCGGGCTGAGGGCCCACGCGCCACAGAGCCCGAAAATTTCCTAAGACGCGTTCGACTATTGTGAGAGGCAGATCACTTGGGGGGAACCAGACATGGCAGCTGCAGCGTCTAATGGAGCCTCGAACGGCAGCGCCAACGGCATGCCTGACTACGAGGTCATCATCATCGGTGCAGGCGTGGCCGGCATCTACCAGATGTACCGGCTGGCCGAGCGGGGAGTGCACGCGACCGTGCTCGAGATGGGCAGCGATCTCGGCGGCACCTGGTTCTGGAACCGCTACCCCGGCTGCCGCTTCGACTCGGAGAGCTACACCTACGGCTACTCCTTCTCCGACGAGCTGCTCGACGAGTGGCACTGGAAGGAGCGCTTCTCGGGCCAGCCCGAGAACCTGCGCTACCTCAACTACGTCGCCGACAAGTTCGACCTGCGCAAGTACATGCAGTTCAACTGCGCTGTCGAGACGGCGCACTTCGACGACGACGCCGGCGTCTGGCGGCTGCACTTGGGTGACGGCCGTGACCTGAGCTGCCGCTTCCTGCTGACCGCGCTGGGCTTGCTGTCCGCGCCGACCTACCCACGCATCGAGGGCGTCGAGGCCGACGGCACCGACGTGTTCGAAGGCCCGTCGTTCCATACCTACCACTGGCCCGCCGAACCGGTCGAGATCAAGGGCAAGCGGGTGGCGGTCATCGGCACCGGCGCCACCGGCGTGCAGGCCATCGCCGCCATCGGCGAGCAGGCCGATCACCTGACGGTCTTCCAGCGGCGGCCCAACTGGTGCGCGCCGCTGCACAACAGCGAGATTTCCGACGAGGAGATGGCCGGCATCCGTGCTCGCTACGACCAGATCTTCGACAAGTGTGCGCGCACCCCCGGCGGCTTCGAGCACGAGCCCGACCGCCGCGGCTTCTGGAACGTGCCGCCCGAAGAGCGCCGCGCGATGTGGGAGAAGCTGTACGGGGAACCGGGCTTCGGCATCTGGATGGCCAACTTCCGCGAGATCTTCTTCGACGAGGAGGCCAACGCCGAGCTGTCGGCCTTCATCGCCGACAAGATCCGTGAGCGGGTCGACGACCCGATCGTCGCCGACAAGCTGATCCCCAAGGACCACGGCTTCGGCGTGCAACGGGTCCCGCTGGAGACGAGGTACTACGAGACGTACAACCGCCCGAACGTGGACTTGGTGGACATCGCGGACACGCCGATCACCAGGATCACCCCGACAGGCATCGAGACCACCGAGCGGCACTGCGAATTCGACCTCATCGTCTACGCCACGGGCTTCGATGCCATCACCGGCTCGTTCGACCGGATCGACTTCCAAGGCAGCGGCGGACTGAAGCTGAGGGAGAAGTGGAAGGACGGACCGGTCACCTACATCGGCCTGATGGTCAACGGGTTCCCGAACCTGCTGACCATCGCCGGCCCGCAGAGCGGCTCAGCGTCCACCAACTACCCGCGTGGCATCGAGATCGGCGTCGACTGGGTCACCGGCATCCTGGATCACATCTGGGAGCACGGCTACACACGCTTTGAGGCCGATCCCGACGCCGAGGCCGAGTGGACCAATCACGTCATCGACATGTACAGCATGATGCTGATGCGCAAGGCCCAAGGCTGGTTCACGGGCTACAACTCGAATGTGGACGGCCACGAGAAGGGCACCATCCGCTACCTCGTGTACAACGGCGGCGCCCCGAAGTACAAGCGCCGCATCGACGAGATTGCCGATCACGGCTACGAGGGCGTCTCGTTCGCAACCGAGCGCACAGCCATCGGCGTCGGCTGAGCCGGACCGGCCGGTTAGCTGCCTGCTGGCGCGCAGGCCGTGACGCCCTCTTCCGGGTGAGGTGAGCCGTGGACATCTCCGGAGCAGCCGCGATCGTCGGTGTCGCTGAGACCGACTACATGCGAGGCACCGAGTTGAGCGTGCCCGAGCTTGTGCTGGAGGCGACCATGGCCGCCATCGCCGACGCCGGGCTGAACCCCAGCGAAATCGACGGCATCCTGCCGCCTCCGGGATTCATCTCGTCCGAGGAGATCGCCGCCAACCTCGGCGCAGACGACATCCGCTACGCCGTCACTGTTCACATGGGCGGTGCGAGCCCGGTGGCCGCGCTGCAATCGGCGACCATGGCGATCGCCGCGGGCATCGCCACCAACGTCGTCATCACCGTGGGCTGGAACGGCTACTCGGCAATGCGGCCACGGCCCGATGCCCGGCCCACGAAACGCCGCATGGAGGCCGGCCCGTTCGTGGACGTGAGCCGCAACTTCTATGCGCCCTACGGCGTGCGCTCGGCGGTGCAGTGGTACTCGATGTACATCCAGCGATACGTCGAGCTGTACGGCGTCGAGCCGACCGACGCAGCCCAGGTCGCGCTGACGTGCCGCGAGCACGCGCACCTCAACGACAAGGCGCTGATGGGCGGGCGGCCGATGACCATGGACGACTACCTGGCTTCGCCGCTCATCACCGAGCCGATGCGCAAGTTCGACTGCTGCCTGGAGACCGACTGCGCGGCCGCGGTTGTGCTGACCTCGCCCGAGCGGGCCAAGGACCTGCCCCATGCACCGGTGCTGTGGCTGGGCGGCGCGGAGGGGCACCCCTACCCCGCGGATGAGATCACCAACCGGCCGGACATGCTGAAGCTCGGCCTGGACTCGGCTGCGCCGCGGGCGTTCGCGATGGCGGGCGTGCAGCCGGCCGACATGGACTTCCTGCAGATCTACGACTGCTTCACCTACGTCGTGATGATGGAGCTCGAAGCCATCGGCATGTGTCCGAAAGGCGGCGCCAAGGATTTCGTGGCCGACGGGAACATTTCGCTCGAGGGCCGCTACCCGATGAACACCCACGGCGGCCTGCTGTCCCAGGGTCACGCCTGGGGTCTCAACCACGTGGTGGAAGCGACGCGCCAGCTGCGTCACGATGCCGGAGACGCGCAGGTGCGCGGCGCCGAACTGGGCGTCGTGACCGGCTACGGCGATCTCGGCGACGGCAGCATGGCCGTGCTGGCCCGAGGCTGAGGACCTGCCGCGATGAGCCCAACCCCATGAGCCAAGCCAAGCCAGCTCGCAAGTACGTGCCCAAGCCGGAGGGCCTCAATCTCGAATTCCACCTGGCGTGCCTGGAAGCGGGGACGCTATGCATCCAACGGTGCGCCGACTGCGGGCTGTTCCGTCACCCCCAGCGCTGGTACTGCCCGTCGTGCCACAGCCGCAACTACGACTTCGCCCCCGTCGCCGGCAGCGGACACATCTATTCGATGGCGGTCAACCACTTCACCATCGACCGCGGCTGGGCCGACGAGCTGCCGTACATCACCGCAGTGGTGGAGCTCGACGAGGGTCCCCGCGTCGTCGGCTCGCTACGCGACGTGAGTCCGGGCGAAGCCAGTCTCGGGCAGCCTGTGCGCGTCTCGGTGGAGCCTCGGGGCGCCGAATTCGCCTATCTCTGGGTCGACACGGTCTAGGGGGCGCGAATACCCCGTGACCGGTCAGCGCTGATTACCCTCCGGCCGTCGCCAACCGGAGGATCCCCCTGCCCATGAGCATGCTCGGCACCCGCGTGGAGCGGAAGGAAGACCCAGAACTCCTCACCGTCGGCGGCACGTACGTCGATGACATCGAATGTGAAGGCGCACTGCACGCAGTGTTCGTCCGATCGACGATGGCCCACGCCGACATCACGGCCATCCAGCTCGACGAGGCACAGCAGATGCCTGGCGTGGTGGGCGCCTTCACGGCAGCCGATCTCGAGCTCAGCGCCGATCCGCCTCGCATGCCCATGCTCAATCAGCAGATGCTGCGCTCCCCGCTGGCGACAGATCGGGTGCGGTATGTCGGCGAGCCGTATGCCGTGGTGGTTGCCGAGTCGCAGTCCCAGGCGACCGACGCCGCCGAGCTGGTGTATGCAGACTACGAACCGCGCGACGCGCTGGTGGACACCGCCGAGGCCGCGCTCAATGACCGTCTGCTGTTCCCCGAAGCCGAGACCAACACGGTGTTCGCCATCCCGCCCAGCCCGCAGAACGGGCAGGATCCCTTCGCCGACTGCGAGGTCGTCGTCGAGCTGGCATTTCACAACCCACGGATGACTGCGGCGCCCATCGAGCCGCGCACTGCGCTTGCCTCCTGGGACGCCGGCGCGCAACGGCTCACCTATTGGGCCTGCACCCAGTTCCCGCACCAGACCCGCGACAGCATGTCCGCGTTCTGCGTGCTGGAGCCCAGCCAGGTGCACGTCATCACGCCCGATGTCGGCGGCGGCTTCGGGGCCAAGAACGCCCAGTACATCGAGGACTTCGTGGTGGCCCGCCTCACCTGCCGGCTCGAACGCCCGGTGCGCTGGGCGGAGACACGCTCGGAGGCCATGGTCGGCTTCACGCACGCTCGTGCAATCTCGTACTCAGCACGTCTCGGCGGCACCCGCGGCGGCAACGTGACCGCATACGAGGTGGACGCGCTGCAAGACGCCGGCGCCTACCCGATGATCGGGTCGCTGCTGCCCATGTTCGTCCGCACCATGGCGAGCGGCGTGTACGACATCGCGAACGTGGCGGTGTCCACCAACTCGGTCATCACGAACACCGCGCCGGTGGGCGCTTACCGGGGAGCCGGGCGCCCCGAGGCGGCGCTGGCGATCGAGCGGATGATGGACCTGTTCGCGGCCGAGATCGGGATGGACCCCGGCGAACTGCGACGCCGCAACTTCATCCCGCCCGAGGCCTTCCCGTTCAAGACCCCCACAGGCGCCGACATGGATTCCGGCGAGTACGCCAAGGCCCTCGACGCCGTGATGGAGGCTGCCGACTATCCCGGCCTGCGGGCCGAACAGGAACGGCGCCGCTCGGCGGGCTCAGCGAAGCTGCTCGGACTGGGCTGGAGCGCGTACGTGGAGATCTCGAACCCGATGGGCGCCCCGGAGTTCGGCAGCCTGGAGGTCCGCGACGACGGATCGGCGCTGGTGCTGACCGGCTCGTCCAATCACGGCCAGGGTCATCACACGGCGTACGCCCAGATCGCTGCTGACCTCACCGGTATTGCGTTCGAGCAGATCGAGGTACGCCACGGGGACACCGACGAAGTCAAGCGTGGCGGCGGCACCGGCGGCTCCCGCTCGCTCCAGACAGGCGGGGCGGCAGTCTTCGAAGCAGCGCAGGCAGTGGTGGAGCAAGCCAAGCAGGCCGCCGCGGCAATGCTCGAGGCCGATCCCGCTGACATCGTGCTAGACGTCGATGCGGGCACGTTCGCCGTGGTGGGCACACCCGCCAGGTCACTCGGCTGGGCACAGATCGCTGCCCATGTGAGCCGTTCCGAGGGCCCTGAGCTGCACGCCGAGAGCGACTTCCAGCCGCCGGCCGCCACGTTCCCCTTCGGCGTGCAGCTGTCGGTGGTGGAGGTCGACAGCGACACCGGCCAGGTCACGCCGCTGCGCCATGTCACGTGCGACGACGCCGGCGTGATCGTGAACCCGATGATCGTGGAAGGCCAAGTGCACGGCGGGGTCGCATCGGGGATCGCGCATGCGCTCGGCGAGGTGTTCGTCTACGACGAGGACGGCAACCCGCTGACCGGCAACTTCATGGACTACGCCATCCCCTCGGCCGCCGAGTTGCCCAGCTTCGAGCGAATCCCCCTCGAGACCCCGACCGATCGCAACCCGCTCGGCGCGAAGGGCATCGGCGAGTCGGGAACCATCGGTGCCACACCGGCAGTCCACAACGCCGTCATCGACGCGCTGGCGCACCTCGGCGTCCACCACGTCGAACTCCCCTGCACTCCAGAACGGGTCTGGCGATGTCTCCGGGAGAGCTGAGATGCTGAGCCGGACCTGAGCGGCCCGCGAGCACAGCGAGCACAGCGAGCTAGAGCGGGAAGCGCAGGGCGACGCCTTGGCTCGAGCGCGGCCGCGCGCTCATCTGTGTTCGCGCGTGTTGAGCCCGCTGGCCAGCACGGTGACAACCGCCAGCACACCGATACCCGCCGAGGCGAGGTAGGCGAAGGTCGGGCTGATCGTGAAGACGGGCAACCAGACGACAGAGCCGACGGCGTGACCGGCGAAGCGGTGCGACAGGGTAAATGACAGGGCGCCCGCCCGATTGTCGGGCGCCGCCACGGAGGCGAGCGACTGGAAGCTCACCACCACGGTCTGCGTCGCAGCACCTGCGACGAACCAGATGACGGCGAGTGTCCAAGCCGATCGGGCAGCGGGCAAGAGCGCGACAAGCCCTGAGCAGACGGCGATTGCGACGGTGGAGGCTTGGCGCCCTCCCCAGCGATCCAGCACGATGCCCCACAGCGGCGCCGCTGCCATGCCAGCCGCTCCGCCCGCGAACAGCAGCAGACCGGTCCTGAAACCCGTCAGTTCGATGACATCGCGACTGCTCAGGCTCACCAGGACCCGCGAACCGATGGGTCCGAGAGCGCTCAGCAGCGCCGTGGCCGCCAAGAGCATCACCGGGCGGCGTATCAGAGTACGCAAACGGGGAGGTGCGCCAAGGGTTTGAGTCGGGCTGGCAGCACCGGTACCTGCGTCGGCGGGGTTCGGCATCAGCGCCGCAATGGCGGCACCCACGACGGCCGTCGCCAGAAACGCCAGCCGCCAGTTCACATCGGCGCTCAGGCCGCCCAGTATCGGGGCGGTCAGCTGGCCGAGCGCCTGACCGGCGGCATAGCGGCCCACGATCCGGCCGACGCCGGATGCGGCCACCGCCTCGGTCAGCCCTGCCAGCAGCAGCGGCGTGATGAACGCGTTCATCGAGCCTTGTGCGACACGAGCCACCAGGAACCACAGGTATGACGGGGCGATGGCGCACCCGGTCGTGGCGACGGCGTAGAGGGCGATTGCCGGACGGAGTATCCGGGATCGACCCCAGCGATCGGCGATCGTGCCCGACACCAGCAACAGCCCCGCGAAGGGCAGCAGGTAACACCACAGCGACCACCCGATCTGCGCGGTCGTGACCGAGTAGGTCGTGCGCAGCTCGGGGATCATCGGCAGCATCACGAAGGTGCCGAGCGGCCCCATCGAACCGCCGAGATAGAGCAGCGCCCGGCGCCACTCGCCGTTCACTGCCATCCCCCCATAAGCCCCTGCACGCTACTTCGCAGCCTGTCGAGCGTTGCCAGCGTGGGCCAACCGACAGTTTGCGGGTGCTCTGGCCTACAAGTTGTGGACCGTCTGGCCTACAGATTGTGGGCGCTCGGGCCAACGGAGTGAGGCCGACGACGACGGCTCGACGCTCCGGTGGGCGAGGCGGCTCAGGCGGTGGCGGTGGCGGCGGCTTGGATGGTGGTGGTGACCTCGGGCGTCAGGTCGAGGTTGTGGAAGTTCTGGAGCCGCTCGATGGTCTCCGCGTAGCGTTCGCGCTTGCGGGCCTCCCGCTCGGGGGCACGCTCGGCGAATTCGGGCATGACCTCCTTGGCGAACAGCTCCATTGACTCGCAGATGTCCTCGTGGCGGTTGCGGCCCGCCTGGCTCACGAAGATCAGCTCGTCGACACCAGCGTCCTCGTACGCCCGCACGAACTCGCGGATCTGGTCGGGCGTGCCAATGCAACCGCGCAGCGAGTCGAGCCCGCCAGCCGACACCAGGTTCTCCGCCCCCTCCGAGCCGACGGCCGCCTGCACGGTGGCAGTCAGCTTCGCAAAGCCCATCTCCTCGCGGTTCTCCTCGAACTGGGTCCAGATGTCGGTGGCGCCCGGCGTGTGGGTGCCGAACGCGTAGTAGTGCAGCAGCGAGTAGGCGAAGAAGTGGAAGCCGTCGAGGCCCCGGTCGATCGCGGTCTGCTCATCGCGATGGCACATGAAGCCCGTCGTGACCGCGATGTTGGGGTTGGGCGCCAAGCCGGCTGGATCGGTGCAGGCCTCGAACGCGGCGTAGTAATCCGAGACCCACTGGCGGGCCTCGTCAGGATCGATGAACGAGAAGCTCAGCGCGCCAAGGCCGCGCTGGCCCGCCATCAGGATCGTGTCGCGCTGGCTGCATGCCACCCACATCGGCGGGTGCGGGCGCTGCAGCGGCTTGGGCACCACGTTGCGTGCCGGCATCGAGAAGAACTTGCCGGTATGGCCCTCGTACGGCGACTGCGACATCATCTTGGCGATCTCGGGGACTGCCTCTTCCCACATGGCCCGCTTGTCGGCGCGGGCGATCTCGAAGCCGCCGAGCTCCATGTCGCTGGAGGTTTCGCCAGTGCCGAACTCCACCCGGCCGTTCGAGATGATGTCGAGCGTGCCGATGCGTTCAGCCACCCGAGCCGGATGGTTGTAGCCCGGCAGCACCGGCACGATGCCGTGCCCGATGCGGATGTTCTGGGTGGTCGCGGCGCAGGCCGACAGGAACACCTCGGGCGCCGATGAGTGCGAATACTCCTCCAGGAAGTGGTGCTCCACTTCCCACACCGTGCTGAAACCCAGCTTGTCCGCGAGCTGCACCTGCTCAAGTGCCTCGTGCACGATGCGGGCCTCGGCCCCGTCGTCCCACGGACGCGGCAGCTGGTGTTCGTAGAAGATGCTGAAGCGCATGCCGGTTCCTTTCGCGTTCAGTCTGCGGCCGCGATGCTGGCAAAGGCGGCATCCACGATGCGACCGCCCCGCGGGTCGCCGGTGATGGCGGCATCCATCCGATTCATCACGTAGGCCACCGAGGCGCGCACGTCGAAGTCGACGACGGCGATGGACCCGCCCCAACCACCCCAGTGCATGTGGTTCGGGTTCGGGCTGGTCACCCAGCCGTCGAGCTGGCGAGCGAAGCCCAGGCCGTGCCGCAGTCGCAGCATCAGCACTTCGTCGATGTTGTCGACCTGCTCTTCAAGGCCCTTGCGCGCCCCGGCCTCGGACATGATCCGAACGCCATCCACTTCTCCGCCGCAGGCCAGCATTGAATGGACCCGCGCGACCGCGCGGGCATTTCCGATGCCGCCCGCCGCCGGGATTTCGGCTGCTCGCCACGCACGCGTCCGGGGTTCGGTGGCGTCAAGCGAGCAGCTCGCCAAGGTGCGCACAGCGATCGAATCGGGGTCGATCGGCACGCCGCTCGCTTCGAGCACCGCCAGCAGGGACGGGGGCGGAAGCAGCTCGCCCACTCGGTGATCCTCCGAGGCAGGCAGGCTCATCCAGAAATCCGCGCCGAGCGGCTCAGCGATTTCGGTGCGGAACCAATCCGCCATGCGCTTGCCGGTGATGCGGTAGAGGATCTCACCCTCGAGATTGCCCTGGGTGACGGCGTGGTAACCCGACTTGGTTCCTGGCTCCCACCACAGTTCCTGGGCAGCCAACCGTTCGGCGATCGCGTCGAGGTCGTATAGATCCTCTGCCGAGACCGGCGGCACGAATCCGGGCAGCCCCGCCGTGTGCGACATGACGTGCCGCACCAGCACGCCTTCCTTGCCGTTCTGTGCGAACTCGGGCCAGTACTCGCACACCGGCGCATCGAAATCCAGCTCGCCCCGATCGGCCAACGCGAGCATGCACGTCGCCGCCATGGTCTTGGTGGTGGAGTACACGTTCACGATCGTGTCCCGGTCCCACGGGGTTCCGTTCGTGTCGGCGTCTCCGGCCCAGATATCCACGACAGACTCGCCGTCAACGGTCACCGCCGCAGCAGCACCAACTTCGAGGCCTTCGCCGAAGTTCCGCTCAAAGGCGTCGCGAACTGCCTCGAATCCCTCCCTGCACGTGCCGTGTACCTCCATGACCTGCCCTTCGTGCCATGCCGGCCCACACGGCCGCCAATTCGGGGCTCATCATGGCAGTAGCTGCATGCACTCGCCCATGCCGAAGGTGTTCGTACAGGACGCTGCGCGGCCGCGGGCGGCCTCCGCGCTCAGGTGGTCGGCGCAGTAATCGGCGGTGCTGTGCCGAAGTCAGCCCAATCCGTGACGACGCTGAATGATCCAGCGCCGTCGATGACGGCGGTGTAGCTGACCCGCCTGATCAGGTCGTCGCGATCCACCCACACGTCGAGCTGGACGTTGTCGAGTCGCTGAGGCGGTTCCTGATTCGTCATGGTCATGAACATGCCGAGCGACATGAGGAAGCCGGCCCCTGCGCCAGCAGGCAGGGAGTGCGTGCGGTAATGGGCGACCGTCACGCCGTCGAGACTGTCGTCGCCCACCTCGACGAAGTCGAACACGGCGCCGAGATCGTCGATGGTGACGCCGAACGTCAGATTCGACCTGACGGGTGCGCTGGAATCCTCGGATTCCGGAGCCCAGACATATGGATGGGGGCCCTCCCACGGTCCGTCGCCGGTCGCTCGATACGCCTGATCGCCGATGACCACTTCGGCGTAGGAACCCAAATCCGGGATGCCCGCCTCGGGCACTGCGGGTCCGGATGTCAGCCGATGCTCGAAGCTACGGTCCGAGAACACGCCTTCGATCATCATCTCCCACGGCTCGGCCAAGACATCGAAGTCGAACGTGACCGTCGTGGATGTGGTAGCCGAGCTGCTCACCCCGATCGTGGCCTCGACAGCCTCGTGCACGGCAGCAGTGGCATCGCGACCGGTGCCGGTGTCATACACCACGATCGTCGCAGCCGCGACGACGGCGATCACCACCGCCGCGGCAGCTGCGCTGATCCAGCGTCGGCGAGCGGGCACGCCGACTGGGGACGATCTTTTCGGCCCGCGAACAACTCGAAGCCGCGGAGATGCCTCCCCGCTGTCCGCCAGGATTGACTCCAGCAACTGGGCCGGCTCCGGGTCCGTCGCCGAGGCCAGCGCATCGACGTTGACCGGGTTCGCCCGGCGCAGATCGGCGAGCAGTCTGTCTTCGATACCGGCACCAGTCATGAAGCACTCCCTTCGCCTGCGCTGGCGTCATCAAGACGATCAAGGCGCGCAGCGAGTCGTTTGCGGGCCCGATGGACGCGGATGGCCGAGGCGTTCGCCGAGATGCCGAGCACCTGGCCGATCTCGGCATGGCTGAGCTCCTCCCACGCCACGAGCATGAGCACTTCCCGGTCGGCTTCAGACAGGGCAGCGAGGGCCGCCGTGATCAGCGTCGAGCGCTCGCCGACCTCGGGCGCGACCGGTTCGTCTGCCTCCGCGGGGCGGACCAGTCGCAGCCGATCGTGCGCCGCCTGGCGCCGCCGACTGGAGCGTGTGGCGTTGCGGATCATGTTGCGAGCCACGCCGAACAGCCACAGCCGCTCGGAGCCCTCGGGGACGTCGTCGCGACGGCGCCACGCTGTCAGCAACGTGTCAGCGACAACCTCGTCGGCAGTTGCGGCATCGACCCTGCGGCGGACGTACGCCAGCAACGGCCGGTACGCCTCGGCATAGAGGTGCCGGAACCAGGCCTCGTCGTGAGCGGCGACCATGCAGACAGCCATCATGGCTGTCATGTCCGCTTCTGCCTGACTCTTTCGCGGCGCCGACACGCATGCTGTCCGGCGAAGTCGTTGACATTCGTGCCGACGATGCGATCATCGACGCCTACCTTGGTTCCGAGGTACACGCATGAGCAGCACCGATACCCAGACGCCGGCCGATGCACTCGGGCCAGCCACAACCCCCGCGCTGGACGTGCGGAACCTGGTGGCCGGCTGGGGCGGCGTGCCCGCCGTGCGCGACCTGTCGCTGCACGTCCATCCCGGCGAGGTGGTGGCGCTGCTGGGGCCCAACGGCGCCGGCAAGACCACCACGCTGCTGACCATCGCCGGGATCCTGCGGCCGATCGACGGCGAGATCGATGTGCTCGGCGAGCCGCTCGGCGGGGCCAGCGCGCACCAGGTGGCTCGCAGGGGCGCCGCGTTGCTGCCTGAGGATCGCGGCATCTTCTTCCAGCTCTCCGTCGCGGAGAACCTGCGCCTGCACCGGCACCGTCGCAGCGAAGTGACCGAAGCCGACATCATCGGCTGGTTCCCCGCGCTCGAGGCCCTGCTGGATCGCCGGACTGGGTTGCTCTCGGGGGGCGAGCAGCAGATGCTGGCGCTGGGCTGCAAGCTCATCGCCGATCCGAAGCTCCTGATGGTGGATGAGATGAGCCTCGGGCTGGCGCCGATCATCGTGGAGCGCCTGCTGCCGGTGGTGCGACGCATCGCCGACGAGACCGGCACCGCCGTGCTGCTCGTGGAACAGCATGTGCATGCCGCGCTCGCGATCACCGACAGGGCGTATGTCCTCAATCACGGCGAGCTGGCGCTGTCGGGCACTGCGGACGAGTTGGCGCAGCGACCTGAGGTGCTCGAAGCCAGCTACCTCGGGGAGCGCACCCTCGACCACGAGTAGCGTCGGGGACTCCATGAGATACCTACATGCACGATCATTGGTGTTGCTCGTTGCGTTCTGTCTTCTGGCAGCTGCGTGCGGCGGTTCAGACGGCACTGGCGACGACGCCCCGACCACCACAGCTTCGGGCGGCGCCGCCACGGACACCGGCACGGCGACCGACGCCACGACCGGCGACGGCACTGGCGGAGCTGCAGCAGGAGGCGACGACGCGCCGGGCGATGGCGCACCGATCGACCGCACCGGCGAGGTCATCCGGGTCGGCTATGTCAACAACGAGGGCGGCAACATCTCCCTGCCCGAGCTGCGCATCGGCGGCGAGGTAGCCATCGGGGTGATCAACGACGCGGGCGGCATCCACGGCGCCAGGATCGAGCCGATCGTCTGCCTCTCCGACGGCACGCCCGAGAGCGCCATCAACTGCGCGATCAAGCTGATCGAAGAAGACGTCGTCATGGCCTACATGGGTGTCGAGTTGGGTTCGGAAGCGGCGATCAAACTGTGGCTGGACGCGGACATTCCCTACGTCTCGTCGCACTCGTGGGGCCCCACCGAGCGCAACAGCCCCGGAACATTCCTGCTCCATGTGGCGACCGGCGCCTTTGCAGTCGGCCCGGCCAAGACCTTCAGCGAACTCGGCATCGATCATGTCGCCGTGGTCGTACAGGACTCGTCCACAGCCTTGGACTTCGTGGACAACATCACCGCCCCGGTGCTGGAGCACTTCGGCATCGAGATGGAGCGCGTCGTGGTCGACATCGCAGCGCCCGATTGGACCGCCGCCATCGCGGCGGCGCAGTCCGCTGGTGTCGAGGGCATGATGAGCCAGCTCGACGAGTTCGGCTGCATCGGCATGGTCGGCTCGGCCGCGGCGAGCGGGTTCGACAAGCCGATCTTCGCCGGCTCCTGCACTCTCTACATCAACGTGCTCGGCGACGCCGCTGTCGGCACGTACACCCAAGGCGACCAGTGGACGCCGTGGGTCGCTGAGTTCGCGCCGCCCGAGATCCAGGAACGCCTCGCGGAGTACGCCGACCACATGACAGCGGCCGGGCACGAGCAGCTCATCGAAGGCTTCGGAATAGCCCCCTACGGAGCATGGCGCGAGATCAAGTTCATCCTCGAGACCATCGAGGGCCCGATCACCTCCGAGTCGATCACCGACGCCTTCGCCAACGCCGGCGAGACGCCCGGATGGTTCGGCCCCAACCTGCGCTGCGGGCAGGCACCGTGGCCGCCAGAGTCCTCGCACTGCATGTCGCACATCATGGTGTGGCAGGTGGTCGAGGCCGACGACGGATCGCTGCGCCGGATCGTGGTCGGCGACGGACTCTTCGACGCGTACGAGCTGAGCGGACTGTAGGGAGGCAGAGCCCCGGACCCAGCCAGAAAATCAGTCAATATCCACACAGCCTCCGACGCATCTGCGAGCATCTGCGGATGAGTGATCGGGCAATCTGAGGCGGATCTGCCGAAGTGGACCAGTACCTGCTCTTCGCGATCATCGGCTTGGGATCGGGCTGCCTCTACGCGGCGCTGTCGATGGGCTTGGTCATCACCTACCGGGGCACCGGCATCATCAACTTCGCCACTGGCGCGATGGCGATGTGGGGGGCGTACGTCTACGACGAGCTCAGCGACACCGGCGATCTCGTGCTGCCGCTGGTGCTCATTCGCAGCCGCATCAGCCTCGGAGGCAGCTCGGGCAGCGTGCCCTTCGGGGTGGCCATCGTCCTCGCCGTGCTGTCGTGCAGCCTCGTCGGGCTGTTGGTGCACTTCTTGGTCTTCCGGCCGCTCCGGCGAGCCCCGATCCTGGCTCGCGTGGTCGCGTCGGTCGGCGTGCTGCTGATCATCCAAGCCCTGATCGTGATGCACTTCATGAGCAGCGCCCGCGTCGTCGCTCCGATCCTGCCCAACGAGCCAGTGAGCTTCGCAGGGGTCAGCTTCTCTCGCGATCGCCTCTGGCTCACGGCCGTCGTGCTGCTGACCGCCGCCGCGGCATGGGCGTGGTTCCGCTTCACGCGCTTGGGGCTCGCCACGCGGGCCTCGACCGAGAACGAGCGGGCAGTCAGTCTGGCCCGCTACTCGCCGCAGGTGCTGGCCGGCTCGACGTGGGTGCTGTCGAGCACGATCGTCGGCTTCCTGCTGATCATGGCCTCGCCGATCGTCTCCCTCAGCCCGTGGACCTACCTCTCGATCGTTCCGGCACTCGCCGCGGCAGTCATCGGTCGGTTGCTGTCCATCGCCGTCACCGTGGCGGCCGCATTCGGGCTCGGCATCTTCCAGTCGATCGTCGTGTACCAGACCACCAATCCATGGTGGCCCGATTGGGCGATCACCGGCATACCCGACGCTCTGCCGTTCGGGGTCATCGTGATCGCCCTGTTCGGCTTGGGTCACAACCTGCCGACCCGTGGCGCCGTCGAAGCCGATGCCCTGCCCGAGGTCGTCCGGCCGAAGATGCGGCCGAGCGTGGTCGCATCGGCCGTGGTGGCGGCCGGAGTGCTGACCGCCGTGGCACAGGGCAGCTACCGCATCGGGATCATGACCAGCATGATCATGACGATCGTCATGCTGTCGCTGGTGGTGCTGACCGGCCTCGTCGGCCAGATCTCGCTGGCCCAGGCTGCCATCGCGGGAGCCGCGGGCTTCGCGCTCAGCAAGCTGGGCGATTCGGTTGGCATCCCGTTTCCCATCTCACTGCTGCTCGCAGCGCTCATGGCCACCGCCTTCGGGCTCGTGGTCGGCGTCTCCGCCCTGCGCATACGCGGCGCACAGCTCGCGGTCGTGACACTGGCGGGAGCGGTCGCGCTCGAGGAGTTCGTGTTCCGCAACTCCGCCATCACCGGTCTGTATGGCAATCCCATTACAGGTCCTTCGTTGTTCGGCGCGAACCTCAGCATTCGCGAGGGCAGGAACTTCGCCCGCATGGAATTCGGCTTCCTGGTGCTGGCCGTGGTGACCGTGTGCGCCATTGCCGTGGGCAACCTGGCCCGAAGTGCGACAGGGCGCCGCTTCCTGGCCGTTCGTTCCAACGAGCGGGCGGGCGCGTCGGTCGGCATCAATGTTGCGGGCACGAAGATGCTGGCGTTCGCGCTCGCGTCGTTCCTGGCTGGCGTGGGCGGCGCATTCATCGGCTACAGCCGGGGCCAGCTCTCCGCGGAGAGCTTCGCCGTGCTCATCGGCCTGAGCTTCTTGGCGCTGGCCTACCTGTGCGGGATCACGAGCGTGCCCGGCGCCATCATCGCCGGGCTGTTCGCCCCGCTCGGCATCGTCTACATCACCGCAGATCGGATTGCCGAACTAGGCCGGTGGTACCAGTTGGTGGCTGGAGTCGCACTGGTGGCAACTGCGATCTTCTTCCCCGAAGGCGTGGCCGGCGCGTACCGCCAGAACCTCGCACGCTTGCGAGCATTCCGGTCACGCAGGCGGGCCCGGGCCGAGGCGCGCGAACGCAGCGATCTCGGCGCGACGCCAACCGAGCCTGGCGCCGGGACGGCGGGCGAGTCGGTCCGCCTGTCGGAATATCGGCGCAAAGAGCGCCAGCGCAGCTTCGAGGGCGCACCGGTGGTGCTGGCAGTGGAGGATCTCACGGTGCGCTTCGGCGGGCTGAAGGCGCTGGACCAGGTGTCGCTGCGAGTGCGCGAGGGCGAGATCGTGGGATTGATCGGACCAAACGGCGCCGGCAAGACGACGCTGATCGACGCACTGACGGGCTTTGTGCCGTCCCGTGGGCGTGTGACGTTCTGCGAGGAACGGCTTGCCCGTGAAGCTCCCCATGTGCGAGCCCAGCGGGGGCTGGCGCGCACGTGGCAGTCGCTCGAACTGTTCCATGACCTGACCGTGCGCGAAAACGTGCAGGTTGCCGCCGAGCGGTCCTCGATGCGCTCAGTGCTCGCCGATCTCGTCATACCCGAGCGGCCAGCGGACACGTCGCGGGTTGATGCAGCGATGCAGATCGTCGGCTTGGTCGGTGACACCGAGACTCGTCCAGCCAACCTCCCGCTCGGCCGCCAGAAGCTGGTCGGTGTTGCACGCGCGCTGGCGTCGGAACCCCGGGTGATGCTCGCTGACGAGCCGGCCGCAGGATTGACCACTGCGGAGAGCATCGCGCTGGGCGTGCGCCTGCTGGACGTGGCATCGGAGGGCGTGTCGATCTTGCTGATCGACCACGACATGAATCTCGTGCTCGACATCTGCGACTACATCTATGTGCTCAACTTCGGTCAGATCATCGCGGAGGGCACGTCAGCGGAGATCCGGGCCAACGAGACCGTGGTCGATGCCTATCTGGGTTCGGGCGCTCACACCTGAGCGACGCTGAGCCCGGCTGACGCCTCGAACGAACGGCTCAGACCGACTCGGGATCGCGGCGCCGGGCAACCTCAGCGGCAAGCAGCAGCGTCGCGATGGCGGCAACGATGCCGATCACCAGCACAATCACCCGCGCATCAGGTTCGTCTGCATCGGGATCGAGAGCGGCGGCGTCCTCGAGAACTTCGTCGAGCAACGCGTCGACGCCAGCTTGCAGTTCGAACGTGGCCTGACGGCCGGACCCGATCAGCCCTGCTTCTTGAGCGATGAGGGGAAGCCGGTGCCGCAGCGAGTCGAAGAAGTTCGCCTCCCCGTTGCCGAAGGCAATGAACTGGCGAGCCAACGGGACCAATTGAGGATGTACCTCGCTTCCGCCCTCCTGCTCCAGATACGCAATGCTCGCCTCCAGGCGGTGGGCTGCGGTCGCGAACCTCTCCTCGGCTTCGGCGATCAGCGTCGGCTCGGAGATGATGATGGCGATGATGAGGCCAGAGAAGGTCCGGAAGAGCGAGTTGAAGATCAGCGTCAGGTGCCGGTACCGCAAGAGCTCCTCACGCGACAGCGGTTCAGAACCGCTCACCCCGTCCTCGATGAATTCGCTCCTGCCGGTCAGCATGTAATACAGCTGGTTGTCGAGGCTCGAGACCACCGCCGGCCGAAGCTGGTAGTCGAAGAAAGCCCTCAGCTGCGCCCGTTGACCCGCGGCGGATTGGAGAGCCTCGACGAGTTCGGCGCGGCCATGGTGAATCTGGTCGACGTTGGATTGCAGACCGTCGACTGCTGAGTGCATAGGCAGGGCGGCGTCGCCATGGCCTGCGCCATCGAGGACGTCCAGGTGCTGGCGAATGCCGGACAGATCGGCTGCGACAGCGTCGCGAATCGCCGGCAACTCACCCAGCGGCGTCGTGGGGGCGCTTCTGGCCGTAGCCACGGCCGCAACGGAACCCACGTGTTGGTCAACTGCCAGAGCTGCATGCAGAACTTCGGCGATCCCGTGGTACCCATCGACGGATCCGACGCTGGCGACCGCTTGAGTCAGGAGCGCCGCGGCCTCCGCCTGCAGCGCCGCCGCGGTCCCATCAATTGCGGCGATGTCACGCGCCTCCTGCGCGGCCAGACCCAAGCGGATCTTCATCATGTCGATCATGTTCGCTTCGCCGTAGGCGCCGTCCACGAGTTCCCTCGCGAGCGGAATCAGCGTTGGCTGCAGATCTGGGTGGGGGTCTTCAGCGAAGACCCCGATGCTGTCTTCGAGCTGGTACATCACCAGATCGACGTTTTCCTCGACCGTGGCAACGAAGGCAATATCCGACTGCCTGGCCGCAACCTCGAGGAGGACCGATCCTTGGTCGACTTGCTGCGTCATGAGCGCGAGGCGCGAGTACCGCAGCAGGTCGTCGGGTGTGACAGCTTCGCTGCGGTCGGTGATCAAGCCATAGAACACGTCGTCCTCGCTCGCCACCGACGCAGGCACCAGTTCCCAATTGGTCATGGCAATGATCTCTTGCCGGCGTCGTTCGGACTCGCGTCGGACTTCGGCAAGGGCGAGTCGCCGTCGTTCGATCTCTGCGGAGCGCTGCACAAGCTCATTGGTCAGCTCGCGCATCGTCGCCGACGCCTGCGAATGCCCTGAACTCTGCAGAACGTCGAGCTGCTCATACAGCGTTTCAATCTCTGCGTCCATGGAGGCTCGGGACTCCGCCAGAGTCTCTGCTGTCATGCCTGCGTGGGTTGCCACCGTGGCAGCGTCCGCCAACGACTTCACCTGCCGCACAACTGCCAGCGCGCTCGTCACCGCACCAATGTCGGGTTCGTCATCGGCCGGAGCCGCCGAGTCGCCGGCAACGACCCAGCCGACGGCCGTGCTCGCAGCGATGATCGCAAACACGACCAGCGTGATCGTCGCGAGCCGGGCCGACACCCGCAAACGGCCCATTACTGCGAGTCCCCAAGATTGGCCACCGGCACGAACCTGCCGTCGTCGTTGATCACCGTCAGCAGGACTTCGTCGGATCCCTGGTTGTCGTCCGGGCCGTACTGCAGGCTGACGCCGGACAGGTCGATGGCCTCCAGCTCGGCGAATGCGCCCAGGAAGCACGCGCGGGTCACATCTGCTCCGCACGTTTCGAGTGCCACGATGGCCAATCGTCCCGCCAGGTACCCCTCCAGCGAGACGAACCCGGGCACTGCGCTCGGATCGAGCTCGCTGAGCGCCTCCCGGTACTCCGCCACGACCGGGGTCCCGGCATCGTCGGGAATCGGGACCACCTGTGTCACGTACACACCGGGCGCTTCATCTCCCAGCTCCTGCGCCAGCGCATTGCTTCCCACGAACGAAACGGCCATGAAGACCGGATCGACGTCCATGCGCAGCAGCGAGATCGCCTTGGCCACCGGCTGGTAAGCACCGATGAAGATGACCGCCTCGGGCTGTGAGTCTGCGATGTGGAACACCGCAGCCTTCACCGCGCTGGAGTTCCGCTCGTAGTACCAAGTGGCAACAGGTGCCAGCCCGCGTTTGTCGAGGGCCTCGGTCACACCGTTCAAGCCGGATTGGCCAAACGAGTCGTTCTGGTACATGACCGCCACCCGGGTGACGCCCAGGTCTTCGGTGAGGCGCTCCACCATGTGCTCGGTTTCCTGCGCGTACGAGGCTCGCAGGTTGACTACCGAGTTGAGATCGGGATCGCGCAGGAAGCCAGCGCCGGTCAACGGTCCGACAAACGGCACAGCTCGCGACTCGGCGAGCGGGACAGCCGAGCGCGACGTCGGCGTTCCCACCTCTCCGATCAGCGCAAACACTCGCTCTTGGGTGATCAGGTCACGTGTGCTGGCGAAGGCAAACCCCGGCTCGTACCGGTCGTCTCGCGTGACCAGTTCGAGCATGCGGCCGTGGACCCCGCCTGCTCGGTTCTGCTCCGCGAACGCGGCCTCGATGCCCAAGCGCATGGCATGTCCCAATGCCTGCGCCGGACCGCTGAACGCCGCAGACTGCCCGAACAGCACACGATCATCGGAGACGCCGGGGCTCGCCTGATCGCCGGGCGCCGGTGCTGTCACCGGCGCGGGCGCCTCTGAGAGGCTGTCGCGTTAGTTGTTGCTGCGCGTCGGTGTTTGGGTGGGTTCGGTGAG
>VYDH01000042.1:1765-29787 GCA_009843525.1 Acidimicrobiales bacterium | reverse complement strand
CTGAGCCGCGGAGCACCCGCCCAACTGCCCACCGGAAGGTAAAGGGCACAGCGCAAGAGGGGGGCGCTGGGGCAGGATCGCCCGCGCGCAGTTCGCAGCGCCAAAGCCCGTCCACCTGGCAACGGGCGGCGCTGCGCTTGTTTGAAGCACGGGTGAGCCTGCCCCAGCGCACCCCGGGGTGACAGCCGCACGGGTGAGCCTGCCCCAGCGCACCCCGGGGCCACTACCGCGCTCTGCGCTAGCGTCAGCCACCGATGGCTGAACCAGCAGAAGACAAACTCCGCCGCCTAGTAGCCGCAGAAAACGGACTGTGCAGCTTCGTCTGCCTGGACAGCAGCGGAAGCCCGCACGTATCCATCATCAACGCCGGCGTGATGGACAATCCCGTAACCGGCGAGACCAGCGTGGCCTGCGTAGTGCGCGCCAACGCCCGCAAGGCCCGCCTGCTGCGCAGCGACCCCCGCGCCGCAGTGGCCTTCCGCCACCGGTGGGACTGGGTGGCCGTCCACGGCACAGCACAGCTCATCGGCCTCGACGACCCGGCCGAGGGCGTCACCGACATTCCCGAGCTGCTGCGCGAGGTATTCCGCTCGGCCGGCGGCACCCACGAGGACTGGGACGAGTATGACCGCGTGATGGCCAAGGAGCGCCGCCTGGCCATTTTCGTCACCCTCGATCACATCACGTCCAACACCGGCACCATTTCCTGACAGAACAGGGGCAACGCCCATGGCCGCACCCGTCGCTCACTATTCGAAGTGGTACCGAGCCGGCGACTTCGTGTTCGTCTCGGGCCAGATCGGCCTGGCCGACGGCGCGCTCGTTGAAGGCGTCGAATCTCAGGCCCGAGTCGTGCTCGCCAACGTCGTCGAGGCCCTCGAAGAAGCCGGTGGCACCCTCAACGACGTAGTCAAGTGCCTCGTGTTCATGACCGACATCGGCAACTTCTCGCTCATCAACTCGATCTACGCCGAAGCCTTCGGCGACCACCGCCCGGCCCGCAGCGCCATCGGCGTGGCAGCCCTCCCCCTGGGCGCCGAGGTGGAGATCGAGGCCATCGCCTACCTCCCCGAATAGCAGCGAAGTACGCTGCGATCCATGGCCGGCGCCATAGTCATAGTGGCAGTGCTCCTGCTGAGCCCGTTCATCATCACGATCTCCCTGGCAGCAGTAGCAGCAGCCCTGGGCAAGCTCCTCACCGACGACGCCGAGCAGCGCCACGAAGGCAGCTCCCTCATCCAGACCAACGTGTAGCCGCTAGCGCCAGCGGTAGGTCCCCAGCCGGTACCCGACCGACCGGACGGTCTGGATCAAGTCGGCGTTCTCCTCACCCAGCTTCGCCCGCAGCCGCCGCACATGAACGTCGACAGTCCGCGCGCCCCCGTAGTACTCGTACCCCCACACCTGATTCAGCAGCGCCTCGCGGGTGAACACCCGCCCCGGCTGCGACGCCAGGAAGCGCAGCAGCTCGTACTCCATGTAGGTGAGGTCGAGCGGGCGCTCGTCCACCACCGCCTCGTAGGTGTCGAGGTTGATGCGCAGCGGTCCGTACTCGATGATCTCGGTCGACCCGCCGTTCGACGCAGCGGCCAGGTGCGCGAGACGGGCTTCGAGCTCGCGCGGGTGGAACGGGTCGAGGCAGAAATCGTCGAACAGCTCGTCGCGCATGGTCAGCTCGTCGAGCGCATTGCCGCGCACCAGCACCAGCACCGGCAGCGTTGCCGCAGCGTGCTCACGCAGCGCCCGCGCCACCGCCCAGGCCACATCGGTGCCGCCCGCGCCCTCGCTGTTCTGGCTCTCGCTGTGCGCGTCGTGGCCGCCCAGCCGGATGATCGCTCCCGCCCAGCCCTCGGGCGGCGCGCCCGCCGTGATGTCGGCCGTGGTGGCCACCGGCTTCCAGGCATAGCCGCCGAGGTCCAGGAACTGCGCCAGTTCGGTGCTGACAGCGGCGGGGTGAACGGCGTACATGAATCTCACACGGCGGCGAAGTAGTTGTCCAGTTCGAATTGGGTCACTTGCGTCTGGTATGACGACCATTCTCGCCGCTTGTTGCGCAGGAACCATCGGAACAGGTGCTGCCCGAGCGTTTCCGCCACGAGCGCGCTGCCCTCCATCTCGTCGAGCGCCTCATCCAGCGAGGCCGGCAGATGATGCCCGTAGGCCGGCCCGCCGTGGTCGCTGTAGCCGGTGATGGACGGGGGAGTCTCGGGCGGCAGCTCGTAGCCCTCCTCGATTCCCTTCAGCCCCGCCGCCAGGATCACGGCGAACGCCAGGTACGGGTTGCAGGCGGGGTCGGGCGCCCGGTACTCCACCCGTGTGGCCTCCTCGCCTTCGTTTCGTGTCGGTGGCACCCGGATGAGCGCCGCACGGTTGCTGCGGGCCCACGAGATCGCCACCGGCGCCTCGTACCCGGCGATCAGCCGCTTGTAGCTGTTGACGAGCTGGTTGGTGACGGCGGTGATCTCCCGGGCGTGGCTGAGCAGCCCGGCCACGAAGCCCCGTGCCACATCCGACAGCCCGTCGGCCGAGCTGGGGTCGCTGAACGCGTTGCGCCCGTCGGCGAACAGCGACATGTGGGTGTGCATCCCCGAGCCCTGCACCCCGGCGAGCGGCTTGGGCATGAAGGTGGCGTGCACGCCGTGCTCGAAGGCGATCTCGCGCACCAGCAGCCGGAAGGTCATCACGCTGTCGGCCATGGTGAGCGCGTCGGCGTAGCGCAGGTCGATCTCATGCTGCGACGGCGCGTCCTCGTGGAACGAGTACTCCACCGGGATGCCCATGGTCTCGAGCGCGCTCAGCGTGCGATGCCGGATGTCGGACGCGATGTCGGCGGTGGTCAGGTCGAAGTAGCTGCCGGCGTCGAGCGGCACCGGTCGCCCGTCCACGCGGTCGGGCTCGAACAGGAAGTACTCCATCTCGGGCGCGACGTAGAACGTGTAGCCGGCCGCGCGCGCCCGGTCCATGACCCGGCGCAGCACGCCGCGGGGGTCGCCGTCGAAGGGGGCGCCGTCGGCGCCGGTGATGTCGCAGAACATGCGGGCCGAGATGTCCTCGCCGTTGCCGTTGCGAGCCGGCATGAGCTCGAACGTCTCGGGGTCGGGCAGGGCCACCATGTCGGCCTCGGCGACGCGGCTGAAGCCCTCGATGGACGACCCGTCGAACACCATGCCTTGCTCGAAGGCCGCCTCCAGCTCCGCCGGCGAGATGGCGAACGACTTGAGCTGCCCCGCCACGTCGGTGAACCACAGGCGGATCAGGCGCACACGCCGTTCGGTGACGCGGCGCAGCACGTAGTCCTGGGGTCGCTCCCGCGCTGGGTTGGCTGGATTCGGGATGGTCGGGCTCGGGATCGTCACAGTGGCCTTCCCCTTCCGGTCGGGCCCGAAGGCTGGCTGGGCTCGCAGCGGGGCGTGTCCCTGCCGCATTGAATGGGCCATTTGGCTGAGGCTCCATTGTCGGCGCTGTACCGGCGCCCGATCTAGGGCCAGGAGCGAGCTTCACGCGCTGTTCACAATTGGGCAATGGCCCGGAAACCCTGGGTGGTTTGTATCGTGCGCACGGATGTTGGTGTCAGCCGCCAACCGGGCCAGCCGAGCGCGGGCCCGCAGGCCGCCCGGCTGGGCAATGCGGCTGACCCGATCCGCAGTTGACGTACATGCGAAGCAGCGAAGGAGCATGCAGTGACCTACCGGGCCGAGTACATCTGGACTGACGGCACCGAGCCCACGGCCGAGGTTCGTTCCAAGACGAGAGTCTTGGCCGACGGCGACGAGCCGGGCATCTGGGGCTTCGACGGTTCGAGCACCAACCAGGCCGAAGGCAGCGACTCCGACGTCGTGCTGAAGCCGGTCTACACCTGCCCCGATCCGCTGCGGGGCGGCAACGACATCATGGTGATGTGCGAGACCTTCCTGCCCGAGACGATGGAGCCGCACCCCACCAACATGCGGGCCAAGACCCGGGCGATCCTCGACAAGTACGGCGATCAGGACTTCTGGTTCGGCCTCGAGCAGGAGTACACCATGCTCGACCCGGTCACGAAGTGGCCCTCGGGCTTCCCGCCCAACGGCTTCCCCGGCCCCCAGGGGCCCTACTACTGCGGCGTGGGCGCGCTGCGCATCCACGGCCGTGACGTCGTGGAGCAGCACACCACCTGGTGCATCGAGGCGGGCCTGAACATCTCGGGCACCAACGCCGAGGTCATGCCTGGCCAGTGGGAGTTCCAGATCGGCCCCGTCGACGCGCTCACCGTGGGCGACGAGATCTGGCTGGCCCGCTACCTGCTGTACCGCGCCGGCGAGGATCACGAGATCGAGGTGAGCCTGGCCGCCAAGCCCATGCAGGGCGACTGGAACGGTGCGGGCATGCACACCAACGTGTCCACCAGGGCCATGCGTGAGAACTACGACGCTGTCGTGAAGGCCGCCGAGTCGCTGGGTGCGCCGGGCAAGCCCGAAGAGCACATTGCCGGCTACGGCCACGGCATCGAGTTGCGCCTCACCGGCGAGCACGAGACCGAGCGTTACGACACGTTCAGCTTCGGCGTGTCCGACCGCGGCGCCTCGGTGCGCATCCCCTGGCAGGTTCACCAGGACGGCAAGGGCTACATCGAGGATCGCCGGCCGAACGCCAACGCCGATCCCTACGTGGTGACGGCCCTGCTGAGCCAGACGATTGGTGAGGCGCTGGCCTAGCCATTCCGTAGATCTATAGCGGCTGGCGGGGGCGCTCAGCGGAAGAAGTTCGTGATCGGCATGCGCCGGTCCTTGCCGAAGCTCTTGGCAGTGATGCGAGGACCGGGCGGCGACTGACGCCGCTTGTACTCGGCGATGTCGACCAGCCGCGTGATGCGGTGCACGACGTCGGGATCGGTGCCGTACTGATCCAGCAACCCGTACTGATCCAGCAACTCAGGCTGTTCGAGCATCTCGGCGGCGCTCAGGTCGCCTTCCACGTAGGCCTCCACGAGCGGGTCCAGCAGCTCATACGGCGGCAGGCTCTGGTCGTCGCGCTGATCGGGCCGCAGCTCCGCTGAGGGCGGCTTGTCGATGCAGGCTTCCGGGATGCGTTCGCCGTCGCCCTGGCGGTTGCGCCAGCGGCACAGCTCGTACACCAGCAGCTTGGGCACGTCTCGGATGACGGCGTATGCCCCGGCGGTGTCGCCGTACAGCGTCGTGTAGCCCACGGAGGTCTCGGTCTTGTTGCCGGTGGTGAGCACCAGCCAGCCGAACCGGTTCGACAGCGCCATGAGCAGCACGCCGCGGATGCGACTCTGCAAGTTCTGGTCGGTGAGGTCGGCTGCCGCCCGGTCGTGGGCTGGGTCGGCGTCAGCCGGGCCAGTGCCGGCGGACGCTTCGAGCATGCCGGCCAAGGCCACGTGCGCCCGCTCGATAGGCACCGTGCGGAAGTCGATGCCGAGGTTCGCGGCGAGCTCGGCGGCGTCGGTGCGCGACCCCTCGCTGGAGTAGCGCGACGGCATCGACACGCCATGCACATGTTCCGGCCCGAGCGCGTCGGCGGCGATGGCGGCCACCGCACTCGAGTCGATGCCGCCGGAGAGCCCAACCGCCACATCGGAGAAGCCGTTCTTGCGCACATAGTCACGCGTCGCCACCACCAGCGCCTGCCACACCTCCTCCAACGGATCGGGCGGTGCTGCGAGCACGCCGCCGGCAGCAGCGGCTTCGCCCGCCAGGGGGACTTCGCAGACGGCAACTTGGGGGGCGAAGGCCTCGAGCCGGCAGATCACCTGTCCGGAGGCATCGGCCACGAACGAGCTGCCGTCGAAGACCAGCTCGTCCTGCCCGCCCACCTGGTTCACATAGACGACCGGAACCCCCAGGGCCGCGGCCCGCGTCCGTGCCACAGCCTCCCGGTCAGCCTGCTTGCCCCGCCGGTACGGCGACCCGTTCAGATTCACCAGCAGCTGGGCCCCCATCGCAACCTGCGCCAGCGCCGGACTCGTATCGGCCTCGCCCCCAACGATCGACGGCAGCCCGCCGTCCTCAGGGGAAGCATCCGCAGTGCGAGGCGGTCCCCACAAGTCCTCGCAGACCGACACACCCACGCGCACATCGCCCACCGTCAGCAACGGCCCAGCGTCAGTCCCCGGCACGAAATAGCGCTGCTCATCGAACACGGCGTAGTTCGGCAGCAGGTGCTTGCGAAACACGCCACGCACCGCCCCGCCCCAGCAAAGAGCAGCCGAATTCCACAGCCGGACCGGCCCATCCCGCCCAGTGTCCTCAGGAAAGCCCACCACAGCAGGCACGTCACCCGTGTGCTGCGCAATCCGCTCCAGCGCCGCAGCAGCCCCGTCCACAAACGCTGGCTTCAGCAACAGATCCTCAGGCGGATACCCAGTAACCGTCAGCTCACTGAACACCACCACCCGCGCGCCCGCACCCACGGCCTCGTCGTACGCGGCAATGACCATCGCGGCGTTCCCATCCAGATCGCCGAGACGCAGATTGAGCTGGGCCAGCCCCACGCGCACTGACACTGGCTCACCCTACGCAGGCACCGGCGCGCGGAGGCATCGGGGCAAGTGATAGGTACGCTCCCCGGAACCGGGGGAAGCAACTGCAGATACCGGTCGCATCAGCAAGCGGGGGACGACCAGCGAGGTGGCGCGGTGGCCAAAGAGAGGGTCGAACGTGACGAGGAAGATCTCGTCCGCCTGTACCTGACCGACATCGGCCAGTACCCGCTGCTGAACAAGGACGACGAAGTCCGCCTCGCGCAGCAGATCGAAAAGGGCATCGCTGCCAAGGAACAGCTCGAGTCTCCGCGCGAGATATCGGGCGCGCAGCGCCGCCGGCTCATGCGCACCCAGCGCGAGGGCGCCCGTGCCGAGCGCACGTTCGTGCAGTCGAACCTGCGGCTGGTGGTGTCGATCGCGAAGAAGTACCAGGCCTCGGGGCTGCCGCTGCTGGATCTCATCCAGGAGGGCAACTTGGGCCTGATGCACGCAGTCGAGAAGTTCGACTGGCGCAAGGGCTTCAAGTTCTCCACGTATGCCACGTGGTGGATCCGCCAGGCGATCACCCGCGGCATCGCCAACACCGGCCGCACGATCCGGCTGCCCGTGCATGCGGGCGACACGCTGGCGCGCTTGCAGAAGGCCCGCTCCCGGCTCGAGCTGAAGTACGGCCGCCCGGCCACGCTGGGCGAGCTGGCGATCGAAGTCGACATGCCCGAGCAGAAGGTGACCGAGGCGTTGCGGTTCGCCGCTGAGCCGCTGTCGCTGTCGGAGCCGCTGCGCGAGGACAGCGACGCCGAGCTGGGCGACGTGGTCGAGGACCGGGCCGCCGAGTCGCCGTTCGAGGTGGCGGCCACCACGCTGCTGCCCAGCGAGATCACCCGGCTGCTGTCGCCGCTCGACGAGCGCGAGCGCGAGATCCTCAAGCTCCGCTACGGCCTCGACCGTGGAGAGCCCCGCACGCTCGAGGAGGTGGGCGAGCATTTCCAGCTCACCCGAGAGCGCATCCGCCAGATCGAAGCCCGGGCGATGTCCAAGCTGCGCCATCCCAGCACCGACACCGGCGCTCGCGACCTGCTGTCTGTCTGAGCGCACGACCTGTTGACGGACGCCGGGTCCGACCACGAGATCGACGGGCTGAGCGCGCCGCGATCAGACGGCCGTCACGGCTCGGTGCTGCTCTGCGGCGATATCCACAGCAATGCGGACACGGCAGCACGAGCGTCGGCGGCCGCGGCCGCGCTCGGCTGCGAGGTCGTGCTGCAGGTGGGCGACCTGGGGTGGCGGCCCGGCGACCCGTCCAGCGTCGAGATGTGCGAGGCGATCGCCGCAGGCGGTGTGCCGTGGGTATTCGTCGACGGCAATCACGACCACCTGGGTGAGTTGGCCGCCACGGCGGCGACGCACCGTCGTCTCCACGCCGGTCGTGACTTCGATCCGGACCCGGACGGCCTGTGGGGCCCGGCGGCGCCGATCCCGATCGCCCCGATGCTGTGGTGGGCAGCCCGCGGCTCACGCTGGACGTGGGGCGGCTCGCGTTTCGGCGCGCTGGGCGGCGCTTGGTCGCCCGGCTGGCACTACCGCCAGCGGGGCTGGCGCTGGTACCCGCGCGAAACGATCAGCCGGCGCGATCTCGAAGCGCTCGGCGATGCACCGCTGGACGTGTTGGTGTGCCACGACGTGCCCGACCGAGCGCTCGTCGGCGAGGGATCCAGGTTCGCCCGCCGGGGCGACACCCAGATCGGCGAGGCCAACAGCGCCCAGGTCCGCGCGGCCGCCTGTCGCACCGGTCCACGGCTGGTGGTGCACGGACACTGGCATCTGGCGCACTCGTCGCTGCTCGACATCGGACGCGAGCAGCCCGCCGAAGTGGTGGGCTTGGCAGCGAACGGCGAGCCGGGCAGCTCGGTAGTGCTCGACCCCGTGACGCTGCAGGTGCGACCGGCAGAACCCGCGGCCGCGGAGGTGCCGCAGCGCTAGATCGGCCCGTCGGGGCTCAGGCGTCGGTCAGGCGTCGAACCACGATGACGATCAGAGCGCCGACGATCACGGCGAGCAACAGCTTTTTCATGGTGCAGCGTCCTCTGTGCGGGATGACTGAGCGGGATGACTGTGCGTAATGACTGTGCGGGATGACTGGGGTCACCGGCACAGCGAATGCTAGGCGCACATCTCCCGAACAACGCACGCACGAAATGGCGGAGGTGGACGGGAATCGAACCCGCCGGACGGGGATCGCCCGTCCCGCCCGCTTTGAAGGCGGGGGAGCCCACCAGGCGCTCAGACACCTCCGCTCGTCATCTTGGCCCACGCTCGCAGCTCGCGCCAGCGGTGGAACACGGCGCGCCAGCCGTCGGGCACAGCGGGCCCGCCGGAAAACCAGTTGATCGCGCCCCTCTGCATCGGCCAAGGTCAGTGTTCACATTGAATTTCATTTGTTGTCATGTATTCAGGAGCACCGATGATCTATGCCTATGTGGGCGCCAAGGGCGGCGTCGGCAACACCGTGACCGCCCTGCTCGCTGCCAGCAGCGCCAAGCGCGCCGGCCGTGATGTGGTTCTTGTCGATCTGACCGGCGATTTCGGCGTGGTGCTGGGCACGGCGCCCGATCTGCCCGGAATCGCCGAGTGGACGGCGGCGGAGGAACTGTCGCTGGGTGCAGCCTCGGCGCTCGCAGTCGATGTCGCGCCGGGCGTCAGCCTGCTGCCGCGTGGCAGCGGCGATATCGACGATGCCCGGCTGGGCACGCTGTGGTCGCTGCTCGCCGGCAAGCCACGGGTCAACATCATCGATGCGGGGCGCGGCAGCGCAGCCCTGGAGCGGGTGGCGGGCCCGCGGGTGAGGCGCTTGCTCACGATGACTTGCTGCTATCAGGCGCTGCACCGCGCCCGCGAGCTGGTGACCGACGTCGACGACGTGATCGTGCTGACCGATACGCAGCGAGCGCTCGGCCTCGCCGACATCGAGGCCGCGCTGGGACGGCATGCCGATGCGGTCGTGGCCGTGGACCGCGCGGTCTCGCGCTGGGCCGACGCGGGCCTGCTGCTGGACCGCTGCGCGAAGTCGGCTCGATCGCTGGATGCGTTCCTGTGAATCGCACCGCGCGTGCTGTGGCCCGCCACCCAGCCAGCCGGGTGCCGGCCGACCCGGCATTCGTGGAGGAGATCCACGAACGGTTCCTTCCGGCGCCCGCGCCGGCGGCCCGCGATGTGGCCGCTGCCGTCGAGGGAGCGGCGCCGCTGCTCGATCGTCACCACGCGGCCGATCTGGTGTCCGAAGTGCTGGCTCGCCTTGCGGGCATCGGGCCGCTCGCGGAGATCTGGGCCGACGACCAGGTGACCGAGGTGATGATCAACGGCCCCGGCCCGATCGTCATCGAGCGGCGCGGCATGTTGACCACAGCAGGTCGCATCAGCACCGCAGAGGTGCATCGCCTGGTCGAGTACCTGCTGGGGCCGACGGGTCGGCGCGTCGACCGTCGCCTGCCCATGGTGGACGTGCGGCTCGACGACCGCACCCGCTGCCACATCGCCGTGCCGCCGGTGGCGGTGGACGGCCCGTACATCACGCTGCGCCGCTTTCCCGCCGGCGTCCGGCGCCTCGACGAGCTGGCCGGTCCCGGCTTCGTCGCCTGCCTCGATCGTCTGATCGCCGAGCGGGCCAACCTGATCGTCTTCGGCCCCACCAGCACCGGCAAGACGTCACTGCTGGCGAGCCTGCTGGCCACGGTGGCCGAGCGGGAGCGACTCGTGGTGGTGGAGGAAGCCGCGGAGCTGCCACGGCTCGGTGCTGGCACCGTGCGCCTCGAGGGCCAGCCGCCCAACGTCGACGGCGTCGGCGCGGTGACGATGGCCGAGCTGGTGGCAGCAGCGCTGCGGATGCGGCCCGATCGCCTGGTGATCGGCGAGGTGCGCGGCCCCGAGGCGGCGGCGCTGCTGCAGGCGCTCACCACGGGGCACCGCGGCTCGCTGTCGACGCTGCATGCCGATGATCCCGCGCATGCGCTGTGGCGGTTCGAACAGCTCGCCCGCGCCGGCGGCGCGGTCGGCGATGTGGCCGCGCACATTGCGTCGGTGCTCGACGGCCTGGTTCACATGAGCCGCGGCACGGCCGGCCGCAGGGCTGTCGCCGCCATCTATGAGGTGCGCCACGACGGCTCCCTCGAACGAGCCGCAATCCCCGTGGCAGCGGCCGTCTGATGGAACCGGCCCGACGTGTTGCAAGCGTTGCCGCCCGATGCTGAGGCTCGTGGTGCTGCTGGCCTGTGTGGGTGGCGTCACGTCGCCGGCGGCACGCGATTGGCTGCGCTGGCGTCGAGACCGGCGGCGTGCCGGTATGGCGGTGGCGGCTCGCTCGGCGGGCATCGGCGACTTCTGCGCTGCGGTATCGCGTGGGCTCGGGGCCGGCGACACGATGCTGCAGGCGCTGCGGGCCGCCGCCGACGGGCCGATGCGGGCGCCGGTGGAGCAGATCGCTGCCGAGCACGAGCGCGGGGTCACGCTGAGCCGTGCTGTGCAGCGTTGGGCGGCGCGCGAGCAGACCTCGGAGGCAGCGCTGCTGTCCACGGCGGTCACGCTGGCGTCGGATCGGGTGGGCGCGCAGCCGCAGCTCTTCGATCACGTAGCTGCGACCGTCCGGGCCCGCGCCGACATGGCCGCCGAGGCTCGGGTGCACGCGGCGCAGGCCCGTGCATCGGTGTGGGTGGTGGCGGCGCTGCCGTGGGCGGTCGCGCTGGCACTGCTCGCCGAGGGCGGCGCTGCCGCCCGGGTGCTCACCTCCACGCCGCTGGGCTGGTTCTGCGCCAGCGGCGCGCTCCTGCTCGAGCTGGCGGGTGTGTCGTGGATGCGCGCCACGGTCGCGAGGGCGCTGCGATGACCACTGCACTCATTGCCGTCCTGCCGCTCGCCGCACTGGTCGTCAACAGCGTTGTGCTGTCGAACCCGATCGTCATCGGCGCCTTGGCAGCAGGGGCGGTGTGCTGGGGCGGCTTCGTCACTCGCCCCTATCCAGGCCGCCGCCGAGTGCTGCAGCTCGCGTCGCCCGACTGGCCTGTCGGTGCCATGGCCCGCGGCGCACAGCATGCCGCCGGCCCGCTGACGAGGTGGATGCGCCGCGGCGATGTGCCGCATCCGGATCGCGTGGCCGCCGAGCTCGGCGCAGTCGTCGACGTGATGAACGTGGCCCTGACGTCAGGCCTGTCGATCATCGCCTCACTGCAGCTCGCACTCGGTCATCTCGACGGGGCGAGCGCCCTCAGGCGCCGGCTGGCTGGGCAGGCCGCCTTCGAACGTCTCGACGAGACCTTGGAGGAGTTCGGGCAGGCCTGCGGCCCACGCGCCCGCGCCTTCGCTGCCGCGGTCACGGGTTCCATGCGCACCGGCATCCCGCTGGCGCCCGAGATGGATCGTCTCGGTCGGGAGCTGCGCGAGGACCGCCGCCGCCGGCTCGAGGGCAAGGTGCGCCGCTTGCCGGTCCTGCTGCTGTTCCCGCTCGTGCTGTGCGTGCTCCCGGCGCTCGGGCTGGTCGCCATCGTGCCGGTCCTCGTGGCGGCTTTCGGCGGCTGACATGACCCGCCCGCCCCGATCATCAGAACCACAAGGAGTTTGCATGTCCGAACGCTCGACCACCCATGCCACGGGCCTTCATGCCCAGGTGCGCCGCACGCACCGGCTTGACACCGTTCAGGCCGGTGCGGTCAATGCGCCTGACGAGGCCGGGCAGACCACGGCCGAGTACGCGTTGCTCACCGGCGCCATCGCACTGCTCGTCGCGGCAGTCACCGCTTGGGCAACCAGCACCGGCAAGATCGGCCGCCTGCTCGATGCCGTCTTCAACTACCTGACCAAGGCCATCTCCTGAGAGCGAGCCCCGCGAGGCGGACGCTCCCGCCGGCTCAGCCTCCGGGCCCGATCGCGGCGCAGGAACATGGGCAGGCCACCGTCGAGCTGGCCCTGCTGCTGCCCTTCCTGGTGCTGCTGCTCATGTGCATCGTCCAGACAGCGCTGGTCGCACGCGACGCGGTGCTGGTCTCGCATGCAGCCCGGGTGGGCGCACGCATCGCTGCGGTGGAGCCGTCGATGGACGCCGTCCGCACGGCCGTAGAGCATGCTGCAGCGCTCGATCCGGACCGGCTGGAAGTGGAGCGACATGTCACCGCAGAACTGGTGCGCGTCACCGTGCGCTACCGCTCTGCAACCGAGGTTCCGCTGGCCGGCGCACTGGTGGGCGACGTCCATCTGACCGAGTCCGCGGCGATGCCCGACGAGCGTCCGCATCGCTGACCGGCGGCAGCCGAAATTGCCGCTTGCGCATGTCACACCCATGGGGTTCAATGGCAAGTCACACACCTGTAATTACAGGTGAGCAATCTCGGTCGCCGATGAGCACAGCGGACACGGCCGCCGAGTTGGATTCGGGGAGGGCCGATGGCATTCGCAACTGACGTAGCAGTCGAGCTACCAGCAGGGAACTGGTGGGACGAGGCCAATTGCCTCGGGGTCGATCCCGACCTGTTCTTTCCCGAGCGCGGGGCGAGCACCCGCGAGGCCAAGGCGGTCTGCCGCGGCTGCGTCGTCAGCGATGAATGCCTCGAATACGCACTCCAGAACAGCGAGAAGTTCGGCATCTGGGGCGGCATGAGCGAGCGGGAACGCCGCCGGGTGCGCCGCCAGCGAGCCCTCACGAGGCGCGCCGCCGCCGGATGACGCCGCAGGCCGCCGCGTCATCGGTTGGCCGTCGGCGGACGGCAGAGCAAGTGCGGTCGTCGGTTGGCCGTCGGCGGACGGCAGAGCAAGTGCGGTCGCAGGCTGACCTGCCTCGGCTACCGGTCTGATCGGGCACTGGTACGCTCGCGAGCGTGATGGCCATCGCGCTCGGACCGCCCGAACTGCTCATCCTGCTCATCATCGTGCTCGTGCTGTTCGGAGGAGCCAAGCTGCCCAAGCTGGCGCGCTCGCTGGGCCAGGCTCAGCGCGAATTCCGTGAGGGCGTGAACGACGAGGACAAGGCGGCCGGCGACAAGGCGTCTGGCGACGGCTCGTCGAGCGACTCCTGATTCACGACTCCTGATTCAGGCAGCGCGGGCGGCTTTGCTGGCCCGGCGACGATCCCGCAGGATCCGCCGACGCTGGCGCTCTGAGGTGCCGCCCCACACGCCGTGGGTGATGTTGTTGGCCAGCGCGTACTCACGGCAGGCGTCCTTCACCGGGCACTGGGCGCACACCTTCTGAGCCACGATCACGCCGGCGCCGTCATTGGGAAAGAACACGTTGGGGTCCATGTCCGCACACCTGCGGAACGCGAACCACTCCGCCGCCAGGCTCTCGGAGCCTTGAAACATCTGCGGCTCGTACACCGGATTGATCTGCAACATCATGAGAACCAACGCCCCAACCAGCCAACCGGTTCCCTGATTCGCTGACTCTCATCAAACTCTCATGTAGCCCGTCGGTACCCTTGCGCCACCGCAAACAAGGACCACCGTGACCGACATCGCCACCGAAGCCGAACAGCTCCCCCCCGAGGTCGGCATCCGCATCATCTACCTGGGCCCCGTCGCACCGCACTGGGAGCTCGAGGGCATCTACGGCGACGAGGCAGCCGTCGACGAATTCCGCCGCCGGACCAACGCGCGCCTGCAGCTCCTGCCGCCCCACGACCCGCAATTCCGCCGCAACCGCGAGCGGGTCGTGCGTGACGCCGAGCGCGAGAACTACGAGCTCCACTGGGACCTCGGCATGCCCGAGGAAGAAGACGAGTAGAAGAAGACGAGTAGAAGAAGACGAATAGTCGAGTCAGGCGTTCACGGATTGTTCACGGCATCCGTTCCCGCCGTTCACCCTGAAACCGCGGTGCTGTCACCGGCCGTTCGTAGCGTGCGCGTGCATGCAAAAAATCTGTTCAAGCACCAAGTTGCTCGTGGCACTGCTCGCTGCTTTCGCCCTGCTCGCCGCTGCCTGCGGCGGGAGCGATGACGACGGCGGCGGCTCGGCGCCCGCAGCCACCGGCGCTGACGGCACATCGCTGAGCGGCTCGATCAGCGTTACCGGCTCGTCGACGGTCGAACCCATCACGAGCCTGCTGGCCGAGGCCTTCGCCGAGACCCACGGCGGTGTGGCGTTCTCGGTTGCCGGCCCCGGATCGGGCGACGGCCACAAGGCGGCATGCGCCGGCGAGGTGCAGATCTGGAACAGCTCACGGCAGATCAAGGCCGAAGAGGCCGAGTGCCTCGACGGCGCCGGCATCGAGTTCATCGAGCTGCGCGTCGCCATCGACGGCATCTCGGTGATCACTGCGACCGGCAACGACGCAATCGACTGCCTGAACTTCGAGGACCTGTACAGCCTGGTCGGCGTCGAGTCGACCGGGTTCAGCACCTGGGCCGAAGCCAACGACCTCAACGCCGAGCTGGGCGGCAGCGGTCCGTTCGGCGACGGCGCACTCGAGATCTTCGCTCCCGGCGAGGAGTCGGGCACCTTCGACAGCTTCATCGAGATCGCCCTGGAGGAAGTCTGGGAGCACCGTGTCGAGGCGGGCCACGCCGACGAGAACTTCGCCGTCCGGCCCGACTACAACGCTTCGGCCAACGACAACGTCATCATCGACGGCGTCTCCGGCAACGAGCACAGCCTCGGCTGGGTGGGCTTCGCCTTCGCCGATGAGAACCGCGACAAGGTGAAGCTGGTGGACGTCGACGGCGGCGACGGCTGCGTGGCGCCCACGCCCGAGACCATCGCATCGGCCGAGTTCCCGATCGCCCGCTTCCTTTACACCTACGTCGACGCCGGGCAGGCCTCCGACCCTGCCGTCAAGGCATTCGTCGACTTCATGCTGAGCGACGAGGGCCAGCCCTACGTGGTGGATGCCGGGTATGTCGGCCTCAGCCCCGCCGATCTGGAACAGTCTCGGAGCAACTGGAACAGCCTCACGACGGGCACGACGTTCTGAACCGCCGCCCGAGCAATATGACAGCACGACACGCATGACACGACACGCATGACACCGGATCATCTGACCGCCGCCGACCTGCAGACCTCGCTCGGTCGTCGGATCCGATCCCAGACGGTCCGCTGGCTGTTCATGGGGGCAGCGGCCGTCACGGTGCTTGTCAGCGCACTCATCATCTGGACGGTCGCCTCGGGGGCGTGGACCTTCATCAGCCAGGTCGAGTTCACCAGGCTCACCGACATCGGCTGGTTCCCCCGCCGGGGCCTGTTCGACCTCACCACCCTGCTCGTGAATTCGGCGCAGATCTCGGTGATCGCCATGGCTGTGGCGGTGCCCTCGGGCTTCGGCGCTGCGTTCTACCTCTCCGAGTACGCCCACCCCCGGGTGCGCAGGGTGATGAAGCCCACGCTCGAGCTGCTCGCCAGCGTTCCCAGCGTGGTGCTCGGCGTGTTCGCTATCAGCTTCATCACCCCGTCGATCCTCACCAACTTCTTCAGCGAGATCAACTTCTTCAACAAGCTGGCAGCGGGCATCGCGGTGGGCTTGCTGGTGATCCCGCTCATCGCCTCCATCTCCGAGGACGCCCTGCGGGCAGTGCCCCAGGCGCTGCGGGAGGCGTCGGCGGGTCTTGGCGCCCGCCGGGTCACCACGTCGATCCGGGTGGTGCTGCCGGCAGCCATGTCGGGCCTCATGGCCGCCACCATCGTGGGCTTCAGCCGGGCCATCGGCGAGACCATGGTGGTCACGATCGCGTCGGGCGGCGGCGACACGTCGCTGTACAACCTGTCGCTGTTCGAGTCCGGCGGCACGCTCACCTCGGCCATGGCCGCGCTGGGCCTCGGCACCGACCAGGTCGCCGGCAACAACCTGGCATTCCAGAGCCTCTTCTTCCTAGGGGCCCTGCTGTTCGCGATGACCCTGGTGCTCAACATGGTCGGCGATGTGATCGTCCGCCGGCTGCAGAACAGGTACTGAGGCACGCCATGTCTGTGCTCACCACCCCTGCGGACATCGCCACCAGTCACGCCCTGCGCCGCCGCCCCGGGGCCGATGTGGCCGGCGCCGTCTTCAAGTGGCTGCTGATCGGCGCCACCGTGTTCGCCACGGGCTTCTTGGCCGTGTTGCTCGCGGTCATGATCGTGGACGGCTGGGACGTGCTGTCGGGCAACCTCTGGCACTTCCTGACCCACGGTTTCTCCCAGCGCTCGGCCGCCGAGGCCGGTGTCTGGCAGGGCATCATCGGCAGCCTGCAGGTGGCGCTGGTGACCGGCGTGTTCGCCGTGCCGATCGGTGTCGCCACTGCCATCTACCTCGTCGAGTACGCCCAGGACTCCCGCTTCGCCCGCATCGTCGAGCTGAACATCCGCAACCTGGCCGGCGTGCCGTCGATCGTCTATGGCCTGCTGGGCCTGGCGGTGTTCGTGCAGACCATCCACGGCTTCACCCAGGGCAAGACGGTGATTGCCGGCGGCATGACGCTGGCGGCGATGGTGCTGCCGATCATCGTCATCACCTCGGTCGAAGCGCTCAAGGCCGTGCCCTCGTCGCTGCGCGAGGCCGCGTACGGTGTGGGAGCCACCAAGTGGGAGGTGCTCTCACGTCAGGTCCTGCCTGCTGCGCTGTCCACGATCCTCACGGGCACCGTGCTGGCGCTGGCGCGCGCCCTCGGCGAAGCGGCGCCCCTGATCCTGGTGGGCGCCGCCACGGGCTTCCTCAGCTTCGGCGACGCCAACATGCTCGAGACCTTCACCGGCCCCTATACGGCGCTGCCGGTGCAGATCTTCAACTTCGCCCGCCTGCCCGGTGCCGACTGGGGGGTGAACGCCGCCGCAGCCAGCGTCGTCATCCTGGTGCTGGTGCTGGCGGTGAACGGATTGGCCATCTACCTGCGCAACCGCTTCGAGAAGCAGTGGTGACCCCGCCTCCATGACCCGACTGAACAGCCAATACAGGTGAAATGTGAACCCCGAGAAGGCCCTGATGACCCAAGAGCCTGACGCGAGAGCGTCAGATGTTTCCGATGCGCCAGATGCGACTGCATCCGACGTGCCGGCGACGGCGGCGACGGGGGTTCATGCGCGCATCGACGTGAGCGGCGTTGTCTCAGGCCAGCGCCCCGAGGCCGGCACGGTGTTCGAGTGTGCCGAAGTCGACGTGTACTACGGCGACTTCAGGGCGCTGCGCGACGTGTCGCTGGATGTGGCCGAGCATGGGGTGACGGCGCTGATCGGCCCTTCGGGCTGCGGCAAGTCGACGTTCCTGCGCTGCTTCAACCGCATGAACGACCTCATCGAGGGTGCCCGGGTGGAGGGCACCGTCAACTACTACGGCGTCGACCTGTATCAAGACGAGGTCGACCCGGTGGAGGTGCGGCGGCGGGTGGGCATGGTGTTCCAGAAGCCGAACCCGTTCCCCAAGTCGATCTACGACAACATCGCGTACGGGCCGCGGCTGGCGGGCGTGAAGCGATCTGCGCTGGACGACGTGGTGGAGGGCTCGCTCACCCGGGCGGCGCTGTGGGATGAAGTCAAGGACCGCCTCAAGATGTCGGCCTACGGCCTGTCGGGCGGCCAGCAGCAGCGGCTGTGCATTGCCCGGGCCATTGCGGTGCAGCCCGACGTGGTGCTGATGGATGAGCCCTGTTCCGCGCTCGACCCGATCGCCACGGGCCGCATCGAGGAGCTCATCGCCGAGCTGAAGACCGAGTACACGATCATCATCGTGACGCACAACATGCAGCAGGCCGCTCGCATCAGCGACATGACGGCCTTCTTCTCGGTGCAGGCCAACGAGATGGGTCACCGCACCGGCGAGCTGGTCGAGTACGCCCCGACCTCGCTGATCTTCACCAACCCCGACGATCCCCGCACGGAGGCCTACATCACCGGGCGGGTCGGTTGATTTACGCCACACTGCTTACATGACCGAAGAAGTACGGACCGAGTTCCATCAGCTGATGGACGAGGTTCGTGCCGATCTCGTGCAGATGGGCGGCATGGTGGCCGAGGGGATCTCGGCGGTGAGCGCAGCGTTGCTCGCCGGCGACATCGGCGGTGCCGATCAGATCATCGCCGCCGACGACGAGCTCGACCTGCTGAGCCTCGAAGCCGAGGAGAAGTGCGTGCAGCTGCTGGCCCTGCAGCAGCCGGTGGCGGTGGACCTTCGCACGATCCTGACCGACCTGCGGATGATCTCCGAGATCGAGCGCAGCGGCGACCTGGTCACCAACATCGCCAAGGCGGTGGCCCGCCTGCACGGGTCGGAGCTGGAGCCCCGGGTGCGCGGGCTGATCGACCGCATGCGGGAGCAGGCGGTGAAGCTGACGGCCAGGGCCATGGATGCCTACGCCGAGCGTGACGCCGGCCTGGCGTCGGTGCTCAACGACATGGATGACGTGCTCGACGACCTGCACAACGAGTACATCGTGGCGGTGTTCGCCTCGCACGAGCTCGGCAAGATCAGCATTCAGCATGCGGTGCAGCTCGCGGTGGTGGGCCGGTTCTACGAGCGCATCGGCGATCATGCGGTGAACGTGGCGGAGCGCGTCGAGTTCCTGGTGACCGGAGAGCTGCCCGAGCATCTGGGCGCCAACCGGGCCCGAGCCCGCCGGGAGCAGGACGATTGTTGATCGCGCTCGTGGCGGTGGCGGCCGCACTGGCAGTTGCGCTGGTTGCGGTGTTGCTGCTGGTGCGGGGGCGCAGTTCGGCTTCGGAGCGGCTGGGACGTGTGGTGCACCGGTTTGCCGGGGAAGGCGAGGCGCCCCGTCCTGGCGAGGCGAGGCTCGACCGCAACAGCCTCGACGACTGGATCACCTACCTGGAGTCGGTTGCCACCACGGCGGCCATGACGGCCAACCTGGCCGAGCGCGACCGGGCTCGCTGGCAGCTGGCGATGAACGAGCTGGCGGTGGGCGTGGTGCTGGTGGACGAGGACGGCGCCGTGTGCGCCAGCAATGCGCTGGCCGACGAGATGATGTCGGCTCGTGACGCCATGGCGCTGGTGGGCGCGGGTGTGACGCAGTTGCTCGAGTCGGCCCGGGAGGGGCAGGCTCGTTCCCGCACGGTGAAGCTGACGGGGCCGCCGCCGCAGGTGATCGAGATCAGCGGGCATCCGGTTGCGAGCGACAGCCACGCTCTGGGCGCGGTGGCGGTGATGGCCGACTGCACTGAGGGTGTGCGCACAGATGACGTGCGGCGAGACTTCGTGGCCAACCTGAGCCATGAGCTGCGCACGCCCGTGGGCGCCATTGCGCTGCTGTCGGAGACGCTGGCCGGCGAGGATGACGCTGCGGTGCGCAGCCGGCTGGTCGACCGGATCGGTGCTGAGGCCGACCGGGTGCGCCACATCATCGATGACCTGCTGGAGCTGAGCCGGGTGGAGCTGGAGGGCTCCATGCGCCAGGAGCCGGTGCCGGTGGTGCCGCTGCTGGGCGAGGTGGCGCACCAGTATTCCGAGCACGCCCGCACGAACGATGTGTCGCTGCTGAGCCCCGATGTCGACGAGCAGCTTGTTCTTCATGCCGACCGGGGTCAGCTGCTGCGGGCGGTGGGCAACCTGGTCGACAACGCCATCAAGTACAGCGACCCGGGCTCAGAGGTACGGCTGTCTGCTGCGCCCAGCTCCCGTGAGGAGCAGGTGTGGGTGGACGTGGTGGTGGCTGACGATGGCATCGGCATACCCGCCGACGAGACCGAGCGGGTCTTCGAGCGCTTCTACCGGGTCGACAAGGCCCGCGCCCGGGCCACCGGCGGCACCGGGCTGGGCCTGAGCATCGTGCGTCACGTGGTGATGAACCACGGCGGCGAGGTGATGCTGCATACCCGTGAAGGCGTGGGCACCACGTTCACGCTCAGGCTGCCGGCATGTCAGGCGAGCACATGACATCGGTACTGGTGGTCGACGACGAGCCGTCGTTCACCGAGGCCCTCACGGTGGGCTTGCGGCGCGAGGGATTCGAGGTGCGCACGGCGGCGGACGGCCGGGCGGCGCTGGCCGAGATCAACGAAGCCGAGCCCGACCTGGTGCTGCTCGACGTGATGCTGCCCGGCATGTCCGGCCTCGACGTGTGCCGGGAGATTCGCAAGCAGTCGCGGGTGCCGCTCATCATGGTGACCGCCCGGGCCGAAGAGATCGACGCCGTGGTGGGCCTGGAGGTGGGGGCCGACGACTATGTGGCCAAGCCGTACCGGATGCGTGAGCTGGTGGCCCGCATGCGGGCGGTGCTGCGGCGTGCGTCGGAGCAATCGCCGCCGTCGCAGCCTTCCGGTCCGCCGTCGCCGCCTTCGGATCTGCTGCCGCAACCGCAGCTGATCGAGGGCGATGTGGAGCTCGACATCGACCGGCACGAGCTGCGGGTGCGGGGCGAGCTGGTCACCCTGGCGCTGAGGGAGTTCGAGCTGCTGGCGTACCTGATGGCCCGTGCCGGGCGGGTGGTGACCCGTGACAGCCTCATGCAGAACGTGTGGGGCTACAACTACGTGGGCGATACCAAGACGATCGATGTTCACGTCAAGCGGCTGCGGGCCAAGATCGAGGACGATCCCTCGAGCCCGCAGCGGATCACCACCATTCGTGGGCTGGGCTACCGCTACGAGCGGTCGGCCTGACTCGGCAGCGGCTGATGCAGCCGTTCACGTGGCTTGCCCGCACGCATCTGCTGTCTGCCGCCGGCGATGCGCTGATTGCCATCGCGCTGGCCGGGTCGCTGTTCTTCAACCTCGATCCGGCGGCTGCCCGACCCAGGGTGGCGCTGTACCTGCTGGTGACGATGGCGCCGTTTGCGGTGGTGGGGCCGCTGATCGGACCGCTGGTCGACCGCAGCCGCGGCGGACGGCGGGGGATGATCATCGGCGCCGGCATTGCCCGGGCGGTGCTGGCGCTGCTGATGGTGCGCCATCTCGATTCGCTGCTGCTGTTCCCCGAGGCGTTCGGCGCGCTGGTGGCGGGCAAGACGTATCACGTGGCCAAGAGCGCGGTGGTGCCGGGGCTGGTGCGCGAGGAGCGCGACCTGGTCGAGGCCAATTCGAAGCTGATGCTGCTGAGCGGGCTGGGGGGTGCGCTGGCTGCGGGGCCTGGTGTGCTGCTGAGCCTGGCGTCGTCGCGCTGGGTGCTGGTGCTGGCGGCGGTGGTGTTCGTGCTGATGACGTTCCCGGCACGGCGGCTGCCCCGCTTTGCCGTGCGGCCCAGTCGAGTCCCCCAGGATCCTGAGCTCCAGCCGCCTGCTCATCCTGGTGAGACCCGGCATGTCTCACGGCGGGGCGGGATGCTGCTGGCGGGCTCGGCCATGGGCGTGGTGCGGGCCATGACCGGCTTCACGCTGTTCCTCATCGCGTTCTGGCTGCGCACCGACGACGCAGCGCCGTGGTGGTTCGGCTTCATGTTCACCGCCAGCGCTGTGGGCCAGCTCATCGGCGCTGTGGGTGCGCCGTGGCTGAGACGCCGTGTCCGTGAGGAGGTGCTGCTTGCCAGCACGCTGGTGCTGGCGGCTGCGGTGTCGTTCTATGTGGTGACGGCGCCCGACCGCTTCTCGGTGCTGGTGCTGGCCATGGTGATCGGCCTCATGTCCGCGCTGGGGAAGCTGTGCTTCGACGCGATCGTGCAGCGCGACGAGGTGCCCGCCGACCGGGGCCGCACGTTCGCCCGCTTCGAGACCCGCTTCCAGCTCATGTGGGTGATCGGCGGGTTGGTGCCGGTGGCGGCGCCCAGCGGCATCCTGCCGCTGCGGGCCGGGGTGATGCTGCTGGGCATTGCCGGGCTGGTTGCGGTGGTGCTGTATGCGGGCGGGCTTTGGGCGCTGGCGCGGGGCCGGCGTCCGCCGTCGGAGATCATCGCCACCCGGGTCCGCACCCGGGTTCGCGCCCGCGTCCGCCGCAACAGACCGCAGCCGCCTGGATAGGGACGTCCTCAGCTCCGGTATCCGTGCCCGTCCGCCGCCGTTCGGGGGAGAGCTAGAGCGGCAGGTCGAGGCGGGCGAGCCAGAGGCCCGGTGCGACGAGCTCGTTGGGCGTGGGGAGCCCGCCGGGCTCGAAGAGGCGGGCCAGCCCCTCGCGGCCGGCTCGCTCGATCACGCCGGCGACGAAGCTGTCTCCCCGGTCGCGTGCTTCGGCGGTCAGCCGCACGCCCAGCAGCCGGTCGGCGTAGTCGGCGCCTGCGAGGGCGCGGCGGCGCACGGCCTCGCTGAGCGCACCGAATCCGCCGATGAGGCGGGGGCCGGCCTGGGCAACCACGTCGTCGACGTAGGCGGTGAGCACGCAGATCAGCGTCTCGAGATGACTTTGGCCCTCGTCGCGGGTCACGCCGAGCAGCAGTTCGGGATTGCCGAAGATGCGCTGGAGCTGTTCGCCGAATTGCGCTTGGAGCTGCTGCGGGTCGCTGACGTCGCCGAGCGAAGTGGGCAGCTCCAGGTCGAGACTCATGGGGTCGCCGCGGCGGAAGCCGTCGATATGTCGTAGGAGCAGTGAGTGCAACTCGGCATGAACTTCAGGTATCGCCAGGACCGCGTGCATGGTGTGCTCGCGGATGGCCACCCACAGCATCACGTCGTCGACATCGAGGCTCCATTCGTTGGCGAACTCCGCGATGTTGGCGGTCACGATGTGCACATGTTCCCGAGGGATCATGAGGTCCGAGTTGCCGAACGCGCTGGTGGCGAGGTGGCCGGCCATCATGCCGGCAGTCATCGCCACCGTCATGGGGCTCATCATGGCGAGCAGGCCGGCGAAGGGGTCGTGAGCGGTGCTGCTCGCCGGATCGTCCCTCAAGCGCTCCGACAGCCGGTCCATGAGCGGGCGGATGGTCTCCAGCGCGCTGGTGGCCCAGCCCGAGCGGGTGACCGGCTCGAGCTGCGGCGCGACCTGCAGGCCGGTGACATGCGCCACGTGCAGCTCGGCCACGCGGCTGATCTCGCTGAGGCGGTGCCGCTCGACCGGGTCGACGTTGTGCTCGAGCTTGCCGCCGGTGGCGAGCTGGTTGGCGGCTTGGCGGGCGCCTTCCCAGAGCTGCTCTTCGTTGCCCCCGAAGATGGATGCGATGTCGCCGAGGAACGGGATGCCCTTGAACGGATCGTCATCGTCGGCCACAACGGCATCGTACGACGGGTCACGGTGCACCGGAACAGCGCCCCTGCCGCCGTGTTCTGCGATCGACTGCGGCTGCCAACTGCCGCTGCTGTGGGGCGCAGTGACCGGGGGCAGGGTGATGAGTGAGGCATGGTAGGGATATGAGCCGGATTGCCGTGTCGGGTGCGGGCGGCGTGATCGGCGCCCGGGTGCTGCAGTGGCTGGCCCAGTCGTTCGACGTGCTCGACGTCGACGCCGCCGACAGCCAGCACAACTTGGGCGGCGCCGAGGCGTTGGTGCATCTGCGGTTGACCCGGGAGGTGACCTCCGACCGGGTGCGGCGCGTGCTGGCGGCGGCTGATGTACAGCACCTGACCATGGTGTCGAGCGCCAGCGTGTACGGGGCCTGGCCCAACCACCCCACGCCGATCTCAGAGGATCTGCCCGTGCGCCCCAACCTGGAGGCATCGTGGGCCGTGCATCATGCCGACGCCGAGCGGATGGTGCTGGAGTGGTGCGATCAGGGTGATCGTTCCGTGGCGATCCTGCGGCCGGCGCCGGTGGTGTCGAGCGGCCTGGGCGGCCCGATCGGCGAGGCGATGCTGGCAGCGGCCCCGATCCGCACGGGCAGCGACGACCCGCCGGTGCAGTTCCTGCACCTCGACGATCTGGCCTCCGCGGTAGTGCTGGCCACGCAGCGTCGGCTGTCGGGCGTGTTCAACGTGGCGCCCGACGGCTGGCTGTCGCCGGGCGAGCTGCGGGCGCTGCTGGGAGCCCGCCCCAAGATCCGGCTGCCGATGCCGCTGCCCAAGCGGCTCGACCGCTATGTGGCCCGGCGGGTGGGCCACGCTGCGCCCGCAGGGCTGCTCCCGTACACCCGCTACAGCTGGGTGGTGGCCAACGACCGGCTGCGGGCCGAGGGCTGGGAACCGCGCTACAGCAGCGCCCAGGCGTTCGTGATCGCCGACGCCGGGATGCCCTGGGACGACCTCAATGCCCGCCAGCGCCAGTACGCCACACTGGTCGGTGCGGGGGCCGCGGTGGCGGCCGGCGGCTGGGCTGCCGCGGCCTGGCTCCGGCGCTCCTACGCTTTGCGATGATGTCACCCGATGTGATCCCGGCCGACACGTGGGTGGAGCTGACTCACGACGAGCTGCCGATCGCCGCGGTCTATGAATGGGCGCTTGATCCGGCGGCGGGAGCGGTCGTGCTGTTCTCCGGCACGGTGCGCGACCACGCAGAGCACCGCACGGGCGTGACCCGGCTGGTGTACGAGGCATACGAGTCGGAGGTGGCGCCTCGCTTCGCCGAGATCGCCGCCGAGTTGCGCCGGCGGTGGCCGAGCGCGCGCAAGGTGGCGCTGCTGCACCGGGTGGGCATGTTGGGTTTGAAGGAGAGCTCGGTCGTGGTGGCCGTCTCGGCGCCGCACCGGGGCGAAGCATTCGAAGCTGCCCGGTTCGGCATCGACACGTTGAAGGCCACGGTGCCGATCTGGAAGCAGGAGCATCATGACGCCGGCACCGACTGGGGCCTGCAGTCGCAGCCGATCGCACAGGTGCCCCGGTCATGAGCCCGCTGCTGTTCCTGGCGATCGCGATCGTGGTGCCGTTGCTGGGGATGGCCGTTCTGGGCGTGGGCGCCCGCATCAAGCACCAGAAAGTGACCGACGACGAGACAGGGCTGTTCCGCCGCAAGCTCGAGTCGATCGCCCCCCCAGAATCGGAAGAGCCGCCCTCTGGCACGCCAGGACTCGTCGGCACGATTCGCCGGCGGAGAGGCGGCAGCTTCCGCAGGGCAGCACCTGGCTCCGCTGCCGCCGTATCCGGCGACGCCGAGCGGCGCGGACGACGCCGGAGTCGGCGAGCTGCACGACACTCCGCGGCACTCGTTGTGGCCCAGCAACGGCCCGCACCGGCCAGCGTCCGGCTGGTCGAGCGTGATTACTCGGTGCCGCTGCTGCCGCCGCTGAGCGCCGACCTCGAAGAGCTCCCGCTGCAGGCAGGCGAGCGGAGGAGCCGCCGGGCGGTACCCCGCCCACCGGAAGCCGAACGACGGCACGACCGCGTGATCTCCGCCAGTCAGAGGCCCAACCAGGGGCGTCATCCTGGCTCGTGACCTGGCGATCGATCTCGGCACCGCGAACACGCTGGTGTACGAGCAGGGGCGCGGCATCGTGTTCAACGAGCCGTCGGTCATTGCGCTCAACGAGCGCTCGGGCGAGGTGCTGTCGGTGGGTCGCGAAGCCTGGCAGATGATCGGGCGCACGCCGAGCTACATCATCGCTGCACGACCGCTGCGCAATGGCGCCATCACCGACTTCGACATCACCCAGCGCATGATCCGGCTCATCCTGCAAGGCGTGGGCGTCGGCCGTTTCGGCCGCACCCGTGTGGCCGTCTGCGTGCCGTCGCTGATCACTCCGGTCGAACGGCGGGCGGTGATCGAGGCGGCGCGGCGGGCCGGGTCGTCGGACGTCCGGCTCATCGAGCAGCCGATCGCTGCAGCAATCGGCTCGGGCCTGCCGATCCACGAGCCCACCGGCTCGCTGGTGATCGACATCGGCGGCGGCACCGCCGAGATCGCCATGGTGTCGCTTGGCGGCCTGGTATCGCTGCGCGCGGTCCGTGTGGGGTCGTTCGACTTCGACACTGCGCTGATGAACTATGCCCGCCGTGTGCACGGCATCGCGATCGGCGAGCGCACGAGCGAGGAGCTGAAGATCAGCATCGGCTCGGCATGGCCGCTCGACGACAAGTTCGACGCCGAGGTGAAGGGCCGTGACCTGTCGACGGGTCTGCCTCGCACCTTCGTCATCACCCCCACCGAGGTGCGCTCCGCTCTGGCCGACACGGTCGAGCTCATCGTGGAGGCCGTCCTGGAGTGCTTGGGCGAGGCGCCGCCTGAGCTGGCACAAGACCTCATCCACACGGGCGCCCTCATGGTCGGCGGCGGCTCGCTGCTGCAGGGCCTCGACCAGCGCATCGCATCCGAGGCACGTGTGCCTGTGCTGCGCTCGGAGTCGCCGCTCGAGACGGTTGTGCTCGGCGCTGGCCGGGCGCTCGAGAACTTCGAGTCGCTCCACGCCTCGCACACGATCCCCGGCCGCTAGCCCGGGCAGCGGATCCTCGGCTGCCGCCGTACTCGTCAGCCGCAAATCCCCGTGTGCGGACTCTGCGGCGGGGCACGCTGGTTGGGTGCGCTCATCGGTGTCTCGCGTTGCGGGGCTTCTCGTAACGCTGCTGCTTGCAGCAGGCTGCTCGGAATCGCCTCCCGAGGCCAGCCCGCCGGTTCCGCCCCAGCTTGCTCCTGCCGACGGTTACGACGCCGGCGTGTTCACGCTCGGCGTGCTGGTGGACCTGTCTGGCCCTGCTGCGGAGGCTGATCGTGCCGCGCTCGCGGGCGCGCAGGCCTACTGGTCCGGAGTCGATGCCCGCGGCGGCATCGCCGGGCTCTACCCGGTCGAGCTGTCGGTACAGCACCTCGATGCCGACGCACTCGGTGAATGGGATGTCGCAGCGCTGACCTACGTAAGCAGCGCGATCGACGCCGCCGACGTGACGGCCGAGCTGCCGTTGCCGGTGGTGCCGGCCGTCGCCACGCTGGGCGGCGAGGACCTGGACTGGGTGCTCACGTCGGCGGCGCCAGTGGAGCTGACCACCGTGGCCCTGCTGGACCGCTTCCGTGCGAGCGGACCAGGCGCCACCTGGTGCGTCATCGTCGACGGTTCGCCCTTGGGCCGCCAAGTCGCCGCGGCGGCCTACGCCGCAGGCGCTGCCCGTGAGACGGTGCCGGCAATGCTCGACCTCGACGTGGGCGAGATCGAGGTGCTCGATCTGGACGCATCCGTCTTCGATGTCACCGACGCGGTCAGCGACCGCCAGTGCCGGTACGTACTCGTCGAGGCGGCCGAGCCGGGAGCAATCCACGTGCTCGAACGGCTGCCGCCGAACCTGACCGTCGCACGGCGCTCCACCCTCGCCGCCGGCATCGAACTGCCCGGACATGTCGAGCTGCTCATCGACCCCGCCCCGCCCTGGCAGACCGGCCGCTCCGCCGTGATGGATGCCTTCGCTGCCGACTGGGCGAGGTTCCACGCGGATTCCGCGCCCGACCCCCGAGTACGGGCCGGATGGCTGTCACAGCTGCGCCTGCACTTGCTGCTTGAGCAGGCGGTCGCTGCCGGCGATGTGAGCCGGGAACGGCTCGTCGCCCTGGCAGGACAGGTCGAGCCGGTCGACCCCGACCGCAACACGCTGCCCGGCGTGCCTCGCATCGGCATGGACATCTCCGAGCCGATCGGCGGCGGACCGCTGCGCACCCTCCGTCTCTACGGACGCACCGATGTCGCCGCCGACGAGCTCGGGCTGCGCCAAGTACTCGCCCTCGACGTGACCCACCTGATGGAAGCGCTGCGAGACCGCCTGAGCGACGTGGGTTAGCTGGCGTCTTGTTCTCTCAGAGTGCCTCCGTTCTGGCCCGGCCTCGGTTCTGGCCTGGCTTCGGTTCTGGCCTGGCTTCGGTTCTGGCCTGGCTTCGG
>VYDH01000042.1:0-1755 GCA_009843525.1 Acidimicrobiales bacterium | reverse complement strand
TCGGTTCTGGCCTGGCTTCGGTTCTGGCCTGGCTTCGGTTCTGGCCTGGCTTCGGTTCTGGCCTGGCTTCGGTTCTGGCCCGGCCCGGGCAGGTCACGGGGCCCTCGGTTGTCGGACACTGGCTCCCTGCTCGGCCTTTCGACGCTCGACGGCTTTCTGCCTTGGCATCCAGCCGTCGGGGCCCACAACCAGTTCGTAGCCGTGCTCGTGAAGGTGCTGGTGGTGGGTGTGGCACAGCAGCACCAGGTTGTCGAGATTGGTGGGGCCACCGTCAGCCCAGTGGACGACGTGATGCGCGTCGCAGCGTGAGGGGGACGCATGGCAACCGGGCCACTGGCAGTGCTTGTCGCGTGCGATGAGCAGCCGCCTGAGCCGCAACGGCACGGTGCGTCGTGCCCAGCCGATGTCGGCGGATCCACCCCGCCCGCCCAAGATGATCGGAATGATCTCGGCGTCGCATGCGAGACGCCGCACAGTCTCCGGCGCGAGCTCGGTGCCGGCATCGGTGACGCCGGCCCGGTCGGTGTGGCCGCGCAACGCATCAAGGCCGATGAGCACGCTGATCTGCGCGGGCGACAGCCGCTGCACCTGCTCGGCATGTCCGTCGCGGCATGCGCGTGCATGCAGACGGTCGACCGCAGCGGCGTCTTGCTCGGTGAGGGTGACGCCTGCCAGCGCGTACGCGAGCGTGTCGGCGTCGCGTTGCGCCGGTGTGCGCCGGTCGGTGCGCTGATGCTTGTCGTCTTGCCACAGTGCGCGGCGCAGCGGCTCGAGCGCCGCTTCGATGCTGGCTCCCGTCTCCGGATCGAACCTTGCCCACAGCTTGAGCATTCCTTCGTGGTCGCGGCCCCATCCAGCGCCCCGAGCCGTCCGCTGGCGCAGGAATCGCTCGGTCGGCGTCTCGACGCCGTGTGTCGCTTCGGCTTCGCGCAGGCGTTGACGGGTGGTGTCGGTGTCGTGGGAGGCGGCAGCGGCCACCAGCTCCGTGCGCACCTCGTCGGGCACGCGAGCGTCGCACAGTGATTCTGCCTGATCGGCGTTGATGTCGCCCTCCGCCAGCGCGTCCAGAACGGCTGCGTGCTCGCGGGCCTTGCTCGCGACGCGGCACAGCCGGCGTGCTTCCCGTTCGGATACGCCGGTGGCATCCCGCAACGTCAGATGCGGCATCGGATCCGGAGCCACGCCTGAGCGGCTCAGCTCGTGCAGCGCGCCGAGCACTTCGGCCCGGTAGCCCGCCAGCCGGTTGGCGAGCCGTTCGATATCACCCAGCGCATTGACCAGCTCGTCCCGGCGCAGCAGCGTGAGCTCACCCCGGTCGAGGCGCCGCAATACGAGCATTCCTGGCCGATCGGTCGTGAGATCGGTGGGTTGGGGGGCTGTCGGGGTTGCCTCGGCGCTGCCAGAACCGCTTCTCAACATGGGGACAACCGTAGAAGCGGGGTGTAACACGAATAACTGAAAACAATCGAACAAACAGAAATGAGAGGGAATGACTTGAACCGGCGTCGCAGGCCGACTTGGCGGAGAGACGCGACCATGTGCACGAGCTGGGTGGGCGTCGGGCGATGTGACGGCGCGTTCTCAGAGGCTGCCAATGCCGCAGCAGCTTCGAGAGTTGCAGCGGGCCGGCGACGCCGAGTGTGCCCGAACAGCAGCCCGCAGGGGGTCGAGGCGGTAGGTGCGGCCCGCCGACTGAGGTTGCGTCGGGTGTGTCAGATGTTCTGTGTAAGCGGGGTGGTCGGTGGTGATGTTAGA
>VYDH01000040.1 GCA_009843525.1 Acidimicrobiales bacterium | reverse complement strand
CAACTCCACGCCACAGACACTACACAACGCGAGTTAACTTATGACGGACCCTAACCGATTGGATCCTCCAGGATCGGTTCGATGTCGCTCCCCCACTGGAGTCCGGCCAGTTCCGTCATTCGCTGCATGAGCTTGAGCTTGGTCGCCGTGGAACCGTGTACCCAGAGGTGCCATTGCGGAAACTCCTCAACCGAGCGGTATCCGCTCTTGAGGGAATCACTCTGTAGCCGAGCATCGCCACCTCTCACCGCCCGACGCCGTTCAGCGTTCGGTCGGCCGGAATCGGCCCAAAGGTCCAAGAATCCCGAAGTGTGCTGCTCGAGTGCTGACGCCAAGAGCGTCAGCGTCTCACGGCCGCTCGTCGCTTCTTGTGATCGGCCTTGGATGCGAAAGCCCCGCAAGTTGCCGAGTCCAGGCGGCGGCTCGAGGCCGGGGCCGTCTGGCGGAGGTGCCGCGGTCCCGGCGTCATCCAACTGCTTGAACCACCTCGTCACTGCGGCCTTCATGCCGGCAGTCAGTGTCGGAGGTGCGGCCCGCAGCCAGGCAAGCGCATCGGCGCTCTTGCTTGCTGCGTCCACGGCCGAGTCTTGTTTGCTGACCTGTTCCATGAGGAAGGAGTCGACATCCTCCGTCCACGGCCGCGAGCCCGTTCGTTCCACGACGCGGTTGACGAGCAACTCGCGCAGGGGATCACCCCGCTCGCGCAGGAGAGACAGCCAAGCTGAAGCGAGGCCCTGTTTGCCCTTGAGACGGTTGTTGACCTCAGCAAGTCGCCCCTGCGCAGCAAAATTCGCCTTCTGCGACAGGACTGCTGCGCGTTCCAGGAACACCGTGAGGTCCTCGGCTGCCTCCCGCACGTCGGTGTTCCTATTCGTCAACTCGATGTGCAGAAACCGTCGCTGTGTCGGCGGACCTGCCGCCATGCTCAGGTACAGATCCCAGATATCGCCATCAGTCAGGACCAGCAACGGAACGCCCTGCTTCGCTGCGTAGTCGAAGAGCTGTTCTTCCGCCTTGGGGCTGAGATTTCCCTGTCTCTTGGCTTCGACGAACACCAGCGGATTGCCGTTGTCTCCCAGCAGCGCATCATCCACTATCCCGTTGGGGACCTTCATTTCGGGAATCCACTGCCTTGCATCGGTTGGATCCCATCCGAGAGCTTGCAGAACCGGGCCGATGACCGCTTGCCGCACATGGGCTTCACTCTGCAGGCTGCCCGACTTGAGCGTGGCCTGCGCTCTCGCGAGCACCTCTTCCAACCCGCTCATGCTCACCACTCGGACCTCCCGATGCCCTGACGATCGTCCGGCTTCGGAAGGCATCGTAGGTCAGGCCCGGTTTGCATCGGCCAAGTTGAGCCGACGTACTCGTGCCCACGACTCTCGAGTCTGGCGCAGCAGGGTTTCAGTCGAGCCAGTCGGTTGTCCCTCTGACGGACGGGTTGACAAGCGACATGGCCGACAGTCGGCGAACTCGCTCTCGCCTTGGTCGATTACGGACGGATACAGTCGCCCCTGCACTCGACAACATGGCCCAAGCGAAGGCCCGTCAGCACATCGGCAGGAGCCAGTTCATGGTTCCCTCCGGCTGGCGTGCCGTTGTCGAGTGCAATCACAACTGTCTGCTGCTTGGAGGGAACCACCATGCGCGGAATGGCCGCTTGCATCTTGCTGCTCGTCGCGTCGGCCTGCAGCGGCACCGATCAGTCCGACGCCGACACAACCGTCGCCGAGGCCGTCGCGGATGATGCCGCGGCCACGGTGGAACCCATCGCGCCTATGACGACGACCGCAGTTGCGCCAACAACGATGACGGCTACCACCGCGGCCCCCGCAGCGACGACAACAACAACCATTGCGGCCGCAACGACTACGACTGCAGCGCCGGGAGTCACCCTCGAGACATGCATGGAGATGCTGGCCACACTGCTGCCGCGTGGCATGGATCCTGGCCGCTACGCCGACGCCAACGAGGAACGCTGTGTCAAGGCGATGGCAATTCCGTGCGCCGAAGCCAAAGAAAACTACCGGGAGGCAATTGCGGAGGCGGAGCAGATGGCTGATGACGGCGAACTGTCCGAGGATTTGCTGCCTTCATGGCGGCGGGGCGCCTCTATAGCAGTCGACGTGTCCTGCGGCCTCGGCTCTGCTGCGACGATGGACTCGCCCTGACCGGCCTTGCGCCGAGGTTGTCTATTCGGCCACTCGTTCAGCAAACGGCAGGGGCCCGCGCCGTAGGCAAAGTGTGGCTGCGCACGCCGCTCACCGAATCGCTCGCGGCGGCACTTTGCTTCGCAACGGCGGTATTCGGCGGGCTGATGCCACGACTTGTCAGAACCAATCAAGCCAATCGACCAATTCGTCAACAAGGTCCTGCTTACGCAGACCGGCAGTCCCACGACCAAGGCGTCCTGCCCACTCCCGTAGCTCGGCGACTTTCAGAGATCCAAGGTAGGCCCGCACGTCAACGTGTTCTACGGCAGCTTCGCGGACTTCGCTGGCGGCAGCCGTCCAGCGGGCGTAGGCACGTTGCGATTCGAGAACGAACGCCATGTCGCTGCTCAGTTTGCCCGACTCCGAGTCTGACTCTGCGCGATGCTCCAGTTCCCACCATGAGACCCACCATTCGACGACATCGGCCATCTCTACCGAGGACATCTGTTGAAGCTGATCCTGGGAGTAGTCAGGCCTCGGCAGGTCGTCTGGGAACCACTCGTCGTAACTGCCCGAACGCGCCGATGTCGAAGCCGGATCGTCGTCAGACTGGTCGAGCTCACCCTGTTGGCGAAGAAACTCGGTGACCTCAGCAGAGGGAGGTCGTTGGCGAGTGACCTGCTCGACCCGGTCGGACAACAGGGACTACAACGACTCATCGGCCGGATGAAGCAGCGCTCGCCATGCGATCTGTATCGCGCGCCGCCTCACGCGGCGATCTGCCTGATGCACGAGTCTCGCCTGGGCCGCCTGAAGGGCACGGCCTTCAAGCACCGCGCCTCGGTCGAGAAACGTACGAAACCCCGAGGCCGCTTGCTCAAGATTGTCCGGTGCTGTCAGGTCCAACGATAGAAACCGGCGCTCAGCCGGCGATCCGAGAGTCCTGCGAAGGTAAAGGTCCCAAGTCTCGCCGTCAGTCAGAAGCAAGAGCTGCGCTGGTTGACGCCTGACGTAGCCAAACATCTGGCGCTCCGCGATGTCGCGGCTGGCGGGATCCTTCAGATAGCCCTGCCGCTTGGCCTCAACGAATACAACGGGATAGCCAGAACCATCAAGCAGCGCATCGTCCACGCGTCCATTGTCCGTCGGATACTCAGCTCGCAGATGAGACGAGTCGGCGTCATCCCAGCCCAAGCTGCGAAGGATGGGGCGAACGACCTTGACTTGCACGTTCGTTTCCAGCCTCAGTCGCCCCGAGGCGAGCTCCTTGTGGACTTTGGCGAGCCGTTCTTCCAGGTCCATGTCGACCTCCCAGCACTGTGATTGATCTTCCGGTGCCGGCTGGGATCGTAGGTCAGGTCCGTTTCCGTTCGGCCATGTCAGAAGGGGGCATTCGGCATCTATTCGTGTCACAACCCCCTCGTACCTTTGTTCCATGGCAGGTGGCGGCAAGAATCCCGATGCGGCGAACCTCATGACGGGATCCCCCAGCGATGGTGCGGGCGGGTCAGCGTCGGGTGGGGTGCGGGTGGATGCGGTGGACGTGGTTGGGTTGTGCGTGCCGGGTCTGCGAGCTCATCTGGGTGACATTGCCCGGGCCGAATCGCGGCTGGCTGCGATGAAGGCTGCCGCTTTGCGCGAGATCGCCCACCGCGACGGCGACGGTGCTGCTGCTTGGGCTGCGACCGATGCGATGGCGATTTCCGGCCGGCAGGCGCGCCGTGAGGTCCGCTATGCGGTGAGGCTCGGCGAGTTGGATGCGACCCGGGACGGGCTCGCTGCGGGCTCGGTGCCCGTGGGCCATGCGCAGCTGATCGCCCGAGCCGCCGGTGACGCACCGATCGATGAGGGATTGTTGGCCGAGCGGGCAACTCATGAGGGCTATGACGAATTCCGTCGCACTGTTGCCCGTCACGTCGCCGACGTCAGCCGCGACGACGGCGCGTCGGTACTCGAGCGCCAGCGCCAGACACGCTCGGGCAGGATCTGCACCCGCCGCAGCGACGGCATGACCGTGCTAGACCTCGTCGTGGACCCTGTCACCGGCGCCGGGTTGGGCACCGTGATCGCTGCTGCTGAGCGGCGGCTGTTCAAGGACGAAGATCCCAATGCTCGGCGCACCCTCTTAGAGCGAGCGCCGATAGGTGGGTCAGTGGGGTTGGCAGCGGTCGCGGTGGTCGATGAGTTTGGTGACGGTGATGAGGGTGACGGCGAGGGCGAGCTGGGCGAGTCGGTGTTCGGTTCGGCGGTCGGTGTTGCGTTGGAGCTGCCCGTAGTCGGCGAGCCATGAGTTGGCGCGCTCGACGGTGTGTTCCGTGTCAAGTATCTGGGACGTTTTCCGGTTCTGGGGGTTGTCGGTAG
>VYDH01000029.1 GCA_009843525.1 Acidimicrobiales bacterium | reverse complement strand
ATCTTCGACACCATGGCCGCATATATGCAACAAATTCCCCACTCAGGACACTAGCAGGATGCTGAAAAAGCCCGTTCTGAGCGAATCCGCAACTCTCCGACCTGCAGGTTTGCCTCGGCGATTCCGCGATTCTGCCCCTTTTTCAGCAGCCTGCTAGCTGTGATGACCGGGGACGTTGTGGCCGATGAGCTGCTGCGGTCCGTTCCGCTAGAAGTCAGGCACGCTGACGGTCGCTGACGGTCCGTCAGACCATTGGGGCGTAGGCTCAGTTCCGAGCGAGACGGCTCTCGCCGTACCCCGAACGCACATCGATTTGGAGAATCCGTGACCGCCACTGTCATCTGTGGCTCATGCCACCACGACTGCCCTGATACGTGCGTCTGGGACGTCACGGTGCGGGACGGACGAGCGGTTCGCCTCCGGGGCAACCGGCAGCACCCCACCACCAAGGGAACACTCTGCCCCAAGGTCAACCGGTTCCTCGACCGCGTGTATCACCCAGACCGGATCCAGACGCCGTTGCGGCGTATCGGATCCAAGGGCGATGCGGTGTTCGAGCCCATGTCCTGGGACGACGCGATCCACGAGATTGCCCAGAGGTTCGCGGCGATCCGAAGAGCGAGCGGGGCGGAGGCCATCCTTCCATTCAGCTTCGATGGAACACAAGGTGTGATCCAGAAGGGTCTGATGGCCGATCGGCATGTTCAGGCCGGACTCCGGCGAGACTCGGCGACAGTTCCCTCCATGTGAACCTGCGCGTTCGCCTCGGCCGGCGCTTTGACAGCAGCACGGAAACGCCGGCAAGCAGCACGCCGGCAGCAACGAACAGCAACGATGTCATGACCAGCACGTATACAGCCGCCAGCAGAGCTCAACGCGTATCTGTCGTTCTGCACACGCCCACGCGTGACGGCGATCCATGCCGGTGCTGCCAGTCCGATTCAAGCACGGATGTCGGTTGGCGTGCGGCTGTGAGCGCCTTGCAGCTGACACTCGAAGCCGCCGGAGCAGTCACGAGCTCTGGTCTGCCGTTCCGAATCGACGACCGTGCCCGGTCATCGCGCTGATTGGCACAAGTCGGCGCAGGCCCGATCCGGTGCCAGTGCTGCATATTGGCGATCGCGTCTACCGGACGTGTCGGCAGCGCCGCTCAGCGGATGGGAGCCTCGGTGCTCTGAGATCGTGCCTGAAGCGGAGCGAACCAGCTTCATCAATGGTCTCGGCCGGTTTGTACGCGCCCGTGACCTGCCCGCACTCATTGCTGATGACGACGGACGAGGCCGCATGGTGGGCATCCGCCTGTCCTGCAAGGACTGGCCGCCCTCAGACCATGCGCATCGCCTCAGGATGATCGCGGAAGCGCCCCGGCGTTTTCGCTGGCGACACCGCTTCGGCGCCCGGCGCTTCGATCTGCGTCGCATCGCCGAGGTGGTCGATGCGCGCTGCGAGCGCGACGACGTGCCGGTGCTGGTCATCGACGGACCGGTCGCAATGCCCGACTCGGCTGTGCCCGCAGATGCTTTGAGGATCGGCGGCCGTGACCGCTACCACACGGCTGAACTCGCGGACCGCTTCGCGGCCGGTCATCTGTCCGTGCAGGAGATCGTGAACGCCACCGCCGAGCCGTTCGAGGTGCCCGCCGGGCACGTCGCCAACGGCAAGCACGGCAACTGGCACCTCGCAAACAACGCCACCGACGACGGCCGCTACGCATTGCGATCGTCGGTCTGGGCGACCCGCGAGTACTCAGCGTCCCATGCCAGCAGACCGGTGACGCATACCGGCTACAGGTGCGGCTCAGCGACCAGTCGTGGACATGGGCGAACATCGAAACCGTGCCGGTCACATACCGGTTCGACACCACCGGGCTCACGGTCGCCGGCACAGCATGGACCGCACCTTTCTTCGGCAAGATCCTCGACATCACCCACGACCGAGTCTTCATCGACCATCTCACAGCGCTCGGCGGGAACAGTGTCACGTTCACCGTCGACGGCACCGACTACCGGTTCGGCTTCGGCGGCGCAAACCGCGCCTTGGGAGCCGTCATGGCAAACTGCGCTACCGCGAACCTATGAGTGACCGCAGACCTCGCCAGCTCCGCAAGCCGGAACCTCCGCCTGACCGCCACGCTGACGTCATCGATCGGTGACACGCCCGAGCGCATAGCCCGAGCCGTGGCGACCACCCGCCCCGAAGACATCGAACGTGGCTGAGCCAACCCCGGTGGGCCGTGACCGCCCTACCCGTACGAGAAATGGGCCATGGAATGAGTCGAGGATCAAGGCGGGACCAATAGCACCCCGCCCACGTTTACAACCTTCCCGGCCGGCACCGTCAAACCGGAAGGCATAAGGTGGCGATCCGACTCGGCCATCCACCGGACTGCTGCGCCTTCGGTCGCGGCGAGCAGGGAAGCATCCAAGCCGAACAGGCGGTGCCTGTATCGGCGGCGAAGGCCCCAGACTACGAGGGTGAGAAATCGAGGTCGCTCGCTGGCGGCAGCGTCGGAGGAGAAGGGAACTTTAGGGGAACCAGAGCCAAGAACTTGCTCTGACCTCGAAATTCGGATTCCCCTCACCTCCACAAGTCAAGCAGCCGGCTAGGGCCGGGCAGCCCGGCGACCTGCTAGCGCGACGGCTGCCAGGAGCGGGCACGCTCGTTGAAGATCTCGCCGTCGGCCAGCCACTCTCGGATGCCGATGCGGCCTGCGTCGGTGAGCCAGGTCACGGCGGAGTTGAGCTTGTCGAGCAGCCCGGTGTCGTCCACGCTCACAGCGAAGCCTCCGTGCTCCACGTGTTCATCCAGTGCGGTCACAGCAAAACGGCCGTCTGAGTCGACCGCGGCTTGCGTGTTGCCGATGGTGCCTCGGGCGACAGCGTCGATCCGGCCGTCGCGCAGCGCCGCGAGCAGTGCAGTCTCGCCGGACTCCTCGCCGAGGTAGACGACAGTGGGACGCGTCGGATCTGCGGGCACGAGGCGCGTGCGGTGCTCGAGCTCGGGTGATGCCTGCGCAGCGCTGATGCTCAACGCCCCATCCGATGGGACGGTCACCACGCCTGTCGGGGTGTGCACTTGGGTGCCAGCAGCCAGACGGCCTTGGGCGTCAGCGATGCCGAGCAGCTGCAGCAGCCTGGCCTCGCCAGTCGTCGCAGGCAGGGCTCCCACCACGTCGGTGCTCAACAAGGCGTCATGATTCGGGAGGCGGTCGGCGTCATCGGCGCGCACGAGCAGCGATTGGCGAAACTCGATGTGCGGTTCGGTGAACGTGACCACGGTGCTGCCGTCGGCATCGAGCCGGCGGGAGTCCAGGCTGGTGATGCCGCCGCTGACCATGTCGAAGCCGTCCCGCGACGGCAAGAGCCAGATTCCTGGCCACTCTGCGACCGGCGTTCGGTGGAATCTCAGGCCCAGCCCCTCCATCGATTCCATGGCCGTGAGCAGATCAGCTTCGTAACCGACGTGGGTGCTGAACGCCGCAGCATCAGTATCCGGATCAGCAGCGGCGCTGATCGGTTCGAAGAACGCGTAGAAGCCGACACGCACCGTGCGTTCGTCTTCTGTGGATGCGGAACAGGCCGCGATGAGGCTGAGCATCCCCAGCATCAGCCATGCGACTGCACCGATGGTTAGCGTGTCTGTCTGACGGTTGAGCCTCATCTTCACATGCATGTGCGCAGGCTTGGAGTGAGGCATTTTGCCAGACTTCTTGCCATCGGCGCCGTCGCCGTGCTGCTGATCGCGGGTTGCGCGTCCGGAGACGCTGCCGACGCGGGAGCAGCAGCGCCACCGGCAGATCCGGTGCCGGTGCAGGCAGCCCAGGACGTCGACTTGCTGGCGACTGTGCAGTCGCGGGGTGTCCACAGGTCTTGCACCGGCTTGTGGAAGCAGGTCCGCCCACCGGCACCGCAGCTAGGGGCAGCGGCTTGGTGGCCGATATTCGCGGCGGTGAGGATGTAGGTGTGGTACCCGTCGACGTCACTCGGGAAGGATCCGCCACTAGCGTCCGGCGATGTGCAGGGTCGCGAGTCTGGCCACGCGTCGAAGGTGAGGTGGGGAATTCGGTTCGCAGTCGTCGCGGCTGTCGTGTGGCTGACAGTCGCGTGCGGGACTGGCGGCGATACGGATGAGTCGCGTTACGAGGGCTTGGCTGTGCCTGCGTCGCAACTGCGGCAGGTGCCCGACATGGCATTCACCGACACCGACGGCAACGACATCCACTTGGCGGCAGACACCCAAGGACAGGTCCGGCTCGTGTATCAGATGTTCACCAATTGCCCGGATATATGCGGTGTACAGCTTGCCCAGCTTGCCAGTGTGCTCAACCGTCCCGGCGCTCCGACGAACGTTGCTGTGCTGGCAGTGACCGTCGACCCCGACCGGGACACGCCCGAAGTGCTGCGTGCCTACCTCGACCAATTCAGCGAGGATTTCGTCGGGCTCATTCCCAGCAGCGAGCAGCAGCTGACCGACCTGCAGAATGCGCTGGGAGCACTTGCGTCGATCAAGATCTTCGACACCACCACGACCGGCGCTCACCAGATGACATCGGAGGGCGATGCGTCTCATGAAGATATGGACGATGCGCACATAGACCACGGCGGCACCGCAGGGGGAATGACCGCCATGGACCACGGTGACGTCGATTACGACATCGCCCACGATGCCCGGGTGTTCGCCTATGCCCCGAACGGCTACGGCTATGCGCAATATCCGCATCCCACCCGCCAGACCCAGTTCGACCACGACCTGCCGATCCTGGCCGGCATCGAATCGGACGCTCCGGTTGAGGCAGGCTTGTAGCGATGAGTTTCTGGTGCTCGGCGCTCGAAGAGCCGTGGAGTTGGTCGTGGCGGGCCTACCCGGGCGTCTGGGCGGCATCACTTGCGATCGCAGTCCCGTACTTGGCGGCGCGGCGGCGGGCCCGCTCCATGCGTCCCCAACCGTTGGATCCTGCCACCACAGCAGCGCAGCGCCGCCAGACGTGGCTGTTCCTGGCCGGCGTGCTGGCGTTCTGGGCGGCGTCGGATTGGCCGCTCGGCGTCCTCGGCGCGGGCTATCTGGCTTCGGCCCACATGGTGCAGTTCATGCTCTACACGCTGGTAGCCGCGCCTCTCTTGGTGCTGGGCACCCCCGAGCCGATGGCCCGCAGGATCCTGGCGAAGCTGCGCCTCTACCGCGTGATGACCCGCCTCACTCAGCCGGTGTTCGCCGGGCTGGTGTTCAACGGATGTCTCGTTGTGACGCACTCGCCGTGGGCCGTGGACACGTTGCGGGCAAACCAGTTCGGCTCGTTCGTGATGGACGCGGTGTGGCTGGTCTCAGGCGTGCTCGTCTGGCTGCCGATCTGCTCGCCGCTGGTCGAGAACCGGCTGCGCGCCTACCCCGGCAAGATGGTGTACCTGTTCTTGGCGCTCGGTGTCGTTCCGGCGGTGCCGGCAGGTTTCCTTACCTTCGCCGGCTTCCCCCTCTATGCCACCTACGAGCTGGCGCCCCGGTTCTATGGTCTCGACGCGGCGACAGACCAGCAGACTGCCGGGCTCATCATGAAGCTCGGGGGCATCCCCATCGTGTGGGGAACCATCATCGCGATGATGATGCGGTGGGCCGACGAGTCGAAGATGCCCAGCCCAGCAGCGCTCCCGCCTAGTCCACGATGACCAGCGCCCAGTAGATCACCACGGCGATCAGCGCTGCGGCTGCGGCCAATGCGCGCAGTGACAGCCACAGCTCGTCGCCCGGCCGCATCGGCCGTCGAGGCGGGCGGCCGAACATCAGCCGATGCGGGCGCCCTCGCGCTCGCGCAGTCGCACGTTGACCCACATCTTCTCGATGTGCTGGGCCACCGTGAGCCCCCCCTGCGGCACCTCATGCTCTGAGAAGAAGGCCTCCACCTCGCGCGCCAGCTCACGGGTGTGCAGTGCGCGTATCCCGCCGGCCATCCGGGGGATGGAGTTCTGGGGGAACCGATCGGTCAGCTCGCTCCACCGGTTGCGAATGAACGCCCACGCCACCGGACCGTGGTCAAGATGCGTCATCGCAGCGCCGAGCAGGTACGGGGCGTTCTGGGTGCGGACTTCGGCAGCGAACAGTTCGAGCGTCCGCTCGAAGAGCTCCAGGTCTTCGAACAGCAGCAGCGATTGCAGGTAGCGCAGCTCGCTCTGCGGTGTGTCGGCCGACCGGTACAGCTCGAGCATGCGCCCGTAGTCGGTTTCGTCGCCGGCCGCTGCCACCACCTGCACCGCCGCTGCGGCCAGATTGGGATCGACAGCTGCACTGCTGTCGGTCGCCGTCTCGAAGAGTTCTCGTGCACGTGCCCGGACCAGCTCGTCACGTCCCCGGCCGCCTGCGGCCTCGAACAGCACGCCGCGGAGCTCGCGGTCGAGGTCGGGCTCGCCAGGCTGGGGCTCGAATCCCAGCACGCCCAGCGCGGTGGTTGCCAGATCCCGGATGAGCACGGCCAGAGCGTCTCGCCCGTCCGGCTCGGCGATCGCGTGCAGGCCCTTGAGTCCCCCGATCATCCGCTGCCACACGTGCAGGTCGGTCTCCGATCCCAGATCGGTGACGAGCCCGATGAACTCGGCCGCGCTCGCGTCGCCGGCGACAACGGCCGCATAGGTGTCGTCGACGAGCCCGTACCGCTCGATGGGCTCGAGCACCTCCAGGGCTTGGCGCGACACGGCGGCGAGCAGGTCAGCGCTGTAGCGCACCCGGTAGTAGCCATGCCCGCCTGAATTGACCACGGCCCACTCGACCGGTCCGCCCAGATCCACGACCGCCGAGTCGTCCGTCAGCAGCAGCCGCCGCTCGACGGTGCTGCCGCTCGCGAGGCGGGCGCGCACCATGACCGGCACGCTCCAGATTTCTGCCTCAGACCTATCGGCTTCGGCTGAGGGGCCGCCTCCGTAGAGGAATCGGTGTTGGGCAACTCTCAGGCCGTCGCGATGCGGCTCGACGGACACGATCGGGTAGCCACCGGTGAAGATCCAGCCATCCATGACCGTCCGCACCGGTTCGCCGCTGGAGGTCTCCAGGGCGTCCCACAGGTCGGTCGTGGTGGTGTTGGCGTAGCTGTGGCGTTCGAGGTAGTTGTGCACACCCGCCGCGAACCGGTCAGGGCCGAGGTACTGCTCGAGCATGCGCACGACCGCCGCGCCCTTCTCGTAAGTCAGCACGTCGTACATGCCCTCGGCGTCGGCGGGGGAGACCACCTCGTACTCGACGGGCCGGGTAGTGCTCAGCGCGTCCACATCGAACGCCGCCCCCCGCTCGATCGAGAACTCGTCCCAGCGCTTCCACTCGGGCCGGAAGGCATCGGTAGTGGCTACCTGCATGAAGGTGGCGAAGGCTTCCTTCAGCCAGATGCCGTTCCACCAGTCCATCGTCACGAGATTGCCGAACCACATGTGCGCCAACTCGTGCGCCACAACGTCGACGATGCGCAGCAACTCCGCAGTGGTGGCCTTCTGCGGGTCGGCCAGCAGCAGCGTTTCCCGAAAGGTGATGGCACCCATGTTCTCCATCGCGCCGAACGCGAAGTCCGGAACGGCAATGAGGTCCACCTTGGTACCCGGGTAGCCAATGCCGTAGTAGTCCACCAGCCACGCCAGCGCGAATGCTCCGGCTTCCAGGCCGAACCCGGTCAGCGCCGATTTCCCGCGCACGTGAACGATCCGCAGCGGCACGCCGCCGACATCGATCGGCTCGGTGGCTTCGAGGTCGCCGACAATGAACGCCATCAGATAGGTCGACATTTGCATGGTGTCGGCAAATGTGTCGCGGCGGCGGCCGTCGGCCAGGATCTCCGACGACACCACCTCGCCGCAGCTGACGGCCATGAGGTCGGCGGGCACGATCATCGTGACGCCGAAAACGGCCTTGAAGTCGGGCTCGTCGAAGCACGGGAACGCCCGCCGGGCGTTCGTCGATTCGAACTGGGTTGTCGCAATGGTGTGCGCCTCGCCAGCCTCGTCGACGAACGTGGAGCGGTAGAAGCCGCGGAGCTGATCGTTCAGCTCACCGGCGAACGTGCAGCTGATCCGGAGGTTGCCGGGTTTGAGCCGGCGGCCGTCGGCGGGCCGCAGCGTCATCCGCTCGGTCTCGGGGTCGAAGGAGATCTCGGCGCCTGACGTCGTGCCGCCCTGGCTGAGCATGACATCCGAGCATTCGAGTTCGGCGGCGTTCAGGGTGACGCTGTCGATCGGGGCGTGCACGGTTGCTTCGATGTGGACCTCGCCCACGAATCGTGCAGCGTCGAGGTCGGGTTCAATGACGATGTCATACCGATCGGGCCGTACATCTCTCGGCAGCCGGTACGGGTTGGCGTTGGGCGAGCCGTCAGTCAGGAGCGTCACGGCGCGCACACTACCGACGGCCTGCGAAGTGCTGCAGACGGGTGCGCCCGCTGCGGAGGCGGCAGGGAACTCTGCGACCAGCGATCCAGCAGGTCGCAACGTCGCAGAGTTCCCTGCCGCCTCCACAGCTGTGGCATCTGGCCTTTCCTGGCGTGCGAGCGGTCGAGCGCAGGTGCTAAGCCCTCGGGCGTGAGCTTGGGGGAGCCGCTTGATGTGGTGGGCATCGGGAATGCGATGGTGGATGTGCTGCTGCGTGCCGACGACGCCGTCGTGGATGGCTTGGGCATTGTCAAGGGGGCAATGACCCTGGTGGACACCCAGCGGGCGACGGAGCTTGCCGCAATGGTGGAACTGCTCGGCGGCGCCGACGAGATGACTCCCGGCGGCTCGGTCGCCAACACCATGCTCGGCATCGCTGCGCTCGGTGCTCGTGCCGGCTACATGGGGCGTGTCTGCGCTGACGGGCTCGGCGATCTGTTCGTCGCCGACATGGCGGCGCATGGGGTCACTCAGGCAACTGCGAGGGCCTCGCGTGACGACCCGACCGGGCGCTGCACGGTAGTGATCACGCCTGACGGCGAGCGAACCATGAGCACCTACTTGGGCGCGTCCGCCGGCTTCGCCCCTGCAGATGTCGACTGGGACATGGTGGGCCGGGCCCGCACCGTGCTGCTGGAGGGTTACCTGTGGGATCCCACGGCCGCCCGGGCTGCACTGCGCGAGGTGGCGGAGCACTGCGCTCTGCCCGGCAACGAATGCCGGGTCGCGCTCAGCCTCTCGGACTCGTTCTGCGTGGAGCGCCACCGGCGCGAGTTCATCGACATGGTCGAGAGGTGCACCGACGTGCTGTTCGCGAATGCCGCCGAGCTCAAGGCGCTGTACCAGACCGAGGATCTCGATGAGGCGCTTGCGGCGGTGCAGGGCCAGGTGGACATTGCATCGGTGACGCTCTCGGCCTCGGGCGCAGTACTGGTGACGCCAGACGAGATGGTAGAGGTCCCCGTCGAGCCGGTGGACGAAGTGGTCGACCGCACCGGTGCCGGCGACCTCTATGCCGCCGGGGTGCTCTACGGACTTGCGCGGGGCTACGACCTCGAACTGTGCGGCCGGCTGGGCTCGGTGGCTGCGGCCGAGGTCATCTCCCACGTGGGCACCCGGCCGCTCGTGCCTCTCGATGAGCTGGCCGCAGAACTGCTCTAGGCGGGCTCGAACCACACGCTGACCGCTCCGGCGATGGCGTCCAGCAATGCCTGCAGGCGGCGGCGTTCGGCGCGGACGTCATCGGGGTTCGGACTGACGGCTTCGAGGTAGATCTTCGCCTTGGGCTCGGTGCCGCTCGGGCGGATACAGATGCGCACCTGCGTTTCGGGGTCGTAGTCGGGGCTGCCCGCCGAGGTGGGAGCCAGCTCAAGTTCCACGAGGTCTGCGAGATGCGGAGCATCGGGACCGAGCCAGTCGGTGATCTTCGTGACCGGATATTCGGCGATGGTGCGGGGCGGATCGGCCCGCAGTGAGGCCATGGCGGCCGCGATCACTGCTGTATTGGCGCGCACCGAAGCTGCACCCGTGACATGCAATCCGACCTCCGCGGCCAGTTCATCGAGCCGTTCCAGCGGCCCGATGCCGCGAGCCGCCAAGGCCCCCGCCAACCGCGCGAATTCCACTGCTGCCGAGATGCCGTCTTTGTCCAGCACGGCGTCGGTGACCGAGTAGCCGAGCGCTTCTTCGTAGCCGAACACCCACCGGGCGCCGGGATGCGCCAACCGGGGTTCCATGATCCACTTGAAGCCGGTAAGGGTGCGGTGGTGGGCCACACCGCGGGCGGCGCACAGGGCTTCGACCATCCGGCCTGACACGACCGACGATGCCGAGACGAGCGGCTGCGCGGCTCGACCGTCGTCGTGCAGGCCGATCAGCCAATCGCACAGCAGCACACCCAGTTCGTCGCCGTTCAGCCGGTGCCACGCGCCGTCCCGGTCAGGCACGGCCACCGCCAGGCGATCGGCGTCGGGGTCATTGGCCAGGACGAGATTGACATCGTGATCCTCGGCGAGGGCCATCGCATCGCCGAGGGTGCCCGGCTCCTCGGGATTGGGGAACGGCAGACCCGGAAACGTGCCGTCGGGATGCCGCTGGTGCGCCACATAGATCGGCGGCGGCAGACCAGCCGTGGCAAACGCATGGCTCAAGGTCTGCGAGCCGACCCCGCACAGGGCGGTGTAGACGATCGGCGGCACATCGTTCGGATCGACCGGTTGACCATCCGCGCCAAAGACCGGACGGCGGACGGCTGCGCCGACGTACTCGGCGATCACCGACCGCACGTCGAGGCTCTCGACGTCGTGCCGGGCTGCCAGTTCACGGCCGGTCGGAAGCGACGACAGGTCCATGCGCGCTTCGATGCGCCGGTCGAGCGGCGGCCGGATCTGCGTCCCGTCGGCCCAGTACACCTTCAGGCCGTTGTCGTCGCGGGGGTTGTGGCTTGCCGTGACCATCAGACCGGCTCCCGCTGAACGAGCCAGCAGTTGGCGAGCGAGCAAGGGTGTCGGCGCAGGGCCGTCGATGATGGCGGTGGGGATGCCCATCGCGGCGAGCAGCCGAGCGGCGTCGAAGGCCATGTCTGCCGAGCCGGGCCGTGCATCGAACCCCACCACAGCGCCGCGGCTGCCGAATCCGGCTGCGATCAGCTCGGCGCCGACGGCCCGCGCAGCGATACGGACCATGACGCGATTCATCCGCGCCGGTCCCGGTCCGGCAGGGGCGCGCATTCCCGCAGTGCCGAAGCGAAGCACGCTGCCAAACTGCGCCTGCACCCATTCGGAGCGATGGCGCTCGGCCTCGATTGCCCGGCGCGTCGCTGGATCGGGGTCGATCTCCAACCAGGAATCGAGCAGCTCTGCGGGAGTCATCGTGTACTTGCCTGCTGGCTCGGCATTCTGCTTTCCGCTCTGGCTTCCGTGCTCCATTCGATACAGGCTTCCGGGCCGCTCAGGTCCGAAGGCTCAGCCTGTGGCAATGCGCGCGCAAGTATGTTCGGCCCGGCATGTTGTTCCCGACGTTCGTCTTCGGAGCATTCTTCTTCGTCGTCTTCGTCGTCAACTGGCTCACGCGGCCGCATCCGGCCGCGTGGAGGCCGCTCATGCTGGCGGCCAGCATCGTCTTCTACGGCTGGTGGAGCTGGCGGTTCGTCTTCCTGCTGCTTGTCACCATCGTCATCAACTGGGTCGTCGGGCACTACGCGGTCATGAGCTCCGATCAAGGGCGACGCTGGTGGGTGGGGCTCGGCGTGGCCGCCAATCTCACCATCCTCGGCATCTTCAAGTACTGGGACTTCTTCGCTGTCGAGATGTCCAACCTGCTGGAGCGCTTCGGGATCTCGAACGCCTTGCCGGTGCTCGAGTACACGCTGCCGGTCGGCATCTCCTTCTACACGTTCCAGGCGATGAGCTACATCATCGATATCGGCCGTGGGAACGTCCGCGAGATGGCGCCGCTGGACTTCGCGGTGTACCTGTCGTTCTTCCCCCAGCTCGTGGCCGGACCGATCGTGCGGGCATCGGAGATGGCACCGCAGCTCGCTGCCCGGCCCGACCCCCGGCACGTGCCGACCGCCGAGGCGTTCGGGTTGATCCTGAACGGTCTGTTCAAGAAGGTGGTCATTTCCAGCTTCCTGGCCAGCGAGATCGTCGACGGCGTGTTCGCCGACCCGGGGGCGCACAGCGGGCCTGAAGTCGTGCTGGCCGTGTACGCCTACGCGGTCCAGATCTACGCGGACTTCTCCGGTTACACCGACATCGCCATCGGCGTGGCACTCCTGCTCGGGTTCCGCTTCCCGCAGAACTTTGACAATCCTTACCGGGCGCTCACCCTGCAGGACTTCTGGCGTCGCTGGCACATGACCCTGTCGCGCTGGCTGCGCGACTACCTGTACGTGCCGTTGGGCGGCAACAGACAGGGCCGCGCCAACACCTACCGCAACCTCATGATCGTCATGCTGCTGGGCGGGCTGTGGCACGGCAGCACCTGGAACTTCGTCATCTGGGGCGGGATCCACGGTGTCGTCCTAGCGGTGGAGCGGCTGGTGCGTGAGCAGCGGGAACGCAGCGGTGCACCGCCGATCCTGCCAGGGGGTTGGGGCGAGGTCGTGCGCTGGCTCGTCACCTTCCATGTGGTGTGCCTGGCATGGGTGTTCTTCCGTTCCGAATCGCTGTCAGCCGCGGTCGAGATGCTGGGTGCATTGGCCAACTTCGACAACTACGCCGGCACTGCAACGCCGCTGGTGATTGCGGTTACGTTCGGCGCTCTCGCATTCCAGTTCATGCCGGCCGACTGGTTCGAGGTGCTGCGCGACGGCTTCGCCAGCCTCGGTTGGGTGGCCCAGGGCGCCGTGGTGGGCGTGTCGCTGGTGGCAATCGACGTTCTCGGTCCCACGGGCGTCGCCCCGTTCATCTACTTCCAGTTCTGAACAATGCAGATACCGCACCCTCCACTCGATGCCACCGACCGCCGCATCGGCGCGCCGGCCGGCAAGGTGCTGCTGGCAGGCGCGCTCGGGTTGGCGCTGGCGATCGTGCTCAACTCGCAGCAGCTGCTGCGCGAGGCCCAGCAGAAGCCATTCGGCTGGGAGCGCGATGTCTCGGTGGCAGTGTGGGAACCGGTCGAGGGCGCGGCCAGCGCCGCCGGCGCGCACCTGCCGCGTCTGTGGGCCGACGAGGCGTTCGGCCGCGACGTGTCCGACCCCGGCACGATGACCGATCCCTTTGTTTCCGTCGCTGCCGACGAGGCGGTCGACGAAGTCGGCGGCGCCGTGGCTGACGATCCGACACGTGCTGGTGTCGTGGTTGCCGATCCGGCGACTCCGGCGATCGCGGGTGCCGGAAGTTCCGATGGCGACGTGGCAACAGGAGCGCCCGCCACCACGATGCCGTGGTTCCCGACTTCGTCCGACCCGCTGCGGCTGCACATCATGGGCGATTCGATGGTGCAGTTCTTCGGCCACGTCATGGTGGGCCTGGCCAACGACACGGGCGTCATCGAGGCCTCCACAGAGCATCAGCTTTCCAGCGGCCTGAGCCGACCCGATTTCTACGACTGGCCGACCCGCATCGTGGAAGTCCTGGCAGCCGAGGACCCCGACGCGGTTGTGCTGATGTTCGGCGGCAACGACGCACAAGCGATTGTCGTGGACGGCCAGATCGCGCGCCGCTTCTCGGATGCCTGGGTGCAGGAATACTCGGCGCGAGTCGGCCATGTCATGGACCTGGTGACAACCGACCCCGACCGGGTGCTGCTCTGGGTCGGCCAGCCGATCATGGAGGATCCCGAATACGACGCCCGCATGCAAGGTGTCAACGAGGTTTTCGAGGCCGAAGCTGCCAAGCGCAACCGTGTGCACTACGTGGACACGAGGAATTTGTTCCGGGGACCCAATGGCGGCTTCAGCCGCTACGTGGCCGACGCCGATGGGCAGCTCGCCGATGTGCGGCTCACCGACGGCATCCACCTGAGCACCATCGGCGGCCGCTGGCTGTCGCAGGTGCTGCTGGACGAACTCGAACTCCTCGTCGACCTGTCGTCTGGTGCTCAGTAGCGAGGCGCCGCCCGGCACGGCGACAGCTCCGCGCACGCAACCGTGGCGGAGCGCACTAGCGGCACAGCGGCTTGAATTCGAATCCGCGGTCTGAAAGCCGTTCGAGCGCCATGTCCAGTCCGCGAACCGTCGCCGAACGAGGGCCGCCGCCGTCATGCAGCAAGAGGACGGCACCGGGTGACGCTCTCGCGACGAGGCCGTTGGCAATGGTCCGGGCCGGTGGCTGCTCCCAATCGCGCGGCGAGTAGCTCCAGCCGACCAGTCTTAGGCCTAGTTCGTTGGACCATTCCTCGGTGAATCTGCCGACGGCAAAGTACGGCGGCCTCAGGCATGGGGTGGCGAGCGGCCCCAGGATCTCTTGGGTGCGCCCGACGGAGCGGTCGAAAGCCGATTTGGAGACCCGGGCGAGCGACTCATGGCTCCAGGAGTGGTTGGCGAGGGTGTGCCCTTCGTGTGCGATGCGCTGGATCAAGAGCGGGTAGCGCTCGGCGAGCCAGCCCACCACAAAGAACGTCGCCCGCACCCCGTGACGGGCCAGCACATCGAGCACCTGCGGCGTGTAGGTGGGATGCGGCCCGTCGTCGAACGTCAGGTAGACGACTGGGCCGTCGTCGGGCACGGCCGGTGGTGAGATGCCGACGCTGGACCAGAAGCCGCCGGGGTCGCGGACTGCTATGCCCTCGCCGAGTGCAGTTGGGAATACGTCGACTGACAGCCGGTAGTCCACTGGCTCGGGGAGCGACGATGCGACGGTGACAGTCCAGGCTCCGCTCGCCGGCATGTGGGTTGCGAATCTCTGGGTCTGCTCGGCGACCCGCACGAGCGCTGCGCCGTCACCGAGACCGGCCTCCAGCCAGACTCCGGCTGGCGCAGTGAGCGTCACCACCATGACGTCTTGCTCAGCGGCATGAACGACATACCTGTGCCGCTCGCGCAGCTCGATCCGATCCGACATGACGGTGCCTATGCCGTCGAGCTCGAACGTCACCGGTGTTGCTGGCCTGGTGATCTGGAGCGCCTGCACATTGGCGATCGGCTCGACGCGGATGGCAGTGGCGAGCCACGCTGCCGCCGGATCTGATGCGCCCGCGCTGTCGGGGCTGATGGACAGGGTGGTGCGCCGTGTGATCACGGTCAGCGGCTCGCCAGGCGAGCGATCGAAGAAGGACACCTCGACGGCGCCATCCCGGATGTCGATGGTGTCGATGATGATGTGACGGCCCAGTTCCACGGGTGGCCGCACGTCAAATGCCTCGCCGGTGTCGATGACAGGCGCCAGCAGACTGCCCTCCGGCAAGTCAGCGAACCGGGCCTCGACGTATACGGCGAAGTCCTCGACGCCATCGCCGTTCAGATCACCCCGGGCCACCTCGGGATGAAGCACATACGCAGCATCCGGGAATGATGTGCGCAGGGCGGCCTCGAGATCCGCAGGAAGCGGCTCGGACTCGACTGGAGCGGCCTTCACGACGTCCGGCTCGTGCGCCTGCTGAGCGGTGGGTTGGTCGTCGATGCCGTCGCCAACTGCTTCTGGATCATCCGGCAGCCCGGGATCGCCGGATGGATCGCTGGATGTCGGTTCGTCGGGAGCGCTGGGTGCGGGCGGGGGCAGAGTCGGCGAGGGAGCTGCCGCCGATGTCGCGCCGGTCGACACCTCAGTCTGCCTGGCAACGCTTGACTCACTCGCGACCGACGCCGCGTCAGGACTCTGCTGAACCTGGCATGCGCCGCTCAGCACGGCAGTCAGGATCAGCAGCCTGACCAAGCCTGGGGCGCCGCGTTCGCGCACCCCTTGATGATGGCCGGTTGAGAGAGGCGCGCAGCGGCAGCCGGTCTCAGTCACACTGGCCGCGGGCGCGGCCGATGCTGGCCGCCTAGCCGCGGCCGCAGTTGGGACGCTTGCCGTGATTGGCTTTGCTTCGCCGCGCCCGGAGCTTTCGCTTGTTGGTGCGCTTCGACATAGGCGTCTCAGGCTACCGACGCAGTGCCGGCATCCGGTCGTATCGCCATTGTTTACCGCTCTTGTTCCCCATGCTCATGCGACTGGGCTCACGGGCCGCTCGGGCCCCGGGCTCAGCCGACGGCACCGACTTCGTGGAGTTTCTCGATGTCGTCAGCGTCGAAGCCCCAGTCGGCCAGTACCTCATCGGTGTTCTCGCCTGGCGACGCCGGCGGTCGGGCGACGGCGCCCGGGGTACGGCTGAAGCGGGGTGCCGGTGCCGGCTGCATCACGCCTTCGACCTCCACAAAGCTCTCGCGGGCCACGTTGTGCGGATGGTGCGGAGCTTCCGACAGGTCGAGTACCGGCGCATAGCAGACATCGGAGCCCGCCATGATCTCGTCCCACTCGTCGCGGGTCTTGGTTTTGATCACATCGGCCAGGCGAGCCCGCTTGTCGGCCCACCCTTCGCGATCGTTGCGGTCCACCGTCGGAGCGTCGGCCAGACCGGTTTTCTCGAGCAACTCGTCATGGAACTTGCCCTCGATCGAACCGACCGAGACGAACTTGCCGTCAGAGGTCTCGTACACGCCGTAGTAGTAGGCGCCGCCGTCGAGGAAGTTGGACTCCCGCTCGTCGGCCCAGCCGCCCGAGCCGTAGATGCCGTAGATGGCGGCCATCAGCGAAGCGGCACCCTCGGTCATGGCAGCGTCCACGACTTGTCCTTGCCCGGAGTCACGCGCCTCGAGCAACGCGGCGCACACGCCGAAGGCCAGGTACATGCCGCCGCCTCCGAAGTCGCCCACCAGGTTGAGCGGCGGGCTCGGTGCCTCAGCCGGTCCGATGGCATGCAGTGCGCCGGTCAGGGCGATGTAGTTGATGTCGTGGCCGGCGGCATGCGACATCGGCCCTTCCTGGCCCCACCCGGTCATGCGTCCGTAGACCAGTCTCGGGTTGCGGGCGAAGCACTCGTCTGGTCCGAGGCCCAGTCGCTCGGTCACGCCGGGGCGGAAGCCTTCGATGAGCGCGTCGGCCTGCTCCACCAGTTTGAGGATGGTCTCGACGCCGTCAGGCGACTTGAGGTCGACCGCCACCGAACGCCGACCCCTGTTGAGCACGTTGAACCTGCGTCCCCGGTCGATGCCGAGGTCTTCAGGCGTCATCCGGTCGATGCGGATCACGTCCGCGCCCAGATCAGCGAGCAGCATGGCGCAGAACGGTCCAGGGCCGATGCCGGCCAGCTCGATCACCTTGAGTCCCTGCAACGGTCCCATGGATTCCTCCCCGTCAATGGATGTCTCGGGCGCGCACCCGACCCGGCGAAGTCTTGCACGCAGCGCGCCGCACCGCCCGGGAGGGCCATGAGCACCCGGCGGCGCACTCACTAGCCTCGCCCGGCGATGGAGCGCTTTGGGTTCGTGGGCCTGCCCAACGCTGGGAAGTCGTCGTTGTTCAATTCGCTTGCCGGCGGCGGGGCACTGGCGGCGCCGTACGCCTTTGCCACCACTGATCCGAATGTCGGCGTGGCCCGGGTGCCAGACCCCCGGCTCGATGCGCTCGCCGAAATGAGCGGCAGCAGAAGAGTGGTGCCCACCACGACAGAGTTCATCGATATCGGCGGGCTCGTCGAGGGCGCCAGCAAGGGCGAGGGCCTCGGCAACCGTTTTCTGGCGGGGATCCGCGAGGTGGACGCGATCGTCTTCGTCCTGCGCGCCTTCTCCGATGCCGATGTGCCGGGTCCCGCCGACCCCCTCGAACACCTTCGCATCGTCGAGACCGAGCTCACGCTGGCGGATCTGGAGTCGGTGGACTCGCGGATCGGCCGCCGGCGCAAGGCTTCGCGTAGCCAGCCGTCCGACACCGCGCTGGCCGAGGAAGTTGCAGCGCTCGACGCCGCGCTTGAACACCTGGCGGCTGGCACTCCGCTGTACCGGGCATGGCCGCTTGGCGACAAACGCGACGGCGCCGACCAGCACCCGCGGCGTTCCTCCCAGGAATACCCGCATCGAGCAGCGCTGCGAAGCCATTTCCTGCTGACCGACAAGCCGGTCATGGCAGTGCTGAATCTGGGCGAGGACCAGCTCGATGCAGCGTCGGAGCTGGCAGCACCCATTGAGGCCGAGCTGCCGGGTGCGACTGTGCTGCCGCTGTGTGTGCAACTCGAAGCGGAAGCTGCGCAGCTCGCCGGAGCCGAGCGAACCGAGCTACTCGAAGGACTCGGTCTGGGCGAGGGCGCGCTGGAGAGGTTCGTCGCGGCTGCGCACGGCCTGCTGGGCCTGCGCACGTTCCTCACCACCGGCGAGAAGGAATCGCGGGCTTGGACCTTCCGGGCCGGATGGCGTGCACCCCAGTGCGCTGGACGGATCCACACCGACTTCGAACGCGGCTTCATCCGGGCCGAGGTGATCGACTGGGCTGAACTGCTGGATTTAGGCTCGTGGTCTGCTGCGCGGGACGCGGGCCGCCTGCGAGTCGAGGGGAAGGAATATCCGATGCGCGATGGCGACGTCGTGGAGTTCCGCTTCAACGTGTAGCTATGCCTTGGCTGGCATCCGGGGACCGAGTGGTGGCAAGCCTCGAGGTTGCTCGCACCCGTTCTGAGCGCCGACGGGGCCTGCTGGGGCGCGACGATCTGACCGGAGCGCTGCTGATCGAGCGGTGCCGGTGTGTGCACACCTTCGGGATGAGCTTCGGCATCGACGTGTTGTACCTGGACCGTCAGCGGCGGGTGGTGGACTTGGTGCGGATGCCGCCTGGACGGATCGGGCGGCCGAGGCTGAGCGCTCGATCGGTCATCGAGGCCCGGGCGGGCGCCAGCGAACGCTGGGGCCTGGCCGTGGGAGACACGCTCGACGTCCGGCTCGACGCATGAGCGAGAACGAGCCCCGGCTGTGGCTGGTTGCCACACCCATCGGCAACCTTGATGACATCGCCCCGCGGGCAGTCGAGGTGCTGTCGTCGGTGTCATTCGTGGCCTGCGAGGACACCCGCCGCAGTGGCCTGCTGCTGCAGCGGCTGGGCATCGCCGGACGGCGGCTGGTGGCAATGCATGAGCACAATGAAGCCACCGTCGCCGCAGAGATCGTGCAGCGCCTGAAGGCTGGGGAGACTGCCGCCTACATCACGGACGCGGGCATGCCCGCCATCTCCGATCCCGGGCGGCGATTGGTCGCGGTGACGGCCTCAGCAGGCATCGGTGTCAGCGCAATTCCGGGGCCGTCGGCGCCAGTGACGGCGTTGGCCGTCTCGGGCCTGCCGACAGATCGCTGGGTCATGGAAGGGTTCCTGCCCCGCAAGGGAAGAGCCCGCAGTCAACGACTCGATGGCATCGCCGCCGAGCAGCGAACAGTCATCCTGCTGGAATCGCCCAAGCGGCTCGGCGCCACGCTCGACGACCTGGCCGAGGTCTGCGGCGCCGACCGTCCGGCAGTTGTCGTTCGCGAAATGACCAAGCTCCACGAAGAAGTGGCGCGCGGCACCGTCGCCGAGCTGGCGGCACGATTCGCGGAGCCGCCACGAGGCGAGATCGTCGTAGTCCTAGGCCCAGCGATCTCGCAACCCCCGTCCGACGCGCAGATAACCGCCGAACTGCACCGCGAACTGGACGCCGGCGCTACCCCTCGCGATGCAGCGACGGCCGTTGCACAGCGTCTAGGCGTGGCCCGCAATCGCACCTACCGCATGTCCACGGAGTTGGCTCGCTCCCTCGATCCCCGGATGCCATAGCGACGGGCGGGCGGTGAATTCCTGCGAGCGGCATTGGTGCTCGTCAGTACCCTGAACCGGTGACCTCCTACTACGTCACGACGCCGATCTACTACGTCAACGACGCCCCCCACATCGGGCACGCGTACACGACGATCACCGCTGACGCGATCGCTCGCTGGAATCGGCTGTGCGGTTGCGACGTCATGTTCCTGACCGGCACCGATGAGCACGGCCTCAAGGTGCAGCGGGCTGCCGAGCAGAACGGATGCACTCCCATCGAGTGGGCCGATCGCACTGTGGTGCGCTTCCAGGAAGCGTGGCAGCAGCTCGACATCGCCAACGACGATTTCATCCGCACCAGCGAACCTCGCCATCACCACTCGGTCCAGCAACTGCTGCAGGCCTGCTACGACAACGGCGACATCACCCTGCAGACCTACGAGGGCCTGTACTGCGTGAGCTGCGAGGCCTACTACACCGAGGACGACCTCGACAACGGCATGTGCCCCATCCACCGCCGGCCGGTCGAACACGTCTCGGAGGAGAACTACTTCTTCTCACTCAGCCGCTACGAGAAGCCTCTGCTGGACTGGTACGAGGCGCATCCCGACTTCGTCGTGCCGGCAACCAAGCGCAACGAGGCATTGGGGTTCATCCGCAGCGGGCTGCAGGACTTCTCCATCAGCCGCACGTCGCTGGACTGGGGCATCCCGATCCCCTGGGATCCGAGCCATGTCACCTACGTCTGGTTCGACGCGCTCACCAACTACATCACCGCCGCCGGGTACGCCAGCGACGATGCCCAGTTCGCTCACCGCTGGCCGGGTGTGCACCTGATCGGCAAGGACATCCTCCGCTTCCATTGCGTGTACTGGCCGGCGATGCTGATGAGCGGCGGCGTGCTGCCGCCCCGCCGTGTTCATGTGCACGGCTTCCTGCTGGTCGGCGGCGAGAAGATGGCGAAGTCAGCGCTCAACCAGATCGCCCCGGGCGACCTGGTCGACGACTTCGGCAGCGACGGTGTGCGGCATCACTTTCTGCACGATCAGGCCTTCGGGCCCGATGGGGACTTCTCCTATGAGGGCATGGTGGCCCGGTACAACGCCGACCTGGCGAACAACCTGGGCAACCTCATGAGCCGCGTCGCCACCGTAGTCAGCCGCAAGTGCGACGGCATCGGGCCGGCACCCCGCGCGGACAGCCCGCTGGTCGACGCGGTGGCTGAGTGTGTTGCCGAAACCGCTGACGCCTGGGAGCGCTTGGCGCCGTCGGAAGCCCTCGACGCCACTTGGCGCATCATCCGTGAGACCAACGCCCTGCTCGAAGCGGCCGAGCCGTGGAAGGCCGACCCGGGTCCCTACGTGGACGCCGTGCTGGGCGACGCACTCGAAGCGCTGCGCATCGTGGCGATTCTTGCGTCGGTGGCAACGCCGAGGGGCTGCGAGGAGGTGTGGCGGCGCATCGGCATGGAGGGATCGGTTGCGGATCAGCGCCTGCCGGAAGCCGCAGCCTGGGGCGGTTACCCCGGCGGCCTGCCGGTGTCGACCGGCGAGCCGCTGTACCCGCGCTTGCGATGAACCCAGCACCATGAACCCAAGTCCGTGAGCACAGCGTCCCAAGCCGACGTCTGGATCGACAGTCACTGTCATCTGTGGGAAGACGGTGCTGAACTGGTGGCCGAGGCGCATCGGGACGGCGTGGCTTGGGTGGTCGACATCGGCACCGATGTCGAGCGCAGCCTCGCGGCGCTGGATCGCTCCCGCACGCTGCCGGGCGTCGCAGCCACCGTCGGCCTGCACCCCCACGACGCCGACGACGGCCCCGCAGCGCTCGACGTGCTCGAACAGCTCATCGCCGACGCAGGAGCGGCTGGCGCGGGCGGCACGGGGCTCGTCGCCGTCGGCGAGTGCGGACTCGACTACTACTACGAGCACTCGGATCGGGCCAGCCAGCGCGGGGCATTCGCCGCCCAGATCGCGATGGCGCACCGCTACGGGTTGGCGCTGGTCATTCACAGCCGAGATGCGTGGGAGGACACCTTCGATGTGCTCGATGCCGAGGGAGTGCCTCCCGGTGCGGTGTTCCATTGCTTCACCGGCGGTCCCGACGAGGCTCGTGCAGCGCTCGATCGAGGTGCTTCGGTGTCGTTCAGCGGGATCGTGTCATTCCGCAACGCGGCCGAGATCCGCGACGCCGCAGCGCTCGTTCCCGCGGACCGCTACCTGGTCGAGACTGACGCGCCGTACCTGGCGCCGGTGCCCAAGCGGGGGAAGCAGAACCGGCCGAGTTGGGTGCGTTTCGTGGGCGAAGCCGTCGCGGCCGCCCGTGGCGTATCCACCGCCCAGGTCGCTGCTGAGACCACGGCCAATGCCCGGCGAATCTTCGGACTGGATGAGCCCGCTGCCGTATGACAGACCGAATGCTGACCCTGCCTGCCGTCAAGGAACTCTTGGAGCAGTTCGGAGCGGCGCCGCGGCGAAGCCTCGGGCAGAACTTCGTAGTCGATCCCAACACCGTGCGCCGGATCGCACGTCTTTCAGGTGTCGGCCCGGGCGACCGTGTCGTGGAGATCGGTGCTGGCTTGGGCTCGCTGACGTTGGCCTTGGCCGAGACGGGTGCCGAGGTGGTCGCCGTCGAAACTGACGGTCGCCTCGTGCCGCTCCTGCGCGAGGTGGTGAGTGCCTTCCTGACGGGATGCGACCAGAGTGCCGCGGAACCTGGTGCTGCAAAGCCGAATGCGGTGCAGATTGTGCACGCCGACGCGCGGCGCATGGACTGGAGCGCGCTCCTGCCGGGCAGCGGGTGGCAGGTCGTCGCGAACCTGCCATACAACATCGCGACCTCGCTGGTGCTGACCGTGCTCGATGAGGTGCCGGCCGTCAACCGGCTGCTGGTGACGTGCCAGCGAGAAGCCGCCGAGCGATTGGCGGCAGTGCCCGGCAGCGGTGCATACGGCGCTGTCTCCGTTCGGGTCGCCATCCACGCTGACGCCGAGCTGGCCGGCGCGGTGCCGGCCTCGGTTTTCTATCCCCGACCCGAAGTGGAATCCGCGCTGGTGCGCGTGACCCGCCGTGCCCCACCCATGGAGCCCGATCTGCGCGCCGAGGTCAACCGCCTCGTGACGGCAGCATTTGCGCACCGCCGGCAGATGTTGCGCCGCACGTTGCGAGGTGCCGTCGATGACGCCGACGGCACGCTCGCAGCAGCGGGTGTGGACCCGACCGACCGTCCCGAACGGCTCGGACTGGACCAGTGGATCAGGCTTGCCGAAGTCTCTCTCGAAGCTCGAGCGAGAGGCTGAATCCGCTTTGGCGACCGGGGAGACTGCACACACTGCACCGATCCGGTTGCTGGCACCGGCGAAGCTGACGCTGTCGCTGCGGATCAGCGGCACGCGAGCCGACGGCTATCACTTCATCGATGCCGAGATGGTGACGCTCGATCTGTGCGACGAGATCATCGTGCACCCCAGTTCGCAGCCATCGGTCGAGATCGTTCCGGCTCTCGCAGCGAAAGGCCCCGCCGGTGCAACGACTGAATGGGACATCCCTGCTGACAGGTCGAATCTGGTGATCCGGGCGCTGGAGCTGGCCGGCAGGACTGCCCACGTCGAGGTTCGCAAGCGCATCCCGCCCGGTGCGGGCCTCGGCGGGGGATCGGCCGATGCAGCGGCTGTGCTCCGCTGGGCCAATCGGATGACTGCCGTCAAGACAGCCGACGCAGCAGCCACGGGCTCGATGTCTCGCCCACAGACGCACGCCATCGTCACACCGCAGCAGGCGGCGACCCTGGGTGCCGACGTGGCGTTCTGCCTCGTGGGTGGGCGTGCTCGCGTCACGGGCGTCGGCGAGATCATCGAGCTGCTCCCATTCCGGGACCAGTCCTTCGTGTTGTGGATGCCACCGGTCCAGGTCGACACGGCGACGGTGTATGGCACATGGGACGAGCTCGGCGGCCCGTCTGGTCCGAATGCCAACGACCTTGAACCGGCAGCGCTCGCCGCCTATCCCGAGCTTTCAGCCTGGCGCGATGACCTCGAGGCAGTCACCGGGCGTACGCCACGGCTGGCCGGCAGCGGCGGCACCTGGTTCATCCCCGCGCCCTTCGGCGCACGCATGCAGAAGTTGGCTGGCGATGGTGTCCGCGCATCACAAGCGCGCGCAATCGGGCGGCTCCACTAGCTGGTGGCTGCCCCGATGGCCGCAGGTCAACGATTGCGACGCTGGTAGCGCGTCCGCCGCAGCATCTTGCGGTGCTTCTTCTTGCGCATCCGCTTGCGGCGCTTCTTGACCAGCGATCCCATGGAGAGCCGAACGCTAGCGGCTCCGAGGAGTGCTGCCACGAGTGAAATCCGTGACGATGGGCCCGAAGCGGGTCGCTACCCTCGATCCACAGACAACCCGCCTGCTCCCACAGGCGCTATCGGGGATCGTTCAATTGGTAGGACATCGGGTTTTGGTCCCGGCAATGGAGGTTCGAGTCCTCCTCCCCGAACCCCACGTTTCCTGCAGCCAGCCAGCGCCATGCCGCCTGATCCGATGACCCCGCCGTGCGCGGCGATCGTGCTCGCAGCGGGCGCCGGCTCCCGCATGGGTTCGGACCTGCCCAAGCCGCTCCACATGATCGGTGGCCGCGCCATGGTGCTTCGCGTCCTTGACGCGTTGGCCGGCATCGATGCAGAGCCGGTCGTGGTGGTGGTGGGACATGGCGCGGCCCAAGTCCGCGACGTTGTCGGCGCCGAGGCCCCTCAAGGTGACCGGCTGCTGTTCGCGACCCAACCCGCCCAGCTCGGCACCGGTGACGCGGCGCGCGTCGGTCAGTCGGCACTGAGCTCGCATCCGCAGGCCGGCGACGTCCTGGTGTTGCCAGGCGACACGCCGTTGCTGCGAGCGGCGACGCTGCGACACGTCGTCGCTGAGCGACGCCACGCCGGTGCCGCCGCCAGCTTGCTGACGGCTCACGTCGGCGACCCCACCGGCTACGGGCGCATCGTGCGTGATGCGGCCGGTCTGACGGTCGTCGAGCAGCGCGATGCGACGCCATCGGTGGCGCAGATCAATGAGATCAATGCGGGCGTGTACTGCTTCGACGCGGCCAAGCTGCGCCAGGTGCTGCCGCAGCTGCGTCTCGCAAACGCTGCCTCGGAGTACTACCTCCCCGACGCCATCGGCCTGCTCGCCCGCAGCGGCGAACGGATCACCGCCGTGGCTCTCGACGACGCATCCGAAGCGATGGGCGTGAACGACGCCGATCAGCTTGCGGCCTGCGAAGCGGCGCTGGTTGCGCGCACAAGCCGCTGAGCATCCGCTGCACAGCCGATAGTGCCTGAATCTCCGGGGTTCCGGCGGTGCGGTCGGGTAGTCTCACAACTGTCGCCGGACTGCTGAACATGCCGCCAAAACCCATTGCCGAGCGTTCTGCGTCTCCTGAGAAGGCGTCTGCGCTGAGCGCGGCGCCCAGGGGACTGCTGCGAAAGGAACACGCAATGGAGCTGGTCACCAAAAAACGCCTGCACCTGTTCAGCGGACGGGCGAATCCGGAGTTGGCCACCGAGATTGCAGAGCAGTTGGGCGTGGAGCTTGGCGACCCCGGGCTCATCGACTTCGCCAACGGCGAGATCAAGTGCAAGTTCGCCGAGTCGATCCGCGGCGGCGACGTGTTCATCATCCAGAGCCATGCCGCCTGCGAGGCCATGAGCCCCAACGACGCGATCATGGAGCAGCTCATCATGGTCGACGCCGCCCGCCGCGCTTCGGCCAAGCGAATCACCGCTGTGGCACCCCTGTACGGGTACGCCCGCCAGGATCGCAAGGCAGCTGGCCGCGAGCCGATCACCGCACGCCTGCTGGCCGACCTGTTCACCGTCGCCGGGGCTGAGCGTCTCGTGTCGATCGACCTGCACAGCGGCCAGATCCAGGGATTCTTCGACGGTCCGGTGGATCATCTGACAGCCGCGCCGGTGCTCATCGACTACCTGTCCGGCGTCATGGGGCCCGACTCGGTGATCGTGTCGCCTGACACCGGCCGTGTGAAGGTGGCCGAGCGCTACGCAACCCGGCTGGGCTGTGACGTCGCGTCGATCTACAAGCGCCGTGCCACCGACAACGCCAATGAGTCGGAGGCGCTCGGCATCATGGGCGAGGTGGCGGGCCGCACCTGCGTGATCATCGACGACATGATCGACACCGCGGGCACCATCTGCTCGGCCACCGAGACGCTGGTCGCCAACGGTGCCGCCGACGTGATGTGCGCCAGCACACATGGCCTGTTCTCCGAGCCGGCGGTAGACCGCCTGAAGAACTCTTCGCTGAGCCAGGTCATCGTCACCAACACGGTGCCGATCCCCAGCTCCAAGCAGTTCGACAAGCTGGTGGTGTTGAGCGTTGCCGGCGTGTTCGCCGATGCCCTCGAGTCGGTGTTCGAAGACGCATCGGTGTCGGAGATCTTCGACGGCCAGAACCTGTTCTGAAGCTGTTCCCCCGGGGGCGCCCGCAGTCTGATCTCGTAGGCTGTCTCGTCGCTATCGACTAGGCGCCCAATGCTCGAAAGGGCCAGCATGGAACAGCTGAAGCTCATCGCCGAGACCCGTCAAGCCACCGGCTCGGGTCCATCGCGGCGTCTGCGCGCCGAAGACAAGATCCCGGCAGTGATGTACGGCCACGGCAGCGAACCCGTGTCGATCACGCTGGACCGGCTGCGGTTTCGGGCTGCGCTGAACGCAGCGGGCCCGAACGCGATCATCACGCTCGAGGTGGAGGGCGAGGACCACCTCACCATCGTCAAGGACATGCAACGCGACACGATCGCCAACCGCGTTACGCATGTCGATTTCCTGCTGATCTCGCTCGACGAGCGCCTGGTGGTGGATGTGCCAATCCGGCTGGTCGGCGAGGCGGCGCAGGCGGGCCGTGAAGGCGCTGTGGTGCAGCAGCAGCTCATGTCGCTGCACGTCGAATCGCCCGCGGGGGTGATCCCCCCGGCCTTCGATGTCGACGTGGAGTCGCTCTCGCTGGACAACCCGATACGTGTCAGCGATCTCACCTTGCCGGAGGGCATGGAGAGCTTGCTCGACGACGAAACGCTGGTGGCGATCGCACAGCGGACGCGCGCTGCCGTCGCCGCCGAGCAGGTCGACGAGGAAGGCGAGCCGGCCGACGCTGACGCCCTCGACGACGCTGACGAAGCCGACGACGAGGACTGAACGCCCCGGTGTCCGTGTTCCGCCGGGCGGCCGCGCGGCGGGGAACAGCCGCAGACTGGCTGGTGGTGGGTCTCGGCAATCCTGGCGAGCGCTATGCCGGAAGTCGTCACAACGTGGGAGCCGAGGCCACCGAACGCTGGGCCTCGAAGCTCCGGTGCGATTTCGCGGTGCAGCGGCGCGAGCACGCTCGAGTGGCACAGGCCACGGTGGGCGAGCGTCGCATCACCCTCGCATGCCCGACCACATTCATGAACGAGAGCGGCCGCAGTGTGGGCGTGCTGGTGAAGCGCCACGGCATCGTCGAGCCGTCACGCCTCGTCGTCGTCCATGATGAGCTCGACCTCGAGCCCGGCCAGGTGCGGTTCAAGTCGGGCGGCGGGACCGCCGGTCACAACGGCTTGGCGTCGATCGCCAACCAGCTCGGCACCCGGGACTTCGCACGGCTGCGCATCGGCATCGGCAAGCCCCCCCGGCCCGAAGCCGGCAAGAAGTGGGTGCTGCAGCGACCGAGGGGTCACGAAGAGCCAGTGATCGACACAGCCGTGGACCTTGCGGTAGCGGGGCTTGAGGTGCTGGTGCGCGAGGGCATGGAGGCGGCGATGACCGTCACGAATGCTCGCCGGCGGCGACAGGATCCTCAAGCTCAGTGAGCGCGGCAAATCCAGTGAGCGACGCACCGCTGCGGGGGCTGGCCCAACGTCTCGGCCGCGACCACGGCTTCGTGTCGATGCTGGGTCGGGCGTCCGGCTCGATTGCCGTTGCCGAGGGAGCTCGCCCGTTCGTCGTCGCCGGCTTGGCGACATTGGGATCGCGCATCCCGATCCTTGTCATCACCGCTACCGCCAACGAAGCCGAGCGCTATGCCGCCGATCTCCGCACTTGGTTGGGGGAGGGACAGGTAGCGCTGTTTGCGGCGTGGGAGACGCTGCCCTTCGAGCGCGTGAGCCCCGCAACCGAGACGATGGGTCGGCGGCTGGCGGTGCTGGAGGCGCTGAAGCCGCGCAGCGGCCCTGGTGAGCTAGTGGCCGAATTCGGGGTGCCCGAGGTGATAGTCGCGCCGATTCGGGCGCTGTTGCAGCGGCTCAGTCCCGATGCGTGCGACCCAGCGGCGTCGCTGCTACGCGTGGCACGACGCGGCCGGTGCGACGTCACCGAGGTGGTGTCGCAGCTGGTGGCGTGGGGCTACCGGCGGGAGCATCAGGTGGAGCATCGCGGCGAGGTTGCGGTGCGAGGCGGGATTGTGGACGTCTTCTGCCCCACGGCCGACGCGCCCGTGCGCATCGATCTGTGGGGTGATGAGGTAGACCGTCTCACCCAGTTCTCGGTCGCCGATCAGCGTTCGGTGGCGGAGCTTGCGCAGACCCAGATCTACCCGGCACGAGAGATGCGGCCCGACGCCGCCATGCGCGAACGGGCCGCAGCGCTGGCCGTCAGCGAACCGTGGTGCAGAGAGCACATGGAGCGTCTCAGCAGGGGCGAGCTCTTCGACGGGATGGAATCGTGGCTGCCGTGGCTCGCCGCAGATGAGATCGTGCTGCCAGACCTGCTGGGACCCGATTCGCTGGTGTTGCTCTGCGAGCCGCGGCGGCTCGCTGACCGTGCCGCCGACATCAAGGCGGAGACCGATGACCTCACCCAGTCGCTGGCAGTGACGTGGGGTTTGCGGAGCCCTGACGGCGCCGATGATGGCAGTGACACTGCTTCTCGCAACGCTCCGGCTCCTTTCCCGCCGTTGCATATTGCATTCGATCGGTTGCTCGCGCACTGCCCGGCGGCGGTGTGGTCGGTGGACTCCACGGCGGCGCCGACGGCGGACGGCCATCCTGGGCCTCACGTCACGACCGAGCCATGGTTGCCCATTGCGGGTGATCCCGAGCGCTTGGTGGCCCAACTGCGCCGCTTGGTACTGGGCGCGGAGCGCCCAGGTGTGTCAGCCGCGGAGCGCCCAGGTGTGTCAGCCGCGGAGCGCCCAGGTGTGTCAGCCGCGGAGCGCCCCGTCGTTGTCGTGGCCGCCGAAGGAGACGGCTCGGCTGCTCGGCTGGCGGACACGCTGCGTGCCCATGAAGTACCGCTGCGCCTGCATAACGAACCCAGCAGCTTCGACCCGGCGGCTGGCGGTCACGTCGTGGTGGCACCGCTCGAAGGAGGCTTCATCGCGCCCGCAGCCGGAGTGGCGGTGCTGCCGGAGGCGGAGTTCACCGGACGTCGCCGAGTCCACCGCGCAGTCCGGCGGCGGACGGGCGTGGCGCCGACGTTCGAAGATCTGAGCGTCGGCGATTTCGTCGTCCATCACCATCACGGCATCGCACGTTATGCAGGGCTCGTCCGGCGAGCCTTCGGAGACGACGAGCGCGACTACCTCGAGCTTGAGTTCCGGGGGACCGATCGGCTCTACCTGCCCACCGAGCAGATCGACTTCATCCGCCCGTACATCGGGGGGGAGACGCCCCGGCTCAGCCGCATGGGCGGCAGCGATTTCCAGCGCCAGAAGGCCAAGGTGCGGGCGGCCGTGGCCGAGATCGCCCAGGAGCTGGTGGTGCTGTACCAGCGACGCATCACCACATCGGGCAACGCGTTCGATCCGCACGGCTTGGGCATGGCAGAGCTGGCCGACAGCTTCGTCTACACGCCCACGCCTGATCAGCGCCGCACGATCGACGACGTGCTGGCGGACATGGCAGAGCCAGTGCCGATGGATCGACTGGTGTGCGGCGATGTCGGCTTCGGCAAGACGGAGGTGGCGGTACGGGCCGCGTTCTGCGCGGTGAGCGCCGGGAAGCAGGCGGCGGTGCTGGTGCCGACCACTCTGCTGGCCCAGCAGCACCACCAGACATTCGCCGAGCGATATGCCGACCATCCCGTTCGGGTCGAGGTGCTCAGCCGCTTTCTCACGCCCGTCGAACAGCGGGCAGTGGTCGCCGGGGTCGCGGACGGAACCGTCGATGTGGTGATCGGCACGCACCGGCTGCTGTCCGATGACGTGAAGTTCAAGAACCTGGGTCTGCTGGTGGTCGACGAGGAGCAGCGCTTCGGCGTGAGCCACAAGGAGTCCATCAAGCACCTGCGAGCCGAAGTGGATGTGCTGACGCTGACGGCCACGCCCATCCCGCGCACGTTGGAGATGGCACTCACCGGCATCCGGGACCTGTCGCTGCTGCAGACGCCGCCAGCCGAGCGCCAGCCCATCCTCACCCACGTCGGCCCGTACGACGAGCGCGCCGTCAGCGAGGCCATCCGCCGTGAGCTGCTGCGCGAGGGCCAAGTGTTCTTCGTGCACAACCGGGTTGCCGACATCGGTGCGGTGGCGGCGGGCTTGGCAGAGCTGGTGCCAGAGGCGCGCATCGCAGTAGCGCACGGCCAGATGGACGAAGGCACGCTGGAGCAGATCGTCATCGACTTCTGGGCCGGCGCATACGACGTGCTGGTCTGCACGACCATCATCGAATCGGGCATCGACATGCCGAGCGTCAATACGCTGGTCGTGGATCGAGCGGACCTGCTGGGGCTCGGGCAGCTGCACCAGATCCGCGGGCGTGTGGGCCGGTCTGGCCAGCGTGCGTATGCCTACCTGTTCCACCCGGAGGGCCGTTCGCTGTCCGAAGAGGCCTATGAGCGCCTCCGCACGATCGGCGAGTCCACCGAGTTGGGCTCGGGATACCGGATCGCGATGCGCGACCTCCAGCTGCGCGGCGCGGGCAACCTGCTCAGCGGTGTGCAGTCGGGGCACATCGCAGCCGTGGGCTACGACCTGTACTGCGAGCTGGTCAGCGAGGCGGTCGCCTCCTTGAACGGCGAGACACCTGCCCAGCCTGCGGAGATGGTGATCGACTTGCCCCTGGCGGCACACCTGCCCGACGATTACGTGGCTGACGCTACGGGCCGACTCGAGGCGTATCGTCGTCTCGGGGCCGTGACCGAACTGGTCGAGGTAGCCGACATAGAAGCCGAATGGATCGACCGCTACGGACCTGTCCCGGATGCGGCGCAGACGCTGCTGCACATCGCGCTGCTGCGCACCGAGTGTCACAGGCTCGGCATGCGAACCGTGGCGTTCGCTCCTGGCCACGACGGCGGCAGGGTGCGTTTCGGTCCGCTCGAGCTCACGGCGAGTGAGGAGCTGCGCATGCGGCGCATCTGTGCCGGCACGCCGTTCAGCGCGGCCCGGTACAAGGCTGACGACCGGGAGGTGCAGCTGTCGGTCCGTGCGCTGAAGCCGGCCACGGTCGGGCACCTGTTCGCCTTCTGCCAGCAGTTGCGGCCCCCCGCCTGAGGCTGAGCCGGCAGGCGAAGCCGTGGCCCGAGTGGCCCGTGAGCGCAGCGAACAAGAGCGGGAAGCATCGGCTCGGCTTAGCCAGCACCTAGCCTGCCCGCAGTGCGTGCCAGGGGGAGTTCCATGTCTCGACGAGCTGCGCTGCTGGCTCCGCTGGTGCTGGTGGCACTGCTGACATTCGCATGTGCGGACGATGGCAACGTCGTCACTATCCACACTGGGCTCGATCCTGAGTCCGATGCCGAGCTCATTGCCGAGCTCGACACTGACGGCGACGGCGTCGTGTCACGAGAGGCGGCGCAAGCTGCCGCCACCGAAGCCGAGCGACAAGCGCAAGAGGACGCCGAGCGCGCCGAACGTGAAGCGGCGCGCGCATCCCAGGAAGCCGCATATCAAGCGCTGCTCGCCGACGCTGACGGTGTCGCAGCGAGCTTCCCGGGCGGTCAGATCCTCATCGGTGATGTGCGGGCCAACATCGTCGAGTCACCTGTCACACTCATGGACGATCCGGAGAACCCGACGCACGAGGAATTCGTGTCCCGACTCACGTCGATGATGCAGCTGCGCCTCGCCGGTATCGCACTGGACGAATTGGGCTTCCCAGTCGACATCGGTCTCCCTGACGCAGAGATCAATGCGCAGGTGCAGGCTCACCTTGAGGGCCCCTTCGAGGAGTTCGCTCAGCAGCGCGCCATCGAAGACGATCCCAGCATCGAGCGGCTGGCGACGCCTCACTGTGTGAGCGCGCTGGCCGTGACATCCGAAGCCGATGCCGTCGCGGCATCCGAACGCGTCCGAGCCGGTGAGCCCCTTGGCGATGTCGCTGCGGCGGTCAACCTGCCCGGCCTCACCGAGACCGATGGCACCATCGGCTGCGGACAGCCCTTCGATCTGTTCGGCGGCGGCGAGCTCGCGCTGGCGCTGCTCGAACTGGAGCCCGGCGAACTGACAGCGCCGCTGCTTCTGCCGTCTGCAGCAAGCCCGACTGGTGAGCTGTGGGTGGTGCTGCGTGTGGACTCGCTGCGCACCGATGCCACCGATCTCTCGTCGATCGGGCCGTTCGCCGGCCATGTGCTGACGGAGGCCATGTCGACCTACGAGGTGAACGTCGCCCCGGCACTTGGCACCTGGAACGCCGGCAATCTGCGGGTGTCGTTGCCGATCCTGCCGTGAGCCGAGGTTCGCACGGGGGCCATCGTGACCACTGAGCGCAACCCTGTGGATCTCGGGCACCGGCTCGTCTCGCTTCATGAGGTCATCACCAAGCTGCGCCGGGAGTGCCCGTGGGACCGGGTGCAGACGCACGCCACGCTCGCTCCGTATGCACTCGACGAAGCCTCTGAGCTGGCCGAGGCACTGCAGGCCGCCGAAGAAGCGCTGTCCGGCGACACAGATGAATCGGCCACGGCAATCGAGGATCTCGTCGAAGAATTGGGCGATGTGCTGCTGCAGGTGCTGATGAATGCCGCGATCGGCGAGCAGGCGGGAACGTTCACCTTGGCTGAGGTGCTCGAGACCGTCGAGGCCAAGATGCTGCGCCGCCATCCCCACGTGTTCGAGCGCGATCCGGACGCGCCCGAGCCCACTGATGCCGAGCTGTCGGTGCAGTGGGAGGCGATCAAGGCCGCCGAGCGTGAAGCGCGGGCACAGCGCATTGCCGCGCGCGAAGCGCGCACTAGTGTCCTGAGTTGTTAGTTGGTCGCGATTTTGTGGCGGTTGCGCCATCATTG
>VYDH01000008.1 GCA_009843525.1 Acidimicrobiales bacterium | reverse complement strand
ATGACCACCCGAACCTACGCCCCACCCGCTGTTACACCAAATCCGGGACGCCACCTCTGACCCGAGTTCCAAGTCCGATGCATCCTTGAACTGTTGCTTGATTTTGGCCCAGAGCGTCTCATGGCGTGCCCGCGGAGCGACGAACAGCAGCATGGCCGGACCATCACAAGACAAGTGCCTGACGTAGCGAATGGCTTGTCCAGCCAGGAGCGGTGCCCAGAACTTGGATTCAATGATGAGCCGCTCGGAGCCGGCACTGTCGTATGCGACGAGATCCAGCCGTGACTTGTTTGAAATGGTCACTTGGGTCTTTGTGTGGGCGACCTCTTCCAGCTTGCGATCACCGACCGCCAACATGCCGACGAGGGCATCACGGCACGGCTTGGATCCGTTGAGAATGAACGCCAGTGCGTCGGTTGCGGCATCCTCGACGCCGCGTGTCAGCTTCGGAACCAGATGGGCGAGCAGTGAATGGTTGTCGGACATCAGGGGGTCTCCGTTCGGTTGGCCCGGTCGTGTGCTGGTGACACGGGGTAGTCGTCTCGGCGGCCGGTGTCGCCGGGCTGGATGACGAAGTCTCGCCTGTCGCGGTACAGCGGTGCCCGATTGATGACGTAGTTGTCTTCGCCGGCGAGCGAGCTGATCTTGCGGTAGTCGGTCATCAGCCAGTACTTGTGGTCACCGACGAACAGGTAGGTGTTCGACATGCGGAAGAAGCGGCCAGCGACACCCTCGCCAGCATGGAAGCGGGCACAGATCGCCGCGAGCAGCTTCCGCTGGTCGTCCTTCTCGCTCAGCACGTACTCGTGCGGCCATGTGTCCCGGTACGTCACGGCTTCACGCCACGGCGCGGTCTCAATGAGTTCAATCAGTTGCGTCTTCACGGCCGTCACCATCGCGCAGGGGTGCGACACATTCGCGAAGGAAGTGCAACCGGGCCTACCCGAAACTGTGACAACTAGGCGAGGCGGTAGACGTCGCGGCGGTGTTGGACGCGGTGGATGATGACGACCGACGCGTCGTCGTTCACCTTATAAACGATGCGGTAGTCGCCGCGGCGAGCGGATCGGTGACCGCTCAAGCTTCGGGAAAGAGGCTTACCAGCCCGTAACGGGTTCTCGCGGATCGGTCCGTTGATTGTCGCCAACGCGGCGGCTCGCACGCCTTCGGGAAGGCGGTCTAGGTGCCGCTTGCTGGCAGCGGTGAACTGGACGGCATACACCGAGGTTCGCTCGACCTAGATGACTTCCTCCAGCGGGATCAGCTTGCCCTCAGCAGCGTCCTGCCACGACTGCCGTAGGGACGCCATGAGCTCCTCGTCGCCGAGTATGTCGAGCGTCTCTTCGAGCGATTCCAGTTCGTCCAAGCTCATGAGCACGAACGACGGGCGACCATGACGGGTCACCACAATGCGTTCGTGCTGATTCTCGATCCGCTCTGCCAACTCTGACAGCCGGGCCTTTGCTTCTGAGAAAGGCAGAACTTCGGCCATAGCCGGCGATGTTAGACCAGAATTCTGACCAATTACACCAAATCCGTTCGTGAGTTGCTTGTTTCCCATGAGACATCATTTTATTGGTTCTCATTGATTTCTAAAATCGAATTTCGCAGGAGCGACGCGCAAGCTGGGCGTGCGGGCCAGAATGTCGGCCATGAGCGAGAGCAGTGGCACTACTACACCTGACCTTTCTGGCGTGAAACACCACGACGTGGATGCGCTGGGCACGCGAATTCATGTGGCCGAGCTGGGCGAGGGGCCGCTGGTGCTGTTCGTCCATGGCTTCCCCGAGTCGTGGTACTCGTGGCGGCACCAGCTTCCGGCGGTCGCCGAGGCCGGCTATCGCGCCGTTGCGATTGACGTGCGCGGCTACGGCCGTTCCGCTGCGCCCACCGCCGTCGACGACTACCGCATGGTCCGCCACGTCGCCGACAACGTGGGCGTCGTGCGGGCCCTCGGCGAGGACACGGCCGTCATCGTCGGACACGACTGGGGCGCCCCCATCGCATGGAGCTCAGCACTGCTGCGGCCCAGCATCTTCACCGCGCTCGCCCTCGTGAGCGTGCCCTACAACGCCCGCAGCGACTTCAAGCCCAGCGCCGCGTTCCGCATGATGGGCGGCGACAAGGAGTTCTACATCGAGTACTTCCAGGAGCCCGGCCGCGCCGAAGCCGAGATGGAAGTCGACCTTCCCCACTGGCTGCTGGGCATGTACTACGCCGCCTCGGGCGACGGCGTGCGGGCCCGGCAGGCATCGGGCGACGCGTCGGGCGGGGGCTTCGGCGTGGCACCCGGCGGCAAGCTGTCGGACAACTTCATCTGGCCCGAGCCCGGCCATTGGCCGCACTGGATGTCCGAGGCCGACTTCGCGGTGTACACCCAAGAATTCACCCGCACCGGCATGTCGGGCGGCTTGAACCGCTACCGCAATGTCGACCGCGACTGGGCGGACATGGCCGCCTTCGACGGCGCAGCCATCACCCAGCCGAGCCTGTTCGTCGGCGGCGAAGTCGACGGGCCGACGGTGTGGGGCGCCGGCTCCATCGCCAAGTTCGGCGAGACCATGCCCAACCTGCACAAGTCGGTGATCCTCGACGGCATCGGCCACTGGGTGCAGCAAGAGGCCGCCGACGAGCTCAACGCCGAGCTACTCGACTTCCTCGCCGCCCTCTAGCGCGTCGCCACACTGCCCGTCAGGCGGCCAGCGAAACCTCGACACGCTGCTAGCCGGCGCGAGTGGCGCGGCGGGTTGCGAACAGCGGCGCCATGTACCCGAACGCGGCCACCACCGCGCCGAAGAGGAACGTCGTCTGCAGGCGGCTGATCGACGGGCTGTCTCCCGCGAACGCCAGCATCGACTGGATGCCGGTGATGATGCCGATCCACATGACGGTCTGGTTCATGCCGTTCGCGACGCCCAGATCCTTGTCGTCCACCGAGTTCGCGACCAGCACTTGATACGCCGGCGAGCCGAAGCCGGCGGAGACGCCGGAGAGCACCAAGCCCACCATCACCAGCGCGAGCCCCCAACCCGCTGGGTCGGCACCGATGGCAAACGCCACCATCGAACCGATCATCGCCGAGGTGCCGAACAGCATCGGCGCTCGGGCGCCGATCTTGGTCACGAGGGTGCCGCCGAACGGAGACGCCAAGGCGAACGCGCCAGGCCGGGGAACCATCAGCAACGCAGCCACGCCTATGGAGTATCCGTACCCGTCCTGCAGCAAGAACGTCGGCACGATGATGAACGCACCCATGTAGGCGAACTGGTTGCAGGCTGCGGACACGAGGGGCAGCGTGAAGCTGGGGCGCCGGAACAGTCGCAGATCTAGCAACGGCGACGCAGCACGGCGTTCCCAGAGCACGAACAGCACGAAGCACACCACCGCGCCGCCGACCATCAGCATCAGCGTCTGGTCGCTGAGCAGTGACGTGCCAGAACGGGTCAGCGTGGGGATGCGGGTGATCGCCCACAGCACCAGCAGCGTGCCCCCGCCCAACAGCAGGGCTCCGAGAACGTCGATGGAGACGCGTGCGCCTCGCGGTATCGGCTTCACGATCAACACCGCCAGCACCGTGCCCAGCAGGCCGATGAGGCCGAAGAGCAGGAAGATGCCGCGCCAGCCGAAGATGTTGAGCATCGGTCCGCCGGCAACGACACCGATCGTGGGCGCGCCGGTCATGGCGAACTGGAACCACCCCACGGCTCGGGCGCGCTCGGCCGGACCGAAGGCATGCATCAGCAGCGCCATCCCCGACGGCATCAGCATCCCACCGCACAATCCGAACACGACCCGCACAGCGATGAACGTGCCGATGTCGGGCACCCAGTAGTTGACGATCATCATGGCCGTCATGCCGATCATGCCGATCATGAACATCCGGCGATGGCCGTAGATGTCGCCGAGCTTGCCGCCTGCCGGTGTCGACACGGCCATCGCCAGCATCAGGCCGGTCATCACCCAGCCAGCCGTCGGGACGCTCGTGTCTAAGTCTTCCGCGATGCTTCCCAGCGCCGCGCTGACCAACGTCATCAGCGAGCCGAATCCGAGAACGGCGAAACCGATGACCACCAGCAAGATCCACCGGTAGCGGGTCCCCTGCGGCGGCCCGACATCAGTTGTCGGCGGCGCGGCGGAAGGCAACGGCGGGCGCGGGACCGCGGGTGCCACCGATGCGGCGAGCGGCCGGCCGGCCGCATCGAGAATCTGCGGGACGACCGTGAAGACCGACGGCCGCCTTGCAGTCAGCCGCGCTTGCGCGCGCACGCTCCGTCCTGCGGGCTTCACGTGCTCAGGACCGACGGGCCGGCGCGTCGGGCGAGCGGTCCGCTCGTGGCGTCGCGGTCGGAGTCACGGGCTCAGTAAACGCCCTCTTGCCCCGTTTGCCTCAGCGTCGCCACACGTGGCGGCGACGTGCAGCAGCCGCTCAGCGGGTGAGGTGGCCATCCTCGAGCATGGCGTCGGCCTGGTAGCGGGCGATCTTGCCCATTTCCGGGTGCGTGAGCACCCAGAAACGATTGGTGCGAACGGCATCGAGCACCATCGGCCCCACATCGGCCGGGTCCATGCCCTCGGCGAGGTAGCCCTTGAGCATGTCCCAGAACTTGTCGCCCTGATCGGTGCGCACGTGGTGGGCAGCATCTTCGGGGTCACGATTGCGCTGGCTGTACACGATGTTGGTGTTGATCGGCCCTGGGCACAGCACCGAGGCATGCACCGGCGAGTTGCGCAGCCGCAGATCCCGCTCGAGCGTGGCCATCAGCGCCACCACACCGTGCTTGGACACGTTGTAGGCACCCAGCGAGGCGCCGCCGTACAGCCCGGCCACCGAAGCAGTCGAGTTGATGTGGCCCTCGCCGGTCGCCTCGATGATCGGCAGGAACACATGGCAGCCGTAGATCGGCCCCCACAGGTTGATGTCGAGCGTCCAGCGCCAGTCCTCGAGCGACATGTCTCCCACCGGACCGGGTATGCCGACGCCCGCGTTGTTGCACAGCACATGCACCGCTCCGAACTGCTCCACGGCAGCCTCGGCGAGCGCCTCGATCTGCGCCAGCTGTGATACGTCGGTGCGCACCGCGATGGCCTCTGCACCGGCCTCGCGCACCTCGGCGGCGGCATCGTTCAGCGGGGCTTCCTCGATATCGGCCAGCACTACCTTCATGCCTGCCGCCGCGAACGTATCGGCCATGGCGCGGCCCATGCCGCTCGCCGCGCCTGTCACTACAGCAACTCTGCCCTCGACCTCCATGGCCCCTCTCTTGCTGGTTGTTGGATTGGCGGGTTAGTCGAAGTCGATGACGGTGCGGGTGCCGACGCGCTGGCGCATCTGCTCGTAGCCCACGTTGATGTCTTCAAGCGGCATGTGCGCCGAGATCATCTCGTCGAGCATCAGCCGCCCGTCGAGATACATGTCGACGTAGCGGGGCATGTCCACCCGGAAGGCGTTCGAGCCCATCATCGAGCCCTGCAGCCGCTTCTCAAGCATGAATACCTCATAGCCCGTGATCTCGATCTTCTCACCGAATGGCATCATGCCCACGATCACCGTGGTGCCGCCGGGCCGCGACGACGACCACGCCTGCTCGCAGGTCTGCTTCAGCCCGATGCACTCGAAGGCGTAGTCCACCCCGCCGCTGGTCATCTCCTTGATGGCCTCGACCGGGTCGCCGTCGGAAGCGTTGACCGTGTCGGTGGCGCCAACCTGGCGAGCCGTCTCCAGTTTGTCGTTCTCGACATCCACCGAGATGACCCGACCGGCACCGGCGATGCGGGCGCCCTGCACAGCCGACAGGCCGATGCCGCCAGCGCCGTACACGGCCACGGTCGCGCCGGGCTCGATGCGGGCCGTCTTGAACACCGCACCCAGCCCCGTGGTGACACCGCAGCCGATGAGCGCCGCACGGTCGAGCGGCATGTCGTCGCGGATCTTCACGACAGCGTTCTGGTGGATCAGCATCTCCTCGGCGAATCCGCCGAGACGGGCGAACTGGCCCACCTCGGTGCCGTCCGGCTTGGCCAGCCGAGGTGAGGCACCCGAAGGCCGAGCGACAGCAGAGGGATTGGCGCAGATGTTCGGGCGACCGGTCAGGCAGCGCTCGCAGTGGCCGCAGAAAACCGACAGACAGCTGATGACGTGGTCGCCGGGCTTCACGTAGGCCACGTTCTCGCCCACGGCTTGGACCACGCCCGCGCTCTCATGGCCCATGACAGCGGGGAGCTGGTACGGCCAGTGGGCATCCATGAAGTGCAGGTCGCTGTGACACAGGCCCGCGTGCACCACCCGCAGCAGGACTTCGTCGGGAGCGGGCGCATCGACCGAGATGTCCTCGATGTCGAGCTCGCCCGGAATCTCGTTGAGTACTGCAGCTTTCATGATCGGCTCCCCCCTCCCGTCACGTACATCAGCGACGCGACTCGGCCATGCGGCAGCGTACTCATCCCCAAGATGCTGCTGGAAGCCTCAGGGCGTGGGACCCGAACGCTGGAGCACTTCTGGCCGGATGAGCAGCCACAGCGTCATCCCGGCGAGTCCCAACGACGCCATCAGGATGACCGCGGTGCGGGCGCCGAGCTGCTGCGCCACCTCGCCGAGCACGTAGGTGCCCACCGGCAGCGCGCCGATCGCCATGCTCAGCAAGCCCATGGCGCGGCCCCGCATCTCCTCCGACACCGCGGTGAGCACCAGGGTCGACTGCGTCGCAGCGAAGAGCCCGCTGCCGCAGCTGGCGACATACAGCGTGATCACGGCGATCAGGACATTCGGCGACAGCGCCCACACAATGAGCATCGCCATCGCCACGAACACGCCGAACGAGTAGGCGATCCCCCATCGACCGTCGCCCCACCTCGCTGTGACCAACGATCCGGTGATCATGCCGAAGCCGGTCATCGAGCCGATGATCCCGATCTGCGACGCCGTGGCGTTGACCTGGTCGCCGATGAGCTGGACGGCAGGGAAGTAGGCGAACATGAAGAAGTTCGCCATCACGGTGACACCCAGGATGCTGAGCAGGCTGCGATTGGTCCGCGCTAGGCGCAAGCCCGCCCGCAGCTCCGTGAGCGTCGAGGTACGGGCCCGGCTGTGTCCATGCGCCTCGCCGGCTCGGCCGAGGGGCACAACCTCGAAGATCCGGTCCCGGAGCGCGTCGGACCACCGATCGGCTGCCGAGGCCGCGGGCCGAGCCGGGGGCACATGCGGTACCCACATGAGGAGCACCAAGCCGAGGCCCAGCATGGCGGCCACCCCCAGGAAGGCAGCCCCTACACCAGCCCGGTCAGCAACTGCGCCACCCAGCAGCTGCCCCGCCGCTACGCCTGAGGCGAGCGCCATCGTCTCCCACGCCATGGCCTTATGCAGCCGATGCGGCCCCACGATGTCAAGCACCAGCGCTCGACGGCTGGTCATGTCCACCACCCAGCCGATGCCAGCGAACAACAAGAACGGATACAGCAGTGCAATGCCCAGTTGCCCAGCCCGCTCGGCCAGCCCTACCACGGCGACGAACGGCACCAGAAGCGCTGTCTGCAATCGCACAGTGCGCCGACGGTCGAAGCGATCCGAGATCACCCCGCCGATGGCCCCGCCGAGCAGCAGAGGCGCCCACATGATGGCCCCAGTCAGCTGCACCATCCGTGGCGAGCCGGTGATCTGGTTGACGTGATAGCTCGCAAGGAACGCTATCGCCCAGCGTCCCCAGTGCCAGCACAGCCCGCTGAACCACAGCGGGGCGAAGCCGCGGGCCGAGAATGCACCGCCGCCGCGGACCTCGGGTTCGAGGCGCGGCGCCTCAGTGGCCGCCGCCCCCCTGCGCATCAGCGCGGCATCCTACGAGAGCACGCGGGTCTGCGTACCTTCCTCTGGCCGCTGAGGGATCAGGCGGGAACCCCGGATGCCGGGGCGCCAGATGCTGGTGTGACAGCCACCGGGACGCCGTTGACGGCGGCGTTGCCCGACGGGACATCCACGAAATCGGGCGGGACGAGCAAGTTGTAGTTGACACCGGCGTACCTGCTCGCCACCGATTGTCGGGTACCCGGCTTGTCGTGCCCCCAACCGTGAGGCAGCGACACGACACCCGGGTACATCTGATCGCTGACTTCCACAGGCACCTCGACGGCACCGCTCGACGACGAGACCCGGGCCAGTTCCCCGTCGGTCACGCCTGCTTCCGCTGCATCGTCGGGATGGATGAGCAGCGTGCAGCGATCCTTGCCGCGCACCAAGACCTCCACGTTGTGCATCCACGAATTGTTCGAGCGCACGTGGCGCCGGCTGGTGAGCACCAGCGACGCATCGGGCCGCTCGAGGCTCGCCTCGAGGCGCCCGACATCGGAAGTGATGCGCTCAGGCGCTAGGTCGATCTTCCCGTCGGGGTTCACCACAATGTCGTCGACCTGCGGGACCATCGGACCCATGTCGAGCCCGTCGGGCAGCTCTTTGAGCTTGTCGAGGTTCAAGCCGTCGGGGTTCTCGCCGTAGCGGTCACCCCACGGACCGGTCCGGATGGCCAGATCATTCAGCCGCTCGGGCCCGGGTTCGGGCGATGCCTCCAGCGCGATCGCGGGATCCACGCCGGCCAGTTCGGCAAGCGCCGAAAAGTACAGGTCGTCGAACTCGGCGGCATTCACGTCTCCCATGCCGGCGCACATCGCTCCGAGCCGGGTCAGGATCTCCCATTCGTCGGGTCGGTCGTCGGCAGGCGGGAACAGCGGCGGCGCATACTTCGCCGCGGACCGCTTGGCCCAGCCCCACAGCATCTCGGAGTAGAAGTGCTGCTCCAGCGCAGCCAGCCCCGGCAAGACGACGTGGGCGTGGCGGGAGGTCTCGTTCAGCGCATTGTCCACCGAGATCATCGCCTCCAGCAGCGGCAAGGCGTTGTCGAGGCGCTCGGAATTGGGGGCCGACAGCACCGGGTTGCCGCCCACCACGATCAGTCCCTTGAGCTGCCCCTCGCCCGGTGTGTCGATCTCCTCGGCGAGGCAGCCCATCGGGAACTGGCCGAGCACCTCGGGAATGTCGCGAACCCTGCTCCGCCAGCGGTCAAATCCGCCCTCGAAGCCCCAGTCCTGCTGCAGCATCGACCACGCCACGGGCTTCGCCCACATCATCCCGCCGACCGCGTCGAGGTTGCCGGTGAGCGCGCAGATGACGTCAGGCAGCCACGACGCCAGTGTCCCGAACTCCTGATTGCAGGTGCCGATGCGCGCGTACCACACAGCACGCTCAGCCGCAGCAAACTCGCGGGCCAAGGTGCGGATCGCCCCGGCATCCGCACCGCACGCCTCGGCCACTCGCTCCGGCGGGAATTCAGCAGCAATGGCCCGTACGTCGTCCACCCCCTTGAGCCGATCGGCCAGGTGCCCCAGTCGCACGAGCCCTTCGTCGAACAGCACGTTCACCACTGCGAGCTGCAGCAGCGCATCGGTGCCAGGCCGCACCGGCAGCCACTGGTCGGCGTGTGCGCAGGTTTCGCTGCGGCGAGGGTCGATCACCACCACCTTGCCTCGCTCGCGCACGAGGTCCAGCGCACCCGGAACATCGGGGCAGCCCATGAAGCTGCCCTGGCTGGCGGACGGGTTGGCGCCCTGGACCACCATGAAGTCGGTGCGGTCGATGTCGGGCACTGGGATGCGCCACGAGTGCCCGTACATCAGCTGGCAGGCCACGTTCTTGGACCACGTGTCGACGGTGCCAGACGAATACACGGTGGGTATCCCGGCGAGCTGCAGGAACATGCCGGCGTAGCGGCTGATGGAGTAGTTGAAGCCAGTGGCGTTGCCGAGGTAGGCGGTAATCGCTTCGACGCCGTACTTGTCCCGGACGCCGCCGAGCAGCTCGGCGCAGCGCTCGAAGGCGGCATCCCAGCTGGCCTCGGCCAGATCGCCAGCTGCGTTGCGGACCAGCGGCCTGCGCACCCGATCGGGATCGGCGTACATGTGCCCGAGCACGGTGCCCTTGGGACAGATGTAGCCCTTCGACCAGACATCGTTGCGGTTCGGCCTGATCAGCTTCACTTCGCCGTCGGCGTGGTGCACCTCGAGCCCGCACATCGCCTCGCACAACGAGCAGCTTCGGATATGGATCTGGCGATCGGTCATGCGAGTCCTTCCGGCAACATGCGGTGAAGTGTCAGAGATTACGACGCGGCATGCGTGCCAGCCTGCCTTGGCCACCGACGGCGAAACGAACTTCGGCAGGCGCGGACGGCAGCGCTGATCGGGATTTGGCGCCTGCGGCTACCATCGGGTTCGTGACATCGACCGATCCGGTGCCCGCGCAGCCAAGCGTCGGCGCCGAGACGCAGCCCGTCCTGACAGATGTCTGGCAGGGAGACGACAGCGCCGGCTTCGACGCCGAGCACAGCAACGTCAAGATCTGCCGCAATGCGCGCCATTTCACCTTCGACGGCTTTGCTGAAGGCGACGAGGACATCACCACGTCGTGGCGGAAGCTGCTCGAGCGCGAGGGCAAGTCATCCCCCGACGGCACCTCAGTGCGCGACCTGGTCCTCGGTCCCACATCAGGCGACTGAGGCCGGCGGCGTCCCGGGCTCCAACGGTGAGCGACCAGCCCCGCAACGAGACACCGGCGAGCGTTGCCGAGCTCCAGGCACAGCTTCGAGCTGCCGGCTACCTCGCGAGCCGAGGCCTGGCCACCGCAGCGCTCATCGGGATGCGACTCGGCCGGCCGATCCTGCTCGAAGGCGAGGTCGGCGTCGGCAAGACCGAGATGGCCAAGTGCCTCGCGGAGATCGGCGGGCAGCAGCTCATCCGTCTCCAGTGCTACGAGGGCATCGACACCTACCAGGCGCTGTATGAGTGGGACTACGCGCGGCAGATGCTGCACGTCAGGGCGCTGTCGGAGAGCGAGCTGACCGACGCCGGGGCCGTCAGCGGACTGTACGGCCCTGAATTCCTCATCGAGCGGCCGCTGCTGTCGGCGATCAAGGCTGGCAGCAGTGCGGTGCTGCTCATCGACGAGGTCGATCGTGCCGACGACGAATTCGAGGCCTTCCTGCTGGAGCTGCTGTCGGATTTCCAGATCACGATCCCCGAGCTCGGCACCGTCACCGCGGCCAACAGACCGATGGTGGTGCTGACCTCGAATCGCACGCGGGAATTGCACGACGCCCTCAAGCGCCGATGTCTGTATCACTGGATCGGCTACCCCAGTTTCGAGGAGGAAATCGAGATCGTCCGCTTGCGTGCACCCGATGCTGTCGCGACCCTCGCGCACAAGGTGGTTGCCGCCGTTCAGCGCCTGCGCGACATGGATCTCGCCAAGCCGCCGGGGGTCGCCGAGACACTCGACTGGGTCGACGCGCTAGGCGTGCTGGGTACCGACGATCTCGATGCGGCGGCCGCTGCCGACACCATCGGCGCGGTCATCAAGGACCGTGACGACCTCGAACTGGTCGAAGCCGAACTCGACAGGGTTGTTGCCGATGCCTGACACGGGCATCGAAGCCGATCTTGACAGCCGTGTCGCCGATGCCTGACGTGGGTCGGGCCGCCGAAGCCGTGGCCAGCACGCCGCCAATGGAATTCGTAGCGAGACTCGTCGGCTTTGGCCATGCGTTGCGAGACGAGGGTCTGCCGGTGGGCTCCGACGACGTAGTCACGTTCTGCTCTGCGGTCTCGGAGCTCACACCAAGCGATCTCGAAGACGTCTACTGGAGCGGCCGCACGACGCTGGTCCATCGCCGGGACCACCTGGCGCTCTACGACGAGGTATTCCGCCGGTACTTCTTGGGACACCCGGCCCCGGCCGACCCCGAACCTTCCGAATCCGAACCGATTGCGCAGGGCCTCAGCGGCACGCTGAATGTGCCGGACATCGAGCCTGGCACTCAATCGGGTGACGACCGGCCGATGGTGCTCGGACGTCAGGCCTCCGGGGTCCAGATCCAGCGCGACAAACGCTTCGCCGAGTGCACGCCCACCGAGCTGGCTGCGCTGCGGCGCATCATGGCGCAGGTTCGACTCGAACCGCCCCGCCGTCGCACCCGGCGGCGTCGCACCGACCCGTCGGGGGCACGCCTCGACATCCGCCGCATAGCCCGCGACGCCATGCGTCTCAGCCACGCCGCCCCGGTCCTGCATCGCGTGACGCGAGCCGAGCGAGCTCGCCCGCTCGTGCTGATCCTGGACATATCGGGGTCGATGGCGGACTACTCCCGCAACCTGTTGCAGTTCGCATACTCGATGCGCAGGGCGGCCCAGAAGGTGGAGGTGTTCTGCTTCGGCACCCGGTTGACGCGCATCACCCCAGCGCTCGACCGACGCAACCCCGACGACGCGATGAAGCTGGCGGCTGCCCGTGTTCTGGACTGGGACGGAGGCACCCGGATCGGAGCATCGCTGGACAGCTTCATCCGCAGGTGGGGCCGCAAGGGGCTCAGCCGTGGCGCCACCGTAGTCATCTGCTCCGACGGGCTGGATCGGGGCGAACCTGCTGCCCTGGCAAGCGCAATGGAACGCCTGAGCCGGCTCTGCCACCGGATCATCTGGATGAACCCGCTTGTCGGCGACAACGCGGACACTCCGCCAAGCACACTGGGAATGATGGCCGCTGGCCCGTTCATCGACACGCTTGAATCGGGCCACGACCTTGCAAGCCTGGAGCAGTTCGCCGCCAAGCTGGCCCACGTCGGGTGATCCGGGGGTCCTGATGAGCCGCGAACGATGAGCCGGTGGAGCGTTTCCATCCAGGCCGAAGGCGACCGCCCCATCGAACTGGATGAGGTGGTCGCGCTTGCCGATGCTGTCGCACCGCTCGAAGGCATCGCATCCGGCGTCGGTGCGATGGCCTACGGCGCCCAAATTGTGGTGGAGGCCGAGAGCTCCGACCAAGCCGTCGAAGCGGCCATGGCAGCGTTCGCTGCTGCCGTCGAGACAGCAGACCTCCCCGCCTGGCCGATGACCCGAGCCGAAGTGATCGGCGAGGACGAGTTGGAGTTCGACGAGTGACGCGGCCCCAATGATTCGGCTTGGTTCGCTCGCCGGCTACCCCTTCGAGGGGCCACGGGTGCTCGGCGGCTGGACGCCGCCGACAAATGCAGCTGTGTTCGCGATCCTGTACCGGGCCGATCCTGACCGCAAGCCGTACGACTACGCCGTGCTCGACGTCGACCACGCGGACAACCTGGCTGCGGCGGGGCTGCCGTTCGGCCACCCCCGCGCCAAGTGCTGGGAACGGCGCGCCGGCAACAAGTGGAACCTCCACATCTGCACCTACGAGGTACCGGGCGGACTGCGCTCGCATCGCGAGCAGATCGTCCAGGAGCTCGTCGCCGTCTACCGGCCCGGCTGCGCGCCCGAACAGTTCGACCAGGTGTGGGAGGACGAATGGATCGGCAGCTACCGGGCTCCCACCGCAGGCCCACTCACCACCACTCGCGACCCGAGCGGCACAGAGCAGACGACATAGCTGCGGAGGCGGCAGGGAATTCTGCGACGTTGCGACCAGCCGGATCGCTGGTCGCAGAATTCCCTGCTGCCTCTGCAGCGGTCGCGCGGTTCTATTCGGGGTGGTAGCCGACTGCGTCGTGAAGCCGGCTGCGGCGCGTTCCCATCGCGGGCCGTGCCGGCGACGGCTCGCGAGGCTCGGGTTCGGGCTCATAGGTGGCACCGGCCACGATGCCCTCGGCCATGCCGTACAGCAGTGGCAATGCGCCCGCGATGACGCCGGCCGTGTTGTTGATGCGCTCGACGCCCGGCTCGACGGCTTCGGCGTCGGACTTGATCTTCCAAACGATCTGCGAGCATTCCTCGAGTAGGCCGGCGATCCGGGTGAGCTGGCTGCCCACTACGAACAGGTAGAACGCGAGCCCGGCTATGAACAGGCCGATCAGGATGACCGAGAGAACTACGAGTGTCGTCATGAGCGCACCTTGTCGAGTACTCGGCCGAGGAACAGGTGGTGTTCGAGGCCTTCGGTCAGCACCGCGTCCACCCCGTCGGCGGTCTCGGCGATCAGGGCGGTGTCAGACGTATTGGCGGCGGCTCGCTCAAGCGTGCCTTTGATGGTCTCCACCCGGCGCTCGATCGTGCGCACCAGCAGCACCAGCATGGTGAGCAGCACCACCACTGCCACGATCACCACAAAGCCGCCGATGATGACCCCCCACCACAGGTTCTCCTGGGTGTCAGTGAGAGCCAGCAGGTCCATGTCAGCCTCCTAACCGGTTCCGGCCGCGTTTGAGGCCGTCGACGATCACCGTTGCCGCTGCGATCGTCGTGTTCAGTTCCCCCAGTGCCGCCGTGTTGGTGACGGCGTCCTCCAGACCGTCGTTGATCTCGGAGGCCCGATTGCCGATCGAGCGGGCCAGCATCAGGATCGGCACTACGAGGGCGACCACGGCGATCACGACGACGATGCCGATGACATAGCCGATGACCCATCCGGTGGTCGATACGGCGTCCGAACTCTGGGCGAGTAACTGCAGCATGGCGGTCCCCCCTCAGATCGATTCGCAGAAGTCGTGGACGGGCATCAGCGTCGAGTTGACCGACGGCAGCACCGTGGGCACCGTCGAAGTCTGTTCGGCGATGACACGAACGCCGCCGACCACTTGGGTGAGCGTGCGGTGCACTGCAACCAGGTGCAGCACCACACGGAGCAGTCCGACCGCGGCCGCCAGAATGATCAAGCCGCCGATGATGACAGTGACCCAAGCAACAACAGGCATCACGTCCCCTTTCAGCCCAGGAGCTTCCCGACCGAACCGGCGTAGCGGACCGCACCGTCCGCGACTTCTTCGATCGTTTCGTCAGTGGTAGCGAGCAAGTCCTGCGTGGTGTCGAGCTCGCCGATGATCCCCACGCCGCCGGCCAGGATGTCGTCGCTGGCCTTGCGAATGCGCTCGATTGCAGCAAGTACCCGGTTCAGCAGTGCGAGCGCCACTGGCACGACCACCACGAGCAGTATCAGGTTTCCTATCCACCAGAGCACAAGCGCCTCCTCAGACGGCCTCAGGGCGGTACGGCAGGGCAAGCCGGCGCACGACGCGGGCGAGGCCCATCCCCGCGGCGCGCACACCGATGGCAAGGCCACCGGCGGCTTGCACCTGTTCGACTTCGTCGGGATCGCGCCCCTCGGCGATCGCCGCAAGCCGGTTCTGCACATTGGCGGCGAAGTCCTCCAGCAAGACAGCCGTGATGTCACCCACCAAGCCTCGGCCGTACTGTGCGGCCGGCCCGGAGAGCTGCAGATCCATCGCGACGTCCACTGCGGTGCCCCCTGCGGTCGGGGCAAGGCTCGCGTCGAGAGCGAGCGTGGCCTGGCCCCGGCCCTTGCGATCGGTGCCGCTGGCGCTGACCGAAATGGTGCGGGCGTCGGGGTCGCGGTCGGTGATCTCGGCGCTGCCGTCGAAGTCGAGCTTGATGGGGCCGAGTCCGATGGACACCGTGCCGCCGTAGCGGTCATCGCCCAGATCGGTGCTCAGCTCCGCGCCGGGCAGGCACGCCGCAACCTGCGGCACATTGCCGAAGAAATCCCACACGGCCTCGGTCGGCTGGGCGACCTCGAACTGGTTGGCGATCTGCATCAGGCGACTCCCTGCTCACGTGCGAAAGCGGTCCGGCATCCCGCACAGCAGAAGTAGAAGACCTCGTCTCCCACTTCCAGCGACGCAGTCCCCGCATCAATCTGGACCGTCATGCCGCAGACAGGATCGACAGCGGTCCCTGTCGTCGACGCCGGCGCTGTAACCGGGGCAGCGAATGTGCCCTGTGCCCGCAGCTGCACCAGCTCGGCCAGGATCGACACCGCTACTTCCTTGTGCGAGGTGCTGCCGAGATCGAGGCCGGCAGGAGCGCGCAGCGCATCGAGCTGGGTCGATTCGGCACCTTGGGCCTCAAGCAGGGCCCGCACGCTGCGCCCTCGTCGAGCGGAGGAGACCAAGCCCACGTAGGCGGGATCGGCCTTGAACGCAGCAGCCAGCACGTCTTCGTCCCCGTGCCCCTGGGTGGCAACCACGACCATCGACTGCGGCGTGAGCAGCCCCTCGCTGAACTCGGCACGGTCGACGAGCTCGACACGCCAGTCGAGCTGGGCGGCGAGCACCGACAGGGTGGTTGCCATCGGCGAGCTTCCGACGATCACCAGATGAGGTACGGCCACGACGGGCTCCAAGTAGATCTGCAGGGCGCCTTCGCTCTGGCACGACATGGGCACCGCTGTCGTGCCTTGCGGGAGATCGCCGAATCGGTCGCTCGCGCCCAGGGCCAGCAAGCGCGGCGTGCCGGCTTCGAGCGTTGCGATGGCCTCGCGGATGAACACCGGCTCGGCGCACGCGCCGCCGATCCAGCCGTAGATCTCGCCGGAGGCCGTGTAGACGGCACGAGATCCCTGCTGCCCCGACGTGGGACCCTCCCGCCAGACGACGGTGGCCAGCACGAATGCCTCCCCGCTGCGCGCCAGCTCGGTGGCGCGTTCGAGCACGCCCCAGCCCTCGACGGCCCTGTGCCCCCCGATACCGGGCCCGGCGGCGCTGCTGCTGTTCATCACTCCGTCTTCACCGGCGGTGCGCCGGAGATGTCGTGGCCGCCTGTGATGGCCTCATAGACACGGTCGGGCAGCAGCGGCATGTCGATATTGCGCACGCCGCTGTCGCCGATGGCGTCGATCACTGCGTTGACGAACGCTGCCGGACCGCCCACGGTGGCGCACTCCCCGATGCCCTTCGCCCCGATGGGATGGTGCGGGCACGGCGTCACCACTTCATGCAGCTCGAATCCGGGCGTCTCCCACGCGGTCGGCAGCAGGTAGTCCATGTAGTTGGAGCCGATGCAGTTGCCGTCCTCGTCGAAAGTGATGAACTGCATGTTGGCCATGGCGTAGGCCTCGGTGAGCCCGCCCATGATCTGCCCTTCCACGATCATCGGGTTGATGCGCACGCCGCAGTCGTCCACCGCCACCACCCGCAGGACGTCCCACACGCCGGTCTCGGGATCCACTTCGACGGTCGCGATGTAGCAGGCGAACGGCCAAGTCAGATTCGGCGGGTCGTAGTAGGCGTTGTTCTCGAGGCCTGGCTCCATACCGTCGGGCATGTTGCTGTAGGCGGCGATCGCGCATTCCTGGATGGTTACGCCCCGGTCGGGCGCGCCACGCACCGAGAACCTGCCGAGCTCCCATTCGACGTCCTCTTCGGACACCTCGAGCAGGTGCGCGGCGATCTGGCGAGCCTTGGCCCGGATCTTGCGCGACACCATGGCCACCGCCGCCCCGGCCACGGGCGTGCTGCGTGACGCGTAGGTGCCCATGCCGAACGGGGCCGTGTCGGTATCGCCCTCCTCGACGAGCACATCTTCGGCGGGAATGCCCAGCTCGTGAGCCACGATCTGCGCCCAGGTGGTCTCGTGGCCCTGGCCTTGGGTCTTGGCGCCAGTCCGCAGCAGCGCCTTGCCGGTCATGTGCACCTTCAGCTCCGCCGAGTCGAACATCTTGATGCCCAAGATGTCGTACTCCCGGCTGTTGCCCGCCCCGAGGGGTTCGGTCATGGTCGAGATGCCGATGCCCAGCAGTCGGCCGCGCTGGCGCGCCTCTTCCTTCTGACGCAAGAAGTCCTCGTAGCCGATCGCTTCGAGGCCGAGGTCGAGGCACTTGCCGTACTGGCCCGAATCGGTCAGGAACCCCCAGGGCGTGCGATGGGGGAAGTCGTCGTCGCGCACCAGGTTGATGCGGCGGAACTCGGCCTGGTCCATGCCGAGGTCGGCGGCGGCCGCCTGCACCATGCGCTCCTGGAAGTACATGGCCTCGGTGACCCGGAACGAGCATCGATACGCCACGCCGCCTGGCGCCTTGTTGGTGTAGACGCCCTGGGCGGTGAGATGCGCTGCCGGGATGTCGTAGCAGCTGAAGGCCGAGTGCATCAGACCGATCTTGAACTTGCTCGGCTGGGCGTCGGAGAAGAAGGCGCCATGGTCGGAGTCGGTGTGCATCCGCACGCCGAGAATGCGGCCGTCGTTGCGCAGCGCCATCTCGCCCTTGAGGTAGATGTCGCGGCCGAATCCCGTCGAGATGAGATTCCCGCTCTTGTCCTCGATCCACTTGACGGGGCACTCGAGCAGGATCGACGCCAGGATCGACACCACGTAGCCCGGATACACCGGCACCTTGTTCCCGAAGCCTCCGCCGAGGTCGGGCGACACGATGCGGATCATGTGCTCGGGCAGCTCGGCAACCAGGGCCACCGCGGCGCGGATGATGTGCGGCGCTTGGGTGGTCATGTACACCGTGAGCTTCGAGGTTGCCCGGTTGAAGTCGGCGATCGAGCCGCATGTCTCGATTGGCGACGGGTGCGAACGGGGGTAGTGCATCTCGATGGCCGAGACCACATCGGCCTGCGCGAAGGCTCGATCGGTGCCCTCGCGGTCGCCGACTTCCCAGTCGAAGACGACGTTGGAGTCTTGGCCGGTCTTGTCGTCGCGGATCAGCGGGGCACCGGGGGCCGTTGCCTGGGTCGGGTTGACGATGGGCGGCAGCGGTTCGTAATCGACCACGATCGCCTCGCAGCCGTCCTTGGCGATGTAGGGGTCGTCGGCGACCACACAGGCCACTTCCTGTCCCTGGAACCGGACCTTGTCGGTGGCGAGGACAGCCTGGGTGTCGTACGACAGCGTCGGCATCCACGCCAGGTTTCGAGCGGCCAGCATGTCGCCAGTGAGCACCATGCGAACGCCGGGGATGGCCCAGGCGGCGCTGACGTCAATGGAACGGATGCGGGCGTGAGCGAGCGGGCTGCGCAGGATCTCCATGTGCAGCATCCCGGGCAGGGCGATGTCGTCGATGTAGTTGCCCTTGCCGCGTATGAAGCGGTTGTCCTCCACCCGCCGCCGGCTGGCTCCGAGGCCGCCGATCTTGATCTCGTCGAGCGCCATCTCAGCTCTCCCCGCCTGCGTCATCGCCGGCATCGTCCGCGCTGCCGCCTAGCTTCTCGGCCGCCCACATCACGGCTTTGACGATGTTCTGATAGCCGGTGCAGCGGCAGAGATTCCCCGAGAGCGCCCAGCGGATCTCGTCCTCGCTGGGGTTCGGGTTCTCTTCCAGCAACGCCTTCGCGGCGAGCATCATGCCCGGCGTGCAGAAACCGCACTGCAGGCCGTGCTCGTCCTTGAAGCCTTCCTGGATCGGGTGCAGCTCGCTCGCCGTCGCCAGGCCTTCGACGGTGAGCACCTCGTGGCCGTCGGCTTGGACGGCGAACATGGTGCAGCTCTTGACGGGCACGCCGTCGTACAGCACAGTGCATGCGCCGCAGTTGGTCGTGTCGCAGCCGGTGTGGGTTCCCGTTAGCCGGAAGCCGTTGCGCAGCAGGTGCGCCAGCAGCAACCGCGGTTCGACGTCGGCCGCACGCCGCTCGCCGTTCACGGTCAGCTCCACGCGGCGAACCGGCACTGCGTCATCGGCGCCGTCGCTCGGCCGGACCTCTTCGTACAGCGTGCTCATGTCAGGCCGCCTCTTGTTCTGAACGCTGGATCTGGGCGCCGATGCGTCGTACGAAGGTGGCAACGACATGGCGCTTGTAGTCGGCGCTCCCCCGGTGGTCAGACCGTGGTTGCGCCGCCTCGGCCGCGAGCTGGGCTGCCGCGTCCACGGCGTCTGCATCGAGCGCAGTGCCGACCAGCGCCGCCGCAGCGTCGGAGGCGTTGATGGTGGCAGGCCCGACACCGGTGAGCCCGATGCCCGCACGCGCGACGCTGCCGCCCGACATCTCGACGGAGACCGCGACGCCGACGGTGGCGAAATCGCCCACTCGACGTTCGAGCTTGAGGTAGCCGCCGGCCCGGGTGCCGCGTGGCGCGGGAACCACTGCTTCAGTGGCGATCTCGTCGGGAGCGAGCACCGTCTGGAACGGACCGTCGATGAGGTCGGCCACCTGAATGCTCCGGCGTCCATCGGGACCCTGCGCCACGATGGCGCCTTCCAGCGACACCATCACCGAGGCCCAGTCGCCTTGCGGGTCGGCGTGGCACACCGAGCCCACGAGCGTCCCCCGTGTGCGCACCAACGGATCGGCCACGACCGGGGCCGCCGCGGCGATGGTCGGTTGGACATCGGCGAGCGCAGCGGATTTCTCGAGATCGGCGTGCCGGCACAGCGCCCCGATGCGGTAGGTGCCGTCGGGATCGGCCCGGTGGTAGTCGAGGCCGCCGATGCCGTTGATGTCCACGATCATCGCGGGCGCCGCGAAGCGCAGCTTCATCATCGGGATGAGGCTCTGGCCGCCCGCCAGGATCTTCGCCTCGCCGTCTGCTGCGGCGAGCATCGCAACTGCCTCGGCGACAGTCGAGGGCGCTTCGTAGCTGAAGCGAGATGGATACATGCGTCAGCCCCCTGTCGACGGCCCGCCGGGACCTTGCGGATCCGGCACAGCTCGCGGCAACGACTCGGCGTCGGGATCAGGCCGTCGCTCTTGGTGTGGCGGCCATGGCCCCTGAACTGGCTGACCAGCGACTTTGAGATAGTCGATGATCTGTGGCCAGGCCCAGATCGTCGGGCTCGCACCTTCCTTGGGCGCGCCCTCGATGACCTCGTACAGCCTCGGGTTGCCTGCGCTATGGCCTGATGACTCGATCGGCATGGACTCCCCTTCCCCCGGAGCTCCGGCCGTGTCTGTGGCACAGCGAACTTACCACTGCCCGTTGCGACGCTCCGAACGAACTCACTAGCCGCGTCGTTTGGTGCGCCCGCTGCGGCATCAGTGCCTTCGGCGGCGATACTCGCGGGCATGGCGCTTGGCTTCGGCGATGCCCTGGTGGCAGCCAACTTCAACTCGGGCTGGTACCAAACCGTGCTGGTCGTCCACCTCGTGTGTGCGGTGGTGGGATTCGGCGGCAGCGCCTTGGGCACCGTCATGCTGAGACGGGCATGGGCTGATGGTCCTGACGCTGCAGCTGCTGTGCGGCGGGCGTTCGAGTTCGCGTCGAACCGCTTGACGGACATGGCGGCGTACCTCGCCGGGATCGCCGGCGTTGTGGCGGTGCTCGTCGATGACCGCTGGACGTTCCGGCAAGGCTGGGTCACGACGGCGTTCATCTTGTACTTCGTCTGGTTGGGCATCGCTCACGGCGCACTGCGGCCGACCAGCGCCAAGCTTGCCGACGCAATGGACGCGGGACCCGAACGGTCCGACGATGCGGAACGGCTGCGCGGGCGCGCCGAGCTGTGGTCGATGGCGAGCAATTTGGTGATCGTGGCCGCAATTGCCGTGATGGTGACCAAGCCGGGCCTGTAGCGGAGCTGGGTCGGCGCCTCAAACGCTGTCAGCAACGGTGTCGAGCGCAGTTCGGTAGGCGGCCAGGGCACGCTGTCGCGCCTCGGGGTGATCGACGATGGGGGCGGGATAGTCGATGCCAATCCGGACGCCTGCGACCGCGAGCACGGGCTGCGGAGCTTCCCACGGCGCGTGGATCGCATGGTTCGGCATTCGAGCCAGTTCGGGCAGCCACCGCCGCAGATAGCTGCCATAGGGGTCATAGCGGCGGCTCTGGACGACCGGGTTGAAGACTCGGAAGTACGGCGCAGCGTCGGGGCCGGTGCCGGCGCACCACTGCCAGTTGCCCGCGTTCTGGGCTGCGTCGCCGTCGCACAGCAGTCGGCGGAACCATCGCTCGCCGCGTCGCCAATCGATCAGCAGATCCTTGACGAGAAACGAAGCCGCGATCATGCGAAGACGGTTGTGTATCCAACCGGTGGCTGACAGCTGACGCATGGCAGCATCCACGATCGGAATTCCCGAGCGTCCCGCTGTCCACGCTGCGAAGTCTCGATCGGCCAGTGCCCCGTCGCGCCATTCGATGCGGTCGTAGCCGGGGCGCAGCGCGCAGCGGGCGATGTCAGGCTGTTCGTAGGTGAGATGGGCGTACCAATCCCGCCATGCCAACTGCCGAACGAAAGCTGATCGGCCCGCCGAGCCGGTGCCGACCTGGCGGGCGATGGCCGTTGGCGACAGCAGGCCGAAGTGCAGCGCGCTGCTGAGCTCAGACGTGCCGGCGATGTCGAATCCGTTACGGGTCTCGTCGTACCGATCGGCCTGCTCCAACCAAGTTCTGAGTTGTGCTGCTGAGCGCTGTTCGGACCACACCGCCGTCGGCACGTCGTCCGCTGAGGGCAGGCACACCCGGAGCCCTTCAAACTCGTCGCGCGCCTCGGCCAAGGAGGTCGCCGTGAGGCCCGGAAGACCAGTGGACGGACCCGTGCCAACGACGCCGACGCGGCCAGTGCCGACCTCGGGCCGCAATGGCAGGGCCTGCCATCGCTTCCAGAACGGAGCGAACACCTGCGAGAGCGTGCCTTTGCTGGTCAGCACACTTCCGGGGGGATGCACCAATGTGCCCCAATGTGATTCCAGCGGTCTGCCGAGTGCCTGGCCAACTCGCCCGTCTCGACGTGTCGAGTACCTCGTTACGTCCGCGTTCACGATGACCGTCGCGCTGCCCACTTCAGCTGCGATCGGGGGAAGCGCATCAACCGGATCTCCAACGGCGATGTGCAGCGTCGCACCGAGTTCCTTCAGTGACTTTTCCAAACCGGTGATTGCGCCCGTATACGCCCTCAGGCGATGCGGCCCGGCCGCCTTGAGCAGCCTCGGTTCGAGTACGACGATCGGCACCGCCACCTGGTACGCAGCAGCTGCGGCCCAAGCAGGGTTGTCTGCCAAGCGGAGATCTCTCCGGAACCATGCGATCGCGACATCGTCCATTCTGAGTGAGCCCGCAGCCTAGGCAACCGCGTCGAGGGGTGGTCTTAGCCCTCCGGAATCCGCTGATTGATCCTCGGCGCAGCTCCGAGTCCCGCCAGTGCGCCTGCGGCATCGATCACATGGGGCCGATCCCGGTGCATGTTGCCTCGGTCGAGATGCAGTTCATGATCGGTCGCCGTTCGCGCGGTCTGCTGCCCGCATGGCAGCCTTAAGCTTCGCTGACCATGGCTGCCGTCATCGTAGGAACCGGGATCGCGGTGCCGCCCCATGTGGTGAGCAATGAGGCGCTGACACGCATCATGGACACGTCCGATGAGTGGATCCGCTCGCGTACGGGTGTGGTGAGCCGTCGTTTTGTTGAGCCGGGCACGGCGGCGTCGGATCTCGGTGCCGAAGCGGCGACGGCGGCTTTGGCCGACGCCGGGGTGGGAACGGTGGAAGTGGACTCGGTGATCTGCGCGACGATGACGCCGGATCGCCAGAATCCCGGCATCGCGGGTGCGGTGCAGCACAAATCGGGCATCGAGCGGGTGGCGACGTTCGATCTGCGCCAGCAGTGTGCTGGCTTCCTGTTCGGGCTGGATCTGGCCGACATGCTGATCGCCACCGATCGCGCCGACACGGTGTTGGTGGTGGGTGCCGAAGTGCATGCGGGCTACCTGCCGTGGGGCAACGCGTGGGACATCGTGCTGGGCCGCACCCACCGGCCCGTCACCGACGACGAGCGAGAACTGGCGAACCGTCACCGTGCATGGAGCGTGCTGTTCGGCGACGGCGCCGGCGCAGCGGTGGTGAAACGACACAACCCGTCGGCTTCAGCAGGCGGGGGTCAACCCGTCGGATTTCTGGCGTCGGTGCTGTACACGGACGGCGCGAACGCCGATCTCATCGAAGTTCCGGGTTTGGGCTCGTTGCACCGTCCCTATGTCGACGCCGCGCAGATTGCCGAAGGCTTGCACCGTCCGGCGATGAACGGCGGGGGCCTGTACCGGCTGGCGGTGGAGACCATGCCCGAAGCCGTACTCGAAGTGCTGACGCGGACTGGTCACAAATTGGGCGATCTCGATGTGGTGGTGGCGCATCAGGCCAATGAGCGGATCCTCGACGGCGTTCGCCGCCGGCTCGGGGCCGACGAGTCGGTGGTGCCTTCCAACATCGACCGCTGGGGCAACACGACGGCGGGGACGCTGCCGATCCTGTTCCACGAACTGCGCTCGGCCGACCGGGTCGGACCCGGTTCGCTGGTGGCGTTCACCAGCTTCGGTGCGGGGGCGCACTGGGGAGCGACGCTGTACCGGGAGCCCGGCCGCACCGCCCTGCTGTGAGCTCGCTGGCGATCGCTGCTGCCATTGCGGCAGTGCTGATGCTCATCTGCTGGCTGGTGAGCTTGCGGCTCGAAGACGCATCGATTGTGGACCCCTTGTGGCCCGTGGTATTCGTCGCGATCGCGTGGGGGCTGTGGCTCAGCTCGAGCGGCGGCGGCGGCCGCAAGCTGATGCTGGCCGCGATGGTGACGCTGTGGGGCCTGCGACTCGGCATCCACCTGGCGCTGCGCAAACGAGGCGAACCGGAGGACTACCGCTACGCGGACATGCGGCACAGGTGGCAGCCCTTCGCGCTGTGGAGCCTGGTGATCGTCTTCGGCTTGCAGGCGCTGCTGGCGACGGTCGTCTCGTTGCCGCTGCAGGCCGTGCTGGGCACCGACCCGAACGCTGCTGTGGGCTGGCTGGACTGGCTCGGCGCGGCGGTGTGGGTGGTCGGGTTCATCTTCGAGACGGTGGCCGACCGTCAACTCGCCCGATTCCGCGCTGCGGAGGCTGGCCGGGGCAAGGTGATGAACCGCGGGCTGTGGCGCTACAGCCGCCACCCCAACTACTTCGGGGACTTCCTGGTGTGGTGGGGCATCTACCTGGTAGCCGCTGCGGCGGGCGCCTGGTGGACGATCATCGGCCCAACAGTCATGACGGTGCTTCTGGTACGCATCTCGGGTGTCGCCCTGCTCGAACGCACCATCGGCGATCGGCGCCCCGGCTATGCCGACTACGCGGCCCGCACCAGCGCCTTCATCCCGCTGCCACCCCGCCGAAGCCGGAACGGCGCCGCGGAGTAGCAACGTCGTGGAAGAACCTCGCAGCACACCCTCGTAGTCAAGAGACCGTCTGGGCGCGGTCACTTCGCAGATTCCTGCAACCAAACGCGCCGGTCGTTCCGTAGTCACCGTCAAGTTCCCCCAATCCTGGAGAATTCACTATGTCCGGAAGACCTTGCAGATGGTCTCGACTGTCGACGGTGATGCTGGCGTTGGTCCTCGTGACGGCTGCGTGCGGCGACGACAGCAGCGACGCTGACGCACCCGCAGCCACTGCTGCTCCTACAGCAACAGCCGCGCCGACATCGGCGGCGGAGGTGGCGCCGACTACGGAGGAAGCACCCCCGGCTGACGAGACGCCTGCAACCACAGAAGAGATGGCGCCTGCGGACCAGGAAGCGATGGACGGCACGATCGTGGAGGTTGCGGTCTCCTCAGGCTCGTTCCCGACCCTCGTGGCAGCCGTGCAAGCCGCCGGCCTGGTCGAGGTGCTCAGCGGTGACGGTCCCTTCACCGTGCTCGCCCCCACCGAGGACGCATTCGCAGCGGCCCTCGAATTGCTGGGCATGACCCCGGAGGCATTGCTCGCCGATACCGAATTGCTTACGGCGGTGCTGACCTACCACGTCCTGCCGCTGGAGGCGCCCGCCGCGACCGTCGTGTCGCTCGACGGCCAGACCGTCACCACCGTCCAAGGCGAAGAGATCGCCATCACCGTCGACGGCGACACCGTCATGGTCAACAACGCAACCGTCGTCGCCACCGACATCGCCGCCTCCAACGGCATCATCCACGTTCAGCGGACGAGGCGACCGACGGTGTCGACCAGGCGTTCGCTCGGGGCGAGGACGGCTCTCTCGAAGCCGTCTACCGCCGTTACGGCGATCTCGTGTACACGCTGTGCCGTCGCACGCTCGACGAGAGCCGCGCCTGCGACGTCGCCCAAGAGGTCTTCATCAGCGCATGGAAAGGCCACGAACGGTTCGACCCGGCCAAGGGCAACCTGGCCGCGTGGCTGGTCACGATCACCAAGAACCGGATCATCGACAACATCCGTGCTGCGAAGCGGCACTCGGACCGCCGATCGGGCGCCGATCTTGCAGACATGCCTTCCGATGCAGGGATCGAGCAGATCGCCGAACGGCTGATGATCGCCGAAGCACTGCGTCGCCTGCCTGAGGCGACTCGCCGGGTGATCACGATGCACTATTTCGACGGCTTGACTCACCCTCAGATTGCAGAGACGACGTCGCGGACGACGGACGTCAGCGCATCCTGCTCGTCGACGCGTCGCTGCCAGCCGCCGGGTCCGGCGCCGACCTCGAGGCATGGCTCATTCAGCCCGACGATCACGGCAACGTCGCCGACCTGGTGTCGCTCGGCCTCATAGACCCCGCAGACCCGGGCAGCCTCGCAGTGCCGCTCGGCTACGACCCGTCGCTCTACTCCGTCGTCGACATCAGCGTGGAGCCGCGCGACGGAGACCCTGCCCACTCCGGGCGGTCCATACTGCGCGGCGTCCTGCGCACCCCATAGCGGTCTGTCTCCGAGTCATTCCCGGGCGTCTGCGGTTGCCGACTCGCCGGCCTGTCGGCCTGTTGAGACGGGCTACTGCGTCGCGCTCGCCGCGGCATCGGCCGCCGGTGCGGCGTCGTCGCCCGCGCCGATCAGCCGCTTGACGATGATGATGAACACGCCGGTGAGGAGAAGGTTGAGCGCCAGCGAAAGCATCGCGACGGTGACGATCGGCCCACCGATCCCGTAGCTCAGGCTGAGCACGAGCACGCCCGCCCCGACCTCGCCGCGAGGCCACATGCCCACGGCGATCGCGAGCCGGTGCTTCCAGTGCGCCTCTTTGCGATAGCAGAACACGGGGAACATCTTCCCCACGTTGATCAGGGCCGACAGCAACAGAACATGGGCCGCGATCGCCCCCCAGCTGATCGAAGGCTGGCTGGCGGTGACCGTGTCGACGTAACGGCCCTCGATCTCGCCGCCCGCCAGCGCCGGATCGTCGACTGATGCGCCGGGAGCGGATGCATGCAGCGACGCCGCTGTCGGCTCGGGATGCTGCACGTCGTCGCCTTCGAAGATCTGCGGAAGGCTGAGGCCGACGAGCAGCATGAACACCGCCGCGACCCACGCCCCAGCGCGCCGCTCAGCGGGCCGTTCGAGCAGGTTGTGCAGTTCGTCGTGGGCGGCTGCGGGCACGTCACGGGGCGCAGTCGGCTTCGGACGAGCGATACAGCCCAGCACAAAGGCAGGCAGCAGCACCTCGATGTGGATCGGCACCGACGGGTCGATCAGCTTGGTGGCCGAGTACAGCACTTCGCTGACTGCCACGATCGCGATTGCGTAGCCCAGCACCCATCGGTACGTCACCGGCAGCGCGACCCGGTGCAAGAACACATACGCCAGCACCAGCAGCGCGGCCATGAACACCACGATCAGCCCGAGCTGCCATGCGATGCCGACGATCAGCATCTTCAGCGGGATCATCAGCAGCACGGTGTCGAGATCGTCGAAGATCGCCAATATCCGCACTTTGCGGAACAGCCATGTTCCGGCCAGCCCAGCCGCGGCGAGCATGCTGAACAGCACGCCCGCGGAGGTCGGAGCGGCGAATCTGCCCGCCAGCAGCGTCTCGGTCCAGGCGTCCCCGCTGCCCCATACGTCTGAGGGCAGCATGACGAACACGAAGTAGCCGGTGGCGATGATCCACGGGAACGTGGCTGCGGTGAACGCCACGAAATAGTCCCATCCGTATTGGCGCAGATTGGACTTGTCGATGTGGAACTCGAAGCCGACGTGGATCATGATGAACGCCAGACCGGTCATCGTCGCCACTCGAATGACGTTCGCAACGGTGTCGTGAGCGTCGCCTGCAAGTTGCGGCAACACCTGCGACAGGCCCAGCCCGACGACCAGCAGTACCGAGAATGCGACCACCCTGCGCACGTCTGTACCTCCGAGTCGGCGCGGCTGCTCGCCGCCGATGCACTTGGACGGTGATGGTAGGCGCGCAAGTGAGCGGCGCTTGGTCAGGAGGTGCCTTGGGTGGCTTGACTCGCGCCCAGTGCGGAGATGCCGCCACATAGCCTCGCTCTCGAGTGCCCGTACCTGAGTCTGTGCCGCCGCTGCTGGTCGAGCTGGCCGTGTTGCTGCTAGCGGGAACGCTGATCGCTGCCGTGCTTGCTCGTTTCCGCGTGGTGCCGATTGTCGGTTTCATGGCTGCCGGTGCGGTCATCGGGCCGGGCGGCGTGGGGCTCGTCAGCGACATCGACCTAGTGAACCAATCTGCGGACATCGGGGTGATGCTGCTGCTGTTCACTCTCGGGATCGAGTTCAGCCTTGCACGAGTGAGGCAGATGGCATCGGTCTTCTTGGTCGGCGGCGGCATCCAGGTTGGGCTCGCCACGGGCATAGTCGCCGCCGCCGCGATGGCCTTCGGCATCGACTGGCGGGCTGCTGTGTTCACCGGTCTGCTCGTCTCGCTTTCCAGCACGGTGATTGTGCTCAACGTGCTGGCCGAGAAACGAGCGACTACCTCGCCGACCGGCAACTTCTCAGTAGCACTGTTGATCTACCAGGACCTCGCCAGCGTCGCGATGGTGCTGGTGGTGCCCTCACTGGCCGGGGATTCAGACAGCTGGGCTGACATCGTCCTCGCATTGGCCACAGCCGGCGCAATCGTGGCGGCAGTGATGCTCGTCGCGAAGACGGTGGTTCCGTGGCTGCTGAGTCAGGTCGAATGCTCCCAGAGCGAGGACGTGTTTCTGCTGGCGATCCTTGCGATCTGCTTCGGGACTGCGTTGTTGACGAGCTTGGCTGGTGTATCGATCTTTCTGGGAGCGTTTCTGGCCGGGCTGATGGTCTCCGAGAGCCGTTCGGCGGCTCGTGCGATCGCAGACGTGTTGCCGTTGCAGATCCTCTTCACGGCGTTGTTTTTCGTGTCGATCGGGATGCTGTTCGACTTGGCGTACTTCGCACACAATGCGCGCTTGGTGATCGGTCTCGCGCTCGGCACCGTCATCGCGAAGCTGGTCTCGACGGCAGCCGCAGCGGCAATCGTTCGCCAGCCGCGGAGGGTCGTGGTTGCCTCCGCGGTCGTGCTGTCGCAGATCGGCGAGTTCTCGTTCGTCCTCGAACGCGTCGGCGAAGATGTCGGGTTCCTCCCGCTCGGTCTCGCGGACGGCACCGAGGCGTTCATCGCCGTCGCAGTGCTGCTGATTGCGCTGAGCTCGTTCAGTGCCCGCATCAAACGGTTGTGGCCGGAGCGGCCCGCACCGCACCCCAGCGGCGCCGACTCCTCCTCGGCCGATACGGCAGCAGGCAGCGATCTCGTCGAAAACGAAACCGCGCGCGGCCACGCAGTCGTGAACGGATTCGGGCCACGCGCCCAAGCCGTCGCCGCCGCATTCGAGTTGGCAGAGATTCCCTACGCCTTGGTCTCGATGGATCCCCGTGCACAGAGTTGGGCAGCCAGAACTGGGCGCCGAGTTCTTGCGGGAGACATCTCCCGGCAGCTGATCGCCGAACGGGCTGGGCTTCGCGAAGCCCGCATCGCATTAGCCGTCGACAGCCAACCATCCGACGTGGCGCACTTCGCTCGCATTGTGCGTGAGCACAATCCTGAGATCGTCATCTTGGCGTGGTCCGTCGATCCCGACGACGCGGCAGACCTCGAGCGCGGAGGACTCGTGAACCATGTCGTCGCAGAGCGCCAGGCAGCGCTCGACGCGCTCATTGCTCACACACTGGGGCACTTCGGAATGCCCGAGCCGCAGATCGAATCGGTGACGCGCCTGGTGATGCACCACAGCAACAATCGACTCTGAGCGCCGTGGGGAAAGCACGACCGGGCACCACGCAAGGACAAATGCCTCGAACCTCGCCAACACAGCAGCGGCGGATCTGGCCAGCTGCTTCGTGAGTCTTGTCGTCGGGTAGATCGACGCCAGTTGCGGTGCACCGACAGGCTTCGTGGGCACGTAGCGTCGTAGCTCGTGAACGATCAGCGACGGCACCGGGTGTGCGTGATTCCCGGCGACGATGCTGCGCCCGAGGCCATGGCCGCCTCGCTTCGGGTGCTCGATGCGTTGGACCTGCCCATCGACTGGGACCACGTGCCGGTGGGCGACGAGCTGGCAGCGCTCACGCCCGACGAGCGGGAAGCGCTGGTCGGCGAGCACATCGACGCTGCCGACACGGTGCTCTTCGGCTCGTCGAACGGCACCACGCCGGGGGCGGGCTTCATGCGCTGGGGCAAGCGCACCTACGCCAACGTGCGACCGGTGCGCTGGCGTCCCGGCTATGCCTCGCCGCTGGCCCGACCCGAGGGCATCGACTACGTGATCGTCCGGGAGAACCTCGAGGACATGTACGTCGGCGTCATGGGCCCGGCGCAACGGCTGCTCGATGCGGGATTGACCGAAGGCCGTTCTCGCGTCCCGCCCGATGCAGCCAACGGCCGCTTCGCGGCGAAGATCATCACCCGGCCCGGCACCGAGCAGGTCACGCGCTTCGCCGCCGAGCTGGCGCTGAGCCGCGGCGGCAAGCTGACCGTCTCGGCCAAGACGAACATGCTGCCTGCGACCGACAGGTGGTTCTGCGACATCGCCCGGGAGGTGGCGCAGGAGTACCCCAGCTTGGAATACGAGCAATTCATCATCGACGACATGGCCCACCGGCTGGTGGTGCGGCCCCACGAGCTGGACGTGCTGCTGCTGCCCAACCTGTACGGCGACATCCTGTCCGACCAAGGCGCCGGCACGATCGGGGGCATGGGCCTGGCGCCGTCGGGCTGTTACGGCGACGACTGGGCGTACTTCGAATCGACCCACGGCACCGCCCCCGACATCGCCGGCCAAGGCATCATCAACCCGACGGCCACGCTGGAGTCGGCCGAGATGATGCTGCGCCATCTCGGGCTCGGGGCAGCGGCGGGCCGTCTCGACCACGCCCTGGCCCACGTGTACGAGCGAGGCGAACACCTCACGCCGGACCAGGGCGGTCGAGCGAGCACAGAGGCCTTCGCCACGGCCGTCATCGAAAATCTGTAGCAGGGAAGCAGCGACCCAGAACTACACTCGGGCCATGGCCAGCGACCCTTCGGAGCTTCCGCTCGAGAGCTGGCTCGACACTGCGCTGGCCGGTGCCCAGTTAGAAGAAGTCTTCGATGACGACGGCACATTCGCTGGCTGGTGGGCCGAGCACCCGGACTTCCCGGGTGCATCCGCATCCGGTGCGACTCGCGACGAGGCCGGACAGAGGCTTCGCGACGTTCTCGCCGGCTGGGTCACACTCGGACAGGAACTCGGTCATCCCATCCCGTCTATCCGTAAGGGCGAGATCGCCACGCCTGCATGACGAGTCGGCTCCCCCCAGCCACGCGTCGCGACCTCATCCGCTTCCTCAGTGAGCGAGGCTGGGACGGTCCCCGATCCGGTGGCAACCACGACTTCATGGTCAAGGGAACCCACCGGCAGGTAATCCCCAGCGACCGCGAGATCCCCGCCCCGTTCTTGCTGCGGCTCCTGAGGCAAGCCGGATACACACGCGATGACTGGCTCAATCGCTAGCCGCCCGCACGCCCCTGAGCGACACTCAGTGTCGCAGCCCGCCCGATGCCGACCGTTACGACGCCTCGGAGCTACCCACTGGTGCGCGGTTACGATGCCTCGACCATGGCAGAGAACGGCGAGGCTCGGTCGAACAGGCCGAACGACGTGCATGGACGTCTTGACGCCGTACGCCGGGCCGCGGAGGGATGGCGGAAAGACCTGTTCGACCCGAGCGGGAAAAACCGACTGCGCAACTACCGCGATCTCAAGACCGGCACACTCGATCTCACACCCGGCGGGCAAGCGGGAGTAAGCGCACAGACGCTCGACCGGCTGTTGGCCGGTCGCAAGGTGCGCCTGAGCGAGTTGTTCTCGACCGAGACGTCTCTTGATGCCGCAGCGCCCTTCGAAGATGCTCAACGAAGGACAGCCGCCATCCACAAGACAGCGTTGACGAATCTTGAAGAAAAGGGCATTGACACCTGCTTCGCAGGGATCGGCCTCGCAACGTGGAGCGTCGAGCAGCGCACAGAGCCCAACGCCCCGGTGATCCTGGTACCGATTCGGACCTCACGACTGGCCGCAGCCACACGGGACTTCGAACTGTCCGTAGCCAGCGATGCCCACCTGAACCCGGTGCTCGCCTACGTTCTGACCGGCGAGCACGGACTCAACGTCGAGGAGGTGGAGGCTGAGCTAGCTGACGAACAGCAGACATCGCTGGACGGCTACCGCCGACTGATCAACGCGCTGACGGCTGTGTGGTCCACGGTGCCGGAGTTCGACATCACACTGCGGGCATTCCTCGGCAACTTCAGCTACTTCACCATGCCGCTCGTCGAAGACCTGGACAGGCACGCAGAGTTCTTCGCCGCCAGCGACCTTGTCGCCGCCATCGCCGGCTCAGCGTCCGCGCGCGCCGCACTGGTCGGCAACAGATGCGACCCGGACCCCAACCGACCTGACCATGAACCGCCAGCGTCGGAATTCCTGGTCCTTGACGCTGACTCCAGTCAGCACCGAGCCATCAACCAAGTGCTCGGCGGCGAGTCGCTGGTGATTCAAGGACCACCCGGGACCGGCAAGTCGCAGACCATCGCCAATCTCATCGGGGCGCTCGCTGGCCACGGCAAGCGTGTGCTCTTCGTCGCTGAGAAGCGTGCTGCCATCGAGGCTGTGACCAAGCGAATCAACGATGCCGGACTGGGCGATCTGGTCATGGACTTGCACGGAGGCATCAGCACGCGCCGGGAATTCGCTGCCGGACTGGCCGCCTCGCTCGCAAATGTCAGCGGAACCCCAGCCCAGGATTATTCCGAGCTCCACGACCGGCTGGCGTCCAGCAGAGGCGAGCTTCTGGCGATGTCGACGGCGCTGCATGAAGCTCGTGCGCCATGGAACCTCAGCGCGTACGAGATGCAACAGCGGCTGCTGCGGCTCGCGGATCATGAGCGCCCACCGCAGCGCATGAGCAGCGACGCGGCTCGACGCATCAGCAGCGAGAGCTGGCGCGCACTGGAAGGCCACATTGTCGAGTGGGTCGAACTCGACGGTCACCGCTTCGCGAAACAGCATCCACGCTGGCACCGCAGCACCGTCGCATCGCTGGACGAAGCCCAAGCAGCGCTCGCCGAGCTGCGGCGCACGGCACACACGCTGCTCCCCACCGCCGACCGCGAAATGCGGTCATGTCTTGATGCGGTCGGCGTCCCACTGCCGGACAAGGCGACAGACCGAGCGAACGTCCTCGAACTGCTCAGCGACATCCGGTCGCTGCTCGATCGCTGCGGCCCCGAGGTCTACTCCCTGGACCTTGCCGCGCTGGAGACAGTGTTCGCCCGAGCCCGCAATTCATCGAGACTCAGCCGGCTGCTCTCGCGTGAACTCCGCCAGAGCCGCAAAGCCGTCGAGGCGGTGCTGCTCGACGGGAAGCAGAAGCGGCTTTCCGCGGTCGAGGCAGCAGAAATCGCTGAACTCGCACTGCGCCATTGCTCGCTGTGGACCGACCTCGGCGCCAACGGCGCGCCGCGGGCGCCCGCTGACCTGGACGGGGCCCTCCCGGCTGTCAGCGAGGCCCTGTCGGCGTTGGCTCGGCTCGCTGAGATCCGGCTCATTGATCCGACGTCTGCCGCGACCCTTTCGTGGGCCGCATTGTCGGACGACGTCGGCGCTCTGGCTGCCGAAGCTCATGTCGCCCAGCGGCTGCCTCGGCTGCGTGAGCTCGACGACGAACTGCGCAGCGCTGGCGTCGACGTTGTCCTGTCCTCACTCGACGACGGATGCACCCCCGCCCAAGCTGCAGCATTGGTGGAGCGCGCTTGGCTGGAACACGTGCTGGAGGACGTCGTGTTCGGCGAGCCTCGGCTGGCGAACTTCGACGCCAGCCGCGCAATGCGGACGCAGGCCGAATTCGCCGAATCCGACCGGGAACACATCGGGGTCAACCCGATGCGGATACGCCGCAATGTCGCTGAGGCCGTTGTGGCGGCCATGAACGAACACCCCGCCGAAGCCGACCTCATCCGCAAGGAGGCCGCGAAGAAGCGACGGCACCGCAGCATCCGTCAGATGCTCGCGGACGCCCCGCATGTGCTGACGTCGCTTCGCCCGTGCTGGACGATGTCACCGGTTCTCGTGGCTGAGATGATTCCTGCGCAATCCGGTTTCTTCGACGTGGTGATCTTCGACGAGGCGTCACAGATCCCGCCAGCGGAGGCCATCAGCAGCCTTGCGCGGACCCGCCAGGCCGTCATCGCCGGGGACAGCAACCAGCTCCCGCCGACTGCATTTTTTGGGCGGGATGCCTTCGAAGACGACCCCGCCGACGAGACGGATTTCTCCGCGAGCGATGTGGAATCGCTGCTTGATCTCGCCGCCGTCTTCCTGCGCGAGACCATGTTGACGTGGCACTACCGCAGCCGTGACGATCGTCTCATTGCGTTCTCGAATCGGCACATCTACAACGGCAGCCTGACTGCGTTCCCCGGCACGGCCACGGCACCGCCGTTGGAACACCACGTCGTCGACTTCCGTGCCGGTGCCGCAGCGAACGGCACGAACTCCAATCCCGACGAGGCACGGTACGTCGCCGAACGAGTGCTGGACCATGCGCAGACATCGCCGGGCAAGACCCTCGGCGTGATCGCGTTCGGCCAGAAGCATGCGAACACCATCGAAGCCGAAGTCCGCCGACTGCAACAGGACCTCAGCGATCCGGCCGTGGACGCCTTCTTGGACGAGTCGAGGGCTGAGCGCTTCTTCGTGAAGAACATCGAGCGGGTCCAAGGCGACGAGCGGGACGCCATCATGCTGAGCGTCGGCTACCACAAGGATGCCGACGGGCGACTGCTCTACCGGTTCGGTCCCCTGAATCAAGAGGGCGGCGAGCGGCGCCTCAATGTCGCCGTGACCAGAGCCCGCTCACACGTCGAACTGGTGTCTTCCTTCAGTCATCGCGACATGGCACCCGGGCGCTCGTCTGCACGGGGCGTGGAACTGCTGCGCCAGTATCTGGAGTACGCAGCCTCCGGCGGGCAGGAGCTCGGGTCGAGCGCACACGATGTGCCGCTCAACCCGTTCGAACTCTCGGTGCAACGCGGCTTGCGCCGACGCGGCATTCCGGCGACGCCGCAATTCGGCGTCTCCGGCTACCGGATCGACTTCGCTTGCGCCCATCCCGACCAACCGGGGCTGATGGTGCTGGCGCTTGAAGCAGACGGCGCCAGCTACCACTCCAGTGCGACAGCCCGCGACCGCGATCGCCTCCGCCAGCAAGTGCTGGTCGACAAGGGCTGGCGCGTTCATCGCATCTGGTCGACCTCGTGGTTCAACGACTCCGAAGCCGAACTCGACAAGGCCGAGGCAGCCTGGCGCGAAGCAGTTGCGGATTCCGATGCTCGGAGAAGGCCGCCGCAAGCGTCCGATGCGGCACCTAGTGCTTCCTGTCCGGGGGTTGGGGTTGCAGGTCCTCTGGTCGGGGGGTCTGGTGATGGACCCTGTGGTTCGTTCCACAGATCACAGGAGCCTCATCACCGTGACCACCCCTGCACAGATCATGTTCGATCGGCGGGTCCGTTTGCTGGACCTGGCCGCCGAGCTGGGCAATGTCAGTGCCGCGTGCCGCCATCCGGTGTTCCTGCACATCTACATCGGAAACCCGTAGCTCAACTCTGACGCGCGCACCGCTGCCGCTGATGCGTGCCGTCAACGGCCACGGTTCCGCTGTGGGCTCAATGAGTGGCACCCAATGAGTACGCCGTCAACACTTCGTCGTGCTCAACGATTTGCTTCACACAGAAGCGGCGCATTTCTGGATCGGCGTGGCCGGCGCGAACTGCATCCCGCTCGTCGTCCCGGATTCCCAGCAGCGGGACCCGCTTCGCTCCTCGGTAGAACAGGAGCGCCCATTTGCCCTCGTGCTCCGCCAACAGGCCAAGCCGAAGCTTCTCGAAGCGTGCTTCGAGGCGGGTCAGGATGAGATCGGGCCGCGAGAGGGCCCGACCGGCAGCTTCGTCACGGCCTTGCTCTCTCCGCCCTTCTCGGCCCATGAGCGCAGCATCGCACACTGATCGGGCGAGGTCACGCCATTCTCGATGTGGCCAATGGAGCACAGAGTGTTCGATTCGCCCGGCACATCGCGACCTCATCCGCTTCCTTGCTGAACGAGGCTGGGACGGTCCCCGACCCAGAGGGGAACAGCGCCGCTGAGTAGGCTGGCGGAAGTGAGTCGGACTCGTCGGCTCAGCTTGGTGTCGAACTTACGGAGTACGCGATGGCAGGTGACCCAGTCCGGCCTATCTGGATTGAGGCACGCAGCGGCTACCGACTGTGGGTCGCGTTCGACGACGGCACGGAAGGGGAACTGGACCTCTCTCGCCGTGCGGGACGCGGCGTCTTTGCCGTCTGGGACGAGCCCGGCGCGTTCGAGTCGGCAGAGATCACGCCGCGGCGCACCATTCGGTGGACGGATGACGCTGAGCTGTGCGCCGACGCTGTGTACCTGCAGATCACAGGACTCGAAGCTGAACAGTTGATGCCCGGTTTGCGCACGCCTGTGGATGCCTGAACTCTGCAGGTTCTTCGGCATCGTTGTTCGCATGTATGCGGGGGACCACTTGCCACCGCACTTTCATGCGGAGTATGCCGAGCACGAAGCTCAAATTGCGATCTCGGATCGGCGGGTCTTAGGAGGCTCACTGCCGCCGCGTCAGCTCAGGATGGTGGCCGAGTGGGCGGAACTGCGCCAGCTGGAACTCGACGCAGCCTGGGTCCTCGCCGTGACCGACCATGCGCCCGGTCGGATCGATCCACCGTGACGCTCGACTCATCCCTCTCAGAACCGGCTTCATCGACTTTGTGAGCAGCAACATGAGTGAACAAAGCACACGCAACGAGGCACTGCCGCGGGGCATACCCGACGACCGGCCTGCGGAGGGCGACGACAGCGCACCCGTGTCGTTCCGCCTCGACGAACTGCGACCGTGGGGCATCGCTGCATACGTGGCCGCTGGCATGGCTGCCGACGATGCAGCAACCGTGGTCGACAACCAGCTCTGGTCGGACCGGCGCGGCGTCGACACGCACGGCTTCCAGCGGGTCAGCTGGTATGTCAACTGGTTCCGCGACGGCACCACCGACCCGGCTGCCCAGTGCGAGATCGTCACCCGGACGCCGTCGGTGCTGGTGGCCGACGGGCACCACGGCCTCGGCCAGTTCGTGATCACCCGCTTCATGGAGCAGCTCATCGAGGCAGCTCGCGAGAGCGGGTTGGTGGTGGGGGTCATCCGCAATTCCAACGACTGGGGCTGCGGGGCGAACTACCCGTATCACGCGGCCGAAGCGGGCTTCGTCTGCTACGGCACGACCACGTCGGTGCCCAACCTTGCGCCGTTCGGCAGCCGTCGCAAGCTGTTCGGCAACAACCCCATCGTGTGGACGTTCCCCCGCCGCGACCAGCCGCCCATCGTGCTCGACATGGCCATCACGCCCGTCGCGCTGGGCAAGGTGCTGCGGGCTCGCTCGGAGGGTTCGGAGATTCCGGCGGAGTGGGGATTCCTGGACCGCGACGGCAACCCCACGGTCGATCCTGACGTGGCGATGCGCGGCATCGTGCCGGCCATCGGCGGGTACAAGGGCATCGGCATGGTCACGGCCTCGAACATCGCCGCGGGCATCCTGGCCGGCTCGGCCCACACTGGCGACGTGGCGGTCGGTCGGCGAGGGCAGTTCTTCTTGCTGATGGATCCGGGTGTGTTCCGCGACCGCGAGGGCTACTTCGACGACATCGAGGAAATGGTCGCCCAGATCCGGGCTGCAGGGGAAGAAGACGTGCTGCCCGGCCAGACCGTGTACCTGCCGGGCGAGCTCGAACAGCTCGAAATGGACCGGCGCAGTGCTGCCGGCACGGTCAGCTATCCCGCGTCGGTAGTTCGCTCGCTGAGCCGCGTGGGCGATGAGATGGGCGTGCCGTTCGAGTGCACACCGGTGGCGGCCGCTGCCCACGGTCTCCTGGACACTTCGCCGTGAGCTCTGTTGCTGCCGGCGAAGCGTCGAGTGAGACGATGCTGGCGCTGGCCGCCGAGTGGGTCCCGCCGTTGCGGGAACGCAGCGCTGAGATCGACCGGCTGCGGCAACTGCCGCAGGACCTGGCCGATGCGCTGGCCGCCGATGGCTTCTACCGCACGCTGGTCCCGCCTGAGCTGGGCGGACTGGGGCTGCCGCCGGCCGTTGTCGCTGAGATCAGCGAAGTGCTCGCCATGGGCAACGCGTCGGCGGCATGGTGCGTGTTCATCGGCGCCACGTCACAGTTCACCTTTGCTGCACTGGAGCCCTCACTGCTAGACGAAGTGCTGACCAACCCCGACGTCATCACGGCGGGGGTCTTCGCTCCGTCAGGACGGGCGGTTCCTGCGCCGGGGCCTGACGGCAGCGCCGGCTATGCCGTCAGCGGACACTGGGTCTTCGCCTCGGGTTCGCACAACGCGGAGTGGATCTCGGGCGGCGTTCGCATCTGCGACAGCGACGCAGATGCTGCGAGCGATCCGGCCGCGGACGCTGCCGAACTCGACGATGCTGCGGTCGGGCACCCGCCGACGCTGGGGCGGGCGTTCTTCCGTCCCGAAGAGATCGATCTGCACGACGACTGGTTCACCAGCGGGCTGCGCGGCTCGGGTTCAAGCTCGTTCGATGCACACGACGTCTGGCTGCCTGCACCCCGCGTTGCCTGCGAGCGAGCCATCTTGTCCTCGCCATACGCCGCCGAGCCGCTGTACCGCATGCCGCTGTTCGGGCTGCTCGCACTGCCGATCGGCGCGATCGCGCTCGGCATGGCCCGGGCATGCATCAATGAGGTCATCGCCATCGCCCACGAAAAGGTTCCCCAAGGCTCACGGCGCACGCTAGGGCAGCGGCCGGCGCTGCAGACGGCGGTGGCGGTAGCGGATGTCGAAGTGCGCGCGGCGCGGAATCTGCTGTATGCGTCGGTTGAAGCTGCGTGGGAGCGGGCGCAGCACGGCCTGTCCGATCTCGAGCTGCGGCGCGACCTGCGCACGGCGACTACGCACGCTGTGCAGACGAGCCTCCGGGTCATCGGTTCCATGAACTCCGCCGCCGGGGGCACCGCCGTCTTCGAAGCTTCGCCGCTGCAGCGCCATCTGCGCGATGTCCAAACCGCTTCGGCGCACTTCATGGTGGCCATGCCGGTCATGGAACTTGCGGGCCGCACCTACTTCGACCCCGACGCCGACACCTCCGGCCTCTAGCCGGCAGCTACTGCGGGAACGGCATGGTGCCGCTCAATGGCGGCGGCGGCACGAGTACCGCTCAGCTTTCGCGGCGGCGCTGGTGGGCTGGGAGCGGGAACGTGATCGGGATCAATGCCGTCAGGTCAATGTCGATGAGCGATGGACCTGCGGGGCCGGCATCGCCACTGGCCCGGGCCACCGCCTCGCCGAACGCCGCTTCGAAATCGGCGACGCTGCTGACTCGCGTGCCGGGCGCACCCATGGCCTCGGCGACGCCGACGAAATCGATGCCTCCGATCTCGGTGCCGTGGTGCTCATCCCACAGCGCATCCTGGATGATGCGCAGCACGCCATAGCCGCCGTCGTTGAACACGCACACGATGACGGGCAGGCCATGCTCGGCGAGCGTCGAGATCTCCCCCACCGACAGCATCAGGCCGCCATCGCCCTGGATCACCACGGTCGGCTGCCCGCTCGCAAGCGCTGCGCCGACAGCCATCGGCACGCCGGGGCCGATGGCAGCGTTGGCTGCCCGGATCGATGTGCGCGGCGCCACGATCGGCAGCAGGCGGTTTCCCCACATGTAGCCAGGGACCGTGGTGTCACGCACGATGCGGGCCTCATCGGGCAGCATCCGGCGGATCGCATCGCAGATCGCCGCATGGTCTGGTCCGATCTCGTCCCGCATCGCCTCCATGTCCGACGAGCGATGCTTGCGGGCCCGCTCCACGTAGCCGTCGTCGATGGTGGGCGCTCCGTCGCCCAGCCGTTCGAGCAGCCCGGCCAGGCTGAGCTTGGCGTCGCCCACGACGGCCAGCGACGCCGGGTAGTTGAGACCGATGACACCGGGATCGGCGTCGAGGTGGATCAGTTCGTCGGGCAGATCCAGCGCCCACACCCGGGTTGCGTAGTTCTGGAAGCGGGTACCCACGGCCAGCAGCAGGTCCGCCTCGGCGAACACGTCGGCCATCTGCGGACGGTCCGAGCGAAAGCCCAGCGACAGCGGGTGCAGCTCGCTCAGAGCGCTGCGGCCCTCGATGGTGGTGACTACCGGGGCACCGAGCCGCTCGGCCAGCGCCGTGAGCTCCGTAGAGGCATCAGCGATGACAACGCCGCCTCCAGCCCAGATGAGCGGCCGCTGCGCTGCCGCCAGACGCTCGGCTGCATCGTCGAGCAGCGCTGCATCGGGTCGCAGACGTGGCACCGCGGCAGAGCCTGCAATCGGCGCGTCGCCGACTTTGGCGTACTGGAAATCGATCGGGACCTCTACGGCGCCGGGCTGCGGCCGGCCGGTGCGGATGTCATCGGCGACGCGGGCGATCTCGGCCGAGATCTCGCTGGGATGGCGCACCGATGCCACGCTGCGGCACACCGAGCGCAGCATGTCGACTTGCTGGTCATTCTCGTGGAGGAAGCCTTTGCCCTTGCCGTAGAAGCGCGACTCCGTCTGACCGGTGACCATCAGCACGGCCGAACTGGTGAATGCCGCCTCGTAGAGACCGGGCACAGCATTGGCGGCGCCAGGGCCGGTCGAAGTCAGCAGCACGCCCATCTCGCCTGTCGCGCGGTAGTAGGCATCGGCGGCATGCGCAGCGGCCTGCTCGTGGCGGACCTTGACCACCTCGATGCCGTCATGGGTCGACAGCGCCTCGTAGATCGGCAGGTTGTGAACGCTGACGATGCCAAACACGTGCCGCACGCCCAGGCGCGCCAGCGTCGCCGCGACGGCCTCGCCGCCGGTCATCTCACTCATGACGGTCACTCACCTCGGGCCTCTTTCATCAGCCGCACGGTAGCCCTGCGGCACCGCAGATCGCCCGCGACGACACGTCGAGGCGAGACGGCCCGCTGTCGTCCCCAGTCGTGCTGCCGGCGGTTCAGGCGTCGAGGCTGAACGGCGGGTACTGATCGGTCAGCAGATGCAGGTAGGCGTTCATTCGCAAGTTCACCCCGAACCACGAGACGACCCACCCGCGCATGCCATCGGGCCAGCGGCCGGTGAACAGCACAGCAAAGAAGCCGAGCACGACCAGTACCGCGGTGATGAGACCGGTGATCGCGGTGAACACCAAGGCCGGGATCACCAGAATCAGACGAAACAGCACCGTGAGCCGGTTGCGGTCGGCGAGCTGGGGCTCGATGTCGACAGCTACAGGAGTGCCTCCAGGCTCGGGCGCCGACATGTCGAACTCGAACGGCGGGTACCGCTCGTGCAGGAAGTCGAAATAGGCGTACAGCCGGATGCTGTAGCGGAGGTACATGGACTGGAAATCCGCCAAGCCCTTGGGCAGCTTGCCGGTGAACACGATGGCGATCCAGCCGAACACATTGAGCAGCCACGCAATGTGCTGCAGGATCTCGAAGAGGATGAGGTGCGGGATCAGCAGCAGCCAGTGGACCAAGGGTCGCCAGTTGGCGATCCGCTCCGGGGTTTCGACGGTGACGGAAGCCGGGTAAGCCATGCCGCCGAACCTACTTGGAGGCTCAGAACGGTCGGGGCACCGCCCCGCGGCGGGCAGGAGCTGGTCTTATTCCGCCACGCTGAAAGGCGGGTACTTGTCGGTCAACATGTAGATGAAGGCCAAGTAGCGCGCATGGGCCCGGTAGAACCCGGTCACGAAGTTGCGCATGCCGCTGGGCCAGCGCCCGGTGAACAGGATGACGAAGTAGGCGATCGTCACCACCACGACGACGAGATAGGAATAGACGGTGACGAAAATGATCTGCGGCAGCCCGTAGATCGGACGGAACAGCGCTGCCAGACGGTTGCGGTTCCCCGGCGCCACTTCGACATTCACCGCCACCGGCGAGCCGCCTGGATCCTCTGCTGACGAAGAGAACTCGAATGGCGGGTACTGGGGGTGGATGACGTGCACGAACGACAGCACACGCGGGTAATAGCGGATGTACATCGTCTGGAAGTTCGCGATACCCGCCGGAAGCTTGCCGGTGATGAGAATTGCGAGCATGGTCAAGATCGCGAGCAGCCACGCCACGACGTGGAACACGGCCAGGACCACGAAGTGCGGGATCAGCAAGATCCAGTGAACGAGCGGTCGCCAGTTCGCAACGCGGTCCGGGGCGTCGACGGAAACGGAAACTGGGAAGTCCATACGGCAAACCTACTCCTGCCGCAGCAGGAGGCAGTGACTCTTCCGACGAGCGCTACGCGGCGACGAGCGGGAACTTGTGGTCGTCGGCGGGGTATTCGCCGGGAATTGACGTGGTGTCGTCGTCGGACACGATGGGATCGCAGCCGGGGTGGGGGTACCACACTGCGTCGTCGCCCAGCCAGCGAGTCGACAGTGCCACACGCCGGTGGTCGCCGGCATTGCCCGGCGAGCCGTGGATGATCCACGACGAGAAGAACAGCGCATCGCCGGGCTCGACATCGAAGCCGACGATGTCGTAGTTGGCCCGGTTGCTCTCCACGTCGGGCATCTTCTCGCCTTCGAAGTCGGCCATGAAGCCCTTCTTGCCGTCGAACGACTCCGGCGCGTAGTAGGCGTCCCAACTGTGCGAGCCGCGCACGAACTCGAGCGAGCTCTCCGCCACCGTCACCGGCGTCATCGCGACCCACGCCGAGCAGATCTGCTTGCCCAGGAACGGCCAGTAGGGGATGTCCTGGTGCCATGGCGTCGGGTTGGCGGTGCGCGGCTCCTTGATGAGCAGGTGATCGAAGTAGAAGCGGGCGGTGGCCGACCCCATCAGTGCCGCAGCCATCTGCGCCATGCCCGAGTTGAACACGAAGTCACCGATGATCGGATCTTCCGCCCAGCGGTAGCGGCTGGTGAAGAGGCGGTTCTCGGTGGCTCCCGGATTCGTGTCTGACACCCACTTGCCGGGCTCTCGCAGTTGCTGGTCGGCCACGCCGAGCACCCGTTCGACCCACTCGTCCGAGACCGCGTGGGTCACCTTCACCACGCCGTCTGCTGCGAACACCGCCTTGTGCTCGTCGGTGATGCGCTCGGCGGCATGCGAGCTGGCCTGGATCGGGTGGCCGTAGGGGCGGCTCATGGCTCGCTCACCGCCTCCACCAGGCCTGCGATGCGGGCTGGGCTGTGGGTGCGCTGTGGGGTCACGCCGAAGGCGTGGTGGGCAGGAATGAGATCGCCGAACGGGCTCACCACGTTGACATTGTCGCCCCCGATGAGTCCCGGGTGCTCGACGCCGCAGGCATCGGCCAGCCGGAACAGCTCCTTGCGCAGCCCGATGACGTAGTTGGCGAGCCGTGCGCTCTTGAGCGTGGGGTCGAGACCCCGTGAGAGCCACTTGTTCTGCGTCGCCACACCCGTCGGGCAGTGGTCGGTGTGGCAGCGCTGCGCCTGAATGCAGCCGATCGCCATCATCGGCTCGCGGGCCACGCCGATCATGTCGACGCCGATGTTGAAGGCCAGTGCTGCGGGGGCGGGAAAGCCCAGCTTGGCCGAACCGATCATCACGATCTGGTCGGTGAGGCCGGCTTCGCCGAACGCCCGGTGCACGATGCCGAATGCCCGCCAGAACGGCAGTGCGACGTGGTCGGTGAACACCAGCGGCCCCGCTCCGGTGCCTCCCTCGGCACCGTCGACGGTCACGAAGTCGGGTCCCCGGCGGGTCTCGGCCATGTGCTGCGCCAGTTCGGTCCAGAACGCCTCTTGGCCGACGGCCGACTTGATGCCCACCGGCAGTCCAGTTGCCCCGGCCACCTCCTCCACGAAATCCACCAGCTCCGCCACGCTGCCGAACGCCGAATGGCGGCTGGGGCTCACCACGTCTTTGCCGACGGGCACGCCGCGCGCCTCGGCGATCTCCGAGCTCACCTTTGCCCCGGGCAGCAGACCGCCCACACCGGGTTTCGCCCCTTGGGACAGCTTCACTTCGATGGAGCGGACCGGCGCACCTTCGACCGTTTCCAGCAGGCGGTCCATCGAGAAGGTGCCGTCGGGATTCCGGCATCCGAAGTAGCCCGTCCCCATCTGGAACACCAAGTCGCCGCCGCTGCGGTGGTACTTCGAGACGCCGCCCTCGCCGGTGTTGTGCATGCAGCCGGCCAGCTTCGCCCCGCGGTTGAGCGCCTCGATCGCAGTTCCCGACAGCGAGCCGAAGCTCATGGCCGACACGTTCACGATCGATGCCGGGCGGAAGGCCTTCTCGCGGTCCCGCCAGGCGCCCATGACCTTGCCGCACCCCAAGGGCGCGTCAGCCGGCACCGTCCGGCCGAGCGGGAACGGGCTGTGGCGGAACGTGATGTGGCCTGGCTTGTCGATCTCGTCGTCGGTGCCGAAGCCGAAGTAGGTGTTCTGCTGCTTGGCGGTGGAATACACCCAGCGCCGCTCGTCCCGGTTGAAGGGCCGCTCTTCCTCGTTGTGGGCAACGATGTACTGGCGCAGCTCCGGGCCGATCTTCTCCAGCAGGAAGCGGAGATGGCCGATGACCGGGTAGGTGCGCAGGATCGAGTGGCGTTTCTGCACGCTGTCGTGGATGAAAACGAGCACCAGGAAGACCCCGATGACGATCAGCCCCCACAGCCACCACGGCACGATCTCGAACCTACCGCGAGCCGGCACCGGCAACCGCCCCGGAGGGATTCCTATGCTGGCCCGGTGGCATCGCTACCGGGCGCTGAGCTGAATCCGCCGGGCTCGCCGCTTCGGATGCCGCCGCTGGCACCTGAGGTCGCGGCGCTCTTGCCGGCTGGCGACGACGCGCCCCGCTGCGCTGCCCATGCCGCCGCGATCGGCACCGACCCCGGCGGCACCTCGATCGCTGCCGGCGCCGTGGCACTTGTGGAGGTGCCGCTGCCGTGGCCGAAACCAGTCTTCGCAGACGGCTTGCTCGAGGGCTTCAGGCCCATGATGGACCTTCACGTAGGTCCGACCCGGGTGCTCGCCGCCGTGCCGCCCGACGAACGCGGCCAGCACAGCAGGATTTCTGTCGCGCTGCACTGGCGCGTCGGGGCGGGCACGCAGTCGGCCCACTTCGAATTCGACGGCCCCGATGGACTCCGCGGGCTGTTCGCCCACCTCGCCCGTCAATCGCCAGCAGACCCCGTACCTCAGGGAGCAGGCTTCGCATCGGTCGGGTACGCCGAGAATGAGCGGGCGGTGCTCGTCTGCACCCAAGGCAGCCACGACGTGTGCTGCGGCAGCGAGGGCACGCGCCTCGCTGCTGATTTCGAGGCGGTGCTGCGCGCGTACCGGGCGGCCGACGTCGACGAGCCATATGCGGGGGCGCCGACCGCCGGCGGGCGAGTCACCGTGTACCGCGTCAGCCATACCGGCGGCCACCGCTTCGCCCCGACGGCGATGACGCTGCCCGACGGCCGCATGTGGGCGGGCATCGAAGCCGGCGAGGTCGCCACGATCTTGGACCGGACGGCCGATGCGGCAATGATGGCCCCGCGCTGCAGGGGTTGGTGGGGGGCGCCGACCGGGCCGGCCCAGGTTGCCGAGCGTGCCGTGTTCGCACAGGTCGGCTGGCCCCTCGAGGACATGGCCCGCCAGGTCCGCTTCCGGTCCTCGGGGGACCGCTGGAACGTCGAGATCGTCGCGGCCGAGGCCGGTCGGGCATGGACGGTGTCGGTGGAAGCCGGGCGGACCGTGCCCACCATTGCCTGCCGGGCGCTCGGCGGTCTTCCGGCGAAACCCGCGACAGAATTCAGAGTCACCGACATCTGGGAGAATTCGAGATGACATCACCGCTGGAGGGCATCCGCGTCGTCGAGTTCGCCAATTTCGCTGCGGCACCGTCTGCCGTGGCGATCATGGCCGACCTCGGGGCCGAGGTGATCAAGGTGGAAGCCATCGGCGGCGATCCGATCCGAGGGCTGATGAAGCAGGCGAAGGTGCCCGAAGGCGCACACAACCCCGACGTTGCCTTCCAGTTCATCAATCGGGGCAAGCAATCGATCCAGCTCAACCTCGAAGAGCCCGACGGCTCGGCGATTGCACGGCGCCTCGTCGCGGCCTCCGATGTCGTGGTGATGAACCTGCTGCCCGAGCGCCGTGATCGCTTCGGCCTGGGCACCGACGACCTGCTGGCGCTGAAACCCGACCTGGTGATCGGCGTGCTGTCGGGCTACGGCGAGGTGGGGGATGAGATCGACCGGCCGGGCTATGACGTGACGGCGTTCTTCTCCCGGTCAGGCCTGTACGGCGCCTCGACGCCTCCGGGCGGCGCCCCGCCGCACGCCCGACCGGGCCAAGGAGATCACACCACGAGCCTGGCGTTCTTCGGCGCGATCATGGCCGGGCTGCGGGCCCGGGACGTGACCGGCGAGGGCCAGATCGTGGAATCCTCGCTGCTGCGCACCGCGACCTGGACGATCGCCATCGACATGGCCACGTCGCTCGTGGATGGCCGTCCCAACACCGAACGACCCCGCGACAGCGGCCTCTCGCCGATGCTCGAAGCCTTCGAGTGCGCGGACGGGCGCTGGCTGCACTTCACGATGCCCGACACCGGTGACGCGTGGGAGCGCTTCTGCAAAGCCATCGAGCGCGAGGACTTGCTGTCCAATCCCGACTACCAGACCGGACGGCAGCGCTTCCGGTCCATGCGCGCACTGCTGGCCGATATCGACGACACCCTCAAGTCACAGCCATCCGATTACTGGATGCCCCGGCTGGATGAGCACCGCTGCATCTGGGCACCGATCAACGACACGGCGCAAGCAGCGCAGGATCCGCAGGTGCGCGCAACCGGCGCCTTCGAGACCATTCACCACCCCGAGGCCGGCGATTTCGAGACGATCGCCGCGCCGTTCCGCATGCACAACTCCCCCGGCGTGGGCGTGCGCGGCCCCGCGCCCCGAGCCGGTGAGCACACCGCCGCCGTGCTGGGCGACCTGCTCGGCCTGGACGAGCGCGAGATCACCGACCTGACCGAACGCGGCATCGTCGCCTCCGACTGACGGCCGGCGGCGCCGCGGCGCTACCGGTCAGGCTTCGAGACGCTCGATGATGTCCGCCGCAATGTCCTGCGGTGAGCGGCCCGCTGTGCGGACCTGCTCGAACTGCCCGTAGCCGGCCGCACGCTCGTCCAATAGCCGGGCGACAGCGGCAGCCGGGTATTCGCCTGAAAGCAGCGGCCGTACCGGACCGCCGATGTCGGCCTGCAGGCGGCGGATGATCTCGTCAGCGTCCGCAACCAGACAAAAGACTCGGCCCGTGGCGGTCAGTGCATCGGCATTGGCTGGGTCGAGCAGCATCCGGCCGCCGGTCGCGATGACGTGATGCTGGCTGCGGGCGACTTCTGCGGCCACTTCCCGCTCGAGTGCTCGGAACGCGTCCTCGCCTCGCTCGGCGAAGATGGCCTCGATCGATCCGTGCCGGGCCACGATCACGTCATCGGTGTCCACGAATGTCCAGCCCAGCTCGCGCGCGACGAGCCGGCCGACGGTGGTCTTGCCCGAGCCCATGAAGCCCGTCAGCACCACGTTCCGGTCAGGGACTCGTGCCACCCTGTCACGCTAGGCGGCTGATACCCGAACCCAAGCAGCCGAACCGGTAGGCACAGACGCCATAGCTGTGGAGGCGGCAGGAGACTCTGGGACGTTGCGACCGGTTCCCTCTTGGATGCACGGTGCTGCGTCGATGCCGTCGGCAAGAAATGCGGTGCGGTACGGATCTCTCGCCTGCTGGATCGCTGGTCCCAGAGGGTTCTGCCGCCTTCACAGCGGGCGCAGGTGCTAGGACGCGGCAGCCTCGATCGCGGGGCCTTGGGGTGCCAGACCGATCGGGAAAGCGTCGCGGATGGCGGCATCGACAGCAGAGCTGATGTGCGACGGCCAGTGGTTCTCCAGCGTGGCCACGACATGGTCGTGAGCCACATCGTGTGCAGGCCGGCTGCCCGCTTCGGTCCAGTCCTCAGGGGTGTCCCGGTTGGACACCAGCGGGTAGAGGTACTCGGTCTCCATGAGCTCGAGCGTCTGCGGCGAGCCCAAGAAGTGCCCCGGCCCGGCAATGACCTCGCCGATGAGCTCAGCCGACAGCGTGTCCGCATTCACCTCGATGCCGCGCACGGTGCGGTTGATGGCGCCCAGCATGTCGTTGTCAATCACCAGCGCCTCGTGCGAGCAGGCCAGCAGGCTCGCCAGCATCCCCGCCGACTCGTAGACGATGTTCGCGCCCGCATGACCGGCCAGTCCGACGTTCAGGCCCTTCTCATAGCCGGCTTGAGCGTCGTTCACCTTGGAGTCCGTCATTCCCGCCGCCACACCGGTGGGCAGCCCGAGCCAGTGGCCCACTTCGGCCGCTGCGGCGTTGAGGATTCCTTCCTCGCCCGATCCGCCGCTCATCGCGCCCGTGCGCAGGTCGGACACGAACGGCCACAGACCCAGCAGGCAGGGATGCCCAGGCGACAGCAAGTTCACGAAGGTCAACCCCCCGAGGCACTCGGCCACGGCCTGCGCCAGAGCGCCTGCGAGCGCCGCAGGCGCAGTAGCGCCGGCCTGCAGGGCCGACAGCAGGTTGATGGGCATGCCCGTGCGCACCTGTGCCACCAGGCACCTCGCCGAGTCGTAGGCAAAGCGCAGCGGTGGTACGACGAACGTGTTGTTGGCCGCGATGAACGGGCGCTTCGCGAACTCGCCCTCGCCGCCCAGCACGAGGTCGAACATCTCGACCGACTCGTACACCCACTCCGGCTCGAACCACGACGATCCGCCCGGCTTGGTGGTGCTGCACATCACTGCGTATGCCGTGGTCATGTCGAGGTCGCGGGTCTCGACCATGTCGCGTGCCACCACCGTGCGCACGTAGAAGTGCAGGTTGTCGAGCGTGTCAACCAAGCGGCCGCAGTCGTACACGTCCTGCGCGAGCGAGTCGCGGAACGTGCCGGTCTCGTGGTCGTACATCATCACCGCGGCGCCGGACGTGCCGAAATAGACGTGCTCGCCCCCCACATGCACTGACTGATCGTCATCGAAGCCGTGCCAGATCCATTCCTTGGCCGCGGTCTCTATGGCGCGCTCAACGACGCCGCGGGGCAGGTGGATGCGCCCGTTGTCATCGAGCCACCCGCCGACGGGCGTGGCCGCTTCGACGAACTCGTCGAGCGGATCGCCCATGCCGACATCTTCGAGCAGTCCCACAGCGGTGTCGTACACCTGCTGCATATCGCTCTCGGTCAACGGTTTGAAGCGTCCCGCCGGCAGGCCGGGGCGAACTGGCCTGCGATCGCGCTCGGGCGCAGCTTCGCGGACGGCGATGCGGCCAGCCCGGCCGCCGCCGCGGCGTCGCCGAGGTGCCTCGCTCGTGTCGGTCTCGCTCATGACCGCAATCCCCGGTTCTGCGGGTCGTAGGCCGCTTCGGCCAGCACAGTTGCTGTGCGCCGCTCGCCGAGCAGGTCCAGTTCGAACGTGCTGCCAGGGGCTTCGAACTCGGGGTCGACGTACACGAACGCCAAGCTGCGGCCCACCGAGTGACCCCAGGCTCCGCTCGTGCCGATGCCCATGGGCTCGTCGCTGCCGGGCGCGAATGCGGGTTCGTTGCCGCGCACGTCATTGTCGCCTGCATCCACCTCGCAGTACACGAGCACCATTGACAGCGACTCGCCGTTCTCTTCGGCTTCGCGACGGGCCACGGTCGCATCGCGGCCGACGAACGGTCGGCTGTAGTCGACGAAGCGTCCGAGGCGGGCTTCGATCGGCGTGATCTCGGTGGTCAGCTCGCTGCCCCACGCCTTGTAGGCCTTCTCGATGCGCATCGCGTTCATGGCGTAGCTGCCGAAATGCACCAGGCCGTGGGGCTCGCCGGCTTCGGCGACTGCGTCATACACGCGGGCCAGATCGTCCATCGGGCAGTGCAGCTCCCAGCCCAGTTCGCCGACGTAAGACACCCGTAGCGCAATGACGGGCACGCCTGCCACCGAGATCTCCTGGGCGGTGAGCCAGCTGAACGCGTCATTGCCGAGGTCGGCGTCGGTCAGCGGCGCAAGCACGTCGCGCGCTCGTGGCCCCGTAACGCCAAGGATGGCGGTGCTGTCGGTGGCGTCCCGCACTTCGACCTGCTCACCGGGCTCGATGTGATCGCGCAGCCAGTCCACGTCGTGGCTCTGGCCCATGATCGCCGAGGCCAGCCAGAACCGGTCCGATGCCAGGCGGGCGATGGTCATCTCGCATTCGATGCCGCCGAGGGTCGTGAGCATGTGGGTGAGGCGGATGCCGCCGTCGCGCCCGGGCAGGCGGTTGGCCGACAGCCGATCCAGCAGGGCGGCGGCATCGCGCCCGCTCACCTCGAACTTGGCGAAGGCGCTGAGATCGGCTACGCCGACCCGCTCGCGCACGCCCCGCACCTCGGCACCCACCACGTCGTGAGCGTTGGAGCGACGGAACGAGTGGGCCTCTGAGGTGCCGCCGGGCGAGAAGTACTGGGGGCGTTCCCACCCGTAGATCTCCTGCCATTGCGCTCCCAGCGCGTCGAAGCGTCCCCATAGCGGCGTGGTCTTGACCGGCCTGCCAGCGGCGCGCTGCTCGCCCGGCAGCCGCACTTGGTACATCTCGTGGTACTCGTCGAGGGCCTTCTCGAGAGCGAATTGCGACTTGGGGCCGGTGTGGTCGCCGAAGCGGCGCGGGTCCATGGCCCGCACGTTGATCTCGGTCTGACCGTGGACCATCCACTGCGCCAGGAACTTCCCGGCGCCCGGGCCCTGGGTGATGCCGATGGACGCCCCGTTGCAGTGCCAGTAGTTGCGCACCCCCGGTGCGGGGCCCATCAGATAGCCCGAGTCGGGCGTGTGAGTGATCGGCCCCGACACGACCTGCTTGATGCCCGCGTCGGACAGCACGCCGATGCGCTGCTCGGCGAAGTCGAGGCATTCTTCGAGCACGTCGAGGTCCTCGCCGGGCAGGTGGAAGTGCAGGTCCCAGTCGATGCCGTCGACGCCGTACGGCCGGGAGCCGGACATCTCGTACGGCCCGATGAGCAGACCGTCGATCTCCTGGCGGTAGTAGCACGAGGCACGGGGATCGCGCACGACTGGCAGCTCGAAGTCGAGCGCCTCCACCTCGGGCACAGTCTCGGTCACCAGGTACTGATGGATGACCGACACGATCGGAACGTCGAGCCCGATCATGGCGCCGAGCTGGGGTGCGTAGTGCCCGGCGGCGTTCACGACGTGCTCGCAGCGGATGGTGTCCTGCTCGTCGCGGCCGTTCGATCCGTTGCGGCGGCGGGCCGGATCGGCACCGCCGCGCACGATCGTGACGTCCCAGCTGCCGTCGGGGCGCTGGGACATACCGGTCACGAGCGTGTGGCGCATGATCCGGCAGCCGAGATCGCGGGCCCCCTTGGCCATGGCGTTCGTGCAGCTCGACGGATCGGTCCAGCCGTCATGCGGTGTGAAGAAGCCGAGCCGTACGTCGTCGAGATCGGTCAGCAGCGGGTGCCGTTCAGCAATCTCCGCGGGCCCGATCAGGTGCGACTCCACGCCGATCTGGGTGAGCATGGCCCCGACGTAGTGGTGCCAGTCGGCCTCGTCGGCCGTGCGCGCCAGCCGGATGGCGCCGCAGCCGTGCCAGCCCGCCGACAGTCCTGTCTCGGCCTCCAGGCGCGGGTAGAGAGCGACCGCCTCCTGGTGCACCTTGGCCATGTTGAGATCGCCGATGAAGTTGGGGATCAGACCGGCCGCGTGCCAGGTGGACCCAGAGGTCAGCTCGCCTTTCTCGACCAGGATCGTGTCGGTCCAGCCTTCGTGCGCGAGGGCGTACAGCAGGCCGGCCCCCATGGCCCCGCCGCCGATGATGACGCATTGCGCTTGTTGAGGCATGCTCAGTGATGCCGGGCCTGCTCAGACATACACAGGTCCCCATTTGTCCAGGCCAGACGTGAGCCGAACCCCCCGGTTCGGGCCCCGTGGCATGCCGACGTGGTGCGCGCAAATTACCACCACTCCGCGCACCACTGCGCGCATTCGCGGCTACAGGCGGACGCGTTGGTTGGTGGGGTCGTAGAAGCTGCGGATCGAGGGTGTGGCGGCGATGCGGCGGCCGGCGATCTCGATGTCGAAGCTGCCGGCGTCGAGCCAAGACTTGGTGACCGCCTGCGGCTCGGGGTCGGCCGCGGTCGGGTGCGTCACGTAGCCCATCGCCAGGCAGCGATCCTCGGTGTAGCTCCACATAGCCGACGTGACCCGGCCGACGAGCTCGCCGTCGCGGCGGATTGGCTCGTCGTGGTACGCCAGCACGTCGGGGTCTTCGAGCCGGAACTGGACGAGACGGTGTGTGCGGGGCTCGTGGCGTTGTGCCTCCAGCGCTGCGCGGCCGATGAAGTCGCGCGGCTTGTCCCACGCAATCGCGAAGCCGAGGCCGGCCTCCAGCGGCGTGTCCTCGTCGCTGATGTCGTGCCCCCAGTGGCGGTAGCCGCACTCCAGCCGCAGCGTGTTCATGGCGTGATAGCCGGCGTGAGCCAACTCCAGCCCGTCCGCGTCTTCCGCAGCGTCGCGCAGCGCTTCGTACACCGCGACTGCCCCGGCGTTGGGCACATACAGCTCCCAGCCGAGCTCGCCCACGTAGCTCATGCGCACGGCCAGCACCGCGATCGGGCCAGTCGAGCACGCCACGTCGATGTGCTGCGCATCGCCGAAACCGAACGACTCGTTGTCGAGCGCGGCGTCGGTGACACCGCTGAGCAGGTCTCGTGAGTGCGGTCCCATCAGCCCGAGCACTGCCCACTCGTCGGTGACATCGGCGATGTCGACGTCACGGCCCCTGCAGTGGCGTCGCAGCCACGCCCAGTCACGGGTCTGGCAGGCAGCCGAGGTGACCACCCAGAAATCGTCGTCGCCCAGCCGGGTGACGGTCAGGTCGGCCTCGATCCCGCCTCGCTCGTTGCACCACTGCGTGTACACGGCACGCCCGGCGGGCACATCCACCGAAGCCACACTCAACGTGTCGAGCACGTCGAGCGCGTCGGGGCCGCGCACGGTGAACTTGACGAACGACGACTGGTCGAACACCGCCACGCCGTTGCGCACGGCGTCGCACTCGCGCCCGGAGTTCTTGAACCAGTTCTGCTTGCCGTAGCTGTAGCGGTATTCCCGTTCCTGGCCCTGCTCGGCAAACCAATTGGCTCGCTCCCAGCCTGCTGTCTCGCCGAAGACCGCGCCGGCCGCATCCATCGCGTCGTGCAGCGCCGAGCGCCGCTGGTCGCGGGCGCTCGTGTACTGGAAGAATGGCCAGTGCATCGCATACAGCAGGCCGAGACTCTCGCTGATGCGTTCGGCTAGGTAGTCGTTGTCGGCCTGGAATGGCATGGCGCGGCGGATGTCCACCGCGCACAGGTCCATCGGTGGGTGCCGGTCGGCGATCCAGTCGGCCAGCACCCAGCCGGCTCCCCCCGCGGACTGGATGCCGACGGAGTTGAAGCCGGCCGCCACGAAACAGCCGTCGACCTCGGGCGCCTCGCCGAGGTAGTAGGTGCCGTCGGGAGTGAACGATTCGGGGCCGTTGAAGAACAGCTGCACGCCGCAGTCGGCCAGCGTCGGCACCCGATGGCATGAGCGCTCGAACACCGGTCCGACGTGGTCCCAGTCTTCCGGCAGCGTCCCGAACTTGAAGTCGCGGGGAATGCCGTCGAGGCGCCACACCTTGGCTTCCGGCTCGAAGAAGCCGACCATGAGCTTGCCGGTCTCCTCCTTGAAGTACGTGTAGTTGGTGGGGTCGCGCACGATGGGCGTGGAGGTGTCGAGCCCTTCGAGCGGCTCGGTGACCACGTAGAAGTGCTCGCACGCCTGCAGCGGAACGTTCACCCCGATCTGAGCGGCGAGGTGGCGGGTCCACATGCCGGTGGCCAGCACCACGGTCTCGGTCTCGATCAGGTGGTCTCCCCCGGCGCCGCTCGCGACGCCGGACGTCAACTCAGTGCGGACGCCGCTGATGGCGCCATTGCGGGTCTCGAGCCCGGCGACGGCGACACCTTCGATGATGCGGCACCCTCGGGCACGTGCACCCTTGGCCAGGGCCATCGTGACGTCCACCGGCGACACCATCCCGTCGTCCGGCAGGTACAGCGCGCCCACTAGGTCGTCGGTTCGCATCAGCGGCCACATCTCCGACAGTTCGTCCATGTCGAGCTCGCGGGACTCGACACCGATGGACCTGCCCATGGATGCGCCGCGCAGGATCTCCTCCCAGCGCTCGGCATCGGATGCCACCGAGATCGAGCCCGGCGCCCGGAAGCCCGTCGCCTGACCGGTCTCGTCCTCGAGCGCCTCGAACAGGCGCACGGTGTAGGTGGCCAGCTTGGTCAGGCTGTAGGTCGACTTGAGCTGCGCTGCCAATCCGGCCGCGTGCCAGGTCGTGCCCGAGGTGAGCTGGTTCTGCTCCAGCAACAACACGTCGGTGATGCCTCGCCGCACCAGGTGGTACGCAACCGCGCAGCCCACGACACCGCCGCCCACGACGACCACTTCGGCACGATCTGGGATCGTGCGCTTGGATGCAGCACGATCTGGAAGCGAGCGATCGCCAAGGGCGCGCCCGGGTGATGTCTGTTCTGCCATCAGTGCCGCCTCAGACGCGTTCGAGCAGGTCGGGGGTCAGGTCCGCAGTGGAACGAACGCCATTCAGGCGCATCGTGCGGGTCATCCCCTCGACGAAATAGTTGAGCACCCAGTCGACGCCGGTTTCGCCGGCGGCACCGAGGGCATACAGATAGGCCCGGCCGATCATGGCCGAGTCGGCCCCCAGCGCCAGCGCCTTCACGATGTCGCTGCCGCGCCGGATACCCCCGTCGCAGATCACCTCGCAGCGATCACCTACCGCCTCGCGGATCGCAGGCACGCACTCCACCGGTGCAGGTGCCCCGTCAAGCTGGCGCCCGCCGTGGTTCGACACGATCACGGCGTCGAGCTCCATGTCGGCAGCGATCTTGGCGTCGTCGGGCGACAGCACCCCCTTGAGCATCACCGGGCCGTCCCAGCGCTCACGGAACCACTCGATGTCGTCCCATGACAGCGACGGGTCGAATTGGCTGTTGATGTAGTCGGCCAGGGCCACCGCGTCGCCGCCGTCGCCGCCGGCCGCGCCTTCGCAATTCGAGAACTTGATCGGTTCGTTGCTGAGGAAGTCCAGGAGCCAGCGCGGATGCAGCAATCCGTCGATGATCGTGTCGGGGCCCAGCTTGGGGGGAAGGCTGAAGCCGTGCCGGACGTCGCGCTCGCGGCGTCCCAGCACTGCGGTGTCGACCGTGATCATGATCGCCTCGTAGCCGGCTGCCGCCGAGCGCTTCAGCAGATCAGCCATCAGTTCGCGGTCACGCCAGACGTACACCTGGAAGAACTTCCTGCCGTCGCAGACGTCAGCGACCTCCTCGACCGAGCGCGTCCCCATGGTCGACAGCGAGTACGGGATGCCGGCGCGTTCGGCGGCGCGTGCCACGGCCAGCTCTCCCTGAGAGTGGGCGATGCGGTCAAAGCCGGTCGGTGCGATCACGAGCGGGATCGGTACTTCTTGGCCCAGGACGCTGCCCGAGATGTCCACATCGGTGACGTCCCGCAGCACTCGAGGCCGGAACTGCCAGCGGTGATATGCGGAGACGCTGCGCACGGCGCTGACCTCATCCTCCGCTGCCCCGTCGATGTAGTCGAAGCAGCCGACCGGCATCCGGCGTTTGGCCATACGGCGCAGGTCAGACACGTCGGCTGCGCGAATCAGGTGCCGTTTGTCTGCATCGCGTTCGAACTCGCCGAACTGCATGACGCTGCGGGCCGTTTCGTAGGCCTGCAACACCCATTTCGTCAACCCCGCCATGGACGCGAACTCTACGATGTCGCCATGGCCACAAACGCCGATCTGGCAGAGCGCTACCGCGCGATCCTGCCCAGCTTCATCAGCCCGCTGTACGAGCGGCCGGTCTCGATCGACCGTGGCGAGGGGAGCTACGTCTTTGACTGCGAAGGCACCCGCTACCTGGACTTCTTCGGCGGGATCCTCACCACCATGATCGGGCACGCCAATCCTGTCGTAGTCGAGGCCGTACAGGCCCAAGCAGCCAAGGTGATGCACACCTCGACGCTGTACCTGAACGAGGAGATGATCTCGTTCGCCGAAGAAGTGGCCGCCGTCTCGGGCATCCCCGATCCCCGGGTGCTGTTCACCACGTCGGGCAGCGAGGCCAACGACACCGCGATCTTGCTGGCTACCAACTATCGCAACAGCAACCAGGTGCTGGCGATGCGCAACAGCTACCACGGTCGCTCGCTCACAGCCCAGGCGATCACCAGCCACCGCGCCTGGTCCACCAGCAGCTACAGCGGGCTCGATGTGCAGTTCGTGCAGGGCGGCTACCGGCTGCGCAGCCCGTTCCGGCAGCTCGACGATGACGCCTTCACCAATGCCTGCGTGGAGGATCTCGTCCAGCTCATCGACATGACCGATTCCGGCGGCTTCTCGGCACTCATCGCCGAGCCGATCCAAGGCGTCGGCGGCTTCGCCACGCCGCCCGATGGCTTCTTCGGCGCCATGGGCAAGGTGCTGCACTCGGAGGGGATCCTGTTCATCTCCGACGAGGTGCAGTCGGGCTGGGGTCGCACCGGCGAGCACTTCTGGGGTTATGAGGCTCACGGCATCACACCCGATGCGATCACCTTCGCTAAGGGCGTCGGCAATGGCATCACTCTGGCGGGCATCGTGGCCCGGGCCGAGCTGATGAACTGCCTGACGCGCAACTCGATCACGACGTTCGGGGGGAACCCGCTCTCGACCGCGGCGGGGCGGGCCACGCTGCGCTACCTGCTCGAGAACGACCTCCAAGCCAACGCTGCCGCCCGCGGGGCACAGATGCACGAACGCCTGGCACCCGTGTGCGACGCGTCACCGCATGTGGCCGAGCTGCGCGGCAAGGGGCTGATGCAGGGTCTCGAGTTCTGCCACGCCGGCAGCATCGAGCCCGATGCCGCCACCACGGCAGCGGTGCTGGAATCTGCAAGAGACCGCGGCCTGCTCGTGGGCAAGGGCGGTCTCTACGGCAACGTCATCCGCATCACGCCGATGCTGAACGTGACCGAAGCCGAGATGGACGAGGGCCTCGACATCCTCGTGCAGGTAATCGAAGCGCTCGACTGAGCCCACTGGGGTCAGTCGAAGCTGACCGATACTTTCAGCGCGCCGGCGTCGTGGGGTTCGTGGGCCAGCCGGAAGGCGTCGCCGATGTCGCTCACGTCGAACACGTGGCTGAGGAGCGGAGACACGTCGATGTCGCCCGAGGCAATGAGCTGCAGCGCTTGGCGGAATGACATGGAGCCGGGCTCGTCTTGGGCGCCGTAGGTGCTGGCGGCCGAGAGCCGCTTGCGGAAGAACTTCTGGAAGCGGACATGGATGTTGTCGTCGGTTGACGGCAGTCCGAACCACAAGAGCTGACCGTCCATGCGCACAAGCTCGACCGAGTCGAGAAACGTGTCAGAGCGGCCGACCGCCTCCACGACATAGTCGGCGCCGCGACCGTTTGTCATGTCTTTGACCGCCTCGATGACCCCGGCGTTGCCGAGCTCGGCGGCATTGAGGCATTCGTCGGCACCGTAGGCCTCGGCGACAGCCAAGCGAGTCGGCGACAGGTCCGAGACGATGACCCGCTCGGCGCCGGCTCGCTTCAGCAGGTACGTGAAGAACAGCCCCGCCGAGCCTTGGCCCATGACCATGACCGTCTCACCGGCAACATCACGTGGATGCTGACGCATGGCGTAGATCACCGTGCCGAGCTGCTGGCCCATGAGCAGGTGCGAGCGAGGTACGTCGCTGGCCGGCAACGGCACGCAGTAGCTGGAGTTGACCCGTTGGAAGGCGCAGAAGCACTCGCCTACCGGCGGGTTCGGGAACGTCAGCACGTGCGTGCCCTCCGGAAGCCCGGGCGCCCGGCTCTCCACCACCATGCCGATGCCTTCGTGACCGGGGAAACCGTGCGGGCAGGGCGGACGATGCGCGAGGCCAGCGCCCATCATCACCATGTGCAGGTCGCTGCCGCAGATCGACGCCATCTCCGAGCGGATGAGCACGTCGTAGTCCACCGCCGTCATGCCCAAGGCAGCGTCTGGCCGGGACGATGGTGCGGCATCTGACGAGGCCTCGTCCAATGGCGGCACCGGGATCTCTTCGCACACCATGCGACCCACATCAACCATCCGGCCCGCCTTCATCATCTCCATGGGCTTGTTCACTCCTTGCGTGCCGACCGGCGACCGAGCAGTCTCACCGATCCAGCGAATATTGGCTCATGAAGGCCCAGCCCTGCGCGGTGGCGCTGATGCCGTCCGCGGACGCAGCACCGTTCTTGCTGCCGCCTTTCGCCCATGACGAGCCCGGCCAGATGTGCCCAGCACCTTCGATCGCGTAGAAGCGCAACTCGATGTCGCCATCACAGCCGGTGTAGCGCGTGAGCCATGTCACGGCGTCAAACCGGGTCTCGGTCGCCGTCGCGCAATTGAACTCCGTCGCGAACTGAGCCAGCTCGTCGGGAATGATCTCGCCGAAGAATTCTCCGAGTTCCTGGACCTTCTCATCGTCGATCTGCACACCTTTGAGCAGCACCGATTCCCTGCTGTTGTCGAACGGCACCACCTCGTCGGCAGTTCCATGGACGGCGCCCATGGCCACCGGCCGAGCGGGTTGACACCCGCCGGGATGGCTGATGCCGCCAACGGAAAAAGTGGCAGCGATCCGGTCTGTCAGTCCGCAGACCAGATGAGCGCTGAAGTAGCCCCCGTTGGAGAAGCCCGTTGCGTAGACGCGGTTCAGGTCGATGCAGGTTTGAGCTGCGATGCGATCAATGAGATCGCTGACGAACTGCACGTCATCCCGTGAGATCGTGTCTGCCCCGATCCCCTCCCAATTACGGGTCGCGCCCCATTTGCTCGACTCGACCAATATCCCCGATGGATGCACCGCCACGAATCCCTCGGCCTCCGCCAGGTCGGTGTAGCCGGTGTAGGCCGCCTGTCCAGCCCCGTCGCCGCCCAGGCCGTGGAAGTTCAACACCAGCGGCGCCGGCGCCGAAGCCGCGACCGGCACATACAGCAGATACTCGTACTCATTGCCTCCCGATGTCAGGTAATGGCGACTGTGCGCTCCGACCAGCTCGGCATCGGCCACGCAACCGGAGGGTGTTTCCGCCGCTTGGTCAGTCGACGTGCACGCCGCGGCCCCAAGCACAAGCAACGCCGCCACGCAGGCAACCGGCCCTGATCGACACCTTCCGCTGTGCCGAGGCAGGCGCATCGGGGAAAGTTAGCTGGCAGGCTGTGCGGCGATGAATGTGCCGGTTGCCACCGCCGACCGCAGCCAGCCATTCGTGCGGGGCTGGGTGGTGCTTGCGGGCGTGTTCGGGGTGATGATGATCACCTCGGGCATGGTCTTCTATGCCCTCGGCGCATTTCTGGATGCCTTCGTCGACGAGCAGGACTTCAGCACCGGTCTCGCGAGCGCTGGTGTGGGTGTGTTCTTGCTGGCCTCGGGTCTGTGCGGGTACTACACGGGCAAGCTGGTCAACCGGTTCGATGCGCGATGGGTGATCACGGCGGGCACCGCCGTCAGCACGGCCGGCATGGCTTTGCTGGCCGAGATTCGCAACGGCTGGCAGATGTTCGCCGTGATGATCTTGTTCGGCATTGGCTTCGGGCTCTGCGGCCTAGTGCCGACTACCACGTTGGTGACCCGCTGGTTCGAGCGGCGTCGCTCAGTAGCGATGGCAATCGCGTCAACCGGCTTGTCGCTCGGCGGCATCATCCTGCTTCCCCAACTCATCCAACGAATCGAGAGCGTTTCGCTGGTCTATTGGGCGCCCCGATTTGCGGTGGTGTACTGCGCCCTACTGCTGATCTCGACGTGGGGCTTCATTCGTGCGTGGCCCGCAGATGTGGGCCTGGGGCCCGATGGGGCTCGCTCGGCTGACCACTCGGGCCGGACCCCCGTCGGCCCGCCACCCGGAACGTCGTACGGGCAGGCAATTCGGACACGGTTCTTCATCTTCACCGCCATCGGATTCGTGCTCGCGATGAGCAGCCAGGTCGGCGCGATTCACCACATCTACAAACTCACCGGCGACCGGCTGGGGCTGGAAGCCGCCGGCGCAGGCGCTGTGCAGCTGCTGGCTGGCACCAGCGTGGTTGCCAGGATCTGCGGGGGCGTCGCAGCGCTGAAGCTGTCGCTGCGCTGGCTCACGATGGCGTTGATGGTGGTGCAGGTGGTCGGTTTGTGCGTGCTGGCCGTCGCCGGCGACGAGCTCACCATCGTGGTGGGCGTGCTGGTGCTGGGAAGCGCCATGGGCAACCTGTTGATGCTGCACCCGCTGATCCTGGCCGACGCGTTCGGCGTGCGGGACTACCCGCGCATCTACGGATTCGGCTCGCTGCTCATGGTGTCGGGCCTAGCCGGAGGCCCGTTCATCACCGGCGTCCTTCACGATGCCTACAGCTACCGGTCGGCGTTCTTCACTTTGGCGGCGATTGCCGTGGGGGGCCTGATCGTCTACAGCTTCGCCGGCAATCCCACGCGTGACTACCTCGCGGCTCGGCCGCCCGAATCCGAGTGGGCAGCTCCGGTTCGGCCTCGATCCGCTCGGCCGACGCCGACACCCGTGCTGACCGCGACGCGTGAACTCCCCGAGGGTGCTCGCCAGCCTGTACCGGTCGGCAATGGGGTCAATGGCGCCTTCGACGAGATGCCCGGACTCGGCCAAGCCGAAGGCGACGAGGCCGACCAGAAACGCGACCGCGCCGCTCCTGACGTTTGGGTCGTGGAATCTGCATGAGCTGCCCAGCCTGATCTGCCGCACCCCTGCTGGCACATCGAGATCAGTTCGCGACATCGTTTCGCCGGCCGAAACAACAATGATGTGGTCGTGAAGATCGCTGTGCTGGGAGCGACGGGCTACGTCGGCGGCCGCTTGGTGCCGCACCTGATCGGCCACGGCCACCAGGTGGTGTGCATCTCACGCAATGCTCAGCGGCTGGCGAATCGGTCATGGCGCCGAGAAGTCGAGGTGCGCGCCGGCGACGTGGCAGATGCCGCCTCTCTGGAAGCTGCCCTGGCCGGATGCGAGGCAGCGTTCTACCTCGTCCATGCCATGGGCATGACCGATGACTTCGCGCACGCTGACCGCATCGGCGCGCGCAACATGGCCCTTGCTGCGGAGGCCGCCGGGCTGAGCCGAATCGTGTACCTCGGCGGGCTGGGCAGCGACGCTCCTGGGTTGTCGCCCCACTTGGAGAGCCGGCACGAGGTGGGACGACTGCTGGCCAGCGGGTCGGTTCCGGTCACGGAGCTGCGGGCGGCGGTCATCATCGGCTCGGGCAGCGCGTCGTTCGAGATGCTGCGGCATCTCGTCGAGGTGCTGCCGGCGATGATCTGCCCTCGCTGGGTGACGGCCACTCGCTGTCAGCCCATCGCCATCGCCGATGTCCTCCACTACCTCGCCACGGCCGTGGGCATGCCTGCGGCGGCACACGAGGTTGTCGAGATCGGCGGCCCTGACGTCGTGTCGTACCGGGACATGATGAACGCCTACGCACGCTGCGCGGGCCTGCGGCGGCGACTGATCCTGCCGGTGCCCGTGCTGACACCGCGGCTGTCCTCGCACTGGGTCAAGCTGGTCACGCCGCTTCCCTACGACCTCGCGCGGCCGCTCGTGGACAGCCTCGTCAACGACGTCGTCGTCAGCAAGGCCCGCAGCATCGAGCGTCGCCTACAGCATCAACCGTTGCGTCTGGACGAGGCCCTCCAACGCGCCGTGCAGCATGTCCAGGACTTGGACATCACGACGAGCTGGATGGACAGCGCTGCCGATCGCACGGCGGCGTCGCCGATGCCTCAAGATCCCAACTGGGCCGGCGGGACGGTGCTGGCAGACGAGCGCGAGGTGTCGGTGGACGCGTCGATCGAAGACGCCTTCGCGACAGTGTCCGGCATCGGCGGCGAGCGCGGCTGGTACGCCGCGCAATGGCTGTGGCAGCTGCGCGGCGCGCTCGACAAGCTGATCGGCGGGGTGGGCATGCGGCGGGGCCGGCGCCACCCTGACGACCTGCAGGTCGGCGATGCAGTCGACTTCTTCCGGGTGGAGGTCTGCGAGCCGCCCAGCCTGCTGCGACTGCGGGCCGAGATGCGCGTGCCCGGCGACGCATGGCTGGAATGGCAGCTCAGCAAATCAGCCGAGGGAGTGCTGCTGCAGCAGCGGGCGCGGTTTCATCCCAGGGGGGTCCTGGGACGCCTCTACTGGTGGGTGCTGGTCCCGGTGCACACCATGATCTTCCGCGAGCTGATCGCGCGGTTGGCCATCACGGCCGAGGCACGCTCACCACAGCTCGATCAGGACCAACCACCTCAGGGCCAATCACATCAAGGCCGGTAGGCGATCGGGCGCGAGGCGAGCTGAACCGGGCGGTTCACCACCCGGTAGGCGCCCTCGATCCACTCGCAGATCAACCGGCGGGTGTCGCGAGGATCGACCATCTCCTCGATCTGGAACCGGTTGAGCGGCCCGATGGGGCCACGCGCCGCCTCGATACGAGCTTCGAGCTCCGCCCGCAGCGCCACCGGGTCCTCCGCCTCAGCCAGCTGCCGCTTGTAGGCGGCCTCGATGCCGCCCTCGGGCGGGATGCCCCCCACATCGGCGGCCGGCCACACCACACGGGCGTTGTGCTGGCGCCGCGGCGTCGCGTAGTTGTTGCCGGCTACGCCGAAGCTGCGCCGCATGAGCACGGTGAATATCGGCACCGCGGCCTGCGCGAACGCCGTCATCCACGTCGCGCCCTTGCGGATGGTGCCGGTGATCTCGTGCTCGACGCCGACCGCGAAGCCGGGGTTGTCGCACAGATTCAGGATCGGCATGTGGAACAGATCGCACAGGTCGATGTGGCGGGTCAGCTTGTCGCAGCCGTCGGCGGTGAGCGCGCCGCCGTTGGGGTGGCGGCTGTCCGACGCGAGCACTCCAACCGGGTGGCCGTTCATGCGTGCAAACCCGACGACCTGATCGGTCCCCCACAGCGGGCCGATCTCGAAGAACGAGCCTCGGTCACAGATCAGCTCGATACCCCGGCGGATGTCGAACGTCGTGGTGCGCTTGCGGGGGATCAGCGTCAGCAGCTCCTCGTCGCGCCGGTCCGGCGGATCGTCAGCGGCCGGCGGCAGCACCGGCGGCGTCTCGTACACCGACGACGGCAGGTACGACAGGAACCGTCGAACGAGCTCGGCCGCCTCTTCTTCGGTCTCGGCGAGATTGTCCACCGAGCCGTTCGTGCAGTGAATGCGCCAGTCGCCGAGATCTTCCTTGGAGATGTCGTAGCCCATGGCGTGGCTGACGACAGGCGGACCTGCCACGAACAGCTGCGAGATGTCGCGCACCATGACGGCGAAGTGCCCCAGCACGGCCTTCGCTGCTCCGATGCCGACCACGCTGCCGAGCAGCATGTTGACCACCGGCACCGTCGCGAGCTGCTCCGCATACTCAGTGCTGCCCAAGTGCGATGGCAGGAACGAACCGCCGCCGCCTGTCACCCGTGGACGGCCGGCCTTGATGGCCCCGGTGCTCTCCTTAGCACTGCTCTCGCCTTCCTTGCGCTGCTCGGGCACCATCGAGGCGACGCTGCCGCCGCCTGACGAACCATCCAGCAGCCGGATGGAGGGCACGCCCAGCTCGGTTGACAGCAAGTCCAGGTAGAAGCTCTTGGCACCGATGGCACCGTCGGCATGACCGCCGCGCGACGTGAAGTCGTCGGCGCAGACGATGACGTCCCGGCTGTTGATCTTGCCGGTGCCGCCGACATGGTTGGCGGGAGTGAACGCAGCGATCTCGCCCTCATCGTCGTAGGAAGCGAAACCGGCCAGGCTGCCGACCTCACGGAAGCTGCCGTCGTCGAGCAGCAGGCGGATGCGGTCGCGGCAATGCAGCTTCCCCCGATTGCGCTGGCGAACCACGCCCGGCTCGTCTGAGTCGGGACCCAAGCGTTCTTCGGCGAGCCGCTGCAACGTCTGGACGTCATCCAGCAGCGGCTCCCAGCCGCTGGGGGCCGTGCCCGTGCTCGGAGCGCCGCCGGCGTCTGCACCGGACAGCACCACCGCCAGCACGTCCCCAGCCGCTAGCTGGTCGCCGGGCTGCAGGTCGCGCAGCGCCGAGACCGTGCCGTCGCATGGCGCAGTGACCTCGGTCTCCATCTTCATGGCCGACAGCACCACGAGCGCTTGCCCCGCTGCCACGGCGTCGCCGGCGTTCACCCGCATCTCGACGACGCTGGCGGGCAGCGGGCTGCGAATCGCAACCTCACCGTCGGCGAGCTCGCGGTCCGGCCACGTTGAGGCCGCAGCTGTGACCGGTGGCACCGTCACGGGCAGCGCCGCTGAGGCGGATTCCAACCTCGCAGCGCGTCGCGAGGCGCTGCCGCTCATGTCGCCCGACATGCCGTTGGTGCTCGTGACGGCCGCCGCCCCGTCGGCGGGCGGCACCATCTCGGCGAGCAACGTGGTCCGTGCATCACCGCTGCGCACAGCAGGGTGGTTGAGAATCTGGCGAAGTTGATCGATGTTCGTGGGCAGCTGGCCGATGTGAAAGTCAGCCAGTGCCGCCGATGTGCGGGCTGCTGCGGCTTCGAGGGTGCTTCCGGTGCCGATGACCTTGGCGAGCAGCGGGTCGTAGTGCGGTGGCGGCGTGTAGCCGGCATAGCCGGCGGCGTCGACCCTGACGCCCGCGCCTGACGGTTCGTGGTACGCCGAGATCGCGCCAGAACCAGTCGCTACGACTCGTGCCTGCACGGCGTAGCCGCGCGGAGCGGCCACGGACGCCGCCGCGGCCCTGCCCCGGTCTGCGTCGCCCGGAACAACGCCGATCTCCTCCAAGCGCGCACCTGCCGCGATCCTGAACTGCGCCTCGACCAGATCGACGCCGGTGACCTGCTCGGTGACGGTGTGCTCCACCTGGATGCGCGGGTTGCACTCGATGAAGAAGTAGTCGCCGGCTTCGGGCGACACCAAGAACTCCACCGTTGCTGCATTCGCCAAACCGGCCTGTGCGGCCAGTCGAACGGCATCAGCATGCAGCCGGTCACGCAGGCTGGCGTCAAGCCCCGGCGCGGGGGCGATCTCGATGACCTTCTGGTTGCGCTGCTGGACCGAGCAGTCGCGTTCCCACAGATGCGCCACGCTCCCGTGAAGGTCGGCGAGCACCTGCACCTCGATGTGGCGTGGTCGTTCCACCAGGCGCTCCACGAACACAGCGCCATTGCCGAAGGCCGCTGCAGCTTCGCTGGAGCACCGTTCGAACGCCTCAGCGATGTCCTCGATGCGCTCCACTGCGCGCATGCCCCGGCCGCCGCCGCCGGCCGCAGCCTTCAGCATCACCGGCAGACCGACCTCTGCGGCGGCGTCCGCAGCCGCGGCCGCATCGGCGACGGCCCCCGGCGACCCACCCGCGACGGGAATCTCCAGCGAGGCAGCCAATGTGCGGGCGCGGACCTTGTCGCCGAAGAGCTCGAGCGTGCCGGCCGCGGGTCCCACGAACGTCAGTCCCGCTTCGGCGCAGCCAGCGGCAAAAGCTGCGTTCTCCGCCAGGAAGCCATAGCCGGGGTGGACGCAATCGCAGCCGTGCTCGGCTGCGATCCGCAGCAACGCGTCGATGTTCAGGTACGCGGCCAGCGGATCGCCGCCAGGCAACGGCGCGATCTGGTTCGCGGCCACCAGGTGCAGCGAGCGCTCGTCGACTGGCGCATGCACTGCCACTGTCTCGATTCCGAGGGCGTCGGCAGCCTTGGCGATCCGGATGGCAATCTCGCCGCGATTGGCGATCAGGACACGGGTGAAACTCACGATCCCCCCTCGATATGGCCATCACATGGCCGTGACATGGCCGGGTACCGGCGATTCTGGCGCGAATTCGATGCCCGGCGCGGAGTTGGCCGACCGGTGCGAGACTGGCGAGATGGAGATTTACGACGTCATGCGCACCACCTTCGCCGCTCGGGACTTCACCGACGACGAAGTCACCGACGAAGTGCTGTACCGCATCTTCGACAATGCTCGGTTCGCCGCCAGCGGCGGCAACCGCCAGGGCCACAAAGTCATCGTGGTGCGAGATCCTGCCCGCAAGAAGCGCCTCGGCGAGCTGTGCATTCCGGCGATGCGCGTCGCCGCGGCTCAGGTGGCTGCAGGCGAGGTGTACTGGCAGAGCTACAGCCCGTCATCGGTGAACATCGAAGAGGCAATGGCCGACGAGTCGTTGAAGTTCCCGCTTCCGATGTTCGAGCACATGGACGAAGTGCCCGTGGTGCTGGTGATCACCGTCGATCTGCGCAATGTCGCCTCGATCGACAAGGAACAGGACCGCATCGGCGTGGTCAGCGGCGCATCGGTGTACCCGTTCGCGTGGAACATCCTGCTGGGTGCCCGCAATGAGGGCCTAGGCGGGGCAATGACCACGCTGCTCTCGGCAAGCGAGCCCGCAGCCAAGGAATTCCTCGGACTGGAGGACTGGGAAGCGGTGTGCGCCCTGCTGCCGATCGGCAAGCCGACCAAGCAGCTCACCAAGCTGAGCCGCAAGCCGGTAGAGGAGATCGCCGTGCGCGAGCGGGGCGACGGGGAACCCTTCACGATCTAACGACGGCGGCACACCCCGGTCGCAGGAGGCAGCGATGGCCATCGACTTCAGCTTGAGCCCCGAACTAGAGGAGCTCCGCAAGCGCATCGCCGCGTTCATCGACGTCGAGGTGCGTCCGGTCGAGGGACGCATCGATGCCGAGCGGCTCGAAGAGACCGACCGCGACGCGTACGTGACGGCGCTGCTGGGCATGCGCAAGCGGGCGCGCGACGAACACCTGTGGCTGCCACACATGCCCGCCGAGTGGGGCGGCATGGGGTTGGGCCACGTCGAGATGGCGATGGTGCAAGCCGAGGCCGCCAAGACCCGGTTCGGACCGTGGGTGCTCAACTGCCAAGCGCCCAACGAAGGCAACATGCACACGCTGCTGCACTGGGGCACCGACGAGCAGAAGCAGCGCTACCTGGCGCCGCTGTGCGAGGGCCGCGCAGAGTCGTGTTTCGCCATGACCGAGCCCGAGGTAGCCGGCTCCGATCCCACGCTCATCCAGACCCGGGGCTATCCCGACGGAGACGAGTGGGTGCTGAACGGCCACAAGTGGTTCATCTCGAATGCGCACCGTTCCAAGTTCGCCATCCTCATCGCCCGCACCGAGGACAACCCCGACATCCCCCAAGCCGGCAACTCAGCGTTCATTGTCGACCTGCCAACCGAAGGCTGGACCGAGGTGCGCCAGATCGAGACCATGCACGGCTCGACGGGCCACAGCGAGATTCTCATCGAGGACTTGCGAGTCGGTGCCGGCCAGATGCTGGGCGGGCGGGGCCAGGGACACCTGCTGGGCCAGTACCGGCTGGGGCCGGCCCGCCTGGCGCACTGCATGCGCTGGATCGCCCAGGCCCAGACGGCACTCGACATGATGGTCGACCGGTCGCTCAACCGGTACGCCCACGGCTCACTGCTCGCCGAGAAGCAAGGCATCCAGTGGATGATCGCCGACAGCACCATGGAGCTGTACCAGGCAAAGCTGATGGTGCTGCATGCGGCCTACAAGGTCGACCGGGCGCAGGCAGGCACGGGCGAGGACTTCAAGGCCGAAGTGTCGATGGCCAAGCACTTCGTGGCGAACATGCTGGGCCGGGTCATCGACCGGTCGATCCAAGTGCACGGAGCGCTCGGCTACTCCACCGACACCCCGCTGGCCCACATGTACCAGCACGCCCGCTGGGCCCGCTTCGCCGACGGCGCCGATGAGGTGCACCAGATGCGCATCGCGCAGCGCACCATCGCCGCCTACACCGACACCGGCAGCACCGGGGCCGCTACCGGCAACCTGCCGGTCTGAGCGTGCCCATACCGCAAGGGGCCAGATGAGCGGTTGGGGAAGCACCTCGTGAACCGCGTCCTGCTCGATTCATGAGCGTATTGGAGTATGTGGTCGTGGCGGTGGTGGTCGCCGCCGGCGCAGGAACACAGGCGTGCATCGGCCTCGGCATGGGCCTGATCGTGGGACCAGTGTTGGTGACCATCGAGCCGACGGGAATCCCTGGGCCGATGCTGATGCTGGCGGGCGGCATCAATATCCGCAACGCTGTCGCGGACCGAGCGGCGCTGAAAGTCCCGGCCTTGCGTCGGCAGTTGATCGCGGCACCCCTCGGTCTCGTCGGCGGTGTCGCGCTGCTGACCGTGCTGAGCGACCGCTCGCTGGCGATCGCCGTGAGCGTGTTCGTGCTGGCAGCGGTGGCAGTGCAGGCCATCGGCTTCCGGCCGCCCGAGGGTCGCCGGGCCGACTATGCGGCCGGTGCGGGCACGGCCTTCTCGTCGTCGGTGGCGGCAGTGCCCGGGCCGGTGTACGCCGTGTTCGCCAGCCACTGGGAACCAGCCGCCCTGCGGGCCACCTTGGCCACCTTCATGCTGTTCGTCGGCACGGCGATCATCGCTGCCCTCGCCGTCATCGGCGAATTCGGCCTGCGGGAACTGTGGCTCGGGCTGGGCTTGCTGCCCGCCGTCGCACTCGGCCTGCCGCTCGGCAGGTGGCTGCGGCCGCGGATTGCAGGACCGCGCTTTCGGATCATCGTGCTGTCGGTGGCGGCGACCAGCGCCACTGTCGTGCTCGTCCGCCAGCTCGCCGCGGGCTAGGGGTCCTCAGGGCTCGGCGGAGCGTCGGCGTCGTCGTCTAGGACCAGAGATCCTCGGGGCCGGGGGCAGGCTTGGGCACCGGCGTGGTGGCTTGGGCGATGACGCTGGCTGCTGCTGCGGCCCCCGAACCGCCCATCGGCGCATCCATGGATCCCAGCACGGCCTCGATGGTGCCGATGGTCCCGAGCAGCATCGGCGGGTTGAGGTGCCCCATGTGCCCGATGCGGAATGCCGCATCGGGGTCGCCTTGAATGTTGAGTCCCAAGGTGAGGCCGGCTTCGCCTTCGCAGGTATGGCGGATCTGGCCAGCCGGCACCTCGCCCGTGCGAACCAGCGTCACCGAGTTCGAGCGATGCGATGGGACCGGCACGTTCAGCTCGAGAGCATCCGGCGCCGACCATGCATCCACCGCAGCGTGCACGGCACGCGCCATCACATCGTGACGCGCCCAGATGTTCTCCAAGCCCTCCTCGTCGATCATGTCGAGCGCTTCTGCCAGGCCCCACAGGTGCTGGACCGGCGGGGTGCCGCAGAAGATCCAGTAGTGGGCGTCGGGATCGGTCCGCCGTGACCAGTCCCAGTAGGCGGTGCGCAGGTCGGCTCGCTGATGTGCTTCCCATGCCTTCGGGCCCACCCAGACGATGCCGAGGCCAGGCGGCACCATCAGGCCCTTCTGGCTGCCCGCAACCGTCACGTCCACGCCCCAGGCGTCCATCTCGAAGGGTTCGCAGCCCAGTGACGCCACGCAGTCGGCCATCAGCAGCGCCGGGTGGTCGGCCTCATCCAGTGCGCGCCGCACTGCGGCGATGTCATTTCGCACGGTCGTCGAGGTGTCGGTCTGGGCAACGAAGACGGCCGCGAATTCCCGGCCGACGTCTGCACGCAGCCGGTCCAGCACCGCGTCGAACTCGATGGCCGCCCGATCCGGTGCGTGCAGCACTTCGAACTTGATACCGCTCATCGCGGCCATCTCGGCCCAGTTCGTGGCGAAATGGCCCACTTCGAGCACGAGCACCTTGTCTCCGCGTGAGAGCGTGTTCGTCGTGGCCATCTCCCAGGCGCCGTGCCCGTTGGAGATGGCGATGTAGGCCCGGTGCTCGGTGCGGGCCAGCGCGGGCAGCCGCTCAAGCAGGGAGTAGGTGAGGTTGACCACCTCGCCTTCGTAGATGTTCGGAAGGGGACGGCGCATCGCGTTCAGCACCCGATCCGGGATGACCGACGGACCGGGAATCATGACCAGCGGCCGGCCGTATCGCAGCGACATCGCAACTCCCTTCAGCGGCAGCACCCTCGGGCAGGCCGCCAAACGACATCAGCCTAAAGAGGCTGAGCCTCGGGCACGAGCGCACGCGTAGGCTGCGCCCAAGCCTCTGCCCAGGCTCTCGGGAGCGCAAACACGGGGGTGTCCACCATGGACAGCAACGCACTCATTCATCCGTATTCGATTGTCGGCCGCAGCGAGAACGAGTTCATTCGGATCGTCTCGGGGGAGGGCGTCAAACTCACTGACGACGCTGGCAACGAGTACATCGACGGCCTCGCCAGTCTGTGGCTGTGCCAGATCGGCCACGGAAACCGCACCGTCATAGATGCCATCGGTGCGCAGCTCGATCAGCTGGCGACCTACAACACATTCGAGCCCTTCTCCAACGGCCCCGCTGTCGAACTCGCCGAGATGGTCCGCGCCCGATCACAGCACCCTGACGGGCGAGTGTTCCTGGCATGTTCGGGCTCCGAAGCCGTGGACACGGCGCTGAAGTTCGCTCGTCGCATTCACCATCTCAAGGGCGACACCGATCGGCAGATCATCGTCCGCCGCTCCGCCGGCTACCACGGCGTGAATGTGGGCGGTACCAGCGTGCAGGGAGGAGCTGCATACCGCGAGGGCTGGGGCGATCTCATGCCCCACGTGGTCGAGATACCCAATGACGACGTCGAGCCCGCCGCGCAGCTGTTCGCGGAGCAAGGCGACCGCATAGCAGCGGTCATCTCCGAGCCCATTCAGGGCGCCGGGGGCGTTGTTCCGCCGCCTTCCGGGTATTTCGAGGGACTTCGTCGACTGTGCACCGAACACGGCGCTTTGTTGATCTTCGACGAGGTCATCTGCGGTTTCGGACGCACCGGGAGCTGGTTCGCCGGACAGACCTTCGGCGTGGCACCGGACATGTTCACGTTCGCGAAGGGCGTCACGTCGGGCTACATCCCCTTGGCCGGCGTGCTGGTGTCACGCGACATCGCCGACCTGCTGGAGGCCGACGAGACCAAGTTCATGCACGGTTACACCTACTCCGGTCACCCGACAGCCTGCGCGGCCGGCATCGCGAACATCGGCGTCATCGAATCGGAGGGGCTGGTCGACCGGGCACATGAAATCGGCGATCGGATGGAAGAGGGATTCCTGGCGCTTCAGGGTGACGGCATGATCGACAGCTACCGGGGACTCGGCGGCATTTGGGCCTGCGATTTGGGCCGAGACGCCACCGAGGCCAAGGAGGCCTTCCTCAAGCGAGGCGTGATCACGCGGTCGATCGGCAATGCACTCGCGTTCTGCCCGCCGCTCATCATCACCGACGACGAGATCGGGCAGCTGTTCGACCGGCTCGACGACGCGCTGCGCGCCACAGCGCCCTAGGTCGCTTCGCAACATCGCTACGCAGCAGGAGGAATAACGACAATGCAGAGTGCTGAGACGCGGGCTTTGATGGAGCGCTACTACGCAGCGCTGACCACCGCAGACCGAGACACCATGCTCGAGTGCCTCGACCCCGAGGTCACCTGGGTGCTGCCTGAAACGGCCGCCCAGGGCAACGCAGTCGACACAATGACGGGAGCCAAAGAGGTGGTGGAGGCCTTGGGAGGTCGTGTCGTCAGGCAGACCTTCGACATCTCCCAGCCGATCAACCTCGAGGTCCGCAGGATGATCGTTGAGGGCAGTACCGCGGTCGTGCAGCAGCGGCTGACGGCCACTGCCAAGGCCACCGGCCGCGACTACGACAACCAGTACTGCTGGGTGTACGACTGCCGCGACGGCCTGATCGCCCACATGGAGGAATACACCGACACGCTCTACGCAGCACAACGGATGGGATGGGACACCGCATGAGCACCTACGACATCGTCATCAAGGACGGGATGATCTTCGACGGCACCGGGGCACCGAGGGTGCGCGGCGACGTCGGCATCGCCGGCGGACGCATCGCCGCTGTCGGCCGGGTCGATGCCCGGGAGGGCGCCAAGGTCATCGACGCCTCCGGCATGCACATCGCCCCCGGCTTCGTCGACCTGCACACGCACTACGACGCGCAGGTCTTCTGGGACCCCTACTGCACGCTGTCGGGCTGGCACGGCATCACCTCGGTCGCCATCGGCAACTGCGGCTTCGGCTTCGCCCCGGTGGATCCCGACATGCGCGAGTACGCGATGCGCTCGATGACCCGCGTCGAGGCCATCCCCTACGAGTCGATGCGCCAGGGCATGCCCTGGGACTGGGTGACGTTCCCGGAGTATCTGGACAGTCTCGAACGCACGCCCAAGGCGATGAACATCCTGCCGTACGTGCCGATCGGCCCGATGCTGGTGATGGTGCTCGGCCTCGATGATGCGAAGTCTGGGCGGCTGCCCACCGAAGGCGAGCACGAGATGCTCGCCAAGCTGGTGCATGAGGCCATGGATGCGGGCGGTTGCGGCTGGTCTGCCCAGCGGCTGCCACCGACGGGCCCCGCTGCGGTGCAGCGCGACTGGGACGGCACGCCGATGCCGACCGACATGATGAACGACGAAACCGCCCGGGTGCTGGCCCGCGTGCTGGCCGAGCGCAACGAGGGCGTCGTGCAGATGACGCTCACGAGCGGCAACGTCGCTCACGACATGGCCCACCTAGAGGAGATCGCATCGATCAGCGGCCGGCCGTTGCTGCACAACGTGGTGCAGGCGTTCGAGGACAAGCCAAACATCCACCGGCGTCAGATCGAGTGGCTGGAGCGTTGCCGCGAGCAGGGCGTGCCGGTGTACGGCCAGGGCGTCACCAGCGACGCGGGGTTCACGTTCACCCTTGAGGACTGGAACCTCTACGACGACTCCGAGGCCTGGATGGAAGCCTGCATGGGCGATAAGGCCGAGCGCCTGGCCAAGATGGCCGACCCCAGCCGCCGCCAGGCCCTCAAGGACACGATGCCCCGCACAGCGACCGCGGGCATCGAGACCGTGACCATCCTGTCGCCGCGCAGCGAATCGACCCAGCAGTACCGGGAGATGTCGGTGGGCCAGGCGGCAGAGGTGGCGGGCAAGCACCCGGTGGACCTCATGCTCGACGTGGCCGTGACGGACGGGCTCGACACCTTGTTCTTTGTGGCGCCGCCGCAGGGCAGCTCAGAATTGCTGCGCGACGTGGTGCAGTACCCGCACATGCTGTTCGGCGTGTCCGACGGCGGGGCACACACCAAGTTCCTCACCGCAGGGCGCTACCCCACCGAGACACTCGCGGAGCAGGTGCGTGAGAACCAGTGGGTGACCTACGAGGAAGCGCATCGACGGCTCGCGGCGCTTCCCGCGCAGCTCGCCGGATTCCGCGATCGCGGCCTGATTCGACAGGGCGGTCCTGCCGATGTCGTGGTGTACGACCCCGAGAACCTGACCGTCGGGCCGAACGAGGTGGTCCATGACCTGCCGGGCGGCGAGTGGCGCCGCATTCAGCGGGCCAGCGGCTACCGCAGCGTCATAGTGAACGGCGCCGAGACCATCTCCGACGACACCCAGACCGAGACTTACAGCGGCCAGCTCCTCCGCCACGGCGGCTGACCGCCCACGACCACCACGGAGGGAAACGCCATGGCGACGTATGCAGGTGAACGGCTGATTCACGACACTGACAGCCATTTGATGGAACCGGTGGATTGGCTGGCGAGCTACGCCGACAGCTCCGTGGCCGCCAAGCTCCGGGATCTAAGCTTGTTGGGCGGGGGCGACGCGGCGACGCACGAGCTGGTGGAGCAGTGCTGGGCACGCCGCGACGACCCCGAAGAAACAGCCAAGCTGGCAGCCGACGTGGTGGGCGGCCCGAAGGGCTACTTCGCCTACGGCTCCATGGACGCCGGTGAACGGGTCGGGGCACTCGACCAGCTGGGTTTCGCCAGCCAACTCGTGTTCACCACGTTCGCCCACACGCAGTTCCACGCCCGAGGCGACGTCGACCTGGCCTATGGGGGCGCATCGGCACACAACCGCGGCATCGCCGACTTCTGCTCGGTAGACCCGCGGCTGCTGGGCGTGGCCTTCGTGCCGCTGGAGGATCCGCAGCGCACCGTCGACTGCGCGCGAGAGGCCATCGAGGTCGGATGCAAGGCCGCATGGATCCCCCATGGCGTGCCGACGTCGTTGAGCCCGACTCATCCCGATTTCGACCCGCTGTGGGCGCTGCTGTCCGAGGCCAGCGTGCCGGTGCTCATGCATCTGGGGCCCAACGGCGGCAACCAGCTGCCGAAGACGTACCACAACAACGGCCGCGTCCCCGGCAAGGACTTCGTGGGCGGCGGCGAGAACATGCGCTCGAAGGATTTCCTGAACCTGTACCACGACGCCGAGAACCTGCTGGCCTGCATGGTGCTGGACGGCATCTTCGAGAAGTTTCCCGAACTGCGCTGCGGGCTGATCGAGCTGGGCGCCGGCTGGGTGCCGAACCTGCTGCGCTCGCTGGACAACAGCGTCAAGGCGTTCGGACGCCACGAACCCGAGCTGGCCAAGCTGACCATAGCGCCCTCGGACTACATCCGCCGGCAGGTGCGCTTCACGCCCTGGCACTTCGAGGATGTGGGCTGGCTGGTGTCGAACAGCGGCCCGGAGCTGTTCCTGTTCTCGTCGGACTGGCCTCACCCCGAAGGCGGCCGGGACCCGATCGCAGAGTTCCAGGCGTCGTTCAGTGCGGCTGGCCTCAGCGAGGGCGCTACCGCGCCGTTCTGGGCCGGCAACGCCTCGTTCCTGCTCGGCGTCTAGCGCTGCTGGAGCCCTCTTGAGCCAACGGTAGATTTGGCGCCATAGCGCTGCGATGACCGCGCCCGGCGGCACGTGTCGCGGCGCAGGAGTGCAGACATGGCTGAGAATCCCGATCAGCATCCTAAAGACAGGCAGTCCCGCACGGCCCTGCTCGTCGTGGACGTGCAGCCCACTTTCTGCGAGGGCGGCGCGCTGGCCGTCGACGGCGGCAACGAGGTCGCCGCCGGAGTGGCCGGCCTCCTGGCCGGCGACCACGGCTACGACCTGGTGGTGACCACCCAGGACTGGCACATCGACCCGGGCGATCATTTCAGCGACGAGCCCGACTTTGTCGACACGTGGCCACCGCACGGCGTGGCCGGCACCCCAGAGGCCGAGCTGCACCCTGCACTCGACGCTGTCGCCGATCGCATCAACGCGGGCGTGCGCAAGGGCATGCACGCTGCCGCCTATTCCGGCTTCGAAGGCGTCGACGACGACGGCCGGACCCTCAACGACGTGCTGGGCACTGCAGGCGTGCACGAAGTTGATGTCGTCGGGATCGCCTTCGACCATTGCGTGCGCGCCACCGCGATGGACGCTGCCGCGAACGGCTACACGACCACCGTGATCGAGGGGCTTTCCGCCTCGGTGGCGCCCGAGACCGAAGCAGCAGCACGGTCCCAGCTCGCCGACGCCGGCATCGACGTCATCGACTCTCGCTGAACCGCCCGTTCGGCCGGCCAGCGGACTCAACGCTCTAGAGGGATTCCTGCTCGATCGTGAACTCGCTGGCGGCCTTTGCGATCCGCCGATGGTTTCGGATGACCTCGTCCATCACGAAGTGCAGGAACCGCTCGCAGAAGTCAGGATCAAGGCCCTCGTCCAGGGCGAGCCGACGCAGTCCTTCCACCTGCTGGTGCTGGCGAACCAAGTCCACCGGCGGCAGGTCGTTGTTGGCTTTGTAGACGCCGATTGCGTGTGTGATGCGGAAGCGCTCGGCCAGCAGGCGCACGAGCGCTGCGTCGACTTCGTCGATGCTGCTGCGATAGGCGGCGAGCTCGTCGTCGGTCATCGGCCCTGTTTCTAGCCCGTTGAGTCACCGCAGACACCGGCAAGGCAGTCGTGAGGTTGCGCGGCGGGGTCCGGCAGGCGTGGGCGACACCGGCCACGTCTTGGCTACGGTTTGCGGCCGTGAGCCAATCGGGTGTGAACCACGGCCTGCGCGGCCGTACGGCTGTCGCCGGAGTCGGCGAGACCACCTATTACAAGCGCGGCCAGTCGACCGATCCCGAGTTCGTACTGGTCGTGAAGGCGATCTTGGCGGCGTGCGAGGACGCAGGCATCAACCCACGGGAGATCGACGGGTTCTGTTCGTACAGCAACGACCGCAATACACCGGCCCGGCTGGCCAACGCCCTTGGCCTCGAAGAGCTGCGCTACTCGAACATGCAGTGGGGCGGCGGGGGCGGCGGCGCTGCGGCCGTCGTGCAGAACGCCGCCAGCGCCGTGCACGCCGGATCGGCCAACGTCGTGGTGGCCTACCGAGGCCTGGCCCAGGGCCAGTTCGGCCGTTTCGGCCAAGGCGGCCGCCGCCCTGCCGTGCGGGGCGAATTCGCCTACACGCTCCCCTACGGCGTGATGAGCCCCGCCCAGATGTACGCGATGCGCACCACCCGGCTCATGTGGGAGCACGGTATCGACCGATCCACCATGCGGGCGGTGGCGCTGGCGGCGTATCACCACGCGCAGAACAACCCCCGGGCGGTCATGTACGGCCGACCGCTGGATGCCGAGACGTACGACTCGTCCCGCTGGATCACCGAGCCGTTCCGGCTGTACGACTGCTGCCTCGAGAACGACGGCGGTGCCGCCATGATCGTCACCTCAGCCGAGCGGGCCGCCGATCTCAGCGACACACCGGTGCTGGTGCTGGCGGCGCAGCAGAGCGGCGGGCACCGCTCAGGCGCCTGGGTGCACAACCCGACCGACTACGCCACCTCCAGCTTCAAGCTCGGGGCGCAGCACCTCTATGACCAGGCCGGCGTGACACCCGACGACGTCGACGTAGTGCAGAGCTACGAGAACTTCACCGGCGCCGTGGTGATGAGCCTCATCGAGCACGGTCTGTGCACCTACGAGAACGCCAACGAGGTGCTGACGTTCGAGAACCTGCGGGCGGACGGGGGGAGCATCCCGCTGAACACCAGCGGCGGCAACCTCGCCGAGTGCTACATGCACGGGCTCGGCATGCAGATCGAAGCGGTGCGGCAGGTGCGCGGCGATTCGAGCAACCAGGTGCCGAACGTCAACGTGTCGCTCTCCAACGCCGGACCCATGGTCGAGATCGCCTCGACAGCGATCTACGGCACGGCGGAGGTGCTCGGATGAGCGCGCTCGCCGAGGCCACCTACCTGCCGGAGGGCCTCACCCAACCTGCTCCGATGCGCGACGGGATGGACGCGCCGTACTGGGAAGGCACCCGCGAGCACGAGCTGCGAGTACAGCGCTGCGCCGACTGCGGCACCCACCAATGGGGGCCCGACTGGGTGTGCCACGCCTGCCAGTCGCTCAATGTCGAGTGGGTGACGGTCGAGCCCACAGCGCGCATCTACTCCTGGCAGCGCGTGCATCACCCCGTGCATCCGGCGCTGGCCGAGCACGGTCCCTACATCGTGGTGCTGGTCGAGCTGCCCCACGCCGACAACCTGCGCATGATCGGCAACCTGCTCGGCGACCCCATGCAGGACATCGTCATCGGCAGCGATGTCGAAGCCGTCTTCGAAGACCACGACAACGGCAACCCGCCGTACACCCTCGTCCACTGGCAGGTCACCAACAGCTGACGTCCAGACGGCGATGCCCGGAGACCGTCGGCCGGACTTAGCATTCGGGCCAGGCATCAGGGGGTGCAGGCGATGGCGCGTCTCGACTCTGCGCATCCCGAGAACGTCGAGGGGCCTTGGTTCGTCGACACCCGTTGCATCCGTTGCGACGTGGCCCGGCACTGGGCGCCGGGGCTCATCGAGATGGACAGCGCCGGGCGCTCCTACCTGGCCCGCCAGCCCGACGGCCCTGAGGAATCTGCAGCGCTGTGGAGGGCCGCGGAGGCCTGTCCGTCGCAGTCGATCGGCAACATCGAGATCCGTCGGCCGCCTGACCCATCGTTCCCCCACCAGCTGACGCCCGGTGTCTGGGCGCTCGGTCACAACGCGCAGTCGTCGTTCGGGGCGCACTCGTACCTTGTCGAACGACCGAACGGCAACCTCATGGTCGACTCGCCCCGTTACCTGCGCGGACTCGCCGAGCGCGTCGACGACCTGGGCGGTGTCGGGCATGTGCTGCTCAGCCACCGCGACGACGTAGCCGACGCCGACCGCTGGGCCGAGCGCTACGGCGCGCAGGTCTGGATACACGCCGCCGACGCCGACGCAGCGCCCTACGCAACGGTCATCCTCGAGAGCACGGGTCCCACCGAGGTGTCGCCGGGTGCCGTCGCCGTACAGGTGCCCGGCCACACGGAGGGCTCGGTCGTCTTTCACGTCGACGACAGATGGCTGTTCACCGGCGACACGCTGCACTGGAATCACCGCCGGGGCGAGCTCGATGTCACCCCCGAGCAGACCTTCTATTCATGGGCGGTCCTCGCCGACTCGATGGATCGGTTGTCCGAGCTGCGCGCCGAGTGGGTGTTCCCGGGCCATGGCAAGTGGCACAACGTGGGCGCTGAGCTCTACGCCAAGCAGATGGCACGCCTCGGCACCGACATGCGCCAAACCGGCCAAGCCGGGTGGGCGCGGCGACCCGACGCGGCTTTCAACTGGGAGTGAGCGCCGCCGCTCCGGGTTGCCGGCCAACGCTCGGCGTCGGCACAGCACCTCACGGCGTCCGTCGATCAGCCGTGCTTGTCGGGGCCGGCCTTGGTGACGTGGAAGCGGACGAGGCAGCGCTTGTCCTCCACCATTGCGCGGCGGTAGTCGTCCCAGTCGGGGTGCTCGCCCTGCAGCGTGCGGTAGTACTCGACCAGCGGATCGAGGGCGGCCTCGCCGGAGATGATCTCGGCCCGACACTCAAGCTGGACCCAACGGCCCAGCCACTTCTCGGGAAACACGCACAGCCACGACTGCGGGTCGCGATGCAGGTTCTTGACCTTGAAGGCCGTGTCCCGTGTGCTCATCACCACCGTGTCGTCGACGACGGCCAACGTCACCGGCGACAGCTGCGGCGTGCCGTCGCGTGCCTTGGTGGCCAGCACAGCGCGGTCGTTCTTGCGCACGTAGTCGAGGGCTTTCGAGATCTCCATGCGCGCAGCCTCGCACATACGAGCTCCGGCGATCAGGGCTGCCGACCCGGTCCGAGCGTCGGACATGGGAGTCCGCGCCTGCAGGGCTGGCGATCCGGGCCGAAGCCCGCGCATTTCGCGAGACTGCCGCCATGAAGATCTCTGCCGCGTTCCCGCCCGTTCCCGAGACGCCGGACCACATCGTGCTGGCCGAGGAGCTGGGCTACGAGACCGCCTGGGTCTACGACACGCCGGCGCTGCAGCTCGATGTCTGGATGATCCTCGCCCTCGCGGCGGTGCGCACTCAGCGCATCCGTCTCGGGCCCGGTGTGCTGATTCCCTCGCTGCGCCACCCGATGACCACGGCTTCAGCCGTTGCCACTCTGGTCGGGCTCGTCGGGCCCGAACGGGTCATCATCGGCGCCGGCACGGGCTTCACCGGCCGGCGGGCCATGGGCCAAAAGCCGCTGCGCTGGGCCGAGTTCCCCCAGATGGTCGCTGACACCCAAGCACTGCTGCGAGGCGAGATCGTCGAAGTCGATGGCAGGGCGGCACGCATGCTCCATTGGCCAGGCCAAGCGGTCGAGCGGCCCATCGAGGTGCCGTGGATCGTGGCGGTGAACGGTCCCCGAGGCCTCGCCGCTGCGGCGGAGATGGGCTGCGGCGTCTTCACCTCTCGGCCCCGTCCCGATGCGGATTACACCGGGATCGACGACGTGATCCTGCTTGGCTTCGGCACGATCCTCGACGACGAGGAAACCATCGAATCCCCCCGGGTACTCGACACGGCGGGTCCCGGCGTGAGCGTTGCCTACCACGCATTCCTCGAACAGCGCGATGCCCGGCTCAGCACACTGCCCAATGCCGACCGCTTCGCCGAAGTCACCGGCGACAGGGACCCCGACACGCTCCACCTCTCACTCCACGAAGGCCATCTCACCCAACTCAACGCCATCGACCGCCAAGTGCTCACCCCCGAATCCCTGCGCATCGCCCCCTTCGTATGCCACGCCAGTGAGGTACCCGAACGCATCGAACGACTCGCGGCCGCCGGCATCACCGAAGTCGCCTTCCAGCCCATGGGCAACATAGAACGCGAGCTCCAAACCTTCGCCGCAGCCGCCGAACTCCAAGGCTGATTTCCGAGGTCGAAACGCGCAGATGCCACAGCGGCGGAGGCGGCAGGCAATTCTGCGACGTTGCGACCAGCCGGATCGCTGGTCGCTGAATTGCCTGCCGCCTCCGCCGCGGGCGCACCTGCCAGCAACCGCCATCTGGCAACATCAGGGCGATGAACCCGGCCCAGCGGGATGACGCGATCGAGAGTGCAGACATCGACGACCCCGACTCGCTGAGCCTTGCGGGCTCGGCCATCGACTCGCCGCTGACCACCGCCGAACTCTGCCGCGTCGTCGGCAGCCGGGTCCGCGAACTCCGCCAAGCCTTGAATATGACGATGTCGGCGTTCGCCAACGATGCCGGCATCTCCCTGGGGATGCTCTCCAAGATCGAGCACGGCCAGAGTGCGCCGAGCCTGTCGACGCTCGCTCGCCTCGCCGGCACGGCGAAGGTACCCGTGACCGCGCTATTCCGGGGCCTCGACGAGGAACACGACCTGGTCATCGTGCGAGCAGGCGAAGGCCACGAGATCCACCACGACCGCGGCGGGCCGGACCGGCTGTACCAGGATCTCGGCACGCTGCGAGGACCCAACCGGATCATCGAGCCGATGATCACCACCATCACCGAGCCGGGCGGCGTGTTCCCGCTCTACCAGCACCCAGGTGTGGAGTTTCTCCACGTGCTCGAGGGATCGCTCAGCTACGGCTACGGCGGCAAGGCCTACCTGCTCAACACCGGCGACACCATGCAGATCCACGGCGAGGTGGCCCACGGCCCAGTCGAGCTCGTCGAGTTGCCGGTGCGGTTCATCTCCATCAAGGTGTACCCCGCCAGCGAGTCGCGCTCGGCGACGGGAGGGTGAGGCAATGGGCTTGATGTTCGTCGCCGACTGGATCAGCGACACCGGCTTTGCGCGCCGCAGCCTCCTGCTGTGGGTCCTGCTGGCAGCAGCGGTCGGCCTCACCTACTGGGAATGCCGCGAACGCGGCTACCGGCAGACCGTCATGCTGTGGTGGGTGTCCTTCGTGGCCATCACCCATGTGGTGGGCTACATCATTCTCCGTCTCGTGCCGCGCCCGCCCCGAGACGACTGATCCCACCAGCCGGAAAGCCAGAGGACATCACGATGCCTGATGACGGGTTGATCCCCCCCGAGCCGCCCGACAGATCGAAGGGCTTGCTCGGCCGTCTGAATGCGATGCCTGGTCGCCCGCTCCTGCTGATCACCGTCGGCGTGATCCTGGCGATCCTCCTCATCTTCGCTCCAGGAAGCTGCTCCGGAGTCGACCTCGAGGAGAACGAGGCCGTCGCCATTGCTCGCGCCGAGCTGGACGCGCACCCCGATGGCTTCGCGCCCGAGCGCACCGAGGCCAAGGTGCTCCGCCAGGGCTTCCCCCCGACGCCCTATTGGGTCGTGGTCTTCACGGTCCCAGACCCCGACGGCGGGTCCGAGGACTTCCTCCACCACGCAGCGATCTGGGTGCACGCCGGCACCGGGGAGATCCGCGAAGTGCAAGTCGGCGACGCCGGCGACGGCTGATCAGAACAGCCGGGCTGAACACACGACGTCAGCCGCATTGGCACCTCCGCAGTACGAGCGCTGACCAACCGCTCGGGCGTTGATCGCGCGCGCTGCACGAGCGGGCTCTGCCCAAAAACCGCCCACGACGTTCAAATTCCACCCATGGCGCGGGTGATGTCAAGGCGAACATTGCGAACCTGTTACGGTTTCCCCCAATTGGTCTGGCGCCCGGGTTGTTGGGGACTCAGCGCAAACCGAACATGGGGGGAGGCGCGATGGATACCTCTGTTGTGTTTACGGAGGCTTATTACTTCTTCACGGTCGCGATCATGTGGCTATTGCACGTCGGCTTCATGACGTATGAAGCCGGCGTCAGCCGTCGAAAGAACGTCATGTCGACGGCCATGAAGAACATCATGACGATCGCCGTCGTGACGCCGACGTTCTATTACGTCGGTTGGTACGTGTACTTCTGCATGCAGGAGGGCCTCAAGTTCACCGGGAGCGCCAATGGCAACAGCCCGGCAGGACTCGATGGGCTGTTCTTCTGCGGCGACCAGTACGGCTTGCCGTGGGACGGCTCCGCAGGACCGAACCTCGGCGACAACATCACGGGCGTCTTCTGGGCGGCCTTCGTGCTGTTCTCGTGGACGACCGGCTCGATCATGTCCGGCGCGGTGCTAGAGCGAATCCGAATTTCGGCGTACCTCTGGCTCACCGCTCTCATGGGCGGAATCGTCTGGGTGGTTGCAGCCGCCTGGGGCTGGAGCTACGGCGGATGGCTCGGCGTGCACTTCGGCTACCACGACTTCGCCGCTTCTGGCGTGGTCCACGGTGTCTCCGGCATCTTCGCCCTCGGGGTGCTCTTCAACCTCGGGCCGAGAATCGGCCGCTACGACTCGAATGGCGGTACACGGGCATTCAAGCCCCACAACCTCCATCTGACGTTGATGGGGCTGATGATCATCTTCACGGCGTTCTACGCGTTCTACGCGGCGTGCCTGGCCATCACGGCCGACACCACGCCGGGCTGGGCGAACATCTACTTCAATCCGGCCACGCTGTCGGCGATCACCTACACCATCACGATGGGCTTCGCAGGCGGATTCGCCGGCGGCTACATCTTCGCCAAAGGCGATCCGTTCTGGACCATCTCCGGTGGTCTGGCCGGTGTGGTGGCTGTCTCGGCAGGCGCCGACATCTACAGCCCGAACCTGGTGCTGATCCTGGCGTTCTTCTCCGCCGGTCTTGCCTACACAGTGGGCAACTGGATCGAGCAGAAGGCCCGCATCGACGATGCGGTCGGAGCGGTGTCAGTCCACGGTGTCATGGGATTCTGGGGTGTCATGGCCGTCGGCATCTTCGCCGGGGGCTACCCGACGGGACCCGCCGGGGTGACCACCACATTCCTGGGCCAGCTCGTGGGCGCGGCGGCGATCTTCGCATTGTCGTTCGTCACCGGTTACGGCGCTTCATGGATACTGAAGAAGCTGAATCTGCTTCGGGTGCCGCCCGAGGTGGAGGTCGAAGGCCTCGACATGGCCGAGTTCGAGACGGACTTCTATCCGGAGTTCGGCCGAGCGAATGAGCCCATTGTCCACGCCGACGGGTCAGAGGGAGACGCAGACGAGACGCTGCGTGCCGACCTCGCCGCCAACCGCTGAGTCGGGTGTCCGCCTCGTGGTTGCAGCTCATTCTTGCTGTTGTCGTCATGTACCTGCTGGTTTCGGCCGCCGGGTACTGGGGCAAGCAAAAGCGAGCGCAGCAAGAGGCGCAAGGACAAGACCGACACGATCACTGACATCGTTCAGGACTTAAGGAGGACTGAATGAACACCTTCCCGTACGACAGTTGGGAAGCCGCTCTCGAGGCAGCCGACGGCACGACCGGATACTTCACCTGGGGGCCAGGCGGAAACACTGGCTCGTATGTCCTTGCAATCATCGGGATCGCTATCTCGGTGGTTGCAGCACTGCTCGTGACCGTGCGTGAGGACAAGCTGCTGAACCATGCAGCTGACCGTCTCGCTGACAAGTACAGCTAGGAGGACTGACATGGCTCGACGCAAGCAGATCGAATTCCAAGGACTGCACGGCCACAGCAAGGCTGTCGAGATGGGGGTGGTGGTTTTCACCATCGCCTGCATCATCTTCTCGATCATCGCCATCCAGGTCGTCGGCTGACAGCAGTCAGCAGACGCATCTTGACCAACGCGGCAGACGCCGCGCCGCCCACCGGCGACGCGGCGTCTGCTGGCGCGTTGAGGTTCTAGGTTGAGACCATGAGCGCCACTCGTAAGTGGATCGCCCAAGCATGCGTGGCGGCGGCGGGCGCAGCGATGTTCCTGCCATGGAACGTGAACGCCGGTTTGAGCGGGACCCAGACGGTAAGCGGCATCAGCACCGGCGTCGGGCGGATTCTGCTCGTCATCTGCATCCTGACCATGGTGCTGATACAGATCCGCTGGCGTCCCGCATGGATCGGTGCCGGTTTCGCCGGCGCGATGGCGGTACGTGAGCTGTTCAGTCCGTCAGGCGTCGGCGCCCCCGACGCAGGCTTGGGGCCCCAGATCGCTTTCATCGCGTGTGCGGTGGCTGTCATCCTGCTCGGGTGGAACATGTTCGCCGGCGTTGCCGCAGGCGAAGGCCGCGGCCCCGACGAGCCCCCGCGCTGGTTCTTCTCCGGTCCGCTCGGCCGGCGCCGATGACGCTGCCGCTGGACCTCGGGCGACGGCAATGACGCTGCTGGTGACAGCCGAGGCTGCGGGGCTGGTGCCCGGGTTGATGCTGCTCGGCACCGGGGTAGAGCGCTACCGGGTGACGGGCGGCGGAGCAACGGTGCTCGCACTTGCAGCTGGCGATGAATTGGAGATCGTCGATCCCGAGGGCTGCCAGCCCTGCGAGCTGGTCGCTTTCGATACCGGCGGGCAGTCGGATCCGGGCCTGCTCGAGGTAACCAATGGCGGCGCCGCAGCGTTCGCCCCAACCGACCCGGCGGCTGTCGGCATCCTCTCGGCACCGCTGACCGACGCACGCCGAGTACGGGCCGGTCTCGAGCGTGTCGGCGTCGACATGCCCGCCCTGCAGGCAGCGACCCCGCTGAGGCTGCTCGACGGCGACACGCCGGCGAACGTCACGGCCCGGGTGACAGCGCTCGACGATGTCGCCTGCGTGGTCGCGGCACCCGGCGGCCCCATGTCGGCGCACGAGGGTGCTCCGCCCACCGATCTCATCGCCTATGTCCATCGCCGTGACCCTGCCGGCAGCGACACCGAGCCGTTGCTGCCGACGCCGCTGGCCGACCCCAGCCAGGACTTCATCGTGCTGGCCAGCACGGCACGCGCCTACCAGGTGTCGAAGGGCGACTGGTTCCAGGTGGTGGACATGGCGGGCCGGCAGTGCTCCGACTTCCAGTGCTTCGCCGTGGCAGATCTTGAAGCGGGCACCGATCTCTGCCTCGACGCCACCATCACCCGCTCGCTCATGGGCGCGAGCTACCCGATGCCGGGCCTGTACTCCAAATTCTTCAACGCCAACATGCAGCCGCTCACCGAGGTGGTGCAGGACACGGTGGGCCGCCACGACACCTTCAACACCGCCTGCAACGCCCGCTACTACGAGGAGATGGGCTACCCCGGCCACATCAACTGCACCGACAACATCAACGGTGAGCTCGAGCCCTACGGCGTCGCTGCGCGGCGGGGCTGGGAGGCGATCAACTTCTTCTACAACACCCAGGTGGACGACGCGAATCAGATCTACCTCGACGAGCCCTGGTCGCGCCCCGGCGACTACGTGCTGCTGCGGGCGCTGGAGGACTTGGTGTGCGTCAGCACTGCGTGCCCGTGCGATGTCGACGCTGCCAATGGCTGGAACCCCACCGACATCGCAGTGCGGGTGTATCCCGCAGCGAACATGTTCAAGAAAGCGACGGCCATCAGAATGACCGCGGACTCCGAAGCCCAGCTCACCAAAGAGACCGGATTCCACTCCCGCACCGCAGCGCTGACGCGCAGCTTCAGCGAGTACTGCGGGTACTGGCTGGCCGACCACTTCACGGCCCACGGCGCCGTCGAGGAGTACTGGGCGTGCCGGCAGGCCGCAGCTGCCATCGACCTGTCGCCGCTGCGCAAATACGAGGTGACCGGGCCCGACGCCGAGCTGCTGATGCAGACCTGTGTCACTCGCAACGTCCGCAAGCTGGCTGACGGGCAGGTCGTGTACACCGCCATGTGCCACCCCACCGGCGGCATGATCGACGACGGCACCGTCTTCCGGATCGGGCGCGAGAACTTCCGCTGGATCGGCGGCCAGCTCGGTTACAGCGGGGTGTGGCTGCGTGAGCAGGCCGAGCGGCTCGGCTTGAACGTGTGGGTGCGCAACTCCACCGAGCAGCTCCACAATCTGCAGGTGCAGGGACCCAACAGCCGCCGCATCCTCGACGAGATCATCTGGACCCGCCCCGACCAGCAGGCGGTGTCCGAGCTGGGCTGGTTCCGCTTCTCGATCGCCCGCATCGGCGACTACGACGGCATCCCGCTGGTGGTCTCACGCACCGGCTACACCGGCGAGCTCGGCTACGAAGTCTTCTGCCACCCCTCCGACGCCCCGGCGGTGTGGGACGCCATCTTCGAGGCGGGCACACCCCACGGGCTCGTGCCCATGGGCCTGAGTGCGCTCGACATGCTGCGCATCGAGGCCGGGCTGGTGTTCGCCGGCCACGAGTTCTGCGACCAGACCGATCCCTACGAAGCGGGAATCGGCTTCACGGTTCCGCTCAAAACCAAGGAAGACGACTTCATCGGGCGCGACGCGCTGTTCGACCGGCGCGACAACCCACAGCGGCGCCTGGTGGGCCTGGAGCTCGACGGGGGTGAGCCGGGGGCGCTGGGCGATGGCGTGTACGTGGGGCGCAACCATGTCGGCGAGATCACCAGCGGCACCATCTCCCCCATCCTGCGCAAGAACATCGCCCTGTGCCGCATGACGCTGCCCTACAACGAGATCGGCACGACCGTCGAGGTGGGCAAGCTGGACGGCCACGAGAAGCGGATCGCCGCCGAGGTGGTGCGCTACCCCTTCTACGACCCCGACAAGTCCCGAGTCCGCGCCTGACCGGTGTCCCGGACACTTGCACGCAGGTGCAAGACTGAGCGGTGTTCTACTGTCGTTGCATAAACGTCTAACCACATGGGGGATTCCGACATGACTCGGGTAGCCATCATCGGTGCAGGACCGTGCGGGCTGTCGCAGCTGCATGCGTTTGCCAGCGACAGCTCATCAGAGGCCGCAGCCGTCGAACTCGTCTGCTTCGAGAAGCAGGAGGACTGGGGCGGCCTGTGGAACTACACGTGGCGCACGGGCCTCGATGAGCACGGCGAACCCTGCCACGGCTCCATGTACCGCTACCTGTGGTCCAACGGTCCCAAGGAGTGCCTGGAATTCGCCGACTACGGCTTCGAGGAGCATTTCGGCAAGCCGGTGGCGTCGTTCCCGCCCCGGGAGGTGCTCTACGACTACATCATCGGCCGGGCCGAGCGCAGCGGCATCCGTGACGACATTCGCTTCAACCACGCCGTGCGGCGGGTGAGCCGGTCCGCCTCCGGCGACGGCTTCACGGTTACGTCGCACGATCACGCCGCCGCCGCCAGCGTCAGCGAGGACTTCGACTGGGTGGTGGTGTCGACGGGGCACTTCTCGACGCCCAATATGCCGCACTACCCCGGCTACGAGACGTTCGGCGGCACGCTGCTGCACGCCCACGACTTCCGCGATGCCGTGCAGTTCGAAGGCCAGACCGTGATGGTGATCGGCTCGAGCTACTCCGCCGAGGACATCGCTTCGCAGCTCTGGAAGTACGGCGCCTCCGAGGTCATCTGCTCATCGCGCAGCGGGCCCATGGGGTTCGACTGGCCAGCGGGCATCAGCGAGAAGCCGATCCTCACCCACGTGGACGGCCGCACCGTGCACTTCGAAGACGGCACGAGTGCCGAGGTGGACGCCATCGTGTCGTGCACCGGCTACCTGCACCACTTCCCGTTCATGGACGACGAGCTGCGGCTGGTGACTGCCAACCGCCTGGCCTCATCGATGCTGTACCGGGGCGTGGTGTTCCAGCCCGAGAACCGAGTCCTCTACCTGGGAATGCAGGACCAGTGGTACACGTTCAACATGTTCGACGCCCAGGCCTGGTACGCCCGTGACGTGATCCTGGGCCGCATCGAGCTGCCCAATGCTGACGAGCAGGCCCGCTGGATCGACGACTTCCAGGCCGCCGAGGACGCCGTCGCTGACGACTACGAGTCCATCGACTTCCAAGGCGACTACACCCAGGACCTGCTCGACCAGACCGACTGCCCCGACCCGAACACGCAGCTCATCAACAAGATGTTCAAGGACTGGAAGGGCCACAAGAAGCAGTCGATCATCGGCTACCGCGACCACGGCCACACCTCGCCGGTCACGGGCACCCAGGCGCCGGTGCACCACACATCGTGGGAGGACGCCCTCGACGACTCGCTGGAGTCCTACCTGGCCGACGGCTGATTGCGGCGGGCCAATCCGGTAGACGTCATGGGGGCGCTGCCCACCGAGGCCGATGTGCCACGTGAAGCCGATGTAGTAGTGATCGGCGCCGGGGTGACCGGCGCCAGCATCGGCTACCAGCTCGCCCGGCACTCAGACCTGCGCGTGGTCATCGTGGATGCCCGGGCGCCGGTCGGCGGCATCTCGGGCCGCACGTTCGGCCAGATCCGCCAGCACTACTCCAACCAGTTGATGGTCCGCATCGCCCAACGCGGCTTCCACTGCATCCAGAACTGGGATTCGGTGGTGGGTTTCGGCGATCCCGGCTACGCCCGTTTCGGCTACATGCTGCTGGTGGTCGCCGACCAGCTCGACGGCCTCCGGTACAACATCGAGCTCGGCCAGGGGCTCGGCGTGGACACCCGCTTCGTGGTCGGCAACGAGATCAGCGATATCGAGCCGCTGGTGAACGCCGAGGGCCTCGCCGGCGGCGCCTACGAGCCTGAAGGCGGCTACATCGACGTCACCAAGATGGTGCTGAGCTGGCTCACCGCGGCGAGCGCTGCAGGAGCCGATGTGCTCGCGCCGGTCGCCGTAGAGGAGATCGTGACCGCAGGCGGTGCCGTGACCGGCGTGAACACCGCGATCGGCGAGATCGCTGCCCCAGTGGTGATCGCCGCCACCGGCGCATGGGCCCGCGATCTGCTGGACCCCTTGGGCGTGGAGGTGCCCATCGAGCGCCGGCGACTGGAAATGGCAGTGCTCGAACAGCACGCCGGCGCACGAGCACTCGGTACCTGCATCACCGACGGCAACTCCAACCTGGTGATCCGCCCCGACATGGGCCGCCACATCGTGGCGGTGGCCTACCCGCCCGAGATGCCCGTAGTCGATGACCCGCTCGCCGACGCAGCCGACGCCGACCACGCAGCCCACGACGTGCGCCTGCGGGCCGCCATCTCAGAACGGCTCCCGGACCTGACGGTCGCGTCGGTGGTGTCGAACACCAGCGGGGCCTACGACGTTGCGCCCGACTACCACCCCATCCTGGGCTGGGCATCCGAGATCGCTCCGGTGGACGGCCTGTACTTGGCGGTCGGCCTCTCGGGCCACGGACTCAAGCTGTCGCCCGCCCTCGGCGAGATCGTCGCGGCACGCGTGCTCGGCGTTGACCAGGTGGGCGACGCGCCAGCCATCGACATCAGCGCGCTGCGCCCCTCACGCTTCGCCGACGGCGACCTGATGCACCTGTCCTACGGCCCCGGCGCCCGCGCCTAGCTCCAGGGGTAGGGCGAGTTGCTGACGGGGTGCAGCTTGCCTTCGGCGTAGCGCGAGTAGCGGAACGGCTCGAGCAGCGCCTGCGGCTCGCCGAGCAGCTCCTTCGCCACGAGCGCGCCCACGCCGATCATCTTGTAGCCGTGGTTGGAGTCGGCGATGAAGTAAGCGTTGTCGCAGAAGGTGTCGAATACCGGAAAGTTGTCGGGCGAGAAGCTGCCGATGCCGCCGGATGGCTCATCGCTGATCAGATGGTTCTTGCCCTCGAAGCGCTTGTGGCAGTGCGCGAGAGCGGCGGTCCAGGTGCGGTAGAAGTCGCCCCCGACCACGAAATCGGGCGAGTCTGGCCCGTAGGGGTCCACAGCCACCTCGTCGGAGGGCTTGTCGACCACGTAGGGCATGTAGCCGCCCTGCACGCCGCCGAAGTTGAAGTCGGGCTTGTAGTAGATGCCCCACGGGCCCTCGGTCACCAAGCCGTCTGCGTCGTAGAGCGGGGCGTCGGTGTCGATGTGCACGACCGGCGGCATGTTGCCGTCGTTGTCGGTGAGATATCCGGGGTCGACCGTGAGCGTGCCTTCCTGCAGGCACATGTAGGTCCACGTGGGCACGTTGTGCAGCTCGCCGTCGCCGCCGAGGATGTCGGTGGTGGTGGGCAGGTCGAGCATCGCCCAGATTTTCTGAACCCACGGTCCCACCGCCACGATGACGTGGTCGCACCGGACCGAGCCCTGATCGGTGAGCACGGCGGTGACTGCCCCGGACGTATCCTGGTCGAACCCGGTGACGGTCACGCCGCCGACCACGTTCACCTCTTCGGCCTCGACCTTGCCCAGCAGACCCTTCAGCGAGGCCATGTTGTTGGCATAGCCGCCACGGTGTTCATGGAGCACGCTGGTGATGCCCTGGGCCTGCCAGTCGTCGAAGATGCCCTTCATGTAGCTGTCCGAGGCCGCAGCGCCCTCGACGAACGTCGAGGAATACCCGATGGCCGCCTGCTGGGCTGCGATGGAGGCCACGTCGTCGCGCATCGCCTCGTGGCTGATCTGCATGTAGCCCACGGGGTGGTAGGAGAACGCTTCAGGGTCGCTGTCCCACACGCTCACCGAGTGCGCCATCAGTTCGCGCATGGCCGGCTGGAAGTAGTTGTTGCGGATCACACCACAGGCAATGCCCGAGGCCCCCGCGCCGACGCCGGACTTGTCGATGACGACGAAGTCGGCTCCAGAGCCCCGACCCGACGACCTCAGGTCACGGGCGAGGTTCCACGCCGTGGACAAGCCGTGAATGCCGCTGCCGATGATGACGTAGCGAGCGCTGGTCGGTAGTGCCATTGCCGATGCCTTCTTGAGAATGGTCCTCTTGTGTGACGTTTCGAGCGTGCGGGCTCAGTGGCCAGCCGGGGCCTCCCAGCCCTCCAGCACCGGCGCACGCCAGTCGGTGCCGACAATTCTGGAATCCTCCACCCACGGCCCCAGCTCCACCTGCGGGAACTTGCAGTGGATGTCTTTCAGCGTGATGCCGTAGCTGTTGCCCTCGGTGAGGTGCTTCATCAGCACCTTGCGGGCGATCTCGTCCTCGCGGCCCTCGGGGATGTCGAAGTAGATCTTCAGGAACGAATTGGAGTACCGATCGAACACCGCTGGGATGCCGTCTTCGGAGAGCAGCGTGATGTCCTCGAGCCAGTTGATGTCGGGCCCCGGCGTGAGCTCCAACAGATCGATGTCTTCCACCAGCGACATGTCCTCCTGGTACGGGAACCGCTTGCCCGCCAGCACCTCGGCATCGATGGCGACCGTGCGGGTTTCGCGGGTGCTCTCGCCTGTGCTTGCTGAGTTCGCCATGCCTACAGCCCTCCGTCGATCACGTGCTTGTCGAAGAGATCACGGATCTCGGCCAAGGTCCGCTCCTCGGTGACGCCCGGGATGTAGTTGGTGCCGGCGATCGGCACCTTGGCCATGGCGGCTGCCTCGTGCGTCAGCGCTGCGAGGTCCTCGGGCTCCAGCGAGTGGATGTCGGTCTTGCCGCAGGCCCGGGCCAGCATCTGCACTTCCATGGTCAGGGTGATCAGGAAGTTGTAGACCCGCAGGGCCGCCTCGTCGACATCGAGGCGCTTGCGCAGCTCCACGTCCTGGGTGGCCACGCCGACGGGACACCGGCCGGTGTGGCAGTGGTAGCACTCGCCGGCGGGAACGCCGATCGTGCCCTCATAGTCGGTGACGCCGGGAATCTCCTTGTTGCAGTTGAGCGCCATCAGTGCCGCCGTGCCGAGCGCAATCGCATCGGCGCCCAGCGCCAGGCACTTGGCAACATCGCCGCCGTTGCGGATGCCGCCAGCAACCACCAGGTCGATGTCGTCGGCGAGGCCGACGTCCTCCAGCGCCCGGCGGGCCTCGGGGATGGCAGCCATCAGCGGGATGCCGGTCTCTTCGGTGGCCAGGTGCGGTCCGGCACCGGTGCCGCCCTCGGCGCCGTCGAGGTAGATGACGTCGGGGCCGCACTTGGCGGCCATGCGCACGTCGTCGTAGACCCGGGCCGATCCCAGCTTGAGCTGGATGGGGATCTGGTAGTCGGTGGCCTCGCGGATCTCCTGGATCTTCAGCGACAGATCGTCGGGACCCAGCCAGTCCGGATGACGGGCGGGGGAGCGCTGGTCGATGCCTGCCGGCAGCGAGCGCATCTCGGCCACCTGCTCGGTGACCTTCTGGCCCATCAGGTGGCCGCCCAGACCCACCTTGCAGCCCTGGCCGATGAAGAACTCGACTGCGTCGGCCAGCATCAGGTGGTGGGGGTTGAAGCCGTAACGGCTCTGGATGATCTGGTAGTACCACTTGGTCGACAGATCCCGCTCCGGCGGGATCATGCCGCCCTCGCCCGAGCAGGTGGCGGTGCCGGCCATCGAGGCGCCCTTGGCGAGCGCCATCTTGGCTTCCAGCGACAGCGCGCCGAAGCTCATGCCGGTGATGTACACCGGGATGTCCAGCTCCAGCGGTTTCTCGGCGAAGCGTGAGCCGATGACCGTCTTGGTCTCGCACTTCTCGCGGTAGCCCTCGATCACGAAGCGGGTGAGCGTGCCGGGCAGGAACACCAGCTCGTCCCAGTGCGGGATCTTCTTGAAGATCGAGAAGCCCCGCATCCGGTAGCGGCCCAGCTCGGCCTTCACGTGGATGTCGTTGATGACCTCGCGGGTGAAGATCCGGCTCTTGCCGAGCACGTCGGTGCTCGCATTCACCTCGTTTTCGTCAGCCATGACTGTTCTTCCCCCTGCCGTGTCTGATGGTCGTGCTCGCGCACGATCTAGTGAATGACGAGCTTGCGCTCGGACGGCTCAAGCTGGTCGTAGTTGTGCAGCACCTTGCCGCAGACGAACTTCTGGAACTCGGGTGGGTCGCCGAGCCCGTGGATGCGGAACTTGCGCTCGATCAGCTCGGTGTCTGCGTCGTTCCACTCGCCGGGCACGCAGTCGACCCCGAGCGAGGCCACTGTGCCGGCCACGTAGATCTCGCCGTCGTACATCGAGTCGCCCAGGTTCATGCCCGCGTTGCCGCAGATGATCTGCCGGCCGCGCTGCATCATGAAGCCGGTATTGATGCCGACATCGCCCAGCACGATGATCGTGCCGCCCTTCTGGTCGATGCCGGTACGGGCACCCACATCGCCCTTCACGATGAGGTCGCCGCCCCGGATGGCCGCACCGGTCAGCGACCCGGCACTGCGCTCGATGGTGACGACGCCCGACATCATGTTCTCGGCCACCGACCAGCCCACACGACCGTTGATCGTCACCTCGGGACCGTCGATGAGCCCGCAGGCGAACCAGCCAGGGCTGCCCTCGAAGTGAATGCGGCAGCGCTTCAGGATGCCGACTGCCAGCGAGTGCTTCGACGCCGGGTTCAGAATGGTCACGTCGGTGATGCCGTCGTCGTAGATGAGCTTGCGCATCGCCATATTGATCTGGCGGATCGTCAGATCGGCCGCATCGAAGCGGGCCCGGCCGCCCTCGACTTCGATGTTGTCGGGCATGTCGGCAGTGGGCTCGACCAACCCCCGAGCGTCGTAGGAGACGCCGCTGCGGGAACCTACACCTGCCACACCAGCACCTCCCGCTCGTAGGGATCACGCGTCACGACTTCACGCTTCACCAATGACCGGATGGCCACTTCCTCGGTGGCAACCGCCACGAGCGGCTCCGACTCGAACAGCACCAGCGGCTTGGCCGCCATCTCGTCCTTGGCAACGCCCAACTGGTTGCCGGTGACGCAGACGTAGGTGAACACGCCGTCGAGATCATCGAGGCTGTGCTTCATCGACGTTTCGAGCGTCAGGCCCCGGCTCATGTACTCGGCGAGGTACACGGCGATGATCTCCGAGTCGCACTCGCTCTGGAACCGGTGGCCGTGCTGCTCGAGGCGCCGGCGCCACTGGTGGTAGTTGGTGAGCTGGCCGTTGTGCACCACCGCCACGTCGGCGAAGGGGTAGGCCCAGTAGGGGTGTGCGCTGGCGAGATCCACCTCGGACTCGGTGGCCATGCGCACGTGGCCGATGCCGTGCGTGCCCCGGAACGAGCCCAGGTTGTACTGGTCGCTCACGGTGGAGGCGTCGCCCAGGTCTTTGATGATCTCCAGCGAGCTGCCCAGCGACAGCACCTCGCAGCCGGGAACGTCTTCGAGGTAGTCGGCCAGGGCCTTGAGATCGCCGCCGTAGCGGATGGTGGCCCGGAAGGCGTACCCGGTCTCGCTGGTGACCGTGGCCACCTCGGCGCCGATCTTGGCCAGGCGGCTTTCCACCTCGGCCCGGTTGCGTTCAAGGCGCTCGGCCATGCCGATGCCCGTGCTCTTGTTCGGCTCGGCCAGCACGAACCGGATCACGACCAGGTCGTCGGCCGGTCCGTACACGGCGTAGCCGGTGGAATCGGGCCCCCGGTGCTTCATCGATTGGAGCATCGCCGTGAGCTCTGCTCCGATGTCGGCGGTTCCGTCGCGGTGGATCACTCCGGCTATGCCGCACATGGTGCTCCCCCCTTCGTGGGTGCTGTTGGTCTTTCAGATTGTGTGCCGGCCCGCCTCTGCGAACCGGCCGGATGGCTGTCGGCCCCCCTCACGGCAGGACGTCGAGGTACTCCTCCACGTCCCAGTCGGAAACGGTGTGCAGGAAGCGTTCCCACTCGTCGGTCTTGTAGTGGAAGAACACCTTCTCCATCTCGCCGGGCAGCGAGCGCATGACGACCTCGTCGTTGCGGAGCGCCTCGAGGGCCTCGCCGAGCGTGAGCGGGATCTTCTCCACGCTCTTGCCCGCCTCCATGGCCTCGTAGATGTTGCGCTCCTCGGGCTCGCCCGGGTCGAGATTGCGGTCGAGGCCGTCGTCCATCGCCATGAGCAGCCCGGCGAACGACAGGTGGGGGTTGACCGAGCTGTCCGCCGAGCGATACTCGAACCGGCCCGGAGCGCTCACCCGCAACGCAGTCGTGCGGTTCTGGAAGCCCCAGTCGGCGAAGACCGGTGCCCAGAAGCCGGTGTCCCACAGCCGGCGGTAGGAGTTGACCGTCGGCGAGGACAGGCACGTCAGCGCCCGGACATGCTCGAGGATGCCGCCGATGGCCTTCATGCCGACAGGCCCGGGGAGCTGCGGGTTGTCGCCCTCGGGCAAGAACTTGTTGTTGCCGTCGGTGTCCCACAACGAGATGTTGTGGTGGCAGCCGTTGGCCGAGACGCCCATGAACGGCTTGGGCATGAAGCACGGGAAGGCGCCCAGCTCGCGGCCCACCTGCTTGCACACCTGGCGGTAGGTGGTGAGGCGGTCGGCGGTGAGCTCAGCCCGGTCGAACTGGAAGTTCAGCTCGAGCTGGCCAGGAGCGTCCTCGTGGTCGCCCTGGATCATCTCGAGGCCCATGGCCTCGCAGTACTCCACCACCTTGTGGATGAGCGGCTGCAGCTCGGCGAACTGGTCGATGTGGTAGCAGTTCGGCTTGGTCATGCCCTCGACGGTGGGCTTGCCGTCGGCGTCGGCCTTGAGCCACATCATCTCGGGCTCGCAGCCGGCCCGCAGGTGCAGCCCGTGCTTGGCCTCGAACTCGGCGTGGAGCCGCTTCAGGTTGCCCCGGCAGTCCGAGGTGAGGAAGGCGCCGCCGTCTACCTCTTCTTCGCGGCCCCGGAACAGGGTGCACCAGACCCGGGCGGTCTTGGGATCCCACGGCAGCGGCATGAACGTTTCGGGCTCGCCGATGCCCACCAGCTCGCGGGCCTCGGGGCCGTAGCCGATGTAGTTGCCGTGGCGGTCGATGAAGAGATTGGCAGTGGAGCCGTAGACGAGCTGGAAGCCCTTGCGGGCGATCATCCCGAAGTGCTTGGCCGGAATGCCCTTGCCCATGATGCGGCCGGTGACCGACACGAACTGGCAGTACAGGTACCCGATGCCGTCGGCCTCGATGCGGCGCTCGACTTCTGCAATCTGTTCCTCGCGTCCGTCTGCATTGACGAACATCTCAAGATCTGTGGCCATTGCTCCCCCTGTTCGGCATGGCTGGCAGGTTCAGGCGAACCGTAACGCCCTGAGTTTCGCGCCTCAGCACCCCAGCTTCCGGACGTGTCCAAGCCACGCCGCAACGTAGCACAGAATCCGAGGTTATGTCTAACGTGAGTAGCGGTTTTTTCCTGTGAGTAGAGACCGCCAGCGCGAACGCCGGATGAGCGCCGGACGCCACACGGTGGCACTTCCGACCGACGACGGTATCGCCGTCGTAGTTCTGAGCGCCCACAAACCGCAGGCAATCCAAGCGCAGTCGCCAGTCTTGAGGTCGTTGAGATCGCGCTGAAGACAGCCGCGCATCAGTCGTTGTCGATGATGGTGCCGGTGGCGGCACCGGCGCTGTCGGCGATGACGGCGCCGTCCGCGTCGGTCAGCTCGACAGTCAGGGTCTCGTCGGGTTCGCGGCGGGTGTCGTCTTTGACGTTGACGCCGATCGTGGCCGACCTGAAGCCCGCCCAGATCGTCACCTGCCCTGCGCCGCCCCAGTAGTCCAGCCCGCCGACAGCGGTGCCCGAGCGGATCACGTACCGCACCGTCACATCCTGCGCAGAGACCTCGCTCAGCGTCACGCGGAACTCCAGCAGCGACAGCCACCCGAGTTCGCCCTCGACGACCGAACCGTCAGCCACCGACACCTCCGGCAGATCCGCAGGCGGCGGATCGTCGTCATCGGACACCGCCACGCTCGCTGAACCCTGCGTGCCCGACACCGTGTAGCCGTCGCCGGCGTCGACGGCGACGCTCACCGACCCGTCGGCCTCGTCGGCGCCGTCATCGGAGGTCGACACGGTCAACGTCGCGCTGCCGCTCGTGGGGATGGTGACGGTGCGAGCGCCGGTGGCCGCGCCGTAGCCGCCGGCTTGGGCGACCGTGACATTGACCGTCAGCGGAGCAGACGGCGCCGGGCTGGCGGTCACGGTGAACACCGCGTCGGCGCCCTCGGTGATCGCGCTGCCGGCGGTGACGCCGATCTCAGGCTCCGCCACCAGCGGCGCGTCGTCGTTGTCGAGCACCGACGCAGTCTCCGCCGACAGCAGGCCGACGGTGTAGCCGTCGCCTGCGTTCAACGACAGCGACACCGACCCGTCAGGCTCGTCGGCGCCGTCGTCGACGGTGCCCAGCGACAGCGAGGCGCTGCCGCCGATGGGGATCGTGACCGTCCGCGAGCCGGCACTGACGCCGAAGTCGCCGCTGGCCGCGACCGTCACGCTCACCGCCAGCGGAGCAGACGGCGCCGGAGACGCCGACAGCGTGAACGTCACGTCCTGGCCCTCCTCGCCGCCCGTCGCCCCGCTGATGCTCACCACCGGGATCACCGGCGGCGGATCGTCGTCATCGGCCACCGCCACCGACGCAGAACCCTGCGCCGCGGACACCGTGTAGCCGTCGCCTGCATCGACCGTGACGCTCACCGACCCGTCGGACTCGTCCGACTCGTCGTCAGAGGTCCCCACCGTCACCGTCACACTGCCGCCGACGGGAACAATGACCGTCCGCGCACCCGTACCGGCGCCGAAATCGCCCGCCTGGGCGACCGTCACATCAACCGCCAACGGAGCAGTCGGCGCCGGACTCGCCGACACCGTGAACACCGCATCGGCACCCTCAGTCACACCGCCGCCGGCAGCCACGCTCACCTCGGGCACCACCACCGGCGGCAGGCCGCCGCAGCCCAGCGCCTCCAACGTGCGCGTCACCCGGTCCCAACGAGCGCCGAACACCGACTCGTTCGCCCGGGACTCCGCCACAGTCATCGGCGCCGCCTCGACCGGCTCGCCCAACGCTGCCAGCACCCTGTCCCAACGCAGCACCCGACCGGCATCACCCGGGAACGCGTCACGCCAACCGGCCACCTCCCCGACCGTCACCCCATCAGACGGCACCACACACACCACCCCATCATCATCAACAGCCGATGGCGCCTCGTCGTCATCGGCACCCGCCTCGACCGGCTTCTGGGTCGGCACGCCGACGACATTGAGGGTGAACGGGCCGGAACGCCGGGTCGAATACGTGGTCGCCTCGATCGTGTAGTCGCCCGCGTCCAGCGTCGTGGCGATCCGAGAGTCGAACCCCGCGCCGCCGTCATCGTCCTCTGCGACCACGCTGGCCGACTGCTGATCCAGCCCCTGCCGCAGATACAGATACGTGTCCACCTTCGACTCCAAGTCGATCCTCACCTGCGCCTGACTGTCCAACGAAAATGTGAAGAACCGCGCAAAGCGACCGGAACGGGCCTGCGACCTGCACCAAAAGTCCCAGCTGCCCTGTGCGGTGCCGCTCCCCGCCAGCGCCTCCGTGCAGCCGACATCCGGCGTCGGCAGATCGTCGTCATCGGTCACGTCCACGCTCGCCGAGCCGCGGGCGGAGGCGACGGTGTAACCGTCGCCTGGGCGCGCGCTCACGGTCACCCAGCCGTCGGGCTCGTCCGCGCTGTCGTCGGACGTGGAGACCGTCACCGTCGCGGTGCCGTTCGTCGGCACCGTCACCGTGCGCGTCCCTGTGGTTGCGCCGAAGTCGCCCGTCTGGGCGACGCTTACGGTCACCGCCAGCGGCTGCGACGGCGGCGGGCTCGCCGTCACCGTGAACACGGCGTCGCCGCCCTCAGTCACCCCCGCCCCGGCGGTGATCCTGATCTGTGGGGCAGCCGGGAGCGGGCCGTCGTCGTCGGCCACATCCACGATGGCGGTGCCTTCGGTGCTGGACACTGTGTAGCCGCCGCCTGAGTCCACCGTGACACTGACCGACCCGTCCGGCTCGTTCGCCCCGTCATCGGACGTGGTGACAGTCACCGTGGCGCTGCCGCTGGTGGGAACCGTCACTGTCCGCGAGCCGGTGCTCGCTCCCCACTGGCCCCACTGGCCGACGGTGAGGTTCACGGTCAGCGGCTGAGACGGCGCCGGATTCGCGGTCACCGCGAACACGGCGTCGCCGCCTTCGCTCACACCGCTGCCAGCAGATGCACTCACCACCGGCACAGCAGGTGACGGGGTGCCCTCCAGGCACTCCAACGCCGTCCGGAACGGTGTCCAGCGCGCGTTGCCGAACTCGACCTCCCGGGCCTCAGCCGCCGTCAGCGGCGTGTTGTGCGTGCCGGTGGCGCCCGAGAGCGCGATCCACGCCCGCCACCAATCGTTGCGCTGCCTGCGGTTCGCCGCGGTGTCCCGCAACGCATCGTGGTTCGCCCGCGCCTCGGCAGCCAATGCGGCCACAGACCTGCACCCCGTCGGCGGGTCGTCGTCGGCCACGGCGACGCTGGCGGTGCCCTGCGTGCCCGAGACGCTGTAGCCGCCGCCGCGGTCCACCGTGACACTCACCGACCCGTCCGGCTCGTTCGCATCGTCATCGGACGTGGCGACGGTCACTGTGGCGATGCCGCTGGTGGGAACCGTCACCGTCTGCGAACCCGTGCTGGCGCCGAAACCGCCCACCTGGCCGACCGTGAGGTTCACCGACAGCGGCTGCGACGGCGCCGGGCTCGCGGTCACCGTGAACACCGCATCGCCGCCCTCGCTCACATCGCCGCCGGCAGCCACGCTCACCTCAGACCCAGCCTGTGGAGGCGGCGGTGGGTCGTTGTCGAGCACATACACGAAGTCCTGCGACGACCCATGCTGGTAGCCCCAGCCTGCACGGACTCTGAGGGCCACCTGCACCCGCCCTCTCTCCTCGTCGACGTCGTCGTCGACGGTGGCCACGGTCAGCGCCGCGCGGCCGCTCGTGGGGATGATCACCGTCTGCGCACGGTACGAGCCCCCGGAATCGTCTGTCAGATCCATGTCGACACCGAAATCGCCTTCCTGATCCACGATCACCTGGACAGGCAGTGGCGCCGACGGGGGCGGGCTGGCCGACAGCGTGAACACCGCCGATCGGCCCTCGGTCACTGTGGTGTGGCCCACCTCGTACAGGCCGATGCCCCCGCTGACCGTCACCGCCGGCACCGGGTCGACATCCTCGGTGACTGCCAAGGTGAACGCTCCAGTGCGCCACTGGTACCACGTCGTCGCCTCGATCAGGTAGTCGCCCGCAGGCAGCGTCCTGCGAAAAAGCCAACCGGTCATGTCGATCTGCTCGACCGACCGCAGATCATTCCCCCGGTACAGGAACAGATGAGGCCGCTGTGTCGCAGACGCGGGATCAACGGCGATCTTCACTGACGTCTGACGGTCCAGCGAGAACGCGAAATATCGCGCGTATCTCTCCATTCTCTCCGAATAGGCATACGAGATGCATCCAGTCGTCCAGCTGCTCTGCACGCTGCCCCAGCCCGCCAATTCCTGCACGCAGCCATCGTCGACCTGCGTCGACGCACCGACAGGCGACATCGCGCCCGCCGCCAACACCAGTGCCAGCACCACCGAGAGAGCGTGCTTCATGGGCGGCTCGCTCCGGAGACGGGAGCGAGCTCGGTGAGTGCACCTGGCCATATCGGACGCTCCTTTCGGCAGTTGCTCGTCAGTCGTTGTCGATGATGGTGCCGGTGGCGGTGCCGGTGCCGACGGCGATGACGGCGCCGTCCGCGCCGGTCAGCTCGACAGTGAGGGTCTCGTCGCTTTCGCGGCGGCTGTCGTCTTTGACGTTGACGCCGATCGTGGCCGACCTGAACCCTGCCCAGATAGTCACCTGGCCCGAGCCGCCCCAGTAGTCCAGCCCGTTGAACGCAGTGCCCGAGCGAATCGTGTACCGCACCGTCACGTCCTGATCGGACACCTCGCTCAGCGTCACGCTGAACTCCAGCGGCGACAGCAACCCGAACTCGCCCTCGACGACCGACCCGTCGGCCACCGACACCTCCGGCAGGTCAGCAGGCGGCGGGTCGTCGTCATCGGACACAGTCGCGCTTGCTGTGCCGTGGGCGGACGAGACGGTGTAGCCGTCGCCGCTGTTGATCGTGACGCTCACCGAGCCGTCGGGTTCGTCGGCGTCGTCGTCTGAGGTTGCGACCGTGACGGTCGCGCTGCCGCTCGTCGGCACTGTCACCGTCCGGGAGCCGACGGCCGCGCCGTAGTCGCCGACTTGGGCGACCGTGAGATTCACCGTCAGCGGAGCATCCGGCGCCGGGCTGGCGGTCACCGTAAACGAAGCATCGCCGCCCTCGGTGATCCCGCTGCCGGCAGTCACGCTGATCTCCGGTGTCGGCGGCGGGTCGTCGTCATCAGCCACCGCCACGCTCGCCGAACCCTGCGTGCTCGACACCGTATAGCCGTCGCCGCTGGCGACGGTCACAGTGACCGACCCGTCGGTCTCGTCCGCGCTGTCGTCGGAAGTGGACACCGACACCGTGACGCTGCCGCTGGTGGGAACGGTGACCGTTCGCGAGCCGGTCACCGCACCGAAGTCGCCGGACTGGGCGACCGTCACGCTCACCGGCAGCGGCGCCGTCGGGGCTGGGCTGGCGGTCACCGTGAACGAAGCATCACCGCCCTCGGTGATCCCGACCCCCGCAGTCACGGTGATCTCCGGCGTCGCCGGCGGCGGGTCATCGTCATCGGACACCACCACGCTCGCGGTGGACTGGGTACTGGAGACCGTGTAACCCGAGCCGCCGACCACACTCACCGTCACTGAGCCGTCCAACTCGTCCACGTCATCGTCAGCAGTTGACACGGTCACCGTGACGCTGCCGCTGGTGGGAACGGTGACCGTCCGTGAGCCGGTCGCCGCACCGAAGTCGCCGGACTGGGCGACACTCGCGCTCACCGACAACGGCTGTGGCGGGGCTGGGCTGGCGGTCACCGTGAACGAAGCATCGCCGCCCTCGGTGATCCCGCTGCCTGCGGTCACGCTGACCTCCGGCGTGACCGGTGGCGGGGCGCCCTCCAGGCATTCCAGTGCCGCCCGGTACGGCGTCCAGCGCGAGTCGCCCGTCTCCAGCACACGAGCCTCGGCGGCGGTCAGCGGCGTGTTGTACGTGCCGGTCGTGCCCGACAGCGCGATCCACGCCCGCCACCAGTCATTGCGCTGTTTCCTGTTGCTCGCAGTGTTCGGCAGCGCATCATGATTCGCCCGCGCCTGCGTCGCCAGCACCGCCGCAGAACCGCACCCCGCCGGCGGGTCGTCGTCATCGGACACCGCCACGCTCGCCGAACCCGCAGTGCCAGACACCGTGTAACCCGAACCGGCGTCCACCGACACGCTCACCGAACCGTCGGACTCGTCCACATCATCATCGGAAGTGGACACGGTCACCGTCGCGGTGCCGCTCGTCGGCACCGTCACCGTCCGTGAACCCGTCGAAATACCGAAATCGCCCGCCTGATCGACCGTGAGGTCCACCGCCAGCGGCTGCGACGGCACCGGGCTGGCGGTCACCGTGAACGACGCATCGGTGCCCTCGGTGACGTCGCCGTCGGCGGTGACGCTGATCTGTGTGGTCTCCGTGGTCGAGGTCTGGTCGGCAATGCCGGTGGTGGTGAGGGCGAACCTGCCGACGCGGGCCCTGCGATACGTGGTCGCCTCGATCGTGTAGTCGCCTGCATCCAGCGTTCGGACGATCCGCGAGTTCAGCCCCGAGCCGCCGTCATCGTCATGAGCCACGCCGCGGGTCGTGCGCCTGTTGAGACCACTGCGCAGATACAGGTACGTGTCGTGGTGGGAGGTCAGGTCGATCTGCACCGTGGCCTGCGCGTCCAACGAGAAGGTGAAGAACCGCGCAAAGCGACCGTCGCGCGCCTTCGACTCGCAGGTGCGGTCCCAGACTGCGTGCACCGTGCCGCTGCCCGCCAACGCCGTCACACAGGCGTCGACGGGGGAAACGTCGTCACTCGTGATCCCCACCGACGCAGAGCGACCCGTCGCGGAGACGGCGTAGCCGTAGCCGTCCTGAACGGACGCTGTCACCGATCCGTCAGGCTCCTCCGCCGAGTCATCCGACGTTGACACGGTGAAGTCGACGCTGCCGGAGGTCGGCACGGTCACCGTCCGTGAACCCTCCGACACGGCGAAGTCGCCCCTCTGGGTCACCGCGACCGTCACGTCCAGGCCGGCCGCGGGCACCGGACTCGCCGAGAGCGTGAAGGTTGCCGCGCCGCCCTCCGTCACATTCGCGCCCGCGGCGATGGTGACCTCCGGCGGCACATAGGGACCGTCGTCATCGGACACCGCCACGGTTGCCCGCCGAGGAAACGACGCCGTGTAGCCGGTGCCGCCCTGCACCTCCACGGCCACCGAGCCGTCCGCTTCGGCAACTGCGTCATCGGACGTGGACACGGTCACCGTCGCGCTGCCGCTCGTCGGAACGGTCACGGTCCGCGAGCCAGTGACGGCGCCGAAGTGGCCCACTTGGCCGACAGTGAGGTTCACCGACAGCGGCTGCGACGGCGCAGGGTCGGCTGACACCGTGAACTCGGCGTTGGCGCCCTCGACCACTCCGGCGCCCGCAGTCACGCTCACAAACGGCAAGGACTCGTCGTCGTCGGCCACGTCCACCACGGCGGTGCCCAGCGGCGCTGACACGTTGTAGCCGTCGCCCGAGTTCACCGTGACGCTGACCAACCCGTCCGGCTCGTCCGCCTCGTCGTCGGACGTGGAGACGGTCACGGTGGCACTGCCGCTGGTGGGAATGGTGACGGTCCGCGAGCCGGTGGCAGCGCCGAATCTGCCCCACTGGTCCACAGTGAGCCTCACCGTCAGCGGCTGCGACGGCGCAGGGTCGGCGGACACCGTGAACGAAGCATCGCCGCCCTCGGTCACGCCGCTGCCCGCAGTCACGCTCACGACGGGGCCGCCCCACGGCGGGACGCTCTCGAGGCACGCCATCGCCTCCGCGAACGGCGTCCAGCGCGCATCGTCCAGCGCCCAGAACCGAACCTCGACCGCGAACGCCGGCGTGTCGCTCGTTCCCGGCGCGGGCGACAGCGCAATCCACACGTTCCGCCAGCGGTAGCGCTCCAGCCAGTTCTCGCTGTCGTCCGGCAGCGCATCGCGATTCGCAAGCGCCTGGGCCGCCAACGCAACCACCGTGGGACAGGCAGCAGGCACGTCGTCGTCAGCGACGCCGACGGCAGCCGAGCCTTGGGTGCTGGACACGGTGTAGCCCGATCCGCTGTCCACCGACACGCTGACCGACCCGTCGGGCTCGTGTGTCTCGTCGTCGGAGGTGGAGACGGTCACCGTGGCGCTGCCGCCGGTTCCGACGGTGACGGTGCGAGCGCCGGTGGCAGCGCCATGGTCGCCCACTTGGCCGACGGTGAGGTTCACCGTCAGCGGCTGCGACGGCGCCGGGCTGGCGGTCACCGTGAACGAAGCATCGCCGCCCTCGGTCACCCCGCTGCCGGCAGCCACGCTCACCAAAGACCCCACCGCCGGAGGCGGGGGCGGGGGCGGCCGCGGCGGGTCGTTGTCGTAGACGTACACCACATCGTGCGTCCCGTGCCCCGAGTGCCAGTAGGGGAGGCGCTCGTTGACTCTGATGCCCACCTCCACCCACCCTCTGGCCTCGTCGACGTCGTCGTCGACGGTCGCCACCGTGAGCGTCGCGCTGCCGCTGGGGGGGATGATCACCTCCTCGATGCGGGTCTCGACGCCGTAATCGCCGCCATTGTTGCTGCGCTGGAACACCCACACCGAGACCGGCAGCATCACCGACGGCGGCGGGCTCGCCCACAGCGTGAACACCGCCGAGCGGCCCTCGGTCACCGACGTGGTGCTCAGCCCTCTCGGCCCGATCCCCCCATTGATGTGCACCGCCGGCACCGGGTCGACGTCCTCGCCGACCCACAGCGTGAACGCACCGACGCGCCCGTCGTGGTGCCACGTCGTCACCTCGATCATGTAGTCGCCCGCAGGCAGCGTCTTGCGGAACCCCCACAACGACGAGCCCAGCTCTTCGGCCGACCGCAGATCATGCCCACGGAACAGATACACCTGCGCCTCCTGCGACACGTGCTCGAAGCCGGTCCTCACCGACGTCTCACGATCCAGCGAGAACGTGAAGAACTGCGCATTTCGGGTGGAAGAGTCGTGCGATTTGCATCCGGACGTCCATCTGCCCTGCACGCTGCCCCAGCCCGCCAATTCCTGCACGCAGCCGTCGTCGACCTGCGCCGACGCACCCACCGGCGACATCGCGCCGGCCGCCAGCACCAGCGCCAACGCCACCGAGAGCGCCCGCCTCACGACCGCCCCGCCATAGAGGCAGGAGCTTGCTCGACAAGTGACTCTGAACATATCGGACACTCCACTGAAGCTCTTTCGGGGCAGCACCCCAGCATTGCTCAACGGTAGTTCCAAGGGCAAGCACCTCAATCCTCGCAGCGGGAGTTCCGGCGAGTTGGCGTGCTTATCAGTTACGATAAGCCACCATGGACAAGATGCGGCCGACGCTGCGGCGGGTGCTGAAATCAGCGGCGCGCTTGCAGTCAGTGGTGCCCGATGCCGTGCTGGTGGGAGGATCGGCTGCGGCACTGCACGCCGGCCACCGCGACTCGGTCGACCACGACCACGTTGTGGTCGACCTGGCCGACCGCTACGAGGCGGTACTCGACGCGGTGGAGGCAACTGAGGGATGGGCGACGTCGGTGCGTGCCTCCAAGCCCCCGTTCACCATCATGGGAAGCCTCGACGGGGTCGAGGCCGGGCTGCGCCAGATGCGCCGCACGCGCCCGCTCGAGACCGTCGAGGTCGCCGTCGGCCCCAGCGCCGTTGTCGTGGCGCCGACCGAGGCGGAAGCCCTGCGGGTCAAGGCATTCCTCGTCGTGCAGCGCAACGTGGTGCGCGACTTCCTCGATGTCGTCGCGCTCGCCGCCCATATCGGCGCCGACACAGCCGTCACCGTGCTCTCAGGCATCGACGACTACTACGCAGACCGCTCAGGCGACCCGGCGTCGGTGCTCACCTCGCTGGTGGTAGCGCTCGCCGAGCCGTCGCCGCGCGACACCGACGTGATCGACGAGCTCCCCCGCTACAAGAGGCTCGACCCGCGATGGCACCGCTGGCCCGACGTCGTGGACGCATGCCAGGCGCTGGCTCTGCGGCTGAGCGGCGCGGCATGAGCGGGCTGCGGTTCCGCAACGTCGACGGCGAGGTGTCCGACCACGTCGCCGCCTGGCCGTATGAGGCGCTGGTGGCCGCCATCGACCGCGGCCTGGTCCCCGACTGGCAGCCCGTGTTCGCGGAGATCCGGCGGATGCCGTGGGGACTCGTGGCCCGGCGCGTCGAGCGCTATCTCGCCTACCGCGACCCCGACGGCGTCGGCACCCTGTTCGCACTGGCCATCGAGCACGCCCGCACCGAGGCCGAACGCGCCGAGCGAGCGCACGTCGCGGCCCGCGTCCGGGCCGCCGTCGAGCGAGCGGGAACCACCAAAGCAGAATTCGCAGCATCGGTCGGCACCAGCGCGTCACGGCTCAGCACCTACCTCAACGGCAAGGTCACCCCCTCTGCGGCGACGCTCGTCCGCATCGAACGCACCGCTGAACTCCACCAGCCCGAAGCCGATCAAGAGACCCGACACGGCGCACGTAACCTGTGAGCACAGCGCCGTCGGCGTCGACGAGCCAGACCCACCGACTGCCGCGGTAGCGTCGTGGCATCGGTGGGGTGCCGTTGCGCCCGCTGAGGGAGGAACATGGGGATGGCCATTTCGAGCATGTCCGAGCTGCGCGAGGCGTACCGGCCGCCGGCGGCTCGGGCGCATCAGAAAGTCCTCGACCGTCTCGACGGCCATGCGCGGCGATTCATCGAGCTGTCGCCGCTGTGCATCATCAGCTCCATCGGCGCCGACGGCCGGGCCGACACCTCCCCGCGCGGCGACCCGCCGGGCTTCGTCGCCGTGCTCGACCAGCAGACCCTGTTGATCCCCGACCGGCCCGGCAACCGCCAAGTCGACACCCTCCAGAACGTCTTGTTCAACCCGGCCGTGGGACTGCTGTTCTTGGTGCCGGGGATGAACGAGACCCTGCGCGTCGCCGGCGCCGCGACGATCGTGACCGATGCCGACGAGCTCGCGCCGATGTCGATCAAGAACCGGCCGCCGCTGTCGGGCCTGCGGGTCAGCGTGGAAGAGGTCTTCCTGCACTGCGGCCGGTCGCTCATCCGCTCGCGCCTGTGGGATCCTGACGCCCGCATCGACCGGTCGGCGTACCCGACCTACGGCCAGGTGCTGGCCGATCAGATCAACGGCGCCGACGCCGTCGAGATCGACGCGTCGGAAGACGAGGCCAACCGAGAGCGCCTGTACTGAGCAACGGCACCGCGAACACAGCCGTTGCCGCGGCCGTTACGAGCGTGCCCGTGGTCTGTGGTGAGGCAGTCTTGGGCAGCTAAGTAGTCAGATAGACTCATTGATGTGTCGAAACGACTGCAAGTGCTGGTGCCAGAAGACGAATATGCCGAGATTCAGGAGACGGCGCGCCGATGCCGGCTGACGGTCGCCGAGTGGGTCCGACAGACGATGCGCGAGGCTCTCGGCAACATCAGCCCGCCGGCTGACCCCGACGCAGCCAAGCTTCGGGCCATCGCGGAAGCATCCCAGCATGAGTTCCCCACGGCCGACATCGACGGGATGCTGCTCGACATCGAAGCCGGCCGCCTGGCCCCGTGATCTTCGTCGACTCGAACGTGCCGATGTACCTCATCGGCGCGGCGCATCCGAACAAAGACCGCACCGTCGCCGTGCTCACTCGCCTGGCGCAAGCCGACGAAGCGCTGGTCACCGACATCGAGGTCTACCAAGAGATCCTTCACCGGTATGCCGCGATCGACCGGCTCGACGCAATCGAGCCCGCCTTCGCGAGCCTCGACGCCCTGGTCGATGACGTCCTCGCCTTCGGCGTGGCGGAGGTCCGCGCCGCCCGGGCACTGCTGGGGAGCATCAGCAGCCTCTCGGCCCGCGATGCCCTGCATGCTGCGGTGATGGCGAGCGCGGGCGTCACGCGCATCTTCAGCTTCGACCGCGGCTTCGACGCCGTCGAGGAACTCGAACGGCTGAGCTAGCCCACGCTGAATGATCCAGCCTCAGCCGACCGGGCGCAGGGCGACGAGACGAGAGGGCCGAACGCTTCTGCCCACGGGCATCCATCGGCACCCCGGCGGTCGTCATCGCCGGAGATGCGAGCGCGGCTGCCGCCCCAAGTCGCATGCCTGTACAGGCGCGGGCGATGCGGTGAACGCTCGGCAGACGCGGGCAGGGCTCGCGCGGTGGGTCAGGGCTGCGCCGGGGCGCCCTCCACGCATTCGAGCGCCTGCCTGAACGGCGTCCAGCGCGTGTCGCCTGACTCGAGCACCAACGCCTCTGCTGCTGTCAGCGGCGTGTTGTACGTGCCGGTCTTGCCCGACAGCGCGATCCACGCCCGCCACCAGTCGTTGCGCTCCCTGCGGTTCCACCAAGTGTTGCGGAGCGCGTCGTGGTTCGCTCGCGCCTGGGCCGCCAACGAAGCCGCGGTCGCGCACTGCACCGCGGGCGCGTCGTCGTCATCTGCGACGATGACCGACGCCGAGCCCGCCGTCGACGACACCGTGTAGCCGTCGCCGCTGTCCACCGTGACGCTGATTGACCCGTCGGACTCGTCGACGTCGTCGTCGCTGGTGGCGACCGTGAACGTCGCAGTGCCGCCGGTCGGAACCGTCACCGTCTGCGAGCCCGTGGAGGCGCCGAAGTCGCCGTCCTGGGCGACTGTGACGTCGACGGTCAGCGGCTGGGTCGGTGCCGGGCTGGCGGTCACGGTGAACGTAGCGCCGCCGCCCTCGGTCACACTGTTGCCGGCAGTCACGCTGACCTCAGGCGTCGGCCGCGGGTCGCCCTCCTGGCACTCCAGTGCCTTCCTGAACGGCGTCCAGCGCGCATCGCCCGACTCCAGCAGCCGAGCCTCCGCCGAGGTCAGCGGCGTGTTGTAGGTGCCGGTCTTGCCCGACAAGGCGATCCACGCCCGCCACCAGTCGTTGCGTTCCTTGCGGTTCCGCGACGTATTCGCCAGCGCGTCATGATTCGCCCGCGCTTCGGCCGCCAGCGCATCAGCAGACTCGCACTCCGCCGCCGACACATCGCCGCCGCCGAGCACCACCGGCGAGGACTCCTCGCCGTCATCAGGCTCGGACGCGCTGTCGTCGCCGTCATCTGCGGTGTCGGAGTCCTCCTGGTCAACTTGCTCGCCGATGTCCACAGGGTCGCCGTCGCCGCCGGGAGTATCTGGGTCAGAGTTCTTCGTCACCGGATCGTTGTCACGCCCGTAATCGCTGGCAAGGTCAAACGTGCCGATCGTCGCCTCGCTCGGCGTGCCCAGCACATAACCGGTCCCCGGCCGCAACACCACGGTGAGCTGTCCCTTGGGATCCCACAAACTGTCATCCACCGTCGGAATCGAGATCACCCCAGTCCGGCTGCCGTCAGGAAACCGCACCGACCGACTGCCAAGAACGCTGTTCGAAAAGAAATTCCCCGTCTCCGACGCCTCGAAGTTGACCGTCATGCCGCCCTTGCCGGGCGACGTCGACCTCACCTTGAACACAGCATTCCTGCCCTCGAACACAAACCCCGGATCATCCAAAGTCAGCACCGCCGGATCATCATCGACCACAGCCACCTTCTGATACGCCGGAGCCACCAGCGTGTACCCCGAGCCCGACTCAAGAGTCACCCTCACCAGCCCGTCGGCCTCGTCGAGGCTGTCGCCCACCGTGGGCACCTCGAACGTCGCGGACAAGGCCCCCTCAGGCAGCTGCACCGTCTTGACGCCCAACTCCGCGTCAGCCACGAAATCGCCCGGGAAGATCACGTACGGATCGTTCTGCCGCACCCGATACCGAACCGTGAGCGCGCCCGACGGCGGCGACGTCGCCGTGATCGTGAAGCTCGCCGCGCTGCCCTCAGTCACCGCCGCGCCGCCGGAGAGATTCACCATCGGCGGGTCGTTGTCCACAATCGTCACCGGCACGCTCACCGACGCGACAGTCGGAAACCCGTTGCTGCCCGCATCGACCTCATAGATCCTCACCTGCGAGGAGTAAGTGTCGCCCGTGTTGCCCGGCTGGCGCCAAATCCCCGGCACATCCCAACGATCATCCACCGCCCTCACCTCGAATGAGTGGGTGTTGGCATTCTCGCAAGCCCAGAAACTAAAGCGCCGGCCGAACTCCGGGGGACCAGTTACATTACGGAGCAGCAAACCGCTGCCAGCGAGAGCCTCCAGGCGGCGGCACCCCGAGGAAAGGTCGCTTAACGTATAGTTGAAGCCGTCCGGATCGCCGCCTTCGTTCACCTGGGTGGATGAGTTCGAATGGATGATGTCCGGGACGAGCGCCTGCAACTGTGCCTGCGCCTCGCTCGGTGCCACCAGAGCCAGCGAACCAGCGGCCACCGCCAGCACCGCGGCCCCGAGCCAATACCGCGTCATCTGCTTACGAGAAGGCTGGCAAGCCCCCCCCCCCGCGGCGTAGACACTTCAAACATCGCAGATCCCCTCTGGCAGAACCGATAACCGACGCGCCACATTAGCAGGCCACTGAAGAAGCCGGTTTCGAGCGAGCACGCAACGATCTGACCAGCGGCTTTGCTGTCGCCGGTCCTCGATTTAGCCCATTCTTCAGCAGCCTGTCAGACGCGGGCGCACACGCGGGGACGCCAGTAGCTCTTCTCGCTGTTCGCTTGGGTGCCCGAGCGCGGTCCCCGCCCACCTGCACGGCTCCCCTTCAAGCGCACCGCCGGACCACCACCACGTCGCATGCGGGAGTCGACAGCGCTATGGAGAGGAAAGGTAGCCTTCCTGTGAAAAAGTATGGTTCGTGAGGATCGGTCTGACAGGTGAGCGTCGAGCATCAGCAACGGGTGGTCGATCAGGAGCTGCACGACTTGCTGGGTCAATTGCCCGCCATCAGCATCGAGGGGCCGAGGGCGGTCGGGAAGACGTGGACCTCCAACCGCCTGGCCAACACCGTCTACGCGCTCGACGATCCCGAGATCTTGGCCGAGGTGCAGTCCGATCCGCGTCTGCTCACCCAAGGGGCGCCGCCCATCCTCATCGACGAATGGCAGCGGTTCCCGGCCTCGTGGGACATCGTGCGGAGATCAGTCGACCGCGACTTCAGCCCCGGGCAGTTCATCCTGACCGGATCGGCACGCCCGGAGAACCGCCCCGTGCACTCAGGGGCGGGGCGCATCGTGACCCTGCGAATGTGGACCACGGCTCTGGCCGAGCGTCACCCCGGTCTGCCCTCGGTCAGCCTGAAGTCGCTGCTGGCCGGCGAGCGTGTCGAAATCGAAGACGCCAGCAGCATGGGACTGGCCGACTACGCCTCCGAGATCGTCTCCGGAGGCTTCCCCGGATGGCGCAACGCCGACGGGCGAGCACGAGACCTGCTCTTGGACGGCTACCTGCACCGACTGGCCGAGCACGACTTCCCGCTGTCGGGCCACCGAGTCCGCAACCCCGCGGCCCTGCACCGCTGGCTCACTGCGTACGCCGCAGCCACATCGACCAGCGCGTCCTATGAGACCATCCGCGACGCTGCCACCTCAGGCGAGGGAGACAAGCCGGCCAAATCCACGACCATCGCCTACCGCGACACCCTCGAGGCCATGTGGATCCTCGAGCCGCAGCCGGCGTGGGTTCCTGCCGGGAGCCACCTGAGCCGTCTCAAGCGAAGCCCCAAGCACCACCTGGCTGACACGGCGCTGGCGGCGAGACTGCTCCACGCCACCGCCGACACCCTCACCGGCCGCGATGCGGGTCCCCATGCGGGGCCGGGGTTCGTCGGCTCGCAGACGCTGGGCGCTTTGTTCGAGTCGATGGTGGTCCACGACCTGCGGGTCTACGCCCAGCCGGCCGACGCCAGGGTCTCCCATATGCGCACATGGAACGACCAGCGCGAAGCGGACGCGGTCATCGAGCACCGGGGAAGGGTGCTCGCCGTGGAGGTCAAGCTCGGCGCCGAGGTCACCGGCCACGACACCCGGCACCTGCGGTGGCTGCGCGACCGGCTCGGACCAGCGCTCATCGACGCCCTCGTCGTCACCACCGGCGCCCACGCCTACCGCGATGAAGACGGCATCGCCGTCGTCCCCGCCGCATTGCTGGGCCCCTGACCCATCACGCCGCCAGCACCCTCCGCGCTTCGGCCAATGCAACCTCATCGGCTGAATGTGCGAGAACGTCGGTTGTTGTGCGCCCGACCTGACATCCCAGCGCCGAAATGCCGCAAGTGGATGCCGCGAGCGATGGCATATTGCACCCTCCGGCAAGGCCACACCGGAGGGTGCAGATCAAGATAGGCGGCTTGGGCCAAGGCTCATCCTCACCGGTCCTCGCGCAGGCGTCATCCGGCATGGAGCGCAGCATTGCCGCAAACGTAAGGCCTATATTTCACAGTCCGTGCGAACAGTTCACATTCTGTGCGGACTGTTCACGAATTGTGCGATACCGTCGAGGTGCATGAGCGACCTGCTGGGTCATCCGCTGAGCGACACTGACCGTGACAACCCGTTCACGCCCGACTTCGGGGTGTCGCCGCACGTCATGGCAGGTCGAGGCGCCCAAACCGAAGAACTCAGGACGGGCCTCGGTCTGGGGCCGCGCAACCCCAGGTTCACCTCGGTGCTCATCGGACACCGAGGCACCGGCAAGACGGTCTTGATCGACCATGCGGAGAGCATGGCCGCGCGAGCCGGGTGGCATGTCCTGAAGACCGACGCGACGACACCGGGCATCTACGAACGCCTGGAAGAGGACATCGCTGCGAGCATCGACGACGACGTGATCGACGTGAGCGGTGGCGGCACGTCGAGAAGCGAGACCGAGTGGAGGCTCGGAGTCGGCGTAGCCTCCGTGAGCCGCAAGAGCCTTCCGAGCATGCCCGACAAGTGGAGCCTCAAGCGCAAGATCGAGGTGCTGGGGCGCAGCGCAGCAGAGCGCAACTCCGCTGTGCTGATCAGCTTGGACGAGCTGCAATCGGGCGACAGACAAGAACTGCGGCGGCTGTCCGCCGACCTGCAGCACCTGACCAAGCGCGGCGAGCTGCCCATCGCGTTCGTGGGAGCAGGTTTGCCGGTCATCGAGTACACGATCATGCGCGATCCCAAGATGACGTTCTTCCATCGCTGCCACGACATACATCTCGGGCCGATCGATCGCACCAGCGCGCTGGAGTTCTTCAGTCGAGCCATCCGTTCCGCAGGCGGCGAATGCGACGGCGACGCTATGCATCTCATGTCAGAGGCGTCACGCGGGCTGCCCTACAAGATGCAGCTGATCGGCGACAACGCTTGGCGGTTCTCGGGCAGCCCACACGGGCGGATCGACCTGCAGACAGCCCGACTGGCAGTCTCGGAAGCCGAGCGCAGGATGACGACACGCGTCTATTCCCATGTGTGGGACAGCCTGTCGGGCGCGGACCACAGCGTGCTGCAGCAGATCGCCGGAGCAGGCGGAACCACCACCAGACGCAGTCTCGGCGCAGCCATGCCGATGAAGCCCAGCGACCTGTCGAACCGGCTGAGGCGCCTCGAAACCCTCGGATGCGTCGACAGAGACGGCGCCCAGCACATAGAGCTCGGCGTCCTGACGCCGACCGGCTTCGTGAACGACATCATCGCTGAAGAAGCCGCAGTCACACCCGACCCTGCTCGGATCGCGAGCAGCACAGCAGCGCCCTCCGCAGCAACCACCGAGCGGCGCTGCAACAGACCGCTGAAGACCATCAATGCAACCTGCATCCTGAGAGCAGGGCACAAAGGCAGATGTCGGTCGCGCTGAGCCGAGAACGGACGCCCTCGCAGCTCTCAAATCCTGAGCCGAGATCGGCACCGAATGCCGACACCGCCGCCTCGGTGTGCGGTGCCTCCGAGGGCGGCGCGGAATCTCGGCGAATCAGTCGTTGTCGATGATGGTGCCCACTGCGGTGGCGGCGCTGTCGGCGATGACGGCGCCGTCTGCGTCGGTCAGCTCGACGGTGAGGGTCTCGTCGCGTTCGCGGCGGTTGTCGTCTTTGACGTTGACGCCGATCGTGGCCTGCGTGAACCCCGCCCAGATCGTCACCTGGCCTGCGCCGCCCCAGTAGTCCAGCCCGTTGAACGCGGTGCCCGAGCGGATCACGTACCGCACCGTCACGTCCTGGGCGGACACTTCGCTCAGCGTCACGCTGAACTCCAGCAGCGACAGCGGCCCGAACGCGCCCTCGACGACCGACCCGTCGGCCACCGACACCTCCGGCACGTCCAGCGGCGGCGGGTCGTCGTCATCGGACACCGCCACGCTCGCTGTGCCGTGGGCCGACGAGACCGTGTAGCCGTCGCTGCTGTTGATCGTGACGGTGACCGAGCCGTCAGCCTCGTCGGTGTCATCGTCGGAAGTAGCGACCGTGAGAGTCGCGGCGCCGCTGGTGCCGATCGTGACCGTCCGCGAGCCTGTCGTTACGCCGTAGTCGCCCTGCTGGCTGACCGTCACACGGACCGCCAGCGGCTGCGCGGGCGCCGGGCTGGCGGTGACGGTGAACGAGGCGTTCGCGCCCTCGGTGATCCCGCTGCCGGCCGTCACGCTGATCTGCGGCATGGCCGGGGGCGGGTCGTCGTCATCAGACACGCCCACCGACGCCGAGCCCTGCGTGCTCGACACCGTGTAGCCGCTGCCGCTGGCGACGGCCACCGTGACCGAGCCGTCCAACTCGTCCACATCGTCATCAGCAGTCGGCACCGATACCGTCACGCTGCCGCTCGTCGGCACCGTCACCGTCCGAGAACCCGTCGTGACCCCGTAGTCGCCGGCCTGGGTCACGCTGACGTTGATCGACAGCGGCGCCGACGGCGCAGGGCTGGCGGTCACCGTGAACGACGCATCGCCGCCTTCAGTCACCCCCGCCCCGGCAGTCACGCTCACTTCGGGCACCACCACCGGCGGCGGATCATCGTCATCGGCCACGTTGACGGTGGCCGAGCCCGCAGTGCCCGACACGGTGTAGCCCGAGCCCGCGCCTACCGACACGCTCACCGACCCGTCGGTCTCATCGACGCTGTCGTCGGACGTCCCGACGGTCAGCGCGGCGCTGCCGCCGGTCGGGATCGTCACCGCCCGAGAACCCGTACTGGCGCCGAAATCGCCGACTTGGGCGACCGTCACGTCCACCGACAGCGGCTGCGCCGGCGCAGGGCTGGCGGTCACCGTGAACGACGCATCGCCGCCTTCAGTCACCCCCGCCCCGGCAGTCACGCTCACTTCGGGCACCACCACCGGCGGCGGGGTGCCCTCCAGGCACTCCAGCGCGGCCCGGTACGGCTCCCAGCGCGGGTCGCCCGTCTCGAGCACCCGAGCCTCAGCGGCGGTCAGCGGCGTGTTGTACGTGCCGGTCGTGCCCGACAGCGCGATCCACGCCCGCCACCAGTCGTTGCGCTCCTTGCGGTTGCTCGCCGTGTTGGGCAGAGCATCATGATTCGCCCGCGCCTGTGCCGCCAACACCGCCGCAGAACCGCACCCCGCAGGCGGGTCGTCGTCATCGGACACCGCCACGCTCGCCGAGCCCGCTGTGCCCGACACCGTGTAGCCGCTGCCGCTGTTGACAGTCATACTCACCGAGCCGTCCAACTCGTCCACGTCATCATCGGAAGTGGAAACAGTCACCGACGCGGTACCGCTCGTCGGCACCGTCACCGTCCGCGTCCCTGTGGAGGCGCCGAAGTCGCCCGACTGGCTCACGGTCACGTCGACCGTCAGCGGAGCGGCTGGCGCCGGACTGGCAGTCACGGTGAACTGAGCGTCTGCGCCCTCGGTGATCCCGCTGCCGGCGGTGACGCTGACCTCCGGCGCCGCGGGCAACGGGTCGTGGTCATCAGCCACAACCACGCTTGCCCGCCAAGGCCAAGACAGTGTGTAGCCAGTTCCAGTTTCCACCTCAGCATGCACCCGTCGGTCCGGCTCGGAAGCTGAGTCGTCGGTTGTCGCCACCGACAGCGTCGCCGAGCCGGTCACAGGGATCGTGACACCCTGGTGGTACCCGTCGCCGACAGGATCGGCAGTGTCCACTATGAGCACCCACAACGTCAGCGGGCGGGCAGGCGGAGGACTGGCCGAGAGCGTGAACGTCGCAGGCTCGCCCTCGGTCACCTTCGGGCCGCCGGCGATCGTCACCGCAGGCGGCGGCATGTCGTCGTCGAGGACCGCCACGCTCGCAGAGCCGTCCGTGGCCGACACGGCGTAGCCGTCGGCGCTGCTGAGGGACGCGGTGACCGACCCGTCAGGCTCGTCGGTGCGGTCGCCGGAGGTCTCGGTCATGAGCGTCACTGCGCCCGATGCGGGGATCGTGATCTTGCGGTTGCCTGTCCATGCGCCGAAGCGGCCGTCGGACGACATCGTGAAGCTCACGTCCAGCGGCGCTGCGGGAGCGGGCGACGCGGTGAACGTGAACGATGCCGTGCCGCCCTCGACTGCTGCGGGCCCGCCGGAAACGGCGACGGTCGGCGGGGCACCGGCGGGCGGGCTGTGCGCAGTGTCGTGGCCGTAGAGCCGCAGCCGCCACGAGTTCAGCGTGGCGGTGCGCCCGTTGGGCTTCTCGTCGGCGATGCGCAGCAGCCATGTCCCCGATGCCGACTCGCCGAGATTCGCCGATGTGCCGAAACGGAACTTCCCTGTGATCCCGCACTCGTCCGCGACGTTGCAGTCCGGACCGTGGGTGTATGCGCTTGCCTGGAGGCCGACGAGCGGCTCGGACAGCGTCGACACGGTGCCCGACGGGGACACCAGCTCCACCCGCAGGTCCCGGAAGTACGGGGCGTCGAAGTCGATCTCCGCTTCGGCGTATTCCACGAAGCCGATGCCCGACGCCACGGCCAGCGAGCCCGACACGGCCGAGCCGTCATCGGGGATGTCCTGCGCCGCGGCGGGCGCCGCATGCAGCTCGCGCAGGTACGGCGGCAGGCTCGCCCAGTCGAGCGCGAGCTGCACCGCCGCGCCCGCGTCGATCACCCCGAACCCGTAGCTGTGGTGGTATCGGTACCGCTCGGCCGGATCGGACCGCTTGAGACCGGCCTGCTGCCATCCGGCGCTGCCGGGGTGGTTGTGCTGGGCGGACTCGGCCAGGATGAGCTTCACGTCGCGCCAGCCGAGCCCCGGGTTCGCGGCGCGCACCAGTGCCGTCGCGCCCGACACCATCGCCGACGCTGCGCTCGATGTCGCGTAGAGGAGCCGCTGGTAGCTGTCGTTGTTCGTCGCCATGAGTTCGGCGGGCATCGAGCAGACCCACAGATTCGGCCCCCTCGCTGACGGCCGTGCCGGCCGGGTGCCGTCCGCGTTGACTGTGCACGCGGCAACCAGCGCCGGATGGCTGTTTTCCTCGGTCAGAGAGAGATAGTAGACGGGCTGATTGGGGTATTCCCTGCTTGCGCTGGTCACATTGACCGTGCCGAGGCCGCCCCAGCCCTGCTCGCTGAGCGTGTCGTAGATGTCGTAGAAGTATGCTTCGCGGTCCCTGGTCGGGCTGTGTGCATCGGTGGTGCTGTAGCTGTGGTTGATCACAGCCGCCTCAAGGCTCGCCTGCGAACCATCGGGCGGAGCGAAATGCCCGACGCCGCCCCGCCCGCAGCGTTCGTCCTCGAAGCTGTCCGCCCCGCCGCCGGCCACAGCAGCGGTCTCGGCCGTGCCGATGCCCGCGACCGCCAGCGTGTAGTCGCCCTCGGTGTTCGCCGCGGCTGTCGTGGCCTCGATGGTGTACTCGCCGGCGCCCAAGGTCTTGACCATCCGGGCATTGAGCCCGTCGCCGCTGTCGTCGTCAGCGGCCAAGGTCGTGCCCGACTGTGCGTTGTGCCCGGAGCGCAGCAGAAGGTACGGGTCGGCCTGCGATGTCAGGTCGATTGTCACCGTGCTCGGCTGCGTCAGCGAGAACGAATAGTAATGGGCAACGTGGGGATGTCCCCTGCTTGGCCCGCCCATCGCATCGGAAACGCTGCCTGCACACGCTGCGACCCACGTGCCCGTCAGCGACCCGTCGCCGACGAACGTCCCGTGCGGTTCGCTCCAACGCCAGCCTGATTGGAAGTCGTTGGCGCCGTAGATGCGCTGCCAAGTGAGCTGCGCCCGCGGCGCGACGCCGCGCATGCCGACGGAGTTGTCCCGCGCTGCGATGATGCTCGCCATCGCCGTGCCGTGATCGATGCTGCCGAGCGCCGTGCTGGCCAAGCCCGGGCTGCGCGTCACATCGATGTTCGCGGCGAGATCCTCATGACGGAAGTCGATGGGGAAATCGACCACCATCACGGTGACTCCCGCCCCCATCGTCACAGCCCACGCCGACTCCGCATCGGCCCCGAATCTGCCCGCGCGGGACGACCGCAGGTACTCCTGGCAGCCCGACAGCAGGTCAGACCACAGCCGCGAACGCAATCGGCTGCAGAGCACGACAACGGTGTGGGAGTGAGGCTGGCCGGCATCGGAACCGTCAAGCCGGTAGCCCGCCATCAGCCCTGTCTGCGGCACCGGTGCCAAAACCGGCTCGACGGCCGACGCAGCGACGCTCAACCCGGCAGCCGACACCGCCGCGGCGGGGGTGGGGTCGGCGCCTGTGCCCAGCGGCACCGTAGACAAGGCCCCCACCAGCAGTGCCGCAGTCACCCCAACCGCCGCCGCTGCACTTCGATGCCGCATCGGAGACTCCGCTCAACCCGACTGCGCTGCCCCAACATCTCAGCACACCGCCGGCACGCCCGGCAACGACCTCGGGTCGCGCTGCGGGCCGGTCAGTCGTTGTCGATGATGGTGCCGGTGGCGGCACCGGCGCTGTCGGCGATGACGGCGCCGTCCGCGTCGGTCAGCTCGACAGTCAGGGTCTCGTCGGGTTCGCGGCGGGTGTCGTCTTTGACGTTGACGCCGATCGTGGCCGACCTGAAGCCCGCCCAGATCGTCACCTGCCCTGCGCCGCCCCAGTAGTCCAGCCCGCCGACAGCGGTGCCCGAGCGGATCACGTACCGCACCGTCACATCCTGCGCAGAGACCTCGCTCAGCGTCACGCGGAACTCCAGCAGCGACAGCCACCCGAGTTCGCCCTCGACGACCGAACCGTCAGCCACCGACACCTCCGGCAGATCCGCAGGCGGCGGGTCGTCGTCATCGGACACCGCCACGCTCGCTGTGCCGTGGGCGGACGAGACCGTGTAGCCGCCGCCGGCGTCGACGGCGACGCTCACCGACCCGTCGGCCTCGTCCGCTTCGTCATCGGAGGTCGACACGGTCAACGTCGCGCTGCCGCCGGTTCCGACGGTGACCGTCCGCGAGCCGGTCGCGGCGCCGAAGTCGCCCGCTTGGGCGATCGTCACATCAACCGCCAACGGAGCGCTCGGCGTCGGGCTGGCAGTCACCGTGAACGACGCATCGCCGCCTTCAGTCACCCCCGCCCCGGCAGTCACGCTCACTTCGGGCACCACCACCGGCGGCGGGGTGCCCTCCAGGCACTCCAGCGCGGCCCGGTACGGCTCCCAGCGCGGGTCGCCCGTCTCGAGCACCCGAGCCTCAGCGGCGGTCAGCGGCGTGTTGTACGTGCCGGTCGTGCCCGACAGCGCGATCCACGCCCGCCACCAGTCGTTGCGCTCCTTGCGGTTGCTCGCCGTGTTGGGCAGAGCATCATGATTCGCCCGCGCCTGTGCCGCCAACACCGCCGCAGAACCGCACCCCGCAGGCGGGTCGTCGTCATCGGACACCGCCACCGACGCCGAGCCCTGCGCGCCCGACACCGTGTAGCCGTCGCCGCTGTCAACCGTGACGCTGACCGACCCGTCGGACTCGTCCACATCGTCATCGGAGGTCCCCACCGTCACCGTCACAGAGCCGCTTGTCGGCACCCTCACCGTCCCCGAGAAGACGGAGACCCCGAAGTCGCCGTCCTGGGTCACCGTCACGCTGACCGGCAGCGGCGCAGTCGGCGCCGGGCTCGCCGACACCGTGAACGACGCATCGGTGCCCTCGGTGATCCCGCTGCCGGCAGCCACGCTCACTTCGGGCACCACCGTCGGCGGCGATATCGGGTCGGCGAACACCCAGGGGCGGGCCTGCTTGATGGCGAGCGTGCCCTCGGCGGTGATCTTGAACTCGATCTCGATCGCGAACCGGTCGCCGTCCTGCACGCTGTAGAGCGTCTTGAACCCGTCGTGGACGGTCTGGAGATTGCTGCGGAGCTGCACCATCTGGGCGTCGCTCATCAGGAGCTGTCCGGGCTTGGCGAGGTTGGAGCGGGCAAGCACGTTGGCCTTGCCGTCCGTGTCCAGCAGCAGCTGCTCGGGGTGCGACAGGGCCTCAGGATTGGTGACCAAGTCCTCGCCCAGCTGCGAGTTCACGTAGTAGGCGTCGGGCGAGAACGTGACAGGGTCGAAGCTGACGGCCACGCCGTTCACTCGCTCATCGGAGAAGTTCGGATGCACCAGCACGCCCATCGCCGTGGTGTCGTGGCTCACCCGGTGGTATTCGCGCTCCAGGAATGCCCGGAAGTTCCACAGGCTCGCCCACACCGCCTTGATCGACTTGTCGATCCCGTCGGCCGCGGTCTCGTCGGGGTCCTGCGTCTTCGACGAATACAGCCCCGCCCCGTTGAAGCTGGGCAGGTCCTCGTTGTTCGTGCTCGACCGGTAGCGCAGCGACTGCCCCTCCGGGTACGCGGCGTGCATGGTCTCCAAAGCAGTGATGATCCAGGCCGGGCTCTGCGCGTCCTTGATGGCATCGCGCAGGTCGTCCAGCATCTCTTCCTGGATGCTGTAGTCGGCTTGGAATCTCGGGTGCGCCAGCATCGTCTCGACCACGGCACTGAGCTTCGTGCCCGCTGGCAGCGTGAACTTGTCCTCTGCAGGCCATTTTTTCTTGCCGAAGACAGTGTCATCCGCCAGTCCTGCATTCTTCATGAACTCGTCGTAGAAATAGAACGGCACCGCATACCCCGTCGGCACCGTGCCCGCGGGCAGACTCAGCTTGCTGAGCTCCGCCATGTTGGCCGCCTTGACGCCGAACGCGTCCCAATCGCCGAACGACACATCCGCCAGCGAAGCGATCCCGGTGACCGTCAGATCGCGCTCAGGGGTCTGCGCCTGCGTCGGACGAGCCGCCAAATGATGCGCGTCCACCTCCGACTTCGTCGCCTCACGAAGCACGAAATCGTCGGCAGCCACGGAGAAGTACACATGCTTGCCGATCAGAGCCTTCAGATCGTCGTCCTCGAGGATATCGCGCAAGAAGGCGTTCGGCACGCCGTTCTGGATCGCCCGCAAGTTCACATGCGACAACGGCGTCTGCGGCACCGTCGTGATCGATCCCGCCACCCGCGGCAGATCATTCGGCAACGACTCATAGATCGGAATCTCATGCGGCCGCGGAGCATCATCACCAGCACCCATCAACCGCAGCAGGCCATAACCCTCCGCCTGATTCAACGGCAGATACGCCGGAATGTGGCGCTTGTCCTCATACAGCAGGATGTTGACTCTCTTGGCTTCGAATCCTGCACTGTCGGAGTTGTACATCAACTCGAAATTCGATTTGTCGGGAATGAACGCCAGATCGTTCTCGACAAACGGCAGCGCGGACGCCAACAGCTGATTCATATGCCCGAAATACGGAATAGGCGGCATCTTTTGTTGGAAGTGATAGACATACACGCCTAGGGACCCATCGGGCGCCAAGACATCGGGGTAATGGATCACCGCGCCAAGGAGGGTCGATCGCGTGGAGATATCGTCTATCCCGAGCCGGCGCAACTCCTGAATCACTTGAGCATGAGTAAAAGTGCCAGCTTGGCTGTGATCCATGAAGTAGACCGATGGACTGCTGGTGAGCCAATCCACGATGACGAACTTGATGAGCGCTTTTTCGATGCTTCTGTGCCTCCACAATGGGGCGTGAAGGCTGGAAGTCTCTACAAATCTCTGGTGAGATGGAATGGCTGTCCTGCCAATCTTGCTGCTGATCTTCAAAGCCGGGTTGAGCGGGTTGTAGGCACCGAAACCGTCGAGTTCGGTGATGTCATCGACACAATCGCCATCCAGATCGCCTGGGGTGTCGACTTGGTACTTCTCCACCCGATACCTGGCCGGACTCAACGCCCTCAGATTGTCCCGCAGGACGGTGGTGCCCTCCTGGCCCCGAGTGACCGAGACCGCAATGTCCTGCGGGTTCTCCTCATTTGCCCGCGGATCCCCGATCTTGCCCGGATTCGGATGATCCACGTACAGCACGAAGTAGTCGTCGGCGGTGGACGCCACGACGACCGGGACGGCGTCGACCGCGACCGCCTGCGGGGTCGGCGCCACCCAGCCCTCCTCGCACGGCCCCGGCGCCGGCTCGGCGTCATCGCCCTGCGTGTCGTCACTGCTCGCCGCGGCAACAGCCACCAGCGGCGACGGCATTGCGACGCCGGCAGCCGCGAGCGCCAGCGCCAGCAGAACCGACGCCGCCCGCGGCCTCATGCCGCCGCGTCGGTACGCGGCGCCTCTGAGGTCGACGTGGTGGCTACCGGTCACTACCTGGACGGCTGTCGTCTATTGTGGAGGGGCATGAGATCGGTCGGGATCAAGATGCTGAACAGTCGGCTGAGCGAGTACGTCCGGATAGCCGCGAACGGCGAGACCGTCCTGGTGACCGACCGCGACCGCGTCGTGGCCGAGATGGGTCCGCCCGACCAGGCGAGGAGCCCGCTCGTCGCAGATGCGCTGTTGGCTGATCTCGTCCGGAACGGACTGCTGAGGCCTCCTGTGCTGACCGGCGCCGATCCCCCCCCTGCTCTGCCGGTGACCCCGCTGGCCGACGTTCTCCGCGGCTTGGACCACGAACGCGGCGATCGGTGATCTACCTCGACACCTCGGTTGCGCTCGCCCACCTCCTCAGCGAGGATCGAGTGCCGCCCGCATCGCTGTGGCAGCAGACCTTGGTGTCAAGCCGGCTCATCGAATACGAAGTCTGGACTCAGCTGCACGGACGCGGCCTCGGCCGATCCCATGGCGAGGCTGCACAGGCGCTGATCGGCCGGATCGGACTGGCGGAACTCGCTCCGCCGTTGCTGGCGCGAGCCTTGGAGGCATTTCCGGGCCTAGCCCGAGTGCGAACGCTCGACGCGCTGCACCTCGCCACCTGCACGTTCTTGAGCGACACCGGCCAGACCGTCCACCTCGCCAGCTACGACAGCGGGATGAACGAGACCGCCGCCGCCATGGGGATCGCCCTGCACGCAGACCTGTGAGTGCCCCGCAGCGCACATTCGCAGCGATCTGTCAGTCGTTGTCGATGATGGTGCCGGTGGCGGTGCGGGCGCCGTCGGCGATGACCGCGCCGTCTGCGCCGGTCAGCTCGACGGTGAGGGTCTCGTCGCTTTCGCGGCGGGTGTCGTCCTTGACGTTGACGCCGATCGTGGCCGACGTGAACCCCGCCCAGATCGTCACCTGTCCCGAGCCGCCCCAGTAGTCGAGCCCGTTGAACGCGGTGCCCGAGCGAATCGTGTACCGCACCGTGACATCCTGTTCGGAGACTTCGCTGAGCGTGACGCTGAACTCCAGCGGCGACAGCGGCCCGAACGCGCCCTCGACGACTGACCCGTCGGCCACCGACACCTCCGGTACGTCCAGCGGCGGCGGGTCGTCGTCATCGGACACGGCCACGCTTGCCGAGGCCGCGGTGCTTGAGACCGTGTAGCCGTCGCCGCTGTTGATCGTGACGGTGACCGAGCCGTCGGTCTCGTCGGTGTCATCGTCGGCAGTAGCGACGGTGAAGGTCACCGTGCCGCCGGTTCCGACGGTGACGGTGCGCGACCCAGTCGTTGCGCCGTGGTCGCCCTGCTGGGTGACCGTGACGCTCACCGACAACGGCTGTGCCGGTGCCGGACTCGCCGACACCGTGAACGAAGCATCACCGCCCTCAGTCACCCCGTCGCCGGCTGTGACGCTGATCTCCGGCGTCGCCGGCGGCGGATCATCGTCATCGGCCACGTTGACGGTGGCCGAGCCCGCAGTGCCCGACACCGTGTAACCCGAGCCCGCGCCTACCGACACGCTCACCGACCCGTCGGTCTCGTCGACGCTGTCCTCGGACGTCCCGACGGTCAGCGCGGCGCTGCCGCTGGTGGGAACGGTGACCGTCCGCGAGCCGGTCGCCACGCCGAAGTCGCCCGTCTGGGCGACCGTCACATCCACCGACAGCGGTGCACTCGGCGCGGGGCTGGCGGTCACCGTGAACACCGCGTCGCCGCCCTCGGTCACCCCGCTGCCCGCGGTCACGCTCACCTCAGGCACCACCACCGGCGGCGGGGCGCCCTCCAAGCACTCCAACGCCGCCCGGTACGGCGTCCAGCGCGAGTCGCCCGACTCCAGCACCCGCGCCTCAGCAGCGGTCAGCGGCGTGTTGTACGTGCCGGTCGTGCCCGACAGGGCGATCCACGCCCGCCACCAGTCGTTGCGCTCTTTCCTGTTCGCCGCCGTGTTCGGCAGCGCATCGTGACTCGCCCGCGCCTCGGCCGCCAACGCATCCGCAGACCCGCACTCCGACACCGGCGGCGCCTCGTCGTCTTCGTCGTCGTCCACTTCCACCGGCGGCGGGTCGTCATCGCGGACGGTGACCTTGTGCGTACGGGGCGTGCCTCGCGAGTAGGCCGACGTCGAGTTCGTCACGACGAGGGCCATGCTGATCGAGCCGTCGGGCTCGTCGGTGCTGTCGCCCGCGGTCGGGATCTCGATGACGTGGCTGGCGCCGCTCAACGACACGTACCCGAAGCCGATCTGGGATTCGTCGAGGAACTGGCCGCTCTCGCTCTGCGTCAGCAGATATGCGACCCGCAGCGGCCCCTGCGCCGCGGGGGTGGCATGGATCGTGAAGGTCGCGGTGTCGCCCTCGGTCACCGATGAGTCGCCGCTGATCGTCAGCCTGGGCGCCAGCGCTGAGGGGGTGACGCTGATGGCGATGGTGTAGCTGCCGGTCTGGGGCGGGCTGGCGCCGTCGGTGGCGGTCACCGTGAACGACTTCTTCGCGAACTCGACCGCAGGCGTGCCGCTGATCGCCCCGGTGGCGGTGTCGAAGCCGACGCCGTCGGGCAGTTCCGACGCAGCGGGTGAGATGCTGTAGCTGACCGTGCCGAGGGCGTTGTCGAGGGTCGGCGAGATCGACAGCGGTCTGCCGGCGCCCACCGACGTGCTGGACGGCGCGCCCGACCACGTCAGCGTGCCCACCACCTCGATGCCGAAGCTGTAGCTGGCCGAGTCGCCGTTCTCGTCGGTGCCGGTGATGGTGTAGAGCTGCCTCGCCTGCGTGGCGCTGGCATCGAGCGTGCCGCTGAGATGGCCGGTGGCTGTGTCGAAGCTCAGCCCCGCCGGCAGCGCCGGGGTCGAGGAGATGGCATAGGTGACCGCGCCCGACGCATGCTGCGGCGTCAGCGCCGGGATGCTGACAGTGCGGCCGGCCACGAGCACTTCGTCGGCCTTGTCGCCGAAGGCCAACGCCTCGAGGACTTCGATGCTGACGGTGAAGCTGGTGCGCTGGTGGGGGGCGCCGTCGGGCAGCCACCCTTGATATGCCGTGATCGTGTACGTGGTCTTGGGTGCCACTGCGATGCGGCTGCCATGGATGCGCCCCGACTTGTAGTGCACGATGAACCCGTCGGAGAAGTCGGGGTCGTAGGTGAAGAACACGTGCTCGACGGGGTCGAGCAGTTCCGGCGGCTCGATCACCACCGTCTCGCCTGCTCTGAACGTCTGATCGGGCAGGCTCGACTGTGCCCACCGCATGCCGTCGATGACAGAGATGCCGACGGTGAACGACGCCGTCTGCGCTCCGCCCTGCTTCGAGTCGGTCGCGGTGACCGTGTACGCCTGCTGCGCGCCGACCGTTGTCGGCGTGCCGCTGATCACGCCGGTCGAGGCATCGAAGGAGAGTCCTGCGGGCAGGCCGGTCGGGGAGATCGCCCAGGTCACGGCCCCCTCGGCGTAGCGCAGTTCCGGCGGCTTGATCGGGCGGTTGTGATGGCCGTCCGCGACCAGCGGCTGGTTCTTGATCAGCTTGCGGTGCCCCAGGCCGGTCTCGGCAAACTTCATGCTCGGCGCGACCACCTCCACGTCGACCGTGTAGGAGGCCTTCCACGCTTGCGGAAGGCCGCACACATACTCCACCTGGTACCTCGTGGGAGCAGCGACCGTCGCCGCGCGACCCTCGATCCGCGGCACGCCGCGATGCACCGAGAGCCGAAAGCCGTTGTGCGACGAACTCACCACGTTGTTGCCGCGGAAGAGAATTCCGGCGCCGACGGTGCACGCGCTCCTGCCCGCCAGATTCAGCGTCGGCAGGGTGTAGCTGAGCCGATCCTCGGCTTCCACCTGGATCAGGCCGACATGAGCCGGGCTGAACGCGGGCGTCCCCGTTTCGCCCCCTTGGGTCAGCCCGAGTGCGCTGGGGGCAAAGGGGCCGACCATGCCCAACGAGAGCAGCCCGATCAGCAGCGCCGACAGTCCTCGCTGCGCGACGGCTCTCACGGCTCTGCAATTCGCTGCGGTGGGTGTGCCATGGCGTGAACTTACCGTTCAGCGTCGGCACCCCTATGCCAGCCGCGCCCGCCGCCCGGGCCTGCCACGAAGACGCTGGTGATCGTGAGCGTCAGGTGTCTGCTGCCCCGCTGGACAACCTGCAGGTGGGCCGGGCCGAAAATGGCTGGAACCCCGCACCCGGTGCCGCGTACTTTCGGGGCCAGCACACGCCCGAGACCGCCGAGGCGCCATGAGTACCATGACCACCATGAGCGGCGACCGCAGCAGCCTTCCGGGCACAGAGTCCGCCGCCGAGACTGCCCCCCAAGCCGACGCCTCCTCGGCTGCGTCGACGCGCACACTCGCGATCCCGCTTCCTACCGCCATCGTCGCTGCGCTCATCACCGCCATGTTCGGGCTGCTGTTCTTCAGCCTCAACGGGCTGCGCAGCGACATCGACGCACTCCGCAGCGAGATCGGCGCCCTCCGCGACGACACCACCGGCCAGATCAGCGCACTCCGCAGCGAGATCGGCGCCCTCCGCGACGACACCACCGGCCAGATCAGCGCACTCCGCAGCGAGATCGGCGCCCTCCGCAGCGACACCACCGGCCAGATCAGCGAACTTCGTGCAGAGATCGGCATGCTTCGCAGTGACATGGACCGGCGCTTCGCCGAGATCAACGCTGTGCTGCTGGATCACACCGACCGGCTGGCGCGCATCGAGACCCACCTCGACATCCGACCCGGCACAGACGCCACGGACCCAGTAATCCAGCCGGCAGCCCGACGAGCCAGCACGGGCGACGCTGCTGACGAGATGGCCGTGGCTGACTTGACGGAGCAGCCGGGCGTCGGGCAGCACATCGGTCACCGCACCAGGCTCGCCTGCGCTACCGTGGGACCGCAAATCACTACGTGAAGCGAGGTCGATCGTGAGCGAGCAATCAACTGAGTCCACAGCTTCGGCACCGGAGCCGCTGTCGGAAGACGAACTGGAACAAGCTCACGGCGGCGACGGCCCCCTCGGCGGCTGGACCGATGCGGGCGATGGCGGTCCGCCGACGACCCAAGAGCTTCAGAATCACATCGCCAACTCACCGGGCGCCCAGAACTACCAGAACAACCCGTACGCCGGATTGGATCCGGAGACCAAGGCGGCAGTAGAGCAGGCTCGCGGCGGAGGGGCAGCCCCCCCTTGGTCACCCTCCTGAACGCGAGCGGCACCGCAGCACAGCCGAGCGGATCGACACGAGTTCGAGACGCTCGAGAGCGAATCACATCAACAGGAGATGAATAATCATGAGCGAACAATCGACTGAGTCCACAGCTTCGGTGCCGCAGCCGCTGTCGGACGACGAGCTGGAACAAGCCCACGGCGGCGATGGCGGGATCAGCGGGGGTTCGTCCGATCCAGGCTGGAGCCAGCAGGCGAACCAGATGCTTCTGCCGTCGCCGTCTGAGGTCGAACGAGGTCCCTCGACTCCCCAAACCGTCCCTCACTTCACCGGGGTGGATCCCGACACGGTCGCAGCTGTGATCGAGAACTACAGCGACGACGGAATGGCAGCCCAGGCATGAGCGAGGACGCCGGCACGCCAGACGCAGCATCACAGTCGCGGGGGGGGGACGATCTTCTCCGCGCCGCCCGCGAGGGCAAGCTCACGATGGAGGACCTCGAGCAGGTCACCGGCGGTGACGGCGGCGGCGGCTCGGTGCCGGGGTACGTCCACGACTCGGCCTGGGGCGGCGGACCGGAGAGCAACCCGTTCAACTACTCCGACCAATGGGTTGCCGGCGCAAGCAGCCCCACCTACATGGGTCCAGGCTGGGGCGCAGCGAACTACGACCCCGACAACGACTACCTCAAGACGTTGGCAGAACAGGACAGCTGATCGGGCGGCGTCGAACGCCTGACCAACAACGCCTGATTCAGGGTCACGCCTGCTGTCGGCGCACCAGGTCTCGGAACGGCCCGTCGACGCTGCTGAGTTCGTCGACGGTTCCTTGCTGGGCTACTTTGCCGTGCTCGAGCACGCAGACCCGGTCGGCCAGGCGGACGGTGGACAGCCGGTGCGCGACGACGATGCGCGTTGCCGCCAGCGATTCGACGCCGCGCATCACGATGGACTGGCTCTCGGCGTCGAGCCAGCTCGTTGCCTCGTCGAACACGACGATGCGCGGGTTGCGTGCCAGCGCGGCGGCGATGCGGACCCGCTGCACCTGCCCTCCTGAGAACATCGTCGCCTGATCGCTGACGGGGGTCAGCATCTGCATGGGCATGGCCCTGATGTCGGCCTCGATGCCGGCGAGCCGTGCGGCGCGCCACGCGTCTTCGAGCGCCAACTCGCCGACGGCGCCGACGATGTTCTCGAGCAGGCTGCCGGGCTGCAGGCCGCTGTCCTGGGGAACGGTGCCGATCTGGCGACGCACATGATGCCGGTCGAGGCTGCGCAGGTCGCGTCCGTCGAAGGAGACGGTGCCCGATGCCGGTTCTTCGAGGCCCAGGATGAGGCGCAGCAGGGTGCTCTTGCCCGAGCCGGAGGCGCCGACAATCGCCACGAACTCGCCGGGGCTGGCGTGCAGCGAGACGTCGTCGAGCACGAGCGGGCCGTCATCGTCGTAGCGGAAGCTCGCCCGGTCGACACGCACCTCGCCGCGCAGCGTCACCTGCTCGGCGCCATCCGCGCCCGCCGGGCCGCGCTCGGGGACTTCGCTCAGGATCGGTTTCGCCTGCTCATACGACGGCAGCACTGCGGTCAGCGAGCCGATCGCGGAGCCGAACTCGGTGACCGCCGCCAAGACGGTCATGGACGCTGCGTACACCACCAGGAACGTGCCGACGCCGGTGTCACCGCTGCTGAGCGCAGCAGCGATCAGCACGGCGCCGGCCAGTGCCGGCAGCGCAGAGCTGAGCGCCACGAGGTGCTCGTTGATGCGCGACACCTTGATGCTGGCAATTCCGGTGTCGCGGTAGGCGTCTGCCCAGCAGGCGAACACCGCCGCCTCGGCGCCCGACGAGCGGACCTTGGCGACACCGCCGATGATCTGCAGCATCTGTCCGCCGAGCCGACGGGAGGCGTCGTGCAGCTCGCGCTGTGGGCGCAGCTGCCGCAGCCCCAGCCCGACGACCGCCGCGACCGACACGAGGCCGATGCCGATGCTGATCACGGCGAGCCTCGCGTCGTACAGCAGCAGTATCCCCAGGGTCGGCAGCACGAAGATCAACGACATCGACGCCCGGATGACCACGGCGGAGATCTGGTCGCGCAGTGCCTGCAGGCTGGCCATCCGCTGCGCCAGCTCGCCGGCCACGGTGCTGCGGAAGAAGCTCGACGGCAGCGACAGCAGCCGTGCCCATGCTGCTGCGCTGACTCTGGCGCTGCTGCGGCCCTGCAGGCGCATCAGCATCGCGCCGCTGAACACGCCCAGCACCAAGCTGACCGCTGAGAACAGCGCCATGGCGACAATGAGATTCGTCGCCGCATCGCGTGCGCCGAAGGGCAGCACCCACCCGGCCAGCGCGCCCAGCGCAAGGGCCGGCACTTGGGAGAGCAGCCCCAGCCCGATGCCGACCGCAGCGAACCTGGCTGCGTCGGCGCCGGCGCGCTTGGCGGCCACCCGCAGCACGTCGCGGACGCGGGCCGGGCGGTCGTGCGGCAGGCCGGGGTAGAGCTGCCACGCCTGGGGCGACAGCTGCTGCGCCCGGTCAGCAGTGAGCTTGAGGGCCTTGCGGCCGGGCTGGTGCATCCGGTAGCCGCGCCACAGCGTGGGCACCAGCGCGACGGGCTGCTCATCGTCCCCTGCGAAGGCCACCAAGGCGCCGTTGTCGCTGCGCCACCAGCGGTCAGCTGCATCCAGGCGCACTTCGCGCAGCCGCACCCCGCACGCACGGGCGATCTCGGGCACCGTGCGCTCGTCGGCAGTGTCGAGGCGGCGCGCCGGGGCGATGTCGATGCCCTCGCAGCGGCCGACGGTCTCGAGTGCCGCCTCGAGCGCGTGGGAGGTGTCTGCCTGCGGCGCCGCCCCGGCGTCGCCGTGAGCGCTGGGGGGAGGGCCGAGGCTCGCCAGCGCTGCCGCCGCGCGCTCACGCGACAGGCGACGATGCACTGATCGGGCGCTCTGCTCGTTGACCTCGTCGGCTGTCAGCAGCAGCCGGTTCAGCCGCTCAGCGCGCAGCAGCACCTCGTGGAACTCGCCGAGTGCGTCGATCAGCAGGCCGCGGCGGGCAAGCTCGTCCGCGTCGACGACGACGAGGCGCGCGTCGGCGTTGAGCGTGGCCCAGCCGTCGGCAGCCAGCGGCAGCCAGCCGAGCGCCGAATCGCCCAGCGACTCGGTGCCGAGATAAGCCATCGGATGCCTGTCGGTGTCCGGCTCGGCGCCCGCCGATCGGCCCTCGGGCTGCGATGTGCGCGCGGTGACCGCGCGCATCCATGCCACGACGCCGCTGCGCGCAGCCAGCACCGTTCCGCCGACGAGGTCGTCTTCGTAGGCGCCTCGGGCGGGATCGGCCAGCAGGGTCGCTGCGGGACGGAACTCCACCATCGCTCCCACGGCTGCCGAGAGCGCCTGCACCCAGGCGTCGACCGCGGCGGCAAGCTCGCCTGCGCCGTCGCCGCTCATCGCATCGACAAGGTCGTGCCTGCCGATGCGATACAGCCGGGCGTCGTCGAGGCCCTTGGCTTCGATTCGGAGCTGCCCGGCGGGGTCGACCAGCCCGAACACCACACCGCCGGGGCCGACTCGTGTGAGCTGTCGGGGAGCGGCAGCGGGGCGGCCGTCGGCGAACTCGAAGCTGAAGACGTCCACGGCGCCGTGCGCCACGTACCACGCCGCCTCGGCATCGTCGAGCCGTATCGGGATATTCGCCGCGCTGCGCACCAGTTCGCCGCGCTCGGCCGCGAGCGTCCCGAGCGCTCCGCGGCGTGTCTCGGTTGTGACCGCGCCGGGTGTGGCGTCCCGGGCCTCGGTGTCCGCCCTGCTGCTCATCGAGCCGCCTTCGTCATTCGGCCCTCACCAGAGCGGCATAGGCGCCGTCGGCGTCTGCGATGAGCTGTTCGTGGGTGCCTCGCTGCGCGATGCGGCCGCCGGCGAGCACGACGATCTCGTCGCAGTCGCGGATGGTGCTCAGACGATGCGCGACGATGATGCAGGTCATGCCCCGCCGGCGCAAGGCGTCGTCGATACGGCGTTCGGTGGTGGCGTCGAGCGAGCTGGTGGCCTCGTCTGCGAGCAGGATCGTCGGGTCGCAGGCCAGTGCCCGTGCGATCTCGAGGCGCTGCCGCTGGCCGCCGCTGAAGTTCCGCCCGCCTTCGTGGCACATCGACCCGTAGCCCCCGTCACGGCGCATGATCTCGTCATGGATCAGCGCGTCCTGCGCGGCGTTCACTACCTGGGTCTCGGCGATGCTCGGGTCCCACATCGTGAGGTTCTCGCGCACCGTCGCAGCGAACAGCGTGACTCGCTGGTCGACCGCCGCCATCGAGCTGCGAAGAACGGCCTCGGGTATCCCGCCGCAGGGCTCGTCGTCGAAGAGGACCTGCCCGGACCACGGCTGACGCTCGCCGCCGATGAGCGACAGCAGGCTGGACTTGCCTGAGCCGGAGGCCCCCACGACGGCCACACGCTGGCCGGGCTCGACGACCAGGCTGAAGCCGTCGATGAGCGGCGCCCGGCCGCGCCGGTAGCCGAACGTGACGCTGCGAAGCTCCACCTTGCCTGCTAGTCGCAGGCGCCCGCGGAAGGTTGCCACCGCGGTCGTGTGTCGGCCGTCCCCACCGGCTGGATCAGCCGGGTCGGCAGCGGTCGATGCGATGCCGGCCTCAGGCGCGGCGTCGAACACGTCGTCGATTCGCTGGAGGTCGGCTTCGAGAATCTGCAGACCGTCCGCGAACGAGACTAAGCGCCCGACGGGGGCAAGGAAGCTGCCGGCGAGCGCGAAGAAGCCGACCAACGCGCCGACAGTCATCTCGCCGGCCATCACGCGCCAGCCTCCGATGCCGTACACCACGACCGCCGACGCCAAGCCGGAGAATCCCACGAGCGATCCGGCGACCTGTCCCAGCTCGGAGAACTTCTGCCTGGTCGTCAGCTCCCGCGCCTGGTGGCCGCTCCAGCGGGCGAAGAAGTCGTCCTCTCCCGCCGTGGCCCGCAGCGTGTCCACGTCGCGCAGCCCTGCTGCGGCGATGCTGTAGAGGGCGGCCTGGTCGCGTCGCAGCTGCCGCTCTTGGTCGGTGCGCAGATGACTGAACACGCGCATCAGCACCACCATCACCACGGCGATCAAGGCGACGAACGCGGCCAGTAACGCATCGAAGGCGAACATGAGCACCAGCAGCGTGATGCTCATGAAGATCTCCACCGCCAGGCGCGCCACGGTCACTGCTGCTGTCGCAGCGACGCTGTTGACCAGCTGCACCCGCGAGGCGATGTCGCCCACGTAGCGATGGTCGAAGAACCCCGCAGGAAGGTTCAGCAGGTGCGACAGCAGCCCCGCAGACCCAGCCACGGCGAGCCGCAATCGGAGCTTGCGGAACGTGCGCTGCTGCAGCCAAACGAGCAGGTAGACCACCAACCCGGCAATGGCGAACGCAGCGACGATCGGCGTGCTCCATGCGTCGCGGGCAGCCCCGAACGCGTTGTCCACCAGCACGCTGAGCAGCAGCGGCAGCGCCAGATGGGGCACCGCGAGCAGCAGCCCCGCCGCGGCGGCGAACGCCAGCGGGCCCCGGCTGCTGGACAGCCACGGCCACAGCCGCCGCGCGACACCGCGGCGTCGGCCGCCGGGCCGGAAGTCGGCGGTCACCGACGGCACCAGCACCACGCCGGTGAATGCCTCGTCGAACGCCTCGGCGCTCACCGAGCGGCGGCCGTTGGCCGGGTCGTTGAGCTGCCAGCGCCCGCGGCGCATCCCCTCGAGCACCACGAAATGGTTGAACTCCCAGTGAAGAATCACCGGCATGGCAAGCTCGGCCAACGACTCCGGTTCGAGACGCCAGCCAGTCAGACGCAGACCGTAACGCTGTGCAGCCGTCACGAGATCTGCTGCGCTGGCGCCGTCGCGGTTCACGCCGCAGGCAACGCGCAGCTCCTCAGCCGGCACCCAGCGGCCGAAGTGCGCCAGCACGCTGCCCAGACAGGCAGCGCCGCACTCGGTGACATGCATCTGCGGCACGACGGGCGTGCGTGCCCGAGATCGGCCGCTGTCACGGATCGAGTCTGGGGCCTGCAAGCCGCTGACGTCCGCGTCGGTCCGCGCACTCATGGCCGCACCGCTGGTTCAGCCGCCGCCGGACGGCCGGACAGCCTGAGGAACCGCAGCGGGCTGCCGCTCGAGATCGTTATGCGCGCAGTGCACGGCGCGCCGTGGTTGATCGACGGCGGCAGCGCTTCGTCGAATGCCAGCACTGCCCGGCGCCCAGCAGCGGGTGCTCCCGGCAGAGGCGCTGCGTGCACCCACTCGCTCCCGCCGGGTTCGCCGCCCGCTGATTCGACCGCAGCCGACGCGGCAACAGCGACCACCTCGGCGGCGACGACCAGCGGCGGGTCTGCGGTCGCTTGGTGCCAGGAGACGCGTGCCGTCATGCCGGGGCGCACCTCGCCCGCCGCCGCAGCGTCGAGTGCCGCAACTGCCGCCAGCCGGTGTCCCGCGCCCGAACGCAGCGACACCACCGCGCCGCCGGGCTCCACCCGTGCGCCGGACAACGCCGCCACCGTCGCCACCACGCCGCCGGCCGGGCTGCGCACCTCGATGCCCGACAACCGCAGACGTTCGAGCTCGGCCAGTTCGACGCGAGCCGCCGCGGCATCGCGGAGGTCCGCCCCGGCGGCCTCGAGCGCTGCGAGCCGCGCCTGAGCCTGCGCCACGGGCGTGGCCAGCTCCGGATTGGAGACTCGCGCCAGCAGCTGACCGGCCTCCACGCGGTCGCCGCGTGACACCAGCACGTCTGCCACGATGCCGGCGGCGGGCGCAGTCACCAGATGAGACTCGCCCGGCTGCGCCGCCGTGCACGGCACGGTGACGCCACGCTCGACCGTAGCGACCGCTGCCCACACGGCCGCTGCGAACAGCGCCGCCGCAACGGCCGCGAGGATCACCCACTCATGGGGCGCAGTGACACGCAGCAGGCCGTCGATCGGCTCGACCCGGCCGCTGCGCTCCAACGCCCGCGAGCGATACAGCGGCGTGCGCCCCCGAGCCGGCGTCGGCTCAGCGTCGGCAGCCTGCTCAGCGTCGGCGGTCACTGTCGCAGGTTATGTCCCGGTTCGGCGACGATGGCGATGCTGCTCGTGCTTGCTCGCTGGCAGGGTGCCTTTGGTTGTGCTGGCTGTGCGGCTGGCGGGTGGTCAGTTGTCTGGGAGTGCTTGTCGTGCGGTGTTGGCGGCTGTGTGGGTGCGGTCGGTTCCGGTGATGCGGTCGATGTCGGCGGCGGGGACGATGTCTCGGATGGCTTGTTCGGCGGTTTCGGTGACGGCTGTGGTGCCGTGTTCCGTGTCAGGGTTCTTGGGACAGGGTTTTGTTTGTCCTTGATCTGAAGGA
>VYDH01000028.1:74789-135772 GCA_009843525.1 Acidimicrobiales bacterium | reverse complement strand
AACTACACCATCACACCAACCAACCACGCGACCTAACCCGCGGCAGACCCTTAGGCCAGATTGGATCGATCAGTCGGAAGTGCTCGGCTTTGTCAATCCTGTTTCAAGACGATTCGTGCCCGGATGGCTGGCAGAAGCAATCCAAAGATGTGAACGACGGCCCGATCGGCTGCACTTCGTATTGCTCGATGAAATGAACTTGGCACCGGTCGAACAGTACTTGGCGGAACTGCTCTCGGCCATGGAGGAATCGCACTCAGGAGGGCAGGATGTACTTCTCCCACTCTATTCCCGTGGAGAACAGCCCGAGAATTCTGATGAATGGCCACCAGAGTTGCATTATCCCACGAACTTGGTGATCGTAGGCACCGTCAATGTCGATGAAACAACTCGACCTCTGTCGGAGCGCGTCATAGACCGAGCTAACGTACTGCACTTGAATGTGAGTGTGTCCAAAGGGCACCACAACCAAAACGGATCGTCGAGTTCTCCATGGAATGTGGCATTCGAAGAATGGCGAAAAATACGCGCCGAAGAACCGAGTGACGCTCACCACGATTTTCTTGTCGAGATTGCGGGCATTCTTCGACCGGCTGGCATAGGTGTTGGTCTCCGTGCACATGTAGAGCTGGAAAGATTCGTTGCCAATGCTGTGAACGTAATAGCTCCAGAAGCGGCCCTCGATTGGGGCATCGTCCAACGAGTTATTCCCAAGATACGAGGATTCAAGGGACCCTTGACTGAGGCACTTCAAGATCTCGCAGATGAGTTTAGCAGCGTGGGCGCCGATGAATCAGAGAGGATTGTGAAACGTTGGCTGGATGATCGGATATCTGACGACGAGTACATCGATGGTACTGATCCGAAGCTCACGCTAGCGCGCCTATGGGGGCAAGATGGCGTTGTCTAGTGTCGAAGTTCGCACCGGACGGTATTGGACGCCATTGGCTGGCAGTACTGTGCAAGCCTTCGAATCTCGCAAGCTAGAGATGCGCGGGCTCTACCCCCACGAGGTACTTGATCTTGGGCCTGTGCGCTTCAGGGCCAACCATCAAGGCTACATCGCAATTGTCCCAGTGCGAGAAGAGTCCCTCCGCGGCCACCTCGGACACGTCGAAGTTCGCCGCGAAACCGGAGTTACGACCGGTGAAATCGAGTTCCTGCCCGACAAGATGAGTGAGTTTGCGTTCAAAGTGTTGCGCGCCGACCTTGAGCGGGTATGGGCTGGACTGATCTTCGATCCAGAGGGTGTCAGCAGCTTGCAAGGTCAACTTCCAACTCCGGAGCAACTCTGGCGAATCATCGAGGCACCGGTTCGGGAAATATCTGCCGAGCCACGCGCTGTCCTACGGAGCGCGGCTGGGATTCGCCGCATGGAACGCGTCCGACGATCCTCTGAGGTCACACCTGCACTACTCAGAGCGCACGCAAGGCAACAACCAGGCCTCAGCTACGTACTGTCTCGCGATGTCAATATCTCCGAGAATGCGTTGGTTGTCGAAACGTTGCGCCGCCTAGTTTCGTATGCTCGCCGGCATCGCAGCGGCAACGAGGTGGCGACCCGAGCAAGCAGGATGTTGTGGGAGTATCCGTTCGCCTCGTGCTCGCCTCCGCGAGGAGGTACGGCAGCAACCCGGATGCTCGCACTTCATGACGATCGCTACCGGCGCGTCGAGCGAGTGCTGCGGATCCTCAACCGGCCGGAAGCGCACGCAACAGAGGGTCCAGGTGAGGCGAGACTGGGCGTCCGGGGCATGATCCGACTCTACGAGTACTGGGTGTTCCTCCAAGTGCTCATCGCTGCGCGACAGCGCTATGGGCCACCACTCGACCCGGGATTCGCCGTCATCGGTCGCCAAACAAACCATGGAACAATCCGGCTGGCGCTGTCCGAGGGAACTACTGTGCGCTTTCCCGGCGATGTCTACGTCGCATTCGAGCCTCGGATCTATTCGGTCGGCGGCAGTTGGCAGGGACTCGAAAACGTTCCACACCCAAATCCACAGCTTGCTCAGAGATCTATAGCGCCCGACGTAGTCGTACTTCGTCGCTCCGCGCAGCCCGCGGCAGTGATCTTCGACGCGAAGTATGTGGGGTTGCGCTGGGTCGAGACCCGAGCAGCCGAACTCCACGCCAAGTACTCGCGCGTCCGGCTCGGGGGCGTGCCGGTAGTGCGAAATGTTCTGGCGGCCCATCCCCATGAGGAAATCGATAATCTGTGGTCCGGTTACGGGTCAGTGCCGATGCTCCCCGGTCAGATACCGGACCTCCAGCCGCTTCTTCCCTGAACTTGCGATCGGACCCCATTGCCCCACTTGTAGGAGTTGGCAGCTTCAGATTGGGCGGTCCCAGGATTCGGTGGGCTCGAGGCCGCCAGGGGTGAGCTGCCACAGCGACGGTGTAGCAACACCGTCTTCGATGTCGAGATAACCGACGGTGCCGAGCTGGGCGCTGAGGTTGCGGGGGAATGTGGGCGACCCCGGATTGACGCACAGCACACCCGACAGGGTGTCGATGCGGTGGACGTGCGTATCGCCGTACACGCACACGTCGAGCCGCTCATCGGCGCCGAAGTGCCGTTCGACCGCATCGGCCACGGTGTAGAAGGACATCTCGGGTACCGGAAGGTGGTGAGTAAGGCCGACCCGCACGCCGTCGAAGGTGTGCGCCCAGGCGTTGGCCAGCAATGGATGGTCGGGCTGCACGTCTCGCCCTGACGATCCGTCGTCGCCGTTGCCGCGGGCCGCCCAGGTGGGCGCGATCTCGTTGAGTCGATCGACCACCGAGATGTCGTAGATGTCGCCAGCATGCAAGATGGCGTCGCAGCCCTCCATGGCCTCGTACGCCTCGGGCCACAGCTCGGGCGCGGCTTCAGGAATGTGCGTGTCCGAGATCAGCCCGATGCGCATCCGACCACGCTACGAGACTGGCTGGCGACGCGACTGGCCGGCGAGCAGCCTGATTGGCCGGACTGCCAATCGGGCCCGTGGTCAGCCGAAGCGGGTGCCGGACGGCAGGCGCGCTCCGCGCAGCCAATCTTGGGCATTGATCGCAACCCGGCCGGCGGGCTGTACGACGGCCAGGCGGATCATGCCGTCTCTTGTCGCCACGGAGTCGTCGCGCAGGGTTCCGGGTGGATCATCAGGCCCGTCCGCAAGCGGGTTCGCCTCGCGGACTATGAAGCGCTCGCCATCGAGCGCGGTCCACGCACCGCCGACCCGGATCTGCCGGTCGATGAGGGCCGTCGGCTGGGACCAGTCGATCTGACGGTCGGCGGGGGTCAGCTTGCGGGCGTAGGTCGGCTCGCCTGATTGCGATTGGGGCGTGCCAAGGCCCCCAGCCAGCGATTCCGCGAGGCGCTGCGCGCCATCGTGCGCGAGGCGCTGGCGAAGTTCTGCCGCTGTGTCAGCGGGGCCGACTGGCACTTCGTGGCGCCAGTAAACGGGTCCCGTGTCGAGCGTCGCTTCCAGCGCCATGAGGGACACGCCCGTGCGGTCGTCGCCCGCCAGCAACGCCCGCTCGACTGGGGCGGCACCCCGCCAGCGCGGCAGCAGCGAGAAGTGCAGGTTGAGCATGGGTGTGACTGCCAGCAGGTCCTCGCCGATGAGCTGCCCGTAAGCCACCACGACCGCACAGTCGGCGCCGCAGCCTGCGAGATCGGCCGGTTCGTGGCTGACCGGCAGGCTCAGCCCTTCGGCGGCAGCGGCGACCGGGCTCGGGGTGTCGCTGCCGCGGCGACTGCGCCGACGTGGCGCGCCGGTCACCACGACAGGAATCTCGAAGCCACCTTCATCGAGCGCCTGCAGTGCCGGAACAGCGTCATCCGGGGTGCCCGCGAAGGCGATCCGGCGTGGCCGTGCTGGTGAGAACGGCAATGTCATGGAGTCTCACTACAACCCGTCAGCTGCCCATTCGAAGTCATCATCACCGGCACTGCCATCGCCGGCTCGAATCCTCAGCCGTCCGAATCGCTGCGACCCACGAGCGGCACGGGGCCGCCAGCCACCGGTCCATTCGTGCCGGACTGCAGCTGCGCGAGCTGGACTCGCCACTCTCGCAGCGCATCCTTGCGCTCGGCCTTTTCGAGATGGTCGACGAGCAGGACGCCATCGAGATGATCTAGTTCGTGCTGGAACAGGCGAGCCAGCAGTTCATCTGCCTCGATGCTGACCTCGTCGCCGTCGAGGTCACGTCCGACGATGTGCACCTGCTTTGGGCGGACGATCTCGAATGTCAGGCCCGGCACCGACAGACACCCCTCGGTGTAGGTCCACTCGCCGTCGCTCTCGACAATCTCGGGGTTGATGAGCGTCTGGGGGCCGTCGCCCTCGTAGAGGTCGAAGATGAACAGACGCCGCTGGATGCCCACCTGGGGGGCGGCAAGCCCGATGCCCTCGGCCTCGTACATGGCAGGCAGCATGTCGTCGACCATGCGCGCCACGCGGCCGTCGATGTCGGTGATCTCGGCGGCGCGCTGGCGCAGCACGGGATCGCCCATCAGCCGGATCTCGAACGTGCCTCCCATGGATTTCGGAGGCTACCGGCGCGCCCGCGCACGGCTCGTGAGCGCGGGCGCTCAAGCATGGCCAGCAAGAGCGGGAAGGGACTGCGGTGTGTCGAGCAGGCTCTTTTGGTCCGCCCGCCCAGTCAGGCGCGCAGAGGATCGACCGCTACTCGCAGCCTCCCCGACGGTCGCTCTGCGGTTGCCAGAGCGTTCAGCAGCGTGTCGCTGTCGTCGCTGCGAATGCGCCATGTTCCGTCGGCGGGTCCCGCTATGTCGAGCGAGCCGGCATGCAGGCCCGCCGAGAGGCTGTCGATGTAGCCGGGGGCCGCGGCGCCGGACACCAGCGCCCACGCTGCAGCGGGCGGTTGGCGCATCGCTGAACGATGCTCGATCTCAGCACGCAGCCAATCGCTGGGATCGGCCTGAGCAGCAGCCACCAAGACCGGATGAGCAGGCAGCCGAGTCTGCACCAGGATGCTGCCGCCGCCCGTGCGCGGCCCCACCAGCCGTGCTGCACGGACGAGCAGCGCGAAGGCCTCTTCGCCGGCCCGGTAACGGGGCGCAGTGAGTTCCTGGTCGAAGTCGACGAACACGACTGCGTCTGCCGACGGCACCCGGTGCAGCACTGCTTCGGTACCGATGTAGAGCGCAGGCTGCCGCGCCTGTGGTCGCGGTTGCTGGCGACGGGACGATGCTCCAGCGCCGCCGTCGGCAGCACCAGGGCCCGTGCTGGCGCCGGTTGCATCTGGCGCTACGCCGCCGACTATCTGGGTAACAGGACGGCGAGCCAAGCGTTCCATCTCTTCGGCGACGCCCTTCACCCCGACCCGGGCACGCCGGAACTTCGTGGCTCCGCAGAACTCGCACACCGCGGGCCGGACTTCACCACTGTCGGGGTCGGTGAACTGCTGATTGTCCAGCCGCAGCGCACGGCCGCTCATGCGCGAGCGCGCCAGCTCGCCGCACGAGGCGCAGTAGGCGAGGCGCGCCCGGCCGAGTCGGTTCAGCACGCATACCACGGTGTCATCGCTGCGCAGCAGCTCTGCGAGGGCTTCGCCGCACCACTCCCCCGTCGCTGGATCGTCTTGGCGTCGGTCTGCAATCTGCACTCGAGGCCACGCTTCTCGCTCATCTGGGCGAGGCGCGGTGGCGACCGATGATGCTGATGACAGCGCGTCCGGCGACGGCATCGGCCCCACCAGCAGGCAGCGGGCGCCGTTGCGGCGGGCCCGCTCGACCGCCACATCACGGGCATTCCACGTAGGTGCCGCCTCCCCCTGGTACGCCTCGTCGTGTTCGTCAAGCACGACGACCACATCGAGCGGGCCGCTTGGGGCCCATGCCCCGGCGCGGGTCCCCACAACCGCATGTGCGGAGGCTGCCCCGGCCCAGTCGCGTGGAGCGAGTGCAGTTGACACGCCCGCCTGGCGCAGCCTGCCCACCAGCCGGGCCGCCCAGGCCACGGTGGGCACGAGCACGAGCGAGCGGCCGTGGCGCAGTGCTTCGACGATCAGCGGCCATTCGTCGGCGCACGGGCCGAGTCGCACGACAGTCGGCAAGACACCAGCATCGAAGGCGTCTGTGATCCATTCGGGAGTGTCAGCCGGGTCGTCGGACATGGCGCTCGGCAGAGTCGCGAGACCGCTCGCCGGCAGGCCCTTGACGACGCGATCCGGGCTCGCCGTACGCAAGAAGTGGGCCCTGGTGCCGGCCCATCGCCATGCGGCCCAACTCGCCAACTCGACCACATGCGGCGGCGGCCCCAATCCGACGACGCTGCTGATCGGCGCCAGCTCTAAGTCGGCGGGTATCGGTGCATCGAGTGCGGTCACCCAGCCGCGCAGGCGGCGACGGTTGAGCACCACTCGCACGATGGTGCCGACGGCGACCGGTACACGCCCGGAGGCCATCTCCGGCGGCAGGAGGTACGTGAATTCGCGGTCGATGGCCGGCTCGTCCACCAGCACCTGCACCGCCTGCCGCATCGACGCAGTCTGCCCCGTCCCGCTCCGAACTCGAGCGTCGCTTGCGCAGCCCCACAGCCCATGCGGGAACTCACCATGCTTCGATCGGGCGTGGTCGCGCCCGTGGCCTCAGGCGGTTCTAGAGACCCAGTGCGGACTTGAGTTCGTCGACCCGGTTGAGGCGTTCCCAAGGGAATGTCGCGCCGTCAGGTTCGCGGCCGAAGTGCCCGTAGGCCGCTGTCGCCTTGTAGATGGGACGGCGCAGTTCCAGTTCGGCGACGAGCGCCGCTGGCCGCAGGTCGAACACCTCAGCCACTGCCGACGAGATGGCCGTCGGATCGACTTCTGCAGTGCCGAATGTCTCCACCAGCACCGAGACGGGGTCGGCACGCCCGATGGCATAGGCCACTTGCATCTCGCAACGGTCTGCTGCCCCGGCCGCCACGAGGTTCTTCGCGACCCAGCGTGCGCCGTACGCCGCCGAGCGGTCGACCTTTGACGGGTCCTTGCCGCTGAATGCGCCGCCGCCGTGACGCGCATAGCCGCCGTAGGTGTCGACGATGATCTTGCGCCCCGTCAAGCCGGCGTCGGCGACCGGCCCGCCGCTAACGAAGCTGCCAGACGGGTTCACGAGCAGTTCGAAGTCTTCCTCGGCGAACTGTTCGCCAAGCGTAGGGCCGATGACGTGCTCGAGAAGATCGGGGCGCATCATGGCCGCGATCTCGATCCCCTCCCGGTGTTGGGCCGACACGACCACGGTGCGCAGTGCGACCGGCTCGCCGTCGTGGTACTCGAAGCTCACCTGGGTCTTGCCGTCGGGCCGCAGGTACGGGATGCGGCCGGATCTGCGGGCCTCGGTCAGCTGCTCGGCCATGCGGTGAGCCACATAGATCGGCAGCGGCATCAGCGCTTCGGTCTCCCGGCAGGCGAAGCCGAACATCATGCCTTGGTCGCCGGCCCCTTGATCTTTGCCGCCGAACACCCCTTTGGTGATCTCTGGCGACTGCTCGTCGAGCGCGATCATCACGCCACAGGTGTTGCCGTCGAATCCGAGCTCGCCGTGGTCGTACCCGATCCCGATGATCGTGTCGCGGACCACCCGTGGGATGTCCACGTATGCCTCGGTAGACACCTCGCCCGCCACGACGACCAGCCCAGTCGTGACCAGTGTCTCGACGGCCACGCGGGCATCCCGGTCCTGCATGAGCAGGGTGTCGAGGATGGCGTCGGAGATCTGATCAGCCATCTTGTCCGGATGGCCCTCGGTCACCGATTCTGAGGTGAAGGTCCACTGGTTCAATGTGGCTCCCGATTCGGTCGTGATCAGTCGGTGGTCTGGGCCTGTCGCTGCAGGCATGCGGAGCAGCGCGGCAAGGCTAGACGAACGAGGTCGCGACGCAGCAGAGGGTGCGCCGGCGCAGAGAACTACCGGCGCAGTTCGGCGACGGTGTCGAGAACGGCGTCGGCGACCTCGCGCTTGGAGCAGATTGGCAGCGGCCGCACGGTGCCGTCAGCCAGCAGGATCGTCACGATGTTGGTGTCGTGCGCGAAACCTGCGCCGGCCGCCGAGACGTCGTTGGCCACCATCACATCGAGGTTCTTGCGAGCCAGTTTCGCCGCAGCATTGTCGAGTACGTCAGCGGTCTCGGCGGCGAAGCCGACCAGCACCTGACCCGGTGGCTTTGCCGCCCCGAGTCCGGCGAGGATGTCGTGAGTGTGCTCAAGCACGATGACGGGGGCTTCGGTGCTGTCGGCGGGGTTGCCCTTCTTGATCTTCTGCGGGGCTACGTCGGCAGGCCGGAAGTCGGCCACTGCCGCAGCCATGATGATCACGTCGGCGCCCGCATGCGACGCCACAGCGGCCTCCATCTCAGCTGCCGACTCGACGCGCACTTCCCGAACACCCTCAGGCGGTTCCAGCGGAGCGCTGGTAACCAAGGTCACTTCTGCACCTCGATCCCGAGCAGCGGTGGCAATGGCGTATCCCTGCTTGCCCGACGACCGGTTGCCAATGAAGCGGACCGGATCGATGGCCTCCCGGGTGCCTCCGGCGCTGACGGTAACGCTGACGCCGGCGAAGTCGCGGCGCGGCGGCGGTGACTGCCGGGCAGGGTCTGGTTCGGGCAGCTCAGCGAGCACCTCGGCCACGGCTTCGAAGATTGTGGCCGGCTCGGCAAGGCGGCCCGCGCCGATGTCGCCGCCGGCGAGACGACCGGCCTCGGGCACCACCATGTGCACTCCCCGGCCGGTCAGCACCTCGATGTTGTGCTGCACGGCGGCGTGCTCCCACATCTCGGTGTGCATGGCAGGGCACACCACCACAGGTGCCCGCGTGGCGAGCAGCGTGGCGGTGAGCAAACCGTCGGAGATGCCCGCGGCATAGCTGCCGATGACACGTGCCGTAGCGGGGGCTACGACCACCACGTCGGCCGTCTGGCCCAGCGTCGTGTGCGGGATCGGGTCGTCCTCGCCAAAGATCGACGTCTGCACGCGCTCGCTGGCCAAGGCGTCGAACGTTGCGCGGCCCACGAATCGCTGCGCCGCTGCGGTCATCACCGGGGCCACATGGGCACCCGCGTCCACCATCAGCCGGCACAGGATCACTGCCTTGTACGCGGCGATGCCACCGCTCACGCCCAGTACCACGCGGCGCCCGGCGAACGGCGACGCCGCAGCGTCAGGCAAGTCAGGCCTCGAGGTCGGGAACCACTTCGAGCATGGCTGCGTCAGCCTCCGCCGCAGCGAGCGCTTCGGCCTCCAGCCGTGCTCGCTCCTCGGGGTCGAACCGCTCGAACGTGATCTTGTCGGCGTCGATCTCCTCGAATGCGATCGACAAGGGCTTGCGGGCAACCGAAGCAACCTGCGGCGGCACAACCGAGCCGATGCCGCCGTCGAGCTGGTTGTAATACGAGTTGATCTGCCGCGAGCGCATGGCAGCGAGGCTCACCAGCGTGAACTTCGAGTCGACCTTGGAGAGCAAGTCTTCAAGCCCTGGGGTGATCATGGTGTCGGTTGACTCAGTCATCGCAAGCCGCAGGCTACCGGCGGGACCTGGTGCGCTCCACGAATGAGGCGATCTCCGACACCGTGCTCGAGATGTCCCGGTTCACAACGATGAGATCGGCCATCCGGTAACCGACGGGCAATTCCTCGTCGGCCTTGGCGAGCCGGCGTGCGACATCTGCATCAGGATCGCCCCGGCGGCGCATGCGCCGCTCCTGCTCGGCGCGGCTCGGTGGCAGCACCATGATCACCAAGGCGGCAGGATCACGGTTCCGCACCGAAACAGCACCCTGCACATCGATTTCGAGCACCAGATCCCGGTCGAGATCGGGCGGCGGCATCGGGGTGCCATAGCGGTACTCGAAGAAGTCCGCCCACTCCAGGAACCCGCCTGCTGAGATCCGGGCGTCGAACTCCCCGGCCGACACGAACGTGTAGGCCTCGGCAGGCTCCCCCACCCGGCGAGGACGGGTTGTCCAGGATCGGCTGAGCAGCAGCGTGGGATCCTGCGCCACCAGCTCGGCCACGATCGTGCCCTTGCCCGCCCCGCCCGGCCCGCACACCACGTACAGCGTGACGCCCCAAGGCGCGCTGTCGCTCGGTGAGCGCCCCGGCGCGCTGTCGCCTGATGCGCGCCCCGGCGCGCTGTCGCCTGATGCGCGCCCCGGCGCGCCAAGACTCGCAGCGCCGCTGGGCGCCGGGTCGGTCATGCGACTGTCTTCACGCGCCTGAGGCGGAATCCTGTGCGAAATGCTCGCTCAAACGGCGCCGCTGCGTCTCGCCGAGACCTCGCAGCCGCCGGTTGTCGGCGATGCCAATCTCAGCCATCAGTCGGCGGGCCTTGACCTTGCCGAGACCGGGCATCGACTCCAAGGCAGCGAGTGCCTTGAGCTTGCCGACGTTCTCGACAGAGTCGGCTTCGGCCAGCAACTCGTCGAAGGTGAGCAGGCCCATCTTCAACCGATGCTTGACGTTTGCGCGGACCTCGCGGGCCTCCTTGGCCTTGGCCAGCGCCTCGGCACGCTGCTCGTCACTCAGTTCAGGCAGCGGACTCATTGAGGTGCAGTGTAGCTATGCGCCAGATAGGCCCCCCGACACCGGGCTCGAATGCGCCGGTGCTTACGGTGATCCCAAGGCGGCAGCGACCTCGGCGACGATGGCTGCCGCTGCGGCATCCGGATCAGGCGCTGCGGTGACCGCTCGGCCGATGACGAGCACATCGGCGCCTGCCGCCAGTGCCGACGCCGGGGTTGCGACGCGGCGTTGATCGGCCGACGGCGCCCCGGCAGGGCGAATGCCCGGGACCACCCGGAGCATCCCCGGCACCGTGTTGGTCACGACGGGAAGATCGGGTGCGGCGCACACGACGCCGCCGCAGCCGGCTTGCTCGGCCAGCCGTGCGCGGCTCGTCAGCACCTCCGATGGGGCGTCTGCGTCTGAGGTGAGCACGGTGACGCCCAGTGCGATCGGCACTTCGGCGCTCGGGTTCGCGTCGGCAGCACCGTCGCTCAAGCCGCTTGCGCCCGCGGCCAGCATGTCCGGCCCGCCTTGGGTGTGCAGCGTGAGCAGCCAGACGCCCAGCTCGCCTGCACAGCGAGCAGCGTGCTCCACCGTGTTCGGTATGTCGTGGAGCTTCAGGTCCAAGAACACGCGGCTGCCCGCCGACACGATGTCGCGGACGACCCCGGGGCCCTCGGCGAGGAACAGCTCGAGACCGACCTTCATGACGCCGAAGTCGGCCCCAAAGCGCTCCACTAACGCCATGGCGGCATCCCGATCGGGCACATCGAGCGCGAGGGCCAAGCGATCACGCGCTGGGACTCGCCCAAGGACCGATGCCGGTGCGGTGGCGGTTGGCGGGTTCACGTGGTCTCCCCTGCGTCGGTTGCAGTCCGGTGGGCGCGCCCCGTCAGTGAGACTGCAGAACGGACACCGTGCCGCTCGCACCAGCGCCGCAGCTCGTCGAGCACGTTGCGAGGTGCCCGGGGGTCCCAGAACGACGCAGTCCCGACCTGGACCGCGCAGGCGCCGGCAGCCATGAGCTCGACCGCGTGCTCCCCTTTGGCCACCCCGCCCACGCCCACGATCGGCACGCCGCCGAGCGTTGCACGGACGTCGTAGACGGCCCGCACTGCAACCGGGCGGATGGCCGGACCCGACAGTCCCCCGCCGCCGTTGCCGAGCGTGGGCTGCGCGGTGGCTGGATCAATTGACATGCCAAAGACGGTGTTGATGAGCGTGAGCGCCTCGGCTCCAGCGCTCACGGCCGCTTCGGCGATCTCGACGAGATCGGTGACGTTGGGGGTGAGCTTCGCCCACACCGGCACTCCCGCAGCAGCGGAGGCACCGATGGCATCGGCCGTGGCCGATGGATCGCAGGCAAACATCTGGCCGCGGCCTTCGAGGTTCGGGCAGCTCACGTTCACCTCCAGCGCCGTGAGCCCGGCACCTGCGAGCGCCGCGGCTGCCGTGGCGTAGTCGGCGACCGTGCGGCCCCAGATGCTGGCCACCACCCGGGCGCCCGTGCGGGCCAGGCGCGGCAGTTCGTGCTCCGCCCATTCGGAGACACCCGGGTTCTGCAGCCCTACCGCGTTGAGCATCCCCGCAGCAGTGCCCACCACTCTCGGTGCCGGGTTGCCGGCCCAGGCGAACGGCGAGAGCGATTTGGTCACGATCGCCCCGAGCGATGCCAGATCCATGTACGAGCCGAGCTCGGTGCTGTAGCCGGCAGTGCCGGACGCCGTCATGACCGGGTTGGGCAGCTCCACGCTGCCGATCCGCACTGCCATGTCGACGCCTCCACGAGGGACGGCCCGGGGCAGCGACTCAGGCATGCTCGCGTCGCATCGACGCATCGAATTCTGCGTGGAATTCCTGCAACGGCCGCACCTGCAAGTCGCTGGCGAGCCACTCGCGAAGGCCGGTCGCCGCGGCGCGGGCCGCGGCCACGGTGGTCAGGCACGGGACGTGATGCGTGCGTGCCGCCGCCCTGATGTGGCGGCCGTCGATCTGCGCCCCTCGACCCCTCGGCGTGTTGACCACCAACTGGATGCGACCCGCAGCAATGAGCTGCACCGAATCCTCGCCGGGCGAGGTCTCGTGGCCGTCCACCGACAGCTTCGCCACTTCGGTCGCGACCGCAATGCCGTTGCGTCGCAGGTAGTCGGCCGTGCCGGCCGTCGCAGCGATGTCGAAGCCGAGCTCAGAGAGCACACGGGCCGCCTCGAGTCCCTCGGGCTTGTCGCGGTCGGCCAGCGTGAGCAGCACCGTGCCACCGGACGGGAGTGCATCGCCCGCAGCGATCTGACTCTTGGCAAACGCCAGCCCGAAGGTCGCGTCAATGCCCATGACCTCGCCCGTCGAGCGCATCTCGGGACCGAGCACGGTGTCCACCGACGGGAACCGGCCGAAGGGCAGCACGGCTTCCTTCACGGCGACATGGCGGGGCACCGTCACACGCTCGTCGGCATCTGTCATCGCACCGTCCGCCGACAACCGGCCGTTGCGTGACCAGCCGGGCAGCATCCCGTCTGCGAGGAGCTCATCGAGCGTCTCGCCTGCCATCACCCGCGATGCCGCCTTGGCCAGCGACACCCCGGTGGCCTTGGCGACGAACGGCACCGTGCGCGACGCCCGCGGGTTGGCCTCGATCACGAACACCTCGCCGGCCTTGACGGCGAACTGCACGTTCAGCAGCCCCACCACGCCGAGCGACTCGGCCAGGCGTTGGGTGTAGGTCACGATCATCTGCTGGGTCTCGGCACTCAGGCTCGGCGGCGGGATGGCGCACGCGCTGTCGCCCGAGTGCACGCCGGCCTGCTCGACGTGCTCCATGATCCCGCCGAGCATCCACGCGCCGGTGCGGTCGCGCAGCGAGTCGACATCGACCTCGATGGCGTCTTCGAGGAAGCGATCCACGAGCACGGGTCGTTCGGCCGACAGTCCCCCTTCGCGACCGAGCGAGGAGAACTGCGCCAGCTCGGCCATGGTGGCGGCCAGCTCGTCGTGGTCATAGACCACGGTCATGGCCCTGCCGCCGAGCACGTAGCTGGGGCGCACGAGCGCGGGAAAGCCGATGTCGTCGCAGATCGCAGCCGCTTCGGCCGGCCCGGCTGCGGTGCCGCCCGGCGGCTGCGGGATGGCCAGCGCGGAGCAGAGCGCATTCCAGCGCTCGCGGTCCTCGGCCAGGTCAATGGAGTCGGCGGGCGTGCCGCACACCAGCTCGGCGGGGAGTTCCGACGCCAGCTTGAGTGGCGTCTGGCCGCCGAGGCTCACGATGACGCCGACCGGATCCTCGGCGTCGATGATGTTGAGGACGTCCTCGGTGGTGAGCGGCTCGAAGTACAGGCGGTCTGAGGTGTCGTAGTCGGTGGAGACCGTCTCGGGGTTGCAGTTGACCATGACGGTCTCGTAGCCGGCCTCGCGCAAGGCGAAGCTGGCGTGCACGCAGCAGTAGTCGAACTCGATGCCCTGGCCGATGCGGTTGGGCCCCGAGCCCAGGATGATCATGCGGGGGCGGGTGCCGGGGCGGATCTCGTCCTCGTCTTCGTAGGTGGAGTAGTGGTACGGCGTGCGGGCATCGAACTCGGCGGCACACGTGTCCACCGTCTTGAACGTGGCTCGCACGCCCGCCTCGAGGCGCGCAGCGCGCACTTCGGCCTCGTCGGTGCCCCACAGCCATGCCAGCTGGGCGTCGGCGAAGCCGAGCTGCTTGGCGCGCTTCCACGCACGCCGACTGAGCTGGCTGGGGCCGCCGGCCGCTTCGAGCGCCGCCCGTTCGTCGATGATGGCGAGCATCTGGTCGACGAACCACGGGTCCACGCCGGTGGCGGTGCAGACCTCGTCAGGATCGGCGCCTCTGCGCAGCAGCTCTCCCATCTCGAAGACGCGCTCGGGCGTGGGCGTGCTGATCGCGTCGAGCAGCTCGGCCGTCGTGCGCTCGGCGTACTGCGCCTCGCCTGCGTCAGCATTCAGGCCGAAACGGCCTTGCTCCAGGCTGCGCAGCGCCTTCTGCAAGCTCTCGGGGAAGGTGCGGCCGATGGCCATCACCTCGCCGACCGACTGCATCTGCGGTCCGAGCACCGGCGCGGCACCGGGCAGCTTCTCGAAGGCCCAGCGAGGGATCTTGGTGACCACGTAGTCGATGGTCGGCTCGAAGCTGGCAGGCGTCTCGCCGGTGATGTCGTTGGTGATCTCATCCAGCGTGTAGCCGACGGCGAGTCGGGCGGCGATCTTGGCGATCGGGAAGCCGGTCGCCTTCGACGCCAGGGCGGAGCTGCGGCTGACCCGCGGGTTCATCTCGATGATGATCTGCTCGCCGTTGTCGGGGTTGACGGCGAACTGCACGTTCGAGCCGCCCGTCTCCACGCCGATGCGGCGGATGCAGGCGAAGGCCGCGTCGCGCATCTGCTGGTACTCCACATCGGACAGGGTCTGGGTAGGGGCGACGGTGATCGAGTCGCCGGTGTGAACGCCCATCGCATCGAAGTTCTCGATGGAGCAGATCACCACGCAGTTGTCTGCGCGGTCGCGCATCACCTCGAGCTCGAATTCCTTCCAGCCCTTCACCGACTGCTCGATGAGGATCTCGTTGATGGGGCTGGCGTCGAGGCCTGCCGCCGCGGCGTGTTCGAACTCGCCGGCCGTGGTGGCAAAGCCGGTCCCCTCCCCGCCCAGGATGTAGGCGGGACGGATGATGACCGGCAGGCCGATCTCGTCGATGGCCCGGCGAGCCTCGTCCATGGAGTGAGCGATGGCCGAGCGAGCGCAGCGCAGGCCGATCTCGGTCATGGCCTGGCGGAAGCGGTCGCGGTCCTCCGCCGTGTTGATGGCCTGTTCGGACGCGCCGATCATCTCGACGCCGTGGCGGTCGAGCACGCCGCTGTTGGAGAGCTCGGTGGCGAGGTTCAGCGCCGTCTGGCCGCCGAGCGTGGGCAGCAGCGCATCCGGGCGTTCGCGGGTGATGATCGCCTCGAGCACCGCCGCGTCGAGCGGCTCGACGTAAGTGGCATCGGCGAACTCGGGGTCGGTCATGATCGTGGCCGGGTTCGAGTTGGCCAGGATCACCCGGTAACCCTCTTCACGCAGCACCCGGCAAGCCTGCGTGCCCGAGTAGTCGAACTCGCAGGCCTGGCCGATCACGATGGGCCCCGAGCCGATGATGAGGATCGAGCTGATGTCGTCGCGGCGCGGCATCAGCGGGCCTTCCCGTGACTGGCGGCGGCGCCGAGACCGGCGCCGTTGGGGTTCCTGCCCCAGAACGACGACATGAGATCGGCGAATCGGTCGAAGAGGTATCGCGAGTCATGCGGGCCGGGGCTGGCTTCAGGGTGGTACTGCACGGCGAACGCGGGCAGGTCGCGGCAGGCGAAGCCTTCGAGCGACCCGTCGTTCAGGCACACGTGCGTTTCGTCGACGCCGGGCACCGAGCCGGATTCGATGGCGAAGTTGTGGTTCTGGCTGGTGATCTCGACGCGGCCGGTCGACTCGTCGCGCACCGGCACGTTGCCCCCGTGGTGGCCGAAGGGCAGCTTGTAGGAGCGGCCGCCCAGCGCAAGGCCGAGCACCTGCTGGCCGAGACAGATGCCGAAGATCGGCACCCGGTCGAGCAAATCGCCGAGCGCGTCGGTAACGCTGCCGGCCATCTCGGGGTCGCCCGGGCCGTTGGAGAGGAACACACCGTGGGGCTCGCGTGCCAGTACCTCTGCGGCAGGCGTGTGCGCCGGCACCACCTCGACGGTGGCGATACGCCCGAGGTTGTCGGCGATGGCGCGCTTGATGCCCAGGTCGTAGGCCACCACGCGCCATGGCCCGTCACCGGCGGTGTACGGCTCGGCGGTGGTGACCTCGCCGACGAGATCGACACCTGCGGTGCCGGGCTCAGCGGAGGCCGCGGCCGCGAGGCGTTCCAGCGCCTCATCGTCGGGTACGGGCCCGAACGCACCGGGCATGGCGCCGTGGTCGCGCACGTGGCGTGTCAGGCGGCGCGTATCCACGCCCGCAATGCCAGCGATACCGTGCCGGGTGAGGTAGGCGTCGAGATCGCTGTCGGAGCGCCAGTTGGAGCGGCGGCGGGCGAGGTCGCGGATGACGACGCCCCGGCAGAAGGGGCGGCGAGACTCGGCATCAGTCGGGGTGGTGCCGTAGTTGCCGATGTGGGGGTAGGTGAACGCGATGATCTGGCCTGCGTAGGAAGGGTCGGTGATGACCTCCTGGTAGCCGGTCATCACGGTGTTGAACACCACCTCGCCCGATGCGATGCCGCCGGAGTGGCCCAGGGGCGCGCCGATCATCTCGCCCTCGAAGGTGGTGCCGTCGGTGAGCACGAGCGCGCCTGAAGCGGGGGCGCTGGGGTTGGCTAGGGCTGGGGTCATCACGTCGTTCCTGCGGTGAGCGCAGCGACGGTACCGGCCATGCTGCACAGCGCACCGTCGGTCACAACCGTGCGTCCTGCAACGATCGTGGCCGTCACCATCGCTCCCATCTGGCGGTTGCGGTGGGGCGTGTTGCGCGCCATCGAAACCGAGCCGCGCTCGGCCAGCGTCCACAGTCGTTCGAGGTCGAACACCACCAGATTCGCCGGCTGGCCGGGCTCGATCGCTCCTCCGCCGAGATGCGTGGCACTCGCCAGTTCGGCCGGTCGCCACGCGAGCGCGTCCAACGCCGTCTCGACACTGATGTCTGGGTGGCCCAGGAGGAGTGCGGCGCAGGTCTCCAGTGCCGCCACCCCGGGCGGTGCCTCGTCGAACGGCAGGTCCTTCGCCTGCGGCGGCACCGGCGAGTGGCCGCTGACCACCGCATCGATGGTGCGGTCGTTGACGCCCGCCACGAGCGCCGCCTGGTCCTGCGCGGTGCGGTACGGCGGCTCGGCTCGCATGAGCGTGTCGTAGCCGTCGGCGTCGACATCGATGAAGTACAGGTGCTCAGCGGCAACGGACGCTGACACGTCGATGCCCTCGGCCTTGGCGACTCGCACCAGCTCGACCGTGCGGGCGGCACTGATCCGGTCGAGGTGCAACCGCCCACCGGTGATCCTCGCAACGCCGATCGCGGCGTTGGCTGCCAGCTCCTCGGAGGCAGCCGGTTCCCCGGCCAGGCCCATGCGTGCAGATACCGCGCCCTCGGCCATGGCGGCCGTGCCGCCGAGATGGGCTGTCGCCGGGCGCACCGACACGGTCCCACCCAGCGGCCCGGCGTACTGCAGGGCTCGGCGGAGCAAACCGGAGTCAGCCAGCGGCCCGACGTCGGTGAACCAGCGGACGCCGGCGTCGGCCAGCTCAGCCATGGGCGACAGGCGCTTCCCGACCCGGTCGGCGGTGATCGTGGCGGCCGCCACGACCGCGCAATGCCGGCCTGCGGCGTTGCGGCGCAGCTCGGCGAGCTGGCCCAGCCGATCGAGTGGCGGGTCGGTGTCGGGCTGTGCGAGCACGGCGGTGAAGCCGCCGAGCGCGGCGGCCGCTGTGGCGGTGGCGACGGTCTCGGCTTCCTCGTTGCCCGGTTCGCCCAGACGGCTGAACAGGTCCACCAACCCAGCGGCGACCACGCACCCGGTCGCATCGATGACGTGTGCCGAACCGTCGCGACCTGTGCCGGGAGGATCCACAGCCGCGATCCGGCCGTCCAACACGGTGATGTCCGCGTGCCGCCGACCAGTGCGCTCGACGATCTCGCCGCCTGCGAGCACCAGCGGCTCACTTGCGGCCGGCGACTGCTGCTCCGCCATCTCAGGCACTGCCTCGGCCCGTCGAATCCGCCTCTGAGGGAGCGGCTTCGGGGGTCGCATCCGTGTTGGGCAGAGCAGTGCCCGATCCGATCAGGCGGAACAGCACTGCCATGCGGGCCGCCACCCCATGTGACACCTGCTGGGTGACCAGCACCCGGTTGGCGGCCAGATCTTCGAACACCGCTCCTGCAATCTCGATGCCGCGATTCATCGGGCCGGGGTGGGTGATGACCGCATCGGGGCGCAGGCGCTGGGCGCGTTCGGCGGTGAGGCCGTAACGGGCGACGTACTCGGGCACCGACCCGATCAGGCCGTTCACCATGCGCTCGCGCTGGCAGCGCAACAGGCCCACCACGTCGAGCTCGTCGAGCACGTCGTCGAGGCTGTGGGAGATCTCGACCCGCTTGGCGGCGTCGGCCGGGAGCCAGCAGTCGATCCAGTCACGCGGCTGCGCGGGCAGCAGCGTGGGCGGCGCAACCAGCACGATGCTGGCACCCAGCGCGGTGTAGGCCTCGATGTCGCTGCGAGCCACGCGGCTGTGCACGATGTCGCCGACGATGCCGATCCGGAGCCCTGCCAGCGTGGGCTCGTCAGCGGCCTCGGCGCCCGGCTGGCCGTTAGGCATCGGGCTGAAGTTGCGCCACAGGGTGTAGGAATCCTGCAGGCCCTGGGTGGGGTGAGCATGCCACCCGTCGCCGCCATTGAGCACAGCGACGCCGTCGTCAGCCCAGCGGGCGATCTGGGCAGGCACGCCGGCGCTGCGATGGCGGACTACGGCGGCATGGATGCCCATGGCCTGAACGGTCTCGAAGGTGTCGCGCAGCGACTCGCCTTTGGACAGCGACGACGAGGCCGCGGAGAAGTTGAGCACGTCGGCCGACAGTCGCTTGGCCGCGGTCTCGAAGGCCAGCCGGGTGCGGGTGGATTCCTCGAAGAACAGCGTGGCAACCGTGCGGCCGCGCAATGCGGGCACCCGTGGGATCGGTCGACGGCCCACCTCGACGAAGCGGTCGGTGAGCGACAGCAGCTCAGCGATGCCCTGGGTGCCGAGCTCGCCCAGCGTCAGCAGGTGCGTGCTCACTTGCGCATCTCCCCCAACAAGACGCCCTCGAGCGTGACGTCCACCATCTCCTCGCGGCTGGTGGGCAGGTTTTTGCCCACGAAGTCGGGGCGGATGGGCAGCTCGCGGTGACCGCGGTCGATCACCACGGCGAGCTGCACCGCTCGGGGACGTCCGAAGTCGTTGAGGGCGTCGAGCGCGGCGCGGATGGTGCGGCCGGTGTAGAGCACGTCGTCGACCAGCACCACCGTCATGCCGTCGAGGTCGAAGGGGATGTCGGTGACGGCTTCGGCCATGACGGGTCGCAGGCCGATGTCGTCGCGGTGCATCGCCACGTCGAGCGTGCCGAAGGGCACGTCGGTGCCGTCGATCTCGAACAGGAGCCGCACGATCCGCAGGGCGATCTGCACGCCGCCGGTCTGCAGGCCCACCACGAGGACGTTGTCGAGACCCTCGTTCCGCTCGATGATCTCGTGGCTGACACGGGTGAGCGCCCGGTGGACCCCGCTGGAATCGAGAATGGTGGTCCGGGCAACGAAAACGCCCCCGTAGGGGGGCGTCATGCGTCGCTCGCGGTCTGCCACGCGCAGGTCCTTCCTGTCCGTACGAGCCTCACCGGACCCGCTTCACGGTCAGAACCGCACCCTAGCGCGGGCCTCCCGCGACCCGGCGCGCAATGTCACGTCATGGACGGTTTCGGGTCGGCACCCGACCGCCAATTAGCTGGCGCTGGTACCATATATGGCATGCACAAGACCACCGTGTACCTTCCCGAGAAGATCAAGGCCGGTGTGGAGCGCGAGGCCCGGCTCCGGTCGTGCTCCGAAGCCGAAGTGATCCGCCAAGCTGTCGCCGACGCCGTTTCACGCCCCGCCCCCCGGTCAGGCATCATTCCCGGCGACAGCGCATGGGCGCTCGAGGTCGACGAGCTGCTCACAGGATTCGGCGAGTGACCGTCATTGCCGACACCAGCGCCCTCGTCGCGTTCTACAGCGAATCGGGAACACAGCATGACGACGTGAGCGCATGGCTCGAAGCGCACGGCGAAGTGATGGTCGTCTCGCCCTACGTTGTGGCCGAACTCGACTATCTCGTGGCCACGCGCAAGGGCGTGGATGCCGAGCTGGCGGTGCTGACCGAACTGGCCGGCGGCGCCTACGAACTCGCCGCAATGAGCGCCGCCGACATCGCGCTGGCTGCCGAGGTCATCGCAAGGTACCGGGACCTCGGCATCGGCATCACGGATGCCTCGCTGGTCGTGCTCGCCGAGCGCTACGGGACCGACACCATCCTCACGCTCGACCACCGGCACTTCGGCGCGCTGCGATCGCTCACCGGAGAACCGCTCCGCATCGCCCCGCGCTAGCAGCACTGACTAGGTGCAGGCGGGCAGGCTGGCGCCTGCCAGGTCGGCGATATCGAGCGCTTCGAGGCTGAGCGCGTGGCGGCCGTGTGCTGGGGCGAGGCCCTGCAGCAGCACGGGAGACCAATCCAGCGATACATCGGCCCGGACGGCATCGCCGCGACGGCATATGGCACAGGTCGGCGCGGCGCAGCCCGGCGGCAGTGCGCACCTCTGCGGCGCGCTGCTGGCGGCGCACGAGTCGAGCGTGCTGGTTGCGACCCATCGGGCTTCGTTTGCGGCGTGATTGCGCAGGCCCATGGCTTGGGCGGTGTCGACCGCCGCCGCGCTGAACAGCGCGCACATGGCGGCCAGCGCCAACGCGATCACCGGCGTGCTCATGGCCCGGCACCCGGCTGCACGACTGCGACCGTTTCGCCGGCGGAGTCTCCGTCGGGATCGGGCAGCGCGCTCACGAACCCGCACCTGGCGGCGCCGGCACCGGCACGGCCGCTCGGAATCGGACGGTGTCGGCGAACAACGGCGAGACGGCCAGCGGGCAGGTCACCTGCACGCTGACTGCCGCCGGCTCGGCGAGGCCTGGCAGGCGATGAACCGATGCGGCGACGCCATAGCCGGGATCGGCGGTGTTGCAGTCGGAGATGGCCGCTGCAGCCACGACGCGCTCGGCGATGCCCGCGGCATGGCCGTCCAGTGCGGCGTCGGTGGTGCCCGACGGCGGCGACGCGAGTGCGCTGGCGGCGTACTGGGCAGCTTCGATGCTCGCCGCTCGGACGCTGGCCGTGGCGCGCGTGGCGTCGCCCGAGTAGTCCACCAGCCAGATGCCGAGCACCAGCACGGCCGCCACGCTGAGCATCCCGACGCCCTCATCCATGCGTCAGATTCCTCCACAGGAATGCTCTGCTCACTCGCTTCGATGGGTTTCGTGACCCAGGCGCTTGGCTCCGCCGCCGGAGCGACTTGTCGCTCAGCACGGCGGGACTATCGGGGCTCGCAGTGCCGCGCCCTCAGCTGACGTCGGCCGTCGGCAGGCCACGCCGCGCGCGCCGCGCGAACCGAGCCAGCCTGCTGATTCAACACGCACCGTGACGATGACCGAGCACGTGCCGTCGGCACGCACCTCGACGGCCGTGGGCTGGACGGCAGCAAGCTGCGCCGTGCGGTCCACTGCCGCCCTCGCCGCCGTAGCCGCCGCGTCTGCGGGCAGGCCGGCCTCGGTGCAGTCCCAGTCGGACGACACCAAGTCGGCAACAGCGACAGCCGCGGCGTCGGCCGCGCCCTGCGCCGCCGCAGCACCGACCTGGCGAGCGAACAGCGAGATCACCAGCGCCATGAACACCGCCAGCACGCTGAACAGCCGCAGGATCGAGATCGAGCTATCCACGGTTCATCGACGATGGGAGGGCAACGGACTGCCGCAATGGGTCAACCGGAGGTGGTGCATGGACAGGCGCAACGCAAACCCCGGCTGTCGTCGACTGCTACGCGCACGGGGGTGTGTTGGCGGCAGTCCATGTGCCATCGACGGCATCGCAGAGCGCCTCGGTTGTGATCTTGGACTTGTCGGCGATGCCGCTCGTCTGCGGGGCGTTGGCGCCCAGGGTGGTCCACATCACCGTGACCACCAGCACTGAGGCGGCGACGGCGGCGGCGATGAAGATCAGCTTGGTTACCGGTGAATCCATGTTTCTGCTCCTTGCCCGCTCCCGCGGGCGATCGGGTTCCTTGCGTTGGGGGTCTCGCTCACAGCGCTCGTCGGCTGCATCACACCGAGGGCAGGGTCATGACGATGGTCACCATGACGACGGCGGACGCCACTACGGCGAGCAGCGAGGCGGAGGCGCCGACCGAGCGGCCGAGGCGATCGATGGCCTCGCGGCGGCGGTCGTCCATGGCCCGCACGACACGGTCGAGCACGCGGTCGAGCAGCTGCGACGCCGCAGCGCCCGAGCGCTCGGCGACGTCCACCGTGCGCAGCAGCGATGCCGTCGGCGAGTCGGCCAACTGCGCAGCGACCGCGGACAGCGGGTCGCGCCCGCCGAGCACCGCTGCGTTGACAGCACCGGCCGCCGGCGCGAACGCGGGGTCGCTGACACGCTCGGCCGCGTCGAGCACTGCCACGCTGATCGGGTGCCCTGACGCCACGAACAGCCGGATGCGGCGAAGCCACAGCAGCACGGCACCATCCAGCCGGCGACGATTGCCCGACAACGCCGAGCTTGCCACCAGCCCAGGCACCGCCCAGGCGACCGCAACCGCTGCCAGCAACGACCATGCCAGCGCCAGCGCGGGCGACGCAGCGGCCTCCTCGGAGAATCGGCTGCTGGCGACGAAGGCGATGCCGACCGCGCTCACGGCAACTACCAACGCCAGCACGGCCAATCGTGGCGTGGTCCAGCCCAGCGCGGCCAGTCGCCGACGGTTGCGGCGACGCCGCCCGCTGTCTGCAGCCAATCCCATCGCCGCGACCGCGCCCGTCCCCGCGAGGATCCAGAACACGAGCACCCCCAGCGACGGCGGAGCCACGCTCACCGGGTCAGCTCCCAGGCTGAGGCCAGCGGGCGGGCGCAAATCGCCGCTGCGATGGTGACGGCTGCGAGGCCGACCCGTTGGCCTTGCGCCCCGGTCAGCCACGCCCACGCTTCGGGACTCACCAGCGCGCTGCCGAGGGCAACGGCCGAGCCCAGTGCGGCTGACAGGCCGAGCTGGGGCAGGTTCGCCGCGACGTGACGGTGGAAGTGGCGCGCGGTGGCCGCGTCTTCGGCTGCTTCGGACTCGAGCACACCCAAGATGGGCACCCATTCGCCGCCGCTCGAGGCGGCAACAGCCACGGCGTCGGCCAGCCATGCAGCGACAGCACCCTCGGTGCCCGTCGCGAATCGCTGCGCAGCGGCATCCACGCCCGCGCTGCGGCACTCTGAGACGAACCGGGCAGCCGTGTCGGCAATGGGGCCGGTAGCGAGTGGTGCCGCAGTCTCGAGGGCATCGACCACGGTGCGCGATACCTGCGCCTGATTGGACAGGATCGACGCGAACTGCGCCACCGACTCCGCCGCGGCGACACGCCGACGGCTGCGGGCGATGAGCGCCGCGCACCATGCACAGATGCCTACGACAGCACCCGCGAGGCCGGCGGCGGCGGGTCCGAACGCCAATCCGGCGACGAATGCTGCAAGGCCGGTCACTGTCCACGGCCAGCGTGTCGGGCTGCCGTCGCGGCGGCCTTCCGGGGCGGCATCGGCGAGAACCAACCACAGCGCCGCAGCGCAGCCGGCCGCCCCGAACGCCGCGAGCCTCAGCACGCGCCGTCCTCGGCAACGAGCGGCTCGTACGGCGGTGGATCGTCGATCGGCACGAGCGGGCCCGGATCCCACAGGGCGGCAACCCGCTGTGCACCGCCGCGCGGTGCCGGGTCGAACGCGGGCGCATCTTCCTGCGGCGTGACCGACGCACGGACGGCCGTCGACGCGGCGGTCTTCTGCGGCGGCGCAGGTGCCTGCACCGCTGGCGCGGCTGATGACGGCACGGCGGTGGCGGCGGACCCGGGCATGGATCCCCCGTCGGATGCGCGAACCGCCCGAGGCGATGCTGCTCCGGCGGGCTCGGACGCCGCGAGGTTGGGTGTCAACGGAACATCGACGATCTGGGAGTACACGGTCGGCAGCTCGGTGTGGCCGCCCGCTTCGGGGAGGCCGGCAGAGGCGTAGACCTCTGCCATGCGGCCCGCGGGGCGGCCGGCCGGGGTAGACCAGCGGTCGCCCGGCCGCAACGCCCACAGGCAGGTCGTGGAGATCACGCCGGTGAGGTCGTCGATGCCGGTGAGCTGCGTCACATCGGCGACCACCCGCTCCCCTGCGTCGTTGCGGCCCATCCACACGCACAGATCCACTGCAGCGGCGATCTGGCGGCGCGCATAGTCGGGTTCAGCACCCTCGGAGCAGGCGTACGCCACGAGCTTCTCCAAGACGCCCTTGCCGGGCTGGGAGTGCAGCGTGACCAGGCAGCCGTCGAGGCCCGAGGACATCGCATCCAGCAGCGCCTCGCAGCCCTCGCCGCGGATCTCGCCGACGACCAGCTTGGCGGCATTGGCCCGCTTGGCATCGCGGATGTGGTCGGCCATCGAATGACGGCCGTGGCCGTCCTGGTTGGCGTCGCGGGTCAGCCGCTCGTAGGTGTTGGGGTGAATGCCGTACTCGGCCAGTCGCAGCTCGGGCGTGTCCTCGATGGTGTCGATGCGCTCGTGATCGGGCACCGCCGCCAGCAGCGCCTGGCACAGCGTGGTCTTGCCCCCGCCCATGGCCGCAGCGACCACCACGTTGGCGCGCACCCGCCCCGCGATGGCCTCGATGAGCACGCTGCCCAGTTCGTCGGAGACGACGCCGAGATCATCGAGGCGCATGCGGCCCGCCATGTTCGAGCGGAGCACCACGTTGGGCGGGCTGGTCACGAACGCCTCGGCATGGAGGCGCCAGCGATCGCCGATCCGCACATCGAGGCGCGGGTCCAGTTCGTCGAAGCGCTGGGGCCGGTCACCGGAATAGCTCGCCAGAAAGCGCACGGATTCGATGAGATCTTCGTCCGCAGCGAAGGGCGACGGCCGCCGCTCCACCCGGCCGTCTGCGTACTGCACGAGCATCGACTCGCCGCCGCGTATCTGGAATTCCTCGATGTCGGGCTCATCCAGCAGTTCGGAGAGTGCGTCGGTGGCGGCGCGGGCAGCCGTGCGCCGCCGGACGTCGCCGTCAGAACGGTCGAGCCGCTGCGGGGCGCATGCTGATGCGGCCAGCGAGCGCCCCAGCCGGTGAAGCTGCCGGTACGCACCGCGCGTTTCGACCTGCTTGACGCGCACGATCCGGTTCACTCCCAGCGCGGCGGACAGCTCGCCGGTGGGGTCACCGCGCCCACCGCCTGCGGTCGGCAGCCACACCGCTGTTCGGGGAATGCCTCCTGGGGCAGCCGCTCGCCACGCCTGCGCTGCGTGAGCGCCGCTCGACGCGCTGGCCGTGGCTCGAGCAGCAGGTGAGCCGAGCACGAGCACGACTTCGCTGGAGGCAGCCGCTGCTGCCGCGATGACATCGGGCTCGTCGCCGCTGGTCAGCCACGCCATGCACGGCTCAGCGGTGCCGTCCGGGCGAGGCATCGACACCACATCGGCACCGATCCAGACCCGGCCCGCCACAGCGGACAGCCCCGACTGCAGCGCGTCGCGCATCCAGTCGCGCGTCGCAGAACCCAGCGCTGCGTCGCACAGCACCAGCAGCACGCTTCAGCCCCCCACCGATCGGCACTCGGGCCAGCCGTCGGGCGGCGCCGGCCAGACCACGAGACCGTCGAGCTCCGCGGCGCGTGCGTAACGCGCTGCCTCGGAAGGATCGACGTGCACCACGATGCTCCCCTCGGCACCGCCGGCCAGAGTGGCTACGTCGAGCGCGCAGCCGCCCAGCACTCCCGCCACCACGGCGCGGCTCCCCGCGCGCGGGCCGGGCTCGGGCCACGCGGAGGTGTCCGCGCTCAACCGGATGACGGTGCGTGTGCCCGAAGCGCCATCGGGCGGACCTAGCAGGGCAGGCGAGACGAGAATCCCCGCCGGCACGTCGAATGCGACGACGCTGCCCGCGATCGAGTCGGGATCGGCCATGTGCCCGGCGAGCTCTTGGGGAACGATCACCGCTTCGAAGGCGCCCGCCGGCTGGCCTGCGAGCCACGCTTCAGCGGTGACCGCCACCAGCGCATGAGGAGGCTCGCGGTGCGGGCGGCCCCAGAGCCAGATGGCCGCCACGACGATGGCGACGATCACCGCTGAGACAGCAACTCGCCACGGCTCGATGCCGGTGCGCCGCGCGCCCGCCGAGGCCGGCGCCGGGTCATCGGTCCCGTAGCCGGGATGCGCAGGCGACGTCACGGCCGCGTACCGCCCTGGGTGACCGTCACCCGACCGTCCGCGTAGTCGCTCACCGGCCGGATCCAGTCCGCCCCCGAAGCCAGCGTCGTCCAGCAGTCGCCGCTTGCCGGCGGGCTGCCCCCGCCCGAGCCCGCCTGTCCCGGTGCGGGGGCGACCTCGAAGCAGGCGTCGAAGCGCCAGGCGTAGGCCCCCGGGTGGCTGAACAGCCAACCGCAGTCGGCTGATGCCGTGGCAGCGATGGCATCGGCAATCGCGCACACGACCTCAGCGGGAGCTGCGCCGGGCCGGTGCCACTGGCGCAACAACTGCTGCTGATCGGCCGCAAGCGCCCTCCAACGCTCGACGAGATGCGCAGTGCTCGGTTCGGCCTCCATGCGCTGGCGCTCGGCGACGATCCACGGCCGCAGCTCAGACCAGGCGGTGCGCACCTGCGTCACGGTCCACGTGCAGTTCGGATCGCTGATCTGCACGATGCGCAGCGCTCGCATCCAGCCGCGCCCCGGCGCCACCTGCAGGAACCGGCCGCCGCCGGGCAGGTGACGCTGGGGCGACGAGACCACATCGCCCGAGCGCACACGCGACTCCCACCCCAGCGCAGCCGCATCGGCGTGAACCAGAGGCAGCGGCGGCAGTGGCGAGCACTGCGAAGCGGGAGCTGTGGTGGTGGTCGTCGGCAGCGTCGTGGCCACGGTGACGTCGGGTCTGCCGGTGTCGGGCGGATCGCCTGCGCCGTCTACGTCTTCCGGCCCGACCGACGTGGTGGTGGCGGCGGCAGTCGTCGACGGCGATGCCGTATCCGTCGGGGACGTCTCCGTTTCGGGCGACGGCAGGCAGGCGTAGTCGTAGGAGCCGTTGATGCGCGACTGCACGTATTGCGGCAGGGTGCCGAAGCTCGAGCAGTCGAAGATGCACACCCGGTAGGTCTCCGCACCGCGGTCTGGGTGAGCGTGCTCCTGGATCTGGGTGTCCGCCAGCTCCCCGATGGCGGGGCAGTAGGTGCGGATGGTGGTCTCCTCGCAGTCGCCGGGCGTCGTGCACTTGTTGAGCAAGTCGCTGCCAGTGACGCAGCTGCCGCCGTGGTCGGGCCGGTAGGTGGTGCCCTCGATGCCGTCGCAGATGCCCGGGTCGCTGTCCCACGTGCGTCCGGGCAGCTCGTCGCACGCCACATACGACAGCAGCCCGTCGGCGCAGCGATGGATGCCCAGTTCGGCGAGCCGTTCATCGCTCTCGCCGGCCAAGTGATGCAACGGCCGCGCCCCGCCGTCAGGCGAGGTCTCCGAGCCGCCGCTGTCGTCCTGGGAGGTGCCGGTGTTCGTGTCAGAACCGGGGGCGCTCGACTGGCATGTCAGCGCCGACGGCCCGGTGCCGCCCAACGCGTCGCCGTAGCGGGGAACCGAGCCTGACGGGCAGCTCTGCGTCGGCGCAGCAGAGGGCTGGCCCAAGACGGTGCGCGAGCACTGGCTGCCGGCGGGTTGCCAGCCTGACGGGCACGCGCCTTGCGTCGCCGCCGACGTCACCCACTCCACCACGGTCTCGTAGATCGGCTCGGTGGTGTAGTGGATGGTGGGCACCCGGTCCCAGTAGCCGGTTTCGCGTGTCTCGTAGATGGGCGCCTCGCTCCAGTAGCCCGGAACGGCGACCGTCTGGGTCGTCTGGTAGCCGTAGACCGGCACGTTTCGGCAGTTGTACTGCTGGCCCGAGACCGGGTCGAAGTCGCACCGCCGGGTGGTGCCGGTCTGCACCCGCAGCGGCGGCACCAGCGGTTCCACGGTCGTCCGCGGCGGTATCCAGACGCGTTTCGTGCCGGTCTGGACTCGCTCGGTGCCGGTCGGCACCCACACGTTCGCGTAGGTCGTGTGGCTGTACACCTGCTGGGTTTGACCGGTGTTCACCCTGCTGGTCACCTTGGTCTGGCACACGTGGCCGCCGTACTGGCCGGGAACCTGTGTCGATCCCGCCGGGCAGCTCGACGGACGGAGCGCAGTCTCGATTCGCTGCGTGAGGCATGACCCGGTGGCGCTGTCGAGCGCCATCCCTGCGGGACAGCTCAACACCGGCGCCACCGCGGCCTGCGCACCAGCGGAGTCGCTGCGTGCCGCAATGATCGCCAGCGGCAACGCAGCCAGCACGACAGTGAGCGTCCACCAGGCCGCGCGCGGGGCGCTCATGACGAAACCTCAGCGGACGACGCTTCGGCCAGCGGCGCTGCCTCGGGCCACCAGTAACGGTCGGTCTGTGGCGGCCAGCCGGCCTGCGGGCACGGCGGCATCGGACGTGGGTAAGCCCGATCAGGCGGGGTGAGCGGCAGCAGTCCCGGCGACCAGGGTCTCTTCGCGCGCCGCTCGACGGGCCGCTCCAGTGCCTCACTGATGAGGTCGGGATCCGGGGGACAGCCGAGGATCTGCTCGAGCGATGTGAACGGTGAGAGGTACATTCGCTCGTACCAGCTCGCGCCCGGTGCCCAGTTCGTCGCCGAGAGCTCCGCTGTGACGTCAGGGGCTGCCGCGGCGGCATCCTGCAGTGCCGCCCACTGCTCGGGAGTGCAGTGGGGCTCCAGCTCGGGCCGTTGCAGCGCACCGTCGATCAATGCCCCGACGGGGATGCCGGTTTCGCACCAGAACGCCAGATGCCAGCGGTGATCGCGGTGAGCGCGCCACGCCTCGGCCTGGGGCACCTGCACCCACTCGCGCACAGCGACCCACTGGTTGCGCACACCCGAGCCCCAAGCGTGCGGATCGGACCAGTCGATGTCCGCGGCGTGAGCGTCCTTCTCGCCCTGCAGCCACTGCACTGCGCTCGAAAAGGCCTCGCTGTCGCAACCGCCGTCGAACAGCGCGTTGCGCAGCACGCGGTAGCTGAGCCGGGACCACGTCAGCCACATGGCTTCGACCCGCGCCCGATGGTCGGTACCGGCATCGAGGCGCTCTCCGGTCGATGCGTCGACCAGGAAGGACTGTCCCGGCGCGTGGCAGATCACTGCGAGCGCGTGTCCCGCAGAGCTGAGGTCGGCTACCCAGGCCCGACCGGCCGCAGGGGCGGTGAACTCGAGGCGCAGGCCCCGCGCCCACAGCGATTCGAGCTGGCGGGTGCGGTGCGAGGTGGTGTAGATGCCGGGCGTGATCGTGGCCAAATCGCTGCACGCCTCCCACAGCGTGTCGGGGCCGGGACTCACCGCTGCGTGACCGACGAGCGAGTCGGTGACGGCGCCCTGCGCAGCCCGTCGGGTCAGCCACGTCTTGGCCTGGGTGGACCAGTCGCCGGGGAAGAATCCCGCATCGGTCAGGCTGTGGCCGCCGAGTGCAAGCTCCATCGGCTCGCCGGGGCTGTAGGTGAGCAGCTTGGCTATGTCATTCGTCGTGGTGCCCCATGAGTGCACGGGCCGGCCGCCGGGCGAGCGCATTCCCACCATGAAGGCCTCGACGACCGCGGCGGCCCGATCGCGCCGCTGGGCGCTAGCCCCCGCGTCGATCCCGAGCGTCTGCGGCGTCGGATGCGGCGGGCACAGCGCGGCGTGGTCGTAGGCGGCGCTGCGGTCGGCAGCAAGGTGGGTCTCATAGGCGGTCCCGGCTGGATCGATCACCAGTTCCCACGCGGTCTCGGTTCCGGCGCGCCGCCAGGCAACCCGGCTGCCCTGATCGAAGGCTTCCCGTGCGGCTGGCAGGTACGCCGGCTTGGCCTCCCATCGCCGACGCTGATCGACGATGTGCTGCAGGCCGGCCGCTGTGTCGTCCAGCAAGGCCGATTGCGACCCCGCCACGACGGGCGGGCCGGCCTCCGCAGGCTGCGGGTAGGGCGGCCAGGGCACCCAGATGCGCCCGCCGCCGATGTTGACCCCCGCGGGCACCTCGGGCGGCGGTGGCTGTGGCAGGTGCACGGGGAAGCCGCCACCGCCGGCAGTGATCGGCCGTGCCTCGGTGGCCCGCTGCGGCAGTGGCGCACCGTCGCGCACCTCGGTCGTGGCGGCGCTGGGTGCCGCCGAGATCGGCGGGCCGAGATCGACGGGTTCTGCGTCGTCCCCGCTGCAGGCGGCAGCGAGCACGACCAGCGCCGCTGCGACGCACGCTCGGCGGCTGGCTCTTGGGTCCCGGCACGGGGGGATGGCCATCGCACTGCTCCTGAGAACTCGCTTCCCGCAGCCGCCTCGCACTGTCGAGGCTGTCGCTGGGGTGCTCTGGAGTTCTACGCGAGCTATGTGAGTCTATTCCAATGATTTTCGATCTATTTGATTTCAGACCGGTGCCGCCGGGCCCACAGGGCGAAGCCGAGCCCGATCGCTCCGTACCCGGCGTAGGCCATCACCAGCGGGGTCACCGAGCCGGCGATCATGCGGTCGATGAGCAGGGCGAGCACTGCGCCGCCGCCTGTCGAGATCGTGCCGATCACCGCCGATGCGGTGCCCGCAAGGTCGCCCATCGGTCCCATGGCCTGGGCCTGCATCAGCGGGTTGACGAACGTGCGCACCGCGTTGATCACCACGATCACTGCAAACCAGCCGAAGAACGACGGCTGGCCGCCGGCCTGCCACGACCACAGCGCCAGTCCCGCCGACATCGTCACCGTGGCCGGCAGCAGCGTCACGATCATCCGGTCGGCGCCGATGGTGGTCACGAGCCGGCTGCCGGTGAACACCACCAGCCCCATGCACACGCTCATCCCGGCGAAGTAGTAGGCGAACACGTCACCGCGCCCGTACACGTCGTCGAACAGAAGCTGGCTGCTGCCCAGGAACGAGAAGAAAGCGCCCATGTCGAACATGACCGCGAGCGCCGAGCCGATGGTGAGCTTGTTGGTGAACACGGCGACGATGGCCTCGCGCGTGCGCACAAGGGTGAGGGGGCGTCGGCGCTCGGGCGGCAGCGACTCGGGCAGCCGGATGATCCACAGCGCCAGCACCACCGTCAGCACCATCGGGGCGCCCATCACCCAGCGCCACGTGCCGAGCGCCAGCACCGCCTGGCCGAGCAGCGGCGCAATGGCGGGCACCACCATGAACACCGCCATCACCGCTGACAGCACCCGGCCCAGCCGGTCTCCCTCGTACAGATCGCGGCCGATCGCGAGCGACAAAGCGCGGGGACCCGCAGCGCCGATGTCCCAGACCAGCCGGCTGGCGATCAGCACGCCGAATGACGGGGCCAGCGCTGAGCCCAGGGCGCCCAGCGTGTACAGCGCCAGGCCGGCGTACAGCACCGGCTTGCGGCCGAAACGGTCGGTGAAGGGGCCGTAGAGCAGCTGCGCCCCTGCCAGGCCGAAGAAGTACAGGGTGACCGTGAGCGCCACCCGGGGCGAATCGGCTGCGAGACCGAGCCCCAGCCGGATCTCGGTGAAGGCGGGCAGCGCCATGTCGATGCCCAGCGCTGTGGTGGCGCTGATGGCGCCCAGCAGGAAGACGAGTTCGCGTTCGGCGATCCGGCGCGGCTGCGGATCGCCTGTTGGGCTCACGTGTCGACCGTCACGATCCGGCGGTCACCGGCCGTCGGCAGCCGCCAAAACGCCGTTCACCAAGGCGCCGCTGCGATCGGTGGCACCCAGCTGGTGTGCCAGCTCGACGGCTTCGTTGATGACTACCGCTGCGGGGGCCGCCCCTCGTTCGAGCTCGAAGAGGCCTTGTAGCAGGATCAGCCGATCGCACGCACCGAGGCGCTCGGGGGTCCAGCCCACGTTCAGCAGCTCCGCAAGCCGCTGGGTCAGTGCCTCGCGCCGGGCGGCGACGCTGGTGGCCAGCTCGAGCGCGAACGGGTCGAGATCGCTGACCTGCTCTGCAAGCACATCGGCCAGCTCGCACGACTTCATCTCCGCCTCGTACAGCAGCTCCACCGAGCGCTGGCGCGCCTCGCGGCGGCGGGTCGGCTCGTCGGGAGCGGCGAAGGGGTCGCTCGGGCGGCTCATGGCTGTGGCTCCGAGCATGTCGCGGCGGCCCGAGGGCGTCAGCCGCGGGCCCGCTCGATGTAGTCGCCGCTGCGGGTGTCCACCTTCAGCCGCTCGCCAGTCTCGATGAACAGCGGCACCTGCACCACCAGCCCGGTGGACATCGTGGCCTGCTTGCGTGCGCCCGATACCCGGTCGCCCTGCACGCCGGGGTCGGTGTCGGCCACCTCCAGCACCACCGATGCGGGCAGCTCCACGCCCAGCACCTCGTCGCCGTAGCGCACGACGGTGGCCATCTCGCCTTCCACCAGGAAACTCGTGGCGCTGCCGGCCGCCGTGCGGCTGACCGGGAGCTGTTCGTAGCTGTCGGTGTCCATGAACACCAGCGAGTCGCCGTCGGCGTACAGGTATTGCATGTCGCGCTGGTCGATGACGGCGCGCTCCATGCGCTCGCCCGCTCGGAACGTGCGCTCGAGCGTGGCACCGGTGCGCACGTTCTTGAGCGTGGTCCGCACGAACGCGCCGCCCTTGCCCGGCTTGACGTGCTGGAACTCGGTGAGCTGGAACAGCCCGTCGGCGAGGTCGAGCGTCATGCCGTTGCGGAAGTCGGCGGTGGAGATGGCCATGTCAACGCCTCGCGGTCAGCCTGAGTGCTTGCAGGTTCGCAGCGGGACGGTACAAGCACGGCCCGCCGCCACGACAGGGCGTCACGATGGCCGTTCGGCTTGGTCGCCGGTATCGGGGGAATCGGAGGCGGCCGCCGCATCGATGGCCAGCGCGACTGCCCGCGGGTAGCCAGCGCCGCCCTCCCCCGCCACCCGGGCGGTCGCCAGCGGCTCCACCACCGACAGATGCCGCCACGGCTCGCGCTCGCGGGGCTCGGACAGGTGCAGCTCCACGATCGGGCCCTCGAATGCGGCGAGTGCGTCGTGCAGTGACCAGCCGTAGTGAGTGAGCGCGCCGGGGTTCACCACGATCGCCTCTACCCGGCCGATGCCCGCGTGCACCGCATCGACCAGTTCGCCCTCGTGGTTGCTCTGGCGGTGCTCGAGATCCCAGCCGCGCTCGGTTGCGGCCCGACGGGCGGCACGCACGTGATCGAGCAGCGTGTCGGTGCCGTAGATCTCGGGCTGGCGGGTGCCCAGCAGGTTCAGGTTCGGGCCCGACAGCAGCAGCACGACATGGCGAGGCATGACTGCACTCACATCCGCTCGAGCGCGCTGCGCAGCACGCCGGGATCGATGCCGGGCACCACTTCGAGGCCGTCGGGACTGTCGAGCACGAACGTGATGCCTCCGGCGGCCTTCTTGTCGCGGCCGAACAGCTCGATGATCTCGTCGCGGTCGATGCCGTGGGGAAGGCTCGCATTGAGCCCGTAGGCGGCGACCACCCGCTCATGCTCGGCCACACGATCGTCGTCGATGCGTCCGAGCACGCGAGCGACCACGGCCGCGTAGCGCAGGCCAATGGCCACCGCCTCGCCGTGGCGCAGGTCGAACCGCCCGGCGATCTCGAGCGCATGCCCGAGTGTGTGCCCATAGTTCAGCAACGCCCGGCGACCGCCCTCGGTTTCGTCCGACGCCACCACCTCGGCCTTGATGGCCACGCACGCCGCCACCAGTTCTGCCCCTTCGAGCGAGCTGAGCGGCTCGCCGCCTTCTAGGCGACGCGCGAGGGACGGGTGGGAACCAATGAGCTGCGCGGCCTGCGGTGTGCAGCCGATGAAGTGGTACTTGGCCAGTTCGCCGTAGCCGGCGCGCAATTCGCGCTCGGGCAGCGTGTCGAGCACCTCGGTATCGCACAGCACCGCTGCCGGCTGCCAGAAGGCCCCGACGAGGTTCTTGCCCTCGGCCAGGTTCACACCGGTCTTGCCGCCCACGGCAGCGTCGATCTGGCCCAGCAGCGTGGTGGCGACGTGCACGACAGCCACGCCCCGGTGGTACACCGCCGCTGCGAAGCCGGCCACGTCGGTGACGACGCCTCCCCCGACGCCCACCACGACGTCACGGCGGGTGAGGCCGAAGCGAGTGAACCGGCTGCACAACTCGCCGATGGTGGACAGCTCCTTGGCCTGCTCGCCGTCGGGAATCTCGAATGTCTCGAAACCGATGCCAGGGTCGATGTCGACGCCGATGCCCGGCTGTGTGATCACCGCGGCGCGCTGCGCCCCGGCGGTCAGCTTGGATTCGCGCAAGACCGAGGCGAGCTCATGGCGCGCGCCGTCGCCGACCAGCACGGGGTACGAGCGGTCGCCCAGCGGAACATCGACGCGGATGGTGCCCGACATCGGTTGCGAGGGTACCGACGCATTCCGGTTGGCTACCCGCCGGGACGCCTCAGTGCGCAGCGGATTTCTGGCAGACAGCGAGCGATCGGAACCGCGACGCGCTCAGGCGGCGAGACCCGGCGGCGGGAACCACCAAGCGGCGGCGAGAGCGCCGGCGACCAGCGACGGTCCGAGAGCGAACCGGTGGTCGGCGCTCCGGCCCAACGCGACCACCCCGACAGCGCCGACCGCGGCGGCGATCGCGAAGCCCGCAAGCAGGCCCGCCCACACGGCGGCGAGCCCGCCCAGGCCCAAGTGCAAGCCGAGGTAGCCGCCGAGCCTCACGTCGCCATAGCCGAGCCCGCCCCGGGCGACCCGCCAGATGACGTGCATCGCCCCCCAGCCGAGCGTTGCTCCGGTGGCTGCCGCGGCAGACGCGCGCGCCAGCCCTGCGAGGCCGCCGTCGAGCACCGCTGCCGCACACATCAATGGGACCGCTATTGCGACGCAGGCGCGCAGCAAGCGCGTGGGGATCAGGTGAGTGCGCAGGTCGACCGCGGAGATCACCACGCCGGCCCAGCCGAACGCCAGCAGCGGGGCGAGAAAAGGACCCGCTCCGACCCGCAACGCGAGCACCGCGCCTGTCGCCATGCACGCCGCCGTCGTCCATGCCGGCTGCAGACCGACGTCGAAGCAGCGCTTCGCACAGCGAACTGCCGCCGCACCAGCGGCAGCGCCACCCAGCCCGGCGGCCGCGCCGGCCACGAGACTCGGCTCCACCTGGGCGATCACCACGCAGCCCGCGCTGAGGATGCCTGCCGCACGGGGGAGGAAGCCGGCGGGTTACGAACCGGCAAGGTCGAGGCCGACCGCGGCTGCCATCGCGTCGACAGGAGCGTCGTGTCCGGTCCACATCGTGAACTGCTCGGCGGCTTGATACAAGAGCATGCCGACGCCGTTCAGCGTTGTCGCACCTGCCTCGGCGGCCGCCTCGAGCAACGGGGTCCGCTCAGGGCGGTAGATGAGATCGACGACGATCTGGCTGTCGCTCAACAGTGCCGGATCGACCGGCAGCGGATCGCTGTCGGTCATGCCGAGCGGTGTGGCATTCACCACGACATCGGCGTCGCGCGCCGCTTCGGCGCCGCCGACTGACGCCGAGCCTGAACGCCCGCCTAGCGCCTCCGCTGTTGCGCCACCCGCCTCCCCACCCAATGCCGCAGCCCGTGCCGCCGCATCCGGCGAGCGATTGACGACCGTCACCAACGCTCCCTCGGCAGCCAGGGCGACGATCACTGCCCGCGCCGCGCCGCCCGCGCCCAGCACGACCGTGCGCAGCCCTGCAGGGTCAACACCCGCCTGGGTGCGCAGCGAGCGCAAGAACCCTGCGCCGTCGGTGTTCTCGCCGATCAGCCGGTCGCCGTCACGGCGCACGCAGTTCGCCGCGCCGAGCAGCGCTGCCGCCGGCGACAGCTCGTCAACCGCAGCGGCCACGGTGTCCTTGTGCGGCATGGTCACCGACAGGCCCTCGATGCCGAGCGCCCGCATCGCCGCCACGGCATCGGCGCCTCGGCCAACGGGCACCTCGAATGCCAGGTACGTCCAGTCCAGACCCAGTTCAGCGAATGCGGCGTTGTGCAGCGCCGGGCTGAGCGAGTGCCGCACAGGATCGCCGATCACTCCCGCCACGCGTGTGCTGCCAGTCGGAACGACCATCGACCCCTTCTCGGGGCCCGACTCATCGCAAGGCACGGCCACGCTCCGACACTATGTGAACGACCTGCGCTGGCTGCCGAACATTTTCAGCCGCACAGGCCCAATTCTTGGCACACCGCCTTGTCGCGCTGGAACTCCTCGTCGGTCTCGGAGAACGACAGGGTGCCGTCGGGAGAGGTCAGCACGAAGTACATCCAGGGTCCGTCTTCCGGATTCAGCGCTGCCTCGAGCGAAGCGCGGCCCGGGGTGGCAATCGGCGTGGGCGGCAGCCCCACCAGCACCCGCGTGTTGTACGGCGAGTTGACCGCCAGCAGCTCTGCGGTCAGCTCGCTCTCGCCCACCGCGTAGACCACTGTGGCATCGAGGCCGAGCGACCAGCCGCGCGCTAGCCGGTTGTAGATCACCCGCGCCACCTTGGCCCGGTCCTCGGGCCGCTGGGCCTCCCGCTCGATCATGCTGGCCACGATCAGCGCCTCGTACGGCGTCAGGCCCACACGCCGGGGGGCATCGTCATAGCCCAGATCGGTCAGCACCGCATCGAGCCGGTCGACCATCAGCGCGACAAGCTGTTCGGCGCTCGTCTGGGAGTCGAAGAAGTAGGTGTCGGCGAAAAGCTGTCCCTCGGCCGGATCGATGACCCCGTCGGGCAGCACGCGAGGCACTGGCGCTACCAGCGAGAGCACCGGACGCGTCCGGACGGCCTCGAGGAAGTCCCTGCCGCTGAAGCTCAGCCCCCCCACCTCGTCGAGCAGCGCCGCCATCTGGACCACCGTCAGGCCTTCGGGAATGGTGAGCGGCTGCTGGGCGGCTTGGGCAACGCGGCTCGGCCCGGCTTCGAGCACTGCCATGGTCTCCCACACCGACGAGTTGGACTGGAACGTGTACTCGCCTGCCTGGAACGCCGGGCCGCCCCTTAATCTCACGTACCACTCGTAGGCCCGCGAACTGGGAACCACGCCGTGCTCGCCGAGCAGGTCGGAGATGCTCGCCGTGCTCGATCCGGGCGGCAGCGTCAACACGATCTCGCCGGTGGGGTCGCCGGGAGGGTCGAGCTGTTCGGACACCCAGCGGTAGCCACGGCTGCCCGCCATCCAGGCGACGAGGCCGAGCACCACGAGAAACAACAACGCGCCGGGGGTGCCCAATCCGCGTCGCGTGCTCACTACCTCGAAATCGACACCCCGACGACCGCCGACTGGCGGCGAGCTCGGCGCGGCGGCTTCGGGCGCCGATGGCGACACGGAGACTCCCGGCGATACGGAACGTCGGGCGTACCTGCCCGGTGGGCCCGAAGCGGATTCGCCGGCGATCTCACCGCTCGCCGCAAGGCCTGGCTCGGCTCCCTGAGATTCGCCGCCGGGCGCCAGCCCCACGAGGCCAGCGAGCCGGTCTGCCAGCCGTCGCATCGCCGATGGCGCCCTCACGGCAGTCACACGGCCGGCTCCGCTGGTCGCGTGACGCGCGGCGTGACCGTCGCGGGGAGCGTCGGTGCTGCGGTCAGTCACGTGCGTCGAGCCAAGACTGCAAGATGACCGCGGCCGCCACCTTGTCGATGACCTTGCGGCGAGCGGGGCCGCGCAGTCCTTGTTCGGAAAGGATGCGCTCCGCGCTCACGGTGGTGTAGCGCTCGTCGTGCAAGACCACCGGTACATCGAGTGCCGCCGCTATCTCGCCAGCCTCGGCTCGCACGCCCACTGCAGCCGGTCCTTCGCCGCCGTCGAGCGAGGTCGGCAGGCCGATCACGACCACCTCCGCACCCACGTCAGCGACCATACCTGCGAGTGCTTCGTGGTCTCGGGCACGCTCGCCACTGCGTTCGAGGACTTCGTAGGGCACTGCCACCGCAGCATCGGCCGGCGCGATGGCCACGCCGATGCGCACCGAGCCGAGATCCACGCCGACAGCCCGCATCATCGGGCCCGGCGCCCCACTCACTTCCCGAGTGCCGCCGCTCGGGCCTGGGCCAGGGCGTCGCCGATGCCGTCAGGGTTGCGGCCGCCGGCCACGACCAGCGGCGGGTCGCCCTTGGCGCCGAAGCCACCGCCGACGGTGCGGGCCGCATCGCGCAGCAGATCGCCTGCAGACAGATCGCCGCCCGGATCCACCGCGGCAACCAACGCCACTCCACCGGCCGCCGGCGCGGAGGCCAGCACCACGGCGCGGATGCCGTCGCGGTCGCGCACCGACACTGCCAAGTCGCGCAGTGAGTCGCGTTCGAGATCACCGAGTTCGGCGACCACGACGCCGTCATCGGCCCCGGCAGCCAGCTCGTCGGCTCGCGACGCGGCCATGGAGCGCTGCAGGTCGCGTACCTGGCGGCGGAGCTCGCGGGTCTCGTCCAGCCGTCGCTGCATGGCTGAGGCGATCTCGTCGGGCTGTGCATTCAGCATCTCGGCCAGCGAGTCCAGTGTGTCTTCGGCGTCGGCGAGCCGATCGACAGTCGCGAGGCCGGTGACCGCTTCGATGCGACGCATGTTCGAGCCGATGCTCGCTTCCGAGACGATGCGCAGGTGCCCGATATCACCGAGCGCGGCCACGTGAGTGCCGCCGCACAGCTCAGTCGAGTGCTCGCCGGCCTCGAGTACCCGCACCACGTCGCCGTACTTGTCGCCGAAGAAGGCGATAGCGCCGATGGCTTGCGCGTGGCTCATCGAGGTCTCGTAGTGGCGGCAGCGGCCATTGGCGATGATCTCGGCGTTCGCGACGCGCTCGATCTCGCGCAGCTGGTCGCGGCTGACCGCCTCGTAATGGCTGAAGTCGAAACGCAAGCGGTCGGGCGCCACCAGCGAGCCCGCCTGTTTGACATGGTCGCCCAGAATCTCGCGCAGCGCCCAGTGCAGGATGTGGGTGCCGGTGTGGTTACGCCGGATTGCCGCCCGGCGTTCGTCGTCGATCGCCGCAGTCACCAGCGATCCGACCTCGACGCCGTCGCCCACGACACGCCCGATGTGGCGGTGCAGGTCGGCGAGTGCGTAGGCGCAGTCGAGCACCTCGATGCTGCCGTCGGGACCGGTGATGGTGCCGATATCGCCGATCTGCCCGCCGCTTTCGGCGTAGAACGGCGTGCGGTCGAGGAACACCTCGACCAGATCGCCGCCCAAGTCGTCACTGTCCTGCCCGCCGTCGGGCGGTATGTCGAAAGTGGCGAGCACCCGAGCGTCAGCCACCGTCGATGCGTCCCGCACGAAGTCCGTGGGCCCGAACTGCGCCAGGATCTCCCGGTAGCGCTCGTCCGCGAACGTCGGGCCGCCGGCCCGGCCCGCCCGTGCTCGCTCGCGCTGGCGTTCCATGGCAGCCTCGAAGCCGTCACGGTCGAGGCTCAGGCCGCGCTCGGTGAGGATCTCCTCAGTCACCTCCACCGGGAAGCCGTGCGTGTCGTGGAGCAGGAAGGCGACCTCGCCGTCGAACACTGTCGAATCGAGCCCAGCAGTCGCTTCGTCCAGGATCTTCTGGCCCGCAGCGAGGGTGGTCCTGAAGCGCTCCTCCTCGCGGGCCACGACATCGGCGATGAACTGCCGGTTCTTGACCAGGTCGGTGTAGTGATCGCCCATCACATCCACCACGATCTCGACCAGCCGCGGCATCACGACATCGGTGACGCCGAGCACCCAGGCGTGGCGCACAGCCCGACGGATGATGCGCCGCAGCACGTAACCGCGGTCTTCGTTGGAAGGGAACACGCCGTCGGAGATGAGCATCGCCGTCGTGCGGGCGTGGTCGGCGAAGATGCGCATCGAGACATCGGTCTCGGGATCGGCGCCGTAGGTCTTGCCGCAGATGCGCTCTGCCTCGGCCAGCAGCGGCGCGAACAGGTCGATGTCCCACGCCGCGGGCACGCCCTGCAGCACCGCCAGGATCCGCTCGAGTCCGGCACCCGTGTCGATGCCAGGGGCTTCGAGCGGCGTCATGTCGCCGGTGCCGTCGGCCGCGAATTGCATGAACACCAGGTTCCAGATCTCCACGAAGCGGTCCTCGCCGCCGTGCGCAGGACCCCCGCCGTCGCCGAGCTCGGGTCCGAGGTCGTAGAAGATCTCGCTGCAGGGCCCGCATGGCCCCACATCGCCTGCGGCCCACCAGTTGTCCTTGTCGAGACGCTGGATGCGCTCGGGCGGGACGCCGACGGAGCTCTGCCAGATCTCGGCGGCCTCGTCGTCGCTGACGTGCACCGTCACCCACAGCTTTTCCCGCTCGAGTCCGAGCACCTCGGTGACGAACTCCCACGCCCACGGGATGGCTTCGGCCTTGAAGTAGTCGCCGAAGCTGAAGTTGCCCATCATCTCGAAGAACGTGAAATGGCGGTTGGTGCGGCCGATGTCGTCGAGATCGTTGTGCTTGCCCCCCGCCCGGACGCACTTCTGGATGGTGACCATGCGACGCGTCGGCGGCACCTCCTCGCCGAGGAAGTACGGCATGAATGGCACCATGCCCGCCACCGTGAACAGCAGCGAGGGTTCGTGCGGGATCAGGCTCGCGGAAGCGCGGACGTCGTGGCCTCGCTCGGCCCAGAACGAGTTGAACGCTTCACGCAGTTCGCCAGCGCGCATCCCCAGAGGATACGACGCACTCTCGCGGCCTCTGTGGCCGCCGACGCACTTTCGCGGCCTCCGTGGCCGCCGGAGGGGCTATCGCGGCCTCTCAGGCGGCTTCGCGGCGATGGCGGCGTTCGGCCCAGCGACGGTCCCGCTCGTCGCGCAGACGCTGCTCAGCATCCTCCATCTGCCGCTTGCCGTCATCCCACGCCGCGTCGAGGCGCTTGCGGCCGTCCTGCCAAGCGTCCTTGAGATCACGACGCATCTGGCGGGCAGTGCCGAGCGCCGTCGCCGTGCCGCGCACGGGCGCGTATCGGTCGAGGAGGTGACGCAGCCGCCGCTGCACCCACAGCGAGGCACCAGCGCCCAGTCCGGCACCCAGCGTCAGCCATCGCAATCGTTTCAGCATCTCAGCGCCCTGCTTCCTCGCTGCCCGCAGACGTCTCGCTCTCTGTGCCACCGAACTTGCCGCGCAGGGCTTCGGCTGCTGCCCGCACCTTGTCGACCGGCACCCCGGCAATCCTTGCAGCGCCGGCCCCGGCGGATTCGGCCAGCCCTGCGACCTTCTGCGCGATGTTCAACAGGTCGCGCAGCCGGCCGATCTCGGTCTGGGCCATCTCGGCGGTATCGGCCAACTGGCCGAGCGCCGGCCCGACCTTGGCGTCGAAGTCCTCGAGCTTGCGCCGGAACTCCCGCATCAATGCGAACGCCTGGGTCAGCACAGCGATCAGGGCCACTAGCGCGACCACCACGCAGACGGTCACCACCACGGCGGCCAGATCGCTGCTGCTCATGACTCGTCCTCGTCCGCACTGCCGCCCTGCTCGCCCTCACGGGCGACGGCACCTTGCTCGCCGTCGCCAGCGACGACTGCCAGCCCCAACTCTTCCAGCTGGTCGGCAGAGATGTGGCTCGGGGCGTTGGTAAGCGGATCTGCACCGGACTGGCTCTTGGGAAACGCGATGACCTCGCGGATGTTCTCCTCGCCGCACAGCAGCGCCGCCAGCCGGTCGATGCCGAACGCGAAGCCTGCATGCGGCGGTGCGCCGTAGCGGAACGCGTCCAACAGGAACCCGAATCGCTCCTGCGCTGCGGCGGGGTCGATGCCCAGCAGATCGAAGACTTGCTGCTGGATGTCGCCCCGGTGGATCCGGACGCTGCCCGAGCCCAGCTCCCAGCCGTTGAGCACCAGGTCGTACGCCTGCGAGCGCACGTCCAGCAGGGTGTCGGCGTCGAAGCCGCCGCCCGACGCCATACGCGCCGAAGCCGCAGCCACAACGTCGAGATCGTCGGCATGGGGCATCGTGAAGGGATGATGCGCCGGGATCGGGAGTCCGTCGGCGCTCACATCCTCGAACAGGGGGAAGTCGACCACCCACAGGAAGTGCAGGCCCCCCTCGTTCACCGGCGGGCGGCCCAGCTCCAGCCGCAGCAGGCCGAGCACCCCGCTGGCCCTGCGCCAGGTGTCGGCCACGAGGTAGCACATGTCGCCCGGCTCAGCCCCGAGGCGCCCCAGCACACCGTCGATCTCAGCATCGGACATGAACTTTGCGACCGGCGAGGTGACGGCCAGCCGGCCGCCGGCTGCGCTGCGGGCACCCTCGGCCAGCGGCTCGCCGGCGCTGACCCGCATCCACACGAGACCCTTGGCGCCCCAGCGCTGGCACTGCTTGGTGAGATCATCGACTGCGTTGCGGCTGATGTCGCCGCCGCCGGGCACCCGGATGCCCCGCACCGCAGGCGCCTTGAACGCGTTGAACCCGGTCTCGGCGAACAGATCTGTGAGCTCGGTGAGCTCGAGCCCGAAGCGCAGGTCGGGCTTGTCCGACCCGTAGCGGTCGATCGCCTCATGCCAGGTGATCTCGGGCATCGCCGCGGGGCGCACGCCGGTGATCTCTTCGGCCGCTTCGGCCACTGCCTCGCTGATCACGGCGCGCACTTCGGCGCCGCTGGCGAAGCTCATCTCGAGGTCGAGCTGGCTGAACTCGAACTGTCGGTCGGCTCGCAGATCCTCGTCTCGCAGGCAGCGGGCGATCTGGTAGTAGCGGTCGATGCCGCCCACCATGCAGAGTTGCTTGAACAGCTGGGGGCTCTGCGGCAGTGCGTAGAAGCGGCCCTGATGCAGGCGGCTGGGCACCACGAAGTCGCGGGCGCCCTCAGGGGTCGAAGCCACCAGCGTCGGTGTCTCGACCTCGATGAACTCTGCTGCCTCCATCGAACGGCGGATCGCCGCGTTCACGCGTGCCCGATTCACCAGGTTCGAGTGCATGCGGGGGTTCCGCAGGTCGAGGTAGCGATGGCGGATGCGCAGCATCTCGTCGACCTCGGTGCGGCCATCGATCTGGAACGGCGGGGGCTCCGAGCGCGACAGCACCTCGACGGTTGCATCGCCGATCTCGATCTCGCCGGTGGCCAGGTCGGGATTGGCTGTATCCAATGGACGCTCGCGAACTGTGCCGGTCACCGCCAGCACGTATTCCGAGCGCAGATCGTGAGCGTGATCCACGACGCACTGCACAATGCCGGTGCGATCTCGCAGGTCGACGAAGGCCAAGTGCTCGCCATGCTCGCGGCGCCGCGAAACCCAGCCGCACACGGTGACGTCCCTGCCGATGTCGGCGCGGCTCAGCCGTCCGCAGTAGTCGGTTCGCATTGGGTCGCCCATCACGTTCCACCTTCCGCATTGAGCTCGTCGAAGATGCGCCGCAGCGTGCCCAGCAGGTCGGCACGCGGCACGACCTGCTGCACAATGTCAGCATCGCCGCCGTCAGGGCGCCGCAGCGGTCGCACCGTGACGGTGCCGGCGTCGACCTCGTCGGTTCCCACGATGAGCGCTATCTCGGCACCGGAGCGGTCCGCGGCGCGCATCTGCGCCCGCATCGACCGGTCGTCGAAGGCCCGGTCTGCCCGGATGCCCACTGAGCGCAACTCATGGGTGAGATCGCGTGCGGTGGCGCCGCCCGCCGTGTCGATCACCCACACTTCGGCCCGCTGTGCCGGAACGTCGAAGACGCCTTCGGCGTCGCAGGCCAGCAGCAGGCGCTCGATGCCCAGGGCAAAGCCGATGCCGGGCGTCGGCGGACCGCCGAGCGCTTCCACGAGCCCGTTGTAGCGGCCGCCGCCGCACACCGTGTCCTGTGCGGCGTCGAGGCTGGCGGCGCGGAACTCGAACGTGGTGCGGGTGTAGTAGTCGAGACCGCGCACGAGCTTGTGCTCGACCTCGTGGTCGATCCCGAGCGCGTCCAGACCCTCGCGCACCCGCTCGAAGTGGGCTGCCGTGGTTGCGGTGAGATAGTCGGTGATCCGGGGGGCCTCCGCGGCCACGGCCGCCGTAGCCGGACGCTTGGAGTCCAGGATGCGCAGCGGGTGGCGCTCGATCTTGTCCCTGTCCTGCGGGTCCACATCGCCAGCCCGGCGCCTCAGGTAGCTGCCCAACGCTTCGCTGTAGGCCACGCGGGTGCCGGCGTCGCCCATCGAGTTCACCAGCAACGGCACCCGCTGCAGCCCGATCGCGCGGAAGAATTCGGCTGCGAGGGCAATGATCTCCACATCGGCATCAGGGTCGTCGGTACCGAGCGTCTCGGCCCCGATCTGGTGGAACTGGCGGTAGCGACCGGCCTGGGGCGCCTCGTAGCGAAAGAACGGACCCTGGTACCACACCTTCCACGGCGTGGTTGGGCGATGCTGGGCGAAGGCGCGGCACACCGACGCCGTGCACTCGGGCCGCAACGCCAGATGGCGGTCGCTGCGGTCGAAGAACTCGTACATCTCCTTGCCGACCACATCGGTGCCCTCGCCGATGCGCGCAAACACGCCGATGTCCTCGAAGATCGGCGTCTGCAGGTATCCGAACCCGGCACGATCTGCGGCTGCGATGAAGGCACCTAGCAGCGCCACCCAGCGGCCCGATTCGGGCGGTGTGAGATCGTGGGTGCCGATCGGCGTCCGAAACGACTTCGAGGCCGCTGCATCGCCGCCGTCAGGAGGGCTCGCGGGCGTCGAAGGCGTAGCGGACATGACCAGCGCAGGCTACGGCCCTGCCGCCGCCAGTCCTAGCGGTCCCGGGGCCCAGTACCCAGTGCTCAGTACTCGGTGCGGGCGAGGCCTTCTATGGTGCGGTAGGCGTCGAAGACGCCGGGCACCTCGCGCAAGGCAGCCAGCAACTGGTCCAGCAGGATGGGATCGCCCACCTCGACCTCGAACTGCATCACCGCCACCTGGTCGTCGCCCACGAACGTGTCGCAGCTCGCAATGGACAGGTCGTGGCGGCCCGACACCACCTGCACCACGTCGAGCAGCAGCCGGTTGCGGTCCAAACCCCGAACCTCGAGTGCAGCGGCGAACTCGCCCGCCCAGCTCTCGTCCCACTCCACCTCGACCTGGCGGGCACCCGACGCCGTCGCCAGTTCGGCCGCGTTGGCACAGTCGGCGCGATGCACCGAGATGCCCCGCCCGCTGGTCGCGAAGCCCAAGATCTCGTCGCCGCGCACTGGGCTGCAGCAACGTGCCAAGCGCACCAGCGCGTCGTCGTGGCCGTCGACATGCACGCCAGCAGAGCGCCGGCGGCGCGAGCCCCGCTGCCGGGCCGGGCGTGCAGGCAGCTGCACCCCGTCGCCCTCGCCTCGCAAGTTGCTGACCAGGCGCTTGGCCACCGAGTGGGGCCGCACGTCGCCCTTGCCGACGGCTTCGAAGAGCTGGTCGAGATCGGCCCGGCTGAATTGCTCGGCCACGGCGCGCATCTCGTCGCCGTCGATCAGCAGCGACGCCTTGAGCCCTTCGGAGCGCAGCTCGTCGGAGACCGCTTCCCGCCCGGCCGCCTCCCATTCGGAACGGTCGGAGCGGGCGAACCAACGCCGAATGCTGTAGCGGGCCCGCGGCGTGACGGCGATCTCCAGCCAGTCGCGCGACGGCCGGGTTCCGGGATCGTCGGAGGTGAACGCCTCCGCCGTGTCGCCCGAGCGCAGCTGCCGGTCGAGCGGCACGAGCCGGCCGTCGATCTTGGCGCCGATGAGCGTGTCGCCGATATCGGTGTGGATGGCGTAGGCGAAGTCGATGGGCGTGGCGCCGGTCGGCAGCGTCACCACGTCACCCTTGGGCGTGAACACGTACACCTCCCCGTGACCGAGGTCGCTCGCGATCGTGCGCATGAACTCGGCCGGGTCGTCAGACTCGGCCTGCCACTCGACCAGCCGGCTCAGCCAGGGCATGTCCTCCTCGGCGACCGTGCTGCTGTGGCGCTCCGCTTTGCTGCCTTGGCGCTGCGCCTTGCCGCCCTTGCTGCTGCTCTTGTTGCCGTTGCCGTTGCGCTCCGCCTTGTAGCGCCAGTGGGCCGCCACGCCGTACTCAGCCCGCTGGTGCATCTCGTCGGTGCGGATCTGCACTTCCACGGCCGTGCCCGACGGGCCGACCACCGTGGTGTGCAGCGACTGGTACAGGTTGAACTTGGGCATCGCGATGTAGTCCTTGAACCGGCCCGTCACCGGCTTCCACGTCGCATGAATGGAGCCCAGCGCCGCGTACGCGTCACGGATCGTCGGCACCACCACCCGGATGCCCACCAAGTCGAAGATCTCGTCGAACGAGCGGTTCTTGATGACCATCTTCTCGTAGACGCTCCAGTGGTGCTTCTTGCGCCCGGTCACCGTGGCCTCGATCTTCATCCGCGACAGCTGCTCGCGGACCTCGGTCAGCACCTGGTCGACGTAGCGCTCCTGCTCGGGTGTGCGCTCGGCGAGCATCCGGTCGATCTCGGCGTAGCGCTTCGGGTACAGCGCCGCGAAGGCCAGGTCTTCCAGCTCGTCTCGCACCTGCTGCATGCCCAGCCGGTTGGCGAGCGGCGCGTAGATGTCGAGCGTCTCGCGGGCCACGTCGGCCTGCTTGGCACCGCCGAGCGCCCCGATCGTGCGCATGTTGTGCAGCCGGTCAGACAGCTTGATCATCAGCACGCGAGGGTCGTTCGCGATCGCCACGAGCATCTTGCGCAGGGTGGCGGCCTGCTGTGCCTGCTTGGAGGCGAAGCGGACCCGGTCGAGCTTGGTGACCCCGTCCACGATGGCCGCGACCTCGGGGCCGAAGTCGTCGGCCAGCGCGACCAGCTCGACGCTGGTGTCCTCCACTGCGTCGTGCAGCAGCGCCGCGGCAATGGATGTGTCATCGAGACCGAGATCGGCAACCACGCCTGCCACGGCGACAGGGTGGGTGATGTACGCCTCGCCGGTCTTGCGCCGCTGGCCCTCGTGTGCCTGCGCGGCTGCCTCGTACGCCCGGATGACCAGCTCGGGCGAACGCTTCGGCCAGCGCTGGCGGTAGCGCTCGACCACCGGCGAGATGTCGGCCGCGACGGTGTTCGCGATGCGCCGCCACGGCAGGACGCGCGACACCGCTGGCATGGTCCTAGCCAAGCTTCTCGCTGCGGTGCGCGGCCGGCACTGGGCCGAATGCGGAGAGATTCACGCCCCTATTCTGCCGCGCCCTGCTGGTCATCAGGAGCCGGATCTAGCGGCGGCGGCCCTTCTTTCGGGGGCGGGGCGGAGCGCTGCGGGTGTAGCTCTCGGCGGCGAGCGCCTGGGTAGCAGCCTCCATAGAGTCGTGGCGGCCGGCGGCGTCGGCCGCAGCCTGCGCGGCGGCCCAGCCGGGTTCGTAGCCCTTCAGCCACGCAACAGTGGGCATCGCCACGAAGATCGAGCTGTAGGAGCCGACGAGCAGGCCGATCAGCAGCGCCGTCGCGAACTCGGCCAAGGTGCCCGCACCGAGGAATCCGGCGCCCACGACCAGCAGCGACAGCACGGGCAGCACCGAGGTGATCGAGGTGTTCACCGACCGTGTCAGCACCTGGTTGAGCGACACGTTCGCGAGCGCGTGATACGTGAAGTGGCTGCGCGCCGGCAACGACCGCTCGTTGGATTTCACACGGTCGAACACGACGATCGTGTCGTACAGCGAATAGCCCATGATCGTGAGGAAGGCCACCACCGTCGCCGGCGTCACCTCGAACCCGAACAGCGCATAGGCGCCGACGGTCAGCACGATGTCGTGTCCCACCGCAATCAGCGCACCCACCGACATCTTCCACTCGAAGCGGAACCACAGGTACAACGCGATCAGCACGAAGAACACCACGAGCGCCCGGCGTGCCTTGCCGGCGACCTCGTCGCCGAACGACGGGCTGACCTGCCGCGACGACAGGCTCTCCACGTCGACGCCGGCGGCATCGGCCAGCGCTCCGGCCACAGCTGCGCTGTCGGCATCGGGCCCCAGCACGCCGCGCACACGGAAGATGTCAGGCGACCCGGTGACCACCACGAACTGCACGCGCGCATCGGGCACGCCGGCCTCCGCGGCTGCCGACGCCACGTCGTCGGTGGTCACGCCGTCGCCAGAGCCGGCCGCCGCGTCGTCGACTTGGGCGCCCTGAGCCTCCTCGGGCACCGGTATCTCCCACACCGAGCCGCCTTCGAACTCGATGCCGAGATTCAGGCCTCGCACCAGCAGCGCCACCACGCAGACGAGCACAGCTATTGCTGAACCGATGAGCACCTTGCGTGACAGGCGCAGGATGTCCCAGGCGTTCTCGCCTCGGTAGAAGGTGCGCAGCGCTGCAATCACGATGTGCCTCCTGTCGGATCCGTCGCCGGGGCGACATCGCCGTCGGCTGTCCTCAGCACGCCGAGCCGCCGGGGTTCCTCGTTCACCAGCCGGCGGGCGATGAACACCACCAGCGGCCGCATGAAGAAGTACGACACTGCCAGGTCGATCAGAGTTGCGAGCCCGAGATACAGGGCGAAGCCGCGGACGGTGCCGCTGGTGAGCTGGTACAGCACGCCGGCGCCGATGAGCGATGCCAAGTCAGCCCACACGATGGTCATGAAAGCGCCTTTGAAGCTGGCATCAGCTGCCGAGCGCACCGCCCGGCCGCGGCGCACCTCTTCCTTGATCCGCTCGTAATAGACGATGTTCGAGTCGACCTGGACGCCGATCGACACGATGATGCCGGTGGTGCCGGCCAGTGTCAGCGCCAAGCCCCGGCTCTCGCCGAGCCAGCTGATGAGCGACCACAGGACTGATCCGCTGATGGCCAGACTGGCCACGGCCACAATGCCGAGCAGCCGGTAGTAGGCCAGCATGTACAGGCCCACGAGGATCAGCCCGACGATGCCGGCGATCACGCCCGCACGCAGCGTGCCCTCGCCGAGCGTGGCTGACACGGTGCGCACGTCGTCCTGCTCGAACTCGACGGGCAGCGCGCCGAAGCGCAACGCAACTGCGAGGTCGCGTGCCCCGTCCTCGTCGAACGTGCCTGAGATGACAGCCGTGCCCCCGAATTCGGTGGCCCGGATGACCGGAGCAGATTCCACGACACCATCGAGCACGATGGCCACCTGCTGACCGAAGTAGCGAGCGGCGATCTCGTCGAAACCGACAGCGCCCTCGTCGGTGAGATCGACATTCACGACCCACTCGTTATTGAACGTCGCCGCTGCCTCGGCCACCGCTTCGCCGGTGAGCTCAGCCGGGCCCAGCACATAACCCACCGGTTCGCCACGGCCCGGCAGCAACACCGCCCAATCGGCGAGATCGTCCTCGGGAGCGGTGAACTCAGGGAACAGCTCGAGCCCGATGTCGGAGGGATCGATTTCCTCTGCCTCGGCATCGTCTGCTGTTTCGACAGTTTCCGAAGTGTCGCCAACAGCGGCTGCGTCTCCGGCCTCCGCCTCGAGTTCTGCTGCTGCCTCCGGGTCGATCAGCTCAAGCAGCTCCTGCGCTGTCATCTCTTGCTCATCGACCAACTCGTCCCCAGCAGCTTCGGAAGCCGACTCGTCCACGGACTCGGGATGAAGAGATGAGTTGTACGCCGCTGCGAGCTGCTGCGCTCCGCCGAAATCCACCTCATCGAAGGGATTGAATGTCAGCAGCACGGGGCGAAAGCGCAGTTCGGCTGTCTGCCCTACCAAGTCGACCGCACGCTGCTTGTCCTTGACGCCGGGGAGCTGCACCACCACCTGCTCGCCTTGACGCGTGATGTCGGGCTCAGCCACGCCGAGTGCGTCGACACGCGACCGGATGATCTCGATGGCACGATCCAGCTGCTCGTCGTCGGCCGGGGCGGTAGGCCGCAGCAGCACCTCCACGCCGCCCTGCAGCTGCACGCCCAGCACAGGCGCCCAGCCCGCGGCCAGCACGCCCGCGAGCGAGCCGAACCCGATCAGGATCGCGAGAAGGAGCGAGACGATCTGCGAGCGGCGCACGTCAGACCAATGCGCCGATGCCTGCGCTGCGCGCTGCGGCCGGGATCATTCCGATTCGTCGACGCCGTCCGATGCGGGCGGATCGTCTGCGCCTTGGCCGCCAGCGGACGTGATGATCTCGCCGATGGCGCGGCGTTGCACTCGCAGCTCCACGTCGCTGTCCACCTCGATGCAGATGATCTCGCCTGGCTCCTCAACGGCGACGATCTTGCCGACAATCCCGCCGACCGTTGCGATCTCGTCCCCGATGTCGGCCGCGCTCAGCATCGCGGCCCGCTCGGCAGCACGCTTGCGCTGTGGCCGGATCATGAGGAAATACATGATGCCGATGATTCCGAAGAGAAAGATGAGCGACGTGGCGTTCATGGTGTGCCCCTCAGCGTGTCGTCATTCGGCGGCGCAGCGTACCGGGATGCCGGGGCCGGCAGCGGCTCAGTTCCAGACTTCATTGACCTGCTCGCGGAACGCGCTGAAGCGGCCGGCTTCGACGGCGGCGCGTGCGTCGGCTACCAGGTCGTTGAGGAATGCGATGTTGTGCAGCGTCAAGATGCGGCTGGCCGTCGGCTCGTTCACGCTCATCAGGTGCCGGAGATAGCCGCGGCTGAAGCGAGCGCCGGGCTGGGGGCGGCCGTCGCCGCCATTTTCGCGAGTGTCGAGGGGCGTGGTGTCGCGGGCGAACCGGGCATTGCGAATGTTGATGCGGCCCTGGGGAGTGAGCGCGGTGCCGTGACGGCCGAGCCGGCTCGGCAGCACGCAGTCGAACATGTCCACTCCGGCGGCGATGGCGTCGACAATGCGGGCCGGATCACCGACGCCCATCAGGTAACGAGGCCGGTCGGCAGGCAGCACCTCGGTTGCGGCGCGCAGGGCCGGGCCCATCTCGCTGCGGGATTCGCCCACCGACAATCCGCCGATGCCATACCCGTCGAAGCCGATCGACGCCAGCGTCTCGGCGCTGGCGTGCCGGAGGCCGGGATCGATGCCACCCTGGCAGATGCCGAACAATGCCTGCCCTCCGGCGATCCCGTCCCGGCGTGCAGCGTCCATGGCTGCCGCTGCCCTGGCCGCCCACAGGTGGGTGCGTTCGGTCGCCTCGCGCACCTCGCCGGGGGGTGCGGGCAGTTCGGGGCAGATGTCGAGCGCCATCTGGATGTCCGATCCCAGGCGGCGCTGCGCATCGACCGCATCTTCGGGTGTCAGCCGCATCTGGGTGCCGTCATAGGTCGAACGGAAGGTCACGCCTTCGTCGTCCACCTTGGATTTCGCATCCTGAGAGGAACCCTCTGGGCGGCGGCCGGGCTCACTTGCGCCGCCGGGACGGCGGCCGGGCCGATCTGCACCGCCGGGACGGCGGCCGAGCGACATGATCTGGAAGCCACCGGAATCCGTCAGGAAATGGCCGTCCCAGCCGGAGAAGGAGTGCAGCCCGCCGAGCGCTTCCACCACGTCGATTCCGGGCCGCGCCAGCAGGTGATACGTGTTGGCCAGCACGACCTCGAGACCGAGATGCTCGTAGTCGGTGGCATCGAGATGGATCACGGCGCCACGGGTTCCCACGGGCATGAACACCGGCGTCTGAAACGTCCCGCGGGCCGTCGTGACCTGTCCCCTTCGAGCTGAGCCGTCAGCCGCCAGCAGCTCGAACGCCAGCGGGCTGCTCGGAACGCTCATCTCGCTGGCCTCATGAGGGCGGTGTCCGCCGGAGCAGCATCGCATCGCCGAAGGACAGAAAGCGATAGCCCTTCGCAAGCGCCGTCTCGTACAGATCGCGCCAGCGCGGCCCGATGAACGCGTCGATGAGCAGCAACAGCGACGATCGGGGCATGTGGAAGTTGGTGAGCATCGCATCGACCAGCAGGAACTCAGCACCCCGCCGCAGGAAGAGATCGGTGCCGCCGCAGACATCGGCTGTGCCCGCAGCGGGCCCCGGGCGTTGTCGTTGGCGGGCCGCGGCCTCCAGTGCGCGCACGGTGGTGGTGCCGACCGCAACGACGCATTCGGCAGCAGCGCAGGCGGCGAGCGTCTCTGCGGACACCCGGTAGTGCTCGGTGTGCATTTCGTGCTCGTCGGCGTGCTCGGCGGTCACTGGCGCGAACGTGGCCAGGCCGACGGTCAGGTCCACGGTCGCGATGCCGACGCCGTTCGAGCGCAGCGCTTCCAGCACGCGTGCGGTCAGGTGAAGCCCTGCCGTCGGCGCCGCCGCCGAGCCGTCCGAGCGGGCGTAGACGGTCTGGTAGCGATCCGCCAGCGCCGCTCGAGCCGCATCACTGTCGGCTGCATCGACACCGAGGCGCTGGGCGATGGCACCCCGAGCCTTGTCCGGGTCGATGTAGGGCGGCAGCGGCGCCTCCCCAGCCCGTTCGAGCAGTCGGGCCTGCGACACATCGGCGAGCGACGTCTCACCGACAAGCACATGCACGGCTCGGCGCTGCCGGTCCAGACGCTCGCCCACCACCACTCGCACGGTCGGGTCCCGCTCGGAGACCAGCACCGTTCCGTCCGCAATCCGCCGTGACGGTCGCACCAGCGCCGCCCAGAGCCGGTTGTCGTCGGGATCGGCAATCCGGTGAGCCGAACCAGACTCCACTGCGAGCGGTTCGAGCAGCAGTACTTCGGCCGCGCCGCCAGAGCGTTTGCGGAGGGGCAGGCGGGCAGGCATCACCCGCGTCTCGTTGACCACCAGCAGATCCCCGGGGCCGAGCAGGGATGGGAGATCGGTCACCTGCCGGTGTTCAGGCGCTCGGCACGGCCCCGGGTCAACCAGCAGCCGGGCCGAGTCGCGTGGGTCGGCGGGCACGTGCGCGATTGCCGATGACGGCAGCTCGTAGTCGAACTCGTCCATCGACAGCCGCGGCGTGCTCACCACGCTGTGTCGTCGATCTCGACCGGCGCGCCTGCGGGTGACTCGGTGGCTGAATCGGTCGATGAAGCCGATGCGTCGAACAACGAGATCTCGGCCTCTGCACCGGGCACGCTGCCGGAGTCGTCTGTCGCGGGCGGAGCCTCGACGCCGAGATGCGCGTAGGCCGCGGCAGTGGCGATGCGGCCCCGCGGCGTGCGCTGCAGCAGCCCGCGCTGGATCAGGAAGGGCTCGTACACGTCCTCCACAGTCTCGGTCTGCTCGCCGACGGAGATCGCCAGTGTGGACAGCCCCAACGGCCGCCCAGCATGGGTGACAGCGAGAGCGTCGAGAATTGCCCGGTCGACCTTGTCGAGGCCGAGTTCGTCGACGCCGAATGCGGCGAGCCCCTCCTGCGCCACCGCCACGTCGACGGCGCCGCTGGCGCGCACCTCGGCGAAGTCGCGCACCCGGCGCAACAGCCGGTTGGCGATCCGCGGCGTGCCCCGGCTGCGCGACGCGATCTCCGCGGCCCCCTCGGCATCGATATCCACACCCAGGATCCCGGCCGCACGAGCCACGATCGCCTCGAGATCGTCCGTGGAGTAGTAGTCGAGGCGCTCGACCAAGCCGAAGCGGTCTCGCAGGGGCCCCGAGATCAACCCGGTGCGGGTGGTGGCGCCGACCAGGGTGAACCGGGGCAGCTCGAATCTGATCGAGCGCGCTGCTGGCCCCTTGCCCAGCACGATGTCGATCGCGAAGTCCTCCATGGCCGGGTACAGCACTTCCTCGACCACCTTGGGCAGGCGGTGGATCTCGTCGATGAACAGCACATCGCCGTCAGCCAGGTTGGTGAGGATTGCCGCGAGGTCTCCGGCTCGCTCCACTGCCGGACCCGATGTCAGATGCAGTGCCGCGTTCAACTCGGCGGCGATAATGCCGGCCAGCGTGGTCTTGCCCAATCCCGGCGGGCCGGCGAACAGCAGGTGGTCAGGCGTTTGGCCCCGGGCCAGCGCAGCCCGCAGCGTGATGGCCACGTGCTCTCGCACCTCGGGCTGGCCGATGAACTCCTCCAGCGACCGCGGTCGCAGCGAGGCTTCGGCATCGCCGTCGTCGGCCGGCGAGCTGGCCGGGTCGGTGACCTCGCTGCGGCCCGGTGCTGACACACCCGATTCGTCGCGCCGGTAGCCCTCGCTGCGGGCTCCCCCAGCGCTCATCGCGGACCGAGCTCCCGCAGTGCCACACGCAGCAGTGCACCAGTGTCGGCATCGCCGTCGCGTGCTGCCTCGATCGTGACGGCGGCCATGGCGTCGCGTATCTCGGCCGGAGCGAAGCCCATCTGGCTCAGCGCGGCTCGCACTTCCGCTACTGCAGATCCAGCGCCGTCGCCAGCCGCCGCCGCAACGGCAGCGCCGGCAGTCTCAGGCGTGCCGAGCCGCGACTTCAGGTCAAGCACCATCCGCTTGGATGTCTTGGCGCCGATGCCGGGCACCAGCTCCAGCGCCGCTGCGTCGTCGGCGGCCACTGCGCGCCGCAGCTCGTCGGGCGGCAAGTGCGAGAGCACGGCAAGCGCCAGCGCGGGACCCACACCGTGCGCGCTGAGCAGGGCCTCGAAACAGCGCCGCTCGTCGAGCTCGGCGAATCCGTACAGGTCGGAAGTGTCCTCGCGCACGAGATGGTGGACGTACACGAAGCACTCGTCGCCCACCGGTCCGGCGCCAGCCAGCGTGGACGGCGCGACGACAACGCGATACCCCACCCCACCGGCCTCGATCAGCAGCTCGCCGCCGGGATCCTTGTCGAGCAGGCGCCCGCGCACTGAGCCGATCACGGCGTGGGTGCCGCTGCGCCGGAAGCGGGCAGCAGCACGCGCGCCCGGGCATGGGTTGCCGCCCCGCGCCACGAAGCCTGGGACAGGTGACACAGCGCGACCGCAGCCGCGTCGGCGGCATCGGCTGGCTCAGGCGGCCCCGGCAGCGCGAGCAGCTCGCCGACCATGCGCTTCATTTGGTCCTTGTCGGCCCCGCCCCAGCCCGCAACCGCCTGCTTGACCTGGGTCGGCGTGTATTCGACCACCTCCAGCCCTCCAGCGGCTGCCACTGCCATGGCGAGTCCGGCCACTTGCGCGACTCCCATCGCAGTGCGCGCATTCGCCTGGAAGAAGACTCGCTCCACGGCCACCACCGAGGGCTGGAATTCGGAGATGAGGGCCTGCAGCTCGTGCATCTGCGTGGCCAGGCGCGCTGCGTGCGGCTCGTCGGCATCAGTGCGGATGACGCCCAGGGCGACCGCTTCGGTGCGAGCCCGCTGTGCCCCAGAGCCCGCAATCTGCTCCACCACGCCGTACCCGCAGCGCGACAATCCCGGGTCGATCCCCAATACGAACATCAGTACGAACCGTAGCCTTTGGCACCGTCCGAGCCGGGTATGCGTGACACGGCTCCGCCCTAGCCGGCGATCGCCTCCAGCAGCGAATCGCTGATGTCGAAATTGGCGTACACGCCCTGCACATCGTCGTGTTCGTCGAGTGCGTCGAGCACCGCCATCACCTGCTTGGCCTCCGACACGCTGGTCAGCTCGATCAGGTTCTGCGGCGCATAGGTCAAGTCGGCCGAGGTCACCGCAATGCCCGCTGCCTCGATGGCCTCACGCACAGCCATCGTGTCTCCGGCAGCGGCGGTGACCCGCCAGGTATCGCCTTCCTGCTCGACATCCTCTGCGCCGGCATCGAGCGCCACCAGGATCAACTCGTCTTCATCGGGCACCGTGCCTGCTGCCGCAGACCCATCGGGCTCCGACTCGCCCGCAGGCACTACTACCACGCCCTTGCGCTCGAACTGCCACGCCACCGCGCCGGGTTCGGCCAGCGAGCCGCCGGCGCGCGTGAACACGCTGCGGATCTCCGAGCCGGTGCGGTTGCGATTGTCGGTGAGCACGTCCACGAACATGGCCACGCCGCCCGGTGCGTAGCCCTCGTAGGTGACCTGCTCGTATGAAACGCCCTCGAGCTCGCCGGTGCCTCGCTTGATGGCCCGCTCGATCGTGTCCAGCGGCACCGAGTTGTCGCGGGCCTTCTGGTACATGGTCCGCAGCGTCGCATTGGCGTCGAGGTCGCCGCCGCCCTCGCGTGCGGCCACCTCGACCTGGCGGATCAGCTTCGCGAACAGCTTTCCGCGCGCTTTGTCGGCGGCACCCTTGCGGTGCTTGATCGTGGCCCACTTGGAATGACCGGACACAGACCCCTCCCGAACGAAATGTGCCAAAAGGATGTGCAGCCGCGACAGTCTGCCGCGCTCGGCCGCTCAGCGGGCCAAGGCGGCGCCGACCATGTCCAGGAAGAGCTCGTGAATGCGGTCGTCAGCCGTCAGCTCCGGGTGGAAGCTCGACACCAGGATCGGTCCCGAGCGGCACAACACAGGGACCGATGCCCGAGCGCCGTCGGTTGACGAGTTCGAGGCGGGCCTGATCTCGGCGAGCACCTCGACGCTGTCCCCCGCGCGCTCCACCCACGGTGCTCGAATGAACACCGCCTTGAAGGGCTCATCGAGGCCGCCGGCGGTGAGCTCGGCCTCGAAGCTGGCGACTTGGCGGCCGAATGCATTGCGGCGCACCGAGATGTCGATGGCGCCGAAGCAGCGTTGATCCGGGCGGCCGTCGAGCACATCGACAGCGAGCAGGATCATTCCCGCGCAGGTGCCGAACGCCGGCATACCGCCGGCCAAGCGTTCAGACAGCGCATCGAACAGCCCGCTCGTGCGGAGCAGGTGCGACATCGTGGTCGACTCGCCGCCCGGGAGCGCCACGGCATCGACGCCGTCGAGATCTGCTGGCACGCGGACTTCTACAGCTCTGGCCCCGGCGCGCCGGAACGCGGCGACGTGCTCAGCAGCAGCGCCCTGCAGCGCGACAACGCCGATCAGCGGCTGGCTGTCGCTCGCTGTCACCGATGCGCGGCGATTCTGCTCTTACCAGCCGCGTTCGGCGAGCTTGGTCTCGAGGCCTTCCATCTCGAGACCCGGCATGGCGCTGCCGAGACCCCGGCTGACCTTGGCCACCACCGACGGATCGCGGTAGTGCGTGGTGGCCTCGACGATGGCCTCGGCCCTCGGCCCCGGGTCTTCGCTCTTGAAGATGCCCGAGCCGACGAAGACGGCCTCGGCGCCGAGCTGCATCACCAGCGACGCATCGGCTGGCGTCGCGATGCCGCCGGCGCAGAACAGGGGCACCGGCAGGCGTCCGGTCTCGGCGATCTCCTGCACCAACCCGAGCGGCGACTGCAGCTGCTTCGCCCAATCGAACAGTTCGGCAGCATCGGCCTGGGTGATCTTGCGGATGTCGCCCGTGATCGAGCGCAGATGGCGTACGGCCTCGACGATATTGCCGGTGCCGGCCTCGCCCTTGGAGCGAATCATGCAGGCACCCTCGGAGATGCGCCGCAGCGCCTCGCCCAGGTTGGTGGCGCCGCACACGAACGGGACGGTGAACGCCCACTTGTCGATGTGATGCGCCTCATCTGCGGGTGTCAGCACCTCGGATTCGTCGATGTAGTCGACATCGAGGGCTTCGAGCACTTGGGCCTCGCCGAAGTGGCCGATCCGGGCCTTGGCCATGACCGGGATCGTCACGGCCGCCTGGATGCCCTCGATCATCGCCGGGTCGCTCATGCGGGCGACGCCGCCGTCACGGCGAATGTCGGCTGGCACGCGTTCGAGCGCCATGACGGCGACTGCCCCGGCGTCCTCCGCGATCTTGGCCTGCTCGGGCGTGACGACATCCATGATGACGCCGCCCCGGAGCATGTCGGCAAGCCCGCGCTTGACCCGCACCGTTCCGACCAGATGAGACGCTCCGTCACCTGAATTCATGCGCTCAGTGTAGGGAACGCCCCCAGTGCTGCCCCCAGGAGGTGATGGTCAGAATTCGCGCAGCACCGCCACCCGCGTCTCGAGGTCGGCCCGGTAGTCGGGCAGGCTGTCCGGAGCAACGGCTGCGTCCGCCCTCGGATCAGCCAGCCACAGCGGCCAGGTGACACGAGGCGCATCCGTGCGCACACCGTTCGCCGACATCGTCTCGAGCGCATCGGCGAGACCTGGCGGGTAGCGGGTCAGTCGCACGGCTTCGGCATCGTCGTCGAAGTCACTGCCGGTGCTGGCCTCGCGCTCGGTGCGAGCCTGCACCAGCGGCCACAGAGCCGGCCACAACAGCGCCGGGAACCCCACCGTGGTCACGGCGGTGGTCAGGTAGGCAGCTCGTCCATCACGAATCTGCGTCAGCAGCCGCGCCACGACGGCCTCCAGCTCGATGCGATTGAGCGCGTCGAGCAGACCCTGGGTGACGACGAGGGTGGAGCGATCCGACCGTCGGCCGAATGCCGTCGCATTCGCAGCCGAGCTCGGCGCGACAGCGAGCGTCGGCACCGGAACGCCCACGAGCAGGCAGACGCCGTCGACGACGTTTTCCAGGCGAGGATGACTGTCAGCATCGCTCGTCCCCGAGCCGGCTCCGAGGAGCGCTCGTTGCAGGCGTCGCTCCCCCGCCGCCAGTTCGACGGCCGCGAGCACGCATGCCGCGGCGAGCGCAATTGGCAGCACCCACCAGCCGAGCCCGGTGAACAGCGCCACTGGCACGCCGACGATGGCTGCCGCAACTAGGTGCACGGCCCAGAACTCCGCCAGCAGCTTGTCGGCTCGACTGCGATAGATGGCGAACAGCGGGTCCACCCGCTGCATTCAACCGCCCCCGCTGCCCCGCAACACGCCGATGTGTCGCATTCCGCGATGATCACGCCAGTCCGGTGACGGCTCAGCCTTTGGCGGAGGCCCGTTGGGCGATGGCGCGCTCGTACATGTCCGCGTAGATATCCGCCAGGCGGGCCATTGAGAACTGCTCGGCCCGCTGACGGCCCGCTGCGACCAAGTCGGCCGCTCGGTCGGGGCGCCTGAGCACACCGACGAGTGCCTTCGCCAGCGCCTTCGGGTCGCCCGGGGCCACGAGAACGGCTTCGTCGCCGACGCTGACAACGTTGCGATAGCCGGGCAGGTCGCTCGCGACCACCGGCGTGCGCGCTGCCATCGCTTCCAGGAGCACCACGCCGAAGCTCTCGCCGTGCAGCGACGGCACGCACAGCACGTCGGCACCCTTGATGCGCGCGAGCTTCTCGGCCTCGCTGACGCGACCCAGCCATTCGATGCGCGTGTCGCGCTGGTACCGGCGCTGCAGTTCCTCGGTCTGCGGGCCGCGCGACATCACCCACAGCCGGATGCCTTCGGGCAGCCGTGACATGGCCTCGAGCAGCACCGTGAGGCCCTTGCGCGGCTCGTGGCGGCCGATGTAGGCGATGGTGGGCGCTTCGTTGCGCTTGGGAACCGCTTTGTCGAAGGGGTCGAGCTCGACGCCGTTGAAGACCAGTTCGTAATCGCCGCCGACGCCGTTGCGGGCCATCTCGGCGGCGTCGGCCGATACTGCGGCCCGAACGTCGATCCGAGACGCCAGCCATCGAGTGCCCGGCACCAGATACGCGAGGCTGCCGCCCGCTGCATGCCAGGTCCCCACCGTCGGTGCAGAGCGCAGGAACAGCGCCGTCTGCGTCGGCCCGGGACACAGCGGCTCGTGCAAGTGCAGAACGTCGAACTCCTCATCGCGCAGTGCCCGCACGGTGCGCAGCGTGCAGGCGAAGTCGGGAGCAATCGGGGCGACCGACCCGTTCGCGAACGTGGGGATGCTCGCGCCGAGCGGCGTGACACCGGTCTGAGGCGGTGCGCCGTCGCAGGGCGCCAGCACCCTCGTCTCGTGACCGTTCGCGGCCAAGGCTCGCGCCAAGCCCAGCACCTGTACCTGGACGCCGCCGGCACTGGTCAGGCTGTACGGCGAGATGATCCCGATTCTCACTCAGCCGTTCCTCACTGTCGAAGGGGCGGTTGCATCAGATGGGCGCATCAGATCGGGCGAACCTCGCCGGCGATCCGCGCGGGAATACTCACTGTCGAACGTGACGCTAGGCGCGGCACAGACGCCACAACAAGACCGATCGCGGCTCGCTTCTATGGAGCGTCGGCAGCGTCGCCTGAACCGACGGTTCGATCCGATGGCCAATTCGGGCCGAAGAGATGCCACTGGTGCGGTTCTGCGGCGATCAGCGTGACCAGCTCGTCGGCGAGCCGCTGGGTGACCGCGGCCACATCGTCGCGCAGGCGCCCGTGCCGCGTGACATCGATCGGCGGCCGAACCGTGCCCAGATGCCTGCCCCGGGGGCGGAAATACACGGCGGTCGGCAGCAGGGCGGCGCCTGATCGCAACGCCAGCATCGCCGGACCTGCCGGCAGCGTGGTTCGCTCATCTCCGAAGGTCACCTCGATGCCGTCGCTGGTGAGGTCACGGTCGCACAGCAGGCAGACGATCTCGTTCCGTCGCAGGGCACCGAGCACCTCGCGTCCGGCGTTCGGTCCCAGCGGCACCACTCGCATACCCAGTCGCTCACGGAATTCGGCGAACCACTCGAAGAGCTCCGGCGGGTCGAGCGGCTCTACCACCACGGTGATGGGCAATCGATTGACTGTCGCCATCCAGAACCCGGCCCACTCCCAGCCCCCGAGGTGCGGCAGGGCCAAGATGACGCCGTTGCCACGTTCGAGGGCTTCCTCCACGTGGTGATAGGCCGGCACGTCGATACCCCGGTCCAAGGTGAGCTCGCTGAGCGCGGGCAGGCGGAACGACTCCAGCCAGTAGCGGGCATAGGAGCTGAACGCAGCCGCTGTGGCCCGGCCGAGATCGTCCGTCGAGTCTGTGGCCCAGCGCTGCGCGCGCGCCTGATGCCGCCGGACCATGGCTGCTTTGGCGGGCATCAGCCGGGCGAGCACCGGGCCGGCCAGTTTGGCTACGCGTTCGGTGAGCCACAGCGGGGCCAGCCGGGCGGCTGACGCCCCCACCTGATACCCCAGCACTATTGCCCTGTCCCGCCCTCGCAGGCGGCGTGCCCTGTCCCGCCCTCGCAGGCGGCGTGCCC
>VYDH01000028.1:0-74689 GCA_009843525.1 Acidimicrobiales bacterium | reverse complement strand
CTGTCCCGCCCTCGCAGGCGGCGTGCCCTGTCCCGCCCTCGCAGGCGGCGTGCCCTGTCCCGCCCTCGCAGGCGGCGTGCCCGATCGCGCACGCGCCCTCGAAGTGGCACTGCGTTCACTGCGACATGCGTGCGCTGGCCTGGCGCCACACCTTCACAAAGCGCATTACCGCAGTCACCACAGACAGCGCCAGCAGCACCCAGAGCAGCGGAATGAGCAGTACTTCGAAGGCAACCGCGACAGCGAGCACCACCGTCCGCTCGGCACGCTCCATCAGCCCGCCCTTGGCTTCGAAGCCCAGCAGCTCGGCCTTGGCTCGCTCATAGGAGATCACTGCGCTGACACCGAGCACTGCCATCGGCAACACCGCCCACTGCGCGCCGTGCTCACCAGCGAGATACCACGCGATGCCTCCCAGCAGCAGGCCGTCGGTGACCCGGTCTGCCGTCGAGTCGAAGAAAGCGCCCCTGCTTGACGAAGTGCCCCGGGCCGCTGCGACCGGCCCGTCAAGGAGGTCTGAGAGCGCGGTGATCACCAGCAGCACAGTGCCCAGCACGAGCCGGCCAGCGCCGATGGCGATGGCGCTGGCGGCCGACATGACGAGGCCGAGCCCCGTGAGCACATCCGCGCTCAGGCCGATCGCCGCAAGGCCCCGCCCGATCGGAGCCGTGACACTGTCGACGCCCTTGCGGAACTTGCCGTCGAACATCGTCAGCCCCCGTCGCCGGGTGCCGCAGTCGCGCTTGTCCCAGCGTCGGCCTCATCCGCTTCGGCAGCAGCAGGAGCCGACGCCGTTTCGATCCAGGTCTCGGGATTGTCTTCGACCCACCTCTCGAGCACCGCTCCGTTGAGAGCGTCGACCAGCACCAAGCCCCGCCGCTCGGGCGGATCTTCCGCTGAGTAGACGAGCACGCGCCATGTCGGGCGGCTCATCCAGCCGCGCCAGCCGAGCTGGGCACTGGCGTGCCCCACAGCGAAACCGACGTCAGCGACGGCAGCTACCAACGCCTCGTTCTCATTGACAGCGAACCGGCGTCCCGCGGCGAATTGGTAGATGCCGGCGAGAGCGAGCAGCACACCGCCCGTGACCACCCCGGTGTTGAGCAGCACCGCATCGCTGCCCAACGAGAGCGCTGCCGTGGCAGCCCAGACACCCACAGCAAAACACAGCGCGCCGGTGATCTTGCGCCGCGAATTGTCGGGGAACTTGTACGCGCCGACAAATCCTCGGTCCAAGTCCTCCGGAAGCTCGTCGCGTACCTCGCCAAGTTCGTCTGGCTCGGCCATCGAGGCCAACGCTACCGGCGCTCCCGCGCGTCCTACAGCAGCACGCCGAGCAGGGCGGCTGCGTCGCTGACCGGCTCGCCAGCATCGGCGGCAGCATCGATCTCGGCGAGGGCACCGGGTGTGTCCAAGTCATCGTCGAGACGTGCTCGCACCCGTGCCAGCGCACCGTCGCCGCGGCCCGCGGCCCGCCAGCGTTCGAGACGGCGGGCTGCGTCGGCAACCAGCTCCTCAGACCAGTCCCAGTCTGACCGGTAGTGCGCGCCCAGCAGCGCCAGACGCACCGCCATGGGCTCCCAGCGCTCCCGCAGGTCGGCCACGAACGCCAGGTTGCCAGCCGACTTGGACATCTTGACGCCGTCGCGCCGCACCATCGCTGTGTGCATCCAGTGGCGCACGAACGGCCACCCCGTCGCGGCTTCCGACTGCGCCCGCGAGCACTCGTGATGCGGGAACACCAAGTCGCTGCCGCCGCCGTGCACATCAACCGTCTCGCCCAGATGCTCCAGCGCCAGCGCCGAGCACTCCACGTGCCATCCCGGCCGGCCGAGGCCCCACGCGGAAGACCATTCGGGCTCGCCGGGCGCCGAACGCTGCCAGAGCACGAAATCGAGAGGGTTGCGCTTGTCGGGGTCGTCGGGCCGGCCCCCGCGGCTGCGCGCCAGCTCCACCATCTCGGCGGCATCGAGGCCGCTCAGCTCGCCGAAGCTCTGTGCCGCCGAGACGTCGAAGTACACGTTCTCGCTGGTGCGATAGGCATGGCCGCTGCGGAGCAGCCTTCCGATCAGTCGCCGGATGTCGGCGATTGCCGATGTCGCCCGGGGCTCGGCGTCGGCGGGCAGCAGGCCCAGCGCCGCCATGTCCGCATCGAACGCGGCGAGCGACCCCGCAGCCAAGTCCAGGTAGTGCACGCCCATGGCGCGCGCCCGTGACAGCAGGTCGTCGTCGACGTCGGTGATGTTGCGCACACAGCGGGTGCGGCATCCCTGGTCTCGCAATCGCCGTTGGAGCACGTCATAGGCCAGGAACGTGGCAGCGTGACCGACGTGGGTGGCGTCATAGGGCGTGATGCCGCACACGTACATCCGCACGGTGCTTCCCGGCTGTGCGTCGAGCGGCACGACAGCTCGCCGCTGGGTCTCGTACAGCTTCATCTGGCTTCATCGCCCTGCTTGCAGAGCCTGATTCATCGGATCAGCCGGGCCGGATCAGTCGGGGACAGTCTCAGCGGCCGGTTGGACTGCGTCGGTACCGCTCGGCCCGCCGCCCAGCACGCTGATCGGCACGTGATCCAACCCCACGAGCCGGAGCGCGACACGGGTGCGGTACCGGGTGTTGAGCTGCATCAGCACAGCAGTGAAGGCTTCGATGGCGGTGGCGTTGGACAGGTTGCCGCAGTCGAGCGCCCGTGCGCCGGGCATGCGATCCACGATCTCGGCGATGTGCCAGGTGGCCTCGCGATGGTCGCTGCAGATGAGAATGTCGCCGTGCACCGGCTCGTCGAGATTGCCGAGCTCGGTCGCGGGCACGTGCTGAAGAGCAGCCGCAACCCGCGAGTCAGGCAGCGTCGCCTGCACCGAGGCTGCGACGGAGCCTCTCGGCGGGATGAGCGGCACGAACTCGTCGTCGACGCGGGCCAGCGCGTTGGACATGGTGGCCACCACCTTGCCGCGCAGGTGCTCAGCCACGTCCCTCGCGGTAATGGCCGCCGCATCCCAGGGCGTTGCGATCACCACCGTGGGCTCGGCTGCAGCGAGGCTGTTGGCGCCGGGATGGATGCGCAGGTGACGGTCGGGCCACCGATCCACGATGTTGTCCACCACCTCCATCGACCGGTACTTCGAACGCGAGCCCAGCGTGATCTCGCAGCCGATGTCGGCCAGCCGGGCTGCCAATGCGGCGCCCGCGGGCCCGGTGCCGCCGATGATGCCGATCCGGGTGGGTTCGGCACTGCTTCCGGGACTCGCTGCAGCGACCCCGTCAGCGGACCCGTTGGGGGTTGCATCTGCTGGCACGGCGCTCACGGTACGGCCGAGCGCGCCCGGCAGCAATGTGACCGGCCGGCGTCTCGCCCGGTGGCTCAGCCTCGGCGCGCCGGATCACGTGCACTCCCGCCGGCAGCGGCACCCAAGTGGCGCGTGGCGCAGCGGTAGCGTCCGGCGAAGAACGGTGCTGTACGCGGCAGCGCCCAGACACCCAGCGGAGGCGAGAGCGTGGCGGGCAGCGGAATCGTGGAAGGCAAGAAGTTCCTCATCACCGGCGTGCTGACCAATGCCTCGCTGGCGTTCAACGTGGCCCGCTTGGCGCAGGAGCACGGCGCCGAGGTAGTGCTCACCGGCGCCGGCAGGGGCATCCGGCTTACCGAGCGAGCGGCCCGGCGGCTGCCCGACCCGCCCGATGTGCTGCCGTGCGACGTCACCCTGCCCGACGAGATCGAGGCTGTGCGAGCCGATCTGGAGCAGCGCTGGGGCCGACTGGACGGTCTGCTGCATGCCATTGGTTTCGCGCCGGCGAGCTGCCTGGGAGGCAATTTCCTCCACGCCCCCTGGGAGGATGTCGCCACGGCGCTGAATATCTCCGCCTACAGCCTCGCTTCGCTGACGTCGCCGATGGCGCCATTGCTGGCGGAGGCCAAAGGCGCAGTGGTCGGGCTCACCTTCGATGCCAGCGTGGCGTGGCCGGTCTACGACTGGATGGGCGTGGCCAAGGCGGCCTTCGAATCAGCGGCGCGCTATCTGGCCAAGTCGCTCGGACCGCAGGGCATCCGGGTGAACCTGATCTCGGCGGGACCCATCCGCACCATGGCTGCCAAGTCGATCCCGGGATTTGCCGAGTTCGAGGACGCCTGGACCGAACGGGCACCGCTGGGCTGGGACATCACCGACAGCGAGGCAGTGGCCCGCAGCACCCTGGCGCTGATGTCGGACTGGTTCGGCGGCACCACCGGCGAGATCGTGCACGTGGACGGCGGCTACCACGCCATGGGTGCGTAGGCGCCCGCTAGTAGTTGCGCCCGCTGGGGAGGCGGCAGGATCCTCAGCGCAGTCGCTGGAGCGTTTCGTCGCGGCCGAGGAATTCGAGATAGCTGCCTGCTCGCGGTCCGGTCTCAGAACCGAAGAGCACCCTGTAGACGGCCTCGAAGACCAGTGCGGCATCAGACTTCGGGTCGATCCCGACACCGCGTGCTGACTCGAATATCTCATCCTGTATGGCCCGGGCGCTCCATGGCTCCAGCTCTTCGAGACGGCGCGCAAGCTCATCAAGGAAGGCGGTCTGACGGTCGCTCAGCTCTTCGCGCTGCTGGATCGCCTCGGCCGCATCAAGCATGGCAAGCCTGTCAGCGAGATCGGGGCGGTTCTCAATCAGCTGCTTCGCCACTTCAGCCTTGTCATCCAGCCACGCCGACTCCGCCTCGCTGAGCTGGAGGTCGAGCGACGCAAGGTGGTGGTCGAGCTGCAGGTGCGGCTGCTGGGACAAACTCAGCACAGAGTCGAACGGCGGGCTGAACTCGGGTGCCGGCGGCACATGCTCGCCTGGCGCTGCGCGCGAGATCGAGTAGAGCTGGACGTCGTTGGGTTGCGGTTCCGCGCCCGCTGCTGCTCGCCACAGGCGCTCGTACTCGACGAACGCCTTGGTGAGGCCGGGCACGTCAAGAGCGAAGTCGATGGCGCGGCGCGGCTGGGTTCGCAGTACGACATAGCGCAGCAATTCGGGCGGCAGCAGCTCGACTAATTCCGACGAAGTCATGCCGATGCCCCGAGACGAGCTCATCTTGGCCCCGCCGAGCGTGAAGAACTCATACGGCACGGCCACCGGCACCGGGCACTGGAGCACCTGGCGGGCGAGCGCAGACGACACCTCGTGCGACCCGCTGGCAGCCATGTGGTCCTTGCCGGCGCCCTCGATCGAGACGCCGAAGAGCTGCCACTTGGCGGCCCACTCCAGCTTCCACGGCAGCTTGCCGTTGCCGCCGAACGGGCTGATGCGGCCGCGGTGCCCGCATCCGGTCGCCCAGGTCACCAGGTCGGCCCGGCACTCATACGCCACGGTTTCGCCGTCGTAGTCGGTCGCATACGTGGTGCCGATACGGCCGCACTGCTCGCAGATGGGCTGGAACGGCAACCAGTCGTCGGAACGCTCGGCTCCGCTGAGCCTGAGGTAGATCTGCTTCACGTCTGCCGCGGCTCGCAGGAACGCATCGATGATGCCGTCGAGCCGGCCAGACCGGTAGATGTCGCTCATGCGGTAGAAACCGGCGTTCACGCCGAGCTTGTCGAACGGGCCGGGGGTGTCATCGGCGGACGAGTCGGCAGCATCGAACCACTTCCCGGTGAACTCGCCGAAGTAGGCCTCGGCCATCGAAACGCCTCGAAGACCCTCGGGTGCGGGAGCCGCCCACAGCGGCTTGCCAAGGTGCTCCACGAACTGCTCGCCGGTGCCGTGCGGGATCTCGTCGACCGCGTCCATGTCGTCGCAGCCGTACATGAACGTGGCGTCGAGGCCGCGCTCGCGGGCTATCCGGGCCAATGCGTCGTGGATCAGCACACCGCGCAGTGAACCGACGTGCGCACGGCCGCTGGGGGTCTTGGAATCGTTGATCACGACCTGCGGGGAACAGCCGTCGAGCGCTTTGTCGATCCAAGTCATGATGTGGAGCCCTCGGCCGTACCGGGCCTCGCAACGAGCGGCGAGGTCTAACCAGCAGGGCCTAGTCAGAAGGGAGTGTGCCACTCCCAAGCCCGCCCGCCGCGGCGGATGTTCTGTCAACGCTGGCGTCGGGATCGCCGATCAGGCTGCGCAGCAAATCATCCAGCGCAACGACCCCGAGCGTGCGACCTTGTGCATCAGCTACGACGGCGAGGTGAATGCGAGCACGCTGCATGCGGCGCAGCGCCTCGTCCAGTGCCACGTCGGGGCCGAACTGCAGCATCCGGCGCACGAGGCCGCGGCCAACGCGCTGGGTCGCGGCGACCATTCGGTCCGCCTCGGCCAGATCTGCGGCGCCACGCTCGGCGAACGCTGCCAGATCGTTGCTGTGCAGCATTCCCCGCACATCGTCGGTGCCACTGCCCACCACGACCAGCCGCGAGTGGCCCGTCCGAGCGAACTGCTGCTCGACTGTGGCGATCCCATCGGCGAGCCGCACGGCCGCAACTTCCCCCGCTGGTGCCATGACCTCGCTGAGGGTGGTGGCCTCGAAGCGCATCGCCCGTTCGAGCAGGGCCACGTCGGTGGGTGCGATGTGGCCCTCAGCCAGCGAGTCGCGCGCCATGAGCGTCAGCTCGGCTGGGGTCGCCACATCAGCCAGTTCCGAGGTCGGCTCGACACGCAGCATGCGGGTCATGCCATTCGCTACCCACTGCAGCGCCCGGGCGATGGGTCGGGCGACGTACAGGTATGCGGCCATGGGCCGGGCCAGCACCAGCAGGGTGCGCTCGGGTCCGATGAGCGCCAGGTTCTTGGGCACCATCTCGCCGAACACCATGTGCAGCACGGTCACGATGCCCAGCCCGATGCCGAAGCCGATGGTGTGCAGCACGGCGTCGGGGATCTCGACGATCCCGTGCACGGCCTGCTCGATGAGTCGGGCGATGGCCGGCTCGGTCAGGCGGCCCACCGCCAACGAGCACAGGGTGATGCCCAACTGCGCTCCCCCGAGCGTGGTCAGCACATCGGATTGCATGCGCTGCGCTGCGAGGGCAGATCGCTTGCCCGTCGCCGCGGCGCCATCCACCACGGCACGCTTCGCGCCGATGAGGCCGAACTCGATGGCGACGAAGGCGCCGTTGAACACGATGAGCACCAGCCCCACCGCAATGGCCAGCGTGGTCATGATGCGTCGCCCGCCACAGCGGCCCCGCAGACGCCGAAGCCACCTAGCCCGACGGCATTCGCCAACGCAGTCATGATGCGTCGCCCTCCGCATCGACTCCGTCTTCGGCCATCTCGGGAGGCCTGATGCGTACTTCGGCTACACGGAGCCCATCGGTCTGCGTGACCTCGAGACGCCAGCGGTTCCACGTGGCGACTGCTCCCTCGGAAGCGATCTCGCCCAAGCGTTCCAGCACGAAGCCCGCCAGCGTCTCGTAGGGCCCTGGTGGCACCGTCAGGCCTGCGGCCTCCTCCACCTCGTCGAGCGTGGCCGTGCCGGCAAGCGTCACCGGTTGGCCCGGCCGGCGGAAGGTCAGCACAGCGGGCTCGTCGAACTCGTCGGCGATGTCGCCCACGAGTTCCTCGGCAATGTCCTCGCGGGTCAGAACCCCAGCGGTGCCGCCGTGCTCGTCCACCACCACGCACAGCCGGCAGTCCGACGCCGCCATGTCCGCGAGAACGCCATCGAGTTTCCGGCTCTCGGCCACCGCTACGACGGGCCGCATGATCGACTCCACGAGCGTGCCATCACGCTCGGCGGCATCGATGCTGAACACATCGCGGACTTCAGCGATGCCGAGCACGTCGTCAGAGCTTGCACCGAGAACCGGGAACCGTGAATGCCCGCTGGTGCGCGCCAGCTCCACCAGTTCCCCGAGCGTCGCTGCCGCGCTCACGGCTGAGATCGAGGTGCGCGGCGTCAGCGCGTCGGCAGCGTCCTTGCGACCCAGTCGCAGCGTCCGCACCAACAGATCGGCCTGGGCGTCGCTGAGCGTCCTGCGGCGCGACGAGCGCACCACATATTCCAGCTCGTCGCGGGTGCGCACGATGCGGAGCTCCTCGGTCGGCTCGAGACCGAGCCCGCGCACTGTGGCATTGGCGATGCCGTTGAACAGCAGCGTGAGGGGCGCAGCGATGGTGCCGTAGAGGCGCAGCAGCGGTGCCAGCGCGAGCGAGGTTCCCAGCGGCCGCGAAACGGCCAGGTTCTTCGGGAGCAGCTCACCGAACACCATCTGGAAAGCTGCGGCGAGCGCGATCGCTGCCACGGCAACGACCCCGGCCGATGCCAGCGAGGAACCCCAACCGCCCAGCGCCCACTCGATCAGCCGGCCGACGGTGTCTTCAGCGATGATGCCGAGCACCAGCGACGTAAGCGTGATGCCGAGCTGGGCACCGGCTAGATGGAAGTTGAGCCGCCGCAGCAGCGACCGTACGCCGCGGGCTCGCAGCTGACCTTGGCTGGCCAGAACGTCGACCTGCGAGGTGTCCACGGCGAGCAAGCAGAACTCGCCTGCCACGTACACGCCATTCAAGACGATGAGCGCGACGACAATCCCAAGTCCTGCGATGAGTCCCAGCGTCATGCCGGTGCCGTGCACCCCCGAGCGCCCCAGTGGCCGCGTCCACGGTACCGGGAAGCACCGGCCTGCCGAACAGGGGCGCCGGTAGCCTCGCCGGGATGCGGGTGGCCCCACCCACTGCGCCCGAGGAGTCCGCCGCGCAGCCCGACCCCGACGCCGACTGGATTCGCGCCGACCCATCGCTGAGCTGGATCCGACGGCTCGGGCCTTTGCTGCGGCAACAGCGGGCGCGCATCGTCACCGCGGTGATCGCCGCCATCTTGGCGACGGGCGCGGGGGCCATTGCGCCATGGATCGCCGGCTTGGCCGTCGATGCGGCGGTGCCCCGCCCCGATGGCACCAGATCGGGCTCGCTCTGGACGCTGGTCATCGTCTTGGTAGGACTCGGCCTCGCCCGCGGCATCTCCACCTACACCTACCGCTACGGGCTCTTCTCCATGGGCCATCGGGTCGAGTTCCAGCTGCGCACGCTGCTGTTTGCCCACCTCAGCCGGCTGTCGTTCGCTTTCTACGACCGGGTGCACACCGGCGAGATCATCTCCCGCTCCAACTCCGACATCCGCTCGGTGCAGATGTACCTGGCCTTCGCTCCGATCGTGTCGAGCCAGTTGCTGAACTTCGTGGTGGCCATCGCGGTCATGGCATGGATCAGCCTGCCGCTGACCGCCATCACGATGCTGATCATGCCCGCCGTCTACGTGCTGGGCCAGCGGCTGCGGCACATCATGTTCCCGCTGTCGTGGATCATTCAGTCGCGCAACGCTGAGGTCGCCACCGTGACGCACGAGAGTGTGAACGGTGTACGGGTCGTCAAGGCCTTCGCCGCCGAAGCCCGGCAGGTCACCGAGATGGCCCAGGCAGCCCAGCGGTTGCGTTGGGCCAACATGCTGCAGCACAACACCAGGGCGCACTACACGCCGGTCATCGAGAATCTCCCGCGCCTGGCCATGGCGATGGTGCTGCTGGTCGGCGGGCACTTCATCATCGGCGGCTCGCTCTCCGTGGGCAATCTGGCCACCTTCTACCTGTACATCCTGCTCTTGCAGGCGCCGTTCCGGTTCATCGGGATGCTGTTCATCTTCGGCCAGCGGGCCAAGGCGTCTGCAGAACGCGTCTTCCAGGTGCTCGATGAGCCGGTGCTGGTGGCAGATCGACCCGGCGCCGTCGATCTGCCTCGGCGCAGCGGCCCGACGGGTGGACCCGCTGGCATGGCAGTGGAGTTCGAAGATGTCCGCTTCGCCTATGGCACCGAGACCATCGGGGGCGTAGCGGGAACCGCGAGCACCGAGCACGACGCACCGCTGGTGTTCGACGGTCTGGATCTGCGCATCGGCGCCGGCGAGCGGGTTGCGATCGTCGGGCGGACCGGCTGCGGCAAGTCGACGCTCGCCCGGCTGCTGATGCGCTTCTACAGCCTCGGTTCGGGCACGATCTCCGTCGACGGTCACGAGGTGAACGGCCTCACCGGCGACAGCCTGCGCCGGGCTGTCGGCCTCGTTCCCGACGAGCCGTTCCTGTTCTCGGCCACCATCCACGACAACATTGCCTACGCACGACCCGTTGCCGCCCGGTCCGACGTGGTTGCCGCCGCCACCGCTGCGCAGGCCCACGAGTTCATCAGCGAACTCGAAGAGGGGTACGACACGGTGGTCGGCGAGCGCGGGTACGACCTCTCTGGCGGCCAGCGGCAGCGCATCGCCATTGCGCGGGCGATCCTCGCCGATCCCGCCGTGCTGATCCTCGACGACGCCACAAGTTCCATCGACGTGGCGCACGAGGCGAAGATCCACGACGCGCTCGTCGCGCTGCTCGCCGAGCGAACGACCATCGTCATCGCCCACCGGCTGTCCACGATCAGCCTGGCCGACCGGGTGATCCTGCTGGACGGCGGGCGGGTGGCGGCCGACGGGACCCACGCAGAGCTGCTGGCCACCGAACCCCGCTATGTCGAGGTGCTGGCAGCGGCAGGCGACACAAACAGGCTCGACCCCAGTGCCGTCGCCGGCGACGGCACTCACCGAAGCGGCGCATCATGGTGATGGTCGGCGGCCCGGGCCACATGGGGCCCACTGCGACACAGGCGAGCGCAGCGGCGGGGCTGCCCTTCGCCGGTGTCCCAACCGAGATGCAGCAAGGCGCCGACAGGCTGCTCGAGCTCGAGCCCGATCACCCCGAGCCGGAGGTCGACTTCGACCACGTGTCGGAGCGCGCCGATCGGGAGCCGGCGCGTACGTTCGGCCTCCGGGACATGCTGATCCCGCACAGCTGGGGCGTCTCGGGAGCACTGCTGCTGCTCTGCGGGGAGACCGCGGCGATGCAGACGGTTCCGGTGCTCTTCCAGCAGGGCATCGATCGCGGCATCAGCGCGGGCGACCGCTTCGCGCTCAACATGGTCGTGCTGGTCTTTGTCGGCGTTGTCGCGGTCAGCATCCTGCTCAGCCGGCTGCGTCAACGCCTGAACGGGCGCATTGCCGAACAGGTCATGTTCGACTTGCGGTTGCGACTGTTCAGCCACTACCAGCGGCTCTCGCTGGACTGGTACACGACGTCCAAGTCCGGGGTGCTGCTGAGCCGGATGACCTCCGACATGGAGTACGTGGCGCTGCTCATCAACGAGGGCATCGTGAACCTGCTGATCCAGGTGCTCACGGTGGGCGTCGTGACCGCGGTGCTGTTCAACTACAGCCCGTTCTTGGCAGTGATCCTGCTCGGGGGCATCATCCCGCCGCTGGTGGCGCTGACGCTGTGGTTCCGGGCGCGCAGCGAGAAGGGCTACGCCGAGATCCGCGACCGCATCGCCGACGTGCTGGCCGACCTGTCGGAGAATCTGGCGGGGATCCGTGTGATCGCAGCCACAGGACGTCGCCTGGAGAACGCAGTGCGGCACCGGAAGGTGACCGCTCGTTTCCGCGACGCCAACCTGTCGATGTCCAGGGTTCAAGCGATCTATGGACCCAGCACCGAGGCAATCGGCATTGCTGCCCAGGGGCTGGTGCTGGCGATCGGCGGGGCGATGGTGCTGGACGGCAGCCTCACCATCGGGGAGCTGGGCGCGTTCGTGCTGTATGTCACGACGCTCTTCGCCCCAATCCAGCAGCTCGCTCAGCTCTACAGCACCTACCAGCAGGGCCAGTCCGGTCTCCGCAAGATCAGCCAAGTCCTTGCGACGCAGCCGACCGTGCGCCAGCGTCCAGACGCTGCTGAGCTTCCACCGGTCACCGGTCACATCCGGCTCGAGAACGTGTCGTTCGCCTACGACGACGAGGCGGCGGCAGGTGAGAGCAACGGCGACGGGACGGGTGGGAACGGCGGCGCCAATGGCACCGTTGTCGGCACGAAGATGCGCGCTGGTCAACTCGGCGCATCGTTCGATCCGGTGGCGATGCCTGCGCTTGGAAACGGCACGGAGTCTGCTCATAGCGGCGGAAGCGGCTTCGCTGACGGCAACATCTCAGATGGCGGCATTGCCGAAGGCAGCGAGCCGCTCGACGACGACCCTCCCGAGGTGCTGAGCGATGTCAGCCTGGAGATCCGCCCGGGTGAGACGTTCGCTCTGGTCGGGCCGACGGGCGCCGGCAAGAGCACGATCGCGAAGCTGATCATCCGGTTCTACGACCCGACCGACGGGCGCATCACCATCGACGGGTGGGATCTGCGCGACCTGACGCTGTCGTCGCTGCGCAACCAGCTGGGGGTTGTGCCACAAGAGCCGTTCTTGTTCCACGGCACCATCCGGGACAACGTGGCGTTCGGCCTGCGCGACCGCGCCGGGCTTGGGAGGAGCGACAGCGACACACAGCTCGACGCCGACATCGACGCGGCGCTCGACCTGGTCGGACTGCGCCGATTGATCGACAGCCTGCCCAAAGGCGCAGACACCCAGGTGCACGAGCGGGGCGTGTCGCTGTCGGCCGGCGAGCGGCAGCTCTTGGCGCTGGCCCGGGCGTTCGTGGCGCGGCCGCGGGTGATCGTGCTCGACGAGGCCACGTCCAGCGTCGATCTCAGCACGGAGGCCGAAATCGAGGGCGCGCTGGACTTGCTGCTGGAAGGCCGCACGGCAGTGCTCATTGCGCACCGATTGGCGACGGCGATGCGGGCCGACCGCATCGCCGTGATCGACGGGGGCGGCGTGGTGGAGCTGGGCACCCACGACGAGTTGGTGGCGCTGGGCGGGCAGTATGCCGGGATGTATGCGACGTGGATGGCACACGCGGGCGAAGGCCGCCGCGACGAGACGTGAGCACTCGTGAGTGACACCCAACCCCAACGCGCAGATCAGCCGCCAGCCCAGCCGACAGTCTCCCTGCGGGATGTGACCGCCTCCCTGCGGAATGTGTCGGTCGTCTATGACGGCACCACCGTGCTGGGACCGCTCGACTGGCAGATCGCTCCGCACGAGCGGTGGATCGTGCTCGGCCCGAACGGATCGGGCAAGACCAGCCTCATCAAGATCCTGTCGCTGTACCGCTTCCCCACTACCGGCACAGTCGAGGTGCTGGGCGAGCGATGGGGTGCCGTCGATGTGCGCGAGCACCGGCAGCGCATCGGGCTGGCGAGTTCGTCGCTGCGCGACCAGTTCCGGCCCAACATCAGCGCCCTCGACATCGTGATGACAGCGCGCTACGCCGCGTTGGAGACCTGGTGGCACACCTACACCGATGCCGACCGATCGAGCGCGCGGGCATGCCTGGAACGCGTGGGAGCCGGTCCACTGGCTGACCGGGCGTTCGCCACGCTGTCGTCGGGCGAACAGCAGCGCGTGCAGCTGGCCCGCACGCTCATGGGCCGGCCGGAGTTGCTGCTGCTGGACGAGCCGACCGCCGGCTTGGATCTCGCAGGCCGGGAGCAACTTGTGGCCAGCCTGGAATCGCTGGCCGCGGACGCCCAAACGCCAGCAACGGTGCTGGTGACCCACCACACCGACGAGATCCCGCCGTCGTTCACCCATGGGCTGCTGCTGCGCGACGGTCTGCCGCTGGCGTGCGGCCCTCTGGGCGACGTGCTCACCGCCGAGTCGCTGTCGGAGTGCTTCTCCCACAAGCTGCGGTTGGAGCGGCGCGATGGCCGCTGGCTGTCGTGGGCGGTGCACTAGCGCCCGAGCACTCCGTGCGCGCTGCCTCGAATCGTTTGCGTGCCGCCTGCGAGACTGGCGGCATGAGCGAGCAGGCTGGCATGGGCATCACCGACGACACTGCGGAAGCGGCCGCGGACATCGAGGCGCGGATCACGGGCTACTTCGATGCCTGCACCAGCGGCGACGCGGCGGCAGTGGCAGGACACTTCACCGATGACGCCGTGGTCTATGACACGAACCATGCACCGGTGCGAGGTGCGGCGACCATCGGGCGCTTCTGGTCGCGCATCGCCTCCAAGTGGCAAGGCGCATCGTGGCACTGCGAGCGGCTGGTGACCGACGGCGACACCGCGGCGATCGAATGGAAGATGTCTGGCACGAGCGCAGCGGGTGCCGACGGCGACGTGCCATTCGCCGTACGGGGCAGCGAACACTACGACTTCGGCCCGCGCGACGATTCCGGCGAGCGGCTGATCGCCGAGATCCGCCAGTACTGGACGTTCGACGCGGGGCACCCGTCCAGCGAATTGGTCGATTACCCCTACGGCGAGCCTGACCGGCTCGGCAGCTGACAGCCCGTGGACGACCCGCCGCCGCGCGGCGACGCCGATGGCGGCGCAGGCGACGACCTGCACCTCATCTATCCAGACGCCCAGCTCGCCGATCGCAGCGCTGCGGCGGGAGCACTGCGACGGCTGGCACACGCCTTCGTGCGTCATCGCACCGACCCAGAAACGCTGGCGGAGATCGCTGCGTGGGCCGAGGCGACCGCTGGGCGGCTCGAAGCTGGCTCAGCACCTGTGCCGCGGCCGGCGGACTACTTCGCCCGTCGCTATGAGGATCCGAGACCGCCTGACGGTGCCGAAGTCATGGCATTCAGCGACCGAGCCTTCAGCGGACCCGCAAATCCAACCGCGATGGAAGTCGACATGCGCCGTGACGGCGACGGCGTGAGGGCGCAGGTCACTTTCGGTGCTGCTTTTGAGAGTGCTCCGGGTCGTGCGCACGGCGGCTCGGTGTGTGCCGTGGTCGACGATGTTCTGGGCTACCTGATGGTGTGCCTGGGCGTTGCCGCCTACACGGCGCGTCTGGAGATCGACTACCGGGGCGGCGTCCCAATCGACGAGCCGGTGAACTTCTCCGGGCGCGAGATCCGGCGTGAGGGGCGCAAGTCACACGTGGAGCTCGCCGTGCGCGCCGCCAGCGCAGCAGCCGACGCTCCACCGCTCATAGAGGCCACCGGCCTGTTCGTGATCGTCACCGCGGACCAACTCGCCGCAGAATGAGCTGCCCCAGCGGTTCGCCCACGTGAGCCCGGCCAGACGGCAGCTCCCCCTCGGCGGCTTCGACATCCCAGACCATGACGTCATTGTCGAGCGTGTACAGCAGGTACCGGCTGTCGGGTGCCCACGCCATGTCTCCGAGGTCGATGCCGATCTCGGGCGAGTGGCGACCCCAATCCTCGGCCAAGTCCACCACGACCACACCCGCTGGCGTGCCGTTGCCATGCAGGAGCCGCAGCGCGATGCGATTGCCGTCCGGCGACATCAACCCTTGCTCGCTCCACCTGTCCGGCGACGCCGCCTGCAGCTCTGCGGGCAGCTCCACTCGCCGCTCTGAGATCACCCCGGTGGAAATCGGGTAGCCCTCGCAGAACGTCGAGCAGTCCTGCGCCAGCTCGGCTTGGTCGTCGCGCTCGCCGAAGCGGCCCGACGCCTCTGCGCAGATCTCCTCGCACCAGTCGTCGCGGCGATCTGGGCCCACAGTGGCGCTGAATGAGATGTCGGTGATCTGGCAGCCGTACTCCTCGCACTGCAGCCGTGCAACACGACCGTCGCCCACCGCGAGCACCCGGCCGGTGCCGAGCTGCAGCGCTGCGTTTCGCCCGTCGAGTGCCATGACGCTGCCCGCCATGGACACGACGACATGATCGCCCAGCGCTCCGTGCACGATCGCCTCGTTGGGCATCTGCACCGCGGAGCGGAACACGCCGTCGAGGCCGACCACACGAGCGAACAGATGCTCAGTGCCACGCACCACCCCCACGATCCCCGGCGGGCTGTAGGCGGGCAGCACCTCGGACACGTCTTCGGCGATGACAACGGTGTCCCCGCTGTCGATGTCCACCCGCAACACGTCGCGCTTGATGCCCACCACGATCGCCCCGTCGAGATCGACGAGCGTGTGCGGCAGGCCCGGCAGTGGCACGAACCGGGCCTCTCCGGTCAGCAGATCGAGCTGGTACAGGAAGCCGCGGATGTCGCCCGTCGGGTCACCGGCGAGCGTGGCGATCATCTCGGCGGCGGGACGTGCGGGCGGCAACTCGCCGACGGCTGCGTCGAGCGCAGTCGGCGGTGGCAGCGTCGTGCGAGGCGGCTGCGCCGGTGCCGTCGTGGTCGTCGTCGCGGGGGTTTCGGTCGTGGTGGTCGCAGGCGTCAGTGCGGCATCGGGCTCGTCGTCGCTGCGTACCCACGCCACGACCAGCGCAGCCACGGCCAAGGCCGCGGCGAGGCTTGCGAACACGGCCAAGCGCGGCGCCGAAGACGGCCGTCGCTCCACCACCGTCTCCTGCACACTGGCGAAATCGGCGCCGCCCTCCGGCAGGATCTCGAGGCCCTGCGGCGATTCCGGACCTTGGGGCGGTTCGGTCATGCTCACCGCTTCACATTCTGTGCCGCCCGCTGGGCCTGCGTTTCCCGATGGCCCCGGGCAAGGTACAGCGCGCTACCAAGACGTGGCGTTCTGGGCAAGTTCCCGGAATGGCGTAGCCGGATCGGGGCCGGGCTCTCTGGGCAGGCCCAGCACCCGCTCGCCGAGGATGTTCCGCTGGATCTCGTCGGTGCCGCCATAGATCGACGGCGCCGGCGAGAAGACCGTCATCTCCTGCATCACGCCGCTGGTCGCGGCTTCGTCGCCCCACAGGGTCATGTCCGCGCCGAGGATGGTGCTCGCGAGCGACCGGGCGCGGCGCAGGGCCGCTGTCATGCGCAGCTTCGCCAAGTTGCCCTCGCCGCCGGTGCGCTGGGACTTCTGTCGACTGCGCATTGCCGACAACCGCATCACTTCGAGATCGGTGTGCAGCGCTGCGAGTTCTTGGCGGACCACCGGGTCACCGCCACGGCCGCGGGTGCGAGCCTCCTCGCTGAGCTGGTTGAACGTGCCAGGGCCCACTCCCCCAGCCGCCAGTGGGAGTCGCTTGCCGCGGAACGTGCCGGCTGGCCGGTCGAGGTGGCCGGCAACGGAGCCAGGATGGGCCGCTGCGAACGCGAGCCCGTGGCTGCCGCCGATGCCCGCTCGCTCAACCATGAGCGTGGTGTTGGTCACGCGCCAGCCGTCGTTCAGCTCGCCGATGACATTCGCGTGGGGCACCCGAGCCCCGTCGATGAACACCTCGTTGAACAGCGACCGGCCGGTCATCTCGCGCAGCGGCCGAACCTCCACGCCGTCCTGATCCATCTCGAAGGCGAACCATGTGAGGCCCCGGTGCTTGGGAGCTTCGGGGTCGGTGCGCGCCACGAGCATGCCCAAGTCGGCATGGGCACCTTCGGAGGTCCACACTTTCTGCCCGGTGACGATCCACTCGTCGCCGTCGCGGATGGCCTTGGTCTGCAGACCGGCGAGGTCGCTGCCCGCTCCGGGCTCCGAGAAGAGCTGGCACCACGATTCGGTGCCATTCAGAATGGCCGGCACGAAGCGCTCGATCTGTTCGGGTGTGCCGTGCTCGAGGACGGTGGGCGCCGCCAGCAACATGCCCAGCCCCGCCGGTGCTCCGATGGCACCAGCGGCACGCATCGCTTCGACCAGCATCCGTGTCTCGCTGCGACCCCAGCCCCGGCCGTGCGGCTCGGGCAGCGTCGGGTTCGACAGCTTGGCGGCAGCGAGCCGCTGCCACCATTCCTGCACGCTGGCTTCGGGATCCCAGTTGTCCGCGAGCCAGGCATCGAGCTCGGATCTGAGCTCGTCGCCCGACGTTGGGCTCGCAGATGCCCGCCGCTCGCTCATGGCGGCGAACCCTACCCCCGCCCGCTGCTCAGGCTTCGGTCGCAAAGCGGAGCCTGCATCACGTTTCCTCCGCAAAGCGGAGGAAGATCGCCGTCGTCGGGGTGAAGAACAGTCGCCACGCGTGCAGGATCCCTCCGTTGGGGCCACAGATCAGGCGCGTTTCAGTGTCGGCGGGCAGCTCCACGACCACTCTGGGGCTGAAGATCCACAGCAGTTGCAAACGCAGCGTGTAGCTGCCCGGACGCAGTACGAAGTGCTCGGTCTGGTCGTCGCGGATCTGCCCGACTCGCTGGTTCTCAATGAGAACCTGATAGCTGCGGATGGTGTCCCGGTAGTGATGGATGCGCTCCAGCACGAGTTCGGCGGTCGCCCCTTCCGGCGCGTCGGTCCCAGCGTCGGTTGCGTCGTCGTCATCGACGACCTCGGGCATTCCCAGGGGCGTGCGCGGGGCCTTGGCATTGTGGTCGGCCATACCGCGCCGCATTCGATCCCATACCGAACGGCGCTCCTCCTCAGCCATCGGACCTCCCGCCGGGCGGCGCAGCGGCGAACGCACCGCCGCGCCCAGCCGGCAGCCCGCCTTCCCCGGCAAGCATCGCCTCGACGACGACGGCAACGCCATCATCCTCGTTGCTCGGTGCGACCCGGTCGGCCGCATCGCGGACCGAGTCGGGAGCATTGAACATCGCAACCGCCTGGCCGGCCCAGCGCAGCATGTCGATGTCGTTCAGCCCGTCGCCGAATGCCAGCACGTCTGCGGCGTCGAAGCCGTAGCGCTGGCAGATGATCTCCAGCCCCGCCGATTTACTCACCCCCGCCGCCGCGATCTCTGCCATATCCAAGCCGGACGGGCGAATCTCGGTGCCGAGCGGCATGTCCGGCGACAGCTCGTCGATGATCGCCAGCGTGTCGACACTCGGCGCATGCACCAGCCACGTCAGGACAGGCCCATCCACGGCGCTGAGAGCATCGTCGACGCGGTCAACGCTGATGTCTGCAAGCAGGTCGACGGGCATGACAGGGGCGAAGTCGTGCTCCCACACGTGCCGGCCATCGGCCATGTCGAGCCCGAGCCGCACGTCGGGCACCAGCTTGCGGGCAATCTCCGCCGCCTCGATGGCCTCCATGTGCGTCATCGCGCGATCGGCGATCTGCTCGCCCGCGACGGCATCCATCACCACCGCCCCATTGAGACACACCGCGTACGACACGCCCGACGCCTGGCGCACGACCGACTGGGCCTGCGGCCACGGGCGGCCGGTGGCCAAGGCGGTGATGACGCCCGCCTCGGCAAGCGCACGCAGCGCCGAAGCAGTCCGCTCGGTGAGCACGCCTTGGCGGTTGATCAGCGTGCCGTCCACATCGAATGCTGCCAGCTGCGGCAAGCCGGCCCGAGGCCTGGCCGGAGCCTTGCGCGGCGGTGTGGTCATGCCCTGCACGGTAGAGGGCCGGTGTGACACGCGGCATGCCTATTTCGGCCTCGCTCGCTCAGTCGAGGTAGGCAGCCGTTGCGGTGGCAGTCTGCAGCAGCCGGTCGGCGTCGCCAGCGGTCTCGAAGATCCGGGTGCGGGTCGTCACTAGGTGATCGGTGCGTGCGAGCGTTTCGCCGTCGACGCGAAACGGTCCGCCGCGGCCCGGCGCCAGGTAATGCACGTCGGCGAACACACAGCGTGATGTGCGCTCGCCGCCAGCCGCCATGCGGGCTAGGTGGTTCGCCATGACCTCGGCCACCACGATCGACGCGCCCCCTTGCAGCGAGCCGAACGAGTTGCGGATGCGGTTGTGCATAGGCAGTTCGATGCGCGGCTCGCCGGGCACCGGGGTGATCCGCAAGTAATCATCGAGGGCGGGCCGGGGGTCCAGCTCGTGATCCTCCCGGTAGTCCACCGTGTTCTCGCGCGCTGTGGAATCCACGACCGGCGTGTCGTCGCGCCGGGGCAGGCGGGCGTAGGTACACGTCGAGCGCGCAATCTCGGTGCCAGATTCGTCGGTCACCGAGGTTTCAGTGACGACCTGGTTCCGTCCGACTCGCAGCGGCGAGCACCGAGCGGTCACCACCTCGCCCTCAGCCCGGGCAGCAAGCACCGTCGACAGGTGCAGCGTGGCTGACCAGTCGGGCGTCACCTGCAGCACGGCGTGATGTCCCGCCACCGAATCCACCAGCGTGGCTACGGCGCCGAGCCGCAGCCAGCCCCCCTCGGCCAGAGGACCGTCGGCAAGATCGTCGAGGACCGGCATGGTTGCTGTGAGCGTGCCGTCACCCCTCATCTGATGGCTGAGGCGCAGGTGCCGGAGGATGTGGTTCTGCGGCGGGTACCGAGCGGGCGGCGGCACCGGCCCGTCGGCCGGCGAGGACGCGGCGGGGCTCATGCGGCGCGCTCTTCCGCCAGTCGGCGCAGGGCATCCCACAGCTTCGTCGTGGCATCGGCCAACTCGTCGCTCCCGCCGCCGTTTCCGATGACGAAGTTGGATACCTCGCGCCGCTGCTCATCTGTTGCCTGGGACGCCAGTCGCGCCTTGGCATCGTCGGAGGTCATGCCGCGCTCGATGAGCCGCTCCAGCCGTATGTCGGGCGGCGCCTCGACAGTGACCACAATCTCGTAGGGAAAGCGGGTATTGCGGCCCAGCGTGCTCTCGGTGAGCACGGCCATGTCGAGCACAACGACGTCGGTTGTGCCAGCCGCCCCGATGGATTCGATCCGTTCGTCGAGGAGTTCGTTGATCGCCGGGTGGCTGATCTCGTTGAGAGCTGCGAGCTCGTCAGGATCGTTGAACACGATCGATGCGAGCGCGGGACGGTCGATGCCGCCATCGGGACCTGCCAGATCTCTGCCGAATCGCTCGAGCACAGCCTGTACCGCCGAACCGCCGGGAGCGATGATCTCGCGGCCCAAGGCATCGACATCCACCACCGCCGCTCCGTGACCGGCCAGCAGCCGCGCGACCGACGACTTGCCCGCCCCGATACCGCCAGTCAGACCGACAATCAGCACCGCGCCCCCTGTGCGCGCTTCAGCACTGCCTTCGCCCGCGCGCCGATCCGCATCGCGCTCAGGCGGCGCGGCGGCTCTCGGCGTCGGTCGGCGGTCCGGCGAATGCCTGGGCGATGTCCATCCAACCTGTCGCCAGCGGGCCGGTGACCGACAACCCGGTTTCGGTGTGGTGTCGCCGCTGAGTGACCGCTAGGCAGAACTCGTAGGCGTCGCCGCTGACCCTGTCGGCCGCATCCTCCGGACCCCACGTCCATACGTCTCCGCTCGGGGCATCCAGCTCGACACGTACTGGTCCGTCGGGCACCTCGAGGCCCCGATTCGCGTAGCTCCAGCCGCGCGTGCTCACCCCGATGTGGGCAACATGGCGGAGCCGATCGGTGCGTGGCAACTCCCGACCGTGGGTGTCGGCCACGTCATGCCCGTGCGACCACGTCTCCATGAGCCGGGCGGTCACGAACGACAGGGCGCCCATGGACGGTCCGAACCAGGGAATCCGGTCCTTGGGATCGAGCGGGCGCACGGCATCCAGCATCTTGGATCGTTCAGCGCACAGCCAGTCCCAGATCTCCGCTCCGGACATGGAGGCGAAGTCGAACCCGGCTGCGGTGTGCAGATCCATTTCGCCACGCGCCGCAGCTGCCTTGAAGTCGTCGAAGTGCTCAGGATCGACCACGGCCACCGTTGCCACCCAGTCGGTCATGCCCAGATGCACCATCGTCTCGCGGCTGTCCCAGCCCTCAGCAGGTGTGGGCAGGCGCCACTGCTCCTCGCTGAGGTCACCGACCACGTCGCCGAGCGCGTCGTTCTCTGCCTGAAGGTCGTCGCAGATGCCGTCCATGGGTGGGGACACTACCCGCACGGCTCAGAGCGATTCCGTGGTTGCCGCTTCCTCCGTCGGGGACGAACGCGCGACCGCGGCTGACTATCTTGCGCTCGATGGCCAGCGCGCTGGAATCCCGCAGCACGAGCGACGCCAATGCCGTGCTGTGGCGGCCCGATGACCGGCGGCGGCGCTCGACGCAACTCTGGCAGTTCGCCGAACAGGTGGGAATCGGGCTCGACCGCAACGCCTATGCGGATCTGCACGCGTGGTCCGTGCAGCGTCCAGGAGCGTTCTGGCGCGCCGTGTGGGAGTTCTGCGACGGCATCGGCGAGCTCGGCCCGGACTTCGTCTCCGCAGGATCGCGCGCTGGTGCTGGCCCGGCGGCAGGCGCCGGCGCTACGCCAGGCCCTGGTCTGGAGTTCTTTGCCGGCTCCAGCCTGAACATCGCCGAGCACTACCTGCGGTCCGTCACTGCGGGCGGGCCGCAGCCCGACGACGTGGCCCTGGCGTTCATCGGCGAGGACGCAGCTCAGCTGACCATGACGCACGGCGAGCTGCGCGCCGAGGTGGCGGCGTGCCAGCGAGCACTGGCGGCCGACGGAGTCGGCGCGGGCGACCGGGTCGCCACCATGCTCCCCAACGGCCCCGAAGCGCTCATCGTGTTCCTGGCCACGGCGTCGCTGGGCGCCGTGTACTCGTCGGTCAGCCCCGATTTCGGCATCGGCGGCGTGCTCGACCGCTTCGGCCAGATCTCCCCGACCGTCATGGTCGCCGTCGACGGCTACTACTACAACGGCGTCCGCCATCACACGGCCGACAAGGCGGCCGAGGTGGCCGCCAGCCTCAGTACCTCCGGTGGGTCGGGCTCGCTGCGGCGGCTCGTCATCGCGCCGTACGACCGGAGCGCACGCGCACCTGCGGGCGATGTGTCGGGGTCGGCGACATCGTGGGCCGACTGGCTGGCGCTTCATCGCGTCGCCAGCGGCGACGACCTGACCTTCGAACGGCTCGGTTTCGACCAGCCGGTGTACATCCTCTACTCGTCGGGCACCACTGGGAAGCCGAAGTGCATCGTGCATCGGGCCGGCGGCGCACTGCTGAAACTCTGGTGCGAGCAGCGGCTGCACTTCGACGTCCGCCCCGGTGATCGAGTCATGTACTTCACCACCACCGGCTGGATGATGTGGAACTGGCTCATCGCCGGGCTGGCCAGCGGCGCATCGCTGGTGCTGTACGACGGGTCGCCGTTCCATCCCGGTCCGGCGCGGCTCTTCGACGTGGCCGACGAATGGGGCGTCACGCTGTTCGGCGTCAGCGCCAAGTTCATCGAAGGCGCGATGAAGGCCGGGCTGCGGCCCGCGCAGACCCATGCGCTCGACACCGTGCGCACCATTTCCTCGACGGGTTCTCCCCTGGCGCCCGAGGGCTTCGACTGGGTGTACAAGCAGGTGAAGGCCGAGGTGCATCTGGCTTCGTTCTCGGGGGGCACCGACATCTGCGGTGGTTTCGTGATCGGCGACCCGACAGGCCCGGTGCGGCGCGGCGAGATCCAGGCGGCGGCACTCGGCCTCGATGTCGACGTGGCCGATGCCGACGGCGCGCCGCTCGGTGCCGGCACGCAGGGCGAGCTGGTGTGCCGCAACGCGTTCGTGTCCATGCCGCTGTGCTTCTGGGACGACCCTGACGACGCGCGCTACCGGACTGCGTACTTCGAACGATTCGAAGGCGTGTGGCACCACGGCGACTTCGCTGAATGGACGTCCGCCGGCGGCATGATCATCAGCGGCCGATCCGACGCCACGCTGAATCCCGGCGGGGTGCGCATCGGCACAGCGGAGATCTATCGCCAGGTCGACCAGATCGACGAGGTGCTCGAGAGCGTGGTCATCGGCCAGCGAGTGCCTGCCGGCGGCGGAGCCGCAGCCAGCAGCGACACGCGGGTCGTGCTGTTCGTGAAGCTGCGCGAGGGCCTGACGCTCGATGACGAGCTGATCGCCAGGATCCGCTTACAGATTCGTTCGGGAGCATCGCCCCGGCATGTGCCCGCGGTGATCGCCCAAGTGCCTGCGATCCCGCGCACCCGTTCGGGAAAGCTGGTGGAGCTGGCGATTCGAGACGTCGTGGAGGGCCGACCGGTGGCCAACGTCGAGGCCATCGACGACCCCGCCGTGCTCGACCACTTCGCCGATCATCCTGCGCTCAGGCAGCTCAGGCAGTAATGCGAGCACGTTCATGGAACGGTGAACAATCCGATGTCCGGCGCGGATGGCTTCCTATTCTGGTCGCAAGGTCATCGGCGACCCTGCCGTCGCTGCCCGTCGAGAGCCAAGGGAGGCTCGTTGCATGACTCTGGCCAAGCCCGTAGCGATCTATCTCAAGCTGGTTGCCGCCGCGGTGGTGGTCAACTTCTTCGTCTACCCCTTCTACGGACCCGGCGAGAGTCCCGACGATCCGGCAAACCTCGATGTATGGCTCGTCTTGAACTGGTTCATGGCGGCGGCACTGGTGGCGGCGCTGCTCACGACATGGCAGCGCCGAGCAGCGAATCCGCACGATCGCAACGCCCGAGCCATGTTCGTGGCCACGGTCGTCATGACCATCGCCTTCGTGCCCAACTGGTTCTCGGCGACATGGGCGCACGGGGGCAATGGCACCATTTGGCACATCATCGACACCACGATGCCCGTGCTGTTGTGGATCGAAGGGCATCGCCTCTGGAAGTCCTCCTAGCCCCGCCAAGGACGCCTAGAACAGCGACTCGTCGGTGCGGCGCAAGCCTTCGATCACCAGCACCGACGCAGCCGTCGCAGCCATGAGTACGACGGCGAGCGCCATGGCTTGACCCTGCAATGTCTCTCCGGGCGTGCCAAGCAACCGGAATAGCGCGAGCGGCGCGGTCAGCGTGTCGGGCCGCCGAGGCAGGAACGCCGTCGCACCGAACTCGCCGAGTGATACGGCGAAGGCGAATGCCGCACCCACCGCAACAGCCCGTGAGGCGATCGGAACGTCGACCTCGCGACGGGTGCGCAACGGCGAGGCACCTAGCACCGATGCCGCTTCCCGCAGCCGGTCGTCGATTGAACGCAGCGTCGGCACCAGCGTTCGGACGACGAACGGCATCCCGACCAGGGCGTGCGCGACAGGAATGATCCACCACGCCGTACGGAATTCGAGCGGAGGCGTGTCGAGCGCCAACAGCATCCCGAACCCCACGGTCACGGCGGACACGCCGAGCGGCAAGGTCAACCCGACATCGAAGAGTCGCCGGAGCCAGCTCGCGCGGACCGCCGCCGCGGCGTGTGCCCGGCCCCCCACCACCACGAACGACGCCAATGCGCCGATACCGGTGGCAATCAATGTCGCCAGCACGGCGAATCCCAGAGAGTGGCGCAGCGCTGCGAGCGCGGTTGTCGGCAGCATCTGCACGCGATCGGCCAGCGCGGCGAAGTTGGCCACTCCATACCCGCCGCCGGTCGCGAATGACCGCTCCACCAGCGTGATGATCGGCACGCCCAGCAGCATCACGGCCACTGCGGCATTGACAGCGATCACGCCGCGCCGCGGACGGGGTGCCGTACGTCCGGGCGCCCGCCGAGCCACCGCTCGGCGCCGCTCGGCCACACCTGCCAGTGCGACCAGAGCCGCAACGGCAACGAGCTGGCAGAGCGCCAGCGCGGCGGCCGTCGAGAAGTCGAGCCGCGTGATGGCGTACCGGTAGATCTCGGTCTCGACCGTGGCGCGTGTCGGGCCGCCGAGAATCAGGATCACCCCGAACGACGTGAACGAGAACAGGAACGTGACAGCCGCTGAGGCCGCGACCGCAGGCCGCAACAGCGGCCAGGTCACATAGCGGAACGCGCGCACCGGCGTCGCGCCGAGCACCGCCGCCGCATCTGCGTTGCGACCGTCCAGGCCGGCCCACCACGAGCCCACCGTCCGCACCACCACGGCGTAGTTGAAGAAGACGTGCGCCAGCAGGATCGCCCATACGGTGTGGTGCAGCGACAAGGTGCCGCCGTCGAGACCGAAGCGATCGAAGACTGCTTCGAAGGCACCAGCCACGACCACCGTCGGCAGCACGAACGGAACGGTGATGACGGCGCGAACGATCCGCCGCGTCCTCGGTCGCAGGTGGGCCAGCGCTGCCGCCGCCGGAATGCCGACGGCAAGGGTGAGCGCCGTCGACGCGACGGCCTGCCAGACCGTGAACCACATCACCCCGCGAATCGACGAGCGCCCCAGGAGGTCGCCGAGGCTGTTGAGCCCGTCTGCCACCACGGTGAGCACCGGGTAGGCGAAGAACACCGCCAGGAACGCGAGCGGAGCAGCGGCGGCAAGTGCCCAGCCGAGCACTGCCGCCACCTGGCGCTGCCACGGCGGCCGGGCCACCGTCACACTGCCCATCGGCTCTGCCAGTGGGCGGGCAGCGGGCTCAGCGCAGCACGATCTCCACCCACCGCTCGGTCCAGGTGTCGCGGTTGGCCTCGATCTCCGCCGGGTCGAGCATCAGCGGATGCGGGGGCACTGCGGTGTGTTCGACAAACTCAGGCGGGAGGGTCGCGCTTTCGATGACGGGGTAGACGAACATGTTGAGCGGAACGTCGTTCTGCCATGTCTCGCTCAGCATGAAGTCGATGAGCGCACGCGCTCCGGCCTCGTTGTCGGTGCCCGTCAAGATGCCCGCGAATTCGATCTGGCGGTAGCACGACTCGGTGATGACGCCGGTGGGGGCTGTGTCGATCGGCGGATCGGCGTAGATCACCTCGGCCGGCGGGCTGGAGGCGTACGACACGACCATTGATCGTTCGCCACCGCCGGAGATGAACTCGCCGTAGTAAGCGTCCTCCCAGCCGGCGGTGACCGTGACGCCATTTGCCCGCAAGTCCTCCCAGTACAGCTCCCACCCATCGCCGAAGGCGGCAATGGTGGCGAGCAGGAAAGCCAGGCCCGGCGACGAGGTCTCGGGATGCTGCACGACCAGTTGGTCGGCGAATTCAGGGAAGGTCAGCTCGTCGAGGGTCACGGGCTCCCACGGCACCGCGTCCTTCCAGTAGTTCACGCACACGTCGCCGTAGTCCACCGGGGTAACGCGATGGCGCGAATCGATCTGCAGATCCTCGGGCACGCCGGCGAGCGCGGGCGATTCGTACCGCTCGAAGATGCCGGCGTCGAGGCCGCGTTGGAGGAACGTGTTGTCGATGCCGAACAGAACATCGCCCAGCGGCGCGCCCTTGGTGAGGATTGCCTCTGCGACGAGCGTGCCGGCGTCGCCGACTTCGAGCAGTTCCACCGTCACGCCCGTCTGCGCGGTGAATTCCTCGAGTGTCCCGTCGGACAGGTTGAACGAGTCATGGGTGATCAGCGTCACGGTCGTGCCCTCGATCGACGGCTCGGTGGTGGTCGCCGGGGCCGCCGCTTCCTCCGCCGGGGATTCGGTCTCGGGAGGCGGAGCTGGAATATCGGTCTCGGGGACGTCGTCGCTGCCACAAGCTGCAATGAGCAGCATCGTCGCCGCAATGGCAACAGCGAGGCGGTACGGCTTGCGCACTCGGTGGGCGGTCATGTGCTTCCTCCGCTGGCATTACCCAGATCAGGTTCTCGGGTCGGCGACGGCACTGCTGTCGCCCTCTCAGCCCCATGGGCTCCCCGGTATGTGTTGTCGCGGTCACCTTACCGTGCGGCTCAGCGTGCGGCGCCGGTCGGCAGCCTCAGAACCACCGCCGCGAGGTGCGCAGTGGTGTCAGCACCGGCGCAGTGGAGATCAGGTCCAGCAGCTCCAACTGGTCCTCGCTGAGATAACGGGTGCGGCCCGCGACCTCGGCGAGCGGTTGCAGGGCGATGCCCGTCGAGTGCACGCCGACCATGCATCCCGATGTGCCCTCCATGAGCACCTCGACCGCTCGGGCCCCGAGCCGGCTGCCGAGCAACCGGTCGGCCGGCGTCGGCGGCCCGCCGCGCTGGATGTACCCCAGCACCGTCGTGCGCGTGTCGTAGCCCGTGCGCTCCGCCAGCAGATCGCCCACGAATTGCCCCATGCCGTCGAGGATCCGGTTGCCCCACTCGTCGGTGCCGGTGTCCGGCGCCTCGACGCTGCTGTCGGGAACCGCGCCCTCGGCGACCACCACGATGGACGCATTGCGGTCGCGGTGATGCCGTGCAACGAGACGTTCGGCGATGCCGTCGATGTTGAACGGCGCTTCGGGCACGAGGATGGCGGCGGCGCCCCCAGCGATGCCCGCACCGGCCGCTATGTGGCCGGCTTGGCGACCCATCACCTCGAGCACCATGATCCGGTTGTGCGACTCGGCGGTGGTATGGAGCCGATCGACCGCCTCGGTGGCCACGCCCAGCGCCGTGTCGAAGCCGATGCAGACATCGGTGCCCTGTACGTCGTTGTCGATCGTCTTGGGCACTGCGATCACCGGGAATCCGGCGTCGGAGAGCCGTCCGGCGGTGATCAGCGTGCCGTCGCCGCCGATTGTCACCAGCGCGTCCACGCCGTCGCGCTCGAGCTGCGCTATCAGCGGCGCTGCCCCCTCGGTCTCGAGGCGACGGCTGCTGCGAGAGGTGCCGAGCATCGTGCCGCCGCGAGGCAGCGCACCCCGCATCGCCTCGGAATCGAGCTTCACGCTGTCTCCGTCAAGCACGCCGTTCCAGCCGCGTCGGTAGCCGATGACGCTGCGGTCCAGCTCGTGGCCGGCCGCCCGCACGACCCCCCGGATCGCCGCGTTCAGGCCTGCGCAGTCGCCCCCTCCGGTGAGTACGCCGATTCGCACGGGCTCAAGCTAATCGGAGTGCTCACGGGCGCTCGCGAGGGCCCATCGTCCACAGATCCTGCGCTTGCCGCGAGGCACTCGCATGGGCCGAACGACTGCGAGTCGCCGGCTGCTGGCTCAGGCGAACTCAGGCGGTGACCAGCACGCCGGCAGATTCGAGTTCATCAAGCCGGTGGTCGCCGTAGCCGAGCAGCCCGCCGATGACGTCACGATTGTCGGCTCCGCGGGCCGCGACATGGCCGTTGGTGCCGATGCCTGAGCCGAGCGCCGGACGTGCGGGCACGGCGAAGCCCGAAGCGGTGTCGGCCAGCAGCCCGCGATGCGCGGCCCAGTCGGTCTCCGCCAGCTCGGCGAGGGAGCGCATCTCGGCCACGCTGAACGGCGTGCCGGCTTCGATGGCTCGCCGGAAGTCGTCCACGTCGGCGAAGCCCGCCGCCCACTGGGTCATCTCGTCGTACAGCTCGTAACGGTTGGCCATGCGTGCTGCAGGTGTGGCGAATCGAGGATCGTCAGCCAGCTCAGGTCGGCCCATTGCCTTGAGCAGGTCGTCGAACCACGCTGCGGGGTTGCCGGCGATTGCCCACACCCGTCCGTCGGGCAGCACCAGGATCGGGCATTCGTGGGCGAGGCCGGCGTTGGGCTCGGTCCAGCCGCCTGCCAGCTCCAGCGCCGACCACTCCTGGATGTACACCATCGCTTCCACCATGCACACGTCGATGTGGCCGCCCCGGCCCGTTCGGGCCGCCTTGACCAGCATGGCGTTGACAGTGGCGGCCGCCGACATGGCCGTCACGATGTCGCCCACCACCAGCGGCGGGTTCTCAGGTCGGGCGCCGGTCTCGCGGACGGCGTAGTCGATGTAGCCCGACTCCATGTGGCCAACAGGTGCGTATGCCCGCTTGTCGGCCCACGGCCCGGTCTGGCCGAATCCTGTGACCGAGCAGTACACGAGCGCAGGGTGCGCGGCGCACATCTCGTCGGGCCCGAGCCCGAACCTGGCCATGACACCGGGCCGGTAGTTCTCCACGACGGCATCGCACCGGCCGGCGATCTCTCGCACGAGCTCAGGCGCGCCGGGTGCCCGCAGATCGATCGAACAGAAGCGCTTGCCGGCGTTCTGCTGGGAGAAATACGGGTTCACGTCGCCCGGCACATAGGGCGGAAAGGTGCGGCTCAAGTCGCCGTCCACCGGCTCGATCTTGATGACCTCGGCCCCCATATCGGCCATCATCCGGGTGGCCAGCGGCCCAGCCACCACCCGCGTGAAGTCCAGCACCCGGATGCCGTCAAGCGGCCGCTGGTCGGCGGTGTCCCCACTGCTGTCGCCCATAGCGCCGCGAATTCTGGCACGCCGCCTGTGCGCATTTCAGGTCCACAGTGCCGCACGCGGGTGCGGCCGGCTCGCGCGGACGCAGGTCAGGGACCCACCTCAAACAGATGGACTGGCTCGCTGCCCGCTGTGACACGCGCCTTAGGACGGCTCTGGTCGAACGATGCTCACGTTGACAACTTGGCCGGCCGTCCAGGACAGGTCGACGTTTCTGAAGACGAAGTTCGAATTCCCGCTCGGGAAGTCAAGCGCCATATCGTCGATATGCAGTGTCCAGTCTCCTGTGCCGGAAGCCGGTGCCCGAAATGCCAGATAGAGCTTCCGCTCCGACTCCAGGTACCAGAGCCACTTGACTTGGAGCCCGATGCTGCTCGTTACGTTCGAGAACAGGGTGTCGTCGTTGTAGGCGCCCAGGCTGCTGCTGCCATAGTCCGCCACCGTCATCTCCGCCGACCACAGCGTCTCGACCGGATTGGCCACCGCAGCCGTCGCGGCGCTGGTCAGTGTCTCGGAGAACCCGTCGTCATCGGTGAAGCTGACCTGCACCTTGATGGCCTTCCCCACGTCGTCGTGGGTCAGGGTGTGCGTCTGGCCGGAGGCGCCGACGATGTCCGTGTCTGTGCTGCCGTCACTGCGTATCCACTGGTAGCTGAACTGCACGTTGGTGAGCCCATTGGCGTCACCGATCCCAGAGGTGTCCGCACTGAGCGTCTCACCCTCCTGCGGCGTGCCCGTGATGGTGGGCTGGCCGGTGGCGGTCTGATTGGACGGGCTGAAGACCCAGGGACGGGCTTGCTTGATGGCGAGGATGTCGCTGCTGGTGATCTTGAATTCGATCTCCATGGCGAAGGGCTCGTCGGGTGCGGGGTCGTACAGCGCTTTGAAGTGGTCGTGGATCACTTCGAGGTGTCCGCCGAGCTGGCGGAGTTGGGCGTCGGTTAGGAGGAGTTCTCCGGGCTCCACCTGGTTGGAGGTCGCCAGGATCTCGATCTGGTTGCCGCTGGGGTGCAGCAGGATCTCCTCGGGCTCGGAGTAGGCGTCGGGGTTCGTGACGAGGTCCTCGCCGAGCTGGGTGTTGACGTAGTAGTAGCCGTCGAAGCCGCTGACGGGGTCGAAGCTGACCGCGACGCCGTTGGCGAGCTCGTCGGTGTAGTTGGGGTGCACCAGCACCCCCATCGCCGTTGCGAGGTGGTCGATGCGGTGGAATTCGCGTTCAGCGAAGGCTCGGAAGTTCCACAGGCTGGCATAGACCCCTTTGAGGGACTTGTCTATGCCGTCTTCTTCGGTCTCGTCGGGATCCTGGGTCTTGGAGTCGTACAGCCCCGCCCCGCTGAACCCGGGAAGGTCTTCGTTGTTGGTGCTCGACCGGTAGCGAAGCGACCGCCCCACGGGGTAGGTGGCGTGCATCGCGGTGAGCGCGTCGGTGATCCAGGCGGGCGTCTGGCCCTTCTTGATGGCCTTGCGCAGGTCCTTGAGCATGTCCTCTTGGACGTCGAAGTCGGTCTGGAAGCTCTCGTCGGCGAGCATCTCTTCGATGTCGTCATAGAACCCGTTGTGCTTCATGAACTCGTCGTAGAAGTAGAACGGCACCGCGAATCCTTCGGGCACGGTCCCGGGCGGAAAGCCCAGCGTCCCCAGCACGGCCACATTGGCGGCCTTGACCCCGAAGGCGTCCCAGTCCTCGAAGCCAACGGCGCTGAGAGGGGTGATCGCGGTGACCGACAGATCGCGTTGGGGTGTTTGTGCCGTAGCGGGCCGCAACGCGGCGTAGTGGGCGTCGACCTCGGCGGGGGTGGCTGCCCTCACACTCCATCCGCTCTCGGTCACCTCGTAGCGGACGTAGCTGTCGAGGAGGCCGTCGATGATGTCACCGTCGACGGTGCTGTCATCGAGGGCGTCGCTGATGAAAGCATTGGGGACGGCGTCCTGCACGGCTCTCAGATTCACGTGCGACAGCGGCGTCTGGGGCACGGTGGTGATGATCCCTGCGACGCGGGGCAGCTCGTTGGGCAGTGCCTCGTATATCGCGATGTCGCGGGGATTGGGCCGCTCCCCCTGTTCAATGACCCGCAGCTGGCCGTATCCCACTGCGGGATTCATAGACAGGAAGCTGGATCCGGGGTGGATGTCCTCGTCGAACATGAGCGGGATGCGCGACTGCCTCAACAGCGGCAGTTCGGACTGGTAGCTCGCGAGGCGGTAGTTCGGTATGTGCAGGGCCAGGTTGTCGTCGAGGAGCGGCATACCGGCCGCGAGCAGGGTGTGGATGCGCTCGAGCAGGTCGGTGCTGTAGCGGTTGTCGTAGCGGTTCAGCCACCAGTAGTAGACGCCGGTGCTGCCGTCGGGGGCCTCGAGTGCGGGGTCGTAGACGATCTCGCCCGGCACGGCCCAGGGCAGGTCGGCCTCCAGGTGACCGATCGCATTGAGGAACAGCGCGATGGGATGGCGGAGGTGCGTCTTGGAGTTGATGAAGAACAGGGTCGGCGAGCCGGTGTCCATGCCCAGCAGAACGAACTTGAGATACTGCTCGTTGTAGGCCAGCGTCTCGAAGGTGGGCTGATCGGGAACGGCTGCGGCGCCGTCGGTGAGCCCGATGGCCGGGGCGGGGTTCACCGGGCTCATGGTCCCGAGGCTGTCGAGTTCGGTGAGGTCGTCGACGCAGTCGCCGTCGACGTCGGCGGGGTCGGTGATGAGGTACTTCTCCACCCGGTAGCGCTCCGGCGGCAGCGCGGCCACGTTCTCGGCCAGCGTCGTCGTGGACGGCTCGCCCCTGATCACCGCGACCGGTGTCTCCACCACCACACCGTCCTCTTCGTGGTTGACATACAGCACGAAGTACTCGCCGATGTTGGATGCCACCACGATGGGGACCGCCATCACTTCCACCGCCGTGGGCGTCGGGTCGAAGACCGGCGAGCACAAGCCGCTGGTGCCCTCGTCGTTGTCGGCGATGGTGATGGTCTGGGAGACGCCGATCACCGCGCCGTCGAGCATCGCGGTGATCTCGATGGTCTCGTCGCTGTCTATGTCGGTGTCGTCCACCGCGGTCACCGTGGCGTGTGCCGAGACCTCGCCGGCGGCGAGCGTCAGCGTCTTGGCGGTGACTGTGTAGTCGGCGACCTCGGTCGCGGTGCCCGCCAGGACCAGCGTGATCGTCTTCGCCTCGGTGAGCGTCACGCCTCCGGTGCTCACCGTCACCACCGTCGACGTCTCGCCCTCCTCGGCGATGGACGCCGAGCCGACCGACACCGCCCAGTTCGCGGCGTCGTCGACGGCGCCACGGTGGACCGTCAGCGTGTAGACGCGGGTGGTGACGAGGTCCGAGGCGGTGACTTTGACCTTGATCGTGTTGTCGCCCAACGCGAGGTCCACCTGCTGGCCGTCGGCGTGGTCGTCGGCGTCGGGGAGTTCCACGTCGTTGCCGTCGAGGAACACGACCGTGGCGTTGCCCGCGTCGGCTGCTTGGGCGGTCACCGTCACCTGCGACACCGAGTCGCCCACCGAAACCGTGTAGGACGTCGTGGCGGTGCCGAAGGCGGGGGTCAACGTCCCGGCGCTGAGGCTCAGAGCGCTCAGGTCGGCGTTGCCCGGCATGTTGTAGGCGAACAGCTTGTCGATGTAGTCGCTCGCCACCCACATGGTCGTGCCGTCGGACCAGATCGCCCGGGGAGGGCCCTGGCGGTGCCCGGACAGGGTGTCGAAGTCCCGGTCGGGGTCCCGCTGCTTGGTGGCCAGCGTGTAGGCGAAGATCTTCTCGTCATACCAGCTGTTGGCCACCCACATGGTCGTGCCGTCGGACCACAGGCCGGCGGGACGGGCGTTGGCCGGGTCGAGGGTGTCGAAGTCCTTGCCGGGGTCCCGCTGCCCGTCGGCCAGCGTGTAGGCGAAGATCTTCTGTTTGTGAACGTCGGACACCCACATGGTCGTGCCGTCGGACCACAGGCCATAGGGGTACTGGTTGCCGATGTCGATGTCCTTGCCGGGGTCCCGCTGCCCGTCGGCCAGCGTGAAGGCGTAGAGCTTGTTGTCGAAACTCTCGCCCATCCACATGGTGGTGCCGTCTGACCAGATGGACCGGACATGGGTGTCTCTGGAGGGCTTGCGGAGGTCGATGTCCTTGCCGGGATCCCGCTGCTTGGTGGCCAGCGTGTAGGCGTAGGCCCTCTCACTGCCGTCGGCGTCGTCGGCCACCCACATGGTGGTGCCGTCGGACCACAGGCCGGTGACTGACCTGTTGTCCGCCGCGGCCAAGGTGTCGAAGTCGTCCTCGGCGCTCCATCCGTAGGGGGCCTCCGACCCCCGGTTGATGCTGACGGTGTAGCCCTTTCTCGTTCTGCCGTCGGCGGCGGTGACGGTCATCCTCACGTTGTTGCGGCCCTCGCTCAGGTCCACTTGGTGGCCGTCGGTGACGCTGTCGGCGTCGGTTCCGCTGTAGACCACCGCCGCGTCCCCGTCCGCGACGCCCAACACCGTCACCCGCGCCACCGAGGCGCCCACACCGAACTGGTACGCGGTGTCGCTGGCGCTGAATCCGGCAACACTGACGCCGTCCACCGTGAGCGCACTCAGGTCGGCATTGCCCGGGTCGGCGTTGCCGGGCATGTTGTAGGCGAAGATCTTGTCGTTGAGGAAGCCCGACACCCACATCGTCGCGCCGTCGGACCAGATCGCCCAAGGAAGGGTGTGGCCGTGCCCCGACAGGGTGTCGAAGTCCCGGTCGGGGTCGCGCTGCCCGGTGGCCAGCGTGAAGGCGTAGAGCTTGGCGTCGAAACTGTCGGCTACCCACATGGTCGTGCCGTCGGACCACAGGCCGACGGGTCCCGTGTTGGCCGTGCCGTCGGTGTCGATGTCCTTGCCGGGGTCCCGCTGCTTGGTGGCCAGCGTGTAGGCGAAGATCTTCTTGCTGGAAAGGTCGGACACCCACATGGTCGTGCCGTCGGACCACAAACCCATAGGGGATTCATTCCCGGCCGCGCCGTCGGTGTTCAAGTCCCTGGCGGGGTCCCGCTGCCCACCGGCCAGCGTGTAGGCGAAGAGCTTGGCCTCGAAGTGGTTGGCCACCCACATGGTGGTGCCGTCGGACCATATGTCTCGGACATGGGCGTCTCCGAACGCCCCGGTCTGCCGGACCCGGATGTCCTTGCTGGGATCTCGCTGTTTGGTGGCCAGCGTGTAGGCGAAGATCTTCTCATTGCCGTAGGAGTCGTCGGACACCCACATGGTGGTGCCGTCGGACCACAGGCCATCGGCTGACTTGTTCCCCGCCGCGGCCAAGGTGTCGAAGTCGTCCCCGGCGCTCCATCCAAAGGGGGCCTCCGACCCCCGGTTGATGCTGACGGTGTATTCCTTGGTCGTGTTGCCGTCGGCGGCAGTGACGGTGACCGTCGCGACGTTGCGGCCCTCGCTCAGGCCCAGTTGGTGGCCGTCGGTGAGTCTGTCGGCGTCGGTTCCGCTGTAGGCCACCGCCGCGTCCCCATCCGCGACGCCCGACACCGTCACCTGCGCCACCGAGGCATCCACACCGAATTGGTACTCCGTGACGCCGGCGCTGAATCCGGCAACACTGACGCCGTCCACCGTGAGCGCACTCAAGTCGGCACTGCTGGCGGGCGGATCGTCGTCATCGGCAGTTCCCCGCACGACGGCTTGGGCGGTGTTGCGCAGCATTCGCCCGTCGGCGGTGCACACCGCGTGTGCTGTGACGCAGTCTGTTGGGGCGTTGAGCGACACGGTGACGTCGCCCGCTGCGTCGGGGGTCACGGTGAGTTCCCAGGTCTTGCCGGCGGGCGACACTTCGGTCACGACCCCCAGCGAGCCGCCGGTCACGGTCAGCGCGTCGGCCATCGATCCTGCGGTGACCTCGACGCCTGCTTCGTCGAAGTTGAGCTCCAGCGTGAACGAGGTCGATCCGTCGTGCGTGTCGGGCACATCCGAGAACCACGCTCCCGGTGGTGCCGCGCCACGCTCAGGAAGCGTGTCGGCGCCGACGCTGAGCGACACGTCGGCGGTGCTGCCCAGGGAGGCGGACAGCACGCCGTTTGTGGGCCACCAGTACGTGCCGCGCAGCGCCAGCCCAGCGGGAACCAAGCTGTCGGAGCCGACGAACTGCTGGCCGTCGATCTCGAGGGTGAACTCGGTGTCCAGCGAACGCCGTAGGCCCAGGTACAGGCCGCCGGCGAGCTCGGCGAGCAAGATGACGTCATACGACGACCCGTCGACATCGAATTGAACCGGCGTCAGCGAACCAAACTGTGCCCAGCGCGAGTAGCCCGCCCCGTCGTCACTCGCCCCCACGTCCAACACTGATGTCCACGCCTCGACGAGGTCTGCGGGGGCGCCCGGATCTGACTCAGTGCCCGGGTCGGTCTTGGTGCCCGGGTCCGTGCGGGTGCCGACGGGCTCCCCCACCGGCTCGGTGACCTTGAGCTTGAGCCGGTACCGCACCGGCTCCGCGGACTCCAGCCGCACCACATAGCTGCCCGCCGCCAATGTCAGCGTGAACCGCTCATCAGAGTGCCCCAGCTCGGTGCCCGAGCCCAGCACCTCGCCTTGCGCGTCCTCCAAGAACACATCGAGGTTCGCGCTCAGCAGCCGCAGCACCACCTCCACCGACTGCGGCGACGACAGCTCGAACCCGTACCGCACTACGCCCCCGGCCGCGTCGTCAATGGAGCTGTTGACCACCGTCTTGGCCTCGTCCGCGAGGTCGCCCAGCTCTATCGCCTCAGGAACGTCGCGCAGCTGCAGCTCCGGCGAGGCACCCATGGCCGACGCCAACGGCCCCAACACCGCCGCCGCCCCCACCAATACCGCAACCGCCGCCCTCAAGCACCGCGACCCACCGCGCCCGCACCTCACATGTGCTCGCACTCAACAGATAGTAATGAGCACTATCTACAAAGACCAGCTCTCGCGGCGCGAGAGTTGGTCCAGTCCTGGCGGGCGATCCTGACGGTGTGGGTGTCGCCGTCGTCGGCGGTGACGGTGATGGTCCCGCCGAGCAACGTGACGGATTCACCGGCTTGCAGCTGGTGGGCGATACAGGAGTCGAACCTGTGACCTCTTGCGTGTCATGCAAGCGCGCTAACCAACTGCGCCAATCGCCCGGAGGGCGACTCACGCTAGCACCCTGCCTACATGGCTCGGCCGACGCCTTCAGCCTGCCCGAGGTCCGGCTGGCCGGCGAGGCGGAGACCGGATTCGAACCGGCGTACACGGCTTTGCAGGCCGCTGCCTAACCACTCGGCCACTCCGCCCGGGACTTCGCAGGGTAGTGGTCTGCCCCCCGAATGACGGCGGCATTTCCAGCGGCGTACGCCACACCGCACTGGCAGCAAAACGGCGCAGCGCACGCCTTGCTCCGCCGTCAGGCACCCCTGCTCCCATACACTCGGCAGCCAAGGCAGTTCGCCGTGTGGCCCCACTGCCCAGCGTTGTCGCAGTTCGCGTAGCTGGCAGCGCAACCCTTGGGCCGCGACCTTCGAAAAGACCCCCGTGACAACATTCAGTGAACTAGGCGTACCCGAACCCCTCTGCGACACCCTGGCTGACCAAGGAATCACCGAGCCGTTCGCCATCCAGGAATTGACCATCGGCGAAGCACTCGCCGGCCGAGACGTCTGCGGCAAAGCCAAGACGGGCTCCGGCAAGACGCTGGCGTTCAGCCTGCCCATGCTGGCGCTCACACCCCGTGCCGCCGACGGCCACCCCACCACCCTCGTGCTCACGCCGACCCGCGAGCTGGCAAACCAGATCGCCGCCGTAGTCGAGCCGCTGGCCAAGGCTGCCGACCTGCGGTCGATTGCCACCTATGGCGGCACCAACCTCGATCGGCAGATCGAGCTGCTGTCGGGGGGCATGGATATCGTCATCGCCACCCCCGGCCGGCTCATCGATCTCATCGACCGCGGCGCCGTCAACGTGTCGGGCATCCAGCGGGTGGTGGTCGACGAAGCCGACCGGATGGCCGACATGGGATTCCTGCCCCAGGTCGAGTGGGTGCTGCGCCACATCGACGGCCAGCACCAGACGCTGCTGTTCTCGGCGACGCTCGACGGAGTCGTGGACACGCTGGTGAAGCGGCACCTGCGAGACCCGGTTTTCCACGAAGTCACCGAACGCGAGGTGACTGTCTCGGAAATGGGGCACCTGTTCTTGTCGGTGCACAAGATGGACCGGGTACGGGTCGCCGCGCGCATCATCGGGGCGAACGGGCGCACGCTGCTGTTCACCCGCACGAAGCGGGGCGCCGACCAGCTCACCCGTGATCTGCGAGAAGCCGGGGTGCAGGCAGGCGCCATTCACGGCGATCTGCCCCAGGTCAAGCGGGAGCGGGCGCTCGCCAACTTCGCCAAGGGCAAGCTGGCCGCCTTGGTCGCCACCGATGTCGCTGCCCGCGGGCTGCACATCGATGAGGTCGACGTGGTGGTGCATTACAACGTGCCCCCCGAGCACAAGACCTACCTGCACCGCTCCGGTCGGACGGCTCGCGCGGGCCGCAGCGGCACCGCCGTCACCATGTTCCTGTGGGACGAAGAACTCGACGTGCGCCAGCTGCAGCGCCGGCTCGGCCTGCGGTTGCGACTGCACGACGTGTTCTCGAACGACGAGCGTCTTGACGATCTCGCGGCGTTCGCGGCCAGCGGCGACAACGCCAACCGCTGAAATCCGCTTTAGACGGGCCAGAAGCGACCGGTACCCTTGCCTACCCAGCGGCAATCTGGCCGCTGGAACCCGGCCTCCGGAATCGAAGGCCCAGGACGAAGGCTCAGCTGTGGACAGTGCGAGGCGCGCGAGCGCCCCGAACGACGATGCGGCGGCCTGGCCGCTGCCCGCCTCGGGTGCATGGCACCCGGGCCTCGGCGCGGCCGAGCGGCAGTTCTTCGATCTGTCGCCGGACCGGCCGTTCACGCTGGAAGGCGGCGGCCTGCTCCACAAGCCAGTGCTCGCGTATGAGACCTGGGGCGCACTCGACGCTGACGCTTCCAACGCGGTGCTGGTGTGCCATGCACTGACTGGCGATGCGCACGCTCATGGCGCGGCGCACCCGCCCGCTCAGATCACCGAGGGCTGGTGGAACGACTTCATCGGCCCGGGCCGCCCGCTCGACACCAACCGCTACTTCATCGTGTGCGCCAATGTGCTCGGCGGCTGCCAAGGCAGCACCGGCCCGTCGTCCCTGAACCCGTCCACCGGCGAGCGCTACGGGCCCGATTTTCCCGTGGTCACCAACCGCGACGTCGTACGTTCGCAGTGGGCACTCGGCCGACACCTCGGCATCGACCGCTGGCTCAGCGTCGTGGGCGGCTCCATGGGGGGCATGGCCGTGCTGGAGTGGGGCATCACCTACCCCGAGCGGGTCGGCTCGCTGGTCGTGATCGCCGCGTCAGCGGAGGCATCCGCGCAGCAGATTGCCTGGAGCAAGGTCGGGCGGCAGGCGATCTATGACGACCCCAACTTCAGGGGCGGCCGCTACTACGACGCTCCCGATGGGGACGGGCCCCATCGTGGCCTGGCCAATGCACGGCGGATCGCGATGATCCACTACCGCTCCGGCGACGAGTTCGATCGCCGGTTCGCCCGCCACAGCGAGGATCCGGTGCTGCCGCTGCGGCTCGAGCAGCGCTTCGACGTCGAGAGCTATCTCGACTACCAGGGAGCGAAGTTCGTGCCCCGCTTCGACGCCAATACCTACCTGGTGCTCAACAAGATGATGGACCTGCACGATGTCGGTCGGGGCCGCGGCGGCATCGATGCCGCTCTCGCACGCATCGTCGCACCGACCATGGTGATGAGCGTGCGCACCGATTTTCTCTACCCACGACCTCAGCAGCTCAGGATTGTCGGGGCGCTGCAGGGCCGGGGCACGATGCGGGTCGAGCACGTCGACATCGACAGCGATAACGGCCACGACGGTTTCCTCACCGAGCCCGACCAGACCGGCCCGCCGATGGGCGAGTTCATCGACGACATCTACAAGAGCGATGCGGGTTCTGCGGGAGGCACGCGTTGATCGGCAGCGGCACGACACTGCTGGCCGATGCACATGCCAGCGTGCCGTCGGAGGCGGTCGGTTCAGGCTTGGGCGTGTGGTGGCTGCTGGTGGCGGTGCTGGGCCTGCTCACCGTGGCATGCGGATCCGGATTTGTCGTGTACCTGCGGCGAACGGCCCCGCAGCGGTGGCAAGGTGACGTGAGCACCGCGGCCGAGTCATCATGAGAGCCAGAACGACATGAGCGAGAACTTCGATCCACAGGAAATGATCACCCGCTTCGCCGAGCGTGCCGAGGCGGTGCGCAAGCGAAACCTGCCCGCCATCGGCGGCGAGGAGCGACGCCACTTCATCCGTCAGGCCGAGCTCGACTTCATGGACTACGCCATGATCGGCGATGCCACTGCCACGCTCGACGACGGGATCCTGACACTGCGGATCGACCTGCGGCCACCTGCCGAATAACCCATCCGAAAGCGGCTCCGCCCCGCCGAATCCACGCATCTGTGCGGTAGGTGCTTGCTACAGTGATCCGCCGCGCGGATGTAGCTCAGTTGGTTAGAGCGCAACCTTGCCAAGGTTGAGGTCGCCGGTTCGACCCCGGTCATCCGCTCCAGAGTTCCTCAAGACGGGAGAACAACATGGGTGCACTTGACGGACGCGTCGTCCTGATCACCGGCGCTGGCCGTGGCATCGGCCGTGAGCATGCGCTGCTGATGGCGTCGGAGGGGGCGAAGATCGTCGTCAACGACCTCGGCGGTTCCGCCGACGGCACCGGCGCAGATCAAGGTCCTGCCGGCGAGGTCGTCGCGGAGATTGAGGCCATGGGCGGCGAGGCCGTCGCCAACGGCGACAGCGTCACCGACTGGGAGGGTGCGCAGCGCATGGTGAATCAGGCCGTCGAGGCTTTCGGCGACCTGCATGTGCTGGTCAACAACGCGGGCATCCTGCGTGACCGGGTGGTGGTCAACATGACCGAGCCCGAGTGGGATGCCGTCGTCGAAGTGCACATGAAGGGCCACTTCTGCCCGACTCGCTGGGCGGCTGCGTACTGGCGTGAGCAGTCCAAGGCGGGCAAGGAGGTGAGCGGCTCGGTGATCAACACCGCCTCGGGCGCCATGCTCGGCAACCTCGGCCAGTTCAACTACTCCGGTGCCAAGGCCGGCATTGCAGCGATGACGCTGGTGGCCGCCGGCGAGCTGGCGCGCTACAGCGTGCGGGTGAACTGCCTGGCGCCGATTGCCCGGACACGCCTGACGCTGCAGACGCCTGGCCTCGAAGAGGTGGTGCGGGCGCCGGACGACCCTGCCGAATTCGACCTGTACGACCCGGCGAATGTGAGCCCGCTGGTGGCGTATCTGGCGATGGAGGACTGCCCATTCACTGGCGGCGTGTTCCACGTGGGCGGCAATGAGGTGGGGCTCTACCAGGGCTGGTCGCTCGCCGACGACGACATCATCGCTGCTGACGGGCGCTGGACCGTCGAGGGCTTGACGCAGATAGCTCCCCGGCTGAATGAGGGACGTTCGAAGCTGGCGTCGGTGGCTACGGCGATCGGTGACACGTTCAAAGGCTTCGGCCGGCGCGAACCCACCTCGTAGCGCTTGGGTGCTTGCTGCTGTCGCCCGGGGTGGGCGGGGGCAGGCGCACCCATGCTCAGACATGCGCAGCGCCGCCGGCTACGAGGTGGATGGGCTGTGGCGCTGCGAACTGCGCGTGGGCACCCCTGCCCCCGCCCACCCCTCACGGATTCGGTTCTACACACTGCGTGACAATTCGCTCGTGGAATTCCGGGTCTAGGTGTGACAATGGAGCCGTGGACACGCTCCATCTTGCGAAGCACCAGGGTCTCGGCAACGACTTCCTCGTCGCCCTGTTGAGCGACCGCGAGCAAGCAGATCTCGAACGACGTGTCGGCGACTTGGCCGGACTTGCCCGCGAGACCTGCGATCGACGCAAGGGCATCGGTGCCGACGGCTTGATACTGGCCACTGGCATGAATCCCACGCAGCCGAGCCTGGCTCCGGACGCAGACGAATCCGCTTCTGCAACGCCGGCCAGGCGTGTCGGGATGAAGCTGTACAACTCCGACGGGTCGTCAGCAGAGGTGAGCGGCAATGGTCTCGCCTGTTTGGCCAACGAGGTAGCCCGTACCTTCGTTGCGGGCATGGAGTTTGGTGGGCGCACCGAAGCGCGGGGCGACATTCTCGTACTGACAGTTGACACGGCGGATGGAGCGAGGCGCGTGACCTTGAGTGCCGAATTCGCAGCAGCCGAGAACGGATCAGTTGAGCCCATCGATCCGCTCGCCGAAGTCCACATGCCTCACGTGGCCCACGGACCGGACATCTCGGCTGCGCTAGACGGACAAATCAGGCGGGCACTCGGAAGCGTGCAACGGGAGACCGGCGACGTCGGCAATCCGCATCTCGTCATCAACGCTGGTCGGCCGGTCAACGCACACGACACCGCCGATCTCGGTGCAGCGTTCGAAGCACACTTCCCCCGAGGCATCAATGTCGAGTTCATCTGGCGTATTGAACGCGAGAATTCGGATTCGGCCGACTCATCGTCGATCGGCATGTCCGTCTGGGAACGGGGCGCAGGCTTGACGCAGGCATGTGGCACAGGTGCCGTTACCGCTGCGGTGCGGGCACAGAGCTGGGGTCTCGTGTCGCCTGGCGCAGAGACTCTCGTTGAGATGCCCGGCGGCAAGGCGACGGTCTCGACCGACGAAGTCGACGGTCACCCCATCCTCAGCGTCTGGGTGGAGCATCTCGGCAACCATGTGTGGCCACTAGACGCACCGTCACTGGATGCTTGATGGCTGGTTCTGAACAAGCTCCCCAGGAGTCGGACGAGAGCCATCGGGGTGGGTTTGGGGAGTTTGGGGGGGCTGAGTCTGGGCTGATCGATCGGGCTTTTCGGGAGCAGATCGTGCTGGTGGGGGTGCAGCTGGCGGAGCGGACTGCTGATGAGGTGGACGCCAATCTTGACGAGCTGGAGCGGCTGGTGGACACCGCGGGCGCGGATTCGGTGGAGCGGATTGTTCAGCGACGGGATGCACCTGACCCGGCGACGTTTGTGGGACGGGGGAAGGCCGACGAGATCTTGGATGCGTCGCTTGAGCACGATGCCGACACCGTGGTGTTCGACGACGAGCTGTCGCCAGCGCAACAGTTCAACTTGGAGCGCATTCTGCAGCGCACCGCGCTCGACCGCACGGCGGTCATTCTTGACATCTTCGCCCAGAACGCCACGACGCTCGAAGGCAAAGCGCAGGTGGAGTTGGCCCAGCTTCGCTACCGGCTCCCACGGCTGCGCGGCCGCGGGCGGCAGCTCTCGCAGCAGGCTGGCGGCATCGGCACGCGGGGACCGGGCGAGACCCAGCTCGAGGTGGATCGCCGACGGATCCAGCGGCGGCTGGCGCGACTCGAGAAGGATCTGCGCGGGCTGCGGCGGACTCGGCTGAACCAGCGCAAGTCGCGCCGGCGCTCCCGCTACCACACGGTCGCGATCGTGGGTTACACCAACGCCGGCAAGTCGACCTTGCTGCGGCGCCTCACCGGGGCCAACGTGCTGGTGGAAGACCGACTGTTCGCCACGCTCGACGCCACCACTCGGCGACTGCAACTGCCCGGCGGCGAGACAGTGCTGGTCACCGACACGGTCGGTTTCATCAAGAAGCTGCCGACATCGCTGGTGGAGGCCTTCATGTCGACGCTGGAGGAGGTGGCCGAGGCCGACCTGCTGGTGCACCTGGTCGACGCCTCAGCGGCGGAACCGGAGATGCACGTCGATGTGGTGCGCTCCGTGCTGCGCGAGATCGGCGCCGGCGAGGTCGACGAACTCATCGCGTTCAACAAGTGCGATACGGCCGACGACGGCACCGTGAGGCAACTGCTGGAGCGCTACGAGGGCTCCCATGCGATATCGGCCAACAGCGGCGACGGCGTCGAGGAACTCCTGCTCGCTGTCGGCGACCGTCTCCGGCACCTCACCGAGGTCACCGAACTGCGCATCCCCTACTCCCGCGGCGACACCCTCGCGGCGGTCCACCGGGAAGGCGAAGTGCTCTCGGAATCTCATGACGACCACGGGACCGTGGTGCGTGCACGGCTCGACGCCGTCTCCCGCAGCCTCTTCGCCGAATTCGCAACCGGAACCGCTGACGGCGGCACCCCTTCAGATGCTGCCCGCGGCAACGGCGCGCAATGATGTTGCGGTGAACGCACGCACTGGGTACGTACCGCCGCCGTATCCCTATGACCGGCTGGACGATCTGAAGCCACTCGCTGATCGGCACGAAGGCGGGCTCGTGGACCTGTCCATCGGCACACCGGTGGACCCGCCAACGCCCGCCGTGCTGGCGGCGCTGGGCGGGTCGGATTCCGAGCGCGGCTATCCGCCTTCGATTGGGACGCCCGAGCTTCGGGACGCGGCTGCGCGCTGGTGCACCGAACGGCTGGGTGTACAGGTCGACGCCGCCACGGAAGTGGCGGCGACCATCGGCTCGAAGGAGTTCGTGGCTGGGCTGCCCCACTGGTTGCGACTGCGCACCCCCGGACGCGACACGGTGCTGTTTCCCGAGATCAGCTATCCCAGTTACGCGATGGGAGCCGAGCTGGCTGGCTGCCGTGCAGTGCCCGTGCCGGCCGACGAGCACTGGTCGATCCAGCTCGACGCCATCTCCGACGCCGACGCTGAGCGGGCCCTGGTGCTGTGGGTCAACACACCCGGGAATCCCGCCGGAGGACTGGACGATCTCGACGCCGCCGCGCGGTGGGGGCGGGCGCGGGGTGTGCCGGTATTCAGCGACGAGTGCTACGCCGAGTTCACCTGGGATGGAGTGCCCAGAACGATCTTGACGCCGACCTCCGCGGCGACGGCTGGCCGCGGTGAGGCCCACAGCGATGAGGTAGACACAGGACAGGGCGGCGGCATGCGCGCCGAGGTCGACGGCGTTGTCGCGGTCCATTCATTGTCAAAGCGATCGAACCTGGCTGGCGTACGGGTGGGTTTCTACGCAGGCGATCCTGCGCTCGTCCACTATCTGCGAGAGGTTCGCAAGCACGCCGGGTTCATGGTGCCGGGCCCGGCGCAGGCGGCGGCGGCAGCAGCGCTGGCCGACCAAGACCATGTTGCCGAACAGCGAGAGCGGTATCGGAACCGGCTGGAGCGGCTCGCGCGCATCGTCGGCCGCTTCGGCCCCGAGCCTGCGCTGCCACGCGGCGGCTTCTACCTGTGGGCTGCAGCCCCCGACGGCGACGCGTGGGCGTTCACTCGCACGCTGCTCACCGAGGTGGGCATTCTCGTATCGCCTGGTGAGTTCTACGGATCAGCCGCAGCCGATCGTGTCCGGGTAGCCGCCGTGCTGACCGATGACGCCCTCGACATGGTCGAATCCCGCCTGAGCTAAACCTTCGACTGAAACTCAAAGCTTGGTGCGGCCAGAGGCCTTCAGGATTCAAGCTGCTCCATTTGGTCGGCCATCTCCGCAGGGCTTCCGTGCGAGATCCAGGTGATCCTGGGGTCTCGGGCGAACCAGCGCTGCTGGCGGCGGGCGAATCGCCGGGTGCGTGCGATGGCGACGTTGAGTGCTTCGTCGAGCGTGCATTCCCCTGCCAGGTGCGCTCGCAGCTCCTTGTAGCCGAGAGCTTGCGCGGCCGTGCGCGACAGCGGCCGAGCAGCGAGCCGGCGCACCTCTTCGAGCATGCCCAGCTCCATCTGTCGGCGGTACCTGTCGCCGATGAGCTCGTCCAGCGCCGCCCGACCGGGATCGATGCCCACGATCCGGAACGGGACCTCGGGATAGCTCTGCAGCCCCGGCCCGAATGACGAGAACGGCCGGCCGCTGCCCAAGCACACCGACAGCGCCCGCACGATTCGGCGCAGATTTGTTGGCTCCATACGCGAAGCGGCCAGCGGGTCCAGTTCGGCGAGACGTTGGTGCAGCACGACCGCGCCACTCGCGCCACCATCCGCAGCCTGACGAGCCGCCGCTACGTCAGCCGTGCACCCGTCGACCCCGCCGCCGTCATGTGCTGCCGCTGCATCGGAAACGGCGGCGGCCTCGGCCTCGAGTTCGGTGGCGATGTCGGTGAACTCCGGTGGCGGCCTGAGACCGTCGATGACGGCACGGAGGTACAGACCGGTACCGCCCACCAGCAGTGGGACTGCGTCCCGGCCAGCGATGTCAGCCATGGCCGCCTCGAAGGCCATCGCATAGTCGACGACAGTGAATCGCTCTGCCGGTTCCACGAGATCGATGAGGTGGTGCCGCACCTCAGCTTGCTCGGCGGCGGAGGGCTTGGCGGTGCCGATGTCCATACCGCGGTACACCTGCATGGAATCGACCGACACCAATTCCGTCGGACCGGCGATGTCGGGCCGGGGGCGGGCACGCCTGACCAACTCCAGCGCTAGCGCTGACTTGCCCGACGCCGTCGGGCCCACGATGACCACGGGCCGATGGCCGCCGTCACCACCCATGGCTTCCCGCCTCTCAGCGGGCGGCAACCGGTATGCGGGTGCGGTGTCGCGCCGGGGCGATGACCTCGATGAGCTCTCCGCTGAGGTGGAACGTGGCAGCGTCGGTCACGAGCACTCGTGCATAGGTGCCAGTTCGCAGCGGCTCGGCTGACGCGAAGTGCACCAGACGGTTCTGGCGCGTCCGGCCTGAGAGGGTGTCCGGATCTCGCTTCGACGGTCCCTCCACTAGCAGCTCTTCGACGCGGCCCACCCTGGATTCGTTGCCAAGGCGTGCGGAGCGCTCGATCACAGTTCGCAGCCGCTCCATGCGTTCAGCGGATACTCCGGGGTCCACGAACCGGTCGACCATCTCTGCGGCTTCGGTGCCCGGCCGCGGCGAGAAGACGAACGTGAATGCGCTGTCGAAGCTGGCCGCCGCAGCGAGTTCGAGTGTGTCGGCAAAATCGCGCTCGGTCTCGCCAGGAAAGCCCACGATGATGTCGGTGCTGACCGCGAGGTCGTCAACGGCGGCGCGGGCGGCCTCCAGCCGCTCCAGGTAGCGCTGGGCGCTATAGCCGCGATGCATTGCTCTCAGCACTTCGTCGCTGCCGGACTGCAGCGGCAGGTGCAGGTGCTCGCACACCGCGAGCGTCTCGGCCATGGCTGCGATGACGTCGGCCCGCAGGTCCTTCGGGTGCGGGCTGGTGAATCGCACCCGCTCGATGCCGTCGACGGCACCGACCGCCCGCAGCAGATCGCCGAACAGCGGGCGAGCAGTGCGCCGCCCACTCGCCCAGGCCTCGCCGGCTCGCCACGAGGCACCGGCTGGACCGTCCGGGCCAGACGCATCGTTTGCGCGGCGGAGTGACAGGGTCACGTCGCGGCCGTAGCTGTTGACGTTCTGCCCCAGCAGCGTCACCTCGCTGACGCCGTCGGCTGCCAAGCGGCGTACTTCGTCGATGAGCTCGCCGAACGGCCGGGAGATCTCTCGGCCCCGCACCGAGGGCACGATGCAGAACGCGCAGGTGTTGTCGCAGCCGATCTGGATCGTGACCCATGCGGCGTGCTGGGCATCTCGCCGCACGGGCAGCGCCGAGGGGAACTCATCGGACTCGGCCAGGATCTCCGTCACCGGTCCCGAGACGCGTGCCTCGCTCAGCAGGTCGGCGGCACGAGCCACGTTGTGCGTGCCGAACACGACATCCACGTGAGGCGCCCGTCGGCGCACGAGGTCCTGGTCCTTCTGCGCCAGGCAGCCGGCGACCGCTATCTGCACCTCGGGGCGTTCCTCCTTGAGGCGCTTGAGGTGCCCAAGCTGGCCGTAGAGCTTGTTGTCGGCGTTCTCGCGGATGCAGCAGGTGTTGAGCACGATGACATCGGCGTCAGCCATCGTGGGCGCGGCCACAAGATTGTCGGCTTCCAGCAGGCCTGCGATCCGCTCGGTGTCGTGCTCGTTCATCTGGCACCCATAGGTGCGCACGAAGTAGCTGCGCCGGCCCCCGTTCTCGCCCACTCGCTCGCCCGCAGTCACGGCGTCAAGGCTAGGGGCGCGCCCAAAGGCGGAATGCAGGTTGAACTCAGTCAGATCAGCGCTGTCAGCGCTGCGTGAAGGCGAAGTTCTCCGACATGTTCTCGCGGGCGTGGGCCATGAAGCCCAGGTACTGCTTGATGTTGCCGTTGAAGTTGCCGTCCTGGCGGCGGTTCTCGGCGCCTTCGAAGTTGTAGTAGCCGGGGGTGCAATCGCGGTTGCGAGTGGTCTTGCCGCGGTTGGCAATGACTTGCTGCACCCACCATTCCTCAGCCTCGGGCAGGCAGTCCATGGTCTGCAGGCCGCCCCGGCGCACGAAGTCGATGCACTCGGCGATGTGCTCGCCCTGGCTGTTCAGCACGTCGGTGAGGTTGAACGCGAAGAACGCCTGATAGCCGCCCATGATGAACAGGTTCGGGTAGCCGGCAGTGTGGATGCCCAGCAGCGTGCGGATGCCGTCTGCGTACTTGTCGTTCAGCTCCAAGCCGTTCTCGCCGACGATGCGGTTGTAGATGCCGGTGCGTTGCACTTCGAATCCGGTGGCGTAGATCAGCAGGTCCAGCTCGTACTGCACGCCCTCAAACAGCGGACCCTGCTCGGTGATCTGGGTGATGCCCTTGCCCTGGGTGTCGACCAGGTGCACGCTCGGCCGGTTGAACGTGGGCAGGTAGTCATTGTGGAAGCACGGCCGCTTGCACATGAGCATGTACCAGGGTTTGAGCGCTTCGGCGGTACCGGGGTCCTCGACGACCTCGTCGATGCGCCGGTGGATGCGCATCATGGCATCGATGTTGGCGTTCTCCTGGCGACGGATCTTCTCCTCGCGCGACATCGCTGCGCGGCGAGCCTTCTGCTCGTCGCTGAGGCGAGGCCCGGCCATCGCGCGCTCGCGGCGGCGAGCCTGCCAGCCCGGCTTTAGCTTCGCGGCCCACTCCGGATTGGTCTCCCAGTCGTCCCGGATGTCGATCGAGGACGGCGTGCGCTGGAAGACGTACAACTCCTTGGCCATCTCGCCGAGCTGCGGGATGGCCTGCACTGCCGTGGCGCCGGTGCCGATGATGCCGACCCGCTTGTCGGCGAGGTTCTCAAGGTCTGCGCCGGTGTAGTCGTAGTCCCACCGCGACGTGTGGAAGGAGTGACCCGCGAACCGCTCCATGCCCTCGATCACAGCCAGCTTGGGCTTCGCGAGGGTCCCGTTCGCGCAGATGACGAACTGCGCGGTGATCTCATCGCCCCGGTCGGTGCCGACGCGCCACACCTCAGCGTCGCCGTCCCAGACGGTCGACGTCACCGTGGTCTGGAACATCGCCAGGTCGTAGAGCTCGTACTTGCGAGCGATCATCTGGCAGTACTCGTAGATCTCGTCGCCGGTGGCGTAGTGCCGCGTCGGCACGTAGCCGGTCTCGTCCAGCAGGGGCAGGTAGTCGTACGAGACGACATCGCAGGCCACGCCCGGGTACCGATTCCAGTACCAGGTGCCGCCGACGTCGGCGCCGCGCTCGACTATGCGGATGCTCTCGACACCCTTCTGACGCAGCCGGGCTGAGGTCAGCAGTGCCGAGAACCCGCCCCCGATGAACAGCACCTCGACCTCGTCGCGCACGGGCGGGCGCTCGACGCGCTCGGTCGCATACGGATCCTCCTCGTAGCGGGCGAAATCGCCGACGAACTCGGATGTGTAGATCTGCGTGCCGGGAGGCCGGTAGCTCAGCCGCAGATCGCGTTCCTCAGCGAATCGCGCCTTGATGTCGTCGTAGTACGACTGCGGCGGGCGCCCGTCGACGTCACGGGAATAGTCGAAGTTGAAAACGTTCTGCGGTTTCCCGGTCTTCCGCGCCACGTGTCACTCCCCGGTCGAAACCGACTCGTCCCGTACACCGAGACCGGATCAGGCTAGGGCAACACTGTCGTGCGGGTCAGTCGATGCTGGCGCCCTCGGCCCGTGCTGACTGCGCATCGTCGAGGCGGTCGAGCACGTCGGCATCGTCGTCTGCCTCGCCATCTGCGCCGATGCCGAGCGTCGCACGGATCCGCCCGTCGATCTCGACCGTGACCTCGGGATTCGCGATCAGGAACTTCTTGGCGTTCTCGCGGCCCTGACCCAGCTGTTCGCCCTCGTAGGTGTACCAAGCACCCGACTTCTTCACAATGCCGTGCTCGACACCCACGTCGAGCAGCGAGCCCTCACGGCTGATGCCCTGCCCGTACATGATGTCGAACTCGGCCTGGCGGAAGGGCGGCGCCACCTTGTTCTTGACGACCTTGACGCGGGTACGCCCGCCTACTACCTCGCCCTCGACCTTGATGGCCTCGATGCGACGGATGTCGATCCGCACGGACGAATAGAACTTCAGCGCCCGGCCGCCCGAGGTGGTCTCGGGGCTGCCGAACATCACGCCGATCTTCTCTCGAAGCTGGTTGATGAACACGCAGATCGTCTTGGTCTTGTTCAGGTTGGCGGTGAGCTTGCGCAGCGCCTGGGACATGAGACGCGCCTGCAGGCCGACATGGGTGTCGCCCATCTCGCCCTCAATCTCGGCCCGTGGCGTGAGTGCCGCCACCGAGTCGATCACCACGACGTCGATGGCGCCCGAGCGGATGAGCATGTCGGTGATCTCGAGCGCTTGCTCGCCGGTGTCGGGCTGGGAGATCAGCAGCTCGTCGACATCGACGCCGATGTTCTTCGCGTACACCGGATCCATCGCATGCTCAGCGTCGACATACGCGCACACGCCGCCGGTGCGCTGCGCCTCGGCCACCAGGTGCATGGCAAGCGTGGACTTGCCCGATGCCTCCGGGCCGTACACCTCCACCACCCGGCCGCGGGGGAAGCCCCCGATGCCGAGCGCCAAGTCGATCGCGAGGCTGCCCGAGGAGATCGCCTCGACCGCCATGTGGTGCTTCTCGCCCATCTTCATCACGGAGCCGTCGCCGAACTGGCGCCGGATCTGCGTGAGCGTCATGTCGAGTGCTCGGTCTCGTTCTGTGTCCTGCTGACTCATGTCGTCCTCCTCGGACTCCCGTTCGGCCGCACCCGGTGTGCGATGCCGTCTCGGGGCACCGTAGGAGCGGGGTGTGACAACTCACGGGTGAATTTCTGCCGGCCCGTAATGACAGCAATGTAGTTCCGAACATCAGTTCGTGTCAAGGCAAGGCGGGCACAGTGGCCCAGCCATGTGGCACGCTGCGCCCCATGAGCCCCCCTGCTGAGAAATCCACTGCAATGACCGACGGCGACTTCGAGCTGCTGCACATCGAGCGCGACGCGGGCGTCGTGTTCGCCACCATTGACGCCCCGCCGATCAACGTGATGACACCGGCGCTGTTCCGCGAGCTCGCGAAGTTCAGCGTTCACGTCGCCGATGACGACTCGGTGCGAGTGGTGGTGCTGCGCAGCGACAACCCGGACTTCTTCATCGCCCACTTCGACGTGACGGCGATTTTGGGCTACCCGACCGACGGTCCCGCCGAGCGGCCCACAGAACACGTCGGGTTCCACGCCATGTGCGAGACGTACCGCACGATGCCCAAGGCCACCATTGTCGAGATCGGCGGGCGGGTCGGCGGCGGCGGCAGCGAGCTGTCGATGTCGTGCGACATGCGCTTCGGCGCGCTCGACCGCACGGTCATCAACCAGATGGAGGTGCCGATCGGCATCCTGCCCGGTGGCACCGGCACACAGCGGCTGCCCCGTCTGGTCGGGCGCGGCCGCGCCATGGAGGTGATCCTTGGCGGCGTCGACATCGATGCGCGGACGGCCGAGCAATGGGGCTACCTCAACCGGGCACTGCCCGCCGACGAGCTGCGGCCGTTCGTCACCGATCTGGCATACCGCATCGCGAAGTTCCCGCCCCTGGCCGTCGCGCTGGCCAAGCAAGCCGTCAATGCGGCCGACGAACTCCCGCTCAGGGACGGCATGTTCGAGGAGCGGTACCTCTTCCAGCGGCTTCTGCGCACGCCGGAAGCGCAGCCTGCCATGGAGCAGTTCATTGAACTGGGCGGTCAGACGCGCGACGGCGAGATGCGGGTAGGCGATCTCGTCGCCGACATCAGCACCGACAACGGCACAGACGGCTGAATTCCATTCCTGTGGCAGGTGCCGCTCCCCCGCTCGCGAGCCAGCCTGAGCTGATCGACTCATGGCGCGCCTGGCTGGTGGCGGTCGGCGCCGGCCTGTCGTGCGGCGTGGCCTTCGGCACCATCTACACGTTCGGCGCGTTCATCGAGTCGATGTCGGCCGAATTCGGCGCCGGCCAGGGCGGCACCTCGGTGATGATCGGGATCGCCACACTCCTGTTCTTCAGCACCGGAATCATCTCGGGTCCGCTGTTGCATCGGCTGGGGCCGCGACCGCTGCTCGCAGTGGGCGGGGCGATGTTCGTCGCCGGCCTGGTCCTGACGTCGTCGGTCTCGCAGCTCTGGCACGGCTACGTCGTTTACGGCATCGGATGCGGATTCGGGGCCGGCCTGTTCGTCTCACCGCTGTTCGCGACCGCTGCGTCGTGGTTTCTGCGGAACCGGGCAGTGTCGCAGGGACTGGTCGCGACCGGGCCCGGCTTGGGCACCATGTTCCTGGTGCCGCTCGCCGAGCGCATGATCGAGAATCTGGGCTGGCGAGAAGCCTTCCGTTGGCTGGCCGTCATCGGAGCGATCACCTTCATCATGTGCTTCGTGCTGGTGCGGCGCACGCCGATTGTCGCGACTGCTCATCCGCGCGAGCACGTTCGCCGCGTCTGCCGGACGAAGGCGTTCTGGCTCTTGACGATCGGCTCCGCGCTGTTCGCGGTGCCGGTGATCGGCTCGCTCGCCGCCATCATCCCCTTCGCCCGCTCGGTCGGCATCAGCGCCAGCGCGGCTGCGTGGTTGCTCTCGGTCGTCGGCGGTGCGAGCATCGTCGGTCGCCTGCTGCTGACCAGTTTCGCCCGGGCCCTCGGATCGGTGCGCTTGCTGACGATCTCGTTCGGGATGCTGCCGGTCGCGTACGTGATCTGGTTCCTCGCATCCGACCGCTACTGGCAGATCGTGGTATTCGCCGTGTTGCTGGGCGTCGGTTACGGCGGTTTCGTCGCGCTGCAGGGTGATGTCACGCCCCACCTGTTCGGCGTAGCCGGCATCGGGTCAGTGCTGGGCCGCCTGTTTTTCTGCTACGGCATCGGCAGCATGGTGGGCCCGATCCTGATGCTCACGATGCACGAGCAAACCGGCGGGACGCTCGTGCCCATCGCCGTCGTGGCAGTGTTCGCCTTGGCAGGAACGCTGGTCATCTCGAGGCTCACCCGCGACCCGGTGCCGCTCGGTCCTCCCGATGGCCCGCCGGCAAAGCGCTCACCTGTGCAACTGTCGCCTCCCAGCGTCTGGATGCCGGTTCCGGCGAACGGCCCCATCGGCCGCTGAAGGCGGGCAGCGGGCGCTGCTCGGCTCTATCGTCGTGCGCCGTGGAACGCCCACTCGAAGACGTGCTCGTGCTGGATCTGACCCGCGCTGTCGCGGGGCCGATCACCGGTCGCTTGCTGGCCGATCTGGGCGCCCGCGTGGTGAAGATCGAACCTCCCGATGCCGACCTCACCAGGTTCATCGTTCCCAACGTCGACGGATTCTCGCCCTACTTCGCCCAATTCAACGTCGGCAAGGAATGCGTTTCGCTTGACCTCACCCGGCCCGCCGGCCGCGATGTGCTGCTGTCGATGGTCCCCAAGGCCGACATCGTGCTGGAGAACTACCGACCGGGAGTGCTCGACAAGCTGGGGCTGGGTTACGACGTGCTCAGCGAGATCAACCCCGGCATCATCGTGGCGTCGGTGTCGGGCTGGGGGCACGGCAACAGTCGCAGCGGCCGGGGAGCGTTCGCGTCGGTGCTGCACGCCGAGGCCGGCGTGACCGAGATGGTCTCCCGGCGGCGGGGCGGCGACGCCTACCGCAACGACCCGATGTCGCACGCCGACACCTACACCGGGCTGCATGCATTGGGGGCCGTCCTGGCGGCGCTGCACATGCGCGTGCGGACCGGGCGCGGCCAGACCGTCGAGGTATCCATGGCCGAGAGCACGCTCATGTGCAACGACCAGGCCGCGACCGACCTGACCGGCCTGGATCCGCAGATCGGATTCAAGGGCGGGCAGAACTGGGCCGCGGTCTACCCATTGTCGAATGGCCGCCACGTCACGGTGACGCTCGATCTGACGGCCAACTTCGGCTTCAAGGTGATCGCGGCAGCGATGGACCGGCCGGAGCTGCGCGACGACCCGCGTTTTGCGCGCATCGAGGATCGTGTGCTGCATCGCGACGAGATCGAAGCCATCTTCGGCGAGTGGGTGAGCCAATTCGACAGCGCCGAAGCGGTCGAGGTTGCAATCGGCGTGAAGTCGGTGATGGCAGCAGAAGTGCGCACCGTGGCCGAGCTTGCCGCAACCGAGTGGGCCGAAGAACGCGGTGCATTCGTGGACATCGTGGGGGGCGAGGCCGCCGCGCCGATGACCGTCCCGCAGTCGCCTTGGCGATTCAGGGAGGCCGATGGTGGTCTGGCGCCCGGCGCCGTTGCCGGTGACCGGGGTCAGCACAATCGCGAAGTGCTGCGCGAGCTCGCTGGCCTCGACGACGGGGCGATCGATGCGCTCGAAGGCGAGGGCATCGTCTCAGCCGGCGAGGCGATCCGCCGGCCGAATGCTTCGGGGCGTCGGTAGGCCAGCCCTCACCCGCGGGCCCCGGCAGGGATCAGTTCGAGATTCAGTTCAGAATCGTCGTACCGATGTGGTCGACGAAGGCGGCGATCTCGTCGACCGTCTGGCCATTCGGCAGCAGCACGAGGCGGTCCACGCCCATCTCGGCGAAGCGCTCGACCATCTCCGGTGTAGGGCGCACTCGTGGCGTCACCGTGATCTCCAGCCGGCCGAGCTCGGCGGGCCGGTCGTAGCGGGCGCCGGCTTCTGACAGGCCGTCGATACAGCGCTGCGTGGCGTCGTAGTCGAGCGCGAACCCGTACCAGCCCTCGCTCATCGTGACCGAGCGGCGGTAGGCGGGTGCGGTGTGGCCTCCCATCACCACCGGCGGACCCGGCTGCTGGACCGGCCTGGGACGAGCCTGCACGTTCGAGAACTTCACGAACTCACCGTCGTAGGCAGGCTCATCCATCGACCAGATGGCCCGCATGGCCTCGATGTACTCCTCGGTGCGGCGGGCACGGTCTTCCATCGGGATGCCCAGCGCGTCGAATTCCGGCCCGAGATACCCCACGCCCACGCCGAACAGCAGCCGACCGCCCGACAGCACATCCACGCTGGCCAGCTCCTTGGCCAGCACCAGCGGGTTGCGCTGGGGGACGATGATGATGCCGGTGCCCAGCTTGATCTCGCTGGTGAGCGCTGCGACATACGCGAGCGCAACGGCGGGGTCGAGCATCGGATGCAGCGGCGGCAGCGGCGACGGCGGAGCCTGCGGGTCGGGCAGCACCACGTGCTCCCCCGTCCACACCGACTCGAAGCCGGCTTGCTCGGCGGCCACGGCGATCCGCCCAGCGCCCTCGGCGCCGGCTGCATCGCCCAGCACCCCCATGTTGATCTGAAAGAGTCCGATCTTCATTGCCTTCCCTCCCTTAGCGGAAGTTGGGTGCGACGCCGTTGATGAACAGGTCCATGGAGTGCTTCTTGGCCTCCATCGGGCCGAAGGTGAAGTCTGGGATGATCAGCTCATCCACACCCACTTGGCGGTACTGCTCCACTACCTCGCTCACTTCGTCGGGCGTGCCGACAATGGTGGCGCGTCCCAGATCCATCGAGCGGAATCGATCCAGCTTGGCTGAGTCCTCGTTGATGAACAGCAACGCGCACGCCGAGCGGCTGATCTCACCGGGATCACGCCCGATCGCCTCGCAGTGTCCGTCCAGCACGCCGCACAGATCCGCTATGTCCTCGGGCATGCCCCAGTAGTTCCACTCCGTTGCCCACCGAGCCGTGGTACGCAGCGTGCGTTTCCGACCACCGCCACCGATGAGCAACGGAACCGGCGACTGCACCGGTTTGGGATCGAGCGGCGCCTCAGCCACGGTGTAGTGATCGCCGGCCAGGTTGGTGCGCTGATTGCCCAGCAGCGAGCTGATGATCTCCACGGCCTCGTCGAAGCGGTCCATGCGGCTGCGCAGCGTGCCGAAGTCGAAGCCGTATGCCTCGTGCTCGTTCTCCTGCCATCCGGCACCGATGCCCAGCACGACGCGTCCGGCTGAGATGTGATCGATGGTCGTGGCGATCTTGGCCGTCAATGCCGGGTTGCGATAGGTGTTGCCGGCCACCAGCGGGCCCAGGCGCACCCGGGGCACCGCCACCGCAAGCGCTGCAAGCACTGACCAGGCCTCGTGGACCGGCTGATCGACGTTCTCCTCATTGGGCATGAAGTGATCTGCGAACCACAGGCCGTCCCAACCGGTGGCTTCCGCGTGCTGGCAGCACTCGATGATCGCCGAGATCTCTTGGTCGTTCTTCGTCCAGAATCCGAAACGCATCGGGACAGCCTGCCACCCCGAGGCTGACTTCGCAGTTGGCGGAGCGCCCAGAGTCGAGATATATCTAGAGCATGTTTTGGATATACTCAGGCGCATGACGAAGCGATTGGTCGACATCGACGACGAGCTGCTTGAACAAGCGCGCCTCATCACCGGAGCGTTGACCATGAAGGACACCGTCAATGCAGCCCTGCAGAACACCGTCGACGCCGAATTGCGATTGAGACACGCGCATCGAATTGCCGGCCGTCGCGGAACGGACATCGCCGATGACGAGGTCATGTCGGGCGCCTGGCGTTGAAACCTCTCTACCTCGCGGACAAGAGCGCGTACGCGCGCATGCACCATACTGCGGTCGCGGACCGGCTCACACCGCTCCTCGTCGACGGCTACGTGGCGACGTGCCCCATCATCGACCTCGAAGTGCTCTACAGCGCTCGGTCTCGCTCTGACTACGAAGACATTCTCGTCGAGCGAGGATCGCTGCCCTCGCTCCCCATTAACGAAGCGGTCACGGAGCGGGCAGTGGCCGTGCAGCGGCTTCTTGCTCAGCGTGGCCAGCACCGACTGCCGCTGCCCGACTTGTTCATCGCGGCTGTCGCCGAAATCAACGATCTGACGGTCATTCACTATGACGCCGACTACGACCGGATTGCGAGCGTCACCGGTCAGGCGACCGAATGGGTCGTCCCGCGCGGCTCCCTCTAGCCAGCCTTCACCTGCGGGAGCAACGCAAACCAGTTGCGAGAGCGCTCGACGAGCGCATCTGAGTCGGCGTAGTCGAAGACTTCTCGCCCTACTTGAGAGCATCCCTCGACATTGGTTAGTGCCGCCATGGTGGTTGCCTCCCAGCCGCGACGGCAGGGAATGGCGAACAGCACCTGCACCTCTGGCGAACTCGTGCGGTAGCTGCTGAGTCGTTGCTCCAAGTCCGATGTAAATCCCAGTTTCACGCGGCCGGGCCGGATGGGGTCAACAACGACTGCATAGAAGACTCCGTCATCCGGATGTGTCGTTTCCGATTCAAGGAGAGTCGTATCTCGCTCTTGTGTCGCTGCTCGCACGCGATCCGCTTCCTCAACCGTGATGGCCAAGGTCCGTTGTCCACGCGAGAAGTCACTGCGTACGCGTCGAGGTTCGATACCGATGCGGCGTACGACGCGGTGAAAGGCCGCCTTGCTGTAGCCAAGCTCGACAGCCAAGTGCTTGAGATACACCAGTGGTTCAGCTATGTCCGGAGAGCTTTGCAGATCCGCTCTTGGATCAGCCGGATGAACTGCGCCAAGTGCCTCGCCCTCCGACGAGTGGACATCTCAGCCTCGAACAACGTCAACGGTGGTCTTGGAGGATCAGGCGCAGCAGGTTGAGCGCTGAGATGGCGCTGTAGTCGGCGAGCCGCTCGCGGTCGCCGGGCAGGCGGATCTCGTCGGCCTTGTCGCGGTGAGCGACTGCAGGAATGTCGCCCCGCGCAGGTTGCGCCGAGATCGACACGGCCAGGAACGCCGTGCCGAAGGGATGCTCGGCCGTGGCGGCGTCACGGTCTTCGATCGCCGTGACAGCGAGGCCCACGCTGGCACCGGTGCGCAGGCGGGCCGCTCGGGCGAGGGCCTCGGCGCCGGCTGCCGATGCGAGCGGCGGAACGAGATCGTCGCCCATCGGCGACACCGTCGACGAGCCGGCATGCAGCAGGTACTCCGTCAGGTGCTCTGAGCGGGCCACGATGCCGCCCGCGAATGTGCGCTGGTGGGTCCCGCCCTCGGCCGGGCTGCTGTCGGCTGCGGACGCGAGCCCGGGATCGCCCAGCTTGGCTCCGCCCGGCGCCCGGCCGGCACGCATCGCCGCCTCTGCCGACGACAGACGGTTTGCCATGCGGCCACCGGTGATCGTCTCGGCAACTCCGAGCGTCAAGCCCAGCCGCCCCAGCTCAGCGAGCACTGCCGTCTCCATGTTGTCGTCGTCGTAGGCGAAGACCAGGTCGCCCAGCAGCGGCTCAAGCACCGCCTGCTCGGCCTCAATCAGGCGCCACGCTTCGGCGGAGTCGGCACCCTTAGCGGTGATCCGCACCTTGATGCCCTCGATGCCGCTGGCCAGGAACGCCAGCGTCGGGTTGCCAGCCTCGTCCAGCTCGTCGATGCGGCCGGCCAGCATCTCCGCCAGGCCCGATTCGCTCTGGCCCCACGTGCGCAGCACCCGGCTCTCGATGGTCGCGCTGACGCCAGCGCGCCGCTGCAGGTCGCCCAGCACGGTGCCGTTCATCATCTCGCGCATCTCATACGGCACACCGGGCACCACGTACACCACGCGGTCGAGTACATCTGCGCCTGCTGGCGGCTCAGCGCCGGGAGCGATGGCGCCGACGCCCTGCACCCAGCGAATGGGCGCCACCAGGCCGGGCGCGGTGCCGGGCTGCTGCGGGATCGGCGACGCGCCGACTGGCACCATGGCTTGGCGCAAGTTGTTCTCGGGCATCGGGCGGCTGCGACTGGCGAACATGGAGCGGATCCGCTCGGCAATGCGCTCGTCGAGCACCAACTCGACACCCATCACCGATGCCAGCACCTCACGGGTGATGTCGTCCTGCGTTGGTCCCAGGCCGCCGCACACGATGACGGCATCACTGCGGTCGAGCGCCAGCCGGAACGCATCCTCGATGCGATCCCAGTTGTCCCCCACCTTGGTCTGGTAGTGGCTGTCGATGCCGGCCAGGGCGAGCTGCTCACCCATCCACGAGGAGTTCGTGTCGACGATCTGGCCCAGCAGCAGCTCGGTTCCCACAGCGACGATCTCTGTCTTCACAAGCCGTGACCCTAGAGGCTGAGCTCCGATGGAAGCCGTGGCTCGTCCGGCTCAGCTGGATGCGTCGTCGCCGATCTGGGCGGCAGCCACCGCACGAGCCGATCGCAGGTATGACCAGCCGGTCCACGCAGTGAGCGCCACTGCCACCCACAGCGTGAGCGTGGCGATCCAGTGGGCATTCGTGGCCAGCGGCGGCATGACGGCGAATCCGATAGCCCACAGCTGCACGAACGTCTTCCACTTGGCGAGCTTGGTCGCCGGCACCGTGATGCCTTGTCGGCCGGCACGCGACCGGTATGCGCTGATCAACAGCTCCCGTGCCGCGATGACGATCACCGGGACCGCGTGGAACTGGCCGTTCCACACGAGCGCAGCCATGCCGCCGAGCACCAGCACCTTGTCGGCCAGCGGATCCAGGAAGGCACCGGCGCGCGTCGTGCCGTGACGGCGGGCGAGCCAGCCGTCGAGGTAGTCGGTCATGGCGACGGCGAAGCCGACGGCGAACGTGGACCACCGTGCCTCGTCGGTCCGCACGATCATCCAGATGAACAGCGGCGAAGCCGCTATCCGGGCGACCGTGACCAGGTTGGCCGGCGTCGCCAGTGCCGTCGGCCCGAATACCGGGGGCGCGTCCTCCCCATCCGGATCGGCCATTGCCCTGCGAGGCTACGCGAGCGGAATGCTGGTCGGCCGCCGCTCTGCCATCTGTACGAGGCCGCCGTGAGATCAGCGGAGCCTCCCTGGGCCGACCGATGCCGTCCACGTAGTATCGGCACGTGGCGCTGCGGACGGTCCCTACCGCCGACGAGAACGCGGACGGCAACGCCGCACCGCTCAACCGGGCAGCCGATGGCCTGCGCCCCGCTCAGCAGGTCCTGAGTGCTGCCGAAGCCGTGGAGCGCATGGCCGCCCGACGCCAGGGCAAGCGCGGTTGCCACGCCATGTTCAGCTCCTACCTCGGCGGCGTCGTCACCGATCCCACCGTCATGACCGTGCCGCTCGACGATCACATGGTGCACCGGGGCCACGGCATCTTCGACACCTGCTCGCTGGTGAACGGACGCCTCTACCGACTCGGCATCCACATCGACCGTCTGCTCGCCAGCGCAGAAGGCGCCCGCTTGGCGGTCCCGTGGTCCCGGGACGAGCTCATTCAGATGGTGGCCGACACGGCAGCCTCATCGGGGGTCCGCGACGGCATCGTCCGGTACTGGCTGACGGCAGGCCCAGGCGGGTTCTCGTTCCAGCCCGCCGAGTGCGAGGAGCCGTGCTTCTACTGCGTCGTGCTCGACCCGATGGGCTTCGGCTCGGACGGCTTCGATCCGATGGTGGACGGCTTCCGTGAGGCCACCGTGCGCAACACGCCGATGAAGCCGCCGCTGCTGGCGCAGATCAAGTCCAACAACTACCTGCTGAACGTCCTGACTCACCTCGAGGCCGCTGATGGCGGCGGCATGTTCGGCATCATTGTCGACGATGACGGCTTCATCGCCGAGGCCTGCGTGCTGAATGTGTGCAGCATCAGCACCGACGGCGTCTTCGTCACTCCTCCGTTCGAGGGCATCCTGCACGGCACCACCATGCGGCGCCTGCTGGATCTGGCTCGCGGAACATTGTGCGGCGAGGGGCTGCTGCGCGATGTGCAGCAGCGACCGCTGCGAGCAGACGAGGCTCGAGCAGGTTCTGAGCTCATCATGTCGGGCGGCGACACCCACGTCTATCCCGTGGTGGAGTGGGATGGCGCCCCGATCGGCAACGGCACCGTGGGACCCGTGGCCCAGCGTTTGCACGAGCTCATCACCGCCGAGACCGAAGCCGGCGACGGCTCCCCCGACGACTTCATCGAAGTCCGGTACCCGTGAGCTGCCGGACAGGACCATTCCGTACGGGCGGCTCGCAACACCAGCCATAGCTGTCCGGACGCTGTCGCAGGGCCGTCCTAGGGTGCGCTCGTGGACGCTGCCGCCGATGTTGCCCGCACCCCGGCGGACCGCCGGCGCCTCGACCCGCGTCCCGAGGCGTCGCGAGACCCAGCTCAGGTTCCCATCACGGTCGTGAGCCGCGACCAGCTCGGCGACTTCGTCGATGCACTTTCTGCGTCCGCAGCCCGCGCGGTGGACACCGAGACGGATTTTGAGCCGCGTGACGCCGAGACGCGCGGCCTTGTGCCGAAGCTGCGGGTGATCTCCGCAGCAACGCGCTCTCCCGATGGTGTCGAACGCGCGTGGGTCGTCGACGTCGGCAGGCACGACCTGGTGGAGCTGGCAACAGCGCTGCACGAGGGTCTCCGGGTGCCGGATCTAGCATCGGATGCCTGGAACGCGACTTTTGACGACCGGGTCATCGACACTCATCTGATGGAGCCGGCCGCAGCGGCAGGCGCTGCGGTCGGGTCGTTGCGCTGGTGGGACGCGCAACTGGCCGACGCCCTGCTGCATCAAGGGCTGACCGGGTTCAGCTTCTTTCACGGACTGGCTTGGGCCGCCGAGCGCTACCTCGGCCTGAGCGTCGAAGGCAAGGCCACGACGCAGTTCTCCTTTGGGGCCAATGGCCCGCTGAATGATCGACAGATTGCCTACGCCGCAGCCGACGCCGTCGAGACCCTGTGGGTGTCGGGCGTTCTGCGTGAGGGGCTGCGAGATGCCGGGCTGGAGGAGGTCTGCCGTCTGGAGCAGGCGGCCCGGCCGTTTCTCGACCGCATGGAGCGCGCCGGTCTGCCCTTCGACGTGCAGGGTTGGGAAGCCGAGCTGGCGGAGCTGGCGTCGCGGCGCGTCGAGGTGCTCACCCATTTGGCCGAGCTGACCGGCGGCGGTCAAGGCGATCTCTTCGGCGCCGGCCTCGAGCCCAGCTGGAACCCCGACAGTGAACAGCAGGCACGTGACGTGCTGAACCGTTTTGCGTCCGACGAGGTGGAGGCATGGACGACCAAGACCGACGGCCGAACCCGGCCGCTGGCGCCGACTGATTCGCTCGGCGCATCGGTGCTGGCGGGCATCGGCGGCGAGCTCTGCAGCGCGCTGCTGGCCTACCGCGACCTGTCCAAGACCTTGAGCACCTATGGGCACACGATGGCCGAGCATTTGTGGGCCGACGGCCGGCTGCACCCGGAGTACCTGCAGGTGGTGGGCACCAACACGGGTCGGCTGGCCAGCCGCAACCCGAATGCGCAGAACTTCACACCTCGGTTGAAGCCCTACATGAAGCCCTCGCCCGGGCGGGTCTTCGTCTATTCCGACTTGAGCCAGGCCGAATTGCGCTTCGCCACCCAGCTCGCGGGCGACGACGGCCTGCGGTCGGCGTTCGAGCAAGGTCTCGACATCCACACCGCCACCGCCGAGCGGATGTTCGGCGTGCGTCTCGACGGACCGGCAGGGCTGGCAGCACTCGATCGGCCTCGCTACGAGGAGTTCCGCACCAAGGCCAAGCGCATCAACTTCGGGATCCTGTACGGGCAGCGTGGCGCGGGGTTATCGCGCGGTCTTACTGATGCCGGGGTGCCGACCAGCCGCGGCGAGGCCGACGCGCTCATCGAGGCCTACCTGAGCGCGTATCCCGGCATCGCCCACTGGGTGGACGAGCGGGACCGCTTCATCGGGCACTTCGCCGCCACCTCGCTGGATGCCGACTGGCCGCTGACGCTGCGGCTGGGGGCGCTGTGGCCCCGCACCGATGACGCCCGCCGGACGCTGCGCAGCCAGCAGCGCCGGCATCACAGCGCCGAGGAGGTTCACGAGGCCCTGCTCGCAGCCGAACGGGCGGGCGCAATGGACCCAGGCCGGTTTGCCGGCGGCCCGGCGATCGGCTTGAGCGAGATCGGGGTTGCAGAGGTGGCCTGGGCGCTGTCGTTCGCCGCACCGGTTGTCGTCCGTTCCGATGGTTCGCCGCTGTCGTTCAGCTCGCACACACCAGCGGGCCGCCGCCAGCAGTTCACGTTTTCCGTGGACTGGGTGCTGGGCGAAGCCGCTGCCGTGGTCGGCTGCTCGACCAAGCCTCGCCCGGCCGAAGTGTGGCAACGGGTGCTAGCCCGCTTCGATCTTGCGCCGCCGTCAGGCGCGGCGGGAGGTGCTCTGCGGCCGGCCGTGGACAAGGTGCTGGAACAACGGCATCTGCGGCGCGCCGTGATCGACGAGGTGGGTGTCGCAATGGGCGATGCCGACCAACAGTTCCTGCTGCGGCGCGCGTTGCACACCCGGGTCGGCCAGATGGCCAACGCCTATCGCAACGCTCCGATTCAGGGCGGCGTGGCCGACGTGATGCTGGACGCCTACGGCCGGCTCAGCGAGGTGTTGACGCGCTACCCCACAGCCGACGCGGTGCAGACCGTCCACGACAGCGTCGTCATCGAATGCGATGAAGCCGAGGCGCTGGCGATCGCCGCAGACGTCAAGGCAGCGTTGGAGACTGCGATGTCGCGCTGGTGCCCCGATGTGCCCACGAGAGCCGACACCGACATCCGGTCGAGCCTGTCCGAGACCTCGATCATCGAACACATCGGCTGAGGAGGTCAGCCGCCGTCGGCGCTGGCCATCGAATAGACGACCATGCTGAGCGTCACGGCGATTCCCATGGTCAGGAACATGGTCCGGACGCCCGTCCACTCCGCCAGCACGCCGAGCGGCGCGGCAGCGATGGCGAATGCCGCGAACGGCAGCTGCACCAACGACTGGACACGGCCTTGGTACGCCTCATCGGTGGCACGCATGACAATCGCCTGGGTGAGCGAGATGAACCCGACCGATGCCGCGCCGATGACCGCTGTGACCACCATCGCAATCTCATAGTTCGGCGCCCAGGCGAGGGCCATGATCGAGGCACCGAAGGCAAAGCCCAGGCCAACCAGGATCGAGCCGGCGCCCGGAGCGTCGGCACGCGAGGCGAGCACGATCGACGCGACGACGGCACCAATCGATGACGCCCCGGCGATGAAGCCGACTTGCCGGTCACCCAGGCTGAAGACGCCCTCGACGAGCGCAGGCTGAAACGCGACGTAGCTGAAGCCGAACATAATCACGACGATCGACGTGACGATCGGCCGGCGAAGCTCGGGGCGGTTCATGACGTAGCGAACTCCCTGCCGCATCTCGGCCAGCGGATTGCCGATGGCGAGCCGAACAGCGCGCGCAGCACCATCCGGCGCATCGTCCCGCTTGCTGGTTTCCGGCAGCGGCACCAGCAGCGCATAGCTCAGCGTCGCAATGGCCGCCGAGACGAAGTACGCCCCGGCGAGACCGAACAGTGCCCAACCAGCCAGCAGTCCGGCGCCGGTCGGCGCGATGACACGGCTGCCGCTGAGCGACAGCGACGACAGCGTGATGGCATTGCCCAGCCGCTCACGGCCGACCAGCTCGGTCGTCATCGAGATGCGAGCCGGTCCGATCAAGCCGAACACGAGGCCCTGCAAGGCGCTGGAGACGATCAGCATCCAGAACGCAATCACATCAGTCGCCAGCGCCACACCCATGCCAATCGAACCGAGCAGCAGCACCATCTGCCCGTTCAGCATCAGCCGTCGCTTCGACAGTCGATCAGCCGCCACGCCGCCGAACAACGTGGAGATCCCCAGGGCCGCACCGAAGGCGAACATGACGATGCCGAGGGCCTCTTCGCTCTCAGTGAGGTCCCATGCGAGCAGCGAGCGCAGCAGGAACTGCATCTGGATGCTCATGAAGGAGAACACGCCGCTGAGCCACAGCAGTCGAAACGCCGGCACGCCCAGCGCAGCAAAGGTCGCTACCCGCTCGCTCTTCATCGCGGTGGACCCTCCGGCATGCCGGGTGCCGACGCTAGCTTCGATCTGGCATACACGACATGGAGGACAGCAACATGCCGCGTCTCGATCTCAGCGGATCCTCAGCAATCGTGACCGGCGGAGCGTCGGGCATCGGCGAGGCCAGCGCCCGCCAGCTCGCCGACGCCGGCGCCCACGTGGTCATCGCCGACTTGCAGGACGACCTCGGCGCCGACGTGGCCTCGTCGGTCGGCGGGCTGTTCGTTCGCTGCGACGTCACCAGCATCGACGACGCCGGTGCCGCTGTGGATGCCGCATCGGAGATGGGCCCGTTGCGTGCGCTGGTCAACTCGGCCGGGCTGGGCCGCGCCGGGCGCACCATCGACCGCAACAACGTGCCGATGGATCTGGAGCAGTTCCGATTCGTGATCAATGTGAACCTGATCGGCTCGTTCAACATGCTCGCCCAGGCGGCATCGGCCATGGCCAAGACCGAGCCGGTCGACAGCGACGGCTCGCGGGGCGCGGTGGTCAACATGGCGTCGGTCGCGGCCTTCGACGGCCAGATCGGCCAGGCCGCCTACTCGGCTTCCAAGGGCGGCGTGGTGGGCATGACCCTGCCGATCGCCCGGGATCTGTCCGCCACCGGCATCCGCGTCAACACCATCGCGCCGGGCCTCATCGACACGCCGATCTACGGCGAAGGCGAGCAGTCCGAGCAGTTCAAGGCGCACCTCGGCCAAAGCGTGCTGTTCCCGAAGCGTCTGGGTTACGGCGAGGAGCTCGCCTTCATGGTCATGGAGTGCATCACCAACCCGTACATGAACGGCGAAGTGATCCGCGTCGACGGCGGCATCCGGCTGCCTCCCCGCTGAGCTGCACTGTCACGCCAGGAAGTCGGCGATGGCGTCGTTGAACGCCTCGGCCTGCTCTTGGTTGGCGAGGTGGCCGGCGCCGGCGACCTCTACGTAACGAGCGCCCGCGATTCCCTCTGCCAGCCGTTGTGAGGTGCGGGGCGGGGTGACCTCGTCGTGCTCTCCCACCACCACCAGCGTCGGCGCCGTGATGCGCCCCAAGTCGGGGTAGTGATTCGACTCGGCCATGGAGTCGCAGGCCCACTGGTAGCAGGGCATGCGAATCGAAGGCACCATCATCTCGGCCACATGCGCGCGCAGCTCGTCGCTGGCATCTGGGCCTACAAGCCGTTGCGCACGGGCAGCGGCGAAGCCTTCGGGCCCCAGATCGACGAAGTCCGTCGCTCGCGCCCGCATAGCCTCCGCTTGCTCGGGCTTGGTACCGGCGCCGGCACTGGAATCGGCCAGGATCAACGCCGAGACCAGCTCGGGATGCCGCAGGACCAGCCTGGTCGCCGTGACGCCGCCCCACGAGACACCCAGCACCGCGGCAGGGCCATCTGACTCGGCGGCAATCAGGGCCGCCGCCGCATCAGCCCAACCATCGATTCCCGGCGCTGCGGCGGGGTCTGCCGAATGCCGGTATCCGGGGGCATCCCACGCCACCAGCCGCACGCCCAAGCGTTCGGCGAGCGGGCGCTGGCCCAAGAACGCATCGGCGCATGATCCGATGCCGTGCAGGCACAGCAGCACCGGCGCGCCATGGCGGCCATAGGACCAGGAGAAAACGGAACTCGAGGCGTTCATGGAACCGGCGCTCAGGATGCAGGGCGCACCCGGGCGAGCGGGGTCGGCACGCCGGCCACCGGCGCACGGGTGCGGAAGATGCACCCGCCGCCAGCCGCGCCGAGGGCATCGGCCGTACTGCCGCCGGTCACGATGTACAGGTCGCGCATGTCGGCGCCGCCGAAGCAGACGCTGGTGACAAATTGGTCGGGCACCGGCACGGCGAGATCGGGCTCGCCGTCTGGCGTGTAGCGCTGCACCCGGCCGCCTTCGGCCAGCGCAACCCACACGCCGCCGTCGACATCCACCGCGAGTCCGTCGGGCACCTTGCGCTCGGCCACGAACTCGCGTCGATTCGATACGACATCGCCGTCGACATCGGACACCCACACCCGGCCTGGAATGCTGTCGGAGTGATAGAGCCGGGTGCCATCGGGTGAGAAGCCGATGCCGTTGGTGAGCTGGACGTCGCCATACACCTCGTCGGTCGAGCCGTCCAGGTTGATGCGGTACAGCTCGCCCGCCTCGTCGGGGGATGACTCGTCGAACGGGTTGCGCCGCAGCGAGCCGACGTAGACGCGTCCCAGCGAGTCAGTGTGCATGTCGTTGAAACCGGCGACATCGGGAGCGAACAGCACTTCCGAGCCGGCGTCGGTGACGTGCTGGATGTTGCGACCGCTCACCACAACACCGCCGTCGGCGTGCAGCACCATGCCGCCGACGCCCCGACGCTTTGGGACCACGATCTCGATCTCGCCGTCGGGCCTCCGCCGGCGCACGCCGCCGTTGGGCACGTCGGAGAAATAGAAGTTGTCGTGCTCGTCCACCCGCGGACCTTCGATGAGGCCCCATCCCGAACTCAGCAACTCCAACTCGAAGTCAGCGCTCATCGACGTCTCCCCTGCTCCGCTTCTTGATACCCGGCCATCGGCCTGAGCCCACGGTGTGCGGACCCTAACGAACATGGCATGCGCAGGCGTAGCAAGCACCCGCTCCCAGCGCCCGCTGCTCGAGCTCAGCTCGACGGGCTGAACTGGATGGGCAGCGGGTGGCCTGCGCGGGTGAATATGTCCTGCAACATCCGCAGGGTCATGCCCCAGATCACGCGTCCGTGTCCCACTTCGATTCCCGGGAAGCGTTCGTCGGGCCTCGGCGGGTAGTGGTAGTCGATGTGGCGCCCCGGATCAGCCAACTCCAGCACCGACACCCAGAACGCGTCGGCGACTTCGTAGTTGAGGGTCAATTCGGGACGGTCGCCCTCGAGCCAGCAGACGTGCGGGGTCACCCGCAGGGCGGCGCCGCGCCAACGCGGGTTGCCCTCCAGGTCGCTGAGCCGGCCGAGCCAGCGAACCCCGGCGTCCGCGGTGATGTCGAATCCGATTTCCTCGCGGCTCTCGCGCACTGCCGTGTCGAACGTGTCATCGTCATCAGGCTCGGTGCGGCCGCCCGGAAACGCCATGTGACCCGACCACGGGTCCCCGTTGCGGATCGCGCGCTCGATGAACAGCATCTCGGGTCCGCGCTCACCGGTTCGCACCACGGCTGCTACGGCGGCCGTTGGACCCTGATACGGGATGTCCAAGTTTTGGCTGAGCACGTCGGACAAGCGCGCATCTGTGAAAGCTTCGGTGACAGTGTGCTGCCCAACCACAACGCCGCAGCGTAGGTGGCCGAGCTCTGTCGGCTCCGGGCTGGCCCCGGGTCGCCGCTGCTACCGTCGCCGTGATGATCGCCAGCGCCGCTGACGCCGCCGACTCCGACACCCCCGGCACTGTTGACGATCCCATCGCCGGCATGGAAGCTGCGGCATTCGAGGCGTTCGTGAGCGAGGTCGCCCACTTCCGGGACACCGTCGTGGCCCCCGGCGTGAATCGCTGGGAGAGCGAGAAGCGCATGGCACCCGAAGCCCTGCGTGAGGCATCCGATATCGGCCTGCTGGCGATGGAGGTGCCCACCGCACTGGGCGGGCTGGGGATGAGCTTCGCCCAGAAGTGCCGAATCACCGAGGTGCTCAGCGCTGTCTCGATGCCGTTCGCGTTCAGCCTCGTCAATACCGGCAACGTTGCAGCACGAGTGGCGCAGCGCGGCACCGAACGCCACCGTGAGCTGTACCTGGCCGACCTGATGGCCGGTCGCCGCTTCGGTTCCACCGCGCTGACCGAACCGGGCGCAGGCAGCGACTTCGCCAACATCGCCACCACCGCGACGCCCGTCGACGGCAGATGGCGGCTCGATGGCGCCAAGGCCTGGATCACCAATGCCGCGCACTCCGACGTCATCTTCTGCTACGCGCAGACCGAACCAGGCTCTCGGGGTCGTGGCATCGCGCTCTTCCTCATCGACGGCACCCGGCCCGGCTTCGAACGGCTGCCGCCCTACGAGCTGGCCGGCGGCCATCTCATCGGGACGGGCGGCTTCCGGCTGGACGGCTACGTTGCCGAAGCCGATGACCTCCTCAGCCCCGCGGGAGAAGCCTTCATCGCGGCCCTGTCGAGCGTGAACGGCGCCCGCACCTATGTCGCGGCCATGTGCTGCGCCATGGTGGAAGCCACGCTGGCGAGCGCAGTGCGCTACGGCGCCGAGCGCGAAGCGTTCGGCAAGCCCGTCATCGCCCACCAGGGACTCGCCTGGAAGCTGGCGGGCGTGCAGAACCGCCTCGAGGCCGCCCGGCTGCTCACCCGGCGAGCCGTCGAAGCGGTGACCGAATCGCTGCGTACTGGCGACGCGACCGGGGCGATCCTGCCCGCCGCCCACGCCAAGAAGTTCGCCACCGAAACGGCCGAGGCCGACATCGCCACATGCATCCAAGCCATGGGTGCTGAGGGCCTGCGCAGCGACCACCCCGGGGGCCACCACCTCGTCGGCGCCCGCATAGCGAGCTACGTGGACGGCAGCACCGAGATCCAGACCGATCGCATCGCCCGCTCACTCCGGCAGCACTACTGCTGAGCGGCGAAACCGGGCTCTCAGCCGAAAACACCCTCGTCGCGCAGCGCCGTGATGTCGTCCCACTCATAGCCGTGCTCCAGCAGGACTTCTTCAGTGTGCTGACCGAGCTCTGGCGCGACGGCCCCGGGTTCCAGCGGTGTCTCCGACATGCGGATCGGGGTGCCGATCACCACACGATCGCCGTCGGGGTGTTCCACCCGCCGCAGGTAGCCGTTGTCGTACATCGCCTCATCGGCGACGATTGCCTCGTAGTCGCGCACCAGCCCATAACGGACGCCTGCCCCGGTGAGGACGGCCTCCCACTCGGCGAGCGTCCTGGTGGGGAAGACCTCGTCGATGATGGCGACCAGCTCGGCCCTGGCATCGGAGCTGAGCATGAGAGCCAGGAACCGTTCGTCGCCGGCGAGATCGGGCCGGTCGAGCAGCTCGGCAAAGACGGGCCACCCCGGCCCGGTACCGCTGAGCAGGTGGATCCAGCCGTCGGCCGCTTCGACGGTGTGCAGCAGCGTGGGAACGAACGCGTGGCCCGAGTCGATGCGCTCCGGGTTGCGACCGGTCAGCAGGGTGTAGGTCATCTCCGACGCCTGGGCGTAGATCATGCCGCCCACGAGTGACACGTCGACTCGCTGCCCTCGCCCGGTCGTTTGGCGATGCAGCAGCGCCGCAAGAATGCCGGTGACCATGTTCTGGCAGCCGACATGGTCAGCAATGACAGCCCCGTTCATGATCGGGGGACCGCCGTCGATCCGGCTGGCGAACATGAGCCCGCCCTCCGACTGGCCGGTCGAGTCAGCGCCCTCGCGGCCCGCCTTGTCGCCCACCGGCCCGAAGCTCGAACCGGTGGCGTACACGAGCCGAGGATTGATGGCTGACAGGTGTTCATAGGACAGGCCCCAGGCCTCCATCGTCCCGGGCACGAAATTGTGGATCAGGACATCGGCATCGGCGACGAACCGCTCAAGTGCGCTCTTGCCGCCCTGAGTGCGCAGATCAAGCGTGACCGACCGCTTTCCCCGGTTGCACGCCTCGTAGTACGGACTTCGCGGGTCATCGGGTGAGACGGGGATGACCCGTCCCAGGTCGCCCATGCCGGGCAACTCGATCTTGATGACCGACGCCCCCATGTCGTGCAGCGTCGCTGCGGCTTGGGGGCCCTGCACCAAGATGGCCAAGTCGAGGACGGAGCATCCGTCAAGCACTCCCATCGCCGGATCGTAACCCCCACAGATTCCCGCAGGCCCGCTGTGTGTCAGGATGCAAAGCGCAAAGATATTCCCGTCGGAGAGTGCCCCATGAGCGAGCCGATGCCAACCTCCAAGTCCAAAGAGCTCTACGAGCGGGCGCAGTCGGTCATTCCCAAGGGCGTGTACGGCCACTACGGCCCCGCCGTGATCGACGACGGCCCGGTCTTCTTCTCCTCCGCGGAAGGCGCACGGTTCAGCGATGTGGACGGCAACTCCTACATCGACTGGATGTGCGCGTACGGCCCGAACATCTTGGGCTACAACCACCCGGCCGTGGAAGAGGCCGCCGAGAAGCAGGCAGCCGACGGCAGCACAGTCAGCCTCGCCGCGCCAGTCATGGTGGAACTCGCCGAAGAGCTCGTCGACCTCGTGGACGGGGCCGACTGGGCCCTGTTCGGCAAGAACGGCGCCGACGCAACCGGGCTGGCGGTGATGGTTGCCCGCGCGGCAACCGGGCGGCGCTACATCCTCAAGATCCAAGGCGGCTACCACGGCTCCGCGCCGTGGATGCAGGCGCCGGGCAACAAGGGCACGATCGCTGAGGATCAGGCCTTCGTCATCGAGGTGCCCTGGAACGACGCCGACGCCGTGCAGGCAGCCATCGATGCGCATCCGGGCGACATCGCCTGCTTCATCTCATCGCCGTATCACCATCCCGTCTTTGCAGACAATGAGATGCCGGCAGACGGCTACTGGGCCGCAGTCGAGTCGGCATGCCGGACGGCGGGCATCGTCGTGATTCTGGACGATGTGCGCAGCGGGTTCCGGATCGACCTGGCCGGCTCGCACGTCGCGTACGGCTTCACACCGGATCTGTGGTGCTTCGGCAAGGCGATTGGGAACGGTCATCCCATCGCGGCGCTGGCCGGCAGCGATGCCTTGAAGGAGGCCGCCGGGGAGACGTTCTTTACGGGAACCCAGTTCTTCAATGCAGCACCCATGGCGGCCGCCCTCGCAACACTGCGCGAGCTCCGTGCGGCTGATGCCGCCAAGACCGCCACCGACACCGGCACCCGTCTTGGCGAGGCGCTGACCGATGTGGCAGCGGCCCACGGGCACGAGCTGCGCGTGAGCGGCGTGCCCGCCATGCCGTACCTGCGCGTCGTCGGTCCCGGCGGCGGGAAGTTCCATGCCCGCTGGGTGGCTGAATGCATCCGCCGGGGCGCCTACCTGCTCAGCTACCACAACAACTTCGTGTGCACTGCCCACACCGACGACGACATCAAGCGCACCTGCGACATCGCTGACTCAGCGTTCGCTGCGCTGGCCTGAGGCTCACGGCCGGCCTCGCTCCCGCCCTGCATTGCCCGCGCCTCGACGCCCAAGGAGGCTCCGCCCATGAAGTTCGGCTTCACCGTGCCCAACAACTTCGGGGTGGACGACCCCGCCGATGTCGTCGCCTTGGCGGTCGAGGCCGAGCAGCTCGGCTTCGACTCGGTGTGGGTGAACCATCACGTGGTCAACGTCGGCTACGTGTGGGACCGCCTCGGCGAGCGGCCGTACCACGATGCGCTCGTGACGCTCACCTGGATGGCCGCCCACACCTCACGGGTGCGCCTCGGCACCAGCGTGCTCGTGATGCCGTACCTGCACCCGATGGTGCTGGCCAAGGAGCTCGCCACGCTGGACCGGCTGAGCGGCGGCCGTCTGGTGGTCGGACTGGGCGTGGGCAGCCTGCCCGAGGAGAACGCGCTGCTCGGCGCGGAATACGAGGACCGGGGTCGGCTCAGCAACGAGTTCATCGAGGTGCTCGACCTGCTGTGGACCCAGCCGAGCGCCAACTACGACGGGCACTACTACTCGTTCGAAGGCGCGGTCAGCTCACCGAAGCCGCTGCAGCAGCCGCGCCCGCCGATCCTCATCGGCGGCAACCGCCCGCCGGCGCTGCGGCGCGTCGGCCGTCTGGGCGACGGCTGGCATCCGATGATGCTGTCGCCCGAGAGCGTCGCAAAGCGCCTGCTGGTGATCCGCGAGGCCGCAGAGGCGGCGGGCCGCCCAGGCATCCCTGCTGAGGTGTCCGTGCGCCGGACCGCCGACGAAGTGACTCCAGAGCTGGCTGCTAGCTATGCAGCCGTCGGGGTAACGGAGCTCGTGGTCTCCTGGAACACCGGCGACGTCGCCGAGATCAGCGAGGGCCTCGCCGCCTTCGCCGCCGAACACGGCATCGGCGGCTGAAACGCCGGGCTGCCCGGTCTGGCTACTTCGAGCGGAACGAGGCCTCCATCTCGTCGATGTCGAAGCCGCCGTGCGCCACGCCGTCGGTGGCGTACTCGTAGAGCGCTGTCTTGAAGTAGAGGCTCAACGCGCTCACCACAACGCTCACGGCGAGTACGCCGATCACGCCGACAGCGATGCCGATGTACAGGCCGATCCCGGGCACCAATGTTGCGATCAGCACTGCGACGAGGATGATCGGCAGGGCGATCACGAAGCCCAACAAGCCGAACCCCGCCTGGGCGATGAGGTTCTCACCCCATGTGCGGCGGACCAGCGACATGGAGTGCTTGACGCTGGCGAACGATCTGAAATCGTCGATGATGATGGCGGGAACGACGAGGTAGGTGGCCACACCCCACGCTGCCTCGGCCAGAAAGGTCAGCATCTGGCCCAGCCAGCCCAGGCGCTCTCGCAGGAAGCGCAGCACCAGCCCCACGGTCATCGTGATGAGCGCCCAGCCGAGCAGGCTCGGGAGCCGCGACGCCGCCTTGCTCATTGCGCTGCGCACGGTGGGATCGCCGCCGGTCATGCGCTCGTGCGCACCTGCCACAAGTGCGCCTTCGAAGTACACCACCGTGGCCGTTGCAACGAAGGCGAACACGAGCCCGAGCACGACTGCGCTGCCCTCGACACTCTCGGCGCCCCCGCTTGCATCGAAGCTGCCGGTGACGAAGCCGACCACCGCGGCCGCAGCGACAATGGCCAAGATGGTCAGCATGCTGAGGACCGGCAGCCACAGCAGCTCGCGGTCCTGCTTCAGCAGCGACCACGAGTTCTTGGTCAGCCGCCACGTGTTGGCGAATCGGCCCATTGAGATGCTCCCCGGGGAAGGTCGGCATCGCGCCGACGGGACGAACACAGCGCCCGCTGATCAGACTCCAGCGCCGCGTCGAACCTGAGCGTATCCAGCCTGCGCGACACCAGATCGTCAGTTATGTGAGCGCGCAGCTACAGGCGGTTCAGGTTCGGTGGCCTGCTCGACCGGTGCAGGCGAAGCACGCGATCCGGCAGGCGTGCGGATCACCATGGCCACCGAGAACAGCACGACGGCGCCGCCCAAGAACTGCATCGGCGTGACCGGCTCGCCGTGGATGAGCCAGGCCGTGCCGACGGCCACGATGTGCATGGCCAGCACATACAGCGAGGATCGGGCCACCTCGATGTGGCCGTGGCACCACGTCATCAGTACGTGGCCGAATACCCCGGTCACGAAGGCCACGATCACGATCCACAGCCAATCCAGCCCGTCGAACTCGAAGAACTGGCTCGGTGTCACCATCAGCAGCGTCGGCGGGATCGCGGCCACAAATGACCAGAAGTTGATGCCGGCCATCCACTCGATCGGGTCCACATCGGTGGACGCTCGGGCCATCCGGGTCAGCACGAAATAGACGGTGAAGGTCAGCACCGACATTGCGGTGAGGAACAGCCCGAACCCGCTGGCGCGGAACTCGCCGCCAGCACCCATGATCACACCGACAGCGCCGCCCACCCCGATCAGCGTGAAGACGATCTGGCGAACGCTCACCCGATCGCCGAAGATCGGCCCCACCAGCGCCAGGAGCATGGCCGGCTGCAGGGCCATCATCACCGACATCACCGAGATCGTGACTTCCTGCACCGCTGCGAAGACGAAGACCATGTTGATGCCGAACGACAGGCCGGGCAGCGCCGTCTGGATGAACACCCCGCGTGACAGCCAGCGGCCTCGCAGCGCCAGCACCACGAGCAGGAACGGCGTGGACATGCCGAATCGGATGAAGGCGCTCACCATTGCCGGCGCGGTGAGCAGCTTGGAGATGGGCGGCCCGAGGCCCCACGAGATGACCACCAGGCCCATGACCAGCAGCGGCAGCGCACCGACAGCGGTCCGCACCGTTGTGGCGCCCGTTGCGGAGCTCGCTGTCGAGCCTTTGGCCGGTGCGCGCCCCACAACCCCCGCAGCGCCGTTGAGCGGCGCCTCGACTCCGCCCGCCCGGTCGATGGCCGGGGCGACATGGAAGACGGCACCCGACGGCACGGCCGGTCCGCTGTCGCTCGCCGCAGCCGGCTGGCCCGCACCCCTCACTAGTGTCCTGAGTGGGGAATTTGTTGCATATATGCGGCCATGGTGTCGAAGA
>VYDH01000026.1 GCA_009843525.1 Acidimicrobiales bacterium | reverse complement strand
CTCGCTGAAGGAACCTACGCCCACCCCCTATTACACCGCCGACAGGACGCCACCCGACCCATCCGGTCGTGGCCGCATACGCGTCCGATTATTCGGTCAATTACGCTGAGGCACAGCGACGTCTGGAACGCATTCCCCAAATGCAGGAGACCATCGCATCACTGAATGAACTTGAGGCCGACCGACTGGCCGGCTGGGGCATTGACCACAGCGGCTCGCTGACGGCATGGGTGTTGCTCACCGGCGATCAGGCTCCCGGCAGTCCGGCTGCCGCAATCGCCGCCGCTCACGCTGATGTGGAGATCCGCACGGGTGCCACCTTCACGTTCGCTCAGCTGGTCACAGCACAGAACAAGTTCGGTTTCGGCGAGGTAATCGGCGCAGTCGGCAACACCGGTGCCATAGACGGCGACACCGCATCCGGTGATGTGATGTTCAGTGACACCGTCACGCACACTGGCATTGACCTGCGTGCCAATGCCTTCGAGATCGGCATTCACACGGCGAGTTTCCCGGCCGTCCCCTCGGCGCTGCCCGACGAGCAACTGCCTGGTGAAGTTGGTCCAGTTGGGTCCACTGGCGCGAGCGACCAGCGGGAGGCAGCCGTCCTTCGCGACGTACAAGAGTTGTTGGCGCCACATCTTGACGTCAGCTTCGAAGTTGTGAGTTCGGAACCCTTTGCGGATGAGGTGGCGTTCGAGGGTGGCCACAGCATGGGAACCTGTACTTCAGGTTTCACAGCAACCCAGAATGGCACGGGCCGTCGCGGCATCATCACGGCTGGACACTGCCGCGGCACGACTCGGCGAACACAGGGCGTGACGGTGACGGAGGGCGCGAGACAGTGGAACCGTTTCGTGGATGCTGCGCTGTATTTGATACCAGAAGGCCAGAACCACAGCGTCACGCATCGAATCCGATGCAACAGGGATCTGAGCCAACCAGAAACGTGCACGATTCTGAGCATCGGTCCCAACAGATTGCAGATGAATGGCCACTATGTGTGCCACTTCGGCATCAGCTCCGCCGCGACTTGCGGCACAGTGGACGATGTCAGTTCTCGACCGAACCCTTCCGGCGGATGTGACGTAAACGGCTCCACATGCGCTTCCGTCTTTGTTCGGGCTACTGGGCCGGAAATGCGCTCGTGCGGTGGCGACAGTGGCGGTCCTGTTTACAGCTATTCGTCTGCCTATGGCATTCACAAGGGGAGCAACAGCGACAACGATTGCGAGATGCCGAACACGAGAATCTACTTCAGCGCGATTCGCAGAGTTCAGACTTCGCTGGGTGTTGAGGTTGTCATTGGCTGGCCGCGGGATGTTCCTTGAGTCGCCTCGTCTCGCGCGGGAACATCAGTGTCAAGGACGTCAGACGACTCCGTTGGTTGGTGCTCATCGGTGCCTTGGCGGCGTTGCTTGGCTGCACCGAAGCAATGCTGGATCCCATTTCGAGGAACCAAGCGAACGCTGCTTCCGCAGATTCCACCCCACCGCGCAACATGAACCGAAGCAGCGGCGCGTCAGGCCAATACACCGTCCGCTCCACAACCACAGCGTCGTCAACCAATGCTGCGCCGATGCTGAACCATTCGGGCGACGGTAGTTCGGCACTGCACCTGACACCGTCGAGGCCGCTGCCTTTGCCGTGGGCGGAATTTGCCGAGATGTACGAACCGATTCTTGACGCGAACATGAGTCCGCTCGGATGGGCAGAGTCCGGGTTCTTGGAGATAGACGGCGACTGCGTGTACTTGGAACTTGTAGATCTTGAGGAGCCCTTTCCGAGCGAGCATCGGCGCATTGCGCTGTCACTGCCACACGGATGGACTCAATACGACCCATTGAGCACCAAGATTTATGTCCATCAACAGTCTGGGTTCGTTTACGGTCCATTCACTTCGGGTGATTTTGTCTCGGATTCGGGATTCATGAGTCTTGCGAAGAGCGATGTATGCGGGGACCGTTTGATTAAGCGTGCTTGGGATTTGACACCATGCTCCGGCAACTACACCCGACATCGAATCCGCTGTCCAGTTCAGCAATACTCGATTCGCTATGGAGTCTTTCCCGCAGAAGCACAGCGGCAGCTTGAGCGTTTGCCGGAACTTGAAGCGGTGCTTGTGAGTCTGCGTGACCTTGAGCAACAGCGCTTTGCCGGCTGGGGAATTGATCGCGACCGGGATGAAGGCATCTATCGAGCCTGGCTGTGGCTCACAGGATCATCGTCTCCGAGCGATGCGGCGCAACGGCTCGCGGATCGACATGATGATGTTGTTCTGCGTGTTGGGGCTGTCTTCAGCCATGACGAGCTTGAGCGGGCGCTCGTACGGTTCGACGGGGGGCGTGATTTGTATCTTCCCCTCAGCGACTCGTCCTACTTGAGATATCCGCCACTTGAGCTTAAGGATGCCGTGACGCGAAGTTACGTCGACCATCGGGCAAACGGCTTGGCAGTTGCCCTGGACCCCGAAAGGTTCTCCCGTCCTGTGGTCTCTGCGGTGCTGACGGGAGATGCGCGCGTGATCGAGAACCGATACGAAATCTCGCGTGACGAACTGCGAGCCGTCATCGGAAGCCTCCTCGAAGATCGTCTCGGAGTGCCGGTCTCGGCGATGGACTTGTGGCCATAGCTGCCGATTCGAGGGCGCAAGGGGACGGCCAGGCTTCAGTGTGCTGCCAGATGCCTCTGAATGGTGTGCACAGAGTCGTCGGGCGCTTCAAGATGGGCTGCGTGGCCGACCCCGGCTAGGATGGCAAGGTCGCTGTTCGGCAGCAGGTCGTTCATCCGGCGTCCGAGCGCCACGAACTTGGCGTCGAGTTCGCCGCACACGATCAGCGTCGGCACGTCGAGTGCGGCCAGGCAATCCCACAGGGGCGTCATCGATCCCGTTCCGGCGGCACGCAGCGAGTTCGCCAGCCCCACCGGATCGCAGCCGAGGCGCTGGCGCATCGACGCTTCCCATTCGGTCTCGCTGAGGCGCGCCCGCAGCGTGTCCCACATCGGCGCTGCCGTCCAGTCCTCGACGAACTGATCGAGGCCGTGCTGGCCGATCCGGTCCGCCAGCGCCTCGTCGGCCTGCCGGCGGCGGGCACGCTCGGCCTGGTCGTCCATCCCCGCAGTAGCGCTGATGAGGGTGAGCGATCGGCACACATGGGGATGCGCGACAGCAAGTGCGAGCGCGATCCGCCCGCCCATCGAGTAGCCGATGACGTGGCACGGTCCGTCAACGGCGGCCGCGAGCCCGGCAATCGACTCCGCCATGGCCTCGACGCTGTAGTACGGCAGCTCCGGCGGGGCCGGGCTACGACCGTGACCGGGGAGATCCACCGTGATGCGCCGCCAGCCGTCCAGCCGGTCGATGAGAGGTGCCATCGCCGCGCCGCTGCCGGTGAACCCGTGAATGACCACGACCGGTTCACCGCTGCCGGTCATGGTCGTCGCGAGCCGCAGCGGCGGGCCTCCGTTGCTCACTACGGGCACGGTTCGCCCCCGTCGAGGGCGATCTCGACTGCCTCGGCGATCCGGCGATGTTGGTTGCGATTCGCGTCTGCATCGACATCGATGGTGATGATCCGCAGGCCACCGCCTGGTTGAGACTGCGCCAGCAGCTCTCCCAGTGCCTCGGACGACTGGACTCGGTGATGCACAAAGCCGAGGGCTGCCGACAGTCCGCTCGCCAGCTCCGCGCTGGCATGCGCCGGCGGCGTCGTGAGCAGCCGATCGAATGCGCCGGCATCGATGACCCCGTGGGCAGGCAGGAACGAGAAGATGGTGCCGCCGCCGTTGTCCACGACCACCACGGTGAGATCGAGTCCGCCGGGCCCACCATGCGCGGCCGGCTCAGTGTCGAACGCACCGACGAGCCCTCCGAGGTCGTGACGGAATGCCAGATCGCCGACCAGTACCGTTGTCGGCGTACCCGTCGCAGCCACACCGGTCGCAGCCGAGATCACGCCGTCGATGCCGCTCGCACCTCGGCTGGCATGCACCGTCAAGGGCTCGGCGCGAGCCCGCAGGTACGAGTCGACATCGCGCACCGGCATCGAGTTCGACACATACAGCGCGTGACCCGCCGGAAGGCTGCGCCCCAACTGGCGAGCCACGCCGGCTTCCAGCAGCGACTCTGCGTCGAGCACGCCGTCGATGGCTGCGGCGGCACATGAATCAGCGTCGGCCCACCGCTGTCCCCACCCCGATTCCGGGGACAACAGCGTGCGGGCCGCTTCGGTCACGGCCTCTGGCCCGATCGTCAAATGCAATGAGACGCTGAAGCTCGCATCGGCCCAGGTGCTGGCCGGATCGACGAATGCGAACGCCGGGCGATGGCGCTCGATCCACAGCCGCAGCGGCTTGCACGTCGGCGCGCCGCCGACGCGCAGCACTGCCCCGGGCGGCTCGGCGTCAGCCCATGGCGTTCGCAGCAGCAGGTCGTGATGGTCGGTGACCACCACCCCGTCCAGCTCACGCCGCAGCTGCGAGCACGGCTCGGCCAGCAGCGGCCATCCAGAGGCCCGGCAGAACTCCGCCACAGCCTCCGCCCACCGGTCCCCGTCCCACATGGGTCCGGCCACCACGACGCCCCGCTCGTGCGCCGCAGCCCACTCCGCCAGAGGCTGAGCCGAATGGCGAAGCCGTGGCCCGAGCGGCCCGTGAGCGGAGCGAACAAGAGCGGGAGACAATTGGTGACGCGATGGCACGATTCTTCAATCCCAGCCTTCAGTCAGCACGGCAGCGGCTCCAGCGGCTCCCGGAACGGCACGTTGAGATGGACGGGACCCGGATCGACGCCCGTCGCCTGCTCCACTGCTCGCGCCGCCGCCGCACCGAACCACCGCGCGGCCTCGTCGGACGGCAATTCGGAAGCCACGGGGGTTTCGCAGAACCAGCGCACATGGCTGCCGTACAGCCCGTGCTGATCGATGGTCTGCCCCGCTCCCCAGCTCCGCAGCTCTGGCGGCCGGTCCGCGGTCAGCACCACCAGCGGTACGCCGGAGTAGTGCGCCTCGACCACCGCCGGCAGGTAGTTGGCCGCTGCAGTGCCTGACGTGCACACCAGCAGCACGGGCCTTCCCGAGCCCTTGGCCAGCCCGAGCGCGAAGTACCCGGCCGATCGCTCGTCGATCCGGATCCAGGTGCGCAGGCCGGCGGCGGCATCGACGGTGAGTGCCAGCGGCATCGACCGCGAGCCCGGCGACACCACCGCATCGGTGACGCCCGCAGCCACCAACCTCTCGCAGAGTGACCGGCAGGCGAGGTAGGCAGCGTCGTCGTCGGAGATCTGCATGCTGCCGCTCAGTCGTCCTCGAGCGCATACAGGAGGGCCTCGAGCTTGATGTTGGTCTCGGTCAGCTCGGCATCGGGATCTGCGCCCTCCACGATGCCGCCGCCGGCGAACAGCCGAGTCCCGGCGGGACCGGTCAGCGCGCAGCGCAGCGCGACGCGGAACTCGCCGCGCCCGTCCAGCGTCGTCCAGCCCACCGGAGATGCGTACCAACCGCGTTCGAAGCCCTCGTGCTCTGAGATCCAGTCGCGGGCGACGCGCCGCGGGAGGCCGGCAACCGCTGCCGTCGGGTGCAGTGCGCTCGCGAGATCCAGCACCGTCGTGCCGGCGGGGACGCGCCCGCTGATGGGTGTGTGCAGGTGCATGATGCGCCGCAGTTCCATGACGCCGGTCGGCGAGGGGGCGTCGAGCGCCGCGCCGCATGCACGCAGCGTGTCACGCACGTCGGTGACCACCATGGCGTGCTCGGTCAGCTCCTTGGGATCGCGTTGCAACTCGGCCGCGAGTTCCCGGTCGCGTGCCGGATCGCCGACACGCGGCCTCGAGCCGGCCAGCGCGTCGGTCTGCAGCCGCAGCCCGTCGCAGTGCACGAGCTGTTCGGGCGTGGCGCCGAAGAACGTCTGCGCCCCGCGTCCGAATGCGAACGTGACGCAGGACGGGTAACGCGACCGCAGGCGGTTGAGCACCGCGATGGGCTCGAGCCCCGACGCGATGTGCAGCTCACGCGCCGTCACGACCTTGTCCAGCCCGCCTTCGGCGATCCTGCCGAGGGCGCGCCGCACCAGCTCGGTGTAGCCGTCGTCGACTTGGTAGCCACCGCCGAGCACGGCCAGTGCTGCCGCATTCAGGTCGCTCGCGGGTCCCGCTTCGAGTTCAGGATCGGCCAGGCTGCCCGCAGCTGTGCCGGTGAGATCGTCGCCGGCGTCGCCTCGCACGGTTGTGTCGTCGCGGGCGCAGTCCGCGCCGGGCGCACCGGCAGCAGCGGCGAGGCCGCAGACGCCGCTGCCGCCAGCCGCGCCGCAGGTGGCACATGCCCCCCCGACTCCCGATCGTGACGCGGCCATCACCGGCCAGACGGGGGCACCGGGCACCGAGGTCAGCCAGGACTGGCCGCCCCGGCGCACGACGAGCACTTCGGGCACCGTCAGGCAGCCGGTGCCGAATGGCGCCCACACCGAGTCCGCCGCGGGCGCGTCGGGACGGAACGAGAACCCGCCCACGGCCAGCGGCCCGATCGGATGACCGCTGTCACCGCTCACGGTGACGTCCAGCAGGCTCAGCGTGTCGGCGACAGAGGCGAAGCGGTCGGTGCCGGCCTCGGCGGTGGCGTCGAAAGCGCTGCCGAGCGCACAGAACTCCAGGTCGCCGTCGGGACACGCCCAGTACACGCGCTGGTGCGCGTCGGAGGCGGCGAACACCGCCAGCGGGTCCAGCTCACCGGACAGCTCCCGGCATTCCAAGGTCAGGGCGGTTCGGGTACGCAACCCCGCTGAGGTGCGGCGGCCCGGATCCCCTGCGGACCGGGCGTCCGGCGAATCGGTTGCCATCGCATCGGAACGGGCCGGCTCATCGTCGATGTCGCCGGCCAGGATGCGCTCGGTGGCGTGCTCGACGAGCGACTCGCGGAAGTGCTGCGCCACCAGATCGGTGACCAGCGGGATCAGGCGAGCAGCCAGGTCGGCGCGCTGTGCAGTGGGCACGTCGGCGAAGCGGTCGGCGAACAGCCCGACCGCATCCGCGGCGACAGCTTCCATGTTCGATGCGTGCCGCAGCGCGAGGCCGATGAGATCGTCGAGCGGCATCTCGGCGGCGAGCAGCTCCGTGGCCGCGCGCAGCATCGTCAGCGCCCCGGCGCTGTAGAGCGTGCCGGCCGTGGCACCCTCGCCGTCCGCCGCACCGCTGGCAGTGTCGGGCGCGTCATCGGCACCGCCTGCGGAGGTGCGCAACGGCCGCACGAGGCCGGTGTCGGTCGCGAGCCGCACCAGTTCTTCGTCAAGCCCGGACTGGCGCACCAGCTCCTCGAAGGTCAACGTGTCGCTTCGGCGTGCGCCCAGCGCTGACGTCAGTCTCTCCACCGACACGCTCCTAGGGTAAGCCCATCCACGGACCCTCTCACTAGGGTGGCTCGATGGCTCAACGGGCACGCCTGAGCGCAGACGACTGGGTGACTGCCGCACTGGAGGTGCTCGTCTCCGACGGCATCAGCGCCGTCAAGATCCTGCCGCTCGCCAAGCGGCTCGGCGTCACCCGGGGCAGCTTCTACTGGCACTTCGAGAACCACGAAGCCCTGCTCAATCGCCTGCTCGAGGTGTGGGAGGAGACCAACTCAGGTTCGATCATCCGGGCAGCGACGCTCGAGGGCAGCATCGTCGATCGGTACGTCGCATTGATGCGCTGCTGGCTGGGATTCGAGCGATTCGACCCGCGCCTCGAAGTGGCCGTGCGGAATTGGGGCCGCAGCAATCCCGAGTTGTGGCAGAAGCTGAGGGCCACCGATGAGCGGCGGGTAGATGCGTGCGTGGAGATGCTCGCGGCTGAGGTGAGCGACCCGGTCATGAGACTTCACCGTGCGCGCACCATCTACTTCCTGCAGATGGGCTGGTACGAGCTCGAGGTTGATGAGCCGATGGATGCCCGCATCGAAGCGCTCACGTACTACTTCGATATCTACGTGGGTCGTTCCCCGACCGCGGACGAGCGAGCGGCCATCTTGGCCGGGTTGCGCCTCTGACATTCAGTTATTGCGCGATGTGCATCTTGTTCATATTGACGTGATCCAGACAGGACCGTACGGTGCGGCTCAGTGAGCCCAGGCTTGAGAGTCAGAGTCCCTCAGCGGCAAAGCGACGATGACGCGTCGAGGCCGTAGACGCCGGGACGCGACCGCAGTCGCCGCGGCGGCGCCACAGCAGCAGGCACGCAACACCTTCCGACCCGTCGAGCTCATCAGCGCCGACGAAGTCGAACGCGTCCACGAGGCGTCGCTGCGGGTGCTGTCCGAGATCGGCATGAACTTCCTGCTGCCCGAAGCGGTGCAGATCCTGCTCGAAGCTGGGGCCAGCTCCGACGACGGCGTGCGGGTGCGGTTCGATCCCGAGATGGTCGTTGAGCAGGTGGCGCTCGCCCCGTCAACCTTCACCCTGCACGCCCGCGATCCGGCCAACAGCGTGGTCTTCGGCGACGACTGGGTCGTCTTCGGCATGGTCGGCAGCCCGCCGAACGTGTCCGACCTCGATCGAGGTCGGGTCAGCGGCAACTACGCCGACTTCTGCAACATGCTGCGCCTGCAGCAGGCGCTCGACGCCGCGGACGCCTGCACCGGCCACTCCGTCGAGCCGATCGATCTCGACGTGCGCACCCGTCACCTGGACGCGGTGTCGGCCATGTACACCCTGTCCACCAAGCCCGGGTTCTGCTACTCGCTGGGCCGCACCCGTGTCAGCGACGCCATCGAGATCGCCCGCATCGCCCGCGGCATCGACCATGAGACGCTGCTGCGCGAGCCGTCCATCCACACGGTCGTCAACGCCAACTCGCCGCTCGTGTACGACAGACCGATGCTGGAGGGCGCCATCGAGCTGGCCCGCCACGGCCAACCGGTGGTGTACACGCCGTTCACCCTGGCGGGAGCGATGGCGCCGGTCACGATCGCCGGCGCGCTCACCCTGCAGAACGCCGAAGCGCTCGCCGGCATCACGCTGGCGCAGCTCGTGAACCCCGGCGTGCCGGTCGTGTACGGCAGCTTCACTTCGAACGTCGACATGCGGTCGGGTGCTCCGGCATTCGGCACGCCCGAGTATGTGAAGGCAACGATCATCAGCGGCCAGTTGGCGCGCCGGTACGGCTTGCCGCTGCGGGCCTCGAACGCGAACGCCTCCAACGCTCCCGACGCCCAAGCCACCTACGAGTCGCAGATGTCGCTGTGGGCGTGCATCGTGGGCGGCATCAATTACGTGCTGCACGGTCTCGGCTGGATCGAGGGCGGGCTGTGCGCCTCCTATGAGAAGGTCATCATCGACGCCGAGATGATCCAGATGATCCGGGCGATGCTGCAGCCCACCCAGATCGATGACGCTTCGCTTGCCTTCGATGCCATTGCCGAGGTGGGGCCTGCCAACCACTTCTTCGGTGCGGCCCACACGCTGGAGCGCTACGACAGCGCCTTCTACGAGCCGACGCTGTCGGACTGGCGCAACTTCGAGACGTGGTACGAGGACGGCGCGCTCGACGCCACCCAGCGGGCGAACGGCATCTGGAAGCAGTTGCTCGCCGACTACGAAGAACCGCCGATGGACGACGCCATCCGCGCCGAGCTCACCGACTTCGTAGAACGCCGCCGCGCAGAAGGCGGCGTCGAGCCGCTCTAGTTGATCTGCTTCTCCATGCCTTCCCAGTAGGGCGCACGGAGCTTGAACTTCTGCAGCTTGCCAGTGGCGGTGCGGGCCAACTCCTCGCGGAACTCGACGCTGGTCGGGCACTTGAAGTGCGCCATACGGTCCCGGCAGAAATCGATGAGATCACGCTCGGACACGGCATCGCCGGCCGCGTCGACGACCACCAGGGCCTTGATGGTCTCGCCCCACTTCTCGTCGGGCACGCCGATCACGGCCACCTCGGTCACCGCGGGATGGCTGAACAGCACGTCCTCCACCTCGATGGACGACACGTTCTCGCCGCCTGAGATGATCACGTCTTTCTTGCGGTCCGAGATGGTCACGTGGTGCTCATCGTCCATCGAGCCGCCGTCGCCGGTGTGGAACCAGCCGTCCACGATGGCCTCCGCAGTCGCCTCGGGCTGCTCCCAGTAGCCCTCGAGCACGACGTTGGCCCGGGCCAGGATCTCGCCCTGGTTGTCCACGTCGATCTTCACGCCGATTGCCGGCGCACCGGCCCGGCTCAGCTTGCGGGCCTTCTCGTCGGGCTCGAAGTCGTCCCATTCGGGCCGGCAGCGGTTCATGGTGAGCAGCGGCGCCGTCTCGGTCAGGCCGTAGATCTGGATGAACTCCCAGCCCAGCTCGGTCTCCATCCGGGCGATGGTGCGCGTGGGGGGCGGGGCGCCCGCCACCACCATCCGCACCTGCCCGCTGCCGGGAATGGGTCCTTCCCACTCGGCCGCTGCGTCCAGCACCGCGGCCACCACCGCAGGTGCGCCGCACATCAGCGTGACGCCGTGCTGCTCGATGCGCTTCAGGATCTCGGGGCCGCGCACCTCACGCTGCACCACGTGCTTGCCGCCCATGCCGGTGACGGCATAGGGCATGCCCCAGCCGTTGCAATGGAACATCGGCAGGGTGTGCAGGTACACGTCGCGGTCGCTGACGCCCGAGTGCCAGCCGAACGTGGTGGCGTTCACCCACAGCGCCCGGTGGGTCTGCTGCACTCCCTTGGGGCGGGCGGTGGTGCCCGAGGTGTAGTTGATGGTGGCGGTGACATCCTCGTCGGGCGTCCACGGGGCCGGCTCCGCGCCCGGCGCGTACATCTGGTCGTCGGCGTCGGTGCCCATCACCACGAAGTGCTCCACGTCGATGTCCTTGCAGGTGTCCTCCATGGAGGGGTCCACCAGCAGCATCGTGGCGCCGCAGTGATCGATGATGTAGCTGATCTCGTCGTGGCTGAGCCGGAAGTTGATCGGCACGAAGATGCGGCCGTAGCCCGACACGCCGTAGAACGACGTCATCAGCCGGCCGGCGTTCTGCGACACCATCGCCACCCGCTCGCCGTGGCCGATGCCGAGCTGGTCCAGCTTGGCCGCCTGGGCCCGCACCAGCTCGCCGAACCGGGCATAGGTGATCTCCCCGAGCCCGCCGCCGGGCGTCTCGGGCTCGTCTGCCAGCGCCACCCGGTCCGGGTAGACGTTCTCAGCCCGGTACAGGAAGTCGGAAACAGTAAACGGAACCTTCATGTCGTCCCCTCAGGGTCATGGGTTGTCGTACGCGGCGGTCGCGTCGGTGTGCGGTGCCCCGCCGGAGGTGTCTCCCGGCGGATCGGCCGCGCCAACTCTAGAGCGGGCTGCCGCGGCAGTGCCCTGAGAGGCTGAGCGGCCTCCTAGGGTCGCGGCCATGGAGGGATCAGCGGGAGCGCCGCCCGCCGGCGGGCAGGTCGACGTTCACTTGATCGACGGCACCTACGAGCTGTTCCGCCACTTCTTCGCGGTGCCCAGCCGCAAGGCGGCTGACGGCAGCGAGGCGGGGGCGCTGCGGGGCGTGCTGGGCAACATCGTGATGCTGCTGGAGGGCGGCGCCACCCACGTTGCTGTGGCCACCGACCATGTCGTGGAGTCGTTCCGCAACGATCTGTGGCCCGGGTACAAGGACGGCTCGGGGATCGAGCCCGACCTGCTGTCGCAGTTCCATCCCACCGAGGATGCGCTGCGGCTGCTGGGCGTGGCCGTCTGGCCGATGATCGAGTTCGAAGCCGACGACGCCATGGCAGCAGGTGCCGCGATGGCTGCCGACGACGACCGCGTCCGGCAGGTGGTGATCTGCACTCCCGACAAGGACTTGGGCCAGTGCGTCGGCGGCAAGGTCGTTCAGTGGGACCGACGGGCCGACGAGATCATCGACGTGGCAGGGGTAGAGGCGAAGTTCGGCGTCAGCCCTGAGTCCATACCCGACTACCTGGGCTTGGTGGGCGACAGTGCCGATGGCTTTCCGGGCCTGCGGGGCTGGGGCGCCAAGTCGACGTCGGTGATGCTGTCGCACTACGGCCACATTGAGAACATTCCCGACTCGCACGACGACTGGGCACCCAAGGTCCGGGGCGCGGCCGGTCTCGCCGCAACGCTCGCCGGCGAGCGTGATCTGGCCCTGCTGTTCCGCCGCATCGCCACGGTGCGCACCGACGCGCCGGTGTCAGACAGCGTCGACGAGTTGGCTTGGCGCGGCCCGCATCGGGGTTTCGAAGACCTCTGCGAGCAGATCGGCGCCGGCCCGCTGCTCGAACGGGTGATGAACCTCGCGGCCTACCGCGCTGATCTGTAGCTGAGGCGACGCTGGATTGTCGCGGCGCCGGTCTCAGGCGGGCTGGTTCAGCTCGATCATGTTGCCGGCCGGGTCGAAGAAGAACGTCTGGCGGGCAGTCGTTCCCGGCAGCGGCACCGGGTCTTTGACCTTCACGCCGGCGTCGCGCAGCTCGGCCACGGTGGCGTCGATGTCGTCCACCTTGAAGGCCCAGTGCTGGCCCTTGGGCGCCACCCAGTCGGCCACTTCGATGAGGTGTACCTCACCGCCGCCAGGCGTCTGCAGCCACCGCCCGTTGAAGCCGAAGTCGGGCCGGTCGAGCTGCTTCATGCCCAAGACGTCGGTGTAGAACGGCGCCGCTGCGTCCACGTCGGCGCAGTTGATCGATACGTGATGCACAGGCCCCAGCTCCATGCCCGCAGCCTAGAGGCTGAGCCAGAGGCGAAGCCGTGGCCCGAGCGGCCCGTGAGCCCGATCGCATGAGAACTGGGAGCAAGAGCGGAGAGCACGTGGCGAATCCCGGGCTTGGGTACCGGACGGCTGGCTCTCGTAGGCTCTGCTGAATGTCTGAGCCGACTATGGACGAGCGCCTCGAGGAGCTGGCCCGCCGCCGCGACGAGGCGCTGAACGCCGGCCCGGAGCGGGCAGTCCAGCGCCAGCACGACAAGGGCAAGATGCTCGCCCGCGAGCGCATCGAGTACCTCTTCGACGAGGGCACGTTCCACGAACTCGACATGCTCGCCCGCCACCGCGCGCACGATGTGGGCCTCGACGAGCGTCCCTACACCGACGGCATCATCACCGGCTGGGGCAACATCGACGGCCGCAAGGTGTTCGTGGCCAGCCAGGACTTCACCGTGTTCGGCGGCGCCCTCGGCGAGGTGTTCGCCGAGAAAACCCACAAGGTCATGGACCTCGCCGAGTCGGTCGGCGCGCCGATCATCGGCCTGAACGACGGCGCCGGCGCCCGCATCCAGGAAGGGGTGGTCTCACTGGCCGGCTACGGCGGCATCTTCCGGCGCAACGTGCTGGCCTCGGGCGTGATCCCGCAGATCAGCGTCATCATGGGGCCGTGTGCCGGCGGTGCCGTCTATTCGCCCGCCATGACCGACTTCATCTTCATGGTGCGCGATTCCAGCCACATGTTCATCACCGGGCCCGACGTGGTGAAGACGGTCACCGGCGAGGACGTCACGCTCGAGGAGCTCGGCGGGGCCGGCTCGCACAGCACCAAGTCGGGCGTGGCCACGTTCGTCGCTGCCGACGAGAAGGCCGTCCTCGACGACGTGCGCTACCTGCTGTCGTTCCTGCCCTCGAACAACCTGGACGCACCGCCGATCATTGAGGCCGCCGATGAGCCGGGCCGGTCGTGCCCAGCGCTGCGCGACCTCATGCCGCAGAGCCCCAACGTGCCCTACGACATGAAGCAGGTGATCGGCGAGGTCGTCGACGACGGCGAGTTCTTCGAATACCACGCGTCGTGGGCGGGCTCCATCGTGTGCGGCTTCGCACGGCTCAACGGCCGCTCGGTGGGCGTCGTCGGCAACCAGCCGATGGTGATGGCCGGCGTGCTCGACATCGAGTCGTCGGAGAAAGCGGCCCGCTTCGTGCGGTTCTGCGATGCCTTCAACATCCCGCTGCTGACGTTCGTGGACGTGCCCGGCTTCCTGCCTGGCGTCGACCAGGAGCACGGCGGCATCATCCGCCACGGCGCCAAGCTGCTCTACGCCTACTGCGAGGCCACCGTGCCGCGGGTGCAGGTCATCACCCGCAAGGCCTACGGCGGCGCGTATGTCGTGATGGACTCCAAGTCGGTCGGCTGCGACGTCAGCTTCGCCTGGCCCACGGCCGAGCTCGCGGTGATGGGGCCGCAGGGAGCGGTCGAGATCCTGAACCGGCGCGAGCTGCAGCAGGCCGCCGACCCCGAGGCCCGCAAGGCGGCGCTGGTCGACGAGTACAGCCGCAAGTACGCCAACCCCTACATCGCAGCCGAGCGGGGCATCGTGGATGCGGTCATCGACCCGGCCGAGACCCGCCAGAAGGTCATTGCCGCCTTCGACATGATCGGCGCCAAGCGCGAGGAGTTGCCGCGCCGCAAGCACGGCAACGTGCCGCTCTAACGGGCGAGCGACCGGTGACAGCCCCTGTGATCGACGCTTCGCACGTGGCCATCACGCCCGCAGCGACCGCGGAGGAGGCCGCCGCCATCGTCACGGCGCTGGAGCTGCTGTGGCCCCGTCCGGTCACGGCCGCACCGCACGCAGCGACATCCAGCAAGTGGCGTTTCAGCGCCCGCCCCTGGCAGGCACCCACGTCCTGGCCCGCCGTCCACTACCGCTGACCGTGCCAGCAGGCCCGAATCCCGCTGCGGACATGCCGCTCGACGGCCTGCGAGTCGTGGAGTAGTCGTGCCAGCAGGCCCGAATCCCGCTGCGGACATGCCGCTCGACGGCCTGCGAGTCGTGGACCTGTCGTCGGTGTTCGCCGGGCCGCACTGCGCCCGCTACCTGGCCGACTTCGGCGCCGATGTCATCAAGGTGGAGCGCCCCGGAGGCGACACCGTCCGCAACATGGGATGGAAGGACGCACAGGGCGAGACCCTGTGGTGGCGGCTCGTCAACCGCAACAAGCGCTGCGTCACGCTCGATCTCAAGGCCGCCGGCGACTTGGCCTTGCTCCGGCGGCTGCTCGCTGTCGCCGATGTGCTGGTGGAGAACTTCCGGCCCGGCAAGCTCGAAGCGCTCGGCTTGGTGCCCGACGAGCTGATCGCATCCAATCCGAAGCTGGTGGTGGTGCGGCTGACCGGCTTCGGCCAGGACGGCCCATACCGCGACCGGCCGGGCTTCGCGACGCTCGCCGAGGCGATGAGCGGCTTCGCCTCGATGAACGGCGAGGCCGACGGCGCGCCGCTGCTGCCGCCGGTGGCGCTCACCGACGAGATCGCCGGCCTGGCCGGTGCGTTCGCGGCGATGGTTGCCCTGCGCAGCGGAGTCGGCCAGGTGGTCGACGTCAACCTGCTCGAGTCCATGTCGCAGGCGATGGGGCCGCTCATGACCGCATGGCACAGCGAGGGCTACCTGCAGCCTCGCCTCGGATCGGGCATCCCCTACAGCGTCCCGCGCGGCACCTACCAGGCATCCGACGGCGGATGGCTGGCCGTCAGCAGTTCCACAGACTCGGTGGCTGCCAGGGTCATGGAGATGATCGGCATCGGCGACGACGAGCGCTTCACCACCTTCGGGGGCCGCATGGCGCACCGCGCCGAGCTCGACGAGGCCATGGCCATATGGGTGAGCCAGCGCACCCTGGCCGAGGCAGTCGCAGCATTCGACAACGCCCAGGCAGCCGCAGCCCCGGTCCTCGACATGAGCCAGCTGGCAGCCGATCCCCACGCCAAGGCCCGTGATGTATTCGTCAAAGTGGACGGGATAGTGCAACAGAACGTGATCGCCCGCCTCAGCGCCACCCCCGGTCAAGTCCGCTGGACCGGCCGCAAAGAAGGCGCCGACAACAAGTCCCTGGCCAACATCACAGACGACACCGACCCGTGGCCCGAAGCCTGAGTGCCCGAGAGAACCAGGGACGGGCGGGGGCAGGTGTGCCCGCGCGCAGTTCGCAGCGCTACAGCCCGTCCACCTCGCAACGGGCGGCGCTGCGCATGTTTGAAGCACGGGTGCACCTGCCCCCGCCCGCCCCGGGCTCAGACGCGTTAACGGATCCGCTCCACGCCCTTCAGCTTCAGCAACACCCAGCGCCCAGCCTTCATCAGCGGGTACGTGAAGCGTGAGATCAGCGGCGAGCTGAACGCCATCCGGTTGAACTTGTTGAAGGCTCCACGATCGGTGGACAGCAGCGCGAGCACGTGCAGCGCTTCATGACCGACGAAGAACCGGTCGCCGATCCTCACCACCATCCCGTCATTCAGATCGTGCGGCAGCCTCCGCACCTCGTCGACAATCGGGCCGCCTTGGCGCGCATCGACCAGCACGAACTCGCCCACAGTTTCTCGCAGCCGCAAGTACTGGGCGTAGTTGTTGCACATCAGGCACTCGCCGTCGTAGACCAGCCAGACCCGATCGGCGTGCCGGGGCTGCTGTGACTGCTGGCGGCGTTTCATGATGCGGAACGGTATGCCCACGATCGGCAGCGACCGGACGGTCCCCGACAGCGAGAACCGGTCAGGGGCAAGCGGCGACAGCAGCAGGAACAGCCCCACCATCACGATGTTGAGGGAGAACGAGATGTTCATGAGCAGGTCGCTGGTGATGTGGAACAGCATGAGCACAGCGCCGATCGGACGATGCAGATGGGGCCGGAACACCACCAGCAGCGCGAAGATCTCGATGTAGAGCGTCATCCACCACATGGACTGCGCCAGCCAGTCGCGCTGCGCGACGAACGGCAGCAGCACCGGAATCTCGTCGGCTTCTGCGAGCAACCGATCCAGCAGGATGCGCGTCAGAGCGTCGGAGGTGAACAGTTCGAGCCGGCCGTACCAGATCTTCCAGACGCCCGACAGGGTGTACGACAGCAGGATGACGCTCTGTGCCATCCACAAGGCCGCCAAGCACGCCCGCACGTTGTTCCGTTCGTGGCGTTGGTCGCTCCGACGACCTGGCAGGAACAGCAGCGCGAACCCGACCAGCAGCAAGATGTGCACGCCGTGATTGATGGAGCCGTACGAGTTGCGAATCGCGACATGCAGCATCAGGTGCACGAACGCACCGAGCCGCAAGACGAAGATGCGCGGGCTGGCCGCGGCCCCGAGAGCAAACAGCAGACCGACCGCCATCAGCGCAAGCTCGTGCCGCAGCCATGCCGTCCCCACGACCTGCTCTACCAGCCTGATGGGCCACAGTGGCGCGGTCGGCGGACCGCCGGAGTAGGCATCGCCGAACGGGTAGTGGGCGGTGCCGACGAGGTAGGCGAGGAACACGTAATAGAAGCGGCTCAGCAGCACCACGTTGTTCGCGCTGCGAGTCAGTTCGGCGGGGGTTCGAGGCTCAGCGATGTCGAGGCTGAGAACCGACTTGCGGACCTGTCGCAAACTCCGTCGGATTCGCACAGACATGGCTCAGCCGCCATCCAGCGCAGTGTCGATGCGACCCGTGTCGGTATTCCACTGGACGATCAGTTTGTCGGGTCGAAGAAGCTCGGTTCTGGTCAGCCGTCCGTCGGCGAAATCGGTGATGTTGTCCTGCAAGTCGTGCAGATTGACGTCGGCTCTGATGATGCTGAAGTCGACACTGCGCTCGCCGAGGGCTCGCCGGATGATGGGGTACAGCACGTCAGTGACCGCTTCATCGCAGCCACGGTCCTTGTTGCATGCGATCGCGACGCGTCGCAGCGCCTTCCAGTCCCGGACGTCCGCGCTCGGGATGAGGTAGAGGGTCTCGGCCGGCGGCTCCCCATCGATGGCGTCGATGACGAGGGCGTACTCAAACGTCTCCCAGTCGGGGATGTTGGTGAAGAGCTTCCACTTGAAGAAGGGGAAGACCTCGACGTGATCGGTTTCCAGCACCGAATTGAGCGGGATCATCGCGATGTACAGCACGATGAAGCCCGGAACGAGCAGTTTCCAGAGCCGGCGACGCCTTCGGCGCCCGGCGGTGCCCATCACCGGATCCTCATGCCCCCGTTGGGGGTCGAGCCCGGTGGGAGCTGAACGACATGAGCGTGCCGCGTCCTTCAGCCGGCGTCAGTGCGTGACTTCTCGGCCAGGCCGGCGATGTCGGCCATGATCGCGGCCAGTTCGAAGTCCTTCGGGGTGTAGACCGCCGCCACACCGGCGTCACGCAGCGCCTGATGGTCCGCGGGCGGGATGATGCCGCCGACGATCACCGGGGCGCTCACTCCTTCAGCGTCGAGGCACGCCAGCACCTCGGGCACCAGCTCCAGGTGGCTGCCCGACAGGATCGACAGGCCCACCACGTCCACGTCCTCGTCGCGTGCCGTTGCGGCAATGTGACCCGGGGTCAGCCGGATGCCCTCGTACACCACTTCCATGCCGGCATCGCGGGCCGCGACCGCCACCTGCTCGGCCCCGTTGGAATGGCCGTCGAGGCCCGGCTTGGCAACCAGCACCCTGGGCGGCCCGCCTTCCATTGCCGCGCACCGCTGGGCCACGGTTGCCAGCGCCGTTCCTCTCGACGCCCGGCCGGCGCCCGCGCCGCCCAGACCGGTCGGCGCACGGAACTCGCCGAACACCTCGCGCAGGGCCTGCGCCCATTCGCCGGTCGTCACCCCGGCATGGGCGGCCTCGATGCTCGGCCCCATGATGTTCACATCGCCCGATGCGGCCACCCGCAGGTCGTCGAGGGCTGCGACGACCCGGTTCGGGTCGCGTGCGCCCCGCCAGCTTTCGAGATCGGCAACCAGCTCGGCTTCCACCTCAGGATCCACCCGCAGGATCGACTCGTCGCCCTCCAGCGGCGACGGTGCCGTCTCGGTGAACTCGTTCACTCCCACCACGGTCAGCTCGCTGGCCTCGATCTGGCGCACCCGCTCGGTGTGGCTCGCCACCAGGCGCCGCTTCAGCTCGGTGATCGCGGCGAACGCGCCGCCCATCTCCAGCACGTCGTCCAGCTCAGCCTGCGCTGCCTCCACCAGCTCGGCCGTACGTCCCTCGACCACCACCGAGCCGTCGAAAATGTCGCCGTACTCCAGCAGGTCGGTCTCGTGCGCCAGCACCTGCTGGATCCGCAGCGACCACTGCTGGTCCCAGGGCCGCGGCAGCCCCAGCGCCTCGTTCCAGGCAGGCAGCTGCAGCGAGCGGGTCCGCGCCCGCTGCGACAGCGTCACGCCCAAGGCCTCGAGCGTGATCCGGGCCACGTTGTTCTCGGGCTGCGCCTCGGTGAGCCCGAGCGAGTTCACCTGCACGCCGTAGCGGAACCGCCGCAGCTTGGGGTCGGCCACGCCGTAGCGCTCGGCGCAGATCTGGTCCCACATCTGGGTGAAGGCCCGCACCTTGCAGACCTCTTCGATGAACCGGATGCCCCCGTTCACGAAGAACGAGATGCTGCCCACTGCGGCGTCGAAGCGCTCGGCGGGCACCTTGCCGCTGTCGCGCACCGCGTCGAGCACGTCGATCGCGGTGGCCAGCGCGTAGGCGATCTCCTGGGTGGGCGTAGCACCGGCTTCCTGCAGGTGATAGCTGCAAACATTGATCGGGTTCCACTGCGGGACGTGCTCCGAGCAGTACGCCACCACGTCGACGGTGAGCCGGCGGCTTGCCTCGGGCGGGAAGATGAACGTGCCCCGGCTCAGGTACTCCTTCACGATGTCGTTCTGGGTGGTGCCCCGCAGCGCCTCGGCCGCCACCCCGGCGTTCTGAGCGTTGGCGATGTACAGGCTCAGCAGCCAGGGCGCTGTGGCGTTGATGGTCATGGAGGTGTTCATGGCGTCGGGCGGGATGCCGTCCATGAGCTGGGCCATGTGGCCCAGGTGGGTGACCGGCACGCCCACCTTGCCCACCTCGCCGCGCGCCATCGAGTGGTCGGGGTCGTAGCCGGTCTGGGTCGGCAGGTCGAACGCCACCGACAGCCCGGTCTGGCCCTTGGCCAGCATCGACCGGTACAGCTCGTTGGAGGCCTGGGCGGTGGAGTGCCCCGAGTACGTGCGCATCAGCCACGGACGCGAACGCTCCGGCGTCGCCATGCGGCTCAGCCTCTCAGCCGTCGAGCATGCGGAAGACCATCGGGCGCAGCCAGATCTCAGGCAGCGGCCGCGTGATGGCTTCGGCCAGCAGCTCCACGTAGGCCGCACGCTCGATCTCCACGGCACCGAGCCCGGCCAGGTGCGGTGTGCTCCATTGCACGTCCAGCAGCGCGCCGCCGGTCACCTTGAGCGCATCCACCAGCGCCACGAGGGCCACCTTGGAGGCATCGGTCTCGGTGTGGAACATCGACTCGCCGGCGAAGAAGGCGCCCACGGCCACGCCGTACAGGCCGCCCACCAGTTCGTCGTCGAGCCAGGTCTCCACGCTGTGGGCCCACCCGAGCTCATGGAGCTGCAGGTAGGCGTTGTGCATGTCGTCGCTGATCCAGCCGTGCGGGCGGGCGGGATCGGCGCACGACTCCAGCACCTGCTCGAAGGCGGTGTCGATGCGGATGTCGAACCGTCGGCAGGCCCGCCGCAGCGAGCGGCTCACCCGCAGGTAGCTGAGCGGCAGGATGCCTCGCGGGTCGGGCGACCACCAGCCCACGGTGTCGCCCAGCGGCATGGGGAACAGTCCGGCTCGGTAGGCGCCGAGCAGCGTGCCCGCCTCGAGGTCGGCTCCCGCACCGACGAGGCCGTTCTCGTCCGCGGTCGACGCGGGAGGGAATGACCATCCCGACTCGGGCGGCTCCGTGGGGCCGTCTTCTGACTGGCGCTGCATCGGAGCGAGCCTACGCCTGATCGGTTCGACGCGTTGGGCCCGCCGCCCCGTTTTCGCTAGCTGCGCGCATCGGTGTACGCGTCGATCTGAGCTTGGCTGGCCTCGCTGATGGTCACGCTCTTGACCACAACATCCTGGACCGGCACGTCGCCTGCCCCGGTAGCGACGCCTTCGATCTCCATGACGACGTCCATTCCCTCGACAACATGGCCGAGCGGCGAGTACAGCGGCGGCAAACCGGCGCCGTTGGGGCCGGTGATCACGAAGAACTGCGAGCCGTTGGTGGCCGGATTGCCCCGGTTGGCCATGGCCACCGAGCCGATCCGGTACCAGTCGTCTGCAGGCGGGAAGGCGCCGGTGAACTGGTAGCCGGGCCCGCCGCGGCCGAAGTCAAGCTGCACATCGCCGCCCTGGATCACGAAGCCAGAGATGATCCGGTGGAACAGCGTGCCGTCGAAGGCGCCCCAGCGGGCAAGCACTGCAAAGTTGTTGACGCTGTCGATGTCGAGCGCAGGGTCGAGCAGCATCGTGAAGCTGCCCATGTTCGTCTCGAAAGCCGCGACGTACATGGTGTCGGGGTCGATGCAGAGCGGGGGCGGGGCGTCGAACTGGTTGAGCGGCCCATCGCTGCCGTCGGGAGCGGGGCAGGCGGTCGGGTCTGGCGCGGCGGTGTCGTCGGGGCTGCTGTCGGCCTCGGGCTCGGCCGCAGCTTCGGTGGCCGGCGGTGCTTCGTCGCTCGGCTCGTCGGTCTCGAACGCCGTCGTGTCGTCGGCCTCGGTGTCGGCCGCCACAGCGGCATCGTCGCTGTCCTGCGAGTCGTCGCCGGTGAACACGCTCCACAGCCACAACGCGATCAGCACTGCAGCCACCGCCAGCACGACTCTCAGCACCTTGCGCGTCGTGCTCGAACGCTTCTTGGCGCGCTCGGCAGCGGCCACTGCCCGCATGCGGTTCTCGCGTTGGCGCTGTCGCTTCTCGCTGCTCATAAGGACCCCTGACCAGTACCGGCGGTCACACTACCGACGCCCACCGCGCACAGAGTGCGAGCACGACGCAACGAGGGGTGGGCAGGGGCAGCAGTGCCCACGCGCAGTTCGCAGCGCTGCAGCCCATCCACCTCGCTACGGGCGGCGCTGCGCATGTTTGAGCATGGGTGCTGCTGCCCCTGCCCACCCCGGGGCCTGCTGGCGAACCCCGCCGCTACCCTCGCCCACCGTGCCATTAGTCGTGCAGAAGTTCGGCGGAACGTCAATCGCCAGCGCGGCGCGCATGCGCGAGGTTGCCGACCACGTGAAGCACTGCCGCAGCCGCGGCGACGAAATCGTGCTGGTCGTCAGCGCCATGGGCTCGGAGACTGACGAGCTCATCGCACTGGCCTCCCAGATCACCGACGAACCGTCGGGCCGCGAGCTCGACATGCTCATCACCGCAGGCGAGCGCAAGGCCATCGCGCTCATGTGCATGGCGCTGCACGATGTGGGCGTTGCGGCCGACTCGTTCACCGGCAGCCAGGCGGGCTTTCTCACCGACACGAACCACCGCAACGCCAAGATCCTGTCGGTCACGCCCAAGCGGGTGACCGAGTCGCTCGAAGCCGGTCGCGTCGCTGTCGTTGCCGGAGCGCAGGGCGTGTCGACCGACAACGACGTGACGTTCCTGGGACGCGGCGGGTCCGACACCACGGCCGTTGCCCTGGCGCACGGCCTCGGCGCCGACGCCTGCGAGCTCTACACGGATGTTTCGGGGGTCTTCACGACTGATCCCCGGGTGTGCCCCGCCGCTCGCAAGATTGCGCGCATCGGGTTCGATGAACTGCTCGAGATGACCGCGATGGGCTGCCCCAAGCCGGCTGCCCGCTCGGTCGAGGTTGCCCGCACGTACGGCGTTCCCCTGCACGTGCGCTCGGCATTCACGTGGGAACCGGGAACTTGGGTCGTCGACACGGAGTCAGGCATGGACGCAAGGGAAATGGAAAAGCCGATCGTGACCGGCATCGTGCCGGACACATCGCAGGCCAAGGTGACGCTGGTCGGCGTCCGCGACGAGCCGGGCATCGCCGCCAAGGTGTTCCGCACGCTCGCCGACGCGGCGGTTGTGGTCGACATGATCGTGCAGAACGTGGGCGACCACGACCGCACCGACATCTCGTTCACCGTTCCCGCGGAGAGCGCCGATGATGTGCGCGTCATCTGCGAGGGAATGGTGGACACGGTGGGCTTCTCAGCGACGAACACCGATGCCGACATCGCCCGGGTCTCGCTCGTCGGCGCCGGCATGGCCAGCCACCCCGGCGTGGCGGCCACCATGTTCGAGACGCTGGCATCTCAGGACATCAACATCGAGATGATCTCCACCTCGCCGATCCGCATTTCCTGCGTAGTCGCCGAAGCAGACGTAGACCGGGCCACAGTCGCCCTGCACACAGCCTTCGGCCTCGACTGACCACCCCGGGAAGCGACAATTCACAGGAGACCGCTCAGGACTGCTCGGTAGCCTCGACTCCATGCGAGTAGGAATAGTCGGAGCCACCGGCCAAGTAGGCGGTGTGATGCGGGCCATTCTGGCCGAGCGAGCATTCCCGATCGACGAGCTGCGGCTCTTCGCGTCGGCCCGCTCAGCCGGCCGCGAGATCGGTTGGAACGGATCCGAAGTCACCGTCGAGGATGCCGCCGAAGCCGACTTCGCCGGCCTCGACATAGCCCTGTTCTCCGCAGGCAAGACCACCTCGCGAGCCATCTCCGAGCGCGTTGCGGCCCAAGGCCCGACGGTCATCGACAACTCGTCTGCCTGGCGCATGGACCCCGATGTGCCGCTGGTGGTGCCCGAGGTGAACGCCAAGGAGGTGTTCAACGCTCCCAAGGGGATCATCGCCAACCCCAACTGCACCACCATGGCGGCGATGCCGGTGCTGGCACCGCTGCACGCCGAGGCCGGCTTGACTGCGATGGTGGCGGCCACCTACCAGGCCGTGTCCGGCGCGGGACTCGCCGGTGTCGACGAGCTGGACCAGGCGCTGGCGGCAACGAGAGAGGGTGCCGCTGCGCTCACCTACGACGGAGAAGCTGTCAGCCATCCCGCGCCCGACAAGTTCCCCGGCCCGATCGCCCACAACGTGCTGGCCCAAGCCGGCAGCTTCGTCGATGATGGCCTCGGCGAGACCGACGAGGAGCAGAAGCTCCGCAACGAGAGCCGCAAGATCCTGGGCATTCCCGATCTGGCCGTGTCGGGCACGTGCGTGCGGGTGCCGGTGTTCACCGGCCATTCGCTGTCGCTGAACCTGCGCTTCGAGCGACCCATCTCGCCCGAGCGAGCAACCGAGCTGCTGGCCGAAGCGCCAGGCGTGGAGCTGGCCGAAGTACCGACGCCACTGCAAGCGGCCGGCCGCGACCCCTCCTATGTGGGCCGCATCCGCCGCGACCCCACCGTCGAGCACGGCCTGGCGCTGTTCGTAGTAGGAGACAACCTCCGCAAAGGCGCAGCCCTCAACGCCATCCAGATCGCCGAGGCCCTCGCCGCCTAGTACGCAGACGGCGCAACTACGTACCGCGAGGCACGACGACCTCAGCACCCAACACCTCAGGCTCGTCGTCCACGATCTCGGCCGGAAACCCAGGAGCAGCAACGCGCTGCCCGGTCGCATCCTCGAGCCGCCGGATGATGTTCGGCGACCACTCCCGGTCGCCATAGCGAGCGGCCCCGTCGGCGAACACGTCAACGAGCACCGGCGACAGCTCCAGCGGCAGGCCGTGCTCGGCCGCAATGTCGGCGAACAGGCCGATGTCCTTGCACACCAAGTCCATGGTGAAGTTGATGTCACGCGAGCCGTTCAGGATCACTTGGCTCTCGGTCTCGTGGACGAACGAGTTGCCAGAGCTGATGCGGATGGCCTCGTAGGCAGTGGCCAAGTCCATGCCCGCCGCCTGGGAGGTGGCCAGCGCTTCGCACAGCGAGACCAGGTTGGCGGTGGCCAGGTAGTTCGTCACCACTTTCAGAATCGACGCCGAGCCCAGCGGACCGGTGTGCAGGATGCGCCGCCCCATCGTCACGAGCAGCGGCAGCATTGCCTCGAAGGTGTCGCGCTCGCCGCCGGCGAAGATCGAGATGTTGCCGGTGGCGGCCCGGTGGCAGCCGCCCGACACCGGGCAGTCAATGGCGGCACCGCCCGCCGCCTCCACCAGCGCACCCAGCCGGCGCACCTCATGATGATCAGTAGTGCTCATCTCAGCCCAGATCTTCGCCCCCGACCCAGCCGAGCCGGATGAGGCGGCTGAGCCGAATCCCGCCAACACCCCATCGGGCCCCTCCAGCACCGAAGCCACCGCAGCAGGAGAAGGCAAGCAAGTGATCACCACATCACAAAGCTCAGCCAGCTCCGCCCCCGAGCCAGCCGTCGAAGCACCGGCATCAACAAACGGCGCCATCGCGGCAGGGTCCAGGTCGCGCACCACCAACTCAAACCCATTGCGCTGTAAGGAGCCCGCCAGCTTCCCTCCAACATTCCCCAAACCGATAAACCCGACCCGAGGAAAGGCCCCCACCGCGTTCATAGCGCCCGCGCCCCTTTTCTCGCGAGCGAGGGGCGAAGCCCTACTCGCTCGCACTGGACGTCGGGCAGGCGGGATTTGAACCCACGACCTCTTCGTCCCGAACGAAGCGCGCTACCAACCTGCGCCACTGCCCGTACGCGACCACCACAGGCGGATCGCTCCGGCCGAAGCTACCGGTCAATCAAGCAGGAGCGCTACAGCAATACGAGCCGGCTCAGCGTGGGGTGGTTTGCTTGCCGCTCTAGCGAGCTTCGCTCGCTGGCCGCTCGGGCCAGGGGCTCAGCCTCTGCGCGGTGCGCCGCAGCAGCAGCGGGTTGAGCGGCTTGACCAGCCACGCATCGGCTTCGGAGCGACGGGCCAGGAAGACGTCGGCTTCGCGGTCGGCCAGCATCAGCACCGGCACCCGCGGCAGCCGTCCCATGCCCGATTCCAGGCGCAGGTCCAGGCAGGTGGCCATGCCGCCCATGTTCCCGATCTGGAAGTCGAGGATCACCAGGTCTGGTGTGCTCGCCTGCACGGCAGGCCGGACATCCTGGCCGGAGCGCACCACCCGGAAAGTCACCTCGGGGGCAGCAAGCGCCGCCGCCACCTCTTCGATGACCCAGTCGGCATCGGTGGCCAGCAGCACGTCGGTCACGATGGCGCAGCGTAATGGGGCCGGCCGTCCCCGGTGCCAGTACAGGCGCCACGGGTGTCCAGGATCACCGCAGCGCTTCTAGAGTTCGGGCGGCCGCCGATCCAGGGAGCTCGGGTGAACGCACGTCAGCACCGTCGCGGCTTGGCGCGTCTCGTGGCCGCAACGCTGCTGCTGGGCGCTGTGGTGGGCATGGCTGCCGCGCCTGCATCTGCCCACGATGAGCTCGACCGCGACCCGGGTGACGGCTCGCATGAGTCCGATACCCATCAGATCGTGGGCGAAGACAGCCCGCGCCTGATCATCGTGGTGGAGGTGAACGGGCTCATCGACCCGATCATGGCGTCGTACATCAAGCGCCAGCTCATCACCGCGACCGGGCTCCACGCGATCGGCGTGGTGCTGCAGATCGACAGTGCCGGGACCACGCTCGACGACGACGAGTTGGTCGACCTGCTCGACAGCGTTCGCCTCGCGCACCTGCCGGTAGGGGTGTGGGTGGGTCCCAGCGGGGCGCAGGCGCTCGGTGCCGCCGCCCATCTGGTCACGGCAGCCGATTTCGCCGCGATCGCGCCCGGCGGCCGTATCGGCGAGTTCACCGCGGTCTGCGGCCTCATCCATGCCCACGGCGGCGCGTCGCGGCGCACCGGCCAGTCCAGCGCCGGTTCATATGGAGTTGAGGCGGGCGATGTTCACAGCCACGAAGGCGACGGGCTCCACTCGGGCACGAGCGTCCGCTACTACGACGCCGACACTGCGAAGGGCGCCGGCCTCACCCACAGCACGGCGCCGGTGATCGGCGAGTTCCTGTTCGCCATGTCCGATGAGGGCCTGCTGCCGCCGATCGGCCAGAACGTGACCGGCGATGACGGCGTGGTCCGGCGGGCTCCGGCCGACGACGTGGTCGTGTCGTTCGTCAAGCTGCCACTGCTCGACGGACTCTTCCACACCGCTGCCAGCCCGGCGGTTGCCTACCTGCTGCTGCTGGCCGGTCTGTCGCTGCTGCTGCTCGACTTCTACACCGGCGGCATCGGCATCGCCGCCATGGTTGCAGCGGTGTGTGTGCTGCTCGCCGCGTTCGGCCTGGGAACGCTCGACGTCCGGACGTGGGCGCTGGTGCTGCTCATCGCCGGCTTCGTGGCGTTTGCGGTGGACATCCAGACCGGTGTGCCGCGCTTCTGGACAGCGGCGGGCGGCGCAGCCGTGCTCGCCGGCTCGCTGACGCTGTTCGGCCAGCACTCGATGAGCTGGATCCCGCTGCTGGTGGGACTGGTGGGCGTCGGCGCCTTCGTGCTGTCGGGTCTGCCGGCGCTGGTCCGCACCCGCTACGGCACCGCCACCGTGGGGCGGGAGTGGCTGATCGGGGTGGAGGGCGCTGCGGTGACCGACATCGATCCCGACGGGACCGTCGAGGTCCACGGCGCCCGGTGGCGGGCCCGGGTCAACCGCCTTACGCCGCTGCAGGCAGGCGAACCGCTGCGGGTCAGCGGCCTGAGCGGTGTAGTGCTGGAGGTGGAGCCGCTCGAAGGCGCCGCAGTGGACTACCGCCAGACGAGAAAAAAAAGGGCCGATGCGACGGTTTCCGAAACCGAATGAGGTTTCGTTTACCTCTTGTCAAGCGATTTTTCCTGATCTAGTGTCCCCTCCGACAAGGGGGACATATGAGCGCTCTGCTGGTCGATGAGTGGCAGGACAAGGCAGCCTGCAGAGGACCTCAGGCGGCGGTTTTCTTCCCGCCGCCCCGCACCGAGCGGCGCGACGAGAAAGCTGAGCGCGAAGCCCGAGCCAAGGCCATCTGCGGCCAGTGCTCGGTGATCGACGACTGTCTCGACCACGCGCTCGACGTCGGTGAGGCGCACGGCATCTGGGGCGGTCGCAACGAGATCGAACGCCGCAACATGCTGCTGCTGCGCACCGAAGCCAGCTAGCGCTCTCCCGCTCTATCCAGATACTTCGGGCAGCCGCGGCCCGCCGATGCGCAGGTCCCCGCGCCGCCGCGTCACCCCTGTCCGGTCCAGGTAGCCGACCAGCGGCAGCGCGTACTTCCGTGTGGTGCCGAGTTCTTCGCGGATCTCGGCCACAGTGACGCCGTCAGGCTGAGCGCTGAGCAGGCCGGCAATTCGCTCGGCCGCGGCCTCGATGGCGGAAGCCGCGAACCAGACCCCGTCCGCGTGCACGAGATCGCCGCGCGCCGCCAGCGCCAGGAGCTCCCGCTGGCTGACGCCGCTCGGTGCGGGCGGGGAGAACGGCGCCGCGGCCAGTTCAGCGATGACCGGATGATCTGCGAGGACGTCGGCGGCGTCGGCCGGACGGGCCCGTCCGGCATCGATGGCGACCCCGTCGAGCGTGCCGGCGGCCAGGCGCTGGCGTTCGTCGAGCCCGGCCAGGTCCAAGCCGAGGGGACCGGCGCGTTCGATCTGTTGCCGTAGATCGTCCACCAGCGCCTCGACCAGTTCGGGCGGCGCCACCCAGCCGCCCAGCACGGGCTCCACCCGCTCGCCGGTCAGCCGTTCGAGCTGTGTCGCCTCGATCCACCCGCGCTCGGCGATCATGCGCTCGGCCCGGGCGTCGGGCTGGGCCACCGCAGCCCTCAGCTGCGGGTCGGGATCGAGCACGGTGCCGCCGCCGACGGTCTGCCCCCGGCCGAAGTCGCGTAGTACGAAGCGGTCACCCATCACGAGCGGCAGCGCGACCGGCAGGTGCAGCCGGGCGTAGCCGGTCTCGCCGGGGCCGATGCGCTCGGGCCCGAGCACGCGCAATCGCACCGGCCACTCGCCCGAGCCCAGGTACAGGGCGTAGGCGCCCCGCCGGGTCACATCGTTCCGAAGACCATCCAGAACGGTCAGCTCCACGTCGACGCTGCGGGTGTGGTGCCACTGGTTGGATCGCACGAGGGCGATGCCGCGGCCCAGGTCGTCAGCGTCGACGCCGGTGAGATTGAGCGCAACGCGGCGCCCCGGGCCGATGCGATCGACGGCGGTGCTCTGGGTCTGGATCGCCCGCACCCGGGCCGCCCGCCCGCCGGGCGCCGTTCGCAGCTCGTCGCCGGCCGAGATGCTGCCGCCCGCGAGCGTGCCGGTCACGATCCGCCCCGCCCCGGTCGCGGCAAACGACCGGTCGATCCACAGGCGGGGCCGGTCACGGTCGGCTGCGGTAGGCGTGGCAGCACACAAGTCGTCGAGCGCACCCCGCAGCTCGTCCAGACCGGTGCCGTCGATCGCGTCGGTGGCCACCACCGGCGCATGCTCTAGGAACGTGCCCTCGACATGCTCCAGCACGTCCAGCCGGGCCAGCTCGGCCAGCTCGTCGTCGACGAGATCGATCTGGCTCAGCACCACCACGCCGTGCGATATGCCGAGCAGTTCCAGGATCGCCAGGTGCTCGGCCGACTGCGGTTTCCAGCCCTCCGGCGCGGCGACGACGAACAGGGAGGCGTCCACCGCTCCGACTCCGGCCAGCATGTTCTTCACGAACCGGATGTGGCCGGGCACATCCACGAAGCTGACCTGCCTGCCTGATGGCAGCGTGCAGAACGCGAAGCCCAGGTCGATGGTGAGCCCGCGCGCTTTCTCTTCGGCCAACCGGTCGGGGTCGGTGCCGGTGAGGGCGCGCACCAGCGTGGACTTGCCGTGGTCCACGTGGCCCGCAGTGCCGACGATGTGCACGCTGCCAGCTTGCCCGATGCCGCAGCGGCTGCGTGGAGAGGCGACGCCTCGTGGTTCAGGCTTGCTGCTGGAGTGCTTGACGTACCGCGGCGGCCACGACGGCGTCGTCGACGGGATCCACCGTGCGCAGGTCGATCACGGTGGTCTGCTCGTTGACGCGGGCGACGACCGGTGGGTCGAATGCCCGCAGCGCAGCCGCGTAGTCGCCGTCGAGTTCGATGCCTGCGGAGGGGATCTCCTGGCCGGGCAGCGACCCGGCACCGGCCAGCGCTGTCGTTCGCGTCGGCCGGCCCACACCGAGCGCCTCGGCCCGCTGTGCCAACTCCTCAACCGGCGCCCTGGCCATGCGCCAGAACGGGATCGCGTCGGCATCGCGACGCAGGTATGCCAGTGCCACCGACTGCAATGCGTCCAGCACCAGCGATCCGGGCCGGAAGGCCCGCATCAGCGGGTGTGCCGCACAGGCGGCGATGAGGTCGGCCCGGCCGCAGATGATCCCGGCCTGGGGCCCGCCCATGAGCTTGTCGCCCGAGAACGTGACCAGCGCCGCGCCTGCCGCCAGCGTCTGGCGGGCACCCGGCTCGCCGGCCAGCCAGTCGGGGCGCTGCCCCAGCCAATCGCAGCGTTCATCCAGCAGGCCCGAGCCCAGGTCAGACACCACCGGCGGCCCGACGGCGGCCAGGTCTGCCACGCTGGCCTCCTCGGTGAAGCCGGTGATGCGGTAGTTGGACGGGTGCACCTTCAGCAGCAGCGCGACGTCGTCCCGCTCGGCAGCAGCCCGGTAGTCGGCGGCCCGGGTGCGGTTGGTGGTGCCCACCTCCACGAGCCGTGCGCCCGACTGCTCCATTACCTCGGGCACCCGGAAGCCCCCGCCGATCTCCACCAGCTCGCCCCGTGACACCGCCACGCCGCGATCGTGGGCCAGGGCCGCCAGCACGAGCGTCACCGCGGCGGCACAGTTGTTGACCACGAGCGCCGCCTCGGCGCCGGTCAGCGTCGCCAGCAGCAGCGACGCGTGCGTGGTGCGCGAGCCGCGCCGGCCCGACGCAAGGTCGAATTCCAGGTTGCTGAACCGCACCGGCTGATTGTCAGATTCCAGATCGAGCGGGGCCCGACTGTGCTGATTCCCGAGCGGAGCTCGACTGTGCTGATTCCCGAGCGGAGCTCGGCCAAGATTCGTGTGCAGCAAGACGCCGGTGGCGTTCACTGCAGGCCCCAGCAGGCTGCGGCGCAGCCGGTGCGCTTCGTCGGCCGCCGAGTCGGGATCGCCGGCGGCGATGGCCGCCCGGGCGGCGATGACCAGCAGCGGGTGCGGCAAGCCCACGTCGGCGATCCTCAGCGCCAGGTCGTTCACCGACGGCGGCCTCATCGCCCGGACCTTAGATGCCGCGCGGCGAGGCGGAACCTTCTCGTTGTCGTACCCGTTGCTTCCCGCGCTTGTTCACTGGCGCTCACGGGCCGCTCGGGCCACGGCTTCGCCATTCGGCTCAGCCTCTCACTGGCACTCCCTCACCGGCCCGGCGGTAGCGTCCCCGGGGCCGTGCCGAGGTGGGGAGCCGCTGTGCCAGACGCTGTTGCGCCCGACTCGCCCGCGCCGGTCGAGATACCGCTCCGGCAGGCGGCAACCGTGATGCTGGTGCGCGACGGCGACGGCGGGCTCGAGGTGTTCATGCTGCGGCGCAACCCGCGCAGCGAGTTCGTGCCCGGCCAGTTCGTGTTCCCCGGCGGTGCCGTGGATGCCGAAGACCGGGACGACCCAGGCTTGGAGTCGGTCTGCATCGGCCTCGACGATGCGACCGCATCAGCCCGGATCGACGTCGATCATGGCGGCCTCGCCTATTGGGTGGCTGCGGTCCGCGAGTGCTTCGAGGAAGCGGGCGTGCTGCTGGCTCGCAATGGCGGCGGTCATGTCTCGTTCGACGATCCCGATACGGCAGCGAGGTTCGCCGCGCTGCGCCGCGAGGTGCACAGCGGCGAACTCCGCCTCGCGCAGATGTGCCTCGACGAGGGTCTCGCGCTCGAGCTCGACGACCTCCGCTACGTCAGCCACTGGATCACCCCGGTCGGCCCGACCCGCCGTTTCGACACCCGCTTCTTCATCGCTCACGCGCCGGACGGCCAGGAGCCGCTGCACGACGGCAGCGAGACGGTCGAGAGCACCTGGATCCGCCCCGCCGACGCCTTCGCCCAGCACGCCGAGGGCACGTTCATGATGATCTTCCCCACCTACAAGAACCTCGAGCCGCTGCTCGACGTCGACACCGTCGCGGACCTCATGGCTTGGGCCGGCGGCCTCGACGACATCCCGGCCCTGCTTCCGGCGATAGCCGTCACCCCCGATGGCGAGGTCTTGACACTGTTGCCAGGCGACGAGGGCTACGACGAGGCGATGGCGAACCCGCCGCCGGCAGGCTCGATGCAGTAGCGGGCGAGTTACCGGCGGGCGCCGAGCGTGACCGGGATGGGCCCGTCCATGCGAGCGGTGCAGGTGCCCATGTCCACCGGCGGGCAGATCTCGGTCACCAGCAGCTCGGTGATCGCCTCGAACACACCGGCTGCCGGCCCGCCGGGCCCATTGCCGGTCACCGGCTCGCCGGCATCGCCGCCGGCAGACACCGCTGGCTCCAGCGGGATCGAGCCCAGCAGCGGCACGTCCAGATCGGCGGCCAGGCGCTCCCCGCCGCCCTCGCCGAAGAATGACCACCGCTGTCCGTCGGGTGCGGTGAACGCACCCATGTTCTCCACCACGCCCACGATCGGCATGTGGCTGCGGCGGGCCATGTCGGCCACGCGCACGGCCACCTTCTGCGCGCTCAGCGCCGGGGTGGTCACCACCAGCATCTCGGCTTGGGGCAGCAGGCGGGCGAGCGCCATCTGCACGTCGCCGGTGCCGGGCGGCATGTCGATGAGCAGGTAGTCGAGCTCGCCCCAGTCCACGTCGTGCAGGAACTGCTCCACCGCCTTGGCGAGCATGAGGCCCCGCCACATCAGGGCGGTTTCCTCGGTCTCCACCAGCAGCCCGGTGGACACGACCTTCAGCAGGCCCTCGCCGGCTGGGCGCTCGTCGGGCACGATCTTGCCCCGCTCCTCGCCGTCGGCCGGGGGGCGGGCACCGAGGCGACCCTCCATGCCGAGCATGCGGGGGATGCTGAACCCCCAGATGTCTGCGTCGAGCACGCCCACGGTGAAGCCGCGTGCGGCCAGCGCCGCCGCCAGGTTCACCGTCACCGACGACTTGCCCACGCCGCCCTTGCCCGACGCCACGGCCAGCACCCGCGTGCTGGCGTGCACCTGCGTCGGCGCGGCATTGTCGCGCGCGGTGCGCCGGGCTCGCTCCATCACCCGGGCCTTCTCGGCGGCGTTCAGCTCGTCCCAGTGCAACCGCACGTTCTCGATGCCGGCCAGCCCGGCGACGCGCGTCTCGCAATCTCGCTTGATGGTGGCGCGCAGCGGGCAGCCGGCGGTGGTCAGTGCCACGGTCACGTGACCGGTGGTGCCCTCGCGGTAGGCGTTGCGCACCATGCCCAGGTCGACGATGTTGTCGCCCAGCTCGGGATCCATGACGCCCCGCAGGATGGCGATCATCGCCTCGTCGTTCATGGGAGCATCGGTGGACGCGCTCACGGGGCGCAGGGTAATGGCGCTCGCCGGTGAATCTGAGCCCGATGGCACTAGCATCGGTCGCAGAACGTTTGCCCATGTGGGGCTGATTCGGGAGTCGCTGTTGTGATCACCCTGACCGATACCGCCGCTGAGAAGGTCCACGAGCTCATCACTCAGGAACTGTCCGAGGCGGGCGGCGAGACCCAGCTGGCGCTGCGTGTCGCCGTGCGGCCGGGCGGCTGCTCGGGCTTCAGCTACGAGATGTTCTTCGACTCCGAAGTGGCCAACGACGACATGTCGCAGGCGTATGGCGACGTCAAGGTGGTGTCTGATCCGATGAGCGCGCAGCTGCTCGAAGGCGCCACGCTCGACTTCAGCGACGGCTTGATGGGATCGGGCTTCGCGATCGACAATCCCAACGCGCAGCGCACCTGCGGCTGCGGCAACTCATTCAGCTGAGCCGCCCCGAGTCCAAGCCAGTACTGCCCCAGCCTGAATCGGCCGGGGGATCGGCGCAGACCGGCGTCACACTCCAGTTCACCGTCGACGGCCGTGCCGTCGAGGTTCCCGACGACGGAGACACCCTGCTCGGCGTGCTGCGCGACCGCCTCGGCATCGAGACGGTCCTCGACGGCTGCAGCCCGCAAGGGCAGTGCGGCTGCTGCACGGTGCTGGTCGACGACGCGCCCCGCGTGGCATGCGTCACCCCGGCACGCCGGGTGGCGGGGCGCCATGTCACCACCGCCGCCGGTCTGAGCGCCGCAGAGCAACAGCGATGGTCTGACGCGTTCGTCGCCTGCGGTGCAACCCAGTGCGGCTTCTGCACCCCCGGCATCGTGTGCCGCTTCGTCGGCCACGAACGGAGAGGCGCCGACCTGTCGGATCGCGCCATGGTCGACAAGGCACTGGCAGCACACCTCTGCCGCTGCACCGGCTGGCAAACCATCCGCGAAGCAGCCGCGCACGCCTCTGCCCCGCCGTCCGCGGATGCGACCGAACGCGATCCCGACGCCGCCGCCCGCCGCGCATCGATCGAGACCGGCGGCCCTCAGCGATCGGTTCCGGCCAGCGTCCTCGGCGGGTTCGACTTCGGTGCCGACGGCGCACCGCCCGGCACGCTCACCGCCATCATCGGCCCGACGGGCGACTGGCACACAGCCGAGAACCTCACCGAAGCCCGCCGCCAAGCCGGCAAAGTGCAAGGCCGCCGAACCACCCTCGAACCCACCCCGCCCATCAGCATCCCCGAGCCTCCACCCGGCACCCAATGGGACATTCAGCTCGCCACCTGCTGGACCGAACCCGCCTACCTGGAGACCGACGCCGCCTGGTGCGCCCCAGGCGGCGAGCCCTCCGACCCGCTCGCGAACGGCGGAGCATTCGGCGGCAAGACCGAGTCACCCGTCCGCGAAGAGGCAAGACAGCTCGCCCACGACCTCGGCCACCCAATCCGCGTCCTCTGGTCACGAGAAGACACCGTCCGGCGCGGCCCAAAACGCCCACCCCTGGCAGCAGGCCTCAGCACCAATGGCACCGGCATCATCCGCGTAGCTCGCACCCCCGGCGCAGCGGAGGTGCTGCGATCGGTGCTGCCCAACGCCGACATCGTCGAAGTCGACGTACCGGGTCCGCTTACATCAATCGCCCTGCGCGCCGCCATCTGGGCCGAAGCCCAGATGCTCGCCGCAGCCCTCGACCAGCTCCGCACCGGCACACCGTTCGGCACTTTCGGTGGCACCGCCACTGTCGAGCTCACCTCATCCGAAGGCGCCACAGCACGCGCCACCGTCAGCCCAGACGGCATTGACGTACACATCGACGCGGGCGACCCACTAGACGCCGTCACCCTGCGCAGCTACGTCATCGGCGCCAGCCACATGGCCTGGAGCTGGGTCACCTCGGAGACGCTCGCCGTCGATGCCGAAGGCGACATTCACGACCTCACCATCCGCAGCTTCGGAATAGCCCGCTCAGCCGACACCCCAAACATCAATGTCACCATCCAACCCTCGCAGCAGCCGCCAGTCCCGGCCGGCGAAGCGGTCTTCGCCGCAGTCGCCGCAGCCACCTGGCTGAGCCGCGGAGCACCCGCCCAACTGCCCACCGGAAGGTAAAGGGCACAGCGCACCCCGGGGTGACAGCCGCACGGGTGAGCCTGCCCCAGCGCACCCCGGGGTGACAGCCGCACGGGTGAGCCT
>VYDH01000022.1 GCA_009843525.1 Acidimicrobiales bacterium | reverse complement strand
CTCGCTGAAGGAACCTACGCCCACCCCCTATTACACCGCCGACAGGACGCCACCCTTCCGTCGTCGGGGGTATGGAGAGCAGCTGCTTGCGGCCGGTCTCACCTGGGCCCGAGATCTTGGGCTTGAATCCGTCTCGCTCGACGTGTTTCCTGCGAACACCGCTGCGGTAGCGCTCTACGAGGCTGCAGGCTTTCGTCCAGCCAGCGGGGACGATGCAGCGGCAGACCCCAGTCAGGCTCTGAGGCTCCTGCTGTCCGTCGATTCGCTGCAATCGAGATACGACTGAGTTCGGCACGTTTCGATTCGTTTGAGCATCGGGCAGTTGCCGTTCAGCGCCCGGGAGTTTGTCTGAGTCTCGTTGGCTTGGATCCCGCCAGTACGGGCTCCGCGAGCGACTACCGCCAGCCACAGCCCACCCGCATCACGCGAACCGACGTCAGTACCCAATCATCGATCCCATCGAGGGGAGTGTGACTCTTCGAGCTTCTAGTTGTCTCATCAGTTGCGCGGGTGCTTGGCTCGGGGCGGCCCGGTGGTAGCTCTGACGGTCAGGCTGACGGGGAAGATGTCGTGGTGCGGTGGGCTGTCAGGTTGGTCGATCCTGTCAACGAGGCGGCGGGCAGCTTGTTCGGCGATTGCCTTGCTGTCTTGACGGACGGTGGTGAGGTTGATCGCTTGCCAGGCGGCCATGGGTATGTCGTCGAAGCCGAGGACGGATAGGTCCTCAGGGGTCGACAGCCCGGTGCGCCACGCTGAGTCGAGCACGCCGATCGCCATGACGTCGTTGCCGGCGATGATGGCGGTGGGCGGTCTTTCGCCCATCATCAAGCGTCGGCACATGGCGTAGCCGGTCTCGTGACGGTACGGCCCGTGCATGACCCTGTCCGGCGGCAGCTCGGTCTGGATGACATCAAGCACGCCACGCAGCCGGTCACGAGTAGTCGAAGTCTCCTTCGGACCCATCGCGACTGCGATGTCAGTGTGGCCGAGCGCCACAAGGTGCCGCGCTGCCTCCCGCCCGGCAGCGACGTTGTCAGACTCGACCGTGTCTACGTCGAGGTCGGGCATGGACCGAACAGCCAGCACGAGCGGCATGCCGCGGGCTCGGAGCGCCGGAGGGATCTCGCTGTCGATCATGGCGGTGGTGATGAGCATGCCGTCGAGCGAGTCGTCGAAGAGGTGACGCATGCGGGAGATATCCGACCTTCGGTGCAGCGGATCGACGATGAGGACGATCGAGTAGCCGACGGCACTGAGTTCACGGTGCATATCCGACAGGAGCGAGAGGTAGAAGGCGTTGTCGATGTCGTGCACCATGACGCCGACGACGCCGCTTCGGCGGGTCCTGAGGTTCTGGGCGCGTTTGCTTGGAACGTAACCGAGCTGCTCCGCAGTGGCTTCGACGCGTTTCCGGGTGTTGTTGCTGATTCTCTGGTCACCGTTCAGCACGCGAGAGACCGTGGACTGGTGCACCCCAGCGGCAGCGGCGACGTCACGGCTGGTGACACGTTGTCGTTGCTCCGCGCCGTTTGGCAGGTCGTGCTCTGGAGACATATCGGCTCGTCAGTGTACACGGAGCATTCGGCACGGTGAACTATGCACCAAAATATGCATGTTGTCTTCATGCATTGCGCAAAAATATTGCGGACATAGTGGTATGCATCGCTCTAGCTATTGTCAAATCTCTCGCTTGACACTGCCTTTGACCTGTGTATAAGCTCACGCATGTTCGTCTGCATACGAATGCGCATATAGCTCGGTGTATCGGCACTCAGCAACGAGCACTTCCGGGGGAGACATGCAACTACGAGACGCCAGCCTCGGGCGATACCTCAAGAAGCCCGAGCAGCAGTATTCCCAGATCGACGTCTCCGAGACCGTCAGCGAGATCTTGGCAGACATCTCGACTGGCGGCATCGACGCCGTGCGGCGGTACAGCCGGCAGTTCGACAACTGGGATCCGCCGTCTTATCGGGTCGCCGGGACTGAAGTGCGCGAGGCCCAGTCCGCTGTAGAGCCCCGGCTCGTCGCCCAGATCGACTTCGCCTTGGAGCGCATCCGATCGTTCGCTGAGGCGCAGAAGGACTGCATCCAGCCCTTGGAGCACACGGCGTGGCAGGGGATGCGCCTAGGGCATCGGATCGTGCCGGTGCGCTCCGCGGGCTGCTACGTGCCGGGCGGGGTGTATCCGCTCATCGCCTCGGCGTTGATGACGATCGCCGTCGCGAAGGTTGCCGGCGTGGAGCGCGTCGTGGCGTGCGCGCCCGCCAAACCCGGACGAGGCGTGGACCCGGTGCAGCTGACTGCCATGGCGCGTGCGGGCGCGGATGAGATCTATGCAATCGGCGGGATCCAGGCCCTTGCTGCGATGGCATACGGAGTAGAGGGCTTCGGCGGGGCAGTGGACCTGCTGTGCGGCGCGGGCAATGCATTCGTGGCCGAAGCCAAGAGGCAGCTGTTCGGCACGGTGGGAATCGATCTGTTGGCAGGACCGACAGAGGTGCTGCTGATCGCGGACGAGACCGCCGATCCTGAGTTGCTGGCTTACGACCTGCTGGGCCAAGCCGAGCACGGCACCAACAGTCCTGCCGCGCTGGTCACCGTCAGCGAGAGGATCGGCGCAGCCACGATCAAAGAAATCGATCGCTTGCTCGGCTCCGGATATCCGACCGCAGACGTGGTCGACGCCGCTTGGCGCGACTACGGCTGCGTGGTGCTGTGCGACACCCGAGAGTCCGCCGCGGCCGTCGCCGACGACATGGCACCCGAGCACCTCGAAGTACATGCAGCCGATCTGAGCTGGTGGCACAACAAGCTGCGGAACTACGGCACGATCTTCTTGGGCAGCGACGCGACAGTGGCGTACAGCGACAAAGCGATCGGCACCAATCACGTGCTGCCCACCCGCGCGGCAGCCCGCTACACGAGCGGGCTGTGGGTCGGCAGCTTTCTGAAGACCCCGACCTACCAGTACGTCGATGATGCGCACAGCGCCGAGGGCGTCGCGCAAGCGACCGCAGCCATCAGTGACGCCGAGGGGATGTTCGGGCACGCGCTGACAGCCACGGTACGCCTCGGCCGTCTCGGCAGTGCTGTGCGCGGCGACGACCACGTCTGAGGAGGCAACCTCAATGGGCTACACAACAGGACAAATCATCGCTCGTGCACTGAAGAACTACGGCGTCCCCTATGTGACGGGGCTGCCGGGGCACGGCAACTGGAGCCTGCTGGACGCGTTCCTCGACGACGACAGCCAGCTTCCGTTCGTCCAAGTGTTCCACGAGCAGTCCGCGGTCCATATCGCGGACGCGCATTACCGGGCCACCGGCCAGCCGATCGCGGCGACGACCTCCATCGGGCCCGGAACGACCAACACGGTCATCGGCCTCGCCACGGCATACGCAGACTCCACCTCGCTGCTGCTGCTCACCGGCTCCACGGCCACGCACATGCGCAACCACGGCGTCATGCAGGAGCTGGATCGCTTCCATTCGCCGGATTTTCCCGCAGTATCGGCGGCGGTCACCAAGCGCAACTTCGAGATGGTGCGCGCCGACGAGGCCCCGTTTCTCATGCACCGGGCGTTCAATGCGATGCTCACTGGGCGCCGCGGCCCTGTGCACATCGAGATCCCGCTCGATGTGCAAGTCGAGTCCGCGGATGTGGACATCGCCGAGCTGAAGGGCAGGCTGCCCGTGGGCCGGCAGCGGGCGGACCAGGACGCAATCGAGGCGGCGGTGCGGTTGCTTGTCGAAGCTCAGAGGCCGTGCATCGTCGCCGGCGGCGGTGCCGTCATGTCCGACGCAGCGCCGGAGTTGGCGTCGCTCGTCGATCGTCTCGGGATCCCCGTCGTGTACACGTGGAACGGCAAGGGCGCTCACCCGGACGATCATCCGCTGAACGCCGGCACGGCGGGCTGGCCCGGGTCGCTGCCCGGCAACACCGTCGCAGCGAACGCTGATGTGGTTTTGTCGCTCGGCTGCAAGTTCACCGACTGGTCAGCGTCATCGTGGCGCAAAGGAGCGACATTCTCCTTGCCGCCGGGCAAGCTCATCCAAGTCGACATCGACCCTGCGGAGATCGGGAAGAACTACCCCGCTGAGGTCGGCATCGCCGCCGACGTCAAGTCGGCGCTCAGCGACATGCTCGCGGCACTCTCGCCAGCCGACGACCTGCGCGCCGCTAACGACCGGGAGCCGTATCTCGACGAGATAGCGCGGCTCAAGTCGCGGTGGGAGGAGGTGCTGCGACCGCGGCGCCTTCACGAGGGCTCGCCGCTCACGATGCTGCGCGTCCTGCATGAGCTGCGCCAGGCGCTGCCGCGCAACGGCATCGTGACCGTCGGGTCGGGACATCCCCAGTCGTCGACCAAGCAGGCGTTCCCGATCTACGAGCCGCGCACTCACATCACCTCGGGCAGCTTCTCCCCGATGGGCTTCGCGGTGCCTGCGGCGATCGGCGCGAAACTGGCCAAGCCCGACACTCCCGTGGTGTGCATCGTCGGCGACGGCGACTTCATGATGACGATGCAGGAACTGGCGATCTGCGCCATGCTCGACCTGCCGGTCGTGTTCGTGATCCTCAACAACAAGGGATTCATCTCGATCAGAGACGGCCAGATTGGGTTGATGACCCGCCAGATCGGCTCCGAGTTCAACCACGTCTCAGGCGAGGAGTACTCGGTCGACTTCGAAGCGCTCGCGCGGAGCTTCGGATTCGAGCAGGTCCACAAGGTGGACCGACCCGACGAACTCGCCAAGGCGCTGCAGCGAGCCATCGAATCGAACGAACCCGCGCTGGTGGAGACAATCATCACCCGCGACGCGACGATTGCCGCAGCAGAGGTGGTGGGCTGGTGGGATTTCCCGCTGCTGCCCACTGCGCCGGCCGAGGCACGCACCGACTACGCGACTGCGCTGACTGAGGAGCAGCACCGCTGAGCTCGCTCCGCGTCTCGACGATGCGCGCTGCGACCCGCCATCGCAGCAAGCCGAACGGACGCGCGGGCACGACCCAAGCTCAACGGCCGAGCGGCAGGCGGCCGACCGCCGAAAAGCGGCTCGTGGCGGGCGCAGTAGCCGCTGCACTGGTGATTTACATCGCCTATGAGTCGATTCAGATCGGCGACCGCTCGTTGCTGGTCCTGCTCAACGGACTGACGGCCGCAGGCCTGTATTTCCTGTTGGCCAGCGGTTTCACGCTCGTGTTCGGCTTGGTGCGCGTCACCAATCTGGCCCACGGCGGCATCTACCTGATCGGCGGCTACATCTCGCTGACAGCGCAGCGCACGACCGGCAACTGGCTCGTCAGCGCAACTGCCGGGGCCGTATTCGCTGCTGCTTTGAGCATCGCGTTGTACGCGGTGCTGCGTCGGCTTCGCGGCGACGGCCTGCGCGAGACCATGTTCACGCTCGGCGCTGCGATCGTCATCGCGGACCAAGTGCTGGCCCGTTGGGGTGGGGTTCCCTCCGACCTTGACCCGCCGTCGCTGTTCAACGGCTCTGTCGGCCTGCCTGGCTCCGATCTGCTGTACCCCAAGTTCCGTCTCGCGGTCGTCGGGCTCGCGGTTGTCGTGGGACTGTCGCTGTGGGCGGTGATGCACCGCACCCGTTTCGGCACCACGATCCGTGCCAGCGTCGACGATCGGGACATGGTGTCGATTCTGGGCATCCGCGTCGAGTTGGTGTTCGCGGCAGCCTTCGCCATCGCTGGCGGGCTTGCAGGCATTGCGGGCGCTGCAGGAGGCACGTATCTGTCACTCGCGCAAGGCGAGGACAACCGGGTCTTGCTCGCATCGCTGATCGTCGTCATCGCAGGAGGTTTGGGCAGCATCGGCGGCGCCGCCGCGGCAGCAGTGATCGTCGGACTCGTCGAAGCGTTCGCTCAAACCCATCATCCGATTCTGAGCGTTCTGATGACGTTCGGCACTCTGGTCGCGATCCTGGCGCTTCGGCCCCACGGTCTGTTCGGGAGACGTACCGATGCCCGCAGCTAGTCGCACTGCAGCGGCCCTGGGTGTCGCCGCAGTTTCGATCGTGCTGGTGCCGATGCTCGTGTCGGACTTCGTGCTTCTGCAGATCGTGATCAAGTCGCTGTGGCTGGGGATCGTCGGAGCCGGGCTGGCGTTTCTGATCGGCCAAGCCGGCATCTTGTCGCTCGCGCAGACAGCCGTGTTCGGCGCCTCCGGCTACGTCATGGCCATCTTGGTGCTCGACCACGGCTGGGGCACCTGGTGGGCTGTAGTCGCCGCACTCGCGGCAGGCCCAGTGGCCGGACTCATCGTCGGCGTGATCAGCCGACGCAGTTCGGGGCTGTACCTGATGATGCTCACGCTCGCGATCGGCGTGTTCGTGTTCTTCTTCGCGCAGCAGTACCAGCCGATCACCCGTGGGCACACAGGATTCAACGGTTTCGACGCACCGATGCTGTTCGGCTGGGATCTCAACGAACGAAGACCGCTGTTCTATGCGACTGCAGTCGCCGCCCTCGCCGTCACGGCGCTGCTGCGTTATGTCGCGCGCACCCCAGCCGGACTGGCATTTCGAGGCCTGCGCGACAATCGGCACCGCCTGCAAGCCCTCGGCTACAGCGCTGAGACAACAGTGGTGTCGGCTTTCGTCGTCGCCGGCGCGGCAGCTGGTCTCGGCGGCGTCATCTCTGTCTGGTACAACGGCGCAATTTCCCCAGGCTCGATCGATCTCACTCGCACGATCGAGCTTCTCATCGTCATCGTGATCGGCGGGACGCTGCGCTTCGAAGGCGCCTTCCTCGGCGCCTTGGCGGTCACTCTGCTGCGCAACTACGCAAGCGACTTCACCAACCGCGCCGAGACGCTCGTCGGCGTTGCGTTCATGGCAGTCGTGTTGCTCACCCGGCACGGACTCACCGGGGTCCTGATCGGGTTCCTATCCCGAGTGCGCCATGCGCTCAGGTTGGTCCGAGGCCAAAGGCCGGCCCCGGACCAAGAGATGGCTGGCCGACCAGTCGGTCGCCCCGGCCCATAAACCGGCCGCGGTACGGAGCCGCGGTCAGCGAGCAAGGAGGAAAACACATGCGAACCCCCAAACGGAGGGCGCTCGGGCGTCTTCTGGCAGTCCTAACCGCTGCCACCCTATTTGCCGCCGGATGCGGCGACAACGGCGACTCGGCCGATCCCGCAGAGGAACCCGCGGCGACGGCAGCCAGCCAAGATGCCGCCGAAACCACTGAAGCGGACGAGGCTCCCGAGCCCGACAGCGAACCCGAGCCGACCGAAACAGACGCCGAGGGCAGCGGCACCGACCGCATCGTCATCGGCGCAATCTCGACCTTGGACGGGCCCTTCGCCGCACTCGGGGACTTCTCGATGCACGGCGTGAAGCTCGCGCTCCTGGAGTATGGCGGAACCCTCGAAGGTACCGCTACTCGTGACGGTGTAACGGGAGCTTCCGTTGCAGGCGTGCCGATCGAGCTCGTCATCGAAGGCTCCGACGCCACTCCCGATGTAGCAGTCGAAGCGACCCGAAAGATGGTCGAACAAGACGGTGCCAACATCATCGTCGGCCCGCTGTCAGGTGACGAAGGACTGGCTCTCAAGGACTACATCCGAGAGCTGCCGCACGTCACGCTCGTCAACGGCACTTCAGCGTCACAGGACCTCACGCTTCGAGATCCGGCGGCCAACGTGTTCCGGTTCGGCGGCGACGGCGCCATGTGGACCTTCGGCGTGGGCACCTATGCGTACGAGGAGCTCGGCCATCGGCGCATCGCGACCGTCGCCGAGGACTACTCCTACCCATATGACCAAGTCGGGGCCGTGCTCACCGAGTTTTGTGCCTTGGGAGGATCCGTCGCAGAGCGGATCTGGGTCCCTCTGGGAACTCAGGACTACTCCTCGTTCATAGCTCAGATTCCCAGCGACGTCGACGCCGTGTTCTTCGCCATGGGCGGAACCGACGCCATCAACTTCGTCAAGCAGTACGACGAATTCACCGGTCAGTCCATCCCGCTGATCGCCGGTCCCACCGCAGTCGACCAGTCAGTGCTGTCCGAGTTGGGCTCTCGCGCCGAAGGACTGATCTCATCGGGACCCGTCGTCGACGACGCCGGGCTGGCCGAATTCGACGCGTTCGCCGAGTATCTCGACTCGGTGTTCCCAGGTCAGACGCCCAACATCTTCAACGTCTACTACTACGTGGCGACCAAGTCCGCTCTGCAGGCGCTTGAAGAAGTCGGCGGTGACATCAGCGACGGAAGCCTTGCGTTCCAGGCCGCGCTTGCGCAGCAGAGCTGGGTGACGCCGATCGGTCCGGTGACGCTTGACGACAACCGGCAGGCGGTCGTCGACATGTACCTCCGCCGCGTCGAGAGCGGTGCCCAGAGGACGATCGAGACGCTCCCGAAGGTCAACGCAACACTGGGCTTTGACCGAGACGAGTACGTCGTCCAGGGCAGCTTCAGCCGCGAGAACCCGAGCTGCGGCTGACCCAAGAAGACCTGCGAGGCGTTCCCCGGCATGCAAGTTCCGTACGGCGACCGATCCAGGGGTGCTCCCTCCCCGCTCCGGGTCGAGACCTTGTCACGGTCATTCGGCGGCCATCGAGCCGTCGACGACGTGAGTTTCGAGGTCGCAGTCGGGGAACGCCTCGCCGTCCTCGGCCCCAACGGGGCCGGAAAATCCACGCTGTTCAACCTCGTGTGCGGCGATCTCAAGGCGGATTCTGGGCGGGTCGTCCTCGCTGGCGAAGATGTGACTGCCCTGCCGCTTCACCACCGAGTACGGCGAGGACTGGCGCGTACCTACCAGACCTCTTCCGTGTTCGCCGGACTGACGGTGAGCGAGCACTTCATCCTCGCTCGTCGAGGAACTGAGACCCATCGGCTGTCGCTGCGACACAGCCGGACCGAACATCACCGGATGCGCGAGGCAGCCGCGCAGATCGCCGCCAGGGTTGGGCTCGGTCACCGGATAGACGAAATAGCGGACGTGCTCAGCCATGGCGAACGCCGCCAGCTCGAAGTCGGCATGGCACTCGCTGCGAACCCGGTGGCGATACTGCTCGACGAGCCGGCTGCCGGGCTGTCCGCAAGCGAACGATCGCTGCTCACCGAACTACTGCTCGGCCTTGACGAGCATGTCGCGCTGGTGCTCGTCGAGCACGACATGGAAGTAGCACTCACCGTCGCTGACCGGGTCATCGTTCTCGAGTCGGGGAGAACGATCTCGAGCGGCACGCCTGAGGAGATCGAGGCCGACCCGCTGGTGCGGGCCGTGTACCTCGGCGAACAGCATGGTGCCCAAGCACTCCCATCGGCCAATTCCCACCGGAACAATCGACGTGACTGATCATCCGCCACTCCTCGACGTCGACATCAGTGGGGCGTCGTACGGCACCGCTCAAGTTCTTCATGGCGTGAGCTTCTCGATGAGCCGAGAACGAGTAGCGATTATCGGGCGCAACGGCATGGGCAAGTCGACCCTGTGCAACGTCATCACGGGCCTCCACCGCGACGCCCACGGAACGGTCGAGTTGGACGGACAGCAGGTGCTCGGCCGACGCCCGATGACGATCGGACGAGCCGGCGTCGGCTACGTGCCCCAAGGCCGACGTGTGTTCGACAGCCTCACCGTCGACGAGCATTTCTCGATGCTTGGGCCGAGACAGAGCGACGATTGGCCCACGACATCGATCTATGACCTGTTCCCAAAGCTTGGGCAGCGCCGCCGCAGCCTTGCTCGCGACCTGTCCGGAGGCGAACAACAGATGCTCGCCATCAGCAGAGCCGTCGCCACCGGACCGAAGCTGCTCGTCATGGACGAGCCGTCCGAGGGACTCGCGCCCCTCGTCGTCGACGACCTCATCGATCAATGTGCGGCTCTGTTCGATGACGCCGGAATCGGAATCCTCGTGATCGAACAAAACCTGCAGGCTGCCCTGCGAATCGCAGATCGCGTCCTCGTCATGGTTCGCGGCGAGACGCTGACCGACATGTCCAGCGCCGACTTCACCACCCGCGCCGACCTCCAAGAAGCCCACCTTGGCGTGAGTCGGTCAGCGTGAGGGCTTCAACCTGCGAATAGACATCAGGGGCCAGCCCACAAAGGAACGAGCATCTGCATCGTTGCCTGGGTGCGACCCTTCCCTATCAGTCCTTCCGGTTGTCCAGTTGCCGGTCGTTCTGTGTGGCTGATGTGGACATTCGCCAAACTCTCGCTCTGCGCTGGCGGCGCCCGTCCTGCTTCAGCGAGGCCCAGCTCGGGTCGATGGGACGCCTCGTACGTATCGAAGCTCTTGAGGGCTTGGGAGACCATGGAGTATCTCCACACTGTTGGGTGTCTGCCCGGAGTGCGTTATGGGTATATTTCTCAGTATGCCTGAATCCACTACCATCAAGGTCTCAGCGCAGACTCGGGATGCATTGCGTCAGCTTGCCGATCGCGAGGGACTCACGTTTGACGGACAGATCCAGAAGCTGATCCGGCGCGAGCGCCGACGCATCATCGGGGCTCAACTCGCGAGCGCGCCGCTCGATCCCGATGACGAAGCCGTCCTCGATGCGTCCGCGAGAGATGTCGCCGATGCAAGCGGGTGACATCCTCCGCTGCGATTTCGGGACTCCGGCGAGGGGCGAGCCGGGGTACGCGAGACCGGCGATCGTCATCACGTCGGACGATGTGCTCGAGTTTCGGCAGCACGCGATCGTGGTCGTTCCGTGCACGACCACGAAGCGGGGATGGCTGAGCGAAGTCGACGTCGCCGGCTTCGGTGTCGCCCAGGCGCACCTGCCGACGACGCTCAGCGTCGACCGAGTCGTTGAGGTGACAGGCACGAACATCGGCCCCGTTGCGCTGCGACAGATCCGCGAACTCATCGCCGACCTGATCGGACTCTGAGCGAACCGTCCGACGGCTCGAGACGGCGGGGCCTAGCCAGTGGGGGAGGCCAGCAGGCCTGCGACGTGGTTGGCGGTGTTCTCGCCGGTGGACAGGGCGCCGTTGACCGACGGGATGCCCATGTAGTCGCCTGCCAGGAACAGGTTGTCGATGCTGCCGGCGAGCTGGCCGGGCACCTCCGCCAGGGCGGCGAGCATGCCGGGCTCGCCCATGCACAGCGCTTCTTCCCAGCGATAGACGCGGAAGAACAGGCCCTCGTCGTCGCCGGGGAGCGCAGAGCCGGGCGGCGCGTTCCGGCGAGCGGCGCTCAGCAGCTCGTGCTTGATCGTCTCGTCGTCCAGCGGGAACAGCTCCTTGGCGCGGTCGCGCCCGATGAGCAGGTCGAGAATGCTGTGGCCCGGCGGCGCGCACGCGGGCAGGAACTTGGAACGGTCCATAAGCAGCGGGGCGTCGTGGTCTTCCGCGTAGATCGCGCCATGCCAGCCAGCGGGCAACGGCGAGCGGTCGAGGCCGATCACCACCCGGCAGCCGGTCGAGTAGCTGACCGTGCCCAGCGCCTGGCGCACCGCCGCCGGCAGCTCGGGCACCAGGTCTGCGACCTTCGTGCCCGGGACCGCGCAGATGACCGCGTCGGCCTCGATGGTCTCGCCGCCGGCGACCACGCCGGTCGCCGTGCCGTCTGCGACGACGATCCTGCTGACGGGCGCCGACGCCCGGATGACATCGGCGCATTCGGCGGCCAGTGCTGTGCTCAGCGAGCCGATGCCCCGCTCAGGCATGAACACCTCGCCGTCGCTCAGCATCGTCTCGCCGATGTAGGCCCGCATCAGCGCCTGGCCCGCCGGCGCCGGATCGCCCAAGATCATCTTGAGCGGCCCGCTCAGCGTCACCTGCAGCTTGGGGGGCACGCCCAGCCGCTCCAGGTACTCGCCGAAGCTCTCGCCGTCGTCGATCTCGGCAAGGGGGCTGTCGCTGGCGAAGCTCATGTAGTCCGACTGGCGACGGATCTGGCTCATCACCTTGGTGCCAGCCCGGAACCCCGACGGCGACAGGAAGCCCATGGCTGCCGCCGCGGGCAGCTGCCGCACGAAGCTCCGCAGCGACTGGTCGGGCGTGGTGGTCACCCAGCGCCCGCCGCGCAAGTGACCGAACTTCATCTGCGAGCGCACCAGCGGCAGCGCCAGCTCCTCGCAGATGCGGAAGGCGGTGTCGTAGGTGGCGGTGAAGACGAAGGCGCCCATGTCCACCGAGAACCCGTCGATCTGCTCGCCCTTGCCGCGCCCGCCCGCCCGCTCGGAACCCTCGAGCAGAAGGGGAGTGATGCCCCGCTTCTTCAGCGTGTAAGCGGCGCTGAGCCCGGCAAAGCCCCCGCCCACGATGACGACCCGCTCGGTGCTCATGCGAAGGGCTCCCTGGTGTTCACGCTGCGCGCCTGCAACGTAACCGCCCTCAGCCCGGGGGCTGCCACTGGCGGGCGCGTGTGGCGAAGACGGTGTTGTCGGCGATCCACTGGGTGATACCGATACGGCCATTGTCGGTGAGCCAGGCGACTGCGGTGTTGATCGCCGAGCGCAGTTCGGCATTCGCTGCGTCGATGGCGAAGCCGCCGTGCTCGACGGCCTGATCGAGTGCGGTGACTGCGAACTCCCCGTCTGAGTCGAACGCCGCAGCGGCATTGCCGATGGTGCCCCTGGCAATGGCATCCACATCGCCACGGGACAGCGAGTCGAGCAGTTCTTGCTCGCCCGCCAGCTCGCCCAGGTACACCACATCGGGCAGGTTGGGGTCGGCCGGCTCGAGGCGGGTCCGGTCGGCAAGATCGGCCGATGCGCCGCTGGCCGTGATGCTGTGCCGCCCATCGTCAGCGACGAGCACCACGCCCGCCGGCGTGTGGACACGGGTGCCCGGGGCGAGTCGGCCGTCGTGGGTGATGTCGAGCAATTGCAGCAACCGTGCCTCGCCGGTAGTGCTGGCCAGCACGCCCACACGGTCGGTGGCGAGCAGATCGCCGTGGCTCCGTATGCGCTCGGCATCGGCGGAACGCACCAGCAGCGACTGGCGGAACTCGATGTGCGGTTCGGTGAAGGCGATGACGGTGGCACCATCGGCGTCACGCGTGCGGCTGTCGAGCGCGGTGATGCCGCCGCCGGTCATGTCGAAGGAATCCGACGCCGCCATGAGCCAGATGCCGGGCCACTCGGTGATCGGGCTTCGGACGAAACGCAGCCCGAACCCGTCCATCGCCTCGATGGCGCTCAGCAGGTCGGCTTCGTAGCCGATGTGGCCGCCTCGGTTTGACGGCTGCTGGCCGCTGTCCGAAGCGTCACGCTCGCCGTGCTGATCGTTCTGGCTGTCGGCCAGCGCGCTCACCGGTTCGAAGTAGGCGTAGAACCCGTACCGCACGAGTGTCTCTGCGACGGGGCTGTCCGATTGCCGCTCCTCCGAGACTGGCGCTTCGCCGGTGCAGCTCGTCAGCCCGCAGAGCGCGAATGATGCCAGCACGGCGATGGCGGCCAGCCAGCGGCGCGGGCGAGCCCTGGGTGGCGCAGGCTGGTCGGCCCTGCCCCACGTCATGTGCAACCCGAATGGCGGGTCGCCGGTGTCGTGCGGTTCAGCTGCGCTCGATGACGCCACAGGCCACGCGGTCACCGGCGCCGGGTTCGGCACCGTAGGAGTCGGGCTGGGCGTGAATGATGATGGCCGAGCCGTCGGCGTCGAACACTGTGGTGTCCGCGTCGGCCGCGAGCGTGACCTTGCTGGTGAAGACATCTGCCCGAGCGCTGCCGTCGCTGGCGGCGTAGAGGTTGGGAAGATCGCCGGCGTGCTGGTCGTCGCCGTACATGAACCCGTGACCGTGACCGCTGGGGGCGAAGTGGCTGCCGGCGGCGGAGAAGTCCGGTGTGCAAGCGCCCACGTCATGAATGTGGAACCCGTGCGCGCCCGGCGTCAGGCCGCTGACGTCGGCAGACACCAGCACGCCGTTCGGACCCTGCTCCAGGGTGACGGCGCCCATCGGCGTTCCGTCGGGCCCCGCGATCGCGGCTGTTGCCCGCTGGCCGACACCGGCGATCTCGTCGCCGTCATCCCCGCCGCAGGCGGCAAGCCCCAGCAAGGCGAGGAGCCCCGCCAACAACACACTGATCGTTCTCCGAAAGCGCATACCCAGTCCTAATTGTTTCACCAGTTGCAAACCCCGACCACGCTATGCGGTCACCACCACTGCTCGAATGTGCGGCGCGACCGGTGAGTCGCCAGTCGGGCGTCGCGCCGTAGACATTCGTCACGAGCCCGCAGGCGGTGCGGTCCCGATAATTCGTTTTGCCTTGCCGCTCAGCTGTAGTAAGGATTCTACCCTTGCTAAAGTAAGGAGATGGCGAAGGTGACGAGCAAGCTGCAGGTCACCGTGCCCAAGGCGGTGGCAGATCGCTACGGCATCAAGCCCGGCGACGAGATCCGCTTTGAGGAAGCGGGCGAGGTGATTCGGGTGGTGCCTCCCTCCGCGCCTGCCCGTCCCGAGCCGGCGGATGTGGCGACGCGCCTTGCGCTGTTCGACGCTGCGACCGAGCGGCAGCGTCAGCGAGAGGCGATGACGACGTTCGAACGCGCCGAATCGCGGGGCTGGACCCGAGACGAGCTGTACGAGCGCGGCGGTCGTCTTGCTGATTGACACCAACGTGCTCGTGTACCGGGTCGATGCCCGCTTCCCAGACAAGCAGCGGGTAGCGGCAGAGCGGATGCGTGCCGGCGTCGAGGCTGGCAGCGCGTTCATCGCCCACCAGTCGATCGTTGAGTTCGTAGCCGCCACGACCAGAGGCGCGCCCGAGCGCCGGCTGCTCGACTTCGCCGAGGCGGCTCGGGAGGCAGAGGAGCTGATGGTGCAGTTCCCGGTCGTTTATCCCGATGCAACCGTGCTGCATACCGCGCTGCGGGGTGCGGTGGCCTATGGCATGTCGTGGTTCGACGCGCACCTGTGGGCGTGCGCAGAGGTGAACGGCATCACCGAACTGCTCTCGGAGGATTTCGAGCACGACCGGCTGTACGGCACGGTCAGGGTCACGAACCCGTTTGCGGAACTGGGCTAGCGCGAGGGCATTCACGACCGCTCGCTAGGTCATCGCTGGCTCCGGGCCATCCGTCGGTGGGCGCCCGCGACAATGGGAGTTGCTATGGCGGCGTCAGCGAGGTTCGAGCAGGTCACGCTGGCGGGGATCGCAGCGCTGCATCTCGGTGTTGGGCTGACGCACACCTACGGCCATGCGGCCGCCGATGTGCCCATCCCGGCCGCCCAGCTCGCTTACATCGTTGTGGTGGTGACGCTGATGCCGCTCGCCGCGGTGTGGCTGGCGTTCCGTCGCAGCGTCCGGCTGGGCGCTGCGCTGTTCGCCGCGTCGATGTATGCGTCGTTCGTGTTCGGCTACCTGCTGCACTTCGTTCTCGACACGCCAGACCTGCACTCGAACGTGGTCGGCGACGGCGCGGGCGTGTTCTTCCACACCGCACTGAGCCTGGCGCTCATCGAGTTCGTCGGCTTCGCAATCGGCCTAGTCGCGGCAGTCCGCCGCACCCGCTGACGTCGGCGCAGCCGCGGAGGGGCTAGGCGGCGTTCACCTGGGGCAGGATCTCGTCGTTGAGCTGGCGGAGATCGTCCAGCGTCTTGGCGACCGGCACATCGGCGAACGGCGGCCAGATGAGCGGCATGGTCATGCCCGCAGCCTTCAGCTCGACCAGGTTCTGCGTGATCTGGTCGGCGGTGCCGGCCAGCAGGTTCGTCAGCTTGCCGTTGCGGGCCTGATCGGTCGGCTCGTCGGTGATGACGAACCAGCACATGCTGGAGATCTCCATGTCGTCGACGCTGTGCGAGCTGTCGAGCTTGTCGAGTTCGTCGCCGAAGGCGGTGAGCCACTCGGTCAGTTCCTCGGGCGTGTCCTGGATGCCGATCCAGCCCGACAGGTTGTACTGGGCCACCCGCTTGGCGGAGATGGCCGGGTTGCGCAGGCCGCTCATGAAGATCGGCGGGTGCGGGTCTTGCAGCGGCTTGTGGCCGAACCCGCTGGGGCCGAAGTCGGCGAACTCGCCGTGATACTCGAACAGGTCGTTCGTCCAGATGCCCAGGCAGATCTCGATGGTCTCGCGCACGTGCTTGTGCCGTTTCGGGAAGAGGTGCGATGCGCTTGCGGCCGCGAACTCCTCGGGCATCCAGCCCGAGCCGACGCCGACGTTGACGCGCCCGTTCGACAGGTGGTCCACCGTGGCGATCTCGGCGGCGAACACGCCGGGCGAACGGTAGGGCGTGTCGGTGATGCTCATGCCGATGCGGCACTTCGAGGTCTTGGCGGCGAGCCAGGGGATGAGCGGCCAGCCCTGGAACCACTGGCCGCGGGCCGAGACGGGGAGCTGGGTGGGGAACTGCTCCATCATCCCGAACGGGTACTCGAGCTCGCCCCGGTCGGAGACTTCCGGCACGACGATGCGGTCGAGCGTCCAGATCGAGTCGAAGTCGAGTTCTTCGGCGAGGTCAGTGAGGTCCTCGAGCTCCTGAACGGTCACGTGGTCTCGGAAGTTCGGCAAGTACAGCGCCAGCTTCATGTCAGCCATGTCAGATTCCCCCTGTTCGAGCAGCAGCACCTAGCGCCGCCGCCAACACGCCGAACGCTAGGAACCGCGCCTCGCCACGGTCAAGCCGTTCCCGCCCTGCTGCTCGCGACCCGAGCGGTGGAAGACCGTGTGCTTGTTCCTGCCCGTCGACGTTTGCCTCAATCGGTGCGCCAAAGATCGCGCCGACTCCTGAACTCGAAGGCAACGTCCTCGATTTGGGCTTCGAGATCGTCGGGGGTGACCTCCTGATCCTCGAGCCGTGAATGGGCTATGACGTTTCGCAAGTGCCTGACGGCGCGGCGTCGGGACTGGTCCGCGACTATGCCATCGAGGCTTGTGCGGGGGATGAGTGCATAGACGAGTTCGCATTGCATGGCATCGGCGACCCGGGTGAGAGTGTCGAGCTTGAGCGTCTGCTCACGCTCGCCTCGTTCGATGGCGGAGATGCGCGACGGGTGAACGCCCATGCGGCGGGCGAGGTCTCCGCCGGACATCCCGAGTGCCTCGCGCAGCGTGCGGATCCAACCTTGGGGCGGAGGGGCTAGATCAGCGAGGTCGCCGTGCCGGTCGAAGCGCTGGTCGAGCCGACGCCGTGATTGAGCTCGTTTGTCTCTCAGCATGGGTCACCTGCCACATGTGCCGCTATCTATAAATATCGAATAGGTGGCAGTAAGCGTATATATCTATATCCAAACACTTGACTGGTCCGATATAGATTGCGCATCAACTCGGAACGTCAGCTCGGCTCCATCGGTCGTGTCGGTGCTGTCGAGCACGAGGTGGGCGGCGTCGTCGGGGCGGTGTTCGTCTCGGTAGCGGTCCTCGACTGGCATCCAGATGTCTTCCCAGCGGGATCGTGCCGATTCGCCGTCACGAGCCAGTCCCCGGGCGAGCCGGGTGGGGCGGTCGGCGTCCACCCAGATCAGAAAGTGATACCGGTCGCGGATCGACGGATGGGTGGTGTAGATGCCCTCGACGATGAGCGTGCCGTCATGCGGCGCCGTGATCCACGCGCCGAGCCGGTCTGCGTCCCAGTCGTAGCGCCGGTAGCGAATGGGCCCGCCCCGTTCGTGGGGCTCGAGCACCTCTCGCTCCAGCCGAGAGAGATCGAAGAGACCGCCGATCCGCTGCTCAGATCTGGCTGGGTCAGTCGTCGGCCGCCCAAAGACGTCGCCGTGGACGAGCGTGGCGGCAGTCGGCCAGCAACGGGCTAGCTCAGCGGCCAGCCTGCTCTTGCCAGATCCGCCAGGACCATCGATGCCGATCCGCAGACGCGACCCCATCGGCGCCGCCAGCCGCACGATTTCGGCCGCACCGACCCGATCGCTCCGAGGAGCGGCACTTCGCGACATGCATCTCCTCTCACCGCTGGAGCTCTGCACTATTGCCTTGCTTTCGCAATTGGCGCCACCTAGCGTGGGCACCTAGACCACCCGGCCCTTGAGGGGCCGGGTTTTCTTTTCTCTACGAGACCGTCGGTCTCGAAGGTTGTCACCCGTGTCAAGCCAGAGCGGCTGCCGTGGTGCCCAGTTCGATCGGCTCGGAGCGGACCTCTTGGGTGGTGAAGTTGCCGACACCGCAGTGTGCGTTGCCGGCGGCTCGGGCCTCGCGAATGCTCATATAGGTGCCGACGAGTTGGCCGTCGCGCAGTACGGCGAATTTCCCGAGATGGTTTGCTTCGAGCTCTGCGCGCATGGCTTCGAAGGCTGCGTAGTTCTTCAGCACGTCGGCTCGTTCCATGGGGGCCTCCAACTCGGGCTCGTGCCCGCCACCGCACCACGTTCCGCCTGTTGCACGCCAGATCTCGTAGTGCAACAGCCACTCAGATGCCCAGGGGATGATCGTTGTAGTGATCAGATCTTGAGGTCCCCATTCTTCGTGCAGGTGAAGGCAGAGATCGCCATCCTTGAACGTGTGGGGCAATTCCCGCCCCGGGATGCCCTCAAGAGGCGGCGAGAGCACCTTGACTACCGGGCGGGAGTAGCCGTTGTATTCGATCCTCACGGTGTAGGACCTGCTCAGTGGTGTGGGCTCGAGGTCAAGGACACAAACAAGGCCGGGCGGGCCGAATTGGACGCGGGCGTCACTGAAGCGGCCGCGGAGGCCGAATGCCTGCTGAGCCAACGTCAGCCGCCGGCGCATCTCACGTCTCCCCATAGAAGTTATGAGGCCGGACAGCGGCTGCAGGTCGAGCAGAGCCCATCACCAAACCACCGGTAGCGGCGGCGGAGGTGAGCTTGCCGCCCTCCCGGCCGGACCTGTACTGCTGCCCGAAACTCTTCGCCGCCCGGCGAACTTCGGGTCCAAAGGACGCGTTCAGTCGCTCGACGACATTGTCGAGGCCACGGCAACCCGCAGTTTCCTCAAGATCTCGCCGCAACTGCGCCACCCACTCGAAGAAGGCGCATTCGCGTTCTGGGTGCTCCCTCCACTTGTCGGCAAAGTTCTCTTGCGGCAGAACGGGATTGCCAACCCACTTCACACCATTGCGACTCTCGATGAACTGTGTCATGCCCATCGCGATGTGCATGACTGCCTCAAAGAGGTAGTCGTGGTCGCCATATGCGTGGCCGGCGATGGTCGTCACGAGGATCGACGCCGGCGTCAGCGACTGTCGATGAGCGAAGTAGATATCGCGATGCCGCTTCAAGATCTGTACCGCACGTTGCAGGGTGGTCTTGACCTCCCAAGCCGGCACTTCGTCGACCTGCGCGGCTCGCTCTTGAGCCAGCAGCGCTCGCCGCCGAATGAACTGTTCACGCATCTGCCCGTGGAACCAATTCGCGAACCCGATGGGATCGCTGCACTGCCAGTAGTAGAGGTCCCGATCGGTCAACAAGATGCCGGTCGGAAGGTGAACCGGATCAGGAAGCGCGGGAAGTACGTCCATGTGGAAACCCGACCACTTCAGGGTCCAGCAACGGCTGCCCTCCTCGAGGCCAACGGCTCCGCCAGAACTCACCACGTAGTCCCGGAGTCGTTGCCCAGCGAATTCCTTGAGGCCCGCCTGCGTGGTCTGCTCCTTCGTCGCGGACACTCTGAGGACCAGGTCGATGTCGTAGTCCGAGTCTGCAGTAGGACGGATCACCGTCCCCAGGCGGAACGATCCCTGCGGATAGATCTGCAGATGGTTCTCATCGCCGGCGCCGAGGTAGTGAGCAACCCGTTGGTACTTGTCCACAGCCTGCCGGTACAGGTGGGGAGGGATGTCGAGCTGCGCAATCGTCCCCTCGAGCAGGGCTGAGAGCTGTTCTTCAGCGGAATCAAGCATGAGACGCCTCCTTGGGCATGGTTGGTGCTTGGTAAGGAACGGAAACGTGGTCGTAGAAGCGCCCTTGGACCCGTGGCGCTGCGTGACGGGATTCGCTGGCGGCCCAGGCGATCGCGTCGTCGACCCGCAGGCGATCCAGGCGCAGAAGTCGGGGAGGCACTGACGGATTGATTCGCTCCACGCTGTCTGCGCCCAGCAGGTGCTGTGCGGCAGTGAATGCTCCGGTCGCCTGGCTTGTCATAAGGACGTCGATCAATGCCGAACCGCGGAGCCACTGGATTGCGCCACCCCGCGTCAGTGAGCGGGGCAGACCTCGAAACTCGTTGGTCGTTCCAATGTTGAGCAGCCGAACGTTGGAGAGTGAAGCCCCAAGCAGGCTGCTCGCTTCCACGGCGCCTACCAAGGACGGGTTGTTGGCCCAGACCCCGCCGTCCACGAGCACTGTTCGGTCTTCGCTGAGGACATGAGCTGGCAGATACGTCGGTGCCGCAGCGGTGGAGCGCGCTGCCTCCCACATCGGAACCCGCCAGTCACGTCGCAGACGTGGGTGGTGGGGTGTTTTGAGCAGGTAGACGTCATTCCGAGTCATGTCGAAGGTGGGAATGACGAGACGAACGCAGCTCTCGCCGAGCAGCTTCTCGCCGAACAGGCGCTGCAATGCCGAATCGAGCGCCCGGCCGTCGTACTTGGAGCGCCCGAGATGACGAAATGTCCGCAGACGCGGGGCCCGAAACACACGGGGGCCTTCGTCAACGAAGAATTCAAGAATCGATCGAGCAGGCACGCCGGCACCAAGTGCCAGGGCAATGAGGCCGCCGGTAGATGTTCCCGTGACCAGGTCGAAGTGGTCGAGCACCGGAGAATCCAGGTCCTCTTCGAGTGCCGCGAGCACTGCTGCGGAAAAGAGCCCGCGCAAGCCACCACCATCAAGGGACAGGACCTGACAACGGCCCTCCCAGAACTGGGGGTGGTCTGTTGTTCCGTTGAGTACTGCCACGTCGACTGGCTCCGTTCGTTGCGGAGAACCAGCCGGTCGCGTACTATCCGGGGCGTTCAAGCATGGATCGTGGCGACCGACAGGTCTCCAGATTCTGCGGGGGTCGGCCGTATGGCCGGCCCCCTCTCGGTTATAGCAACAATCTACCTCACCACACTGCTGTAACTACATGGCTGCGATCTGTATTGTCGCGCGTACCGGCATCTCACGTCAAACTTGTTGCAAGTTTCCTGCAATAATGCGCCTGTGACGGGCGAAATCGTAGCTTCCCAGCCTTCTGTTCTCCTGACGTTCCGCGCGGAGAACGCGCGATCGTTCAGGGATGAGCTCAACTTTTCGATGCTCGCTACCCGGTTGTCGGAGCGGCGCTTCGTCCGGAGCGTCGAGTGGCGCGAGGGCGGCGCGCCGATCCTGGCGCTTCCGGCCGCTGGCGTGTTCGGTGCCAACGGTTCGGGCAAGAGCAATCTCCTCAAGGCAATGGACGACATGCGCGGGCATGTCCTTCACTCGTTTCGTCGGGGTGATCCCGGAGGGCGCATCCCAAGGCGGCCGTTTGTCTTGGATCAGGCGCGACGGACTGATCCGACCGAGTTTGAAGTCGACCTCGTCCTCAACGGAATCCGGCACCTCTACGGCTTCTGCATCGACGACGATCGCGTGGTCGACGAGTGGGCATTTCACTATCCGAAGGGTCGTCCTGCGCTCATCTTCCGCCGCACGAACGAGGGGGTTGACGCCGGCAGCGTGGAGCGACAAAAGACTCGCGCAGTTCAGGAACTGCTGCGGCCGAATGCGCTCTTCCTATCAGCGGCTGCCTCGGCAAATCATGCAGCACTGCTCCCTCTGTACCAGTGGTTCAGTCGCAATCTCATCCTTGCCGAGGCTGACTCGCGTCCATTCCGACAGGCCCTCACAACCGACATGTTGGGCGATGAGGCGAGTCGGGATCGCGTTCTGGCCCTTCTGCAGGCAGCAGATCTCGGGGTCACCGATGCGCGCAAGCAGGAACCCGATCCAGTCATGAGGGAACGTCTGCGGCGGGCGATTCGCATTTTAGAAGGCACCGATGGTGACCCCGACAGTGACGAGGGACCGGCCTTCGAGGAGCTTGGCGTCCGGCTCGTCCACCGTGGCTCCGGCGGCGAGGAGGTCGAACTGGATGCAGCGGACGAATCGCTTGGGACCCGCGTGTGGTTCGGTCTGATCGGACCGGTAGTGCAAGCCCTTGAGTCGGGGTCGGTCTTCCTTGCCGACGAACTTGACGCAAGTCTCCATCCGGCACTCGTCACGGAGCTTGTGCGTCTTTTTCAGGATCCGAACACCAATCCCCGGCGGGCGCAGCTGATCTTCAATTCGCACGATGCCGCGCTGCTCGGCGATGCCGTCGGCGACCGGCTGCTGGGGAGGGATCAGGTTTGGTTCACTGAGAAGCGCGGCGACGGCAGTACGCGCCTGTACCCACTAACGGACCTTGATCCGCGCAAACAGGAAGCGATCGGCAAGCGGTACCTAGAGGGTCGTTACGGAGCGACACCGATCCTCTCGCATGGGGAATTTGCATCAGCTGTGGCGCGAGAACCCGCCGGCGTCCGTTGAGGAAGGGCAGCTCAGGGCGGCCACGCCGCGTTGCAGGCAATTTCGCTGTCCGGCGGGAGATTCTTGTCTTTACGGAAGGGGAGAAGACCGAGGACGGCTACTTGCTTCCGTGGCGCCGAGCCAACAGGGACACGGTTCTGCTCGAGATCGATTCGTTTCATGGAGTGCCGCATTCTCTGGTCGAACGTGCCGTGGCGACCAAGAAGGCTGAGCTACGCGATCAGCGGCGAGGGCGTGGTCGGGCACACGACGAGATCTGGTGCGTCTTCGATGTCGATGCCCACCCCAATCTGGCCGAGGCCATCCAGTTAGCCGAGGCTCACGGCATTAGCTTGGCGATATCCAATCCGTGCATCGAACTGTGGTTCATTCTCCATTTCCAGGATCAGACGGCCTACCTCAGCCGCCACGACGCACAGTCGCTGGCGGGCGCACTGTTGGGTTGCGGCAAGGTGCTCTCGAGAGCTGCGATGGATTTTCTCTACGGCAGCTATGAGGACGCGCGAGATCGCGCACAGCGTCTAGACGCCAAGCACGAAGGAGACGGCTCACCGCCCAGGTCGAATCCAAGCTCGGGTGTCTGGTTGCTCATCGAAGCCATACGGGCGCAGAGGACATGACGCCATTCGGCGGTTGAGTTTCCGCGCTCGTTGGCGGCTCAGTCGGGGATCCAGTCTTCGGTCTGGAGGCCGAGCCCGTCGGCGATGCGGTTGGCGTAGGCGTAGTAGCCGACGACTTCGGTGATGTCGAGGATGTCGCGGTCGCTGAAGCCGGCGTCGCGCAGGGCGTCGACGTCGGCGTCGGTGGTGGCGGCGGGGGTCTCGGTGAGCTTGACGGCGTAGGCCAGCATGGCAGTGCGCTTTGCGGACAGCCCCGCGGTGGTCCAGTCGTGCTCGACGGCGGCCACGAGCTCGTCGTCGGCGATGAGGCGGCGCAGACCGCGCCGGTGGTGGACCACTCAGTAGTGGCAGTCGTTGGTGAGGCTGACGACCAGGGCGATGAGCTCGCGTTCGACCTTGCGCAGCGTGGCGGTGCCGGCCATGGCCGATTCGTAGAGGCCTTGGTGTGCGGCCATGCTGCGGGGGTTGAGCGAGTGGATGGCCAAGATGTGGTCGACCCGGCCCCAGGCGGGGTCCACGACCCGGGGGTACAGCTCGCCGAGCTCGCCGTCCCAGTCGTCGTCAGGAATGACCGTGATGCGCGCCATGAGCCAGCGTGACACACCGGATCGCTGTATCGTGTGTCCATTCCTCCCCGCCGTCCCGGCCTCGCCGGGCCTGGCGGGGTTATTTTTTTGTTGGCACTGTGACCGCCGTGCTCATGGTGCAATGGGGAGATTCTCGGTGGCCCAGAGCTCGAATTCGCCTTTGGCGAACGGCAATCGATAGTCGGTCTCGAGGAGTTCGTCAGCAATCGAGCTGACCGTCGCCACAGTCAGAACGCCCTGGCTGATCGATTGACACAGCAGCGCCAGAGTGCGCGTGACGTGAACTCCTTGCCCCGAAGCAAACTTGTGTGCCGCAGCATCGTCGACGACGGCACAGCCGGGAAGAGTCTCGGCAAGCGCGAGGACGGCAGCCTCCCCGACGTTGCGGCTCCCTGAGACCAGACGCTCGGCGTACTTTGAGAACGCTGCGACTTCCTGAGTCGACTCGAGTTCGCGCGTCTCGATCCATGTGGCGTCGAGAGCCGCCTGAACGCTCGGATGCAGATGAACGCCGTTTCGCAGTTCGTTCTGCACCGCCGCAGGGGTGACTGCTCGGCGTTCGCCGACGACGAGCTGGAGCGCATCCAGGAGGCCGGCGCGCGCAAAGTGGCTCAGCGGTCCCGTGTCGAACACGAGCGTTCTCTGGGCCTGGTCCGTCAACTGACGAATGACCAGATGGCGTCGCGTGGCAGCGTCGGAAGATCCGGCAGTTCCTCTTCGTTCCAGGTATCGAACAACAAGGCGAGCGCACGAGCGGCTGAGATCTCCTCGGCGCGGTAGGCGCGCAGCACGGCCTTGCTGTACACGTCGGGAAGCGCCGGGGGCTCAAGTTCGACAGGAATGATGAGCCCGTGATCGACGATGTCTGCCTGACGAGTGCGTGTGCGCCGGACTTGCTGCACTTCAGCCGCCGGGGCCACACCCAGTTCCGCGAGTCGCTGCGCGAGTGTTGACATGTCGACTCGGTACTCGCTTGCGATGAGGACGGCGTCAGTGCGTGTGTCCTCGCCGCCGTGCCAACGGTCGCGCAGCGCGGCGCGAGGAAGCAGCAGCGCTCTAGCGAATCGATCGATGCGAGCCTCTAGTCCCTCGGCCTGCGTCTGCGCGACCTCCCAATCAGTGGAGTATTCGTCGGCGAAGACGTAATGACCGATCTCGTGCGCGAGCGTGAGACGGCGACGCCCGACTGCCAGCGTGCCATTGACCAGTGCCACGCCGCCTTCGACGAGCAGCATCGAAGCCCCATCGGCGCCTTCATCTCCGAGCCTTAGCGAGAACGTCAGCAATCCCAGCGCTTCGGCGGCGCGCGCGAGGTTGTCCGCTGGCTCGTCGGCGTCGTAGCCCAGCAGACGGCGCGTGGTCGCTGCCGCAGACTCTGCTTCTTCGTTCGTTGTGGGGAAGTCGAGGTCTGGTGACGACGGCAGCTCGAGTCCGACACCGAGACGCTGGAGGAACTCCGTTTCGCGAACTGCTCGCTCCACCATTCGATCGATGCTCGGGCTCGGAGCGTCGGTGTCCCGGCCGCGTCGACGAGAAATCACTGCCGCGGGCGCCTCATTGAACAGCCACTCAATTCGGGTGTCGAGGGCGTTGGCAATGTTGGCCAGTTCCGTTGCGCCGACTCCCCGGCCGCCCGTCTCGATCTTGGCCAGGGCGCTGCGGTGCAACCCGGCACGCGCCGCGCACTCGGCCTGTGTCAGCCCGGCGTCCCGCCTCGCAGCTGCGATGCGCTGCCCAAGTTCTTCGGTGTCCGGCGTCACGTGTTCGATATTAGAACAATTTGAAGCGAGCCGGACTCGGCCTCAGTAGATGTACTCAAAGCCGAGCTTGTCGCAGAGGTAGCCGTAGTTCTCGCGTAGGTGCCGGGCGGGGGCGCCGATCTGCCGGTATCGGCTCAGCGCCTCCAGCAGCAGGATCTCGAACGCGGCCCAGTTGAGGGCGCTGTCGACATCGGTGCGGTAGCCGATGACGGCACGGGCCCCGGTGCTCTCCTGGAACTCCTTCAGCCGTGACTCGCCGACCCGCATGACCGAGCACGAGCCGAAGTGGATGATGCGGCCTTGCGCCCGGCCGTCGATCAGGGCTTCGAGGTCTTCGAGCGAGACGTAGCGCTTGCCGCCGAGCCAGAGGCTGCCGGGCTCGCCATGGAAGCCGAAGTAGCCGACCTGGTAGCCGGCGTAGCGCTTCTGGAGCCACTTGTCGAGGTAGTGCTTCAGTTCGGGCACGGTGGCGACGTTGCGGCGGATGCACTTGAGCTCGCCGATGACTTGGAGGGTGCGGAGCATCGGTTCGATGCTCCACGGGTCACGGAGGTCAGATTCCCAGTCCCCTTCGAAGGCGAACACGCCCGTCGCGATCGGTTCGGTGGAGGGGTCGCGTCCGGCTGCGGCGGTGGTCGAGCTTGATTTCTTGGCCATGGTGTTTCCTGGTTTCCCATCCTGCGAGGCGGCGGCGAGGCTACGAGTGCTTCGAAGATGCATTTGAGTCATCCCACCGCGGGGACTGGCTCTGCACCGCATCTCGCCCACTGCGTACCAGTGCGCACGTCACTACTTTTCTGGCGCGGGCTGGCAAGCGGGGACAACCGGTAGCGTCCCGCGGTCATGGGTGAACACATTCCGTGGCCTCAGACTGCTGAATTGCTGCCCGATGGCCGTGTGGCACTGCATGTCGGCAACATCTGGACTGACTTGCACGCCCACGACGACATTGGCGAGGTCATCTGGCACAGCCGTGGCGACCGGCATTCCCGAGCGCTCACCCGTGAGCAGTGCCTTGACGCGCTGCGACTTGCAGAGCAAGACGTCACTAGTAGCCATCTCAGCGGCGCCGAACGCGCTGCCGCTCGGCGCATCATCGGCAAGCTGCATAGGTGCCTGCGAGCGCTCGACGGGAGCTGACCAAGTCCGCCGGTCTTCGCATTCCCGCGGCGTAACCGACGACTCCGCGCGATGCTGCGGTGCTGTGAATACGGTCAATGTGTCTCAGGGGTCGCCAAGTTGGCGCGGCCGAAAGGCCGGCCTGCTCGGGATGCCGGGTGGCTACGGCGGTTACCTGGCCTCAATGCGACGAGTGGCGGAGTATGTGGCGGTTGCCCGTCCAAGTCCGGAGCAACTGCAGTCGTGGATGAGGGATGCCTTGTCCATCACGGCTGGCTCGGCGTACAGCCGTTGGCGAAGCTTGTGTCGTGCCGGCCTATTGACCGAATCGCACGGCGTGTCGAGCATCTCCGCCGCCTGCGACACATGGCGCCGCACTGAGAACCCGGCTCCGCTCATCGCGGAGATTCACCGCAACATTCGCTTTGTCGGCGAGTTCCTCGTGCTTCTGGACGCACCCTTGTCGACCGGGCAACTACTGCACATGGCGAACGAGCGATACCGCATGGGTTGGCAAAGCCAGGCACAGCTGAGCTATCGGCGCGGTTGGCTGCAATCTGCGGGCTTGATGACAGCCGAGAGCTACAGCGACACGCTGACGCGCACCGAAGCTGGGTCGGCAATCGTTGAAGAGCTGGCGATCGAGCCACCTTTGGCCTGAAGGGTTCGGAAGGCGCTGATTCTCCGGTCGGAGTTGCAGGGGGGTGAGAGCACCGGCCCGCGTATGGCGAGGAGCGTAAGTGATCGCCGTACCTAGCTTCGGGAGCATCACCCCGCTCGGACTGCGCGGGCTTGTTGATTCAGGTCGGGCACCTGCGACTTGGGGCAGAATTCGGGCTCGCAGGCGGGACGGCGATTGGACCTTGGGAGTCGTTCATTGGCGATAGCGACTGATTACGTTCCCGAGTCGTCCCTGGGGTGGCTGGACTTTGACAGTGCAGCGAGTGAGCGCGTCGGTGAGCTGCTGCGAGCGTTTGACGAGCCGGGCACGCTTGACGTTCTGGGTCTGGGCACTGTGCGCGATGCGTTCTCGGGGATGCTCAATCCCGGAACCTCGACCATTCAGACCAGGCTCCGCTACTTCCTCTTCGTGCCTTGGATCTGCGCTCGGCTTGAAGCCCAGCGTGTGTCGCCGGGGGAGTTCTCCCGCAGGCTGCGTGACGACGAGGCCCGGCTGATCGATTGTCTCCGCCACCTTGGACACAACCAAGGGGTCATCGGCTTCACTGCCGGCCGGAATCTCAAGCGCATGCCGAGCGATGCCTACTGGGGAGGCCTGTGGACTTGGGGCCTGCGGCGGATAGACCTCAGCATCTCCGAGTACGGCCAGCGCGCAGCCACCCTCGGGAAGATGCGGCCTGATCGTGATGACGACGGCAACGCTATGACGCGGGCTGTGTCGATGTGGGCGGGGCTGCCTCCTCCTCCGGATGATTTCTTGCATGCGGAGATCACTTTCGACCTCATGCCCGATGAGGCGCAGCTGCTGGTGGATCACATCCGGCGCCGCCATGCGGGCACGCTGCTGGCGGTGCTGTGCGCGACGCCGCAAGCGGCTGCGCAGGTCGACTACCCGTGGCAATTGCAGACACCTGGCATGCCGGCCCAGCTGGTCGAGATCCTCCGCCACGCCCAGAACTTCTCCGAGCTGACCGCCGGACCGCAGCACGTCTACAACGTGCTCGTGGCACGTCAGGCGCGCGCAGAGTTGAGCTGGGAAACGGACGAACTGGAATCGAGAGAACTCGCCCGCCTCGACGATTGGACTCACCGGATTGCAGCGCGGCTCGACGATGTCCGCGCATGGGTCGACGATCTGCCGGAGTTCTGGGTTCTGCTGAACGAATTCGGCATCAACCTCGGCGTCCAGGAGTTCGTGAATGCCATGGTCGAACGAATTGCCGGTGACCCTGAGGGATTCGTCGAGGACTCAGCGGTCCACCGCAGAATCCGCGACCGCGAGCTTCGTTTGAAGTCGAAGCGGGCTCGACTGGCGCATCGCTCCGCGCTGGAGAATTGGAACGGAGAGGGTGTCGGCGGACAGTTCGACTTCCGCTGGGGCATCACACAGAGCTACATGCGCGACATCGCTGCGGCCTTGGCGGCAGGCACCTGATGCTTCAGCCCACCAACCGCCTGACGCTCCTCGGTGCCATGCGGCCGCCTGCAGGGTTCCGCATCGAGTCGGCGATGGCTGTCACCTTCACGCTCGATCTTCAGGCACTTCTGGCAGCGCCGGCGGCGTTCGCGCTCAATGGGCCGGACGGCATGGTTGCCGAAGGCGAGCAACTGGTGCCTGTCGAGCTGCTGCACGCCCTCCGCTCCCATGCCAGCAAGATCACCGTGTTCAACCAGGCCGGCTATACCGCTGTGCCGCCATCCCGCCGGGTGTTCGCCTTCCTTGAAGGCGCGGTAGTGCCGGTCGATGCGCCACGCGGCGGGATCGTGCATCCCAAGCTGTGGGTGCTCCGCTACGAGGCATGCGGTGACGAATCCAACGACCAGGCCCGCGATCAACGCCTGCGTGTGCTGGTGGCCAGTCGAAATCTCACGTTCGACCCGAGCTGGGATGCCGTGCTCCGGCTCGATGAGGCCCCGGGTGCAAGCGGCGCTCGCCTCGAGCCGGTCGGGGAACTGTTCGAAGGCCTGCTCGAAGCGGCGGTCCATGACGTCGCCGAAGCTCACCGACAGCGCGTCCAGTCCCTCGCAGCAGCACTGCAGACAGCCACGTTCGCCCTGCCCGCCGGCGTGGACGACCTGCGGGTCCATGTGTTCGGACTCGAGGGCCGGCATTCATCGCCAACGGGTTCGCCCTTCCCGGACAACGCCGAGCGCTCGCTGATCATCTCCCCGTTCGTGAGCGACGGCTTCTTCAGCTCAGTGCACCCGCATCCGGTCACCGAACTCGTGAGCTTGGAGGCGTGGCTCGATTCCCTGAAGCCAACCGCCCTCGCCAACGTGGGCACGACCTACTCGTTTGACGACGGCAGTCCAATCGAGCTGGCCGCACCAGAGGATCAGACGTCGCCGCTGGATCCGGCCCGACCGCTCGCAGGACTGCACGCCAAGGTCTTCGCATTCGAATCCGGCGACCGGGCGCACCTGTTTGTGGGATCAGCGAATGCGACCCGGTCGGCCTTCCACACCAGCATCGAGATCCTCGTCGAGTTGATGGGACCCATCGCGACCCTCGGCATTGACCGGCTCTGCGGCGGCACCGACGATGAGCCCGGCTTGCGCAACTGGTTCATCTCGTACCAGCGACCCGCCGACGCGCCGATCCCGCTGCCCGACACATCGACGCTGGACAGGGCGCGCGTCGCCATAGGACGGCTTCAGATCGAAGGAGTCGTCGAGGCGAGCGGGACCGACTGGGCCGTCACGTACCGAACGAGCGGACCGCTGCCGAGCGTGGATAACACAGTTATCCACTGCTGGCCGCTCTCGTCGGCGGGCAACAGGCGCCAAGTGACCACTGGCAGCCCATTGGACGAACGGTTCGAGACGAGCCTCGAAGCCATGAGCGGCTTCCTCGCCTTTGAACTCGAACAGGACGACGGCGCGGTGACCGAATTCGTGGTGCCCGTCCCCCTACGAGGCGTACCCGAGCATCGGGAACGGTTCCTCCTGCGGTCCCTCATCGGCAATGCGGAACGCTTCTTTCGCTACCTGCTGGCGCTGCTGGACGAGGATCCCGGCCAGCTGGACCTACTGGAAGCGGTGGAGCGAGCCAGCACCGACGCCTGGGACGACGAAGCCGGCGTGGCGGCCCTGCCGGTGCTGGAGAAGCTGCTGCGAACGATGCGCCGAGACCCCGCGAAGCTGGCCGGGCTCCACCCGCTCGTGTCGGATCTTGCTGACGACGACGTCCTGCCGGTGGGCTTCGCCGAACTCTGGAAGACCATCTTCAGCGTGGCGATGGCAGGGGCAGACCCGAGTGTCAACGGGGCAGCACTTGAAGGAGCACCGTCCGAGTGACTCAAGGACACGTCGACGTCGAAGCGGTCCTCGGTGACTTGAAGGATTTCCAACAGCGGACCGCTCGTTGGACCTTCCAGCGCATGTTCGACAAGCACGATCCGGCGTACCGATTCTTGGTGGCCGACGAAGTCGGTCTCGGCAAGACCCACATCGCCAAGGGCGTGATCGCCCAGGTCATCGAACACCTCGGCCGCATTGGCGACTCACGCCACGACATCGTGTACGTCTGCTCGAACGCGGCCATCGCCCGCCAGAACCTTCGCAAACTCGTCCCAAGGGCATCGAGCCGCTCGAAGACGTCGGCCGGCTCGCCATGCTTCCGCTCACTGCCTTGAACGAGGGCCACGGCACACAGCCGGGCATCAATCTCATTGCGATTACGCCCGGCACATCGCTGAAGTTCGGTCGCAGCACCGGCCAGTTTCGGGAGCGCTGCCTGGCGTACACATTCCTGCGGGCGCACTGGGGTGCCGAGGTCATGACCGCCCCGGCTCGACGGATCTTCTGGGAGGGCGTCACAGCCGGTGACCCCGACGAGCGCCTGCGTTCATGGGAGCGTTGGTACCGGCCGAAGATCACCGGTTCGCTCGATGACTTCGCCGCCGAGCTCGCAGAAGTCGAGAAGTCGCACCGTCGACACGGCCAACCGACGCTCCGCACGCTCTTCGACCGGCTGATCGAAGGACTGAAGTGGAAGCGCACCTTTCCAGGCGACCTGTGGGACGACCGCAGCGTGCTGATCGGCGAACTGCGCCGAACCCTGGCGATCGTCGGCATCGCAGCACTTGAGCCCGACCTCGTGGTGCTGGACGAGTTCCAACGGTTCAAGGATCTGCTCCGTCCCGATCCGGACAACTTCGCCGCCGAACTGGCACACCGCTTGTTCGACTACAAGGACAGCGCCACCGGACGCCTCACACGAACACTGCTCCTGTCGGCCACTCCGTATCGCATGTACACGACGGCGGACGAAATCGACAGCGACCATTACGCCGACTTCCTCGACACGTGCACGTTCCTGTTCCAGGACGAGGAACGGGTCGACCGGCTGAGGCAGCGCTTCGCCGGTCTCCGGTCCGCGCTCACCTCCGCGGAGTCGCTGCCGAATGCGGAAGCGATCTGCGAAGACATCAGCACCGATCTGCGCAGGGTGATGTCACGGACAGAACGGCTCGCCGCCACGCCGAGCCGTGACGGGATGCTCGCCGAGCACGAGGCTCAGGTGACGGTGGCACCCGATGACCTACGTGCGTACCTGCGAATCGGAGACCTTGCAGAAACGGTCGAGCATCACGAGCCCACCGAGTACTGGAAGTCGGGCCCGTATCTCGTCAACTTCATGGAGCGATACAAGCTCAAGGAAGCTGTCAAGCAGGCCGCAGCCGATGGCCGCCTCGCCGAGGAAGGGCGGCTCGATCCTGGTCCCGGCTTGCTGAGCTGGGAAGACGTCGAGGCCTACCGGCGCATCGATCCCCAGAACGGCCGGCTTCGCTGGCTGCTCGAGGACTTGGAGAGTCACCGGGCCTTCGAGTTGCTGTGGGTGCCGCCATCGCTGCGCTACTACGACACCGGTTCGGTGTACGAGTCGTCCGAGGCGGCCGGCTTCACCAAGCGGCTGATCTTCTCGGGCTGGGCGGTCGTGCCGAAGGTCGTCTCGTCGCTGGTCAGCCTGGAGGCCGAACGACACGCCTTCGCCGGTCGCAACCACAACTACACCGCCGAGTACCACCGGCGGGGAGGCTCGCGTCTCGATTTCCGCACCAGCGAACGTGCGGCACGGGTAGCTCGGGCAGGGGAGGCAAGAGGCGCTCGACGGGCCGCCTCGATGACCGCATTCCTGCTCGTGTGGCCCAGCCCGAGCCTCGCTGAGCTGGGTGATCCTCGCCGGTTGGCCCGAGGCGGTCGGCGCGAGATCTCTGCGCTGCTCGCTGAGGTCGAAGCGCAGGTCGCAGATGCCATCGCGTCGCTCGTTCGGTCGGCACCCTCGGATGGGGTTGTCGACCGGCGCTGGTACTGGGCTGCGCCGTTGTTCCTTGACCTTGAGCGGCACCCTTCGGCGACTGATCTGTTGCTGGCCCGCAACGGCGCTCAGTATTGGGAGGGCGAGAACGTTGGCCAGGTGTTCGCTGTTCATCTCGACGAGGCCCGTGAGATGGCCAGCTACGGACACTCCGCTCTTGGCCGTCCTCCCGATGATCTCGCAGCGGTGCTCGCCGAGGTCGCGATCGGCGGGCCAGCGCAGTGCGCGTTACGGGCGGTCAGCTCTGCCGTCGGCCTCCCGCTATCTCACGAGTCGACGGTCTCGAACGCTGCGTGGGTTGCCGAGGCGTTCCGGCGCTTCTTCAACGCACCGGAGATCACCGGCGTCATCGTGGGTGGGAGGCCCGACGACTCCGACGGCGAAGCAGGTGTCGAGCGGTACTGGCGCGACGTGGTGCGGCATTCCATCGACGGCAACCTCCAGGCAGTGCTCGACGAGCACTGCCACGTGCTGCGCGATTGGCTCGGCCACCTGAGTCTGAGCGACGACGACCAGCGCATCGCTGCAGCCGACGACATCGGTTACAAGATCGAAGAGGCGCTCGATCTTCGGACCTCGCTATTCCGGGTCGACATTCCCCGCCGAGCGGCCAACGGCCGAGAGTTCGCACTGGAAGAACACCGGCTGCGAACGAGGTTCGCCGTCGCGTTCGGTAATCAGACGCTTGACGAGGGCGGCGAAGCCCGGGTCGAGGCGGTGTCACGGGCGTTCAATTCCCCTTTCTGGCCCTTCGTGCTCACCTCCACGTCGGTCGGGCAAGAGGGTCTCGACTTCCATCTGTGGTGTCACGCCGTCGTCCACTGGAATCTGCCGACCAACCCCGTCGACCTAGAGCAGCGCGAAGGCCGCGTGCACCGCTACAAGGGCCACGCCGTGCGCCGGAACCTCGCTGCGACCCTTGGACAGGGCCTGCTCACAAATGGGCTGCCGGCCGGGGGCGACCTCTGGAACGAACTCTTCGAAGCAGCGGTCGAGGCGAGTCCTGATGTCGATGGGGCAATCGTGCCCTACTGGGTCTTCAACGAGGGCCCGGCAAAGATCCAGCGTCATGTGCCCGTGCTGCCGTTCAGCCGGGACGCGGCGGCCGTGTCCCAACTGCGCAAGGCCCTCGCCGCCTACCGCCTCGCATTCGGCCAACCACGTCAGGAAGAGCTGGTCGAATTCCTCAGCGCTGACCGCAGTAACGAAGACTTGCTGCGATTGACGGCCAGCCTGAAGATCGATCTCTCACCGCCGGTGACAGTCGAGGCAACTGGTGGCGCAGGCGCGTAACCCAGAAGTTCTTGGTCACAGAGTCGCCGTGGACGCCACGGGTAACCGATTCTGCCGGTATCGCTAACCGATTGGTGCACTGGCAGACGCTTGCTAGCTCGGATCGCTGCAGGTCAGAGCAGATTCTCGACAGGCGTGGCGTAGCCGATGCCGTGCGGTGCGTGCAGATTCAAGTCGCACTTCCGCACTGCAGCATCTCGTAGGCGCGTTGTGGTCGAGACATGAGTTCCCGGCACCGAGCGGCTCCGACCAAGCGGCCGGCTCGCATCTGTACCCACCTCGACACCAAGCCCGTGACATAGGGGTCAACTAGCGCGCGCATCTGCCGCTGGCTGTGTTGCGTTTGCGGCGTATCGCCTCGCAGACGGCCTGTGGCATCAGGGCCTGCCACAGTGCGGCGATTGTGGCGTCACGGCCCTCGCCGCGGTGCTTCTTGCAGTCGCACACATCCACTCCCAAGCTGTCGAGGGCCGCCTGGATTTCGCGGGCGTTGGCGGCCATCGCTCGGCGGTGCTTGGCCCGCATGGAGTTCGATGTCAGCGGGTCGTCGTGCCAGCCTTGCCTGTTTTCCTGGTCGCTGATGAGCCGCCGCCAAGCGGTGCGCTGCTCACAGGTTGCTTCGTGGTGCAGCAAGATTCGGTCACGCAACCCCAACCAGTGCACGGGGGTGCCTTCGGTTAGGGCCAGCGCTGTCTCAGCGGTCTGTTCCAGTGCCGAGGGTTCGCAGATCAGGAACGGGGTGGCGAACAGACCGGGCTCGGCTGCCAGTTGCCAGCGGAGCCGGTTCTCGCGGTCGGTGCTGTCGGACTCGATCCTGAACTGATCCGGGGGCAACTCGCGGTCCCCGGCGATCACCACGCGCGGCGTCACCGGCATCATGAACAGCGCTGAGGCGCCGGCCCGTGGCCCGCCCCAGCTCGGTGTGTTGAACACGGGGGCCGCGCCCAGAGCGACCGAAGCGTCCCGCGGCAGCACGCTGACGACTATGCCGCACTTGTAGTAGGCCTGCGCGTCGTCCCAGCGTGTCCGGATCATGGCTTCGGTCTCGGCGCCGTCACCCGCCCCGTGCTGGCGGGAAAACTGCCGCACCGCCACCACCACAGAGCGAGCGTGATGCAGCACTGCCAAGCCGATCAGCGACTTGCGGTTCGCCGGTTCGGACAGCACTCTCTGGGCTGCCGCGAAGTCGTCTCCGCCCGGCTCAAGCGCTTCGTTCAGTTTGTCGATCGCATCGCTCGCGTCGCTTTCAGCGTCGCTCCAGCTGTTCTCCAGATCCCGCGACCACAGATCAACGACCGAATGCAACGTTCTCGCAGTCGCTGACACCGGCGCGCTGTCACGGTGGTACATGCTGACCACCCCGACATCGCCGTCTTGAGCCCATTGCTTGATCAAGAACTTGCTGATGCAGTGTTGCCTTTGCGGCTGATCGCTCATTCTTGACCGAAGATGCTCAGAGGCCCGAAGCGGTGCACACGGCTACGGGCGCTAGGACTAGGTGACGGTGTGTTCCTTCCACGGAACGGAGTGAAGCGGCACATTCGCCATGAGTCTCGCTGTGTCGTCGCGGCTGTAACACGTCGGGGTTCCTGAGTGGTCCTGAGCAATGAGAACATCTCGAAGGGACGTTGGCCAGTCTTGTTTCTGCACATCAGACTTGGTGGATCTTGGGTGCTGTCGCGATCTCCACACTGACCTTGGCCAATCTCCACATGCCTCGCAGTTCCCGTGGCCGCCCTCTGGGGCTTGTTCCCGCGTAGTCAGGCGGCGAGACCGCAGAGTGCCGTGCCGGGTAATCCTCCGTGTGTCGCTCGGTTAGCTAGCTCACAGGACGGCTGCGGGCAGCTAGCTCGGGCCGGTGCGCCCTAGCCGCACCATCGCTCCTTCGGCTAGCGCGTGTGGCGACGGCACCGAACGAGAGCTACTCGTCTGTCTTCAGGTCGGTGGCCAAGTCGTCCAGAGCTTCCTTGAGTGCCCCGACCGTTTGCAGCAGTCCGTCGTATGCGAGCACTCCGGCGTCGTTCTTCCACCATGCTGCCTTGCCCTGTACGTATGGGTCTTTGTCGTTCCTGACCTCCAGGAGTTTCTCGTGCGCCTCGTTGATCGTCGCCTGCAAGGTGCGCAGCAGCTGCGCCACTGGGGTCTGCTCGTCCACCTGCCCACCCTAACGACGGCAGCCGCGACGGCAGGAGGCCCTGATTGAGCCGACTTAGGGCCGTCCGTCTGCAACACCTCTGCGCTCGTCGGGCTAGACCGTCGGCCATTCAGCCGAAGGGATGAATCAGGTCGTCATCCGAGCCTCTCTGACTACGTTGACTACATGGGTTCAGTCCCCTCATCTCGACCCTCACAGGACGACTCCCCAGTAGCGATGAGGGAACGCCTGCTTGAGATGTTTCCGCGCCTGCTGGACGCGCACCAACGAGCCAGCGCATTGGTGGCTCCCGAACTCAGCAGGCTCAACGCAGAGGCTGCGGGGCGAAGCCATCGCCGTCATCACTACGTGCCGCAGTTCTGGCTCAAGAAGTTCGCTGAGGACGAGACGTTGTGTGTTGTCGATCCGTCCGGTGAGCAGCCGCCTCGCTGCGGCGATGCTGACGATGAGGCGTTCGTACGGGACCTGTACGCCACCTACGCCGAGCCGCGCTCCGACGACGCGTCGTCCGAGGCGGACGTGTCGGTGCTTTGGGAGCATGTCGTCGCGGTGTTCGAGAACCGAGCTGCTCCGCCGTTCACAAGGCTCATCGAGTGCCGCGACGGCTCGACGCCGGTTCTCAGCGACTTGGAGCGCTTCTGGGTTTCCGTGCTCGTGGCGCTCCAGTTCGTGCGGGTGCCCAGCCACTTCGACGCGGTGAGGTCATCCAGGGACGCTGTGGCGCAGAGGTTCGCCATGAGCTTGGCTTCCCTCGGTCCTCCGCGTGAATGGATGACCGACGAGATGTGCCGCGAAGCAAACATCGACCCTGCGGACCTCGAAGGTTTCGACTGGAGTCCGGAGAGCTTCGGACCGGACGGCGAGTTCATTGTCTCAATTGACCGGAAGACCGATGTGCCGTCGATGCTGGAGCACGCCTTCGACCCCGAAATCGTGTCTTTCGTCTTTTCGCGAACGTGGGTCGTCATCAAGTTTCCCGATGGCGGGCTGAGCCTGCCGCTCAGGGACGGCGTGTACCTGAGGATGAGCAATGCGGGCGGTCTCTACGGTTCGCCGGGTCTCGGAAGCGCGGAAGAGATTTGGGTCCCGATGTCGCCCGACACGTTGCTCGTCATGCACTGGCAAAACACCAATTGGGCGCCGACCGGCTGGACAGCGGAAGCGTGCGTCGCCCGCCTCGGACACCGCGGGGGCCAACAGGCGTGCCATCCCGACCACGCTGAGCGAGTCGCGGCAGTCTGGGATGCATACCTCAGCTCCGACCGCGGGCTTAGTGCCCTCGCGGAAGATTCCGCCAACATCGGAGTACCGCACCTCGTGCGGTAAGGGTTGCGGGGACAGCGGCACACCATGGGGTGCACTGCCTCTTTGCACTGAACGCACCGCTGTTTCGGTTCGCGCCAGCGTCGCTAGCTTCGCGCTGGTGTCCGGAAGTCCAATGGTTCAGCCCGCGTTCAGTGTCCACTCAGGCAAGGGCGAGTATGCGCTGCTGCTCGGCTCTGGCATCAGCGTCGCTGCCGGGGTTCCGAGCGGCGAGCGGGTCGTCCGCGATGAGAGTGTCAGGTTCTCTGTGTAAGGGGGGTGGTCTGAGAGAGTCGGTT
>VYDH01000025.1 GCA_009843525.1 Acidimicrobiales bacterium | reverse complement strand
GAAGCAGCCCCATCGCTTCTGCATAGGTCAAACTACACAAAATGACGTAACTTTAGGGAATTATAACGCAAACTGTAACTTTTTGCTAAGTAGTTCGTATATTACTGGTAGATAAGATAATGCTTGGAAGAGCAAATCAGATGAGTAATAACGGACCAGGACGTTCCTATCGCAAGGGAATCAGTCTGCTTGAACTTACACAAAAGTTTCCAGATGAGGATTCAGCCATGAAGTGGTTTGAATCCGTATTCTGGGCTGACGGTCGTAAATGTCCGCGCTGTAAAGGCAGCAATACGTATGAGACCAAGAATACAAATAAGATGCCGTACCGGTGTCGGGATTGTAGACGGTATTTCTCGGTCAAGACTGGAAGTATTCTTGCATCGTCCAAGCTCCCCTTACAAACTTGGGTATGGGCTATATTTCTTGAAATGACCAGCCTCAAAGGGATCTCATCTATGAAGATTCATCGGGATTTAGGGATTCCACAGAAGACAGCTTGGCATCTGCTTCATCGTATTCGTGAAGGCTTGCTGCCGCAGATTATGCAGGTCTTTGAAGGGCCGATAGAGGTAGATGAAGCCTACTTGGGCGGACTGGAAAAGAATAAGCATGAGGACAAGAAACTCAATGCTGGGCGTGGAACGGTCGGCAAAACGGCGGTATTGGGCGTGAAGGATCGTAAGACGAACAAGATCCGTGCAGAAGTAATCCCAGATACCACAAAACCCGTTATTCATCAGATCGTGAATGATACGCGTTCAGAGGATGCCTTGGTGTACACCGATGAGCATCTCAGCTACGAGGGATTAACGAACCGCACTTCGGTAAATCATAGTCAAAAGCAGTGGGCAGTATCCACCGTACTCGGTGATCTGGCGCACACGAACGGCATAGAATCCTTCTGGGCAGTACTGAAGCGTGCCTATCATGGCACGTATCATCACCTAAGCAAGAAGCACCTAAATCGGTACGTAACCCAGTTTGCAGGCAAGCATAACCTACGGGATTATGACACGATAGACCAGATGGCAATAGTCGTACAAGGTATGGTCGGGAAACGATTGAAGTACAAAGACCTGATCTCATAAATGAGAACATACGACAATCATATGGGGGGGGGGCAAATTTTCTCAATCAGACAATTTGGACAGGGGATAATCTGGATATACTTCGTGGATTTAATTCGGAGTGTATCGATTTAATCTACTTGGATCCCCCGTTCAATTCCAACGCGAATTATGCCGCTCCGATTGGCAGTTTGGCTGCGGGGGCTGCATTTAAGGATACTTGGGGCCTAGATGACATTAACCTCGCGTGGCATGGTGAGATCAAACATGATTACCCTGGGCTGTATTCCTTACTCCAAGCAACCCGGGAGATTCATGGAGATTCTATGATGTCGTACCTGATCTATATGGCAATACGGATCATGGAATTACGTAGAGTCCTGAAGCCGACTGGCAGTATCTATCTGCATTGTGATCCGACGGCAGGGCATTACCTAAAACTACTGATGGATGCAATATTCGGTAAGAAAAACTTTAGGAATGAGATCGTATGGTGTTACACTGGGCCTGGATCCCCAAATATGCGCCAGTTCAATCGCAAGCATGATACCATCTATTGGTATTCTATCGGGGAAACATGGGTTTTTAATGCCGATGCAGTTCGCATAAATCATCATGGGAAAACCCAAGCTAACTTCAAAGAGGGGTTACGAGGATCCGGGTTTTCTGAAGGCAAGTATGAACTCGCCAACGGTAAGGTACCCGAAACCTGGTGGGCACAAGAAAAGGGAAACGGATTTGCCATTGCTGCACGCCAAAAAGGTCAATATGTCGGCTATCCGACCCAAAAGCCTATCGCACTGTTAAGGCGAATTAGCAGAGCGTCAAGTAATGAGGGAGATACGATCCTGGATCCGTTCTGTGGATGCGCTACTGCGTGTATTGCAGCAGAATTAGAGAACCGGCAGTGGGTTGGTATTGACATCAGCCCCAAGGCAGCCGACCTAGTTGAAGAACGGTTAATGAACGAGATGGGAGTATTCCATAAGGGGATTCACCGCACAGACTATTCCACAACGCACGGATATAGATATTCCGATTCGTTACAATGATGAGCGTAATAAGAAATATCTATATGGCGAGCAGGGAGGCTTTTGTAACGGATGCGAAGAACATTTCAAGCCCCGTTATTTTGAGGTCGATCATATCATTCCCAAATCAAAGGGAGGGACGGATCATATCTCGAATCTTCAACTTCTTTGTGGCCCGTGTAATAAACTCAAAGGCACTAAGACGCAAGAAGAGTTACTGGTACTACTCACAGATAAAGGATGGCTGAAACGCAAGAAAGCAGCGTAATGGCCCCAAAAATGGGAATTAAGTCTCAAAGTAACCATTTGGTAATTGATCAATTTCATTGTTTAATGAGAATTGTATATATTGGCAACGCACGGGAACGGAGATGATTCCTATTGTCCGTGCAGAGTTACCTTTTCATAAAACCTAATCAAACCATGATATACTTTATTCAGGGTATAAAAACCCTTTCGCCCCCCCCCCATTTTTCTTCTAGCCTTTGGACTACTGGTCTTTGTAAGCGGTTGTTCTGATTCGGCAATTCCAGAAGTTGAGTTCGAAGTCCCCGATGGGGAACAACTCGAACTAGTTCCGCCGAGTGCTAACCCTGAACCCCCGGAACTGGTGGAACGCTACCTTGAACTTTGGATGGAGATCGAGTCAAAGTTCGGAAAGACGGGAGCAGCGGATTCGGCTGCTGTCCAGGAAGCAAATCAGCTCGCCGTTGAACTTGCCCAATATGATGGCCCGATGGCAAAGGTATTCGAAGCTATTCAGATCGCTGTTGATCTTGCCATTGAATCCGATTCGACGGGACAATCAATCGAAGATATTCTAGATCTCAATAGGATAAAAAATTCCTATTTGACCGGTTCGTATTGCCCAAGTTGTAAATCGCGTGAAGATTGTGATAGAGATTGTGAATCTAAAAAGAAAAGTAGCGATACGCAGACTTCCTGGGAGACAGTGGGAGGTGCTGCAATATGTATTGGTCTTGGTACTGCCGGTGAAATACTTTCCTTAGCCACAGCGAATTTGCCGGGCTTTTTTCTTTCTTTTGGTGGAAAATATGTTTGTCTCGGTACCACTGTTTACAATGCTTACCAGAGTTTTAGCGGTAATGACGATACCTATGATCAATGCATGGAAAAATGTCGTTACAAATTCCCAAAACTTGATGGTGGATGATTCAAATGGAAAAGATGATGAGATTACTTCTTTGTGCCTACCCACTGGGAAGCTTTATTGTGTACTGGTTGGGGCTTCGTTCTGATGTTTCCTATGATGGAACGGATTTGTTATGGGGTTCACTAGTTACAGCAATTTTAACGATCATTTTGTACCTGTATTTTCCCCTAAGCAAAAAGATTGAACGTTTCAGTCCAGCATGGGGGCTTGGGGTAAGTATGGGAAGCAGTTTATTCTTTTTTGGGCTTATACTGGAACATCTGATAGAAAATGCTTGGGGGAATTATATGTGGTTTTTCGGCCTCTGGATTACTGTTCATTTTCTAGGGTTACCCAAAGAACATAAGTCCTATAAGTGGTCTTTCTTCAAGCGTGCAAGGCCAATCGAGGAAGAATCCGCCCAACTGGATTAAACCGAAGGGTCGCTGTTCGGCTATACACGCCATGGGTTTATTTTGCGGAGGTCCCGCCGATTCCGGCGGGGCCTTTGCTGTTTCTGGGAGAGACTATACCCGAATTATGATCGCTTATTTGTTTAGATAATTATATTAGTACACTCACAAATAAGGGATCAATCCTATGCCCTCACAGGACGAAAAGAAATCAGGTAATATTACGATACGAAGCTCTGAACTAGAAGCAAGACTGGATCGCTTAGACAGAATGATGGATGAGCCTTGCGCTAATCCGCGTTACGGTGGGCTCACGCTCCGTGAAGCGGTGCGAAAGCAGTTTCTAAATGAAGATGCAGAGAAGCAGAAGAGCCGGAACCCCAAGAAGTAGGTTACAGTTTGCGTTATAATTTCCTAACTTTACGAAATACATAGCGCCCCGTAGCCTTATCTGACGGCCGTCCTACTATACCAGAGGAAGAAAGATGTGGTAATCCAAACCCCCTCAAATGCAATCTGGAAAAATTCGTTTCGGTTGGGGACAAAAGAAATCAATTGGGATATCTGGCATCTACAGGGAAGGAGATTTGCATCGATTCCCTGAAGATCGGCTGTTGGAGCTGAATAGGATGAGCTTCGTGACCCAGTTACGAGAGTGGTGCCGGATGATTAAATTGTCGGACCTGATTGTGAAATCCGAACGATCCACATGGCATTCAATGGCAAATAAAGTGCTGCTCTTTCAAAAAGCATAAACACAGCTTCGTATGATTACGCATCCCCTCTCAGTCTTTTTGATTTTGGCAATCGTTGTGTGGGTTGGGGCGTCCAGAGGCCCCGCAGGATTAATGATCAGGAAATAAGCTGGATTACCCTCATCTGGGCCATCAATCGCAAATAAGGACTTCAGATGGTCTCAAATGATTTTCCGGCGGCTCTTTCAATCTAGGGAGAACTCGTAGCCGTATACGTACTCTTGCCATTGTGACGACACATACAAATAATCTCCATGCAGGAGAAAGTCTGCGGGATAAATATTCTTTCTCTCCCCCGTATCGTCAATGATCTGGAAAATTATTTTTCTTGCAATCTTGTAGTTGTTTTCAGACAAATCAAAAACGTAATAACTATCATCCCCCATGGTTTCTCCTACAATCAGATAGCGGGAATTGATAAACTTTATCGTGTTCATGGAAGAGACCGTGCCAGGCTCCATGTCGCCTGGAGCTCCGCCGGGGGGGACGGCGATCGGGCTAAAGTTACGAACATCACTTCCTTCAAATCGGATCGTCCGCAGATGTTTGAACTGATCGTCGTAAACAAAGATATAGGGGAGACCCAAATATGCCACGGCAATTCGGGCCCCCTGCGGAGAAGCCGTTACGAAGCTGGCGTTTTCTCCCGAGCGATCAGGAATATCCAAAACAGGAAGTAATTTAATGGGCTCAATCCAGGCATACGGGGGGGATGTGTTATGAGGACAAACTAGCCAGTTATCCCCAAGACATTGCAGAAATACATAATCGGGCGAGACCGAAAATCTTTGGTGCCTTATATCTGGGGAAAAGAACGAACGGACAAATTCAAACTTCTCCGTGAACATCTGTACGCGAGTCGCGTCCTTGACGAATATGTACGAACCGTTGTATTGTAGCCCTCTTAAAAGAGAAAACTCTCCGGGACCTTTTCCTGGCCGACCAATTTTCCGGCTAAGGTACCCATCAGTTCCTATTACAAAGATCGCACGGGATGTCGCATCAGAGACATAAACACTATCCCCGATCGCCATCAAGTGCCAGGGGCTCCCCAGGATTAATGAATCATTTGGGAGCCCCAATCTGGTTGTTGCGAGCCATCTTTCCCCGTCAATATCCGTATTGGCCACGAAGTGAGGAGCAGCAGCGAGCAGGCTGTCAATGACCGGGGAGTTTTCAAACCGAGTAAGTGTTGCTTCCCCGCTCTGACATGCGACAAAAGGTAATAAAAGAAACAAGATCCCCGCATAACGCCACTTGGTGGGCATGCGGGGATTAAAAATGGAATTCATCTGCAACTGATTCATGTGTGGGATTGCTCAATGAGCAACCACACTATTCCATGCCCTGCCCGCAGACGGCCCCCCCATAGGCTCCGGTACCCTCGTAAATGTGAATTTTTGAGCTGCCTTCGCACGAGATTGACATGTCCCAGCTATTCTCATACTGAATGACAATGGTAGTACACCCATTACAGGATGCAAGGATGTAGTCTTCTATATCACTGCCCAACTGGGAATAGGTCTTCCCAGGTAACAGAAACAGGCACATACATGCGAAGCTAAGTAAGTAATTCATTTTGAAGAGAAATTTGTTACGGTGAAAAATTAAACCGGGCCGAATATACGTACCCCGCATGGATTAAATCAAATGTGGATTCAAACCGGCCGCCTAGAGGACGAGGGGTCTTCCCATGTAGGTCATAATATTCATGACAAATTGGTTCGGTTCTACCACGAATATTGTGGATAAAGGTCTAGTCCACCGCAGAAGAACAGGAT
>VYDH01000041.1 GCA_009843525.1 Acidimicrobiales bacterium | reverse complement strand
GCTCTAACATCACCACCGACCACCCCGCTTACACAGAACATCTGACACACCCTCGACAATCGCCATGGACTACAAGGAACCGGACCGCACGAGCGTCAAGCCCGTCCGGCTCGGCCCCAGCGGCTACCCCGCTTTCGTCCACGCCGGAACCTTCCTGCACGCCTGCACGCCGCCCAACTGGCGCAAGCCGCCTCCCGAGCTCAAGGGCAAGGAGCTCCAGGACTTCTACACCGAGCGAGCCCGACGATTCGCGCTGACCGTCCACGAGCACCTCGACGGCGGCGCCAAGAAACTCTCGTCGCCCAGCCGAGACGGACGGCTCAACATCGACCCCGACCAGCACACCGGGCCGGAGGGACAACCCCTGTACCCGCCGCCGGCGGACCTCACCAGAAACTTCAAGGACCTCCCCCAAGCACTCCTTCACCAAGGACTCATCACCGCCGCCGTCGAGGATCTCGACTACTTCCAGTGGCCACCGTGGGGCACACCGCTGCACGACCAGGTGTACGGACAGCGCAACCCCTCCGAGAACATCTTCTCCCAGATCAAAGACGAGAACGGCCTCTCCAAGAAGGTCAACCGCATCATGGGCAGCGCAGCACGCCACATCATGTGCCTCGCACGATGCGTCTCCTACAACCTAAAGCTCACCCGCAAACGCGAAGAAGAGCTCGAGGCCGCCAAACAGGCTCGACGGGCCGCCAAGAAATCACACCCCGCTACCGACACACCCGAACCTCTGGAAGACGCCGGCCAACCGACCCCGACCCCGCCAGTCGGCGAGGCGCCCGACTCCCCAGCACGCCCGCCGCCACCCACATAGCGCCACAAGCGCATCCCGGTGAGGCAGACGGCTCAGAAGCCGTCTGTCTCGTCGCGCGCGTCCACACCCGGCTCGCGGCCTGACTGACGCGAACCGGCAAGACAGCCCTTCAGCAGACCCCAAAACGGTGCCGAAACGCGCAGAAACGGGCCCAAACGGCCCGTTTCCGGTCGAACTGGCCAACACGAACCGGGTGCACTGGCCAAGACCCCGTGGTGGCGGGGGCAGGATTTGAACCTGCGACCTTCGGGTTATGAGCCCGACGAGCTTCCAGACTGCTCCACCCCGCGGCGAGACCGGTCACACTACCAGCGGCCTCCCGGCGCCAGCAAGGCCGTGGCGGCGCGAGCGGGTTCTGGGGGCGCGCTGCGGCCGACGGCCGCTCAGCCGGTGGCGGCTTGTTGGAGGATTCGGGCGGCTCTGGCTATGAGGCGCTCGGCCTCGTCGACTGCCTCTTGGTAGGCGGCCAAGTCGCCCTCGCGCAGTGCGGCGTCGGCCCGCTCGAACGCCCTAGCAGCTCGTTCCAGCAGGTTGCCCACGTCGTCGGTATCGGGCGCCGTGTCGGGCTCGTCGGCCTCATCGTCGGGCGCGGCGGCTGCCGGCTCATCTTCGGTGTCGTCGGGCGCAGCGGGCGCTTCGTCGGTTCGGCGCACCGTCCCGTTGCCGATGTCGATGCTGGCGCCGATGGCCTTCTCGAGCGCTCCTTCGAACGTCTCGGAGATCACCACATTCGAGCCGATGCCGGCAATCACCAGCTGCAGCTCGGGCACCGCCGTCGGGCCGGTGGCCGCGATGAACAGCGGCCGCACGTACAGCAGCGAGTTCTCCACCGGGATCAGCAGCAGGTTGCCGGGCCGCACCACCGAGCCGTTCTGGTTCAGCAGCGTCAGCCGCTCGGAGATCTCCTCCTCGGTCTGGATGTTCGAGTTGAACAGCGCCGGACCGTCGATCGGCTGATCCGACCGGATCTCGAACACCTCGATGTCGCCGTAGCGGTCGGGGTCGTTGTGGACCACCATGAAGCCTTCGAGGTTCTTGCGGGAATCGTCCTCGGAGAACGGCACGAACGGCCGGAAGATCACGAACGACGCAGCATCGTCGCCCGGCAATCGGAACAGCAGGTACTGCGGCGAGATGCGGGCTTCGACCGTGGCGATCACCTGCCCGGTGGTCTCGTCGCGCACCGTCTCCACCGTGGTCTGGCCGATGGAATCGCCCGGGTCCTGCGCCACCGCCCACGCACCGGCAGCGTCGTAGAACTCCGACGGGTCATCGAGGCGGTACCGGCCCCACGCATCGGTCTGCACCCGGAACAGGTCCTCGGGATAGCGGAAGTGCTCCTGCAGCTCGGCCGGAGGCTCTTCCTCAGAGAACAGATCGGGGAACTGCTTGATGTACGACTGCACGATCGGATCGCTGCGGTCCACCACATAGAACGTGACCGTGCCGTCGTGCGCATCCACCACGGCCTTCACCGAGTTCCGCACGTAGTTGAACGGGTCGCGCAGGTCGCTGCCCAGCGTGGCCGCCCGGGAATTGGTGCGCTGCGCGTACGGGAACTGCGTGGTGGTGGTGTAGGCGTCGAGCACCCACTTCACCTTCCCGTCGAGCACGACCGGGTAGGGGTCGTTGTCGTAGGACAGGAACGGCGCCAGCAGCTCAACCCGCTGGGTGATGTCGCGGTTGTAGAGGATCCGGCTCTCGCCCTGGATCTCGCCCGACACCAGCAGGTTCGGCTCGGCGAAGCGCACCGCGAACGCGAGCCGCCGGAAGAAACCGCCGATGCCCACGCCGTCGGCGCCGTCGTAGCGGGTGGTCTCGGTGCGGTCGTCGTCGTCCTGGAAGTCGACCTCGGCCCGCTGGGCGCCCACGATGGAGTAGCCCTGCAAGTCCTCGCCCACGTACAGGCCCGGCTCGTCGAGCTCGAGCGCCTCCGCGCCCGGCGACGTCACCCCCGGAATGTCGCCCAGCGCGTACGCCGGGCGGCCGTTGGCGTCGACCCCGTTGGCCGGCGCGGCAGCCACGCCGTAGCCGTGGGTGTAGGCGACGTGCTCGGTCTCCCAGGTGTCGGTGGGCAGCTCGGTGGGGCGCAGCTCACGGGCCGACAGCACGATCTGGGTGACCTGGCCGTCGATCTCGTATCGGTCCACGTCGATGTCGCGGAAGTCGTAGAAGCTCTTGATGCCCTGGGTCTGCTGGAACGTGTCCTGCATGACGGCGGGGTCGAGCAGCCGCACGTTGCGCACCGTGTCGAAGTTGTTCTCGATGTCGGCAGCGGTGAGCTCGGGTTCGTAGTCGAACTCGCTGGTGGTGACATCGTCGAGATCGAGCGCTATGCGGGTCATCTCGATGTTGCGCTCGATGTAAGGCGCCTCGCGGGTCGACTCCGAGGGCTCCACCTGGAAGCGCTGCACGATGGCGGGATACGCCGCACCCGCCAGGCCGGCGATCACCACCCACAGCGCCACGGCGATCACCGGGTAGGTGAAACCGCGCCGCCAGATGTTCACCACGAGCAGCAGGAAGCTGAACAGGCTGATCACCATCAGCAGCCGCAGCACCGGCAGCTGCGCGTTCACGTCGGTGTAGGTGGCGCCGTCGACGAAGCCCCGGGTGGACAGCGTCAGCTCGAACTGGTCGAAGTAGTAGCCCACCGCCTTGATGAGCGCCAGCAGGCCCAGCAGCAGCGACAGGTGCGCCTTCACCTGCGGCTGCACCCGGCTGCCGGCGGGGGCCTGCACCCGGATGGCGCCGTTCAGGTAGTGCCAGATGGTGGTGAAGATGAATGTCACCAGCACGGCGGCGAACGCCCAGCCGACCAGGAAGTTGAAGAACGGCAGGCGGAAGACGTAGAAGCCGATGTCGCGGCCGAACTGCGGGTCGGTGAGGCCGAAGTCGGTGGCGTTGATGAAGAACAGCCACGCTTCCCACTGGCCAGAGACGCCGGTGCCGACCATGAAGGCGAGCACCAGCGAGACGCCGATGCGGATGAGGGCGCGGCGACGGCGGGAAATCTGGTGCCAGCGAGCGGCGATGTCCTCGGCCGGGCCCGTCGGTGTGGCGCGCGCGGCGAGCCGCTCGGCGATGAACAGGTTCACCCACAGCAGGACGAAGAAGATCGCGGTGAACAGCAGGCCGAGGCCGATCTTGGCCCACAGCACCTTCCACCACACCGATGCGTAGCCGAGGCTGTCGAACCACAGGTAGTCGGTCCAGAAGCCGGCGAGGCCCCGAATCGAGAACAGCAGGATGAGGCCGGCCGCGACCACGATGCCGATGATCAGGCGGAAGCGGGTGAGGCCGCGTGGGCGGCGCGGCACCCTCCGGGGGCCGCCGGGACCCTGGGGGCCTTGGGGGCCGCCGGGGCCTTGGGGACCCTGAGGGCCGCCTGGCGGACCAGACGACGGGGGTGGCATGTCCTCGGGCGGGCGCATACGGCGCTGAGGCTACTGGGGAGCGCAGGCGCCGCAGCCGGCGTACCGCGCCGTCGGCGCGCGGGGCGCGTAGGTTCGGCGCCGTGCGGCTGGCGGTACTGGTGTCGGGAACCGGATCCATCCTCGAAGCGATGCTCGGCGTGGGACTGCCGGTGGACTTGGTGGGGGCCGATCGGCCCTGCCGGGGGCTGGGAATTGCTGCCGATGCCGGAATCGAAACAGCGCTGGTGGCACGTTCGGACTGGGTGACCGGGGGCGGTGACCCGGGACGGCGGCGCTTCGACCGCAAGGGCTACAGCTGCGAGCTGGCTGCGGTGTTGGCCGAGCGAGGCGTGGACGTGGTGGCGATGGCCGGCTTCGGCACCGTGCTGGACGGGTCGTTCTTCGCATGGGACGACGGGCGCTACCGGGGGCGGGTGCTGAACACCCATCCTTCGCTGCTGCCGGCGTTCCCGGGCTGGCATGCCGTGCGCGACGCGCTGGACGCCGGTGCCACTGAGTCGGGCTGCACCGTGCACGTGGCGATTCCCGAGGTGGACGCCGGCCCGGTGCTGGCCCAGCAGGCGGTGCCGGTGCTGGCAGGCGACGACGAGGCCAGCCTGCACGAGCGCATCAAGGCGGTGGAACGGGAGCTCTACCCGGCCACGATTGCGGCGTTCCTGGAGCGCTGCGCCAGCGAGGACGCGATGGGCCTGCGGGAAGTCGAACTCGAATGCAGGCAGGAAGGACAGACCCGATGAGGGCGTTGATCTCGGTGTGGGACAAGACGGGCGTGGTCGACTTCGCGACCCGGCTGTCGGGCCTCGGATGGGAGATCGTCTCGAGCGGCGGGACGGCCGCGGCGCTGGCCGAGGCCGCGGTGCCGGTGTTGGCGGTGGAAGACGTCACCGGCAGTCCCGAGATGCTGGATGGCCGGGTGAAGACGCTGCACCCGCGCATCCACGGAGGGATCTTGGCTGACCGGTCGAAGCCGGCGCACCTGGCGTCGCTGGCCGAGCACGGCATTGCGGCCATCGACCTGGTGGTGTGCAACCTGTACCCGTTCCGGTCCGACCCGGGGCCCGAGCTGATCGACATCGGCGGGCCGGCGATGGTGCGGGCGGCTGCGAAGAACCACGGCGACGATGACGGCGGCGTGGGCGTGGTGGTGGACCCGGCCGACTACGAGGCGGTGCTGGAGGAACTGGCCGAATCGGGCGCGACGGGCGAGTCGGGTGCTGGTGGGCTGAGCGCGGCCACGCGGCGGCGGCTGGCGCGGGCCGCCTTCGCCCATACGGCTGCCTATGACGCGGCGATCGTGAACTGGCTGGACAAGCCGGCCGCAGGCGACGCCGCGGGTGTGGCGGGGGCCGGCGAATCGCCCGAGCCCGCTCCCTTGCCGCCGACCGTGCACCTGGCGCTGGAACGGGTGGACGAATGCCGCTACGGCGAGAACCCGCACCATCTCGGCGCCCGCTACCGGCCGGCCGGCGAGCCGACCTGGTGGGACCACGCCTACCAGCACAGCGGGCTGGCGCTCAGCTACCTGAACTACTTCGACGCTGATGCGGCGTGGCGGATCGTGCACGATCTCGGCGAGGCCGAGGGTTCCTCGGCGGTGGTGATCGTGAAGCACGCCAATCCGTGCGGCGCCGCGGCTGGCGACGATCTTGCCGACGTGTACCAGCGGGCCTACGACTGCGACGCCCGCTCGGCTTTCGGCGGGATCGTGGCGTTCAACAAGATCGTCGACCTCGATACGGTCGAGCGCATCGAGGCAGCGGCCCAGGCCGATTTGATCATCGCGCCCGGCTATGAGGACGGCGTGGTGGAGCGCCTCCAGGCGAAACGGCGCAACACCCGGGTGCTGGAGGGGCCACGGCCCGACGAGGCTGGCGTGTCGCTGCGGCAGATCAACGGCGGATGGCTGGTGCAGTCGCCCCACACGTTCGCTTCGGCGCCCGAGGACTGGCAGGTGGTCACGCAGCGCAAGCCCACCGCGAGCGAGCTGGCCGATGCCCGCTTCGCCTGGCGCGTTTGCGGGCATGTGATGTCGAATGCGATCGTGCTGGCGCGCGACCGCACGGCGTGGGGCATCGGCGCCGGCCAGCAGAACCGGGTGGAGTCGGGCCAGCTCGCTGCTGCGAAGGCCGACGGGCGGGCTGCGGGCGGGGCCTGCGCCAGCGACGCGTTCTACCCCTTCGGTGACGGCGTCGAGGCCGCCGCTGAGGCCGGTGTGGCCGTGGTTGTGCAGCCGGGCGGCGCCCTGCGAGACGACGACGTGATCGCCCGGGCCAACGAGCTCGGCCTGGCCATGCTGTTCACCGGCGAGCGGCAGTTTCGCCACTAGTGGCGAGACCGTCAGGCACAGTCGCCACTAGTGTCCTGAGTGGGGAATTTGTTGCATATATGCGGCCATGGTGTCGAAGA
>VYDH01000021.1 GCA_009843525.1 Acidimicrobiales bacterium | reverse complement strand
ATCTTCGACACCATGGCCGCATATATGCAACAAATTCCCCACTCAGGACACTAGGCTTCCGCCGATGATCTCGAAGCGCTCGAAAGGCTCTGGCGAGACGCCCGACGACAGCATCGACGCAGCCGTCGCTCGGTTTGCCGATGCCGTCGACGCCGTGCGCGCCCGGACGAGCGGACCGCTGATCACGGCTGCTCGAGCGCTGGTGTACGGCCTGGTCATCGTCACCGCGGCGGTCGGTGTCGTGGTGCTCGTGGCCGTCGCGGCGATCAGGGCACTCGATATCGCGGTGCCGGGCGACGTGTGGTCTGCGCACCTGATCGCTGGCGGCATATTCGGCGGTGCCGGAGCATGGGCGTGGTCCAAGCGGCGACCGCGTGCGGCAAGCGAAACATGAGCAGCGGCGCTGGATCTCCTGACGCCACTCCGCGCGACGTGATCATCGTCGGGAGCGGCCCGGCTGGCCTTACCGCTGCCATCTACACCGCTCGAGCAAGCTTGCAGCCGCTCGTGATCGAGGGCGAGCCGTCTTCCACCAGCGACCAGCCGGGCGGGCAGCTCATGCTGACCACCGATGTCGAGAACTATCCCGGATTCCCTGATGGCGTCCTAGGTCCTGACTTGATGGCCAGCTTTCGGGCTCAAGCAGAACGCTTCGGTGCCGAATTCCTCACCGCCAAGGCCACCAAGATCGACTTTAGCGAACAACCGTTCTCAGTCTGGGTTGGCGATGCGCGTTATCGCAGTCGCACGGTGATCGTGTCCACCGGAGCGCAGAGCTTGTTGCTCGAGCTGCCGAACGAGGAGCGCCTCATCGGTCACGGCGTGTCCACCTGCGCCACTTGTGACGGCTTCTTCTTCCGGGGTCAGGAGATCGCGGTGGTGGGCGGTGGCGACAGTGCCCTCGAAGAGGCCACCTTCCTGACGCGTTTTGCAGCAAAGGTGTACGTCGTGCATCGACGCGACGAGCTGCGAGCGTCGAAGATCATGCAGGATCGGGCCTTTGCCAATGAGCGGATCGAGTTCTTGTGGAACCGGCAGGTGGTGGAGATCCTGGGTGACGAGCGCCTAGAGGGCGTCATGCTCGAGGACACGCAAACGAAGCAGCGTTCGCCGCTCGACATCTCAGGCCTGTTCATCGCGATCGGGCATCGACCGAACACCGATCTGTTCGCCGATTGGCTCGACCGCAAGCCCAACGGCTATCTCGTGACCGAGGCTGGCAGCGCTCGCACGAACATCGAGGGCGTCTTCGCCTGCGGCGACGTGCAAGACGACTACTACCGCCAAGCAGTGACAGCCGCTGGCTCGGGCTGCCAAGCTGCCATCGACGCCGAACGTTGGCTTGAAGCCCAAGGTCACTGAGACTCTGGCGTCAACCGCCGTCGGCCGAGACCGCAGCGGTAGCCTCGCGGCAACCACGAGATGAGGAGCCAGCGATGGCCGAAGGTATTTCCACCTTGGACGACAGCACGTTCGACGAGACCGTCGGGAGTGCTGACAGCCCTGTGCTGGTGGATTTCTGGGCCGAATGGTGCGGACCGTGCAAGATGATCGCCCCCATTCTCGAGGAGATCGCCTCGGAGCACGACAACATCCGCATCGCCAAGGTCAACGTCGACGAGAGTCCCGACTTGGCCATGCGCTACCAGGTGATGAGCATTCCGACGCTCATCATGTTCCGAGACGGCGAACCGGCCAAGCGTCTTGTCGGCGCCAAGCCGAAGAGCGCCCTGCTGGCTGAGATCGGCGAGTTCCTCTGATCCGACCGTTCGGCATCGGCGCGGCAGGTCCGCATGTTCGAGACCTCCAGCATCGGCTGACCGCGACTGGTCACTGGCACGGCCCGATCACCGGCATCTTCGACTCGGCAACTGCCGAGTCCGTCAGGGCATTCCAGGCGCAGCGCTCGATCGACGTCGACGGCATCTGCGGCCCCGAGACATGGGGACTGCTGATCGAGGCGGGCCAGCGGCTGGGAGACCGCTTCCTGTACCTGCGCACTCCACACCTGCGGGGCGATGACGTCGCCGAGGTGCAGCGGATGCTCAGCACGCTGGGTTTCTCTGTCGGACGCATCGATGGGATCTGGGGTCCACTGACCGCTGCCGCGCTCGCCGACTTCCAGACGAATATGAGCCTGGGCGGTGACGGCGTCTGCGGTGGCCGAACCCTGCAGACGCTGCAGCAGCTCGTGCGGCCGCTCGGCGACGCATCAGTCGTCGCCCACATCACCGAGCGGCAGCGCTTGGAATCCGCCGGCGGCCAGTTGATCGGACGGCGCATCGCCGTTGGCGAAGCCGGCGGACTCGAGCCCGTCACCGCGTCGGTGCGGCGCGAGATCGGTCGCGACGGCGCAGAGGTGCTGACCGTTCACCATCCTGATTGGTCAACGCAAGCCGCGCAGGTCAACCGATTCGGTGCAGCCGTCTACATCGGCTTCGAGGTCAAGCCAGCCGCACCCTCGGTTAGCTACTTCCAGGGTCGTCACTTCGTGAGCCGCGCCGGCCAAAAGCTCGCCGTCGACATCGCAGGCGGGTTGGAACCAATGTTCGGCTCCGTTGAAACGAACGGCATGGGGCTCCCGATGCTGCGTGAGAGTGCCATGCCCGCCGTGCTGTGCAGGTTCGAGCGCATCGACGCTCTGCTTGAACAAACCAGGCAAGTGGCTGACGTCGTGGCTCAATCGACCCGCGATCTGCTCGCTGATCAGCCCGCGGCCTGACCTCGACGCAAGTTTCTCCCCACGTTGTCCACAACTAGTGGACAACAAGTTCAGATTGAGGCTGCGAATCTCGGCGTCAGCGCTCCCGTCTTCCAAGGCTTGAGCCCGTCAGCAAACACCGCCCAAGCTTCGAGGGCCACTTGAAAGTGCCCTGCGGGCCGCTCGGGTCACGGCTTCGCCAATCGGCTCAGCCTCTGAGGTTGTCGGTTAACGCCGCGTAGAGCCGGCCGAGATCCTTCATATCAGCGAATCTGATGACAATCTGACCCCCCTGGCGGCCGAGTTGCACCTCGACGGCAGTTGTGAGGGCGGCGGCCAAGGCAGATTCGACCTCCAACACCGCTGCGGGGCGATCCTTGGTGGCAGGAGCCGGCGCAGCGGGCTCGTCAATTGGCCGATCCGGCTCCGATTCGCGTTCAGACGGCGCGCCGAGCGCTCGCACTTCCTCCTCCACCGTGCGCACAGACCAGCCTTCATCGGCCGCGCGCTCGGCGAGCAATTCGAGCTCGACAGGGTCATCGCAGCCGAGCAGCGCACGAGCGTGTCCGGCGGAGAGCTCTCCATCCAGCAGATAGCGCTGCACACTGACCGGCAACGACAAGAGCCTGAGTGAGTTGGTGACCGTCGCACGGCTGCGGCCCATGCGACGTCCGAGTTCATCGTGGGTGACGCCAAAGTCATCGATGAGCTGCCGGTACGCAGCCGCCTCTTCCAAGGGATTGAGATCTGCCCGGTGAACGTTCTCGATCAGTGCGTGGGTCAGGCTGGACTCGTCGTCCGCAGCGCGTACGACGACCGGAATCGTGTCCAAGCCGATGCTGCGCGCCGCTCGCCAGCGCCGCTCGCCCGCGATGATCTCGAAACGGCCGACTATGCCCGTCTCGCGTACGACGATCGGCTGCAAGATCCCGATCTGGCGAATTGAATCCGCCAGGGTGTCCAGTGCCGCAGTGTCGAAGTGCTGTCGGGGTTGGAGCGGATTGACTTCGACGGCCGAGACGGGCACTTCGCGATAGGCCGATTGGCCAGTCGGGATGAGCGCGCCGAGCCCTCGCCCGAGCCCTCGTTGAGCATTCATGTGGGGGCTCCTTCGCGACTGATCGACCAGACGCCGCCCGGACCTGCCTGCTCATGTTCCCGGCCCTCATTCGAACCGGGATCATGAGCCGTGCGGGCACCGGCTGCCTCCGCCTGGCCGCCGCGCTCATGAATCTCCCGGGCGAGTTCCCGGTAGGCCACGGCGCCACGGCTGTTGGGCGCGTACACCGTCACCGGCTGCCCCACACTCGGGGCTTCAGACAAGCGCACCGTCCGCGGGATCACCACCCGGCACACCCGATCACCGAAGTGCCGCCGAACATCAGAGACCACCTCCGCCGCAAGCCGTGTCCTGGCGTCGTACATCACCATGACGATGGCACTGATAACGAGGGCGGGATTCAGGCCCTGGCGCACCATTTCCACGTTGTGAAGCAGTTGGCCCAGTCCCTCGAGCGCGTAGTACTCGCACTGGACTGGCACCAGGATCTCGACCGCCGCACTCAACGCGTTGACGGTCAACAGTCCGAGCGACGGCGGGCAGTCGATGAAGATGTAGTCGTAGTCGTCATCGATCGGGGCGAGAGCGTGCCGGAGTTTCAACTCGCGACTGAAGGCCGACACGAGTTCTATCTCCGCGCCAGACATTTCCAGCCGTGCAGGCGCCACGTCGAAGTGCTCGATGCCGGTCGGTTGGATGCAGTCGACGATCTCTGCCGTGCCGAGCAATACCTGGTACATGGAAGTGCCCACGACACGCGGGTCGATGCCGGCACCAGTAGCGGCATTGCCTTGTGGATCCATGTCGACAAGCAGCGTCTTCTGGCCCAGATCGGCAAGTGCCGCACACAGATTGACGGCCGTTGTCGTCTTGCCGACGCCGCCTTTCTGGTTCGTCACCGCAATGATCCGACCCATGCAGTCTCCGTTCGCTGGCGCCTGAGGGTCAGCGTAGGCCAGTCGTGGACCCGCTGCGGGGCCGCAGTGTTTCACGTGAAACATCTGAGATACGGTTCCACGCATCATGGCGGTGGCAGAAGAACGCCTGGTTGCCGTGCTCAGACACGGTCAACAACAGGGCTTTCTTGGCGCCGGTGACCTCCTGGCCCATGTGGAGCACGCACGAGCTCACCATGCGGCAGCTCGACCGATGCCCGGTCAGCGCTGGTGCGATCTCGGGAGCGGCGGGGGAGTGCCTGGGCTTGTGATGGCGCTGGAGCAGCCCAGCATCGAATTCGTGCTGTTGGATCGGTCCCAGCGCCGGGCTGATTTCCTCGAAACTGCTGTTCAGGATCTCCAGCTCGCCGATCGTGTCACGATCGCGCTCGGCGATGCCGCTGAACTCGCTCATCTCCCCCGACATCGCTATGCCTATGACGGCGTCGTCAGCCGGGCGTTCGGTCCTCCAGCCGCGGTCGCAGAGTGCAGTGCCGGCTTGCTGCGCGCCGGCGGCAGACTCGTGGTCAGCGAGCCGCCCAGATGCAGTGAGGCGCGCTGGCCAACCGACGCTCTCGCTCAGCTCGGGATGCACTTCGTGCGGAGAACCGCAGGCGCACCGACGTTTGCCGAGCTGGAGTGCCTGGCAGCTGCCGATCCGGCGTACCCCCGAACCTGGAAACAGATCCGGAAGCGACCGCTCTTCTGAGTGATCGAACGGACTACGCCTCGTCGCTCGGGTCGGGAGCGTCGCTCGGGCTGGATGGCACCAGCACGACGCGGCGGCGGGGTTCGTCGCCCACCGAGATCGTGTCGACACCGGTGATCTCGTTGACGGTGTCATGCACGACCTTGCGGTCAGCTGCATTCATCGGCTCGAGTCCGCGTTCCGTTCCGCGTTCCAATACAGCACCCGCGAGCTCGCGCACGTACGCTTCCAGCGCCTCGCGTCGGCGCTGCCGGTAGCCGCCCACATCAACCCGTACTCGCGCGCGGCGTATACCTGGCAGTCTGCGCTGCAGCATGGTCTTCGCGACCTCCTGAAGTGCAACGACATGGCGGCCGCGCGGCCCAATCAGCAACCCCAACGCCTCGTTCTCACCCTCGAGATTGATCTCGAAGCTGTCGTCGTCTGCTGCGACTGGTACCGCCTGCGCTTCGATACCGAACGCATGTACCAGGCCGTCCAGGAACTCCTGGACCATGACTTGCTGTTCGGCTGTCGTCGTCTCTTCTGTCATCTTCGTCACCTCTGATCGGGCACGCATGCGTTGGGGCCCGCCGCACATCGGGCGGTATGAGTCCACGGGCGCTGCTATTGCATTGCTCGCACGATGTGGGCCGTGCTCAGCCTACGGGTCTGTCGACGCGGAACCCCTGAGATTCGCGACGCACATTGCTGCCGACCGAGGAGTTCAGAGTCGGGGCGGCTCGCACTCGCCGGGATAGAACTGTGCACAGTACGCCCGGTACTTCATGATCTCGCCATCGGTGCTCACCAGCCGGGGGCGCGGCACGTAGTGCTTGCGACTCCAGATCACCACGTCCTGCTTGACCTCGCCGATCTGCAGATCCGCAATGAACTTGTTCACGATGGGCGCCCGCATCCGCGTCGGCAAGAAGCTGAAGCCGACGATCGGTCGCTTGGGCTTATGCAGCGTGCGCATCCTCGACACGATGGACATGTCGATCAGCGTGCCATCGACAGGCGCCGCCAACACCCACAGCCGAGCATCGAGGCCGATGGAGTGCTCCTGGAACTCGACGAAGGAGTAGCCCAGCCCGACCACGTGGGCAATAGCCGATACATGCATAGTGAGCTTGGCGAACTTGGCAATCCTCCGGGTCGTCGAGAAGCTGAACCGGCTCTCAAGTCGCGGCCCATCGATCGACACCGGCGCGTCATTGGAGACGTTGTGGTAGCCGTGGATGCAACTCAAGTGCGCAATGTCCACCGAGTTCTCGCTGGTTTCCTGTGGATGGCCGGCGAAGCGAATCGTCCGGATCTGGAGATCGGTCCAGTCGTCATCGGTCTGCGGAACATCAGGCAACTGCCACTGCGAGGGTCGCCCGCCGAGGCCCCACCAACCGAAGACGAGGCCCTCGATCTCACGGACTTCAATGAGGTCCAGCTTCGCGGAACGGGCGGGCGCTCCAGATGGTGTGGCCACGCACTCCCCACTGGTCTCGAATTCGAACCCGTGAAAGGGACAGACGAGTCTCCCGCCGACGACCCTCGCCCCGGCCTCAGGTCCCAGATCGGACCCCAGATGAGGGCAGACCGATTTCGCGATGCAGATCTGGCCGGCGGGATCAGACCAGATGACGATCTCTTCGCCCATCCAGGTGCGTTGAATCAATCCCGCCTTCTGTACGGCATCGCGCGTAGCGATGAAGAACCAGCCTTCTGGAAATGATGGCAGCGAACTAACGTTTGCTGCCTGCTGGGGTCTGGCCATCGAGCCGCGCTCTCCATCCGAAGCGATGCCGGCAGGCTAGACCGGATGATCGGCGCCCCCGGGAAGTGCCGGTGCTGCACTCCCTACCAGTAACTATCCGTACACTTGAGACGATCTTCCCGAACGCTGGGCTGACCACCGTGCCCCGCGTGACCAGGAGCGTCACTTGACTACTGCATCGACAGCATCGACGAGGGTCACCACCGCGCAGCCGCTCGACCTGACCGAGGAACTCCTCTTGGTGCTGCTCAGCGAGGAGAGCGGGTACTTCCACCAGGTTCCCGGTTGGCATCTGAATTGCGCCATGGCCGGGGCGGCGCTGGCCGAGCTTTCGCTGCAGGCGCGCATTGACACCGACATGGACTCGCTGATCCTGCTGGACAAGACTCCGACTGGCAAGCCGATCTTGGACCTCGCCCTCCAGCAGATCGCGAGCGAGCCCGAGCAGCGCAGCGCTCAGTACTGGGTGGAGCGCCTCGCGCCTCGCGCCGAGATGATGCTCGACTTGGCACTGGAGCAGCTGGTCAGACTTGGGATCCTCGAGCATCACGACGGCGAATTCTGGAGCTTGACGGCAGCAGCCCGGCACAGCGATTTCTTTGCCGGCGATGACGACGACACGGCCGTCCAATTCATCAAGACGCGCATTGGCAGATCGATCTTGCTGGGCGAGATTCCCAGCCCGAGAGACGTCATCATCATCGGCCTCGCCCACACCTGCGATGTTCTGCGCTTCATCTTCGAGCTCGACGACGAAGCGGAGGAGCGGGTCCAGCTCATCTGCCAAATGGACCTGATTGGCAGGGCCATCGCGGATGCCGTCGCGCACAACTTGGTGGCGTCGCTGCTCAGAAGCTCTGCGTTGACGAAGTCGGTACCCAAGCTGCCGCTTAACAAACTGCTGCTCAATCGTCATTTCCTTCGGGGGAACATCCCGGCTGTATATGCACAACTAACTGAAGAGTTCGGTTCAGTCTTCAGGCTCAGCCCCCTGTTCTCCGGGCAGGAGATCACATTCCTATCAGGCCCTCGCGTCAATCGCTGGGTTCACCGTCATGGTCGCATGCATCTCAGATCGAGCGATTATCTCCGAGGTCTTGAAACTGCGTATCACGCCTCCGGGCTGCTGCCTGCGCTGGATGGTGCAGATCATTTCCGGATGCGCAAATCACTGCGTGCAGGCTACGGCCGGGCGCGTTTCGAACAGCAGCTCGAAACGGTATATCAGCACGCTCGGGCGTATATCAGTAAATGGAACGTCGGGGACACATTTGGAGCCGTATCGATGTGTCGCGGTTTCGCCGGTGCTCAGGTCACGCCGTTCCTCGCCAGCATCGAGGCAGATGATGTCATCGACGATCTCATCGCCTATAAGTCTCGGGTGCTCATGACCCAAGTCGTCAACGTCTTGCCGAATTTCATGCTCAATACACCACGCATGAAGCGCAAGAAGAAGGTTGTCGACGTGCTGTACGAGCGCGTGCTGGAGTCACATACGGCCGCGCAGAGGGCTGGTTGCCCTCGCGATCTTGCCGACGATGTCCTCAGCCTACACACCAGCGATCCGATTTTCGTACCCGAGTCAAATCTCAGCTTCACCTTCTCGGCACCGGTACTCGCGGGCATGTACGCGGGAGATGAGCTCAGCTTTATCTTGCATGCGATGGTGTCCCAACCACATTTATATGAGCAGATCCGAGCGGAAGCCGATGCTTTGTTTAGCAATGGAGATCCATCGCCAGATGATTTGAGTTCTCCCGCTATCGATGTCACTCGACGTTTCATCATGGAGTGCTTGCGGCTGTGGCCAACGGTGCCTATGTCGATCCGCACAGTGATGAACGCATGCGTCGTTGAAGACTACGAATTGCCGGTCGGCTCCAAGGTGTTCATTGCCACTACGGCACCGCACTACATGAGTGAAGTCTTTCCGGATCCCTTCACATTCGACATTGATCGCTACCTGCCTTCACGCGGCGAGCACCGAACGCCTGGATACGCACCGTTCGGTCTCGGCACGCATAGCTGTCTTGGCTCTCACATGGTGGAGTTGCAGATGCTGATGAGCGTATTGATGCTCGCGCACTACTTCACCTTCGAGGTTTCGCCGTCGAACTACAAGCTGAAGATCAGCCCATTTCCCTCAATGTCGCCGAACAAGCGGTTCAAACTCAAAGTTGTGGAGCAGCGGTACCCGTTGACGAGTTGAGCGGCTCTGGGTCATCTACGACCTGAACGGGAACGACGACGCGAGGATCCGCCGCCAGTGTGCTGACGTTGTCCGGAATCCTGCCGGCGGTGACCGCCGCGATTGCCGCCACCGGAGCGTCGGCGGGATCTGCGCCGGTCTCGGCGCTGGTCGCCCACTCGTGGCGGCGGCCCGGTCGGCCGCACTCGCATGCGAACGCGAGCGGGTCGGCGTCGAAACCCCCAGTGCGAGCGGCCCGGCTCAGCCACAATCTCGATGTCTGCATCCTCGGCGGCGACCGAAAGCGCATCGAGGCCACGATCACGCGCCTCTGCAACCGTGTGGCCGGTCACCACGATCCACTCCACGACGCAGCGCCTAACTCTCCACCGCAGTTGCCGGTGTGTTCATCGCTTGCGGCGATTGCGGGTCCTGCCGTCTCCTGAGGTACGACGGCTCTGGATGGGCTTCGATTCCGGCTCCGGTTCGGCACGCCCGCGCCGCCGGCTGCGCTCGCGACCTTGATTGCGGTTCTGATTCCGATCGGAGGAGCCGGTGCTGCGACGTGCTCGCTTGCGCGCATCGACAACTCGTTCTTCCGATGAGCGAGTCCGGCGGATCGTGGGAGACTCAGAAGGTTCCGGTACCGCAGCCGCCGGTGCGCTTTCGCCCGACGAGTTCTGCGAGCCCTCGCGTCGCTCTGCACGGCGGCGCTCACGCTCCGCACGGCGCTCCGCTTCAGCATCAAGGGCCTTGCGCGAGCGCGGATTCGGCACCTGGCGAGGCGGCTCTGGTTCCGGAACCTCCTCGGCCTCGATGACGTCGTCAGCGGATTCGGCGCCGACGAGCGGCTGCGGCGGTTTCATCGTGGCGTGAATGAAGGCCTGGGTCAGCATCCGGTAGATGCTGGACACGATGAAGTAGGGCACCAGCGCCGCCGGCACGAAGAAACTGAAGACCGGCAGCATGAACGGCAGGTACTTCATCATGATTTCCATCTGGCGATTCGGCATTGCCGCGCCGCCGCGCCGCCGCGCCATCTGGCGCTGCTGGAGCCAAGCCAGCAGGAAAGTGACGGCGATGAGTCCCAAGTACGGCAGCCCGTCGACGAAGTCGGCCTGAACCACGTCCCTTGCCACCTTCGACAAGTCCATGCCCAAGGACCGCATCTCGCCACCCGCAGCAACGATGTCCTCGTACATCTGCGAATCAGGACTCAGATTCCGGGGGAATGGATTGTCGACGGGATTGTCGTCGGGTATCCGCAGGTTCCAGATGACCCGGTACAGCACGATGAAGATCGGAATCTGCACCAAGTTCGGCAAGCAGCCGCCCAAGGGGCTCACCCCGTGGGACTGGTACAGCCTCATCATTTCTTCGTTGAGCTTCTGGCGGTCGCTGCCATGCCGCTTGCGGAGCGCGGTCATCTCCGGCTGCAGTGCCTGCATCTTGGTCATCGAGCGAGCGCCCCGCAGGGTGAGCGGGGTGAACAGCAGCATGATCGCCAGGGTCAGCATGCAGATGGCGAAGGTGTAGTCAGGCACCAACGAGTAGAACCACGCCATGACGGCGGCGATGCCGTCGAATATCGGATCAGCCCAGTCGAACATCAGTGCTCCAGGAGTCCCGTCGTTGCGACCGCACGGTGACCTCGACGGAGGTGATCACCCGTCTCCGGTACCGGGTCGTAGCCCCATCCGCCCCAGGGATGGCAGCGGCAGATGCGGCGGAGGGCCAGCCAGCCGCCACGTGCCGCTCCCCATGTCCGCAGGGCGTCCAGCGCATACTGCGAGCACGTCGGATCGAAGCGGCACGACGGCAGCCGTGAGCGGGGGAGTGCTCGATAGAGCTTCACGGCGGCGATCAGCGTCCGAGTAAGCGGCCCCGAGGTCATGGCCGGTTGTTCCCCCGGTTGCTCAAGGCGTCCGCGGCCAGCAGCAACCGCGTCAGCTCGGCTCGAGCCCGCTGGTAGGTCACCGCCGACGCCGCCAAGCGCACGCCGACCAGGTAACGGCCGGGCGCCAGGTCGGCGGCGTGCTCGCGAAAGAGCGCTCTCAGACGCCGGCGGGCTCGATTGCGCTGCACTGCAGTTCCCCGGCGGCGGCTGAGCGAGAATGCCACGCGCGGCCCCCCCAGACCGCGGTCGGCCGCGAACGTCATCCACAGCAGCTCGCTGTCGAATCGACGACCGCGGCGCAGTGCTGCGAAATCGGCCCTGCTGCGGCACGAATCGATCAGGCGCTCAGCCGTTGCCGGCCCTTGCGTCGGCGAGCGTTCACAATCGCCCGTCCCGCACGGGTGGACATGCGATGTCGGAAGCCGTGGCGGCGGGCCCGTCTGCGGTTATGGGGTTGGTACGTGCGCTTCACGCTGCAGCCTCCTGGAGGTTCAGGCCGCGGGCAGGTCCGCGAAATGCGGTGCGGCGGCCGGAGCGTGCCCGGGTGTCGACCCGAGAGCATGAACAGCCTACGGGTGCCGATCCCTTCCGATGCGCGCAGAGGCGAGCTCGCAGGCGAAGCCGTGGCGCGGGCGGCGCGCGCGAAGACGCGCGACGCCCACGCACGGAGCCATGTCGCAGGTGCCTGATATCGGCCACGACGCGCGTCGCCGGGACAGCGAATTTCCCTGTCATCCGCTTGTTTTGCGGGCGTTATGGGTCTGTCGCTGAACTGTTGCGTTGCCGTCGACTCGAGCACCTCACGGGTGCGCAAAGACGCGCTTGCAGCAGTGACAGCGCGGCCATAGGTTCCGACCACCGGGTGCCGCTTGGTGGCTCGCAGGCGAACAACAGGTTCCGCGGGCACACGACGGACAGAGGCGAACGAGGTTGTCGTGGTGAGTTCTCCGCAGGCAGGTGCCGCAGCACACGAACCTGAGGATCATCACCACATCCCCCAATCGCCAGAGCCGTCGGCGGCTGCCCATGTGACGCCGGACACGGCGCCTCCACTGCCCGAGGGCGCCCGCGCGAACACCGATGAGCTGTGGTCGCAGTGCCGCGACATTTTGCGGGCCACCGTGTCCGACGCGCTCTGGCTGGGCTACTTCCGCCACCTGCAGGCACTGCATATCGACAGCGAGCTCGCCGTATTGATCGCGCCGAGCAACATGATCCGCGATCGCATCCAGCGGCGGTACATCCCGATGCTCCACGCCGCCTTCGAACAACTGCCTGTTCGCCCGCAGACCTACGAGATCGAGACCCGCCCCGAGCTTGGCGATCTCGACAGCGCCAACGGCGCAGATGCAGATCCTCACGACGTGGATGCAACGCCTGACGGTGACGCTGCGAGCCCGGGCGACGACGAGGCCTGGCACCCCGCGACCGGTTCCGCCAACTCGCCGGCCCCGGCCGACAACACCATCACAGCGACAGCGACGCCGACGCCCGATGCCAGCGCAACACCGCGGAGAGTGCCGGGCGTCGACATCACCAATCCCCGCTACACCTTCGAGAGCTTCGTCACCGGCAGCAGCAACCGGTTTGCACAAGCGGCGGCCCTTGCGGTTGCTGAGACTCCCGGCATTGCCTACAACCCCCTGTTCATTCACGGCGGCACCGGCCTCGGCAAGACCCATCTGCTGCAGGCGATCGTGAACTTCCTCGGCGTCACCCTGCCCGAGCATCGTGTCCGGTACGTCTCTACGGAGACATTCCTCTCAGAGTTCATCGAAGCCATCCGCACGAACACGACGCCGGCGTTCAAGAGGCGCTACCGCGAACTCGACGTGCTGCTGCTCGATGACATCCAGTTCATGGAAGGCAAGGAAGGCCTGCAGGAGGAGCTGTTCCACACGTTCAACTCGCTGCACGTGGCTGGTCGTCAGATCGTGATCTCCTCTGATCGCCCGCCTCGCAGCATCTCCACACTGTCGGATCGGTTGCGCAGCCGGTTCGAATGGGGCCTGATCACGGACATCCAGCCACCTGATCTCGAAACCCGAGTGGCCATCCTGCGCAAGAAAACCGAGCACGGCCATGTGCCCGATGAAGTGCTGGAGCACATCGCGCACCTCATCACCAACAACATCCGCGAGCTTGAGGGCGCACTGGTGCGCGTCACCGCGTACGCCAGCCTCACCCGCAGTCCCGTGACGCTGGAGATGGCACAGCAGATACTGAGCGATGTCCGTGAACCGCAGGAGACGCCCATCACCACCGACCGGATCCTGAACATGACCGCGGACATGTTCGGCTATGACGTGAGCGAGCTCACCAGCCAGCGCCGTCAGCAAGGCTTGGTCAACGCCCGTCAGATCAGCATGTATGTCATGCGGGAGCTCACTGACCTGAGCTACCCAGCGATTGCCAGCGTCTTCGGCGGCCGAGATCACACCACCGTGATGCACGCTGTCAAGAAGATCAACAGTCTGCTGCCTGCTGAACGCAAGGTGTACGACCAGGTTGCCCAGCTGATAGCGCGCGTCCGGGCTGCTTGACGCCGACCCGCCGAGTGCTGTCCGCTGTGCGGCTGGTGACTGGATCTAGGGTGTCTCCACACGCTGTGGACAATGAGTGGAAAAGTTCTCGACAAACCTCGGGAAAAGTCGGGCTTTTCCACGATCACACTGGCTATGCGGAAATGGGAGGGTGAAGCTGTGGACGCGCAGGCAAGACTGTTGACAGGCTGCGTTGCGCTGATCTGCGATAACGGTCAGTCGTCCACAATTCACAGCCCCTACAACTATTACCGAATAAGTCTCAATCTTCTCATTGAGGATGATCTGTCTCACCGGTCTTGTACGGCCAAGGAGAACCGCCCGTGAAACTGCGCATTGAACGAGATGCACTGGTCGACCAGCTGACTTTGGCAAGTCGCGGGGTCAACGTGCGCGGGGGCGGTTTGTTCGTGCTGACCGGGCTGCACCTGCGAGCTGACGGCGAGGGGCTCACGGTCACGGGCACCGATCTTGATCTCACCGTGCGTACGCAGCTGCGTACGCCAGTGGAGACGGAGGGCGAGACCGTGGTGCCGGCCCGGCTGTTGACCGATATCGCCCGAGCGTTGCCGCCAGGCGAAGTGGACATTCAGGTTGACGACGATGAGGTGCAGATCACCAGCGCACGAGCGCAATTCTCGGTGCGGACGCTGCCGACCGCCGATTTTCCCACCCTGCCACAGCCGACGGGCGACGATGTCACCGTGCCGGCTGGCGACTTGGCCCAAGCGTTTCGCCAAGTGGTCCGCGCAGCAAGTTCTGACGATGCCCGGCCGATCCTGACCGGGGTCCTCATGGCGGCCCGGGGCGACGGCTTGCGGCTGGTGGCCACCGACTCGTACCGCCTCGCCCTGCGGGACCTGCCCGAGGCACAGGTGCTCGGCCCGGGGCAGCAAGTGCTCGTGCCGTCTCGGGCCTTGGAGGAGCTTGGCCGGATTCTCGATGCCAGCAAAGACGTAACCATGCGACTCGGAGAGCGAGAAGTCGCCTTTGAAGTCAGCGACGACGCTCAGTCGGCCCAGGTGACCTGCCGTCTCATCGCGGGCGACTTCCCCAGTTATGAACCGCTGATTCCTGACTCTCATGAGAACCGGCTCGAGATGGACCGTGCTGCGTTGCTTGACGGTGCACGCCGGCTTCGCCTGCTGGCCCGCGACACCAATGCGCCGCTGCGGATGGAATTGCGGCCCGACAGCATCGAGCTGACGGTCATCAGCCAGGACGTCGGCAGCGCGAGCGAGGAAGTCGACGCCACTTATGACGGAGAGCAGACCACGGTCGCCTTCAATCCTGACTATCTCATCGAGGGACTCGACGCGGCTGGCGGTGACACTGTCGAGCTGGTGCGTCTCGATGCACTGAAGCCCGCTGTGCTGCGGACGCCTGGACAGGGAGAATTCCTGTATCTGTTGATGCCCGTTCGGGTGTCGTGATCATTGCCTGGCTGAGCATCGAAAATTTCCGGAATCACCGGTCCACGAAACTGTCGCTCGACGCAGAGCGGACGCTCGTGGTCGGGCCCAACGGACATGGCAAGACCAACCTGCTGGAAGCCGTCGCGTTGCTCGATGGCTCTGGTTCGTTCCGCGGGGCGAGTGCGGAGACACTCGTGCGCGCTGGCTGCGATCGGGCTTTCGTGCGTGCTGAGATTCGGCGAGCGCGTCGCACGCACCTGGTGGAGATAGAGATCGCGGCGGCCGGCCGATCTCGGGCGCAGGTGAATGGACAGCGAGTCCGATCACTGCGCGACCTCGCCGAAGTGGTCAGCGCGGTGGTGTTCTGTCCGGCTGACCTGTCGATCGCGGCGGGTGGACCGTCGGTGCGTCGCGAGCTGCTCGACAATGTGCTGACGAGCATTGATCGTGAGTACCGGACCACGCGGCGCGATTTCGAGCGAGTGCTGCGGCAGCGCAACAACCTTCTGAAGCAGGCCGCTCACCGCCCTGACGCCGAGGCTCTGGCAACGCTCGATGTCTGGGATGCACAGCTCGCGGAAGTCGGAGAAGCCATCGCACACCGGCGCGACGCCTTGTGCACGGCGTTGGTGTCTCCGGCTCAGGACGCGTATTGCCAGCTCGCCGGATGCGATGCGAGTCTGAGACTCTCCTATGCGGCCGAGTGGCGTGAGAGCGGCCTCGCGACCGCGCTGGCGCAAGCACGCCCGGACGACCTGCGACGCGGCACCACCGCCATGGGCCCGCACCGGGATGACATGACGATCTGCCTGGACGGCCTGCCGGCGCGCACTCACGCTTCACAAGGGGAACAGCGCAGCATTGCCTTGGCGCTGCGCCTGGCCCAGCACCGGTACACGTCGCAGATCAGCGGGATCGAGCCGATTGTGCTGCTGGACGATGTGTTCTCTGAACTCGACGAGGGACGGGCCCAACGTCTCGTCGGCTGCCTGCCTGTCGCACAGACGATCGTGACCTCGGCCACCGGCCACGTGCCCCCCGGCATCGAAATGCACAGCCAAGTTCACATCCAAGACGGCGAGGTGATCTCAGGATGAAGAAACGCCGTCGCGCAACAGGCGGCCGAGAGCCGCGGTCGATCAGTGATTCGCTCAAAGCAGTCACGGCCGGATTCGGTTCACGGGGCCGCGCGATCGACCTCAACGAGCGCTGGGCCGAGGCTGTCGGCGAGGCCATCGCGGCGCACTCGCAGCCCGAGAGGCTCGAAGCAGGCCGGCTCACCGTCGTCGTGGACGATCCTGCCTGGGCGACCGAATTGCGTTATCACTCCAGCCGGATTCTGGCCGCAATGAACGCCAAATCGGGAGCCGCCACGATCTCTGAGCTGCACCTTCGCGTCCATCCTGGCGCCGGGCACAAAAAACGTCTCTGACCTGCAGTTTTGCTCATACCGAAACGGCTGCTTCTACACCGAGAATCGGTCGCCGTCCAGTAGACTGGTTGCACTGTGACCGACACGACTCTGGCACCCGCGTCGGCGGGCACGGGCGACAGCATGGTGGTCGCCGTCGGCACTGACAGCACCGTTTCCGGCGACTACAACGCCGACGCGATCACGGTGCTCGAGGGTCTTGAGCCGGTCCGTGAACGTCCCGGGATGTTCATCGGCTCGACCGGCCCCGGGGGCCTCCACCATCTCGTCTATGAGGTGGTCGACAACGCCGTCGACGAGGCCATGGCAGGCCACTGCAGCTCCATCGAAATCACCCTGCGCGCTGACGGTACGTGCAGCGTCACCGACGACGGTCGCGGCATCCCCGTCGAGGCCCATCCGCAGTACCCCGACAAGTCGGCCGCCGAAGTTGTCCTGACCGTGCTGCACGCTGGCGGCAAGTTCGGCGGCACCGGGTACAAGGTGTCCGGCGGGCTGCACGGCGTCGGTGTGTCCGTAGTGAACGCTCTGTCGTCCGAACTGGAAGCTGTCATCGACCGGGACGGCCGCCGCTGGAAGCTGCAGTTCTGCAACGGCGGCGAACCGGTCGGCGAGCTGACCGACACTGGCCCGTCGCCCGAGAGCAGCACCGGCACCACCATTACGTTCAAGCCCGATCCGACGGTGTTCGATCACGTCGAGTTCCGGGCCCAGACGCTGACCGAGCGGTTGCAGATGATGGCGTTTCTCAACGCCGGCCTGTGCATCGGCTTCACCGACGAGCGGCGACCCAAACCGGTCCGCCACGAGTTCTGTTACCCAGGCGGCATCCGCGACTTCGTCCGCCATCTCAATGAGTCGTCCGAAGCACTGTTCGACGAAGTTGGATTCCTCTCGGCCGCCGAAGACGGCGACGAGGTGGAGATCGCCTTCCAGTGGAACACCGGCTTCAACACCGATGGCATCCACAGCTTCGCCAACGGCATCAACACGGTCGAGGGCGGCATGCATGCCGAGGGTTTCCGCTCGGCACTGACGTCCGCGATGAACAACTACGCCCGTGATCGCAAGATGCTGCGCCCCGACGACGACAACCTTCAGGGCGATGACATCCGCGAGGGCCTCACCGCGGTGGTGAGCGTCCGCTTGGAAGCACCGCAGTTCGAAGGTCAGACCAAGGCAAAGCTGGGCAACACCGCTATGCGCAGCCTCGTTCAGAAGGCCGCCTACAGCGGGCTCAGCGAATGGCTCGAAGAACATCCGACCGAGGCCAAGCTGGTGACCGGCAAGGCCATCGATGCTCGCCGGGCACGCATCGCCGCGCAGAAGGCGCGCAATACGGTGCGCAAGTCGGCCTTGGGGGGCGCTGGCCTGCCTGGCAAGCTCACCGACTGCTCCTCAGGCGATCCTGAAGAGGCCGAGTTGTACATCGTGGAGGGCGACTCGGCCGGGGGATCGGCCAAGGAGGCGCGCGACCCCGCGACCATGGCGATCTTGCCGATCCGGGGAAAGATCCTCAACGTTCAGCGAAGCCGTCCCGAGCGCATCTTTGACAACAACGAGATCAGCGCGCTGATCTCAGCGATCGGTGCCGGCGTCGATGGCGCGACCGGCGAGAACGGTTTCGACGACGCCAAGATCCGCTACCACAAGGTGATCCTGCTGTGCGATGCCGATGTCGACGGCAGCCATATCCGGACGCTGCTGCTGACGTTCTTCTTTCATCGGATGCGCAAGCTGCTCTCGGGCGGCTATGTGTACATCGCCCAGCCGCCGCTGTACTCCACCAAGGTCGGCACCGAGACGGTGTATCTCAAGGACGACCGGGCCAAGGACGCCTTCCTGTCGGACCGGCCCAACCACCGCAACGAGTTCCAACGCCTCAAGGGTCTCGGCGAGATGGATGCTGCCGAACTCTGGGAGACCACCATGGACCCGGCTCGACGGACCTTGCTGCGCGTCTCACTCGAAGAGGCCGTCACAGCTGACCGCATCTTCAGCGTTCTCATGGGCGACGACGTGGATGCCCGCCGGGGCTTCATCCAGGACAACGCCAGCGACGTTCGCTTCCTCGACGTCTGATCGTGGCAGGCAGACGGATCCGGCTGGAAGCGCCATGAGCGACGGCGAACCCGACACCAGCCCTGGCTCGCCTGACGAGGGCGGCGCCATCGGAATTGTGGACGTCGAGATCCAGACCGAGATGGAGCAGTCGTTTCTGGACTACGCCATGTCGGTCATCACCTCGCGGGCGCTGCCCGATGCGCGAGACGGCCTGAAGCCGGTGCACCGCCGGATCCTGTGGTCGATGTTCGACACCGGCCTGCGGCCGGACCGGCCCCACAAGAAATGCGCCACGGTGGTCGGCGATGTCATTGCCAACTACCACCCTCACGGCGACGGATCGATCTACGACGCGCTCGTGCGGATGGGTCAGTCGTTCAGCTTGGCCAACACCTTGATCGATCCGCATGGCAACTTCGGCTCGCCGTCGGACCCGCCTGCTGCCTACCGCTATACCGAGTGCCGCCTGACCGACCTGGCCATGACCATGGCCGAGAGCATCGATGAGCAGACGGTGGACTTCGCTGCGAACTTCGACGGCTCCCGCACCGAACCGATGGTGATGCCGTCGCGGTTCCCGAACCTGCTCGTCAATGGCAGCCAAGGCATCGCGGTGGGCATGGCCACCAACATCCCCACGCACAACCTCGGCGAGATCATCGACGCCACGATTCACCTCATCGGGAATCCCGAGGCCTCCGTTGAGGAATTGATGGAGTTCGTGCACGGGCCCGACTTCCCGACTGGCGGGCGGATGCTCGGCCGGTCCGGCGCCCGCGAAGCCATGGCAACCGGGCGCGGCTCAGTGAAGCTGCGGGCCCGAGCCGAGATCATCGAGAACGGCAAGCGGCCGAGCATCGTGGTCACCGAGATCCCGTACCAGACCTCCATCGAGAACATCGAGCGCAAGATCGCCGATGCGGTGAACCGCAAGGTCATCGAGGGCGTCACTGCGCTGCGCAACGAATCCGCACGGGGTGAGATGCGGTTCGTCATCGAGCTGCGACCGTCGGCGCCGGCGAACGTGGTGCTCAACAACCTGTGGAAGCACACGCCGCTGCAGTCCAGCTTTGCCGTGAACATGGTGGCGCTGGTCGACGGGGTGCCCCGCACGCTCAATCTCAGGGATGCCTTGGTCGCGTATGTCGACCACCAGATCGAGGTGGTGACGCGGCGCAGCCAGCACCGGCTGGACGAAGCCAGGGCGAGAGCGCACATCGTGGAGGGCCTGCTGCGTGCGCTCGACCTGATCGACGAGATCATTGCCCTGATCCGCGCCAGCGACGACCGCGCCGCGGCACTGGCGAGGCTCTGCGACGAGCCGATGTCGTTCAGCGCGGAACAGGCCAATCACATTCTCGACATGCAGCTGAGCCGCCTGACCCGGCTGGGGCGCACACGGCTGAGCGACGAACTGGATGAGCTGACGCGGACGATTGCCGAACTGGAAGCCATCTTGGGTGACGACGGCCGGCTGCGGCAGGTCATCATCGATGAGCTGAGCGCGCTGCGCGACGAGCACCAGACGCCACGACGCACCGAGATCGTCACCGACCCTGGCGAGATGGATGCGGAAGATCTCATCGAGGACGAGCCATTGGTGGTGACGCTGACGCGTGAGGGATACGTGAAGGCAACGTCGCCCGACGTGTTCCGCACGCAGGGACGGGGCGGTCGTGGCGTACAGGGCGCACGGCTCAAGGACGACGACGTGGTGGTGCGGGTGCTGCTGACCACCGCGCATGCCTGGCTGCTGTGTTTCACCAACCGCGGCCGCGTACACCGGTTGAAGGCGTACGAGGTGCCGTTGACCAACCGCACCGCACGGGGTACGGCGCTGGTGAACCTGCTGCAGCTCGCGGCTGACGAACGAGTAGAGGCCGTGGTGGAAGCGCGGGAATTCCCGTCGGATCGATACCTGATGTTCGTGACCCGCAACGGGCAAGCGAAGAAGACTTCGCTGCGTGACTACGAAAACATCCGCTCGAACGGCTTGATCGCGCTGAGCCTGCGCGAGGGAGACGAACTGGTACGGGTCCTGGAGACCTCAGGTGACGACGACGTGCTGATCGTGTCGCGTGCGGGACAGGCTGTTCGCTTTTCAGAAACCACGGTTCGATCTATGGGCCGCGTGGCTGCCGGCGTTCGAGCCATGCGCTTGCGCGACGGCGACGCCGTGGCTGCTGTCGACGTGCTCCATCCGAACGAGACTCGCGATCTGCTCGTCGTAACGAGCAACGGTGCCGCCAAGCGGACAGCCGCTGAGGAGTTTGGACGCAAGGGACGCGGCCTAGTGGGCGTGATTGCTGTGAAGCTGACTGATGCCACATCGCATGTCGCGGGCGCTCGTCTCGTTGATGATGACGATGAGGTGCTGCTGGTGTCCTCCAGCGGTGTGCTCATCCGAACGCCCGTGAGGGAGATTTCCCAACAGAGTCGCGTCGCAACGGGCGTGCGAGCGATGTCGCTCGACGATCACGAGGCGGTCGTGGCGATTGCTCTCGTTGAGCTGCCGGACATTCCAGAGAGCGACAATTCCGGCAGCGAGCCCCGCGAAAACCCTGCGGGCGAGGTGAGCTCGACGGCATAGCTTCGGCCGATGCCTACGACGAGACAGAGCCCCGGCTTCCGAAGAGGCCGAGGCTCTGTCGAGTTTCTGTGGGGCCGCTGGCAGGTGCCAGGACGTCCGGACTTGACAACCTACGCCGAGGGTTCGAGTCCCTCCGGCTCCACGCGCACACGGTATCAGGGCGGGCAGGCGGCGCTGCCGGTGGCGTTACTGGCTCTGGCACTGCTGCTCAGCGTCGGCTTGGTGGCGCGTTGGGGTCAGGCCGCGCTGGCGAGTTCGCGGGCCCAGGCCGCTGCGGACGCAGCAGCGCTCGTGACGCTGGCAACCGCTGATGCAGCAGCGATCCAGCATGGAGTGATGCCCGACGATGCTGCCGCCCAGAGCGCGGTCCGCGATGCCGGCGGCGCGCTGCTGGGCTTCGAGGTGCATGTCGACGACGGCGCGGCGCACGTCGAAGTTGTCGTGGAACTCGACGGCCAGCGGGCATCCGCTGCCGCTGCGGCACCGTTGCCGCAGGCTGGCTCAGCGACCGGGGGTCCTGCGGGCTGACTCCTACACTGCGAAGCGTGGCCGATGCGACATCGGGCGGGGAGCCGCCGTCGCCGGAGCCGGGCGGGCCGACTCCCACCGACGAACTCTTCGCCGAGGCGCTGGGCATTACCCCAGCGAGCAGCGCCCGTCGTCGCCGTGGCCGCACGCCGGCCGCACAGAACCCGCCGCCCGCGGCATCCATGCCGCCCCCCATACCCCCGTCGCAGCATCAGGCTCTGTCACCGGGTCAGATGGTGCCGCCCCATGCGGCGTCGGGCCAGACTCCGCCGTCTCCTGGCGCGGTCGGCCAGCCAGCAATGGCCCCACCCTCTTCGACCCCAGCACAGTCTGAAGAATCCCCGGCGGTGCGCTGGGCATGGCTGAGCCAGCGTCGAGCCCGGGTCCGGCGAACGCATCGGATCCTGCGTCACATCGATCCTTGGTCGGTGTTCAAAGTGTCGGTGCTGCTGTACGCCTGCCTGTATGTCGCGGTGCTGGCGGCTGGTGTGCTGTTGTGGAATGCGGCCCAGCGCTCAGGTCTCGTCGACAAGGTCGAATCGTTCATCACCGAAGTCGGCTCCTATGAGAGCTGGACCATCGACGGCATGGTGATCTTCCAGCGCGCCCGGATCATCGGGCTCATCGTCGCCACGGTCGGCGTGGCCTTCAACGTGGTGATGGCGATCATGTTCAACCTGATCAGCGATCTCACCGGCGGCGTCCGAGTCACCGTGCTCGAAGACGAGCGCCGGCCGCCCGCTCGCTAAGCCGAGTTGGCTGTAGTGTGTGCGGCTCCGCGGGGCTATAGCTCAGTCGGTTAGAGCGCACCCCTGATAAGGGTGAGGTCGTTGGTTCGATTCCATCTAGCCCCACACATGGACCCGCGTCGGGCGCAGTGAGCTTTCTTCGCCGGGCGTTGCTCGCCGTCGTCGTGGGTGGATTGGTCACGGTCGTTCTACGGCTGCGCTCGTCGCAGGACCTTCCTCGCCGTGAAGGCAGCTGGCGTGAGCTGGCCGGACCCGACCTGCGGTGATCGCTGAACACATGAGCCCAATCTCGTGAGCACAGTCGCAGTCATCGGCGCCGGCGCGGTCGGGCAGCGAATCGCCCGGCAGCTGGCCTCACGGCCCGACGTCGATCGTCTCGTGCTGGGATCGCGCCACACTGCTCGCCTGCGCGGCCTCGCTGCACAGTTGCTCGATGTGGACGTGGAAGTGCTGGAACCCGGTGCCTTGCCCGAAGCGGACGTGGTGGTGCTCAGCCTGCCGAGCGGGGGCCACGCTGCGCTGGCCGGCAAGGCCCTTGAGCGCCACTCGCACGTGGTGTCGCTGTCGGGTGCTGTGGCCGACGTCGAGCAGTTGCTCGAGATGAACAAGCGAGCCATGAACGCCAAGCGGTCCGTTGTGGTCGGTGCGGGCTTCTCGCCGGGGTACAGCTGCCTGCTGGCGCGCCACGGCGCGGCCAGATTCGACGTGGTCACCGAGGTGCACATCGCCCGGGTCGGCACCGGAGGTCCGGCATGCCAGCGCCAGCTGCACCGTGCCAGGACCGGCACCTCGGTGGATTGGCGCGACGGACAATGGCGCCGCCGGCGCGGCGGATCGGGTCGGGAGCTCGTGTGGTTCCCCGACCCGCTCGGCGCCCACGACTGCTACCGGGCGGCGCTGGCGGATGCGCTGTTGCTCGTGCCGGCGTTCAGCGATGTCGAACGGGTGACCGCCCGTGTAGCGGGTACGCGGCGCGATCGCCTCACGGCCATGCTGCCGATGCTGCGGCCGCCCCACCCCGAGGGCGGGCCGGGCGGTGTGCGGGTGGAGCTGCGCGGCGTGCGAGACGGCCGCCACTGCACCGACGTGCTCGGCGTGATCGACCATCCCAGTGCGGCCGCTGCTGCGGTGGCAGCGACCGCTGCCGGCTGGGCGCTGGCCGACGAACTGCCCACCGGAGCGTGGGGGCTGGGGATGCTCGACGACCCGTTGCCCTGGCTTGCCGAGCTGGCTGAGCGAGGCGTCCGCGCCGCCGCCTATGAGGGCGCACGCCTGTAGCGCTGGGAGCGGAGGCGCTTGCCGCCTCCGCTGCGGGCACTCGGTCAGAAGCGCACGTCCCGCTGCCATTCGTCCAGCAGGTCGGTTCGGCCGAACGTCTCGAGTTGTTCGGGGCCGATGCGGCCCCACACGAACAGCAGGAGGTTTTGCGCCGAGCCGCGTGCAGCTACGTCGGACTTCGCATGCGCACGCTCCACCTGCATCCCGTCGGGTGTGCGGGTGATGACCCATTCTCCGTCAGCGTCGGTGGCGTGCAGGTGCACGGTCTCGCCGTTTCCGGCGAACCCGTCCGGTAGCCGCAGGCGCACGTAGACATCGAAGAGCTCGTTGACACCGTCGACAGCGAGTTCGGGTGCAATAGGTGCCGGCGTAATGCCAAGAGCGGCTTCAGCGTCCCACCGGTGCATCGTGGACTCGTGCGCCATGCGTCGCCACCAGAAGCTCATGGACTGTTGTTCGGGGTCCCACGACCAGGCTTCGGCGTCCGGCGCTCGACCGGTCATGAGGCCGGTGAGTGATTCGAATGCGTCCGCGTGCCACTGCGATACGGAACCGGGAGGTCTCGTGATGGTGGCCGGATCGACGCGCGTTCCCGCAGTGATGCTGCTGCGCACGAATGTCCAGACCGTGGCGCAGTGCTCGATCAGTGCTTCGAGGGTCCAGTCACCGCAGCTGGGGACGCGCCTGGCCCACATGTCCGGCGAGCGTTCGGCCTCCGCGGCGATTTCGTTGAGTCGCGCGCCTTCGGCAGCCCGCAACTCTGCGTACCCTGTGGCGTTCATGGCCTGTGATCTCCTGCTCCTGCCGGTCGAGCCAATGGCCGCAGCCATGACGTGAGCGGGCTCCTGGCGTCGATTCCCAGCCCGTCGAGGAGCTACATCTCGCTCGGACCGCTCGACATTCGAGCCTATGGCGTTGCCATCGCCATGTCGGTGCTGATTGCGCTGTGGATCACCTCCCGCCGCTGGCGTCGGGCGATCGCACACCGGGACGATGCGTACCGGGCACGCGCCAACGATCTGGTCGGGACGATCGCGATCTGGGCGGTTCCCGCCGGCCTGATCGGTGCCCGGCTGTATCACGTCATCACCGACTTCGATCGCTACCGGGACAACCTCGGCGACGCGCTGAAGATCTGGCAGGGCGGGCTGGGCATCTGGGGCGGCATCTCGGTCGGCGTGCTGGTTGCGGTGTGGATGCTGCGCCGTGGCGGGCACAGCACCGGCGCGATGCTCGACGCGCTGGCGCCCGCGCTCGCGGTGGCCCAAGCCATCGGCCGGCTGGGGAATTGGTTCAACCAGGAGCTGTACGGTCGGCCCACGGACTTGCCGTGGGGGCTCGAGATCGACGAATCGCACCGCGTCGCCGGCTACGGCCTCGAAGACACGTTTCACCCGACGTTTGCGTACGAGGCCCTGTGGAATCTGTGCTTGGCAGCTGTGCTTGTGTGGGGAGCTCCCAGGGTGCTCCCGCGGCTGCGCACCGGCTACCTGTTCGCGGTGTACGTACTCGGCTACACCGCTGGGCGGCTGTGGATCGAGCTGCTGCGCATCGACACTGCCAACGAGCTATGGGGCGTGCGGATCAACGTGTGGACCAGCATTGTGGTCGGCCTCGCAGCGCTGATTGCCGTGCTGGTGGGCCTGCGTCGCGGCTCCGATTCAGTTCAGCAAGCTGATCAAGGTCTCGCGGGTGGCGGCTTGCTCGTCGAGGGTGCCGAACGCCGATCCGGCGAATGACGTCACGCCGCAGTCGGCCAGCGCGTTGATGCGGTCGCTCACCTCGGCTGCACTCCCGATGACCGCGATGTCTTCCGGTCCGCCGAGGCCCTCCCGGTCGAGCATCGCCCGGTAGCTGGGCAGCGTGCCGTACACCACCAAGTCCTTGGCAGCCCGCTCGCGGGCGGTGGCTGCGTCATCGGTGACGCACACCGGAAAACCGGCCACCACCTGGGGCGCTGGCCGACCGGCCTCGGAGGCCGCCTCGTTGATGGTGGGCGCAGTGTGATCTCGCAGTGTCGCTGGCCCGGTCATCCAGGTGAACGTGCCGTCGGCCATGCGTGCGGTCAGGCGCAGCATCTGGCTGCCCAGCGCCGCGACGAACACCGGCGGCGCGTCGGCAGCCGGGGGAGTGATCTCGCCACGCCCGACGACGGCATCGCCGCCGTGGGAGACGCGGCGGTCCGTCATCAGCTTCGTCAGGATCGTCAGGTAGTCGCGCATATGCGCAATGGGCCGGTCGAACGAGTAGCCCCACATGCCCTCGACCACTGGCTTGTGCGACGGGCCGATGCCCAGGTCCAGCCGTCCGCCGATCACCGCCTGGGTTGTGAGTGCTTGCTGGGCCAACATCATCGGATGCCGCGGGTAGGTGGGCACCACCGCGGTGCCGAGCCGGATGCCGGGTACCTCGCGGCCAGCCACGGCGATGGTGGTCAGCGCGTCGTGCCCGAAGATCTGCGGCGTCCAGTAGCGGCGGAAGCCCTGCTCAGAGGCCTCGCGGATGCTGGCCTCGAAGCGCTCAGGTGTGGTGTCGAATCCGAACAGCTCGATATGCATGCCCGGCAGCGTAACGGCGCGCCTGCCCGTGTTTCCGAGATAGCCGTCGAGACAGCCCCAGGCTCAGGCAAACGTGTCGAAGAGCTCCTCGAGCGCCTTGAGCTGGCCGCCGCTCGTGCTGGACGGCACCAGGATCGGCGTCTTGCAACCAGCATCGAACCATGCCTCGACGCCGTCACGGACCTGGCTGGCCGAGCCGTACAGCGTCGCGTTCGACAGCCAGTCGTCGGTCATCGCCCGGTTCAGCGCCTCGGTGTCGCCCGCGGCGATCGCCGTCTCGGCGGCCTCCATCTCGTCGACCCAGCCGGCCTGCTTCCAGTAGTTGCGGTAATTCGGCAGCGACACGTAGCCGGCGAGCGTCTTGCGGTTCCGCGCTGCTCCGGCGGCGAGGTCGTCATCGATGACGGTCGGGATCATGTTCCCCACGAAGAAGTCGTCACGACTCGCGGCGTCACCGAGGTGCGCCACGGAGTTCCGGAAGTCGTTGCAGCTCGCGTTTGCCCACACGGCACCGGAGCTGATCTCGGCCGATAGCTCGGCCATGCGCTGGCGGAGCGTGGCCAGCACGATCGGCGGCAAATCGCCGTGCTGTGCCGACGCGGCCTCCATGGCAGCGATGTACTCGCGAGTGTCAGCGAGCGGCTTGCCCGGCGTGATGCCGAGGCGCTCGTGTACGGGACCGTGCGTCACGCCGATGCCCAGCCAGAATCTGCCGCCCGAGATCTCGTGGATGAATGCCGCAGTCGAGGCCATGTCGACCGGGTTGCGGAAGTAGATCGGCTGCACCGAGGTGCCGAAGTGGATCTCGTTGGTGACATGGGCAATTGCTTGGCACAGCGCCACCGGATCGCCCATGGAGGGGCAGTAGATGCCGCTGAATCCTCGTTGCTCGATCTCGGCGGCAATTTCCAGGGTGCGTTCACGGCGGCCGCGCACGGCGGCCAGCGAAATGGCAGGCATGTTCATGCGGGGTTTCCTAGCAGACGTTCCCGATTGTCGCCGTTGGCTGTGCCGCGGGGCTCTCAGGGAGACTTGCGGGCCACGAAGCAATACAGCGTCGTGAAGATTCCCGTCTTGCCGCCGGCGACGTAGGCGTCGGCGGTGCGATCGAGCAGCTTGGCGATCTCGGCGGTACCTCTGGGCAGGATCCTCAACGTTTCAGCCACGCGTGCAGCCCGGATCGCGAGCTGTCGACCCAACGGTGTTCCTCGCAGGGTGATGCGGCGTGTACCGCTGCGCGCCTCCATCGGCTGATACCACGGTGTTGCCGATCCGTTTGCTGTGGTTCCGCGGTCAATTCCTTCGATGACTTCGAATCCTGCTGATTCGAGTGCTCGGTTGACTTCGGCGAATGTCGCGATCTGCTTGAGTGCGATCCCGCGCATCAGTTCTCGCTTGATCTCCTGATGATTCGCGTTGTCGGGATCGAACGTGTCTGTCAGGCACATTTCCTGACCCCACAACAGCGCACCGGGCTTCAGCACCCGCGAGATCTCGGTGAATGCGCCGACCTTGTCCGGCGCATGACAGGTCGACTCGATCGCGTAGGCCCGGTCGTAGGTGCCGTCCTCGATGGCACCCATGTCCATGAAGCTGGTCTCTACGTAGTCGATCATGTCGCCGAGGCCTGCTTCGGCGGTCAACTCCCTCGCCCTGGCCAGCTGGACTTCACTGCTGTTGATGCCGGTGACCTTGACGCCTGCTTCACGGACCACCGTCCGCATCGGTCCGCCGATCCCGCACCCGACGTCGATGACCGACATGCCCTCGCGCAAGTCCAGCTTGTCGATCATCAGCCGCTGATGCCGGAGCTTGGAATCTTCCAAGCTCTCCTGTGGAGTCAGCGGTGCGAAGTGGAGCGATTCACCCCAGCCGTAGATCATGAGGTGGCTGCAGATGTCGTAGTACTCCGTTGCCGTCTCGGCGTGGTCGGAACTCGGGCCGTCGCTCGGCGCGTACGTCTCGTCGAGCCGTCCGTTCAGCTGCGCCACCCGGTGTCGAAGATCCGAGCCGCGGTACGACGCTTTCAGTCCGCGCGCGACCTGCCAGATGCTGCTCACCCGGGGGAGCCTAAGAGGCTGAGCCCCGGGGCCGATCCATGCACGCTCTACAGCGATCCTGCGACGGCCGTTTCCCGCATCGGCAGCATCAACAGGCCGAGTGCGATGAGGCTGGTGACGGTGACGAGCACGATTGCAGGTCCGAAGCCGGAGGCGTCGATGATGAAGCCGCACACCGCCGGACCGGCCAGCGCGCCGACACCGAGACCCGTGTAGTGAATGCCGATCACGCCGCCCAGGTTCTCCACTCCGTACCAGCCGGCCAGCACCGACGGTGTTGCGGTCACCCACACCGCCCAGCCGACACCGTGGGCAACAGCACTGGCGATCAGCACTGCGGGGTTCCCATCAGAAATCCACCAGATCACCAGCGCTGCCGTCATGGCTGCAAACGCCGCCCGGCACAGCCACATCGGATCGGCACGGTGGCCTAGTGCGCCGCAGGCCAGGCGGGCGACGACGCTCGTCGCGCCCGAGATGCCGATCAGTGCTGCGGCCAATGCCGGCGCGACACCGCGGTCGACCGCGTAGTCGTTGTAGAACGCGACCGGCGCGTAGAAGCCTGGCCCGATGGCCACGACTGCTGCAAAGAACAGCAGAAAGCGGCGCGAGCGCACGAGTTGGGAGACACCCAGAAGACGAGCGGGCGACGTGCGCACCCTGTCGCCGCGCGTGGCTGCCCAGCCGATCGCGACGAGAGCCACAGCAGCCAGCACGGCGTAGGTCTGGCGCCAGCCCAGCGTCGAGATCAACGCGTGGCTCGCCAACGGCATCACCAGAGTTCCGGCACCCACGCCCGCCAGCAGGAAGCCCATCGCCGCGGGACGCCGTCGTTCGCTGAAGCTGCGACCGATGAGGCCGATCATCGACGGGTAGCAGAAGCCGGTGGCCAGCCCCACCAACACACCGAAGGCGGCGTAGGTCTGCCACAGCGCATCCGAGGCGGCAGTGAGCGCCAGCCCTGCGGACATGGCGAGTGCTGCGGCTGCGATCAGCAGCCGGGCGCCGAAACGATCCCCGATGCGGCCGCCGATGGCGCCGCCGGCGTAATAGGTGCAGACGGCCGTGGAGAACAGGGCGGCCACAGGGCCGGTGGTGGTGCCGAGGTCGTCTGCGATCGGTGTCAGGAACACCCCGAACGAGAAGAGAATCCCGAACGTCACGAAGTTGGCCGCAAACGCGGCAACCGCAACTGACCACGGGGCCGCAGGGTCCGCCGATCCCCCGGAATGCGTCAGATCCGATGTGGATGCCACCAGTCCCCAAGCTTGCCCTGTCGGTACCGTGGTCCACAGATCGGTGGATGCCCGTGAACGACGACATTCGCTTCGAGCCAGACGAACGCCCGCCCGCGCTGCTGACGCTCAACGTGGCGATACAGGGAGCGGTGCTGATCGTCACCAACGTGGTCACGTTCATCGTCATCTACTCCGCTGCGGTTGATCCTGCCGCTCTTGGCTCTGGCGGCAGCTACGCCGAATGGGCGGTGGTCGGCGCGTTGCTTGTGGCTGGCGTCCTCACTGCGCTGCATGCGTCACGGCTGGGTCCGGGGCACCTCCTGCTATGGGGTTCGGGCATCCCCTTCATGGTCCCGTGCATCCTTGCTGTCAACGAGGGCGGCCCGGCGCTGGCAGCGAGCCTGGCGGTGACTTCCTCATTGCTGCAGTTGGCCATGGCTGCGGGGCTGGCACGGCTGCGGCGGCTGATCACACCAGTCGTGGCCGGTGTGGCGTTCATGATGATTTCGCTGTCGGCCATGCCGATCGCCATGCGGCGGATCAGCGACGTGCTCGAGGGTGCTTCTGAGCTGGCCGGCACCGCCGTGGGGGTGGCCACGCTGGTTGTGGCAGCGCTGGCGATGCTGCGGGCCACCGGGCTGTGGCGTCTGTGGGCCATGCCCATCGCCATCGTGATCGGCTGCGCCGGATCTGTCGCCCTAGGCGTGTACGACGGCCAGCCGGCACTCGATGCGCCGTGGCTCGACCTTCCCGATGTGGGCAGCTGGCGCGGCTTCGCCTCCATCTTCGATGCCGACTACTGGTCGCTGCTGCCGGTGTTCCTGGTGATCAGCGCCGTGGTGGCGGCACGGGCCACGAGTGAAGGCGTGTCAGCGCAAGAGATCTCCCGCCGCACGGCTCGCGCTGTCGACTTCCGCGGCGTGCAGCGCACGGTCGGCGTGGGCGGTCTGGCGGTATTTCTGTCGGGAATCGCCGGCACCTTGCCCGCAATCTCCTACCTACCGGCCACGATCTCCCTGCTCAGCTTCACCCGGGTGGCGGCACGGCGGGTCGGTCTGGTGATGGGAGCGATGCTGATCGTCCTGGCGCTGCTGCCCAAGGCGGTCGCTGCGCTGATCACCATTCCGCGGCCTGTCAGCGGAGCGCTGCTGATGGCGATCTTGGGCTTGCTCTTCATCGAAGGGGTGCGAGCGGTGACGCGCGATGGCCTGAGCCGCCACCGCGGCTTCATCGTGGGCCTGTCGCTCTCGGTCGCTGTCGGCCTGCAGAGCCAGCCGAGCTTCCTGGAACTGCTCGGCGATCCGGTTGCGGCGATCTTGGGCAACGGCGTGCTCGTGGGCGTGGTCATCGCCGTACTGCTCACCAGCGTGTTCGAGATGACGAGCGGCCGGCGTCAGCGGTTCGAGACGGTGCTGGACCGGTCAGCCTTCGGCGATCTCGACGGGTTCTTGCGCACGTTGGGCGACGGCATGGGGTGGAACAGTGCGTCAGGCGAGCGTCTGCGCGCCGCCGGGGAAGAGACGCTCACGGCGATGATGCAGCTGCTCGAGGACAATCCCGGCGATGTGCCGCCGCGAGTGGTGCTCAATGCTCGGCCCGCCTCCGGAGCGGTCGAGCTGGAGTTTCTGGCGCTGTTCTCCGAGGAGAACATCGAAGACCGGATCTCGTATCTCAACGAGCAGGCCTCCACGCCTGATGTCGGTGACCTCTCGTTCCGCTTGCTGCGGCTGCACGCCGCAGCTGTCCGCCACCACAGGTACCACGGCATCGATGTCGTGACCGTTGAGGTCGAAGGATCGGCGGCCTGACATTGACGCATCAGCTTGGCTAGATGACTGTGCGGCGTGGAATAGCGTGCTTGCAGCAATTCGCATGCTCATCGGAAGGGGACAGCGGGCATGAAGGGCTACGTCGTCATCGACAACGAAATACTCGACCCCGAGGCCTTCTCGGAGTTCGCTGCGAAGGTTCCCGACGCAATGGCCGCCTATGGCGGCCGGTTCGTTGTGCGTGGCGGCAACCCGGAGGCGGTCGAAGGGGATTGGGCACCAGACCGGCTCGTCATCATGGAGTTCGACCGCCGCGAGCAAGCCAGCGCCTTCGCTGCCTCGGCCGAGTTCGCCGCGCTCGCCGAACTTCGTGGCCGCGCACTGAAGTCCCGGCTGCTCGTGGCCGAGGGGTACGACCCCTCCGGCTGAGCCACCCTCTGGACAGCCCGGCTCATCCCGATTCGCTTGCGGGACCGGCCGATACCCTCAACCTCCGACCTGCGGGGCTGTAGCTCAGATGGCAAGAGCACCTGCTTTGCAAGCAGGGGGTCACGGGTTCGAGTCCCGTCAGCTCCACCATGCCGGACGCTCCAGGGCCGAAGCTGCTCGCAGGGGGCAATCCGCAGATCCCCAAGGGCGACGGCGACGGCCCGGTGCAGGCCTACATCGAGGCGATGCCGGAATGGCAGGGCACTATCGCTCGCCAGCTCGATGACCTGATCGAGCATGTCGTGCCGGACGTGCGCAAAGCGGTGCGGTGGAACTCGCCCTTCTATGGCGTCGAGGGGCGCGGGTGGTTCGCGAGCTGCCACGCGTTCACGCGCTACGTCAAGGTGACGTTCCTGAACGGGGCGTTGCTGCAGCCCCCGCCGCCCGGATCGGGCAAGGACCCTGATGCGCGCTGGGTGGACATCGGCGAGGACGAGTTCGATGACACTCAGATGGAAGTGTGGATTCGCCAATCGGCGGCGGGCGACGGCTGGCACGGATTCTGAACGCCGGCGGTTTGGAGCTTCCCATCGACTCAGGCAGATGTCGGAACCAGGCTCAGGCAGCGACGAGTCCCGCGACGGGTCGTGACGGCTGTCGATCGGTGACACGTTCGAGAAAGGCCCGGGCGTCGTCGGGACGGTCAGCTTTGACGTAGGCGGCGAGCAGCGTGTTGGTCATCAGATCACGCTGCGCCCGGCTGCCGCCGATGCGGACGACTTGGGGGATCAGCGGTTCGAGAACATCGATGGCCGTCGCCCAGTCGTCGTTCTCGAATGCCGCGTATGCCAGGGTGAGGTTGGCCCCAGTGGTCCCGGCGGGGAGCTGTGCAGCGTCGCCCAGCTCTTGCAACTGGGCGACGCACGCCTGCAACTGCTCGGTTTCGCCGAGCGCTGCGTACAGCAGCCCGACATGGGCGTCCACGAACACCATGGGCTGCGGGAATCGCGCTTCGTAGAACTCGCGCACTTGTTGCCAGACATCAAGGTCACGGGGCCGGCCGGCCAGCTCAGATCGCCACATGAACGACGTCGAGTCGGAGAACACGGTGATCGGCGGGCTGGTGGTTGCCCCAGGCAGGCAGTTGTTGCGGAACGCGTGCCAAGCATCGTCATGGCGGCTGACTGCCATGAGCACCAGTGCGTAGTGCCACCAGATGTGGCAGTGCAGCACGCTCGCCCGGTCTGAGCCCGCGAGCCATCCGTCGAGGAAATCGACCGCTTCGTCATCGGCACCGGCTTCGAAGAGCGCGTGCACGAGCGTGTGGGCACCGTGTGGAGTGCTCGGGCGTTGTTCGAGCGCACGTTCAGCAAGCTGCCGGCCCCGGTCCCACCGGCCGGTCTCGATGAGGGCGAAAGCGTGCACGGTGGCGAACCACCAGTCGTCGCCGTAGTGGGAGACGAGCGGTTCGAGGAACGCGAGCAGTTCGGCTTCCCTGCCGATGCGGCCGCTGAAGCCGATGGCGCCGAAGACGCCGCAGGCGGGCGCGAGGGCGAACGCGTCGCGGGGAAAGTCGATGACGTGTTGGCGGATGAGGTCGAGTGCTCGGGGCACCTGGCCGGCAACCAGCAGCCGCACGATCTCGACGTGCTGTTGTTCCCGCACCGTCGCCGCGCGGCTCAGCTCGACGGCAGCCTCCGCTGAGGCCCGAGCTTCGGCGGGCCGCACGTAGAGCTGGTGCTGGCGGGCAAAGGCGGCATGAGGGAGGGCAAAGCTCGTGTCTGCCGCAATTGCCGCCGTCAGGCATTCCTCGACCCCAGCCTCGGCGGACAGCATGCGGTCGATGCCCTCGACATAGGCGTCACGGGCTTCGGCGGATGAGGTGCTCACTTCGAGGCCGTAGCGGTCCTTCATGCGCGCTGCCCTTACCGCCGTCGAGATCGTCTGCCCACACGAATGGTGTCAGACCACTGCCAGCGACCAGACGAGCGGGAGGCCGGACCCAAGCTCGGTCCACTTGGCATCGTCGGACACCTGCCAGACCTCGCCGGTGTCGGTGCCGACAAGCACGCCGCCCACGTTGTCGGGATCGGCGATGAGGCCATGGAAGTTGACCGGAGAGGGCGAATGGGCGCCGTCGCAGAGCGATCGCCACGACTGGCCGTGGTCATCCGACCGGTAGAGGGCCGCATGAGCCCCGCCGTCGTCCTTGTAATGCGAGAACGCAGTGGGGGCACTGGCGACCGTGACGCTGTAGGGGTCGCGGCGGTCGATGCACAGCGGCCGCGAGTAGCGCGGCACGACGCCCTTCCAGGCGTATTGCCATGACTCGCCGTAATCGTCGGAGCGGAACACGCCGGCATTGCCTTCGAGCTCTTCGGCGACGCCGTCAAAGCGGCCATAGCCGGTGCTGATGAACAGCACCCCCGACTCGGCGGGATGGGCGAACATCATGTGGATGTCTGGGTTGTCGCCGGGCAGGTCGACCGTCCAGCTCTGGCCGCCGTCGGTGCTGCGGGCCACACCGCCGACTTCGACGCCGACCCAGATGCGGTCGGGATCGTTCTCGTCGATGACAAGCGCTCGTGCCCGCCCCGGCAGGGGAGGCTCGACCGGCACGCACCAGCGCTCCGCTTCAGGGAGAGCGGCGAATGTCGTGATCTCGTCCCACGTCGCGCCGCCGTCGTCGCTGCGGAACAGGGCCGCCGGCTCGGTGCTGGCGTACAGTCGGCCGTCGCTGGCGGCTCGGATTTGCCACACCTCGCGCCCAGCGAGCTGCGGCCCGGCCCAAGTCTGGCCCCCGTCCTCGCTGGTGAACAGGCCGCCAGCTGATCCGGCGAACAGGCGGCCGTCGACGTTGACGAGGTCGCGGACGTGGCGTGCTTCGAGCGTCTGGGTGGATCCCACGTCGTCGATGACGAAGACGCCCTTGGTGGTTCCCGCAAGCAGCTGACCATTCATGGGTTCACCCTAGATCGCACGCGGAAATGGCGGGTTCGGGCCCCCCAGTCGTTCACGGACTGCTGTGCTCAGTCGTTCGAGGGTCGTCGAGCGTGATCGTCCAGCCGGGTCCGAGTTCGGTGTCGAAGCGATGCTGGAACATGGGCACGAGCATCGAGGCGGGCAGCACGCACTCGGCGCAGGCTTCGTCGGGAATGTGGAGGCTGAGCGCGATATGCCGCCCTGCGACCGTCGCCGTGAGGTCGGCACGGTCGGCGCGCAGGACAGCGGCCAGTTCTTCGACGACATCGGCAGGCGCTGATCCGGCCGTTGGTGATTCCGCTGCGTCGGTGATGGTCAGCCCGTCACCGCGTGGCAGCTGGGCATCGGCGTCGAACGATTCGTCGCCGGGGGCTGATCTGGCATCAGGGGTGGTGAGCAGGCCCAGCACAGCCGCGGTGACGGCATCGGCGAGCGCGTCTGCTTGCGCTTCGGTGAGGCTGCCGATGGGGTGGGGCACGGTGGCGAACGGGTAGTCGTCGAAGCCTTGGAGTTCGGCAATCGCTGTGCCGGTTGTCGCGAATGGCTCGGTCAGCACGGCTGCGGCGGGCACGCCGGCCTGCTCGCAGTGCACGGCGTCGAGCACACTGCTCGACGAGCAGCTGCCTCAATCGCCGATAGCCGCAATGACCGCCGTGACGTCGGCTGCCAGTGCCTCCACTTCTTCGGGTGTCGCAGGCAGGTTCGCCGTCGACTTCACCAGCAGCACCGTGTCGCGGGCGCCATGGGAGTCGATCAGGTTCTGGGCGACCCGACCCAGAATCCGCCTGGCGTGGGTCTTGCCGTTGCTCACCAGTCCCAGCACGGCGCCGTCCAGCGATGCCGGGCGCTGTGCAGCCGAATTGCCACCACCGGCCATGGGCAGCGTCGGATCGACCAAGGTGACCGTCATGGCGTGAGTATCTCCTGGGTGATGAGCGGGACACTGCGGTCGCGGCTCCAGGTGGGAAAGAACGAGGAGTGGCCTCCGGCGTCGCCGCCGCCGACCATGAGCGCGATGTCGCCGGGACATGTCCCGCGGGGCACCGAGATGTGCTCGTCGCCGGGCTGCACCTGCGGGTCGGTTTCCATCCATTGCGTCGGGTGGAAACCCGTGACGTTGCCTGCTGCCTCAACCTTGCCGCCACGCTTCACATCCGCATAGGTGCGAGTGGCGTGGCTGAACAGGTACTCCAGCACCCGCGCTCGGCTCCAGCCGGCAGCGCCGAGCTTGCGGGCGTGCTCAGGAGCGAACACCACCAGCGACCGACCCGAACTGAGTGAGCCGAGTGCTGACATCGTGTCGGCGAACGTGCCCAGCAAACCCTCGGGATCGGGTGATGCATGGTTCAGCACGTTGTGGCCCGACTCGGCTGCCATCACCGTGACCGTGCTCTGACGGGGCGAGTAGCCGAGCGACACGTGGTACGGCTCCCACGGGCTGGTGGCCTCGTCCTCGCCGAAGCACATCGCGTACTTGCCGGCCCAGCCCTGGGTGCTCTTGTCGAGTTTGCCCGGAATGGCAGCGAGGCAGTTCCGCAGCACCAGCCGCACCGCGCGGCCGATCGTGGCGTTGGCCCGGAAGCCTGGGCCGAACAGGTTCTCCTTGCAGTGGATGCCGATCTCGTCACGGATCGGACCGCTGACTGCAATCAGGACGGCTGCGCCGCCGGTGCTGGCCGACACGGCATGCAGCTCGAAGGCCGGGTCGCCGATGGCGGCGAGAGCGGCACCCACGACAGGGAAGTACTCAGGCAGGCATCCGGCCATGACGGCGTTAGCAGCCGCCTTGCGGGCGCTGACCTCGAGGCCGCGTGCGGGTTCGCGCAGCAGGACATCGTCTGCGTCCCAGATGCCGCCGGCAACCATGGCGTCCACGAGCGGCTCGGTCGGCGGCACCACCGGCAGCCCGTCGGTCCAGCCGGCCTCGTAGCAGGCCTCGATGGCCTGCCACAGGTCGGTCAATTCGAGATCGCCGTTCGATGTCATGGCCTGCGGTCAACTTTGGTGATCGGGCGGCTCCGATGACGGCGACAGGGTTCAGCCGCCGTTTCTGCGCCGCCGGGGACGCCTGCGGACGAGTCGCTCGTCGAGAGTCTCGCGTGGGTTGGGTGCTGCGGTGACGGCAGGCGGGGCTTCGTCGCCTGCCAGCACGGCCACGATCTTGGCGGTGTGTTCGGGGGTGCTGCCGCAGCAGGTTCCGATCACCGTCACGCCTGCGGCGTGTATCCGGTACGCGTGAGCGGCCAGCAGTTCTGGCGTGCCGTCGTAGACGAGCGAATGACCCTGCCATACCGGTACTCCTGCGTTCGGCTTGGAGATGACCAGGGCGCCCGGCGCGATATTGGCAATGGCGAGAACTGCCGCCTCGGTGTCGGGCACGTTGCTGCCGCAATTGGCACCGATGGCGGCGAGCTCCAGAGGACCCAGCCGTTCCGCCAGCTCCTTGCCGGTGACGCCCATCATCGTGCAGCCGGCGGTGTCGAAGCTCATGGTGACAGCGACCGGCAGGTCGCTCACTGAGCGAGCTGCGCGTACCGTGGCCTCGACTTCATCAAGCGCGCTCATTGTCTCGATCCACAGCAGATCGACCCCGGCTGCATCGAGCGCAGCAGCTTGCTCGGCGAATGCGGCTTCGCACGCTTCGACGGTCATGTCGCCGAGCGGCGCCAGCAGTTCGCCCGTCGGACCCATCGAGCCGGCCACCAGCACTGGCCGATCCGACCGCTGTATCTCAGCGTCGGCCTCGACCCGGCCGATGTGTGCGGCGGCTCGGTTCAGCTCGGGCACGCAATGTTCGAGGCCATGCAGGGCTTGGCGGAAGCGGTTGCCGCCGAAGCTGTTCGTGACGATCAAGTCTGCGCCTGCGCGCAGGTATCCCCGGTGGACGGCCCGCACCTGGTCGGGGTGGCTGAGGTTCCATTCCTCCGGCGACCAACCCGCCGACAGCCCTGCAGCGAACAGCTGCGTGCCCATCGGACCGTCGGCCACCACGTAACCCTTGGATTCCACCAGGTCATTCAGTGTGACGGTCATCGGTCGGCGCCGATCGTTAGCTGGCTCGCTGCTGCGAAGCCCTCTGGGCGGTCATGGCTTGCATCGCAACGTACTGCTGCCTGCATGCGCCACACGAATGATTTTCCCGCACCTGCGCCCGCATCCGTCGTCACTCGCTCGCTCGTCGTGCAAGCATCTCGCCCAGAGGCTGAGAGGGGTTGGCTATGGACGAAGTGACCTACGAGGTTGACGGGCACGTGGCAACGATCACGTTGAACCGGCCCGACAAGCTCAACGCGATGACCGACGAGATGTATCACGGCCTCGGCGCGGCGCTGCTGGCGTCGGATGCCGACCCGGCGGTGCGCTGCACGATCGTGACCGGAACCGGCCGGGCGTTCACGTCGGGCCACGACCTCGGCGAGTTCGCGGATCGAGCCGCATGGATGCCGTGGCGTCCCGACCGGTTCGACATCGGGCTGGAAACCGCCAAGCCCACGATCGCCGCCATCCAGGGCTATTGCCTGGCGGGCGGGCTGGAACTGGCGCTGTTCTGCGACATCCGGGTCTGCGACGAGACCGCTCAATTCGGCTGCCCGGAGGTGCGCTGGGCGATTTTGCACGGCTATGGCGCGCTGAGGCTGCCGGGGCTCATTGGCTCGTCGGACGCGATGCGGCTGCTGCTGACGGGCTCGTTCATCGACGCTGCCGAGGCGCTGCGCATCGGACTGGTCAGCGAGATGTCCGCTCCCGAAGACCTGCAAGCCACGGCCCGCGGCATCGCCGACCAGATCGCCGCCAATGGTCCTGCCGCCATACGCATGACCAAGGAGATGGCGCTACGCGGCCGTGAGATGTCGCTGGCCGACGGCCTGCGCCTCTACCAGGAATACACCCGAGCGGCCTTCGCCTCCCCTGATGCGAAAGAGGGCCTGCGGGCCTTCGCCGAACGTCGCGATCCCGACTACGGCACCTAGCGGCTGAGCCCTGGGCCCGAGCGGCCCGTGAGCGCCAGCGAACAAGAGCGGGCGACAACAGCGCAACTGAGCGCTCGTTGCGGACGATCACCCCGGCGGTCGCACGGCAGCATCGGTACGATCCGGGCCCGCTGGGGTTGACCGCGATCCAGGGGTGATGTGCGAGGCGTTCGGGTACTGGATCTGAGCGATGGACGCGCGGGCGCGTACTGCGCTCGGCTGCTGGCAATGGCCGGCGCTGATGTGGTGGTGGGCGAGACGCCGGAGGGATCGCATCTGCGGCGATCGCGTGTAATCGACACCGCCGCCGGCCCAATTTCGGCGGCGTGGGAGTACTTGCGAGCCAATACGGCGAGCGTCGTCATCGATCCCGGCGCCTCGCTGGCCGAGCTGGCCCGTGACACCGATGTCGTGGTACTGGATGTCGACGGCGATTTGACTGCGACGCAAGCGGAGATCGCAGCGGCCCGAGAGGCACACTCCCGGCTGGTGGCAGCAGCCATCACGCCGTACGGGTTCACCGGGCCGAAGTCGGCATGGCGCGCCGGTCCGCTTGAGCATTGGGCGCTGGGCGGGCACATGAGCCTCAACGGCGAGCCAGATCGACACCCGCTGCCGGGCGGCGGTCCTTGGTTGACGCATCTGGTCGGGGCGACTGCCGCGATCGGCATCCAGGCAGCACTTGTCAACGTTGCCACAACCGGCCGCGGCGACCTGGTGGAGGTGTCAGCGCTGGAGGCGCTGGCCAATGCCCACCAGTGGAGCTTCAGCCTGTACACCCACAACGGCGTCACCAAGCGACGGTGGGGCAACCGCTTCGGCGAGCAGCACCATCCGCTGGCGCTCTATGAGTGCATCGACGGCTGGATCTGCATTGCGTCCGTGTCGATCCACCAGTGGGAAGGCTTCTGCATCGCGATGGACCAGGTGGAGTTGCTGGCGCGGGACGACTTCTATGTCCCCGCCGTGCGATTCGACCACGCCGACGAGCTGGACGAGATCATCTCCGCCTGGGCTGCCAAGAAGACCGTCGCCGAAGCCGTCGCCGTCCTGCAGGACAGCCAAGTTCCCTCCGGCCCGGTGGCCAGCCTCGACGACATGCTGGCCAGCCCTCAGCTCACCGCACGCCGTTACTGGACACATCTCCCCGGTGCCGACATCGCGACCGATGAGGTCCGACTGGGCAAATCGGGTGCCGACGGCGCATCAACGGCACGACTGCCCGGACCGCCGGCGCAGATCGAAAGCGCGACGCCGCAATTCCGGCGCGCACCAGCACTCGGAGCGGGCTCCGACGGCACAGCGTCGGCCGAGCGAGGCTGGCCCGAGCGCATCAGACCGCTCGCGGGCGTGCGGGTCGTGGAGTTCACGATTGCCTGGGCGGGTCCGCTGGTGTGCCGGATGCTCGGCGATCTCGGCGCCGATGTCATCAAGATCGAGCATCCCACCGCCCGGGGCCTTGCGATGCCGCCTGCCGACATGATCCTCGCTGAACGCGGCGGCTGGGAATGGGGACAGCTCTCCGGTCCGCTGTCGCGCAACGGGATCTTCCTGAACAACGACCCCGGCGACGACTGGTTCAACCGCCTCGGCCATTGGAACAAGATGAACCGCTCGAAGCGCGGCCTGTGCCTGGACCTGAAGGCTCCCGGCGGGCAACAGGTGTTGCGCAGGCTTGTTGAGACGGCGGCCATTGTGGTGAACAACTACAGCCCTCGCGGCGTTCGCTCCGCTGGCATCACACCAGCCGAGCTGCGCGAGATGAATCCCGCCATCGTGACGCTCGACATGTCCGGTTTCGGCGCTACCGGGCCCGACGCCGAGCGCATCAGCTGGGGTCCGGTGCTCGATGCCGCCTCGGGCTTGGCATCCACCACCGGATATCCCGACTCGGGCCCCTACAAGCAGGGCATCGCGTTCCCCGATGTCGTCGGCGGCCTGCACGGCACGGTCATCGCGCTGGCCGCGTTGTGGCAACACTGGCACACCGGCGAGCCCGTCGCTGTCGACCTGTCACAGCTCGAGACCGCGATCAATGTCGCCGGCGACCAGTTCGCCGAAGCCTCCATGCGCCCACCCGGCGCGCCTCACCCGCCTCGCCGGGGTGCGCGTACTTCGGACGCCGCGCCGGCGGGTGTGTACCGGTGCCGCGGCGACGACGCGTGGCTGACGCTGACGGTCGATGACGACGCGACGTGGAAGTCGTTGACCGCGTTGCTCGGCGACGCTGAGTGCGAGCCCCGTTGGACGACCGCAGCGGCACGCCATGCCGACCACGACGCCATCGACGCCGTGATCGAACGCTGGACAGCGACCCGGGACAAGCACGAGGCCGCTGCCGAACTGCAAGCAGTAGGCATCTCAGCCTCAGCAGTCATGACCATCGCCGACATCGTCAACGACGACCACAGCGCTGCTCGCGGCCTCATGGTCGACCACGCACGCCCCGGCGAGCAGCCGCAGCTCTTCCCCGGCCTGCCGTTCCGACTCGACGCGACACCAACCGCTCTCAGCCCGCCCCCAAGACTGGGCCAGCACAACGAAGACATCCTCACCGAACTCGGCTACAACCCCGCCGAGATCACCGACCTCTACAGCCGCAACACCATCGCCAACACTCCACCCGACTAGCGGAATGGACGGATAGACCCGAACGCAGTAGCTGTGGCGGCGGCAGCAACCTCATGCGGCTGGCCGATGCGCTTCATCGGCACGGCCCGAGC
>VYDH01000013.1 GCA_009843525.1 Acidimicrobiales bacterium | reverse complement strand
CCAACGACCCAGCGCCCGGCACCGACACCGGCGACGGCAACGACCCGGACCCCGATCCCGACCCGGAGCCCAATCCCGATCCCGACCCTGACCCCAATCCCGAACCTGACCCCGAGGAAGACGGCTCAGGCTCGGGCACAGGCACCGACAACGGCGGCAGCGGCTCAGACTCGGGCTCCGACCAAGGCGGCGGCTCAGGCACAGGCACAGGCACAGGCACAGGAAACGGTGGCGGCTCGGGCACAGGGACAGGAACCGGCACCACCGACAAGAAGTGTCCAGAGGGCAAGACCGGCACGCCGCCGAACTGCACCGACCTGCAGACGGCCACCTACCCCGTCAAGCCGTGCACGCCGGTGCAGGAACCGCTCGAAATCGCCCGGCGGCACCGGCACCCTCTTGGGGACAGCACCGCCGACGGCAACTGCCACCGGCACGATGACTCGCACTGTCCCGCCAAACAGATCGAGATCGGAGGCCACGGCTCGCAGAACTGTCAGAAGACGGACGCTGTAGACAACATCATCACGCGCATTCAGCATCTCATCAAACAAGGCACCACTACTTCGCTGGACGCGGCCCGCGAGGCCATCGAGAAAGTCCTCATGAACTTGGGCGAAGACGGGCTGCGAAGTGCCGAGATGAACCAGCATCTCGGCCAAGAACTCTTGCAGCTCTACAGAGATCTGCCCGCCCCTGCGCGGATTGCCGGCACATACCTGTTCTGCGTTGGTCTCGCGGCGGCCGCGGTCAAGGCGGCACCGGTCACCGGGGGCACTTCGGCTGCATGGTTCGTAACGCACGCAGCCGGGCTCGGCTGCACATTGGGCATTGAGCACTACATTCCCAAGTTTTTTGGTGATGAGGGCGACGGCTCGGGCAGCGCCGATGCCCAGGACGAGAACGGCGACAGCGGCACGGGCAGCACGCCGAGCACCCCAGCCGAATGGGACAAAGCCGTAGACGAAGCCGAACAGAAGTGGCGGCGCAACGAGATCGACGGCGACGAACTGCACCGCCTCCAGAACCTCCGAGACTGCGCCTACAACCGCCCGTGGGCGACCAACTGCCCATGAGCGCTACGAACTACATTGAGACCATGAGCATGTCATCGAAGCGCAGCGTCTTTCGTTGGCGGCCGACTTTTGTGGTCGTGTTGGCGCTGAGCGCCGTGGCCGTTTGGCTGTCGGCATCCTATGTCCACCCGCAAGCACTATGGCTGCATTGGCTGATTGTGTGGCTCATGTGCGCTATCTCGGCCTACGCGTTGCACCCGTGGATTCCTAGCTTCTTGCAGAGGCGGCGTGAGCGCCGTCGCACTGCTGCGGCTGCTGGTGGTTCGGGCTTGTAGATCTGCGGCCCGCCCCGCGCAGCACAGCCAGCACGACCTGCAGCTTCCGCTCCGGACTCTTCCCCGACGGCTTGGGCATCACACGCTCCTTGCATCAGTCCAACCCACAACTGAGCAACAAACAATGGCCCGGGACATCTTCGCTGACGCGGACTGGCTGCGGGCGGACTCGGCAGCCGCGGTGCTGGGGTTCGCGCCGGTGGCGCCGTCCAGGCTGGGGACGTTCTTGGGGCCGTTCACGTGAGGTCATGTGCGCCAGCTCGACCGCTCCCAGGAACTCGCTTTGGGCTGTGCATGGGCCGCTGGGGCCGCCCCGGCGGCGGCGGTCATGGTCGACATCGACTCCACGCTGTGCGAGGTGCATAGCGGCGCGAAGCACGGTGCCGCCTACGGTCACGGCGGGCGACTGGGGTATCACCCGCTGGTCGCGGTCCGCGACGACACCGGCGAGATCGTGCATGCCCGGATGCGCAAGGGCTCCTCCCAGCGGGGAAACGTCGACTTCGCCGTTGAGACCCTGTGCCGGGTGCGCCGCCTAGAAAAGGCTTGACAACAAGACAGGGACAACCCCCACGGGCCTGCACAAGAAACAGAGTGACTCGCCAGGGCACGCAACCTAGTTTGGGGGGCGGTTGGGGGAGGGCGCTGCAGTGGGGAAGAACTGTCGACGAACCATCGGGCTCGTGGGCACGGGCGTCATCGGCGCCGGCTGGGCGGTGCGCGTCTTGGCACGGGGCCATGACGTGGTGGCGTGGGATCCGGGTGAAGGTGCTGAGACGCGACTGCGATCGGCCATCGAGCGGGCATGGCCATCGGCGGCTGATCTGGGACTGTTCCCCGATGCCGATCCTGACAGCCTGCGCTGGGCCTCGAGCGCGCAGGAGGTGGCCGCCTCAGCCGATTTTGTGCAAGAGAGCGCCCCAGAGGTCGAATCGTTGAAGCGGTCGTTGCTGGCCGAAGTGGACGCTGCGGCTGATCCCAGCACGCCGATCGCAAGCAGCTCGTCGGGGCTTCTGCCCAGCAAGCTGGCGGAGCCGCTCGCTCATCCCGAGCGGCTCGTGATCGGCCACCCGTTCAACCCCGTGTACCTGCTGCCGCTGGTCGAGGTAGTGCGGGGCGAGGCCACCAGCGACGAGACACTGGCCGCGGCATTGGAGCACTACGACGATCTGGTGATGCACCCGCTGGTCGTGCGCGAGGAGATAGAGGGCTACCTCTCTGACCGCCTCCAAGAAGCTCTGTGGCGCGAGAATCTGCACTTGGTGAACGACGGCGTCGCCACTACTGCGGAGCTCGACGACGCCATCGTCTACGGCCCAGGTCTGCGCTGGGCAGCCATGGGCACAAATCTCACGTTCCACCTCGCCGGAGGAGACGGTGGCATGCGCCACATGCTGCGCCAATTCGGCCCGGCACTGGCGCTGCCGTGGACACGGCTGGAGGCTCCCGAGCTGACTCCCGAGCTGATCGAGGCCATGGCCGCCGGCTGCGAGGACCAAGCTGGCCCACGGTCGATCGCCGAACTCGAACGGCTGCGCGACGACAGCCTGCTGGCAGTGATGAGGGCGCTTCGGCCCAGCGGCTTGGGTGCAGGCCGTCTGATGGCGGAGCGGGAGGCTCGCATTCTGGTAGCCGCGAATGCACAGCATCGACAGTGGTCGCCGAGCAGCAAAGTGGCTGCTCCCTTAGACCTGTACTCGACCGTCGTGATGCCCGATTGGGTGGACTACAACGGCCACATGACCGAGTGGGCGTTCCTGACCGCCTTCGGTTGGGCGGCTGATGCCCTGTTCCGCTACATCGGGATCGACGAGGCCTACCGCGCCGCCGGCCACTCGTACTACACAGTCGAAACCCACCTGACTCACCTGCGCGAAGCGTCGGTAGGCGAGCCGCTGCGGATCACCACCCAAGTGCTGGGCAGCGACGCCAAGCGCCTGCACATCTTCCACGCGATGTACAGGTGCGACGGGCATCGGCACGACCACGACGAACACCAGCACCACGAGCACGACCACAGCGAGCGTCAACACGACGAGATGCTGTGCGTCGGTGAGCAGATGCTGGTTCATGTCGACACGGCCGCCGGGCGCAGTGCTCCGTTGGCAGAGGGCCCAGCAGCGGCGGTTGCGGCCATCACCGCAGCACACGCATCGATGCCGACGCCGCCGCAGGCCGGCAGCCGCATGGCACTGCTTCCGACGTAGCACTGCACTGACCACCCCGCCAACACGCTTACCCGCAGCGCCACAACAGCCAGGACAGCAACACCTATGGATTTCTCGATCGACGACACCCAGCAGATGGTGGTCGACACCGTGCGCACCTTCACCATGCGCGAACTCGTGCCGTATGAGGACGAGGTGGAACGCTCCGGTCAGGTTCCGCCCGACCTGGTGGAGCAGATACGGAACAGGGCCGTCGATGCTGGCCTCTACGCCGCCAACATGCCCGTCGAGCTCGGCGGCGGGGGGCTCGACGACTTGACGCTGACCATGGCCGAGCGGGCTTTCGGCTGGACGTCCTACGCCCTGCAGTACATCGTGGCCCGCCCCTCCAACATTTTGCGGGCATGCACCGGTGATCAGATCTCGGAATACCTCGTGCCCACCGTGCGAGGCGAACGGGTGGAGTGCTTGGCCATGAGCGAGCCCGACGCGGGTTCCGACCTACGCGGCATGACCTGCCGGGCCGAGCGCGACGGAGACGAATTCGTGGTGAACGGCACCAAGCACTTCATCAGCCACGCTGACCTGGCCGACTATGTGATCCTGTTCGCGACCACGGGCATCGATGCCCCAGACGCGAAAACCCCAGGCCGCAGCCCGCGCAAGCTGATCTCGGCTCTGCTGGTGGACTTCGACACCCCCGGCGTCGAACGGGTGCCTGGCTACAACTGCGTGTCAAACCGGGGCTACCACAACCTCATCCTCAACTTTGACAACGCCCGAGTGCCGACGAGCAAGCTGCTCGGCGAGGAACATCGAGGCTTCGACGTTGCCAATGAGTGGCTCGGAAGCACCCGCCTGCAGGTGGCCGCCGTGTGTCTGGGACGCGCCGACCGGGCACTGTCGGTGGCGCTCGACTGGGCTGCCACGCGTGAGCAGTTCGGTCAACGGATCGGGCGATTCCAAGGTGTGTCGTTCAAGCTGGCCGACATGCGCCTCCGCCTCGCCCAAGCCGAGATGATGACCTACCGGGCCGCGTGGCTCTCCGAGCGGTCCGAGATGACCGACGCCGACGCCGCCATGGCCAAGCTGTCGGCAACCGAGATGCTGCAGTTCGTGTCGGATGAGGCCATACAGATCCTCGGCGGCATGGGGCTGATGGACGAGCTGCCGTTGGAGCGAATCTGGCGCGGCGCCCGGGTCGATCGCATCTGGGACGGCACCAGCGAGATCCAGCGCCACATCGTGTCTCGTGACATGCTGCGGCCCCTCGGCTGCTGAACCGCCATGACACAGGTCACGGCAGCGACATGACCGGGACGGCATGACTGGTCGTTTGGATCGGCTGTTGCGGCCACGGTCGCTGGCATTCGTCGGAGGCGTCGCCGCCGAACGGTCGATTGACGCCTGCCGGGCATTCGGTTTCGCAGGCGAGATGTGGGGGGTCAACCCTCGCCGCACCCTGAGCGACCTGCCCACGGTCGCCTCGGTCGCCGAGCTGCCCGAAGGCATCGACGCCGCTTTCGTCGGCGTCGACCACGACGCCACGATCGACACCGTGCGCCAGCTCTCCGAGGCCGGCGTGGGCGTCGCCGTCTGTCACGCCTCGGGGTTTGCCGAGGTCGGCGCGGCCGGCAAGGTCCGCCAAGTCGAGTTGGTCGAAGCAGCGGGCGCGATGGTCGTGCTGGGCCCCAACTGCAATGGACTGCTCTCAGCGCCCACCGATGCCGCCCTGTGGCCGGACGCTCACGGCTTGGTTCGTCGCCCCCGAGGGGTGGCGCTGCTGAGCCAGAGCGGGAACATCGCCATGAATCTGACCATGAGTCGCCGCGGTCTCGACGTGGCCTGGGTCATCAGCCTGGGAAACCAAGCCGACGTGGGGATCTCAGAAGCGTTCGAGGCAGTAGTCGTCGACGGGGCCACAACCGGCGTGGGCCTGTGCATGGAAGGGCTGAACGACATCGAGCGCTTTGTCGAGGCGGCGGCAGTGGCTCGCCGACGACGCCTTCCGGTGGTGGCCGTGAAGGTCGGCGCCTCGCCGTCATCGGGTGCGATCGCGGTCACCCACACCGCCTCGTTGGTGGGCGACGACGCTGCCTACGAAGCGCTGTTTCGGAAGATGGGCATTCACCGTGTCCATGCCATCGACGAATTGGTCGACACTCTGGCCACCCTGTCCGCCACCGGCCCCCTGCGGGGCAACCGGATGGTGTCATTGAGCTGCTCAGGCGGCGAGGCGGCGCTGGTGGCCGACCGCAGCCAAGGGCGCAACTTGAGCGTCCCGCAGTTCGCACCCGACCACGCCGCCCGCGTGGCATCTGCGCTGGATGGCCGTGTGGCGATCACCAATCCGCTCGACTATCACACGTACATCTGGGGCGATCTGGACAGGCTGAGTCGCTGTTTCGCATCTGTTCTGGGCGCCGACGCGACAACCCCCGGCACGACAGCCCATGGGGAAACTCACACCGACACGGCAGGCGGTGGATCCGGCGAGGCACCGTTCGACGCCGCCATGCTGGTGCTGGACTTCCCCGCCGAGGGTCTGGATCGCTCGCGCTGGTGGCCGACGATGCAGGCGTTCGCCACGGCCTGCGCCAACGGCGACACTCCCGGCGTCGTGGCGGCGTCGCTGGCGGAGAACCTGCCCGACGAGGCCCGCTCCCAAGCCGCCGAATGGGGGCTGGCTGCCTGCGGCGACATCGACAACGCGCTGTCTGCGTTGGAGGCGGCCGCCGCATGGGGGCGGCATCTCGACGACACAGAACCCGAGGGGGGCCTGCTGGTGGTGAAGGCTCGTGAGGCTCCCCTTGGCACATCGGTCCTGCCAGAGCACGAGGCAAAGCCGCGGCTGGCGGCGGCGGGCATCGAGGTGCCGATGGGTCGGCTGGTTGAGCCTCAGCAGGCTGCTGCTGCCGCGGATGAGATCGGCTACCCAGTCGCTGTCAAGGCCGTCGGTACGGCACACAAGAGCGATGCCGGTGGCGTCGCGGTCGGCCTCACCGATGCTGAGTCGGTTGCCGCAGCTGCTGGGCGGATCGCCGCCTCCGTCGGGGCGCCAACCGCCGTCGGCGTCAGAGCGGTGATGGTGGAGTTGTGCATCACTGACGTGGTGGCCGAGCTGTTGGTCAGCGTGCGCTCATCACCGCCGGTGGGAATGGTGCTGACGGTGGGCGCCGGCGGCACGCTGACCGAGGTGCTGGACGACACAGCTTCCCTGCTGCTGCCTGCGGGGGGCGACACCCTTGAAGCGCTTCGCGATCTGCGGCTGTGGCCTGTCCTCGCCGGCTACCGGGGTCGTCCGGCTGGGGCCGTCGATGCCGTGGTCAACACGGTCAAGCTGCTGGAAACGCTGGTGCGGGACGATGACCGCATCATCGAAGTCGAAGTCAACCCGCTGCTCGTCACCCCGCATACGGCGGTGGCAGCCGATGCCCTGATGGTGCTCGCAAATGACTGATCAGACCCAGGCGTCGGCGCGCTCGCGGTTGGACGGGTTGCGCATCGGCAGCTCGTTGTGCCAGACGCCCTCGTGCTCGCGCAGCGCAGCCGCCACCGCGCCGGCCGTCGGCACGAGGCCGATCTCACCGACACCCTTGATGCCGTAGGGAGCACCGGGCTGCGGCGACTCCACCAGGATCACATCGACATCGGGCATGTCCTTGGGCCGGATGATTGCGAGGCTCCGCAGCGTGGAATTGAGCGGTCGCCCGTCGGCGTCGGCAGGAAAGCCCTCGCTGAGCGCGTAGCCGAGGCCCATGTGCACGCTGCCCTCGATCTGGCCCTCGCACAGGATCGGATTCACGGCCCGGCCGACGTCGTGGGCTGCGATGACCCGCTCGACATCGCCGGAGTCGGGATCGAGGATGACGACCTGAGCGGCGTAGCCGAAGGTCGAATGGATGACCGGGTGCTCCAAGCCCTCCGACAGCGAGTTGGTCCAGTCCACCCGGTACTCGCCCTCGTAGTCCGTCTCGGGCCGGCAGCCGTCGGCGAGTGCAGCACGACACGCATCGGCCACTGCGCCTGCGCCCATGAGCGTTCCCCGGCTGCCAGTGGTCTGTCCGGCGCCGAGTTCGCGTGTGGAATCCACGATCACTCGCACCGCTTCGGGGTCGACACCGAGCTCCTCCACGGCGACCTGCAGCGCGACCGTGTGCACGCCCTGGCCCATCTCGGTCCAGCAGTGACGCACCTCGACGGTGCCGTCGTCACAGAAGCGCACGATGGCCTTGGCGATCTCCTTGAAGCCGTTCCCGAGGCCGGAGTTCTTCAACCCCAGACCGATCCCGACCGGCTTGCCGGCGGCGCGGGCCGCCTCGTAGGGCTCGCGCACAGCATCGAGGCACGCCTGGGCACCCAGACAGCCGTCGTCCATGATCTGGCCCGGCCCCCACACTCCCCCGGGCACCACCACATTGCGCTCGCGCATCTCGAACCCGCTGATGCCCACCGCTTCGGCCAGCCGGTCCATCACGCCTTCCATGGCGAACTGTGCCTGATTGGCACCGAACCCCCGGAACGCGCCGCAAACCGGATTGTTGGTGCGCACCGCGACTGACTCGACATCCACCGCCGGCACCAGATACGGCCCGGTGGCGTGACCCGCCGAGCGTTCCAGGACCTTCATGCCCACCGAGGCGTAGGGACCTGAATCGCCGAACATGCGGGCCCGCACGGCGGTGAGCTTCCCGTCGGCGTCGCAGCCGACCTCGTAGGTCATGCGAATGGGGTGCCGCTTGGGATGCATGAGCAGCGACTCCTCACGCGACAGCGTGATCCGCACCGGGCGACCCGTCAGCCATGCGGCCAGCGCCGCGTGGGCCTGGTTCGACATGTCCTCCTTGCCGCCGAAGGCACCGCCGTTGGACACCAGCTCGGTGGTGACCACTGACGGATCCAGCGCCAGCACGGCCGCTATGTCGTTGCGGTCGTCCCAGATTCCCTGGCCGCCGGTGTACACGTGCAGCCCGGCGGCGATCCCGTTGGCCGGCGTGGGCACCGCGAGCGTCGACTCGGGCTCGAGATAGGCGTGCTCGATGCGCTGGGTCTGGAACGTCTCAGTCACGACATGCGCGGAGGCGGCCAGCGCAACGTCGACATCGCCGCGGGAGTAGGTGGAGCGAGACAGGATGTTGCCGTCAAGTTCCCAGACGGCGTCGATATCGCTGTCCTTCACGCGCACCGGATCGGTCATGGGTTCGAGGATGTCGTAGGACACCTCGATCAGCTCTGCAGCACGTCGAGCAGCAGGGCGGTTGTCGGCTACGACGATGGCGAGCACGTCGCCTAGGTAGGACGTGCGCCCGCCGACTGGGATCATCACCGGCCAGTCCTTGTGGATGAGGCCCACCCTCAGCACGCCGGGGATATCGGCAGCAGTGAAAACGGCCTGCACTCCGGGCTCGGCCTCCGCAGCGCTCGTGTCGATCGCGAGCACGTCGGCACGAGCGTGATCGGCGAAGCGCAGCGCGCCGTGCAGCATGCCGTCGGGATACATGTCGTCGATGTACGGGCGGCTGCCCAGCGTGAGCTCGCGGGCCTCGTAGCGCACACCGGAGCTGCCGACGCCCTTGGGCGGCAGCGCCACCGGCACCTCCCCTGCCGCCAGCGATTCCACCGCGTCGAGAATCTTGGTGTAGCCGGTGCAGCGGCACAGGTGGCCGCCCAGGTGCCGGCTGGCTTCCTCGCGGGTCAGCGCCGAGCCCTTGCGGTCCAGCAGCGCCTTCAGCCGCACCACGATGCCGGGGGTGCAGAAGCCGCACTGCAGCGCGCCGTAGGCAGCGAACGTGTTCGCCATTGCGTCCACTTCGGCCTCGTCGAAGCCTTCGACGGTGGTGATCTCTGTGCCGGCTGAGCGCTCCAGGCTGGTCTGGCAGGCCACCCGGGCCTTGCCGTCCACCAGCACCGTGCAGCAGCCGCACTGGCCCGACGGGGCGCAGCCGTCCTTGGGCGAGATGATCCCCAGCTCATCTCGCAATGCCGCCAGCAGGTGCTCGTGATCGCTCGCGACGGTGACCGGCGTGCCGTTCAGCACGAACTCGGTGGTCATTGGAATCCTCGTCTCCGGGACCTCGTTGTCCCTTCCCCGCAGGCCATTGTCGCACCACCGCGGGTCAACTCACACCACCGGCTCTTCGTACTGGTTAGGGCGGCGGGATGACGCCCTTCTGCTGGCCGATCAGCTGGTAGGTCTCGGGCCGGCGATAGCGGCCGAAGTCAAACAACGTGTCCTTGTACTGCGAGCACCAGTCCAGGTCGCACTGGGCGGTGATCAGCTCATCGCCATCGGTCACGGCCTGGGCCACGATCTGGCCTGACGGCGCGATGACCGCCGAGTGCGCCAGCGACTCCACGCCCTCCTCGGTGCCCCCTTTGGCAACCCCGATCACCCAGGTGCCGTTCTGATAGGCGCCCGCTTGCATGACGAGGTGATTGTGGAATGCCTGCAGCGGATCCTGGACGGGATCTGGCGCATAGTGCAGCGGCGTGTTGTAGCCGATGAAAATCATCTCGACGCCCTGCAGGCCCATGACGCGGTAGGTCTCGGGCCAACGCCGGTCGTTGCACAGCGCGATGCCCATGACGCCGCCGAACGCTCGCCACACGCTGAACCCTTCGGTGGATTCCTCGAAGTAGCGGCGCTCGAGGTGCTGGAACGGCCGCTGCGGCTCGTGCTCTTCGTGGCCGGGAATGTGCACCTTGCGGTACTTGGCGACGAGGCTGCCGCTGCGATCGACGAGGATGGCCGTGTTGTAGCGGTGCCCATCGGGCGTCAGCTCGGCGTACCCCAGGTGGAAGCCGATGCCGAGCCGTTTGGCCTCGTCGAACAGCGGCTGCGTCTCGGCCGACGGCATCTCGGTCTCGAAGTACGACAGCAGCTCGGGCGAGTCGTCGGGGAAGTACCAGCGCGGGAAGAAGGTGGTGAGCGCCAGTTCCGGGAACACCACCACCTCGCATCCCCGGTCTGCCCCCTGGTGCAGCAACGCGATCAGCCGCTCGACGACCTTGGCGCGGGTCTCGTAGCGGGCGATGGGCCCGAGCTGTGCGGCACCGACCGTGAGCGGCCTCATGCGGCCGTCCCGTTGCCGGCTGCGTCTCGGCCGCCGGCGATGTCGCTGTCGATCTCGCCGCTGGCGAGGCGCCAGACGACATCGGCCAGCAGGTTCGCCCCCGCCTCGATGTCTTCGGGCGATGTGTACTCGGCCGGGTTGTGGCTGACCCCGTCGAAGCTGGGCACGAAGATCATCGCCGTCGGGCACACGCGGGCCAGCATCTGGGCGTCGTGGCCCGCGCCGGACGGCATCCGGCGATGGCTGAGGCCCGCTTCCGCGGCGCAGCGTTCGACCAGATCGATGACTGCTGGATGGAACTCGACCGGCTCGAAGCGTGCAGTGCGCCGCATGGCGGCGTCGAGGTGCTCGCCCTCGGCGATGCGGCTGACGATCTCGTCGAGGCGAGCCTCTGCGTGCTGCAGCATCGGTTCGGAGGTGTTGCGCAAGTCGACCGTCATCACCGCCGAGCCGGCGATGACATTGACGAGGTTCGGCACCAGCGAGATGGAGCCGACCGTGCCGACCTGCGAGTCGCCGATGTTGTGCGCCAGCTCCCGCACCTCGCCGGCGATGCGGCACGCGGCGAGCCCGGCGTCGCGCCGCAGCGGCATCGGCGTGGTGCCGGCATGGTTGGACTGGCCGCTCAGCGTGACCTCGGTCCACGAGATGCCCTGGACGCCTTCCACGACACCGATCTGCGTCTCGTGGAACTCCAGCACCGGGCCCTGCTCGATGTGCAGCTCCATGTAGGCGTAGGGCACCGTTCCGGGCACCGGGGCGGGGCCGCGATAGCCGATGCGATCTAGCTCGTCGCCCACAGCGATGCCGTCGCGGTCGGTGATCTCCAGCGCTTCCTCGAGCGCCATGCCTCCGACGTAGGCGAGGCTGCCCAGCATGTCGGGCGCGAACCTGCTGCCTTCCTCGTCGGTGAAATAGGCCACCGACAGGGGTCGAGCGGGCACGCGGCCGCTCGCCAGCACTGACTCGATCACTTCGAGCCCTGCGAGCACGCCGAGGTTGCCGTCGTAGCGGCCGCCGGTGGCCACCGTGTCGATGTGGCTGCCCATCATGACCGAGTCAGCAACTCGCCCCGGTTCCGTACACGCCACGACGTTGCCGAGTCCGTCGACGGAGACATCGAGCCCCAGATCCGCCATCCACGTGCCGACCAAGTCTCGCCCGTCCCGGTCCTCGTCGGTGAGCGCGAGGCGGCAGTTGCCCTGCGTGCCCTCGATGGCACCGATCTGCGCCAGCTCGTCGAGGCGCCCCATCAAGCGCTCGCCGTCGATGCGCGGAGCCGATTCACTCATCAGTCCATTCTCGCATCGGATCGGAACGCGGCGGTTCCGGCCCCGAGCAAAAGCTGCTGCGGCGCTACGCCGGCTGAGGAGGCGGGGATACTCTCGCCCAAACCCTTCGCCGCTCATCACGCGAGGTACCGAATGCGTTATCGAACTACGAGGGGTGCTGCCGCGGCGGCAACCCTGGCGGTGCTGGCGGGCATGCTCATGCCGGTCACCGCCGCCGCTCAGTCTCAGTCGACAACAGGCGGCAGCAACGAAATCGTCGTGGTCATCGCCAACCAGACGTCGCTGTCCGACGTCGGCACGGCAGCGTCACTGGTCGGGGCTGGCGCTGGGAACGCAGTGCTGTTGGCAGAGTCATCTGAAACCCTCGGCACCGCGGCGGCTCAGGTCCTGCGTGACTATCGGCCTGCGAACGTGATCCTCGTCGGCGGGACGGCGATCCTGTCCGGGACGATCGAGACCGAACTCGCCGACCTCGTGCCCGGGGTGAGCATCGAGCGACTCTCCGGGCGGGACCGAATCCACACCGCTGCACTCGCAGCGCAGCACGCGATCGGCGGTGAGGGAGCATCCACCGTGGTGATCGCGAACGGGTGGTCATTGTCCGATGTGGGCACCGCGGCGTCGGCAGTCGCTTCGGGTGCCGCCGATGTCGTGCTCTACGCCGGACAGAACGCGTTGGGCGACGCGACCGAATCTGCCCTCATGGAGCACGAACCCGATCTTGTGCTGATCGTGGGCGGCACAGCGGCGCTCAGCTCCGATACAGAAGCCGAGATCGAAGCTGCGCTCCCGGAGGCAGAGGTAGAACGCAGGGGCGGTGCCACACGCATCGAGACCGCCGCTCTGTTTGCAGGCCCCGCATTGGCCGCCGGTTCTCGACACGCCGTGGTCGCGAATGGATGGTCGCTGCACGACGTCGGCATCGCAGCGTCGTACGCCGCAGCGGATCCTGACGCAGTGGTGCTCTACTCGGAACGCAAGCAGCTGACCGATCCGACCTCGACGGCCTTGAGGCGATACCGGCCCACCACCATCACCTTGATCGGCGACGTCGAATCGCTAACTGGAGCGGTCGAGCGCGAGGTCGGTCGCCGTTCGCCGAGCGCGGAAGTCCGCCGCATCTTCGACAGTTCACCCGCCGCCGCAAGTGCCAGGGCGGCAGACAGCAGCCTCGGCGGGACCAGCCCCATCGAACCCGAGCCTGCTCCCAGCAGCACAACCCTGCCGCACGACCCCGACGATCTCACGTTCACGGCGATCGACGCGGGTTCTGTACACACGTGCGGCGTGCGTACCAACAAGACCATCGTCTGCTGGGGCCGGAACAGTGACGGGGAGGCGACGCCACCAGCCGGCAGCTTCACCGCCGTCACAGCGGGCGGCAGTCATTCGTGCGCAATACGAACCAACGAGACCGTCACCTGCTGGGGGTTCAACCAAGACGGACAAGCACGGGCGCCATCGGGCAGTTTCACCGCCGTCGCCGCCGGCCGCGAGCACTCGTGCGGAATTCGGACTGACAAGACGATCGACTGCTGGGGCGACGATCGGTACGGGCAAACCGATGCCCCCAGCGGATCGTTCTCTGCGATCACGGCGGGGACAACGCATACCTGCGCACTGCGCACGGACGGCAGCATCACCTGCTGGGGTCGGGACGACCGCAACCGGACTGCAGCTCCCCAGGGAGAGTTCACCTCCTTGGAGGCCGGCAGCTCTGAAACGTGCGCTCTTCACGTTGATGGCAGCACCATTTGCTGGGGCGCTGGCTTCTTCGGCTTGAACAACCCGCCGTCCTCAGCGTTCTCCGCCGTCGCAGTCGGTTCCGATCATGCCTGCGGACTGCGCACGGACGGCACGATCGCTTGCTGGGGCTTGAACAATCACGGCCAGCAGATTGTTCCGACGGGAAGGTTCACCGCCGTGACGGCTGGCGGGTGGCACGCATGCGGACTGCAGACGAACAAGCGGGTCACCTGCTGGGGCAACAACATCGCGGGCCGGGCGGACGGGCCGGTACGTGCCGTTGCCACGGTTTCAGCAGGCATTCGGCACACGTGCAGTCTGCAGTCCAATGGCACCATCACGTGCTGGGGCATCAACGACCAAAGCGAATCAAGAAGTCCGCGAGGGACGTTCACCGCCGTCGCCGCCGGCGGCCGGCACACGTGCGCACTGCGTACCGATGACTCGCTGACCTGCTGGGGCAGAGACTTCGCCGGCCAGACGGATACACCATCGGGGAACTTCTCGGCTGTCGCAGCCGGCGGGAGTCATTCGTGCGCTCTTCGGTCTGACAAGAAAATTGCTTGCTGGGGAAGCGACGACGAGGGACAGGCCGATGCGCCGTCGGGGACATTCACTGCCATCGCTGCAGGTACGAACCATTCCTGCGCAGTGCGCACTGACAAGAGAGTCACCTGCTGGGGATGGAACAGCGATGGTCAGGCCGACGCTCCGTCTGGAACATTCACCGCCGTCGCCGCGGGCACCTACCACTCGTGCGGGTTGCGCACCGACAAGAAGATCACCTGTTGGGGACTCGCCCGTTACGGGCTGGCAAGCCCGCCATCGGGGGCGTACACCGCTGTCACGGCGGGCAGTGAGCACTCGTGCGGGTTGCGCACCGACATGACCATCGCCTGCTGGGGACGCAACGACAGCGCGCAGGCCGACGCTCCGGCTACGACATTCACTGCCGTGAGTGCCGGATATGAGCACACATGTGGGGTGCGCAGCGATGGCACGGTCGCCTGCTGGGGCGGCCTCACCAACGTGATCTGGCGCCCGCTGGGCACCTCGGCGATCTTCGTCACACCCAACTGACGGCACTGAAGGGCAATTCGCTGGGCGGACGAGTCAGCACTACACGAAGGTGGCGGCGACCTCGTCGTTGAGTTCGTTGATCATGTCGTCCCACAGCCGCGGAAGACCGCGCAGCGAGTCCCAGAATGCTTGGTCGCGCCGGGCCTCGAAGTCCTCCAGCGCGACCCCTTGCTGCTCGACCCAGGTGTAGTAGCCGAGGTTGAAGATCCGGTCACGGCCCCGGTCGCTGAGCACTTCGATATGGGGCGCATCGTCGCTGCTGGCCTCCGGCGCGAGATGACGCTCGATGATGCTCCGGGCGGCGTCAGCATCGAAACTGCCGCCGTGCCGCTGGGCAAGGTGACGCTCTCGCTCTGAGAAGTACATCTCGAACCCGTCCGTCGCCACCGTCATCACCACATCGTCGGGGCCGAGACCCAGCTCGTTGGCAGCGCGAGCAGCGGCCAGCGTGTTGCAGATGGACGAGTAGCCGAAGTGCCCCAGGTGGTCGAGCACCCACGACGAGGCTCCCAGGTGCTCTCGAAGTGCGTCACGGCCGGATTCGGTGTTGAAGACCAGTCCCAGCCCGTCAGTCGCCCGATCGCTGACGCCCACGATGACGTCGGTGTTCATGACGTTGTGGATGAGCGGGATGTGCTTGTCTCCGATGCCTTGGATGTTGTGCTCGCCGTAGCCGTTGTAGAGCATGGTCGGGCACTCGAGCGCCTCGACCGCCACGATCTGCGCGTTGTGGGAATCCTTGAGCCTGTCGCCGGCACCGAGCGTGCCTGCAGAGCCGCTGGCCGCCACAAACGCAGCCAGATTCAGTTCGTTGTCAGCCGATGCTTCCGATCGAAGGTGTTCGAACACCGAGAGCAGCGCCGCGCCCGTCACCTCGTAGTGGCCGATGTGGTTGGAGAACTCGCTGAACTGGTTCAGGATGAAGTTCGTCGGATCTTGGGCCAGCTCGGCACAGGCGTCGTAGATCTCCTTGACGTTGCTCTCCGAGCCGGGAGTGCGGATGACATCTGCGGGATCGGCGATCCAGCGCTCCAGCCATTCGAAGCGTTCCCGGCTCATGTTCTCCGGCAGCACGGCAACACCGCGGCAGCCCATGATCCGGCTGATGGCTACGCCGCCGCGGGCGTAGTTGCCGGTCGATGGCCACACCGCCCGGTGACGTACAGGATCGAACTGGCCGGAGACGACCCGAGGTGCCAGGCACGAATAGGCAGCCAGCACCTTGTGGGCGCCGATCATCGGGAACCGGTTGCCGAAAAGCACCACGATCTGTGCTGGCGTGCCGGTCAGCTCGCTGGGAAGGACGACATGGGGGGGAACTTCGGTGCGGCCGCCCGAGCCATCGTTGAACCAGTGCACCCTGAACAGGTTGAGGGGGTCGGCGAAGTCGGGATCGACGGTGGCGAGCGCCTCGGAGATGTCGGGGTCGATGAGTGAGGGATCAGCCAGCTCGGCGAAGGTGGGCAGCCGAATGCCCTGGGAGCGGAAGCGCTCGACGACATGAGCGCGCCCGTCGGAATCAATGACCTCGGTGGCGAGCTGGGCGGCATAGCCGGCTGGGAACGACCCTGCCCCGCCGCTTGCCCCTTCGGCTGATGTGTGGTTGGCCATACCGAACCGAGGCTAGGTTCCGCGAAAAGGACCGGGCGCACGCGAAGCACGATTCGGCGGGCCGGAGGAGACGAGCAACAATGACTGGGACCATGGCGGCAGAGCGATGACTTCGGCACGGGTTGCGCTGTACCTGCAGGACGCTCATCCCATCAGCGAGGCGATGGGCTACGTCCAGTACGCCGAGGAACGCGGCTTCGAGGCCGTCTGGCAGGCCGATTCGCGGCTGGTGCGAGAGGCCAGCGTTCCCATGGCAGCGTTTGCAGCCACCACGTCCCGCATCAAGGTGGGCGCCGGCGTGATCGACATCTGGTCGCGCAATGCCGCACGGCTGGCCTCGATGTTCTCGACGCTGGACGACTTGGCGCCGGGTCGCATCATCTGCGGTCTCGGCGCATGGTGGGATCCGCTCGCCGCGAAAGTCGGCATCAGTCGGGCCCGGCCGCTGGGCGCGATGCGTGAGGTCACCGCCGTGGTGCGCGCCCTGCTGGCCAACGAGAACGTGACCTTTCACGGCGATCACATCCATCTTGACGATGTCGAGCTCGACTACGTCTACCAGGAGCGACGACCCAAGGACGTGCCCATCTACATCGGTGCCACCGGCATGAAGATGATGGAACTGACCGGCGAGATCGCCGATGGCGTCGTGCTGAACTACCTCGTCTCGCCTGACTACAACAGCCGCGCCATGGACGCTCTCGAGCGGGGAGCGGCCGCGGCGGGACGCAGCGTGGACGACGTTGATCGGCCGCAGCTCGTGGTGTGCTCGGTGCACGAAGACCGTGCGACGGCGCTGGACATGGCCCGCAACATGGTCACCCAGTACCTGGGTCAGCAGCCGCACATCATGAAGGCCTCCGGTGTGCCTGACTCGCTGCTCGAAGACGTCGACAAGGTGCTGACGTGGCCGGCGACGGCTGAGCAGGTCGAGGCCGCGTCACGGCTCGTGCCCGACGACATCGTGCAGATGCTCACCGCATCGGGCACGCCCGCGGAGGCCCGCGAGGCCGTCGACGGCTACCTCGCCAACGGCGCCACCTGCCCGATCCTGTACCCGCTGGGCGATGTGCACGCCATGATCGACGCCTTCGCTGCCTGAGCCGGAGAGGGCCCGTCCGCGGGCATCGGCGGCGTCGCGACCGTCGCTGGGACCTGTCTAGTAGCCGAGCTCAGTTGCGGCGCGTTCGAGCGCCACGGTGACCGACCAGTGGGTGCGGGCCAAGCGCAGGTCCGTGGTGGCGCCATCGGCGTAGAGCCCTGCGGCACTCATCCAGAACGCCGCAGATCGCATCGCATAGAGCAGCTGGTAGTAGGCACAGCGCTGTTCATCGATCTCGATGCCGGTGGCCCGCTGGTAGCGCTCGAAGAACAGCTCCCGGGGCACCACGTTCGACAGCAGATCGGTGCCTTCCCGGTTGAGCTCGGTCAGCACGTAGGCCACGTCGTACATCGGGTCGCCGATGACCTGCAGCTCCCAGTCGAGCACTGCCGAGATCCGGTCGTCGTCGATGAGCAGGTTGCCGGTGCGAAATGCCCCGTGCACCAGCGTGAGCCGCTCGGCGGGGGGTGCGTTGTGTCGGAGCCAACCGATCAGGTCGGAGAGGATCGGGTGACCCTCGTGGCCGGATGCTTCGATGAGGCTCTCCCACTTGTCGATCTCACGATGGGCGAAGTCCTTGCCAGCTTCGGGTACGCCGAGGAAGTCCAGCCCTGCGGACCGCCAGTCGACGTTGTGCACAGCGGCGAGTGCATCGGTGAAGCTGGCGGGCAGCACGCCCCGCGCCGCCGCTGCCGCATAGAAGTCCCGGCCGGCGCGCCGCCACGGGCTCGGGCAGACGCCGGGCACCTTCTCCATGATCAGCGCGGGTGCTCCAAGGACATCAGGGTCGGGCTGGTGCCAATAGGCCCGGGGTGCGGGCACCTCGGTGTCCCCCAGGCACTGCAGGACCCTGAACTGCTCCCCGAGGTCAGACTTGTCTCTGAGCAGTGCGTTGCCGGGGTCGCGCCGCAAGCACAGACCCATGCGCTGCTCACTGCCGTTCGATGACCAGACCGCGTCGAAAAGCCACGTTTCGTGTGACCACCCGACTGCGATGCGCTCCATGTCGCGGATCTTGACGGGACCAGTCGTGCCCAGCCGATCAGCGAGATAGGAGCTGAGCGTCGCGGCAAACTGCTCGTGATCGGGCGCTGCCTGTTCGGCCGTGCTCACCGGGCGATCTCCATGCGCCGGTCGATGTCACGCCGCAGCACCCGACGGATGGCGGCCAACGCAGCGGCAGTCTCCGGCCGCTCGGGATCGACGCGGTAGAGCGCTTCCACCACATCGCCGAGCGCCGCGACCCTGGCATTGGCCCGCAAGGCTGCGAGCTCTTCGCTGAGGGCTTCCAGCTCGATGCCGTCCAATTCGGTGAGCAACTGGGCCATGTCGTCCGCTTCAGCCGTCGCATGACGCTCCCCCAGCACGGCCTCGCGGGCCAGCCGCTCGAGAATCACCGCGGCCATATAGGCCTGGGTGCGCCGGTACTCGCCGTCGACGGCCGGCGCGATCTCGCTCCGCACCTGTTCGGCGAGTCGCCCGAGCAGTTCGTGATTCTCCGAGCTCATCTGTGGCTGCTGATCGACCAGTCGCCGCTGCGCTTGGCTGCGGCGAAACGGTGAGTGGGCCACATGTCCTGGTCCTCGCCCCACCAGGTCCCCGCTCCGTCGACTTCCCAACGAACGAGGCTGTTGATGTCGATGAAGCTGTGCCGGTTGATGACGATGCGGCTCACCGGTTGCCCCACGGCCACGAAGCGCTCGCCGGCGGCGTCGACGGCGTCGATCTGGATCTCACTGATCCAGCCCTCCGCAGCACGCTGCACCCTGCGCTCGCCGTCGACCAGGCCGATCTGTGCGTCGCCTCGCTGGATGAATCCGTATGCGACCCGATCGACGCCATCCCGTGCATTGGTGACCGCCAGGAATCCCGAGCCGTCGTCGCCGGCGCCGGTGACGTATGCCGCCTGACGGGGACGGTCCTCGGGTCGTCGACCCCACGTGCGATCGCGCATCGACCAGCAGTCAATGTCGATGTCCTCGCCGTTGAGCTGGATGTGGCCGGTGACCCGTCCGATCTGATCGAAGTGCGCCGAGTGGCCGAATGTCGAGCCTCCCGCCGTCAGCGGCCGCGGCGCCAGCACGGCCTCGAAACGCAGATCGGCGCTGAAGCGTCCAGGGTCGTCGTAGGCGAGCCGGTACGCCATCGTCGGAATCTCGACCTTGACGCTGACGCCATTCGGCAGCGTCTCATCGCGAAGGTCGAGCTCGGGCGGCAGGCGCAGCGCCGTGAGATTGGAGCTGTACGGCACCTCCCAGGGCAGGTGTGCGCTGTCGTCCCACACCCAGGCCCCGCCCGAGATCGTGCCGATGTTGTGGCGAGCGAGCGTGTAGAGCCAGCCTCCGAGCCGCCGCTCGCGGTGATGGAACGAATACCAGGCCGTCTCGGTGAACCACCAATCGTCGCCTCGCAGATGGGCGTGAAAACCGTCGTCTGCGGGAGTGAAGACCGGGATGCTGCCGGGTGGCTGGCTCACGGGCCGAAGCGTAGAACGACCAGCCGGGGCAGGACCGTGTGCGCGGCCAACGCCGGACCTGTATGTGACTTCGGCAGCGCGTACTGTTGCGGCATGGCTGAGCTTGCACGTTTCAACCTGGACACACCGGACGAGGAGATCGTGGAGGTCGTGCGAATCGACGGCGGCGCGATCATCGAGGACGCCATCGATGTCGACATGCTGAACCGGCTCGAGGCCGAGCTGCGGCCGTGGATCGACCGCACCCCGGGCGGGCTCGACAACTTCTCCGGTCACAACACGACCCGCACCGGCGCGCTGGTCGCACGCTCGCCCGCATGCCGTGAGTTGGTGATGCACCCGAAGGTCATGGACATGGCCAACCGGTTCCTCAGCCCCTATACCAACAAGATCCAGCTGCACCTCACGCAGGTCATCAACATCAAGCCCGGCCAGGGAACTCAGCCGTTGCACCGCGACCGGGACGCATGGGGCGGCTATGTCCCCAGAGAGATCGACCCGCAGTTCAACACGATGTGGGCACTCAGCGACTTCACACCCGAGAACGGCGGCACCCGCATCGTTCCGGGTAGCCCCGGATGGGATCCCGAGCGCAGGGCCGACGACGACGAGAAGACCCAGGCCGCCATGGGCGCCGGATCGGTGCTGCTGTACTCGGGCTCGGTGATCCACGGCGGGGGCGAGAACCGCAGCGATGCCGAACGTACCGGCATCAACATCACCTACACGCTCGGCTGGCTGCGCACCGAGGAAAACCAGTTCCTCTCGTGCCCGCCGAGCATCGCCAAAGACCTCGATCCCGATCTGGCAGACCTGATGGGCTACTCGATGGGCAACTATGCGCTCGGCTACTACTCCGACCCCGACGGCATGCCCGGACCGGTTGACCTGCTCACCCCGGAGATCGTGCTCGGCCGCAAGCCGACCTCGAAGCACGACAACTCCTCATTGCTCGTCGGCGACTGAGTCGCCCTGCACCGGCTCAGCCAACGGCCGCATCGACACGCATCACTATTTCGATGAGCGCGCCGGTTGCCAGAAAGCTGCTTGAGCGCCGGGAACAGGCGCTCGGCGCGGGCGCGCAGCTCTTCTATACCGAGCCCCTGCACATCGTGCGGGGAGACGGCGTCGAACTGTTCGACGCCGACGGCCGCCGCTACATCGACATGTACAACAACGTGCCATGCGTGGGTCACGGCAACGCTCGCGTCGCCGACGCGATGGCTGCCCAGCAGGCCACGCTGAACGTGCACAGTCGGTACCTGCACGAGGGCATCGTCAGCTTCGCCGAGCGCCTAGTAGCGCTGCATCACGATGGCATCGAAAGCGCTGTCATCAGCTGCAGCGGCACCGAGGCTGTCGAGGTGGGGCTGCGCATGGCACGACTCGCCACGGGCCAGCGCGGCGTGATCGCCACCGACGCGACCTACCACGGGAACAGCGAGGCGGTCATTGCGCTGACGCTGGCAGCAAGGGAGCCAGAGGCGCATCCCGACCTTGCGACGATCCCCTTCCCGCAGCGCTTCCGTCCCATCGAAGACGGTCTCGATGACACTGAGCTGGCCGACGCTTATCTCGACCAGCTCGCAGCCGCCATCGGGCACCTCGAAGAATCTGGACACGGCGTCGCGGCAATCGTTTTGTGCTCGATCCTGGCGAACGAGGGCTTGCCGGACATCCCGGGCGACTTCATGGCGAGGGCCTCGCAGATGGTGCGCGACGCTGGTGGACTGGTCATCGCCGACGAGGTGCAGGCCGGCTACTGCCGGACTGGTCGCTGGTGGGGATACGAAGTCACGGGCTTCGAGCCTGACATCGCTGTGATGGGCAAGCCGATGGGCAACGGTCTGCCGCTGTCGGCGACGGTCGCCAGCAGGGAGATCGTGGAGGGCTTCCGCACGCGGACGCGACACTTCAACACGTTCGCCGCCAGTCCTTTGCAAGCAGCCGTGGGTCACGCGGTGATCGACGAGATCGAACAACGCGGCCTGGCGTCGAGCGTCAGCGAGATCGGCCGCAATCTGAAAGCCGCGCTCGTCGATCGGGCGGTTGGTTGCTCGTGGATCGGCGACGTTCGCGGGCACGGCCTGTTCATCGGCGTGGAGATGGTGTCCGGGAAGGATCTGGCTCCAGATCGAGCACGAGCCGTCGAGGTCACCGACCGGCTGAAAGAGCGAGGCATTCTTGCCTCGAACGCCGGTGCATTCGCCAACGTGCTGAAGCTCCGCCCGCCCCTCGTGCTGCAGCAGTCGCATGCAGAGGAGTTCCTGTCAGCCTTCCACGCTGTGCTGCAGGAACTCGATGGCTGACGGGGCTGCGATCCCGTACGAGACAGCCGCACGCATGGCGCTGCGGGAATTCGGCCTCGGGTCTGCACGACTACAGCTAGTTGGCATCAGCGAAAACGTCACATTCCGCGCCGACGACGATCACTCAGGTCAGTCCTACGTGCTGCGGCTGCATCGACCCGACTATCACACCCTCGAAGAACTCAACTCCGAACGGTTGTGGCTCGAGGCGCTGCGCAGCAGTGGCATTTCGGTGCCGACACCGGTTGCGGCGCCGGACGGACGTCATTTTGTTCCGGTCCACGTCACCGAGGGCGAGACTCGGCAGGTCGGCCTCAACCTCTGGGCACCCGGAGAGATCGTCGGCGAGCTGCTCACGGCTCACGACAAGAGCACCGATGCGGCCGGCCCGACCGAGATCGCCGAGCCGTTCGGGCAGCTCGGCGCTCTGATGGCAACGATGCACAATCAGGCGACGAGCTGGACGCCGCCGCCGTCGTTCCAGCGCCATCGTTTGGATCTGGATGGCTTGCTCGGCGATGCCCCCTTCTGGGGACCGTTCTGGGAGAGCCCGGTGCTCGACGAGCGCGAACGGGGGCTGCTGATCACCGCTCGCGATCACTGCCGGGCACAGCTTCGTCGCTACGGCGAGCCGAGCCGGACCTTCAGCATGATTCATGCCGATCTGCACCTGGCAAACCTGCTCACCCACGACGGGAAACTGGGCGTGATCGACTTCGACGACGCCGGTTTCGGATGGCACCAGTACGACATCGCGGTGGCGATGTTCCATTCGCGCGGCACAGCAGATTTCCGCGCGGCACGTCAGGCGTTCCTCCACAGCTACCGGGCAGTCCGCCCGATCAGCAACGACGACCTGGCGCTGGTGCCGATGTTCGAGCTCATCCGCGGCATGGCGATCCTTGGCTGGCGAGCCGAGCGGCCCGAGGTTCCCTGGCCCGAAGGCCAACTCGAGATGTTCCGCAGCGGCGTCGTAGCCGGTTGCGAGCGGCTGCTCAGCGGCGATCTGGACCGGGCGTAGGGTGCGCAGATGCACCAGCTCATCGGGGGCGAGCGCCGCACAGGACGGAGCATCGACTCGCTCACCGTCCGTGAGCCCGCATCCGGCAATGTGCTGGAACGAGTGGACATCGCATCGCTCGGCGACATCGATGACGCCGTCGCTGCCGCCAACAAGGCCTCGGTTGAGCTGGAGCAGCTGAGCTTCTTCGAACGTGCCGAACTGCTGCATGTCGCCGCCGACCGCATCGATGCCAGAGCCGACGACCACGCCGAGCAGCTCGCACGTGAGTCTGGCAAAGCGCTCTCGGCAGAAGCCGTTGACGAGCTGGCCGAATCGGCGGAGATCTTTCGCTTGGCCGCTGAAGAGATCAAGCGCCTGGAGACCCATGTGCTGCCCAGCGTGGATCCCCGCAAACGCGTCTTCACTCATCGCAAGCCGAACGGCGTGTACGCCTTGATCACGCCGTGGAACTTCCCGATGAACATTCCGGCGGAATTGCTGGCCGCCGCGCTGGCGGCGGGGAATCCGGCGGTGATCAAGCCGTCAGAACATGCCCCGCTTTCCGCGCTTGGCCTGGCCGAAGCGGTCACCGAGGCAGGATTCCCGCCCGGCGCAGTGTCGGTGGTGATGGGGCGCGGTGACATCGGGCAGGCACTGATATCGCATCCCGGGGTGCACGGTGTCGGCTTTGTGGGCTCGCGGGCGACAGCGGAGTTCATCGTGGCCGCGGCCGGCATGAAACGCACGATCATCGAGGCGTCGGGCAACGGTCCGCAGATCGTCTTTGACGATGCCGACCTAGCCGCAGCCGCCGATGCAGCGGTCTATGGCGCCCATTTCGTGTCGGGACAGTGCTGCGTCGCCACCGAACGTCTGCTGGTGCACCGCTCGGTCCACGACGAGGTGGTCGAGCGGCTGGTCGAACGGGCCGAACGTGTCGTTCTCGGCGATCCGCTGGACGAGGCCACGCTGATGGGTCCGCTCAACAACCACGCGGTTGCTGCCCGCATGGACGCGCACGTCGACGACGCCCAGGCCCTCGGGGCCCGGGTGCTCTGCGGCGGCGAGCGCCAGAGCGATCGCCCGACAGACTTGTACTACGAGCTGACGGTCATTGACGACGTCACACCTGCGATGGACGTGTTTCTGGACGAGACGTTCGGACCCGTCATTCCGGTCACCAGCTTCGACACCGACGATGAGGCCTTCGCGCTTGCAAACGCTTCTGATCTCGGCCTGCAGGCGTCTGTCTTCACCAAGTCATTGGCCCGTGCCTATCGGGCGGTTGACGAGCTGCGCAGCGGCACCGTGCTGGTCAACGAGGGCACCGCATTCTGGGAGCAGCACCCGCCGTTCGGCGGCGCCTCGCGAACCGGTACCGGCTGGGGCCGCATCGGCGGGAAGTACACGATCCTGGACATGACCGACCTGCGGACGGCCATCATCGACACCGGCTATCCCGCTTGAGATTGCATCCGGCCGGGGATCGGTGCGGCGAGGCGGGGTAGCGTCGGCCGTTGCTGTGCTGGCGGGCCGGGGGCAGGAGGGGTGCCGTGTGGGAGATCACTGAGCCCGATCTCGCACCGATCGCCTTGGGGGCTGCGGTGCTGGGCACCGGCGGCGGCGGGAATCCCTATCTCGGCAGGCTGCGGGTGCTGCAGGTACTGCGCAACGGCGGTCGGGTTCGCGTCATCGAGCCCGACGAGATCGCCGACGACGACCTGCTGGTAGCGGTCGGCGGCATGGGCTCGCCGATGGTGAGCCACGAGAAGCTCGCCGGCGGCGACGAGGAAACCGTGGCAGCCCGGGCGCTCGAAGGCCATCTGGGCCGGAAGTTCGACGCGATCGCTCCGTTCGAGATGGGCGGCAGCAACTCGATGGTGCCGATGGTGGTCGCCGCGGCAATGGACATTCCCATCGTGAACGGCGACGGCATGGGCCGCGCCTTTCCCGAGCTGCAGATGATCACGTACCTCATCTACGGCGGCAGCCCCTATCCCGCCGCGATTGCCGACGAGCGCGGCAACCAAGTGATCATCTCTGACGTGCTGAACGCCAAATGGCTCGAGCGCATCGCCCGGGCTGCGACGGTCGAGATGGGTGCGCACACCGGGCTGGCTTCCGCCGTGATGGATGGTGCGTACTGTCGCCGCTCGATCATCCCGCACACGTTGCGTCTCGCTAGTGAGATCGGTCATGCAGTGCACCGTGCCCGCGACGTCAAGGACGACCCGACCGAGGCGATCCTGGGTGTCGCAGGCGGTATGCGCTACCTGCGCGGGAAGGTGACCGACGTGCACCGCCGTAACGCGGCAGGGTTTGCACGCGGCCAGATGACCGTGGCGGGCATCGATGGCGATGCGGGGCGCACCATCCGCATCGACTTCCAGAACGAGAACCTCGCCATCTACGAGAACGATGTGCCAAAGGTGATGGTGCCCGACCTCATCACACTGGTCACCACCGACACCGGCGAGCCGATCACTACGGAGCTGCTGCGCTTCGGCGTTCGCGCCGATGTGCTCGTGTTGCCCGCGCCGGAATTGTTGCGCACCCCCGAAGCACTGGCGGTCGTCGGCCCGCACGCGTTCGGCATCGACGCCGAGTACCTGCCCGCCGTTTGACAGGTCACATGCGAGCGCCGGCGAAGCCTTGGCGCTCGCAGTAGCCAATCAGACCAACGGCAGCACTTCGCTCGCGGTGAGGTCGATGATCTCCGAGAGCCGGTCGGTCGCGATGGGAGCGAGCGCCACCGAGTCGGCGCCACCGGCCAGCAGCGCCCGGATCTTGGCTGCGCATTCTTCCGGGGTGCCCGCGACGGTCAGGTCGGCGACCCACTGGTCCGGCATGCCGTCTCGCACGGCTTGGTAGCCGCCCTGCTCGATCAGTACCTGCAGCTCGTCGGAAATGCCGTACACATCGGTGAGGGCATTGGGGCCGTGCTGGCGGTAGAAGGCCAGCGATGCCCGCGCCGAGTCGCGAGCTGCCTGGCCGTCTTCGTCCACGGCGTACAGCGCGAACACGGTGATCGGGTGAGGATCGGTGCGACCGGCGATCTTGCGGCCCTCGTCTATGCGCTCGGAGGCCCACTCCACGTAGCGCAAGCTCGAGCACACCGACAGGATCGTCCCGTCGGCGATCTCGCCGCCCAGCCGCAGCATGTTCGGCCCTGACACGCCAAGGCGGACCGGCATCGGCGGTCCCGCCTCGGGAAAAGTCAGCTTGACATTGTCGAATTCGTACAGGCCGCCGTGGCGGTCCAGCGTCTCGCCGGCGAGCAGCGCCTTCACCGCCGTCACGCATTCCCGCACGGCCTGCAGCGGCGAGCGGGGATGCAAGCCCATCTGGCGAACCCACGCCGGCACACCTAGGCCGACTCCCGCGATCAGCCGTTCGGGCGACGAGCGGCTCAGCGTGGCCAGTTCCATCGCCAGCACCGAAGGATGGCGCGCCACCGCCGACACCACGCCTAGGCCCACGGTGATCTCGCTCGTGGCCCCCAGCACCACCGAGGCACCGGAAATGCCGCCGGTGAAGAAATAGTCCTCCGCAAGCCAGATCTCGTTGAAGCCGTTCTCTTCGGCCTGCGTGGCAGCCCCTGCGATGTCCTCGGGGGCGATCGCGCTGCCCAAGATGAGGCCGATCTTGCCCTGCGTGCTCATGTGCCAGCTCCCCCGCTGGATGCGCGGTTGCCTGCGGCAAGATCACCGACCGCCTTTACCCGAATCCGTATGGCGTTCGACGGCAGGTACGTGAGCGGGATCTCGTCCACATCGGTGATTTCCACCGTGGCCGCGTCGGCACCCGCATCGACCGCGCGCTGTGCCGTAACCGAGCGGGCCTCGGTCATCGCTTCGTCCCGGGTCATCGACGCCATCGAATACACCCGGTCGGTCTCCGCGCCGACCTGTGCGATGGCTGCGCCGATCGCACTGGCAACCGAGAAGTGATCCGGCCGGATGGTCTCCGAAGCGCCCGCCAGGCCGTCGCGCACCAACACTCCCCCACCGCCGACGATGACGACCGGCACGGGATCGGCCGAGGTTTTCATCTGCTCGACGGCCGTCGAGAGCATGTCCTGCATGCGATCGACCGCATCGCCGACCAGCGTCTCATCGAGAGCGTCGACGGTGCTCGCGTCGCCGATCTCGGCCATACCGGAGGCAGTGGCCACGTCGGTAGCGGTCAGCTCGACGCCGCCGAAGACGAGCGCCCGTTCGGTGAGCTCGTAGCCGACGCTGTCCGGCCCGACCGTCACGCCGGCTGCGGCGCCATTGGCGGAGCGCACCAGGCTCCCGCCGCCCAGCCCGAGCGACAGCACGTCGGGCATGCGGAAGTTGGTCCGCACGCCCGCTACCGACACCGCGGTGGAGGCCTCACGCGGGAAGCCATGCACCAGCACGCCAATATCGGACGTGGTGCCCCCGACGTCGATGACAACTCCGTCGCGGATGCCGCTCAGGAAGGCTGCCCCACGCATCGAGTTGGTGGGCCCTGAGGCGAACGTGGCCACCGGGTAGCGGCGAGCGAAGTCGGCGCTCATGAGCGTGCCGTCGTTCTGGCTGACGTGCAGCGGGCAGTCCAAGCCGAGTTGCACGAGGGCCTCGACGAGTCCGGCAACCGTCCGCTCGGCCAATGGGCGCAGGCAGGCGTTCACGATGGCGGCGTTCTCGCGTTCGAGCAGTCCGAGCCTGCCGATCTCGCCGGAGAGGCTGATGTCCAGCCCTGGTACCTCGTCGAGCAGCACTTCTTGCGCTTCGTGCTCGTAGCTGTCGTCTACCGGCGAGAACACCGACGCCACTGCGACCGAGCGCACCCCCTTTGAGGCAATGTCGCGGGCCGCTGCCCTCAGCTCGCCATGGTCGATGGGGGTGATCAACCGCCCGTCGAACTCGTGCCCGCCGTGACACAGGTACACGTGGTCGCCCAGCACCTCTCGCAGCCGGTCGGGCCAGTCGATGAACGGCGGGATTCCCTTGGTGGCGGGCAGCCCTAGGCGCACAACCGCTGTCGGCACCAGCCGGCGGCCCTCCACCAGGGCATTAGTGAAGTGGGTGGTGCCGATCATGACGGCACCGATCTCGGCGGCCGACAGGTCGTCGCCGGCCAGCAGCGACCGCACAGCGGTCACGATGCCAGCGGTGACGTCGGATGTCGTGACGGCCTTGGCCCAGCCCGCCACCTCGTCGCCGGACATGGCCACAGCGTCGGTATTGGTGCCGCCGACATCGACACCGATGCGCAGGGTGTCGGCCGCCGACGGCGGCGCCAGGCTCACTGGGTGCGCTCCAAGGCGTCGAGCACGTCTTCAGGCCTGATCGGCAGCGAGTCGATGGGTGCGCCGATGGCGTCGGCGACCGCGTTGGCGACTGCGGCTGCCACCGGCACCACGGGAGGCTCAGCCGCGCCCTTGGCGCCGAAGGGACCGGCTGGGTCGGCGTGCTCCATCACGATGGCCTCCACCCTGGGCACGTCCGCCGCGAGCGGGAGCCCGTGTTGCTTGAAGGTGCGCTGAACGTAGCGGCCGTGGTCCAGATCGACCCGTTCGCTCAGGGCGAAACCCAAGCCCTGGGCGACGCCGCCTTGAATCTGCCCGGTGATGGCGTCGGGGTGAATCGCCCTGCCGACCTCCTGGCACACGATGTACCGATCCACGGTGACGTGGCCGGTGACAGCGTCCACGCTCACCTCTGCCTGATGCAGGTGATAGGTGGGCGTGGGCCATCCTTTGATCAGCATGCCGGTCGCGCACAGCGGGTCATGGGGTGGTGTGGGCGTGACGTAGGAGGCGCCGGCCGCGATCGGCCCCTCGGTCCACGTGACCGACTGGGCGACCTGGCCGAGCGTGACACTTGCAGTCGGCACGCCGGCCACCGATACCACGCCATCGGTGATCACGAGATCCTCCGCAGCGGCCTCGAGCATCTGCGAGGCCTGGTCGAGCACCTGGCTGCGCACCTCGGCTGAGGCGTCGGCGATGGCCCGGCCCACCACGTGGGTGGTCCGGCTGCCCTGCGAACCTGCGTCGTATCCGGTGGCGTCGGTATCGGGCATGGTCACGGTGACCTGGTCGGTCGCGAGCCCCAGAGCCTCGGCTGCAATCTGCCTCAGCCCGGTGGCGACGGCGCCCGAGCCGTTCTCGGTCGCCGAGGTGATCACGGTGGCGGTGCCGTCCTCGTTCAGCTTCACGGTTGCGTGGCCCGGCATCGGATTCGTCAGCCAGATGGCAGCCGCCTGCCCGACGCCTCGCAATTCGCCTGCACCAGCGTCCTGCCACCCGGACAAGTCATCCACGCGATCAAACGCCTCTCGCAAGATCGACACCTGCTCGAGGGGCTGACCGTTGCGCATCAGGTCGCCGTCGCGTGCCAACGAGGCCAGCCGGAACTCCCGGCGATCACGGCCCAGCGCATCGGCGATGGCATCCATGTGACGCTCGTTGGCAAACACCAGCCACGGTCCGTTGACGCCCCGGTAGGCGCCCGTCGGGGCAGTGTTCGTGTACACGTTGCGAGTCCAGATCCGGGCGGTGTCCACCCGGTAGATCGATCCGAAGACGAACATGGGAATCGACGACAGTGCCGGGCCATTGTTGGCGTACGCGCCGCTGTCGGACACGATCTCCACATCGGTCGCCAGAATCGTGCCGTCACGCCGCACGGCCGAGCGCACAGCGGTAATCGCATTGGCCCGGCACGGCGCCGCCAGCCGTTCTTCGAGCGCAGTGTGCTGCATGCGCACCGGGCGTCGGTAGCGCTGCGCCAGCAGTGCGGCGAAGGCTTCGAGGCTCACGTCGAGCTTGGCCCCGAAACCGCCGCCGATGTGGTGTCCCACCACCCGCACCGCGGACGGTGCGACACCCAGGATCTGGGCCACCCGGTCCCGCAGGCGGAATGGGTACTGATGGGAGACCTCGATGGTGTACCGGCCCGACTCGTAGGTGGCAAGCGCCATCTTGGGTTCCAGATGCGCTTGGTATTGCCGGAGCGTGCGATAGGTGCCTTCCACCACGAAGTCCGCTGCCGCAAACGCTTCGTCGAGGTCGCCCGGGTCGTGCACGACTTCTGCGACCACGTTGCCGTTGCGCCCGATGTCGGCCCCGCCTGCGACAGCGAAGCGGTTCCACTCCGGATGCACCAGGCGCGCACCCGGTGCCAGTGCTTGCTCAGGCGTGGACACGGGCTCGACTGGCTCGATGTCGACGGCAACCGATCGGGCTCCGGCTTCGGCTGCCGCTCGGCTCTCTGCAACCACGATCGCGACCGGTTCGCCCTCATAGGCCACGTAGTCCGCTGCCAGCATGGGAGTGTCCGACACGATCACACCGGTTCGCCAATCCGGCACGTCGGCAGCAGTCACCACCTCCAGCACCCCGTCAATGCGAAGCGCGGGAACCGGATCGATCGCCCGAAGGTGACCTGCGGCCACCGGCGACCTCGCGAGCGCCGCCCACAGCATCCCGGTCTTCGACAGGTCGGCGCCGTAGACCGCTTGTCCGCGCAGCTTCGCATCGGCATCGCTGCGTTCCGGGCTGGTGCCCAGCGCGCTCACGATGCCACCGCCCGGGCGGCATCCACCGCCGCCTCGACGATCTGCTGGTAGCCGGTGCAGCGGCAGATGTTGCCTGCCAGCGCCTGCCTCACCTCCGCCTCGGTCGGCTCAGACACCTTCTCCAGCAGGGCCGTGAGCACCATCAGCACCCCAGGCGTGCAGTAGCCGCATTGGACTGCCGCGTGGCGTACAAATGCCTGCTGCAGCGTCGTCAGGTCGCCCGCCCCGGCCAGTCCTTCGACAGTTCGAACGGCTCGGCCATTCGTCGAGCCGGCGGCCAGGATGCAGGACGCAACCGGCCCTCCGTCCACCAGCACGGTGCAGGCGCCGCACTCGCCTTCGCCGCAGGCCTCCTTGGGGCCCGTCAGCCCAAGGCGGTCCCGCAGCGTCGCCAGCAGTGTCTCTCCCGCATCTGCTTCCAACTCGTGCGCCCGGTCATTCACTACGAGCCGGACGGTCACGTTCTGCTCTGAGCGTGACGCCGGCATCAGGCACCCGCCCCGGCAATCTCACCTGCACAGCGTCGAGCGAGCCGGTCGAACAGACCGGGCAGCACGCGGCGCCGGTACTGCGCTTCGGGCAACGCCGCAGATCCCACCGCGTCGGCCAGCACCGCTCCGACCTCACCGAAGGCGCCGGGATCGTCGCTGAGCCGTGTGCCCAACAACGCCGACTCGGCGGCAGATACTCGATGTGCAGATTGGTCACCGCCGCACATCGCGATGCGCACGCCATCGATCACCCCGCTGGGAGCAACGTCGAGCCGGAGCGCCAGGCCGACGACGGCCAGGTCCATGGCACTGCGCCGTGCCACCTTCAGATATCCCTCGGAGCTGCGTTCGCCGAGCGGCTCCAGTTCGACGGCGCGCAGCAGCTCGGTGGGTCGCAGCGCCGTCGCGCCGGAGCCTGCGAGGAAGTCCTCCAGCCCGATGCGACGACGGCCCGACTTGGACACGAGCGTCAGCTGAGCATCAGCGATCAACAGGGCCGGCAGCGTGTCGGCCGTCGCGGCTGCCGTGCAGATATTGCCTCCCAGGGTCGCGACGGTCTGGGTCTGCCACGCCCCCACCGCGGCGGCTGCCTGGGACAGCGCCGGATGTCGCAGCGCGATCAACGACGCCGTGGCAAGCCGCCGCATCGTGACCAGCGCGCCGATGCTCGTCACCCCGCCGACGTCGGAGATGCCACCCAAGCCGTCAATCCCGCTGATGTCAATCAATACAGCCGGTGACTGCTCACCTCGCAGGTACTGGGGCATCACGTCGGTGCCGCCCGCCAAGATGCGGCCCTCGGTGCCCCAACGGCTCAGCTCGTCAACCGCCTCAGCAACACTGCGGACCCTGCAGAATCTCACTGTCTGACGCGCTCGCGGGCGGTGTCGGGGCATTCGGCCTCTTGGGAGGCCGCAATGCCCGCTTGGCGATCAAGCGGGAAGGGCGCCATGCCGTCGGGACCGGGCGGTGCCATCTCGGGCGGGAACATCGCGAAGCCCGATTCATCCCGCGGCTTGCGCTCAAGATTCAAGCCTCTTGTGTTCGCGCCTTTCGGCGGTTCGACAGGGACGTTGTCGAGCACCTCGATGTCCACCCACCACTTCTTTTGCTCGTTGATCTCCCCCCGACCGAGCTTGTCGTCGAGCCTCGCGATCCACGAACGGGCGAACGGCAGCTTCATCGCCGCCCACTGGAACGGACGCTCGGCCAGCACACCTTCGACGTTGTAGGGGCACGTCTTCATGCAGCGCCCGCACGCGGAGCCGCGCATGTTGGTGATGCGGTAGCGGGCGCAGCGGTCCACGTCGGGCTTCCACATCTCGTAGCCGTTGAACATCACCTTGTCGCCGAACCGGATGGCGCCGACCGGGCACTCGCGGGCGCACTTCGTGCACTTCGTGCAGAAGTCCTGCAAGCCGAAGTCGATGGGACGATCCGATGTCAGCGGCATGTCGGTCGTGATTGCGCCGGACTTGAAGCGCGGCCCCACGAACGGGTTCAGCACCAGTTCGCCGATGCGGGACAGCTCGCCGATGCCTGCGGACAGCAGCAGCGGGATGTGGTTGATCTCGTCGTCGGCTGCGGTGTGAGCCTGCGCGGCGTAGCCGAGCCGGCGGATCTGCGCGGCGATCGCGTTGGCGATGATCGATGCCCGCAGGTACGCCCGCATCGATTGCGCTCCGCTGATCCAGTCGTCGCCCGATGCGCCCTCCATCGTCTCGAAGCCCTGGTCGAGCACGAACACGATGGCGTTGCGATGCAGGTTCTCGATCGGCGATCCATCGGGACGGTGCGAATACCAGGCGTATTCGGGCGCTTCGCACACGCCGGTCATGTCAGCGCCGATGAAGTGACCGAGCGCCTTGACAGCATCGGCGTTCGCGTCGGCATCATCGGCCACGGCGGCCACCTCGGGCGCCGCGTCTCCTCGCTGCAGTGGCACCAAGCGCCGCAGCATCTCCTGCGAGGCGATGCCGTGCGGCGCCTTGCGGATGAACCGAGCGACCTCTTTGCGCGGCCGGGGACCGAGGTCGCCGGCGCCTGCCCGGACGAAGAAGTTGTGGCGGGCTGCGGGTCGCGTGACCTCGTCACCGATGATGAGCGTGGTCGGCTCGTCGACGCGCTTGACCTTCTCCATCGGGTAGCGGCCGAGATGCCAGGGGCGATGGCGCCCGTCGAGGCGGCTCCACCCTGGCCGGGTGCCGCCCCAGCCCATCCAGTGCTTGGCCGCGATGCGCAGATTCTGCAGCGGATTGCGCGGTGCGAGCGGGCCGTCTGGTGTCAGCTCCAAGTTCGTCGTCACCACCGCGACGGCACACCCCCGCTTCAGGAACGGGTGGCCCAGCCCGCGGCGCCCAGCCTCGAGCACACCGGCTTCGACAGCAACCCGGTAGCGATCGAGGTCGGAGGCTGCGGCGGTGTGGGCAGTGGCTGCGTAGCCGAGCGTGCCGAGATACCGGGTGAGCACGGTGGCGATCTCGGTGGCCCGGAGGTCGGCGTTGTCCTGCTCGGACCCGCTGATCCAGCTGTATCCCGGTTCGTCGGGCCGGATCGGTCGCCCGAAGCCCACGACGATGGCAATGGCGTTGCGGTGCCCCTCGATCGGTTCGCCGCTCCAGCACGCCGGTGACGGCTCGCAGATGCCTGCGAGGTCGGCATCGAGGAAGAAGCAGTACCCGCGCATGTTGTCCACTGCGGCTTGGGTGCTGGGCATCGGCGCGGAAGCGGCTAGGACATCCGCCGTTCGGCAAGCGACGAAGACCTCCACGATGTCGCCATAGGTGTGCGAGACACTCCATTCGCCGGGTGCAGTGCCCGATTCAGGCGGTTTCGGCAGCACTCCCCCACTGTCGACGCTCCCCGGGGCGCGCCGGGGCAGCAGCTCGGTGGGCAGTGGACCAGACGCCGCAGGGCGTCTGCGATGCGAGAACAGGCGCATTCAGTCGGCGGCGACGGGGGGCGTGGTCTCGCTCATGCGATCCCACACCACCTGGTCAGGCAGGCTCATCACCATGTCGTAGTGGTCCTCGGGCATCAGCCGCGGCATGCCGGTGTCCGAAGCGGGCTGGGGCACCGGCTCCGCAGGACGGGCGAATTCCGCCGGATGCTTCAGCGCCTCGAGTTCGGCGGCAGAGATGCCGCACAAGTCTTGAACTTCGGGGTCCACCCACTGCTCCACGGGAATGGCCGAACCGCACGCCACCTCGAGCGCCAGGCCCTCGGGGCCGGCGAAGTAGACGGACTGGATGAAGCCGTGGTCGATCGGACCGAATACCTGCACGCCCCGGTCGCGGATGCGGTCCCGCAGCGCCATCAGGTCCTCGAATGTGTCGACGTTGAAGGCCACGTGCTGCATGGTGCCTGCAGTCACCGGCTCCCCCGGCCCGCCGGCGTGGGTGACCCCCAGCTCGATGTCCTTGGCATTGTCCGGATGCTGCACAAACGCGACGTAGCTGTCGGGAGCGAGTTCCACGAAGCCGTGGTAGGTGCCGTCCACGCCGTGCATCCAGTACAGGGCCTTCAGCGGCAGGCCCAGCACATCGCACCAGAACTCCAGCTGACCCTTCATGTCGCGGGTGGACAGGGCCAGGTGGTTCACGCCATTGGGATGCAGTGCAGTCATTCGAGCCCCCCTGCTGCAGTCCTGTTGTGACTATATGTCTCGGCGGTTCGGGGCAGCCAACCCGGGTGCGCTCAGGATGTCTCGGTCGCGAGCGCCGCCTTGCTGGCCTCGTACCCCTCCAGCATCTCGATGAAGCGGTTCGGGTTGTAGATGTCCTCCTCGTAGCTCCACAGGCCATCGCCCGCGTACTTGAGGAGCGAAAAGTTGTACTCCCGATGGTCCGAGCCGTCGCCGGGGTCGCCCATGCGATTCCAGATCTGGCACACCACCCAGCCCCGTTCCTCATCGATGATGTGCCACTCGATGGGGAACTCGACCATCTCCGATCCCGGCCACTCGCTCATCTGGGACTGGATCCACTCGTAGATGGTCTCCCGCCCGATCATCGTGCCGAAGAAGTGCTCGACGTAGGTGGCGTCTTCGGTGAAGCAGTCCGCCCAGTCGCGCCAGTCGCCGGTCTGTCCCGCCTTCTTGCTCGCCGCCTGGTAGGTGGCAAGCGCCACTTCGATCTCGTCTCGGCTCCATTGGCTCATGGCTGGTCATCCTCGATTCTTGTCTGGGGCGGCCGAAGCGTAAGTGACCGGGCGCTCAGTGCGCCGCCAGCGGGGCCATCACGTGCTCCGCGAAGAGATCGAAGGAGCGGTCCACCTCGTAGGCGGACAGGTCGCCCCACGCGAAGACGCCCACGAAGTAGTCCGTGCCGGCTTCTGCGGCGAATTGCTCGCAGTGCTCACGCACTGTCTGGGGCGAACCGACCACGACGGCCTGGAAGTGCTTGGCCTTGTCGTAGTCGCCCCCGAGCGTCGGGTCATTCGGCGGCGTCATCTCGTAGCGCCTGAACAGCCGTGTCAGATGCTCGGTGAACGCAGCCCAGGTGCGGCGCCCGATCTCGTCGGCCTCACCGTCAGTAGGCGCCACCACCAGTCGCCGCAGGCCGCCGATCATCGGCGAGTGGTGCCGGCCGATGCCGGCCGCGCAGAGGAGCTCGCGGTAGCGGGCGGTGCTCGCAGCCACGGCGGCAAGCGGTCCCGCGGCCATGGTGCGCACGCCCATCTCGGCGGCCGTCTCCAGCTGGCCGGGACGCCACAGCGGCGGGTAGGGCTTCTGGTAGGGCTCGAATTCGATCGGCACGTCGCGGAATTCGTAGAACTGCCCGTCGAAGCTGAAGTTCCCGCTGGTCTGCATGGCCGCCAGGATCAGCTCCAGCGACTCGTCGGTCTGCGCGATGGCATCATCGGGGTCGAGGCCCCACAGCAGGTGCTCGGGCACGCTGATGCCCTTGCCGAAGCCGAACTCCAGCCGGCCCTCGGAGAGCTGGTCGAGCATGCACAGCTCCTCGGCCAGCCGGATCGGGTGATAGAAGGGCAGCAGGTGCACCAGCGAGCAGATGCGGATGCGGCTGGTGCGCTCGATGGCGGCTGCCAGGAACACGTTGATGCTGGGCGCGGCGTCGAGCGGGATCAGGTGGTGCTCGGACTTGTGCCAGCCCCACACCCCGGCCTTTTCGGCCCGAACCAGCAAATCCAGGCGGTGGCGGTAGAGCTCATGCCACGGCACATCTCCGGGCTGTTCGAGCTGATCGAAGATGCCGAAACGCACGGGGCGAGAGTAGTGCTGTACCGCCAGCGCCATCGGAGGCGGCGCGGAGCAGGCTCAGATGATGGCGCTCTCCACGAACGGCGTCCGGTCGACGATGCGCTGGTAGCCCAGCGGCGTGAGATCCAGCGTGCGGTACTCGCCGTAGGCGATCCATTCCGACACCGCCCGGCCGATGGCCGGCGACTGCTGCATGCCGTGGCCGGAGAACCCGTTGGCAAAGACAAAGTTCTCGACCTCGTGATGCGGCCCCACCACCACGTTGTGGTCGAGCGTGTTGTAGGCGTAGTGGCCGGCCCACTGGCGGGTGACCTTGAGGCGTTCGAAGGCAGGCACGCGATGGGCCAACACCGGCCACACCTTGGCTTCGAAGATGTCATGGTCCATGGCGAAGTCGTCGTAGTCGACGGCTGGGTCCACATCAGGGGTGCAACCGCACATGTAGGCGTCGCCGTCGCTGCGCATGTGGACGCCGGTCGGGTCGATGGTGAGCGGCAGGGCTCGGTCGAGCGGCTCTGCTGCATCGAAGATGAACGTGTACCGCTTGCGCGGTTCCACCGGCAAGGTTGCGCCTGCCATACGGGCCACCTCGACTGCGCGTGGCCCGGCGGCATTCACCAGGGTTCCGCAGCCGACTTCGCGCCCCGATGCCAGCACTGCCGAGGTCACACGTCCAGCTGAGATGACGAGATCAACAACTTCGTCGGTGATGTAGGTGACGCCGTTCTGGCGGGCCTTGCGGCGCCACCAGTCGAACATCGTGCCCGAGTCGAAATAGCCCTCGTCGGTCAGGTTGTGGCTGCCGCAGAGGATGTCGTCAACGTTGTAGAAGGGGTAGTCGGCCTTGATCTCGGCCGGGCTCATGATGCGCGTGCCCGAGCCCAGATCGGCTTGGACGGCTTGGTTGCGGCGCAGCGTGTCGGCGAAGTCCTCATCGGCAGCGAGGTACATGTAGCCGAAGTGGTGGACGAAGATGTCGGGGATCTCGGGATCGCCGCCGAGGCACTCGCGGAAGTTCCGCACGAAGTCCGCGCTGAAGCGAGAGATCTGCACGTTCAGCGGGTTCGAGAACTGCTGGCGCATGCAGCTGTTCGTGTGCGTGGTGGAGGCGTACGAATACGTCGGATCCCGCTCCACCACCAGCACCGAGCCATCGAAACCACCGCTGGCCGACAGCGCCCAGGCAATGGACGACCCCATGACCGCGCCGCCCACAATCACCACGTCGTAGGAGTCTCGTCGTGGCGCGTTAGACGCAGCGGTCATTGGTTACGGTCCTGTCGTGTGATGAGACGGTTCGGCGCCGTCTGATCATGGCAGCCGCGCACGCCAGAACCGGAATGACGAGGCTGCCGCAAGCGCATCCGGAACAGGGAGGCGGCATGAGACTGCAGGGCAAAGTGGCCTTGATCACAGGTACGGGCAGCGGGATCGGCCGGGCCACGGCGCTGCGTTTCGCGGCCGAAGGCGCACAGATCGTCGCCGTCGACATCGCAGATTCGAACGAAGACACGGTGACCGAAGTGCAGCGCGCCGGCGGCGAGGCAATCGCTGTTCATGCCGACGTGTCGGATGACGCCGACGTGGCGGCAGCGTTCGGCCGCGCCGAAGACGTGTACGGCGGGCTGGATGTGGCGTTCAACAACGCCGGCATCATGCTCGACGACGACACTGACGCCATCGCAACGGGCGAGGAGACGATCGACCGCACTTTCGGCGTCAACATCAAGGGAGTCTTGTACGGCTGCCGGCACGCCGTCGAAGCGATGCGCCGTCACGGCGGCGGCTCCATCATCAACACGGCTTCGTTCGTTGCCTCGGTGGGCGCCGCGACGCCACAGATTGCTTACACGGCGTCCAAGGGCGCCGTGCTGGCGCTGACGCGGGAGTTGGCGGTGGTGCACGCCCGGGAGAACATCCGCGTCAACGCACTCTCGCCCGGGCCGCTGCGCACCGAGATGCTGATGTCGTTCCTCGACACGCCCGAGAAGAAGCAGCGAAGGCTCGTCCACGTGCCGATGGGCCGTTTCGGCGAAGCCGACGAGATGGCCTCTGCTGCGCTGTTCCTGGCATCGGACGACTCGTCCTACATGACAGGCGCCAACCTGCAGGTCGACGGCGGCCTCACCGCCGCCTACGTCACGCCCGAGTAGCGCAGCGGCCGAACTGCCGCGGGCGCGGCCATCGGCGTGCCCAGCAAGCAGAACTAGTGTCCGGGCGCAGGAACCGCGGCGACAGCATCTGTCGCCCATTCGACAGCCTGGGGGCGAGATGCTCGGTCCGTATCGGGTGCTGGATCTCACCGATGAACGCTGCTGGTTCGCCGGCAACCTGCTCGCGCAGCTCGGCGCTGATGTAGTGCTCGCCGAGCCGCCCGGCGGGTGGCCGCGTGGCTATTCGCATGACGCCTACAACCGGGGCAAGCGCTCGGTGACGGTTGCAAGCGCCGCTGACGTCGCGGCGCTGGCAGCGACTGCCGACATCGTGCTGCACAACGACGGGACGCTGTTCGAGATTGACCTCGCAGCCGTGCGGGAGTCGAACGACCAGCTCATCACGGTGCACATCACGCCGTGGGGCGAGACGGGACCCAAGGCCGACTGGCAGGCGGACGACCTGGTGCTGTTTGCATCGAGCGGTCAGCTCGCTGTCACCGGCGACAGCGACCGTCCCCCTGTTCGCATCAGCATCCCCCAAGCCTGGCTGCATGGCTGCGCGCAAGCTGCAGTGGCTGCGCTGGTCGCCCTGGAGCACCGGGCGCGCATGGGCCGTGGCCAGCACGTCGATCTGTCCACACAGCAGGCGGTGTGCGAGACGGCACTCTCCGCGATCCTCTACGCCCCGGCGGGTCTCGCAGAAGTGCAGCGCGAGGCGGGAGGTGTGCGCTTCGGCGACCTGATGCTGCGCACCATCTATCCCTGCAAGGACGGCTACATCATCGTCACCGTTGCATTCGGCCCGATGATCGGCCCGATGGTGAGGCGATTCCTGACCTGGATGCATGCCGAGGGTTTCTGTGACGACGACACCCTGAACAAGGACTGGGTGAACTTCGCACTGCAACTGCAGACCGGTGAGGAGAGCATCGACGTCATCGAGGGGCTGATGGACGACATCGCCCGCTTCTGCCTCACCAAGACGAAAGCCGAGATGATCGAGCGCGGCCTGCAGGACTCGTTGCTGATCTGCCCGGTCAACACGCTGCAGGACGTGCTCGACAGTCCCCAGCTTGCAGATCGGAACTTCTGGGACGACGTCGACGGCGCCCGGATGCCGGGCAGGCTCGTGCTGGCCGGCGCCACCCCGTTGCACGTCCTCGGCCCCGCACCTGACGCCGGGCAGCACACCGCCGAGGTCATCGCCGCAGGAGATGCTCGGCTGGCATCGGCACCCCAACCGCTGTCTGCCGATGCCCGCACAGACAAGCCGCTCGCCGGGCTCAAGGTGGCGGACCTGTCGTGGGTGGCGGCCGCACCGCTGGCGACGAAGATCCTGGCGCACTGGGGCGCAACGGTCGTGCGGGTCGAGACGCAGAACCGCCCATGCCTGCTGAGGGGCGCACTCGGGCATCGCGACGATGTGCCCGATCAGGAGAACGCCATCGCCTGGCATTCCACCAACGCCAACAAGATGACGATCTCGCTGAATCTGAACAAGCCCGAAGCCCGCGACGTGGTCCGTGACCTCGCCGCATGGGCCGATGTGGTCGTCGAGTCGTTCACACCCGGCACCATGGCCGCCTGGGGCCTCGGCTACGACGACTTGCGCGACGTCAACCCGGAGCTGGTCATGGTCTCGAGCTGCGTGATGGGCCAGACCGGGCCGTTCCGGCAGTTCGCCGGATTCGGGAACATGGCGGCGTCGATCGCCGGCTTTTTTGACATCACGGGCTGGGCCGATCGCGGGCCTGCCGGCCCGTACCTGGCCTACACCGACTACTGCTCGCCGCGGTTCACCGTGTGCGCGCTGCTCGCAGCGCTCGACCACCGGCGTCGCACGGGCGAGGGGCAGCACCTGGACTTCTCCCAGATGGAAGCTGCCGTGCATCTGCTGGCACCGGCGATCGCCGAGCTGCAAGACACCGGCGAAATGCGTTCGCGGCGGGGCAATGCCGACGACCAGATGGTGCCCCACGGCGTGTACCCCACGATGGGCGACGACGAGTGGATCGCCATCGCCGTCTCGGATGACGAGCAATGGCGCTCGCTGGCGACCGAGATGCGGCAGGAGGACTTGGCCGTTCTCGACACCGCGGCCCGCCGGGAGCGCCGGGTCGAACTGGACGAGATCATCGCTGCGTTCACCTCCCGGCAGAACGGCCCGGGGCTCATGTACCGCCTGCAAGCGCACGGCATCGCTGCCCACCATGTGCAGAACTCGGGAGCGTGCTTCAACGATCCCCAACTCGCCCACCGCCAGCACTTCCAGTGGATGCCACACGACTTCGCCCGCAGCACCGTCGTCGACGGCGTTCCCTACACCCTGTCGGCAGCACACAACGGCTTCGAGTGGGCAGGGCCGATGTACGGCGAGCACACGATGGAAGTCCTCGAAGACCTGCTCGGCTACGACGGCGACCGCATCGCAGAGCTGGCCATCGCCGAGGCCCTCGAATGAACGAGTCCCGTCCCGGTCCGAGACTGGAACTGGCTGTCGGCGACATCACCACCGAGCAGGTCGACGCGATCGTGAACGCCGCCAACGAGACGCTGCTCGGCGGAGGTGGCGTCGACGGTGCCATCCACCGCGCAGCCGGACCTGAGCTGCTGGCGCACTGCCGCACACTCGACGGCTGCCCGACCGGCCAGGCCAAGATCACACCCGGCTTCAGGCTGGCCGCCCGATGGGTGATCCACACCGTGGGGCCGATCTGGCACGGCGGTCACCAGGGCGAGCCCAAGCTGCTGGCTTCGTGCTACCGGGAATCGCTGGCCCGGGCGGACGAGGTCGGTGCCCACTCAGTCGCGTTTCCGGCAATATCGACCGGCATCTACGGCTACCCCGCCGCACCCGCCGCCAAGATCGCCGTCGCGACTGTCCAGTCCGCTACGACTGATGTCGAGTTGATCCGTTTCATCTGCTTCAACAACGACGCCTGCGCCGCGTACGAGGCCGCACTCAGCGATTGAAGGCGAATGAGACCGCGTCCGGCAGTCGCGCTCGTGCTGGCGTTGGCCCTCAGCGTCGTGTTCTCGGTCTCGCTGCAGACGCCTGTTGCTGCACACACCGGATTGGAGTCGTCGCACCCCACCGAAGGCGAAACCGTCGGCGAGCCGGTTTCGGCAATCTCGCTCACGTTCAACCGCCCGGTCGAGCCTGCCGGAAGCGGTCTCACGGTGTTCGATGCGCACGGTGTCGAGTACCGGCCTGACTCGCTGAGCCTGGCGGACAGCCAGACCTGGCTCATGGAATTCGAGACACCGCTCACCGGCGGCGAGTACGAGGTCCGCTGGCGAGTCGCGGCCGAAGATGGACACATCGTCGAAGGCGCATTCAGATTCACCGTCGACGTTGCCCGTACCGGATCATCGGCTGAGCAGCCACCCGATTCGGCCTCAGCGCCAGCAGCCGAATCCGCTGGTCAGGGTCTGCCGCGGGTTAGGTCGCGTGGTTGGTTGGTGTGATGGTGTAGTTCCAT
>VYDH01000006.1:8178-44418 GCA_009843525.1 Acidimicrobiales bacterium | reverse complement strand
AACTACACCATCACACCAACCAACCACGCGACCTAACCCGCGGCAGACCCTTAGGAACGTCGCGGATCGCACATGGCGAGCGGCGCACGAGAGGCGGGGCATCGAACAGGTTCGTCGGCTAGGCGAATTGGTAGTGCCTCGGGGAATCTATTATCCAGGTCGGCACAAGAGGAATTACTGTGACCCAGGCGACAATGCTGTGCCATTCTTGTCGGGGACGAACATCCTTCAGTCGCGAGCTTTTGGCGTGAAATGGCAGCCTCACGGATACAAGCCGATTTCGGCAACCCTTGTGGAGGAAGGCTGGATTCTTGTCACGCGCTCGGGGTCCGTCGGCCGTGTCGTGTATGTCGGCTCCAGTCTTGCGGGCTTTCTCGTGCGTGATGGAGTCGCAGTCTCTGAACACGTCATCAGAGTTCGCCCCAATCCAACTTTGGTCGATCCGGGCTACGTCTATGCCTTTTTGGCGAGTTCAGATGGTACCGCGCTGCTGAGCCGTGGTACATATGCATCGGTTGTGCAACACCTAACTCCGGAACACATTGGCTCCATTCCGATTCCACTGCCGGCGGAAGAGAATCAGCGACGCATTGGTGACGAGGTGCGTCGAGCGCATGACCTCGCGTGGCAGGCGTCGAGCGTCGATCATGACGCTATCCGCGAAGTTGAGACTGCGCTCGGAACGACTTTGTTCCAGTAGCCGAGTGCCCACCGACGCTCAGCGCGTCACGTCGATACCCGGTAGCACTACGCAGCTGATTGGTGGCTCAGACGGGGGAGCCGGGCGGAGGGCCGGCTGACGCGAAATGCGTGCCGGGCGGGTCGACCGCCCACGGAGCGACTTGTTCCCAGCGGTCTTCGTAGACCACCTCGCCCAGCGGCCGGCGCCGCACCGGGCCATGGCGACCCACGGGCCGGCCGAGCGGGATCGTGGCGTGGATGGCCACGCCGTCGGGAATGCCGAGCAGTTCGCGCAGCTCGTCTTCGACCTCGCGATGCCACCCGGTGATCACCCCGCCGTATCCCAGCGCCCGCGCGGCCAGCAGCAGGTTCTGCACCGCCGGGTACACCGACCCCCCCTCGGTGGGCGTGGGCCGGCGGTACCGCACGAGGCACGCCAGGATCACCACCGGCGTCTCCTCGAAGTGATCGACGAAGTGCTGCATGGTGCGGGCCATGCGGGCCTTGGGCGAGTCGTCGTCGGCACCCGACCCTGCCGTGTAGCCGTCGCCGGTGCGCTTCGCGTTCCAGCCGTTGCGAAAGCACTCGCCCAGCAGCGCTTTCGCCTGCGGTGCGGCCGGCCCGTCACGCAGCACGACGAAGCGGAACATCTGGCGGTTGGAGCCGCTCGGGGCCCGGCCAGCGTGCCACAGGATCGTCGCCAGGTCCTCGTCGGGGATCGGGTCGGGCAGGTAGCGCCGGATGGCCCGCGTGGTGGCCAGCCCCTCGAGCAGCCCCAGCGGCGCAGCGCCAGTGTCACGCTCGGACCCAATCGCAGTCTCAGGCTCGCTCATCATCCATTTCCCTGTGTCTCGTTGAGGAAGTCCACCAGCTTGACGATGGCATTCTCGGTGACGACGCCCGCGATGCGTCCGCCGCTGTCGATCACGGGGTACAGCTCGATGTCGGCGTCTGCCATTGCCTCGGTGACCTCACGCAGCGTCCACGACGGGCGTGCCGGCGTGATGTCGGCCGTCATCACCTCGCCGCACGTCACCGACATCCAGTCGTTGCGGTCTACATCGCGGGTATCGCTCAGCCGTATCACGCCGAGGAATTCCCGTTCGGGCCCGATCACGATGGCTTCGAGCTGCTTGCGCGGCAGTGCCACACCCCACACGAAATCGGCCAGCGGGGCATCGGCACTCACGGTCGGCACCTCGGTGGACATGGCGGAGTTGACAGGCATCTCAAGTCGCCGTTCCAGATGGCCCGTGCGGCTGTCGCGCTGGAACTGCGAGACCGAGGCATTGCCGATGAGCACCTGCGACACGGCCACCGCCACCAGTGCGGGCACGACGAACAGCGGAGCCCCGGTGGATTCGGCCACGAACATCACCGCGGCGAGCGGGGTGCGGTAGCCGGCGGCAAGGAACGCTGCCACGCCGATGAAAGGAAAGAACGCCAGCGACTCGGGCCCCAGCTCGATCCATCCGCCCACCAGGCGACCCACGATCAAGCCGAATACCGCCAGCGGGATGAACACGCCGCCCACGCCACCTCCAGCCAGCACCGTCGAGGTCGCGACGATCCTGATGATCAGCAGGGCGCCCAGCAGCCACAGCGATGCCTCGGGATTCAGCGCCCAGTCGGTGAGCTGTCCTTCGGCGGTCGGGCCCAGCGACAGGGGCGCGTCGAACAGCACTTCGCACAGCGCGGCGAGACCCACCAGGATCCCCCCCCCGCTCAGCGCGATCAGCCACCACGGCCGGTCAGAGGCGTGAATCCGCTTGGCCAGGTTCAGCACGCGGCAGAACGCCGCCGCCGCGAGGCCGCAGAGGGCGCCGACGACTGCGGCCCCCAGCAGTTCCTGGCGGCCGAACTGCACGCTCACCATCTCGGTACCGATCTCGAACGGGCGATCGTCGAAATCAGTGACCAGCACGTACACGACATAGCTGGCAGCACTGGAGAGCAGGGCGGGCAGCAACGCCCTGCGACCGAGGTCGCTCTTGTAGGGGGCTTCGAGCGCGAACAGCACGCCTGTGGCAGGCGCTTGGAAGATGGCGCTGACACCCGCGGCGGCGCCGGCCACGAGCAGCGCGTAGCCCTCGCGGCCACGGAACAGCCGGCGGACAACCCGCTGCATCGCATTCCCGGCCGTGGCGCCGGCGTAGATGGACGGACCCTCGAGGCCGACCGCGCCGCCGGAACCCACCGTCACGATGCCTGCAAGCAGGCGAGTGGGCAGGTCTCGGAACCGCATCGGGTGGTTGCGGTCGTGGAAGGCGCGGATGTACTCCTCGGAGGTCGAGGGCGCCAGTCGCCGGCCGGCGTCGGCCCAGCGCAAGAGCAGCACGGCGCCCCACAATCCGAGTGCCGGCGCGATCATCCGTTGCCAGGGCGGCAGGTGCAGCACACGCTCCAGCAGCACCTTCTCGCTGAGCTCGGCCACTGCGGCGACGATCGAACCAGTGACGACGCCCACGGCGACATATGTCGCGAACCGAAGCAGCCGGTTTCTCATGCAGGTCGTTTCACTTCGGGCGATTAGGAGGTGCGGAGAGGGTGGGATTCGAACCCACGAACCACCTTGCGGCAGTTACTTCCTTAGCAGGGAAGCGCCTTCAACCGGACTCGGCCACCTCTCCGTTGCAACCAGCCGACAGTGGCCGGTGCGCCGACTCAAGATAGCCCCACCTGAGCACGGACCGCGATGCGGCCGCTCTCCGGTGCCGACCAGCCGGGCCGGTAGGTTGGCCGGCGGAGGGGTGGCAGAGTGGACGATTGCGACGGTCTTGAAAACCGTTGAGGCGCAAGCCTCCGGGGGTTCGAATCCCCCTCCCTCCGCCAAGTCGCTGGGGCAATCGCCGGGCTCACTTAGGCCCGAGTGCTGCGTGGACCTCTTCCCACGACACGTAGTCGTCCTCGGCGCGGGCCGCGTCAAGCGCGCGGCGATCTTCGGCCTCCTCGGCGTTATCGACGAGCCGGTCGATAACGTCCGCGTCCGGAATCACTGCGGAACGCCGGCCATCTGCAGTGCGTCTACCCGATTCATGAGGGCTCGGAGATCGACACGCATCTCATCAATGCGGCGGTCCGCAGCGTCAACACGCTCATCGACTGCATCGATCTTGGTATCAACCACATCGAACCGTGACTCCACTGCGTCGAAGCGGGCATCGATCCGGCCGTTCTGTTCATCGAAGCGGACGTTGACCAGATCAACAACCCCGTCGATGCGAGCGTTGACGCCGCCCATGGCGCTGTCGATGCGGCCGTTAACGCCGCCGAACCCCCACTTGATGATCGCCCACACCCCACCGGCGAATGCAATGCCAATGGTGACCATGACCGTCAGCAGCGGCGGCACGTTCGACCACTCCATGGGCCAATGCTATGCAAGACCGCAGGCGACGCAAGCCGATTTTCTGCGCGGCTCCATCGCAATCGAGCGGCAGGTCAACTGGCGCGCGGCAGCCACAGATCGGGCACGGCTTGGCGGCCTCCTCGGTGCTTGCGGGCTTGCTCTCGCCAGTACCCGAACGCTTCGGTTGCCGCGTGCAGGTTCTCGTCGAGGAAGTCCATGCTCGACTCGCAATGCTCGGCGGCGAACCGCAGCCAGCGCCCGAACGCCGACTCGACAGTGGACATGAAGGCAGGGTCGTACTCGTCGGGATGCGGTTCGCCGCAATCGAGGCACTCGGGACCGTCGGCGGGGCTGCGGCCGGGGATGAAGTCCTCCACGAACGTGTCCACCCGGCACGGCGTCCAGTGCAGGACGTCGCCCCCACGGCACAGCAGCCCGAACAGGCTCAGCCCGGCGATCATGTTCGAGAACTCTGCGTCGCCTTCGCGCGCCGGGCGGGCCGTCTGGATGAACTCGTCCAGCAGGGCGCTGCGGTCGGGCGGCTCTGAGACGAACAGCGCCTCGGAGCTGCCGCCCTCGGGAAGCAGGCTGAGCCGCTGCTCGACCAGGAAGCCCATGTCCATCCCCTCGAAGTCAAGAGCTTCATGGACGGCGAGGGCCTCGCCGGAGTCGAATTCGGCGGCCGTCAGGACCGTCAGCACATCGAGCGCGCGCAGGCACAAGGCGCGGGCATCGGCCAAGCTCACTGGCTCGACCCCGGTTCTGCCACTGTCGTCCGAGGTCAATCCGTCGGGCTCGGACACTAGGTCCAGCGCGCATGCCGCGCCGCCCATGAACCAGCCGATCTCGACGACGAGCCCATGACGGCTGCCGTCTGAGCGCTCGTAGATGACGGTGACCGCGCACTCCTCGCCCCACGGGTCGCGCCACAGGAGCGCCTCCACCGGGGCTGCGCTGCCCACTGCGGTTGCCCACGGCGGTGCTTCACCAGCAGCGGCCATCTGCTCGAGCTGCCGGCACGCGGGGTTCCTGTGTCGGCTCGGCCCGTAGGCAGCGAGCGCGGCCGTCATGACCGCACCGGCTGGGCCGCCAAGCTCGCGGGCGCGGTCGAGCACATGCGGCGGCTGGGCGCCGACGGGTGTCTTGGGAAACGCCACGAAGTCCTGCACGCCTGAGGCCCAACGGTCGGCTTCGTCGGCGTCAGGGCCACTCGCGGCGAGCTCGATAGCGCTCGCCTCCATCAGTTCGAGGTAGTAGCGAGCCTGAGGGCTGAGCTGGGGCTTGCCGCCGCGTGCGCTCGGGCGAGTGCCCTTGGGCGTCACACGCCCGCTGTGACGTGATTTGGGTTGTGCCATCGGGCGAGCGTAAGCCCGCCGCCGCCGCCCTTTGCGGATACAGCACTCCCCGTTCGCAGGCCGACCGCCGGCGGCCAGACTTGACGTTGAGCAGCAGGAGCAACAGCCATGATCGACACCATCCCCAACCCCCCAGTCCCAACCCGACTGAGCACAACCAGTGGTACCCGTTCGCCAACCGGCCCCTGCCGCCGGAAGTGGACGGCCAGGCGGTCAACCCGGCCGCCATCCCGGTGTTCGACGCCGTGCCGCTGCCGCCCCGCGCTCGCTTCGTGGTGGTCGGCGCGGGCGTGCACGGACTGTCGAGCGCCTACCCCACCTGGCCATGTATCTCGAGCGCACGGGCAAGGGCTCGGGCAGCGACGTGGTGCTGATCGACAAGCAGGGTCCAGGCGCAGGCGCCACCGGGCTGGCGTGCGGCTGTGTCCGCCTGCCTGATACCACTCCAGTTTGCGCAGGACTTGGGAGGCGGGTGAGCTCACCCACAGGTACAGAGGTGGGTCTTCGCTCACCAAGATGCGCTGTCGATGTACGAGTTGGTGCTGGTCCAGCACGCTGTTGCCGAGCACGAAGAGATCCACTTTGAGGCCGTCGTCATCGATGAGGTTGAACGACGTGTTCTGCTCGACTGCCTGCCGGGCGGCCTCCGCGATTTCGGCGCCGTACCGTCGCTGCGCCAGGAGATAGCGGATACGACCTTCGTCCGCGTCAGGCTCTTCGGCCAGGATGTCCCCCCGGGCCGCTGTCTCGATGGCTGCCGACATCGCTGAGGCGAGTGCAACTCGCTGGGCCGATGTCATCGATTCCCATCGTGTGGTCAGCCGATGCCATGCCTCCGCAGTCGTGTCTTCTGGCCGCGCTCCGGCAAGCGCGCTCTCACGCGGCGCTCTGCGCGCTGGTGCCGAACTGACGTCCTGAGCAACACGGCCGTTCATGGGTCAACGACAGGTCCCTGAGGCGATGAGCGGTCACCAATGGTGATTGGACAGGAAGAAAGAACCCCGCTTGGTCACCCCGCCCGTTCGGCGCAGAGGGCTTCGTACCGGCCGGGGTCAGCGTCAACGAACGACGGCGCCGTCGCGGTGACGGACGATCTCGCAGAGGGGATGGGACGGCTGATCCATAGCTGACATTGTCGCGTTGAAGACTGCCTGCTCAACTGGCGTCACAGACGGCCTGCGTGGTGCAGGCGACGGCGGCGGCGAAGTCGTCGGTGCCGACGTTGTGAAGCGCCCACGTCAGGTCGGGCACATCAGGGAAGCAGAAGACACCGCCGCGCGTGCCCCGGAGCATGCCGTGCGGGATCTCGAAGCCTGAGACATCCATCGACATCCCCACGCCGCGCGCCTTGCTCAGCGCTTCCTTCATGGTCCAGAGATTGAGAAAGAGCCGGAGCTTCTCGTCGCCGGCCGCAGCCATCACCTCGGCTCGCTCGCCAGGGCTCAGCACGGTGTCGACCAGCACGTCGAGATTGCGCGGTGCCGACCGTTCCTCGACATCCACGCCGACGGTCCCGTCGGGCGCAAGCGCAATCAGCCCGTGACGGCCGCCGTGGCTGACGTTGAAGCCGAATGCCGACTTGCTGCCGCCGACGAACGCGGACGGCTTCCCATGCTTCGAGGCCCGGAAGGCGAGTTGCTCGTTCCGGCAGGAGAGCGCATCGCACAGCAACGAGCGCAAGGCACTGCGGCACAAAACGTATTGACGCTTGGCGCCGCCATGGCGGAACTGGTCTGCTCGCTGCCGCTCCGCGGGATCAAGCCAGGCCCAAGCCCTCTGCTCGTTGAGCGCGTCAGGGGCAAGATCCACATGCAGTACGGCCACACCGTCGAACGCGGCGAATGGCTGCCACCAGCCGCCAGACTGCACCGCAGGCGGGCAGGCGACGTTCAAGAGGCCTTCCGGCGGCGGCGAGCCGCCTCTGTCCGGCTTCGGAATGATGGTCGAAGAAGACTCAGCCGGCGTCGGCGTCGAGATGCGCGATCAGGTCACCCGGTGTTGCGAGCTCTGCGAAGACCTCGGCGGGAATATCCATGCTGAACTCCTCGCACACCAATTGCCAAAACGCTACGAGATCGGTTGAGCTCACGCCTGCATCAGCCAAGCTGAGATCCAAACTGATCGGCTGACCCGAAGCTCGGCCTTCGATCTCGAGGTTTGCGTCGATAAGTGCCCGCAGGCGTTCTTCAGTAGAGGACATGCGAAATCTCCCGTTTGGCTGGCTGCCGGAATGAATACCCGAAGGCTAGCCGTCATCTGAGTTCCCTGGTGTCCCTCAGCAGGCCCGCTGCAGACCCTTATCCGCGACGTTGCGGCTCTTCTATCGTGACGGACAACACAAGCAGCCCGGATGACACAAGCAGCATGGTGATCCCAATGGAAACGCAGCCCACTCCGGAGACGAATGTCGTGGATCGGAACGGACTTCCCCGGCAGGAACCGGTGGCCATCATCGGCATGGCTTGCCGGTTCCCGGGTGCCAGCAGCCTTGCCGAGTTCTGGGGACATCTCGTTGCCGGAGCCAACATGGTGACCAAAGGTCCGCCCGGCTCGGTTATCGGGCGCGCCGGTCGGCTCTATCCGCAGGCCGCCGCTGACATCGAAGCTCTGCGCTACGGCGCGTTCATCGACGAACTGGATCAGTTCGACGCTGAGTTCTTCCGCATCTCACCGCTGGAAGCCCAGATGCTCGACCCGCAGCAGCGCTTGATGCTGGAGGTGAGCTGGCGGGCACTTGAGGACGCGGCAATCGATCCAGGCGTCCTGGTGGGCAGTCGCACCGGCATCTATGCCGGCATCAGCAACACCGACTATCGGGACATGGCCATCAATACCCCGGAGACCGTGGACCCAGCAGCGGGCTTCTACGCGGTCACGGGGACGGCCCTCAACACAGCCATCGGCCGGGTCTCGTTCGCGCTCGGCTTAGAGGGTCCTTCGATGGCGATCGACACGGCTTGCTCGTCGTCGTTGGTGGCTGTCCATCAGGCGGCTGCGGCCTTGGAGCGTCGTGAGGCTGATCTGGCCCTCGCCGGCGGCGTGCACGTCTTCTTGGCCGCGCGCCCGCTCGAACTGCGAGCAGATTCGGGAATGCTGTCACCCACGGGACAGTGCTGGACTTTCGACGCGGACGCTGACGGCTTTGTCTGCGGCGAAGGCTGCGGCTTGGTGGTGCTCAAGCGTCTGAGCGATGCCGAAGCGGCTGGTGACCGCATTTGGGCGGTCATCCGGGGTTCGTCCGTAAATCAGGACGGCGCCAGCCAAGGATTGACGGTTCCCAGCGGTGCTTCTCAGGAAAGAGCCATGCTGGAGGCATTGCGTCGCGGCGGCATTGCCCCCGGCGACGCCGACTACTTGGAGGCCCACGGTACCGGAACCGCCGTCGGCGACCCGGTCGAGCTGTCTGCCGCGTCGGCGGTCTACGGGCATGGGCGAGATGTCGAACGCCCCATTCTGGTCGGATCGGTCAAGACCAATATCGGACACCTGGGGCCTGCCGCGGGCGTTGCGGGACTCGTCAAGACCGTGCTGGCGATGCGGCACGGACTGATCCCGCGCCATCTGAACTTCAAGCGCCCGAACCCACGCGTGGACTGGGATCGATTGCCCGTGCGCGTCACCGACGACATGACCGAATGGCCGCGCAGGGCCGGACGGCGTCCTGTGGCTGGCGTGAACTCCTTCGGATGGTCCGGCACGAATGCCCATGTCGTGGTCGAGGGGTATGGTGCGCCCGACCCAGGCGAATTGCCCGTGCACCTGTCCGCCCCGACCGGAGCGGCAATGCCGGTGGCAGCAGATGTCCCGCTCGCCGCAGAGTCGAAGCCCGCTCAGAGGCAGACTCGCCTGCTGACGCTCTCGGGCCGCTCATCTTCGGCCGTCCGAGACTCCGCAGTCGAGTACCTGCGCTGGCTCGACGAGCACAGTCCGGGGCTTGTGAGGGAATCCGCTGCCGCTGGTTCGGTGCTCTCGGACATGGCTTGGACCGCCGCCACCGGCAGGCGCCACTTCGGTGACCGCACTGGCGTTGTCTTCAGCGATGTCGCGCAGCTGCGGAGCCGGCTCGAAGACATCGCCGCCGGGGATCACCCCAGCACCAGCTCACCGTTGCGCCGGGCACCGAGGACGGCCTTCGCGTTCACCGGACAGGCCAGCCAGTGGGTGGGCATGGGCCACGCTCTCTACGAAGCCGAACCTGCGTTCCGGTCGGTCCTTGATCGCTGCGACCGCGAACTGACCGCCGAGCGTGGCGTCTCGCTCATCGATGTGATGTTCGGGCGAGGCCCCGCCGACGGCCTGCTGGATGAGCCCGCTTGGACTCAGCCGGCCGTCTACTCGTTGGAATGCGCTCTGGTGGCGCTCTGGGCGAGCGTCGGCGTCATCCCCGACATGGTCGTGGGGCACAGCTTGGGAGAGATCGCTGCCGCTCAGGCAGCCGGAGCCCTCACGCTGTCGCAGGGGCTGCGGTTCGCCGCCGCCCGGGGCGCGCTGATGGGCGCGACCCGCTCCGATGGCGCGATGGCTGCGGTGTTCGCCCCTGCCGACCATGTCGAGGCGGCCGTGGTCGCTCACAACGCGACCTCGCAGGACACGGACGTCAGCATCGCGGTCGACAACGGAGTCCAGCAGGTGATCAGCGGCCCGGCGGCCGCTGTCGAAGCGCTCTTGGGACGTTTCGAAGCCGAAGCTGTCAAGGTGGTGCGGCTGAGGCGCAGCCCTGCCTACCACAGCGCCCTGGTGGAGCCGGTCCTGGACGACCTCGAGGCCGCCTTTGCGGCGATCGTCCCTGATCCGCTGTCTCCGTCTGTGGCACTGGTGAGCAACCTCACGGGCCGAGTGCTGGATCCTGGCGAGCCGATGGATGCCGGCTACTGGCGACGGCACGCGCGCGCCCCGGTGGCCTTCGGCAGCTGCGTGGAGACGCTGGCAGCGATGGACGTGGATCTCGTCATCGAGATCGGCCCCGCTGCCGTGCTCGGCCCGCTGGTGTCGATGACGTGGCCGGCCTCCGCGGCCGGCCCGGCTGTCGTCCAAAGCCTGCAACGGCCCTCACCCGAGATGGAGGCACCCGGTGCTGAAGCGGCCGCGGCCGATGCCAGCGGAGGCTTCCTGCCCGCAGTAGCGGCATCGTACGAGGCGGGTGCCGACATTGACTTCGCCGGCCTGTTCGCCGGCGAAGCCCGGCGGCGGGTTGCCGTGCCCGGCTACCCGTTTCAGCGCGTCCGTCACTGGGTGCCGGCCTCCAAGCGTCGCCGTCGCGACGCCGGCCATGCGCTGCTTGGGACTCGCCGTGAGTCGCCGCGAGGCGAGATCGCCTTCGAGACCGAGGTATTCCCTTCCGAACCCGCTTGGATGCCCGATCACTTGGTCTACGACCGAGTCGTGGCGCCAGGCGGCATGTACGGCGCCATGGCGATCTCGGCCGCGCTGGGCGAGGGCAGTGGACCGGTTGCGGTGGACGACATGCAACTGCACAGCGCCCTGGTCTTCGACACCGAAGACCCCGACAGCGACACGGCCGGCGACGACGGGTGCCGCAAGCTGCAGCTGGTGCTCGACGGCGACGCCGACGAATCGTCGCGCCGATTTGAGATCTTCAGCAAGGGCGACGCTGAACAGGGTTGGACGCTCCACGCCGAGGGTCGGCTGGCCCGTGGCGGAGGCCACGAAGGAACCGACACGGTCGACTTGGACGAAGTGCGGGCACGCTTGGAACCGCAGGACATTGCCGATTTCTACCGAGCCCGGTCGGCCGACAAGATCTACTTGGGTCCCTCGTATCGCACGCTCAAGACCGCCTGGACCGGAGAGGGCGAGGCTCTCGGCGAGGTCGAACTCGCCGACTGTGTGGACACTGCTGGCATGGAGGTGCATCCGCTCCTGCTGGACGGGTGCTTCCAAGTGCTGTCTCTTGCTCGCTACTTGACGGGAGTCGAGCACGGCGCGGTGTACATGCCCTTCGGGTGGGAGCAGCTGTGGGTGACCGGTCCGCTCCCGGAGCGGATGATCTGCCACGCACAGATCCGGCGTCCTGCCGCGGGGAGCGGTGCGGAGGCCGACTCGGCCTCGCCGCCTGAGGTCATGACCGGTGACGTCCGCATCTATTCCGAGCACGGCACACCGATTGGCGCCTTGACCGGCTTCACCGTCAAGCGAGCTACCCGGACTGCGCTCCTGTCGGCTGGCGAGGGATTGAAAAATCTGCTCTACGAGGTGGACTGGCGCGAGCAACCGGCGGCGAAGCGCCTGCTGCGTGCGGACTTCCTGGCGAACGCTTCCGAGGCCGGCGATCGGGTCCAACCGTTCACCGACCATCTGGCTGGCATGGGCGTCGAACTCGCGGACCGGGCAGCGCTGCTCGCGGACCTCGAACGGCTGTCGCAGGCATACGCCCTCGCGGCGCTCGAACGCCTCGGGTGGGAGCGCACGGCGGGCGCAGTGCTCTCGTCGGAGAGTCTTCGCTCCGTGCTGCGGACCGCGGACGAGCACCGTCGCTTGCTGGGCCGGCTCCTTGAGATTCTGGCGGACGCCGGCGTGCTGTCACGCCGCGACGACGGGTATGCCGTGGTGATGTCGGCCGGCGATCGTCTCGCGGACGAAGCCTTGGCGGATCCGGAGGCGCTCGCAGAGCAGCTTGCCCGCAGCCATCCGGGCGGTGTCAACGAGCTCGGCCTGCTCCGCCGGTGCGGTGCCGCTCTCGCCGACGTGCTGCGGGGCACTCTCGATCCCCTGCCCCTGCTGTTCAGTGACGACGAGCCCTCCGCGGCTGACCTCTATCTGACAGCTCCCGCTGCGCTGGCGGCGAACCGGATGCTGGGCGAGACCGTCGCCGCTGCGGTGGACGGCCTTCCCCCCGACCGGCGCCTGCGGGTGCTCGAAGTCGGCGCGGGCACGGGATCGGCGACGGAGTCGCTCCTGTCGGTGCTGCCTGCGGGGCGGTTCGACTACGCCTTCACCGACATCTCAGCGGGCTTTTTTGCTCAAGCCGAGGCGCGGCTCACAACCACCGACGCAACGATCACCTACGAGCGGCTGGACATTGAGGAGGACCCGGAAGCTCAAGGCTTCGATGCTCACGGCTACGACATCGTGGTCGCGGCCAACGTGCTGCATGCCACTCGCGACCTCGCCAGCACGCTGAGCCACTGCAGGGACCTGCTGGCCCCGTCGGGTCAATTGATTGCGTTGGAAGGACTGAAGCGCCGGGCCTGGCAGGACTTGACGTTCGGTCTCCTCGACGGGTGGTGGCGCTTTGCCGACGCCTACCGGTCCGACCATGCGCTCGCGTCTGCGCCTGTCTGGCGGCGGGCTCTGGCCGACGCCGGCTTCGGTGACGTCGGGTTCCCGGGTTCTCCCGACGCCGACACGGAGGAGCCGTTGGGCTCCAGCGTCATCGTCGCACGCGGACCGGCGACGGTGCCGTGCCCGCCGGGCCTCTGGGTGCTCGCGGCGGACGGCGGCAGCATGGCCGACCAGCTAGCGGTCGATCTCTCCTCCAGGGGCCAGACGGTGATCGTGGCCGCCAGCGCGACAGCATCGGCCGGTGCCGACATCGGTGCCGCCGCTCAGCCCCAGTCCGGCCTGCCAGGCGTCACCACCGTCGTGGTCGACGAGATGCGCCGCGAGTCGTGGAAGCGCCTGTTCGAAACGCTGCCTGCCGATCTGCCGCTGCAAGGCGTGGTGCATCTGGCGGCTGTGGACGGTCACGGCGCCGAAGCGAGCACTTGGGAGATGGCCGATGACGTCCGCCGAGCGTGCGAGAGCGCGCTGGCCCTCTCCCAGGGCATCATCGATGCGGGCGTGACACTGGCCGGTGGCGTGTGGTTCGTGACCCGCGGCGGTCAGATCTTGCCCGACGGTGTGCATGGCGATCTGGTGGGGGATCCAGCCGGGCGACAGTCCGGCCAGCTCGCCGGCGCTGCTCTGTGGGGCTTCGGCAGGGTCATGGCCATGGAGGAACCCCACCTCCAACCGAGACTGATCGACTTGGACCCCGCTCACAGCGACACCGCAGCGGCAGACCTTGCAGACGAGGTCCTCTTCGGCGACGCCGAGACCCACGTCGCTCACCGCCGAGGGCGCCGTCATGCAGCCCGCTTGGTCCGCAGCGGCGGACGGCGGCTGGAACTGCCCGAAGAACCGGAGTGGTTCATCGGTCCCCATGATCCCGAGGCAGGTCTCGACGCGCTCGGGGTCAACCCGAGTCCTCGGCGTTCCCTCGGGTCGGGAGAGGCGCGGATCGCGGTGGACGCCATGGGGCTCAGCTACGTCGACATGCTTCTCAGCGTCGGCGCCGTCCCCTCCTACGCGGAGGTGGGTCGCGAGGTGTGCGGCCGGGTCATCGAGCTCGGTCCTGGGGTCGAGGGTCTGTCGGTCGGTGAACGGGTCGCAGCCATCGGCTTCGGTGCCTTCACTCCGGAACTGGTCGCCCACACCGATCTGATCGCGCCGGCGCCGACCGGGCTCAGCGATGCCGCCGTGGCTTCCATGCCGACGTGCGCTGTCGCCGCCGATCTCGCCTTCGGACTTGCTGAGCTGAAGGCCGGCGAGCGGGTGCTCATTCACGCCGGGTCCGGCGGCGTCGGCTTTGCTGCCATTCAGCTCGCACACGCTGCCGGTGCCGAGGTCTTCGCGACTGCCAGCGCCCCGAAGCAGCCATTTCTGCGCTCGTTGGGCGTGGCTCATGTTTACGACAGCCGGCGGATCGATTTCGGCGAGGAGATACTGCGCGCCACCGGCGGCGAGGGCGTCGAGGTGGTGCTGAACAGCCTGACCGGTGAGGGCTTCATCGAGGCGAGCCTGTCGTGTCTCGGCCGCGGCGGCAGATTCGTCGAAATCTCTCAACGCGACATCTGGGACGAAGACCGCATGTCAGCCTCACGTCCCGATGTCGCGTATTCGGTTCTGAACGTGGGCCGACTCAAGAGCGACGATCCGCAAACCCCTGGTGCTTCGCTGTCGAGGATCATGGCCCGGCTGGCGGACGGGGAACTGGCACCGATTCCGCACACGGTGTGGCCTTTGGCCGAGATCCGCTCCGCGATGGACAGCATGCGGGCCGCTCGGCACATCGGCAAGAACGTGCTCCGGATGCCGCCCCTCAGCCGTGGCGAACTCCGTCCGGACCGCACCTATCTGGTGACCGGGGGCTTGGGAGGGATCGGCTGCGAGGTGGCCCGCTGGCTGGCCGGGCGCGGTGCCGGCGCGATCGTTCTCAACGGTCGCCGAGAACCGGACCCCGCCGCCGCCGAAGCGATTCGCGAACTGCGTCGCGATGGTGCCGACGTATGGGTGGAAGTCGCCGACATGACGAACCCCGCCGCCGTCGACGCGATGCTGGCCCGCATCGACGACACCCTGCCGCCGCTCGGCGGCGTCATCCACAGCGTGGGCGTGCTCTCCGACGGGGTCATCGAGAACCAGACTTGGGACCGCTTCACCCAAGTGCTCTGGCCCAAGGTTCTGGGCGCCTGGCATCTGCATCAGGCCACCAAGGACGCAGATCTCGACATGTTCGTGCTGTTCTCCAGCGTCACCGGCGTGATGGGGAACTCGGGGCAGGCCAACCACGCCGCGGCCAACGCTTTCCTGGACCAGCTCGCCGCCCACCGCCGTGCTCTCGGATTGCCCGGCCAGGCGATCGCGTGGGGCGCATGGTCTGGAGTCGGCGAAGCCGAGGAGCACAGAGAGCGGATCGAGACGCAACTGGCTCACTCTGGTGCCGGATGGATCACACCAGCCCAAGGCATCAAGGCGCTCGACTGGCTGGTGCGCCAAGACGTGACCGCGGCCACCGTAACGGCCGTCGAGTGGCCGCTGGCCGCCTCCCGAATGGAGGCCCCGCCGCCGTTCTTCGACGGCGTTCTCGCCTCGAACATCGAACCAGAGCGCCGCTCCGGGCGGTCTGGCCGCGCTGAACTGCCCGCCCAGGCGTCGTCGAGCCTGCTGCGGGATGCGCCCGTGGTCGACCAGTCGGACCAGCTGGTGGCGCTGATACAGCAGGAGTTGACCGCCGTGATGCGGCTGACGTCTCTGCCGTCGCCGACAGCCAACTTCTTCGATCTCGGCATGGACTCCTTGATGGCAGTGGAGCTGCGGAACCGGATCAATCGTGCCCTCGCTGGCGAATCCAGCGTCTCGAACACAGCCGTGTTCGACTATCCCGACGCCGCCAGCCTCGCAGAGCATCTGGCAGAGCAACTGGACGACACAGCAGCTCCGGCTCCGGTGCCGCAGCGCAGTGCCCCGACGATCCGCCCGGAGATCGGCCAAGGAGATGAGCAGATTGCGATCGTGGGCATGGCCTGCCGCTTCCCCGGCGCGCCCGACATCGACGCATTCTGGCGACGCCTCGAAGAGGGCGCCGACACCGTCACCGACGGACGCCCGGACTCGGGCGTCTGGGAGGGCGTTCTGGGGGATCCCGATGCCACTGATCCCCTGCTGCGCCGCGGCGCGTTCGTCGAGGACATCGACGGGTTCGACGCCAAGTTCTTCGGCATAGCGCCGATCGAGGCCAGGACCATGGATCCCACCCAGCGAATGCTCCTCGAGACCAGTTGGCACGCACTCGAGGACGCGGGCATGGATCCGGACGGGCTCAAGGGCAGCCGCACGGGCGTCTACGCCGGCGTCGGCGTCAGCGAATACCGGGACCTGATCGCTTCCCGGGGCCAGCACTACAGCTACGTCGGCACCAACACAGCCGTGACCGTCGGACGCGTTGCGTTCACCCTCGGTCTCCAGGGACCTGCCATGCCCCTCGACATGGCGTGTGCATCGTCGTTGGCTGCTGTGCATCAGGCCGTTGCGAGCCTGCAGCGAAACGAGATCGACCTGGCCTTCGCGGGCGGTGTCAACGCGACGCTCTCTGTGGGCAGCTCAGGTTTTCTCAGGGATCATGGGCTGCTGTCGGTCAACGGCCGCTGTCGCGCCTTTGACGCAGCCGCCGACGGCTACGTGCGCGGCGAGGGCTGCGGCATGGTGGTGCTGAAGCGGCTGAGCGATGCCGAGGCTGATGGCGACCGGATCTGGGGCGTCGTGCTGGGGTCATCGGTGAACCAGAACGGGGCGAGCGCAGGCCTGCTGGCGCCCAACGGTCCGGCCCAAGAACGGGTGATCATCGAGGCACTTGCTCGCGCGGGAGTCGACTCCGACGATGTCGACTACCTCGAGGCCCATTGCGTGGGCAGCGAATTCGGCGACCCCATCGAGATGAACGCGCTGGCCTCGGTGTTCGGCCAGGACCGCGACACCGAGCGCCCCCTGCTGGTGGGTTCAGTCAAGACCAACATCGGCCATCTGGAAGCGGCCTCAGGCACCGCCAGCCTCATCAAGACCGTGCTGGCGATGCGCCGTGGCGTGATCCCCGCAACACTCCACTTCAGCGACCTGAGCCCCCATGCAGACTGGGCCAGCGTGCCCATGAGGGTCGTCTCCCAAAAGGTCGACTGGCCGGCCTCAACTGACCGGCTGCCGGTGGCAGCGATCAACAGCTTCGGGCTGTCGGGGACCAACGCCCACGTTGTGCTGAGGGGCTACCAAGATCCGTCCGCTGACCTTGGAGCGCTCTGGCCGGTCGGCGCGGCACAGCCGGTCAGCTCGGCGCCGCCGGAATCGGACGGGAATCGGACGGGCAGTCCCGTATCGGAACACACGGCACGCACCACTCGGCTTCTGCCGCTGTCTGGCAAGTCTCCGGCGGCGCTGCGTGCAGTGGCGGGCCAGTACCTGGAGTGGCTCGGCGAGCACGACGATGCGCTGTCAGCCGAGACGGCTGAGCCTTCACGGTTCCTCGCCGACATGGCCTGGACCGCACTGGCCGGACGGCGCCACTTCCGCCACCGGGCCGGACTGGTCTTCAGCGAGGCAGCCCAGCTGCGGCAGGGCTTGGAGGAGCTGGCTCGCAGCGACGCACCTTCGGAAGCAGCGAAGCTGCCGGGTGCAGCGAAAGTCGCCTTCGCCTACAGCGAGACGAACGATGAGGTGCTCGACGCAGCGCGGCGTTTGTATGAAACCGAGCCCGTCGTGCGCCAGATGCTCGTCGAGTGCGACGAGCTGCTCACTGAGCGGGGGGGGGCCGGTCCCTCGTTGCTCGAAACGGTGTCCGGGGACGGCAGCGACGATTGGCGGGTTCCTGGGCCGCTCGCGACCTATGCGCTGCAGTGTGCGCTCACGGCATTGTGGCGGAGTGTGGGCGTCAGCCCCGCCGTCGTGATCGCCAGCGGTCTCGGGAAGGTGGCCGCGGCCCAGGCCGCCGGCGCGATCAGCCTCAAGCAGGGAATGCGGGCCGTGGCAGCGTATTGCGAGCTGACGGCAGGGCAGGCTGTGCACGTCAACGGAGCGGGGCCAGATGATCCTGACGGGATTCTGTCCGGGATCGCGCTGGCCCCGCCGTCGGTGACCATGGTGAGCGCTGACACTGGCCGAACGTTCGGCCGCGACGAAGTGGCAGATGTTTCCTACTGGGATCCCGACCCCCACGACTCGGCCGCGCCGCTTGACTCTGCAGGAGCGCTGCACCGGTTGGGCGTGAACGCGCTGATCCAGATCGGGTCCGATCCCGAAATCTCAGGGCGTGTGCTGGAGAGCTGGCCGGCATCACAGTCCAGCGAAGCGGTCGCACAGCCGCCGGTGGTGCTGGCAAGCCTGCCGCCTCGGCGAGACGACTCTGCCCGAACTCGAAGCAGCGGGGATTTCGCCGAAGCCGTAGCACAAGCCTTCGAGGCTGGTTTCTCGATCTCTCCTGGGGGCCTGTTCGGTGGGGAAGCACGTCGACGAGTGTCATTGCCGGGTTACCCCTTCCAGCGCGTGCGTCACTGGGTGGACCCGCCCAAGACCGGCTGAACACCCCCCTCAGGCCAGCCCGGTCGACTTCAGGAAACGACGCACCGCATCCGCGCACGCTGTCGGCTGCTCGAACTGGAGGAAGTGAGAGGTGTCAGGCAGGAAGTCGTAGTCGACTGTGGCCATCTCGCTCAGATCCAGAGTGGGAAGGAACGAGAAGGGCAGCGTCGGATCGGCGCCGATCACCTTCGTGGGACATTCGAGCGCGTTGAAGTCAATCAGCACCGCGAACAGCCGCACGTACGCGATGATCTGGGCTTCGTGATCACGCGGACAGCGAAGTTCGTAGCCTGGGTCATCGGAAGACTCGCGCAAGGTCGTTTCCGCCATGAGTTCCGCAGTGCCGGGCACGGCGTTCTTGAAGGTAGGCAGCACGTTCATGCGCGAGACGAAGTCCTCCTTGGCTGTGAACCGCCATATGCGACGCGAGGCGATCTGGGCGCCGCGCTCAGCTGCTTGATCGAACTCGTTGCTGGTCGTTCCCGGCTTTCTCAAGGGGGGGTCGAACAGGACGAGGCCGGCGAACCGGGTGCCCTTCGTCGACGACAGCAGGGGAGCGAAGGACGAGACGGAGTGGAAGACGCCGATTTGCTGTTTCGTCCCGTAGTGGTGGTCAACGGCGTCGAGTACTCGTTCGAAATCCTCGACGAAGCTCGGAAGCGTGTGGCCCGAGAGCGGACCGACCGGGTTCCAGCCGTGGCTTCTGAGGTCGTAGACCACTACATCGAACTCGTCGGTCAGCAGCGACCAGAACGGGTAGTAGAAGTCGATCGCGAGTCCGTTGCCGTGGCACAGAATCAGCCTGGTGCCGTCGGGGTTGCCGTGGCGACGCACGACGATGACGGTGTCGTCGTCGACCTGCACCTCTTGGACCGAGCGCGGTTCGGGAATAGTCCACACAGCTTCCGACGCCACCGGAGCAGCGTACCGAGCCACGGTTCGGGTGTTCAGAGCGGGCCTAACCCGTGGCGCTCACTTGGACGGTGACGACGTCCAGCCCCTGGAATTTCTGGTGCTGCACTGACGAGGCGTAGTGTCGCAGCAGCCTGAGCGAGATCTCGCCTTCCTCCATGCCGGACGCGCCCTGAGACTCCTCGCCGAGGTGAGCCAGCCGATCTTCGAGGTTTTGCTCGTCGAAAACGGCGATGAACTCCATCTCCACCACTGTGCCACGGTGCCGGACCGCCACGATCAGGCTCGGAGCGTCACTGTCGTCGGCCTGCTGCAACAGACTCGCCAGCGTCTCCTCGCCAGCAGCGCGCAGTCGCTGTGCGGCGGACTCGTCCCAGCCGATGCCGGCCGCAAACCCGCACAGGAACTCGTCGACGGTGGAGAACGCAGAGGGCTGCAGATCGATATGCAGACGTGCCCGGCGGCCTCGGGTCGACAGCTCGATGAACTGGGTCATCAGCACAGCGGCGAGGGCGCCGATGAGGATGCCATTGTCGATGAGCTGGCCCCAGGTCTCGCCCAGCAGGTCGGTACCGATCGTCTGATTGTCGAGGCCTACCCCCAGCGAGAAAGCGACTGCCACGGTGAGGGCCTTGCCCTGGTCAAGGCCGTCGGTCACTACGGATTGCACTCCGCTCACAAAGATCATCCCGATGGCCGCGATCAGGTATGCACCCATAGCCGGACTGGGTATGGCCAAGAGCACAGCCGCCGCTTTGGGAACCAGTGCCACGATCATCATCACCGCCCCGATCGCCCAGCCGACCGAGCGGGACGCCACACCGGTGAGATTGATGAGCAGCGGGCTGGACGAGGAGTAGACGGTGGTGGGAGGCGTGCCGGCGAGGCCAGACAGCAGGATGCCGGCACCGTTGGTATAGAGCGAACCCTGCACCAGCCGATAGTCGGTCACCCGCGGATTCCGCCACGACACCTGCTGGATGGCGATGCAGTCGCCGATGTTCTTGACGCTGCCCGCCAAGGCCACCACAACGAAGGCAGGAAGGAGAGCCCAGAAGTCGAGGCCGGGAGTCAGATCAATGCCAGGAAAGCCGCTGCTGGGCAGTCCGGCCCACTTTGCGTTTCGGATGTGCTCGACGTCGTAGGCCCCGAAGGTCACGGCCACAAGACAGCCTGTGGCGATGGCCATGACCGGTGACCAGATCCGCCAGGATCCTCGCGCGCGCAGCGACAGCATGACCACGGCGGCCAGCGTCGCCAGCGCGATCACGGGACCGGCCGCAGCGGATGCATCGCGCGGTGTCTCGCCCACTCGGTCGAGCGCGATAGGCAGGGCTGTGGCAGCGATCAGCATGAGCACGATCCCTGACACGACCGGGGTGAACACCCGGCGCAGCAGAGGCAGCCACGCAGACAGCCCGATATAGAACATCGACGCCGCCACCGTCAGGCTGGCCAGCAGCATCGGCCCGCCTGCAGCCAGTGCCAGCACCGAGATGACGACGTAATTCGGGGTCGGACCCATAATCAGAATGTGGCCCGCTCCGAGCCGCCCCAGGCGACTGGCTTGCAGCGCGGTGAGCCCTCCCGCAATGATCAGCGACGCGAATACGGCCCATGTGAGGTACGCCTCGTCTTGGTTGCCTGCCCGAGCGGTGATGGCCACGACCAGCACGAGCGGACCCAAGATCAGCATGACCCCTTGGAGCCCCACGCTTAACGCCGTCAGCGAAGGGCACGACTCGTCGGGCTGGTAGCGGATCGTGTGACTGTCGCGGGGCGGTGTCACCGCACAGTGTTGCGCTTCAGATGCCAGTTGCGGCCCACGGGCGGACTTTAGCTCTGGCGGCGACATCGGTATGGGTCTGGCCCGAATCAGCCAGAGGAGCGGCTCGCTGCGCCGGTAGTAATCTCCGAACCCATGAGCCAGTCCGCCGCGACGCATCCGTTCGACAACGACTTCCGCGTCACCGCGGAGTTGAAGGAGCAGTTCGCTCGCGACGGGTTCGTCAAGCTTGAGGGCTTCCTGAACCAGAGCGCGGTCGCCATGCTGCAAGACCGCTCCGATGTCGAATTGAACCGAACGTCCGCTGTGAATTTGCGTGCAGTGAACTTCAGCAAGGTGCAGTACGACTTCGACAGCCCCAAGGCGCACATTTTTGAACTCATGGAACGCCCCTACTTCCGGGAGACGCTGACTGCGTTGACCGGACGCGATCTCTTTCTCACCTTCGAGATGTCGTTTGAAATCGAGAAGAACGTCAACAAGGGGGTGCCGTGGCATGTCGGCGTGCAGAGTTTCGGCTTCCAGTTCGCCGAAGACTTCGCGTGCACGCTGTGGGCACCTATGGATCCCATCGATGCGAACGGCCAGCGGGGCGGCATGGCCTACGTCCCCCAGCATGTCGTGTCGGGCGAATACGTCTACTCGGCCGACATGGTCGTCGGCGACGTGCTCAAGGCCAGAGAGGAGCAGTCTGGGAAGAGGACGGGCGTGCAGGACTATTTCTCGCTGAGAATGGCCTTTCTGAACAACCCCGTCATGGAGGAACTGCTTGACGTTCATCGGATCGAGGACGACTTCAGGCCGGGTGACGTACTGCTGTTCAACAAGAACGTGGTTCACCGGAGTGTCATGCTGGGCGACGGGGACCTCGCTCACCGGACGGCGTATGTGCTGCGACTGGTCGACGCGATGTCGCGCTACGACCTGCGCCGCGCGCGGGCCCTTGAGTTCCCTGTCGAGCACTACAGCAAGGGACTCATCCCCTACAAGCCGGCGACGCGCCAGCACATCGAGATCGCCGAGGCTGGTGCCTCCCACGGCGACCTGATTGCAGAGTGCGATTTCTTCAGCGACCGTGACCGCAGGATGATCCGGGCGCAGGCGCCTGCCGGTTCAACGCCGGCTGTTCAACCCGCACCTTGGGCGTAGCGGGCTTCGTACTGGCTTGGGTCGGCGTCGCCGAGTGTCGTTCGGGATGACCAACTTCGACCACTACCGCACACGCGTGCTGCTCTACGCCGGCAAGCCGAACTGGACCCTGCTCGACAGCCTCACTCCACGCCAAAACGCGAAGAGCCCTCAAAGTGATTCAGAATTGGGTTCATCGAGCGGCAGCGGCAGTGCCACTAGCCCGGCCGAACGGGAGCTCTCGGGCAGATACGCAGGACCGTGCTTGCTCGCACGATGGGCGAGATCGCCTGCTCGCTGCTTCCGCCAGTTCTTGCGCGCGTTGTTGGTCTCTTGAGGGTTGGCATTGAAGCTGATGTAGGCGTGTCCATCGTGGCGACCCGGCTTGGCAGAGTCGTCGAATGCACGCAGCCCGGCTTGATGAACGTCATCGACTGAAACTGGCCAAGCGCCGACTGAGCTTCCTCCGTGGTCCAAGAAGTTCTGGTATGCCGCTTGCGCAGTCAATACAGCGCCTCGATCCACGGATAGCTCGTCGCTCTCGCTGTGCGGCATGAACGCTTGATACGTGGGTCGGTTGTCGTCAAGGAACTCTGCATTCACCACCTGTCGGTAGAGATGCTCGTCCGGCGGATGCATGAGTTCGACTTCTCGTGGCTGAACATCGTCCGTGTCTGTTGAATCGCTCATAGCAGACTCAGTCAGCTGAGCCGTGCCGTCAGCCACGTGGCTATCTGGTCTATGTCCTCCGTGTTGACGGACTCTGCAGATGAGTCGAGGTCACCGTCGCCTCGAAGCCATGACATCAGCACCACTGTGTCTGCTGTGTTCGCAATCTCGGCGTTGATGCCTACATCATCGAGACCCCACTCGAGCGAGATGCTGCCGTCAGGGACGGGGTACGCATGCGGCAACGGCAAACCGTCGAACAGCAAGCGACTGATGATCGAACGTGCGACGGTTTTGGCCGCCCCGCCGACGGGCACACTGTGGTCGCTGTCGGCGTCCCAGCCGTGCTCAAGATCGGTGAAGGACTCGAGGCGGCTGAGCAGGGTGCCGTAGCGGTCCACCCGCTGCGTGTCATTCACAACGGCGATATCTGCGACCAGGTCCGTGGAATGTCGATCTGTGCTCGCGGCACGCCCGGATGACGAGAGCTCCGGCAGGCAAACGACGCACACGGCGTCATCTGTTTCGAAAGGCAGGGAGGCCTTCAGTTGCTCGAACACGGACTCCGTCGAGTAGCGCAGCACATGCCGGGATCTGCCTTCGAAGCCGACAAGGCGAAACTTCCCCTGCGCCGTGTCGATCTCATCAACGGAACCGACCCACATCCCTGGCCGCGACGGCAGCCGTTGAGCACTGGCTGATTCCCCGGCAACGCGTCTCACGCGCTCAGCTGAGTCATGGTCCAGCTCAACTGAGCGTTGTGACGCGCTGATGTACGTCAAGCCGTCGCTGCGTTCCAGCGTCTTGCCGAGCTGTCTGCAGGATCCGATGTCGTACTCCAAGTGGGTCGCGCCGTGACCTGACACGATCGATGCCAGAACGCGCTGCCACTCCTCGGCTGCCAGCTGGGTGTAGGTGTCCCCGATCTCCAGTGGCGCCCCGTCGGCCTCAGAATCAAGCAGGAGCGTCGAGCTGCCATCCTGGATTGCTGTCACCCGTACACGGTTCATCGCTCTAAATCCAGCAGGCACGTTCGTGCGTTCAGGATGATCTCGCAAGTACATCTGTCGAGCCAACTCATGCAGCATTCGCTGGCATGTGGCCACTTCGCCGAGCACGTCAGCGGGCACTCCGCGACGGTCGAACCTTGCGCCGGTGAATCGCAGCGCCGCGAGCGAAGCGGCGGCTTCCTCGTTGCCGCTCACGCTCCGGAGCGTATCTGTCAGCACGCCCGTTCTCGTCCGCTCAACCTTTGTCCGCTTGGCCACTCTGGACCGCTACCGCACCGGCGGTACCTTCGGCGACCGCAACTCCAACTGCCCCTGGGTGGGATCCGCCGCGGCTGCGTCGGCTCCGCAGAGCGCGTCGCCAAACTCGCTACGTCGCATCCAGTTGCGAAGGCGGCTGCTCGTTGCGGCGGGCGACCATGCGGACAAGTCCCAGCGTTCGCCCTGCATCGGCGGCGAGCATGTCCGCCTCGTCGGTGGGCTTGTTGAGCCGTTCGGACCAGATCAGGTCCGACTGCATCCAGTGCCTCCATCCGTCCGGTGCGAGGTCGGCAAGCTCGACGGTCACCATCCCACCGTTTTCCCAGTGCCGCTTCCACCACGCCGGGCTGTGGAAGCTGAAGAACGCGGGCTCCCAGTAGCGCTGGAGATGCTCCGGCGGCCCGGCTGAGGTCAGTTCTTCGACCAGTCCCGGAACCACGATGCCGAGCTGACCACCGGTCCTGACCAGCCCGGCCAGGTGACTCTCCAGGTAGAGGTCGTCGGTGCCGAAGTAGTGATAGGCGTCGATGCTCACCATGGCGTCGAAAAACCCCTCGGCAAACGGCAGTGCGTGTGCTTCGGCCCCGATGGGAAACACCCGGTCCTCGACGCCGGCGCCGCAGATCCGGCGGTAGTTGTCGCTGGCATCGACCCACAGATCGGTCGCCCACACCTGCACGTCGAACTCCTTGGCGAGGAAGATCGAGCTCAGTGCCCGGCCGCAGCCCAGGTCGAGGACGCGCATTCCCGGGCTGAGCTCCATGGACTCCGCCAGCGACTCCGTGAGCCACAGCGCATTGGGTCCCATCATGTTGTCGAGGACCCAATCTGGGTCGTAGTTCGCTGAACGTGGAAACTCAGCCGGCCGGAAGGCGTCGGGGTGCATCAGCGGCGGTCAACTGATGAGGCGGCGCAGCGACTTCAGCCAGTCGTCCGACGACGTCCAGGCCTCCTCGCTGACGCGCTCACGGCCTGAGGAGTTGCCGTTCGCCGCGGGGAACGAGCCCAGGAACTTGACGTCGCGCTGCTTCATCTTGAGCGCCCGCAAGCAATCGGCAACCACTTCGTCGGAGATGTGACCCTCGAAGTCGAGCAGAAAACAGTATTCGCCGAGACCGCGCCGGGTCGGCCGCGACTCCAGCCGGGACAGGTCGAGACGGCGGGCCTCGAACTCCATGAGGATTCCCAGCAGGCTGCCCGGCTCGTTCTGCTGCTGGAACACCACGATGCTGGTCTTGTCGTTCCCGCTGGCCGGCGGAACCTGGTTCTTCGCGAGCAGCAGGAAACGGGTCTGGTTCTCGCGGTGGTCCTCGACGCCGGCCACGACAGTCTCGAGCCCGTAGATCTCTGCAGCGGTCGGGCTGGCGATCGCTGCGACGCCGACGAGCTGTTCCTCGCCGATGCGCCGGGCCGCCAGCGCTGTCGAGGTGGCCGCTTCGATCTCGGCGTCGGGCAGCTGGGTGTGCAGGAACGCACGGCACTGCGCGATGGCCACCGGGAACGAGAGCACAGTGTGAATGGCCGACAAATCCTCGGCGGTGGCGGTGCCCGGCAGCGCCATCAGGTCGAGCTGGACGTTCACCACCACTTCGCGCTGGATGAGGAAGTCGAAGTCGAACGCCAGCGCATCCTGCGTGACGTTGACCGCACCCTCGATGGCGTTCTCCACCGGCACGAAGCCGTAGTCGACCTCGCCGTCATCCAGCGCCGAGAGCACCTCGGGCACCGAGATGAGCGGGACGGGGGTGCACTGCGACAGGTCCGGCTGGGTCGCCAGCGCAGCCTCGGTAAAGGTGCCGTGCGGGCCCATGTACCCGATGCGGGTCGACGGCGACAGGGCAGGGGCGCCCTCCGGTGCAGCGGCAGCAGTCATCGGGGCAGGATACGCACCGTGCCGCAGGCACCCGACCCCGGGCTGCGGCGGGTAGAACGGCAGGCGATGGACGCAGAACAGCTCGCCGGATTGCTGGCAGAAGTTCGTGACGGGACGGTGAGTGCCGACGAGGCGCTGGCGCAGCTTCGCCGGCTGCCGTATGCGGACATCGCCGGCGCTCGTGTCGACCATCACCGCACGCTGCGCACCGGCCATCCCGAGGCCGTCTATGGGCCCGGCAAATCGCCCAGCCAGTGCGCGCGCATCGTGGCCGAGATGCTGAGCGGTGGCTCCGGCCCGGTGCTGCTGACCAGAGCGAGCACCGACCAGGTCGCAGCAGCACTGGCCGCATGCCCTGGCGGCGCGGTGCATCGCCCTGCCGATCGGGAGCCTGAGGGGGCCGGCGATGCAGCCAAGCCCTCGGCCGACTTGGCGACGGTGGTGTGGCGCGCCGCCGCCGCCCGTCCGGAGCGAGTGGTGGTGGCCGCTGCAGGGACGTCGGACGGACCGGTGGCTGCTGAAGCGGCAGCGGTGCTCGCCGCATTCGGCATCGATGCCGGGATGGTGGCCGACATCGGCCTCGCCGGACTCCATCGCTTCCTGGCCGAGATCGACACGTTGGCATCGGCCGAGGTGGTCATCGTGGTGGCGGGCATGGAAGGAGCACTCGCCACTGCCGTCGCGGGTGTGGTGTCTGCGCCGGTCATCGCGGTGCCGACCAGCGCCGGCTACGGCGCAGCGCTTGACGGCGTGACGGCACTGCTGGCCATGCACGCGTCGTGTGCCGCCGGCATCACTGTGGTGGGCATCGACAATGGCTTCGGTGCAGCCATGGCAGCCATGCGGATTCTGGATCTGGCGGCAACTGAGCGAGACGGGGCGGGATGATGCACGACCGCCACGGAGCCGGCGCGCCCGTCGTCGAACCGCGTCCCGCACGAGCCGAGACGACTGTCCCCGCGGGACGTCAACCGTCGGGCGACACGGTGGCCTGGTTCGACCCGGTGTCGGGCATCGCCGGTGACATGGCGCTCGGCGCGCTGCTGGATGCGGGCGCAGATCTCGACTTCGTTGCCGCCCAGATCGACACGCTCGGGCTCGACGGCTGGAAGCTGGGCGCCGAGCGGGTGACCAGAAACGAGATTGCCGCCACTCACGCCATCGTCGATGCGCCTGAGGGCCATCATCACCGACGCTGGCGGGACATACGGGAACTGCTCGTTGTGTCGCAGCTGAATGAACGCGTGCGGAAGCGTGCGATGGACGTCTTCGAGGCGCTGGCAGTCGCCGAAGGCTTGGTTCACGGGGTTCCGGCCGACGAGGTTCACTTCCACGAGGTCGGTGCGCTCGACGCCATCGTGGACATCGTGGGCGTGTGCGCCGCGCTCGAGTCGCTCGGCGTCGACGCCGTGTGCTGCGGACCGGTTGCGGTGGGCAAGGGCACCATCAATGCCGCCCACGGCGTGCTGCCGAACCCGCCGCCCGCCGTTGTCAATCTGCTCGCCGACCGACCGATCGTCGGCGTGGACATCGACATGGAACTCACCACGCCGACGGGGGCCGCCATCGTTGCGGCTTTGGCTGGCCACTTCGGAGCGGCGCCGGCCATGACCATCACCAGCTCCGGTTTCGGTGCCGGCACCCGTGAGCTGCCGGGCCGCCCCAATGTCACCGGCGTGCTGATCGGCACCGTTGCGGGGACCGAGCAGGCGGCCTCGTTGACCGCTGCTTTGGCTGGCGTGCAGGGAGCCGAGAGCACGACCGAGCTGGTGGAGCTGGCAACGAATCTGGACGATGTCTCCGGCGAGGTGCTGGGACATGCCATCGATGCGCTGCTTGGCGCTGGCGCTCTGGATGCGTGGGCCGTCCCGATCGTGATGAAGAAGGGCCGCCCTGCGTACACGCTCACTGCCCTGTGCCGGCCCGAAGACGTGACCCTTCTCGCGGACCTGGCGGCGCAGCTCACCGGCACGCTCGGGCTGCGGGCCCGCACCGTCGTGCGCACGGCTCTCGAACGGCACACCTCGACGGTCGATGTCGACGGGCACACCATCCGGGTCAAGCACGGTCCGCACCGCAGCAAACCCGAGTGGGAAGACGTCGCTGCTGCAGCCGAATCCCTCAACCGCCCCCCAGCCGATATCGCCCGCGAAGCTGGCTCGTAGACTGTTCGGACGCTGACGGACCCTCGGGTCCGATCACGCGGCAACCAGCGCTTGTAGCTCAATTGGACAGAGCATCTGACTACGGATCAGAAGGTTCGGGGTTCGAATCCCTGCAAGCGCGCCGAGAGGCTCATCAGATGTTGCGTCGGCAGACGGCTTGGGGTTTGCCTGCTGCGGGCGTGCTGGTGTCGGCTTTGTTGAGGTCGGCGCTGGTGGTGGGGTCGCTGTCGCCTTTGCCGGTGGGTCGCTTGAAGGTGGCTTCGACGTCGAGGTTGGTGTCGCTGTATAGGATTTCGAGGCGTTCGCAGCGGGCGGTGAAGTACAGCTCCCAGCGTTGCCAGGTGTTGTAGCGGCTGTCATCGGGGCTGGCGGTGCGGGCTTCGCGGATGACGGTGTCGGCGGCGACGTTGGCCGCTGTCTCGCGTGCGCTGGCGCCGCCGAGTTGTTCGGCGGTGTCGTCGACGACGTTCTGGACGAGGACGACGGCGAGGGCTGCGAGTCCGGCGACGGCGGCGACGATGAGCAGCCATTCGAGGGTGGTGAGCCCTGATTCGCCGCGTGGCACACGCCGGGTCCGGTCGGTGATTGTATTCATTTCGGTCTCCTTGGTGTCGGGGAGTGGGTGGTGGTGATGCGTGTGCCGTGGCCGTGCACGGTGCGTGTGCCGAACAGGCCGCGCATCGGCGCGGCGGTGCCGTCGGCCAGGCAGGTGATGTGAACAGTGACGGCCTGAACGGCTGTGCTGCCGTCGGGTGCGCCAATGGTGGTGTGGGTGGCCCATGAGCCGTCGGGACCGGCGGGCTGGGGCCCGTCGAGGCAATGCTGTGCGAGGGAGGGACGGCCGGTTACGACGGACTCGGCGACGATCTGCCGGGTTGTGGCCTGGTCGTGGACAGCGCTGTGAGACTCGGCCGGGTCCCGGGGGGTCTGCTGGTCGCCGCCGCTGAGAGGAACGTCGGGCGCGTCGGCATCGGTGCCGCAGCACACGGCGGCGGCGACGGCGGCTTCTTGTGCTGCGAGGCTTGTGGCGAGTTCGGCATGGGCGCTGTTGCCGGCCCATGCGATGAGCAGCACCATCAGGGCGCACATGGGTGTGAGCGCCATGAGTTCGATCGCGGAGGTGGAGCCGTGCTCGCCGCGGGCGGGTGTGCCGACGCGGGGTCGGCATTGGGGGCCTTGGCTCCACCGGGCTGTGGCGACGGCCGGCTCGGGGCGCGTGTCAGATGTCACGGCGCGACAGGGCTCCCGAACGCTGTGCGCGTCGGTGCGCGGTCGGCCAGGGCCCGCATCGCAGGGCTGCGGGGAGGAGCGCAGCCGGGGAGCTGGTCAGGGTCTTCGGTGTCCGAAGGCTGCGTCGCGTAGGCGGCGGTGTGTGAATGGAGCACGATGCCGTCGGGCCAGATCTGCGCTGGTGCCCACCTGCCGGCACCCCAGTCCGCGGTGATGCCCAGATGCACGGCATCGGAGGCGACGATGCCGACGCTGATGCGGCAAGGCACACTTGAGGGATGATCGACGTCGCCAGCGGGTGGCGCAATGGTGCTGAATCCGCTGGTGTAGTAACCGGCGAGCCGGTCGGCGTCGACGCCGCGTGCCCCGAGACCCGCGAGCAGCGAACGGGTCGCGGTGATGCAAGCGTCGCGCAGCGTCCTGTGTCCCTCGAGTGCGTCGGGACCTGCGGCAGAAGGGTCATCGGGTGTCTGCTGAGGGTCGCGGGACGGGTCTGCGAGAGATTCAGGGTCCTCAGGCGGCGTGCTGTGACGCTGGGTGCAGTCAGGGAAGAACCAGTCGGCAGGATCATGCGGCTGTGCTTGGACGGTCCGCCAGACCGCCGCCATGGATGCGAGCTCGCCAGCGGTGTCATCGACGGCGGCTTGGGCGGCGAGTCGCTGTGGGACCGCTGCGGCAGCAATTGCCGCGAACGCGAGCATCGGAGTGAGCAGGATCACCATGAGCGAGACGGTGCCGCCTCGCTCGTCGCAACGGCGCGGCCACTGAGTGCTGTGGCCGACTTCGCGCGGGGCGGGCTCGGCTGGCGGTTGCGTGCTGCTCATGGGAGTGATCGCGCTTCGGGGCGCAGCGAACGCGGGGAGGTGCTGCCGCTGCTGATCGTGTGGCCCGCGGTGGTGGTGCTGTTCCTGTTGCTCGGGGTGCAGGCGCTGTTGGTTACTGTTGCCAGATCGCAGGCTGAGGCGGCTGCGTCAGCTGGTCTGCGAGCGATCTGGAACCACGCTGCGGCCGTCGGTGACGTTCCTGACCCGGCAGCCGTCGGTGACGTTCCTGACCCGGCAGCCGACAGTGCCGTGCCGCTCGCGGGCGCCGCTGAGATGGCTGCCGCAGCACACGATGCTGTGGCGCATGCCGCGGCAACGGGCGACGGGTGGCGCTGGTGGACGCCTGGCGCTTCGGTGGTGCGCAGTGACTGGTGCCACAGCGGCGCTGACGCGCTCCGCAGACCGGCGTCGGGCGAAGCTGGCTGGGTGCAGGTCGAGGTGACCGGAGAGGTGTTCGGCCCCTTCAGCGCATTGTGGCCGGGGCGTCTCGACGCAGTGCATGCCACGGCGTCAGGCCCTGCCGTGCTCGCCGCGACCAACGTTGGGAATGTGCCCGCCGCGCTCGGCGACCTGTCGGTCTGCTGAGCTCTGATCGCAGGCCTCACGAGGACTGTCCGTTCAGGCTGCACACCCAGCGGCCGACGTCGGGCGTGGTTGTCGGCTGGGGGAGCGCTATTGGCTGCCATTCCCAAGCAGCGCTTGTCAGCGCGTCGGGGTACTGGTGTGGGAGGTCTTGGCATGCGTGCTTCAGCCGCTCGAGTCGTGCCGAGGCGGCGACGGCGGCCTGGGTGTCGCCGGCGGACGCGGCGGCATGCACTGCGGTGAGTGCCTCGACGGAGCGGTCGTTGATGCGGGCTGCGTGGATGCGTGCTGCTGTATGGGCAGCGGGTGTGTCGGCGGGTGGGCTTGCTGTCTGGTCGGTGATGAGGTGGTCGAGGCCGGCTGTCATGGCGGCTGCGAAGCCGCCTGCGGCGGCGATGACCAGCAGCCATTCCAGAGTCGCCATTCCCGCGTTGCCCCGGTGCCGGCCGCAGCGCTGCCGCCGATCGGACCCGTCTCGGCGCCGCGCGGACCCGGTTTGGGTCGCGGCCGGGGAGTCTCGATGACGGCTCATGGCCCGGTTGTGACGATGCCGCCGGTGAGGGACACGAGTGGGGGGTAGATGAGTATCGCGGCGAGGGCCAGTGCGATGGCGGTTGCGGGCAGGGCGATGATCTGGTTGTGGCGCTGTGCGGCTTCGCGTTGGCGCGCGACCGAGTCGGCCCAGAGGTTGTCAGCGGCTGCCAGGACGGTGTCGGCGAGGCGTGTGCCGCGCCGGACGGCGAGCGTGAATGCGCTGACTGCTTGGGTGAGGCCGACGAGTTGGTAGCGGTCGACGAGTTCGGCAAGGCCGTCCGATGCCGGGCGTCGTTCGTGCTGGGCTGCGAGCAGGCTGCGGTGCAGCACATTCCAGGTGGGGCGCTGTCCCGCCCGGGCGGCATTCAGCATTGCTGCGGCAGGGTCGGCGCCTGCGGTGACTTGCTGGGCGGCGAGCACGATCCACAGCCGTATGATCCCGTCGAGCTCGCGCCGCGAGCGCTTGGCGGCGTCGCGGGCGGCTTGCGCGGGAAGCAGCCATCCGATCAGCGAGCTCAGGGCGACAAGTGCGGCGGCCGTGGCGGCGGCAGCGGTCCAGAGTCCAGCGGCGACAATTCCGACGGCGATGCCGACAGCGAGCCCGATGGTGCGCTGGACGGCGAGACGGGCAGGTGTGATGCCTGCTGCTGCCAGCTCTGCGGCGCGCTTCGGGGACGGCGCCGCGAGCCGCTGTCGCATTGCTGCGGTCCGCCCGCGGGCTTCCGCGGTGGCTGCCTGCGATGCGGCGGCGGCAATGACGAGCATGACGCCGGCGGCGAAGATGGTCCCGGCGATCACCGCAGCGACGAAGGTCGGGCTGCTCACAGCGGCCTGGGGGCGCGTCGAGGGTGCTTGGGCGCGACGAGCAGGGATGGCTCGATGCGCACAACGGAGTGGCGCACCAGGAACGAGGTGGCGCCGAGTAGCACCATGGCGATGAGCACCAGGAACGTCTGGCCTGCGGGGGTGCGGTAGGGCTCGAAGTAGGCAGGGTTGTTGCGGTACATCAGTGCGATCACTCCCGCGGCGAGGCCGAGCAGGGCGATGGTCTGGGTCCACAGGGCCACAACGGCTTCGGTGCGGGCGCGGTGCAACGCGACGAAGTCGCCGATGCGTGCGGCGAGATCGCTCAGCGGGGTCGCCACAGGCCCGCCGACAGTGGCGGCCACCGCGAGGCCGGCCGCGATCTCGGGTTCCCACAGCGGTCCGCATCGAGCGAACTGGGCGATTGCCGCGTTCAGGTTCTCGGTGCGCGCCATCTGGGCGATGCGCCGGACCGTCGCAGCGATCTGGGGCGGCGCGTGCGGCACGCTGGCGGCGAGCGCATCGGCGAGGCCCGCTCCGGAGCGAGCGAGTTCGGCGATCTGGCGGGTCCACGTCTGCCATGCCAGCGCAACGGTGGTGTGGCGCCGCCGCTGCGCAGGCGCGGCGACGAAAGGGGGCAGCAGCATTCCGAGGCCCCCGCCGAGCACTACCATGCCCCACAGCCGGGTCGCTGCCCAGCAGCCGGCCGCGCCCCCAGCAGCCGCAGCCGCGGACCACAGCCACACGGCGCGCCTCGCATCGCCCGTCACTGCTCAGGATCCCTCGGGCCAGTCGGACATGTCGAGGCCGCCTTCGGCGATTCGCTCGGCGAGATCGGGGTTGCGGGGCCGCCCGAGGAGTTCCAGAGGGCCGGCGCGTCCCGAGCGGGCGAAGATGTCGCGGACCTCGAAGCGGTCGGCGGGCGCGCCGAGCACCTCGCTGATTTGTCGTATTCCTCGATGACCGGTGCGCGGATCAGTGCCCATGTGGATCACCAGGTGCACCACTTCCGCGGCCTCGCCAATGAGCGCGGACTGAGCACCGGCGAGGCCCGAAGCCAAGCAGTAGCGCACCAGCCGTGCGAGCGCCTGACGCGGCGACGACGCATGGATGGTGGCCATTGATCCGTCCGATCCCGTGCCGCACGCGGACAGGAACGTCGCGGCCTCGGGTCCTCGCAGCTCCCCGACAATCACGCGGTCGGCGCCGGACCGCAATGAGCGCCGCGCGAGTTCCTCCATCCCGATCTCGCCCTCGCCGTCGCTGTTGGGCTCGCGGGTCTCGGCTGCGAACACCCACGGGTGGGAGTCGTCCAGGAACAGCTCGAAGGTCTGCTCGAGGGTGCACACGATCTCGGAGGGGCCGATCTCGCCCAGCAGCGCACGCAGCAGCGTCGTCTTGCCCGATCCGAGCGCGCCGCAGATCAGCACGTTGGCCGGCGCGGGAGGCCGCACCGCCGCAGCCAGGAATTGTGCGGCCTGCACGCTCAGTGACCCTGCTTCGGCGAGCTCGGCGAGGCTCACTGCGCGATGGCGGTGGCAGCGCACAGTGAGATACGGCGCCCCGCACACGTCCATGGCTGCGAACAGCCGCTCGCCGGTACGCAGGCGGAGATCCAGCAGCGGGGCCGAGTGATCGAAGCGGCGCCCGGTTTGGCCGTGGGTGACCGCCAGATGCGCGATGAACCCGATCATCTCCGCGTCGTCGGCGAACAGCGGGTCGGTGATCGGTTCCTGGCGGCCTCCTGCAAGCCCGAGAGCGCCTCGCCGAGGGCCGAACAGCCAGACGTTCTCCACGTCGTCGCGACGCAGGTAACGCTCCAGCGGCCCGCTGCCCAGCAGCGCCTCGAGCTCGGTGTCGAGCCACGCACGATCGTCGTCGCTCAGTGTCTCGCCGCGCAGCTCGAGCGCCTCGGCCTCGCGGGCACGGGCGATTGCCGACGCCAAGTCCCGGCAGTCGTCAGCCACCTCCTCAGCCGGTCTCTCGGCGCTCAGCCGGTGGCTCTGCACCTGGGCCAGCACCTCGTCCCAGATCGAATGAGCCAAGCTCATCGCAAGCCTCCGGCGAGCAGCCGACGGCTGGCTGCATCGATCGTGCTGAGCGCGATGCGCTCAGCACGCCGTGGGCGTGCACCCAACAGCACCCGCTCGGAAGCGGGGCCGATCCTGCCGAGCAGCGCCGCGTCGCCGCCGTCGGCACAGCCCAGCCCGATGACCGGGTCGGGCGGCGAGTTCAGGCCGAACGCTGCGAGCACCCCGCGCAGGCCCCCGGGTGCGGCGGTCCCTCGCTGCGCGACGGCATGCACCCTCACCGACGCAGCCGCCTCCAGCGCACCGTAGGGCGCCGCGGGCGCACCGGGCAGCGGCACGACCACGGCGAGACGGTGCCCCAACGCCGCAAGCTGGCCGTAGCGGTCTGCGAGCCACCCGGCGGAGAACTGCGCCCCCGCCTCATGAGCGGGTGCGGCAGCCAGCAGCACCTCGCCGCTTGAACGCCTGCGCGGCGGCAGCGTCCAGCAGTGTTCCCGGATCGTGTCGGGGCCGAGCCCGCAGCGTGCGGCGATCAGCGTCGGGAGACCTCGCTGGGCCGGTGACAGCTCGATGCGGCACGCTGCTGCGATGCGCTGTGCCAGTCGCGTGCCCCAGGCATCGGCGTCGATCAATGCCACATGGGCGCCGGCAGCGGCCATGCCGTGCCCCAGCGCCACAGCGAGCGCGCCGGCTTCGACAAGCGGCTGCGCGAAGCCCTCATGAGGGCTCGCGACGCTGCGCACGGTCATCATCACTGGCGCTGCTCCCACTCGGCGCGCCAGGCTCTGTTCAGCTCGGCGGCGGCCTGCTCGACATCGGTGCCTGGGGCGACTCGCAGCAGCATCGGCGCGGCCCCGAGCCGCTGGGGAAGGCTCCGCCACCACACCCACTCGACGGGCTCGGCCCAGATGCCCAGCTGTCCATCCCGATAGTGATCCAGCCGCACCGAACGCAGCACGCTGCGAGGCCTGCCACCGCTGGCCTCCTCGAGGGGCACTCCGGGGTCGACGAGCAGCGCCAGATCGCCTTGCGCGATACCCGAGGGGGACAGTGTCGCATCCACCGCGACGATCGCTTCGAGCAGCCCCGGCCGGGCCGCCGAACTCCAGTCGGCCCCCAGCAGCGACCCTGACGCTGCGGCCTGCCGGTGCTGGTCGGCCCATACAGCGTCCAGTTCGGCAGCCAACTCGGCGGCATCGCCGCCCAGCGGCACCGGCAGCACCATCGGCGGGCCGCCCAGCCGCGCCGGCAGGGTCCGCCAGTGCACCCACTCCGCAGGCGGGGCGAACAGACGGAGTGCCGTGCCCGCCAGCGATTCGATCCGCAGAGTGTCGATGACCTGCCGTGCACGCCCCCGGCTGTGTGCGGTCGACGGTGCACCGGGATCGACCAGCAGCACCAGATCGCCTTCGAAGACGCCGGCGGGCGCGAGGCTCGCATCGATGGGGACATGGACCTCCAAGCGGTCCCCGAACGGTGCCGCGACCGGCTCGGCCAGCATCTGGGCGGTGATCAGCGACCCTGCCTGCGTCGGATAAGCCAGCGCGAAGCCCTCCAGCGCTTGGGATGCATCATCGCTCCATGCCAGGTGCGGCACTGCGCCGGGCAGCACCAAGGCCGGCTCGGTGTCGCCGACGGCGAGCAGATGCCCTGCGGGAAGGTCTCGTGCCGCCACGATCACTGCGAAGCGCTCGTCGAACGCCGCGGCCGACTGCCAGAAGCCCACCACGCCGCCAGCCATGAGCGCCAGCCCAGCCAGCACACCGAGCACGCGCCGGCCGCGCCGGCTCAGCCGTCGCCGTGCTCGCTGCGGCACTCCCGCGGACGGCGGGCTGTCGGTGATGCGGACGGCACCGGCCTCGAGCCCTGCGGCGAGCTCTGCCAGCGGCCCTCGGCGCGGCCCTCGCAGGCGCCGCGTCACTGCCCGACCCCGGCGTGCCCGCCAGCCGCGCCGCCGGCAGAGGCCTCACTCGGCGGCTCGCGGTCTGCGGCATTGCCGCGAGCTGTGCCGGGCCGGAGGTTGTTGACAGCCCGGACGCGATTGGTTACGTTGCGCCGCTCATGACACGCACGCTTGGCGCGAACACCCGTACCCGGGGGGGGGGGGGGGGGGGGGCCGCGGGGCCCGGGGGGGGGGGGGCCCGGTAGGGCCCCGGCCGGGGGGGGGGGGCCCCCCCCGGGGGGCCCCCCCCCCCGAGCGGGTG
>VYDH01000006.1:0-8168 GCA_009843525.1 Acidimicrobiales bacterium | reverse complement strand
GGGGGGTAGTCGCGCCATAGCCGCGGCGCGGCGCGACCGGTTCCGTCCCGGCGCGTCGGGCTGGGCGGCCCGCGCTGTCGCCGCGACCCTCATCGCGATGCTTGTCGTGTCGGGCGTGGGCGCCGTGCCGACGCTCGAACGCGGCGGCGACGCCGACGAGGCCGGGGACGGGGCAGAGCTGGGCTGGGCGAGCCTGGCATCGCCTGCGGGTGCCGCTGTCGCCGAATCGCAATCCCAGTCGAGCACGGGCCCGAGCTGCCCCGAGGGCATGGTGCTCAGCGAGGGTCTGTGCAAGACCCCCAAGACGGAGCAGACCGACATGGAGCGGGTCTGCCCTCAGGCCGCCGATGGCTACGTGCTGGTCACGGTGGTGGGCGAGCTGGGGCCGTCGCATACGTGCCAGAAGACGGTAGCGGCGTACTGCGTCGGCGGCAAAGTGCTGCACCAGGGCCAGTGCCGCACTCGCACGGTCACCACCACGACCCAGACAGCGGCAGCGACATGGTCATGCTCGCGCGGCACCTTGATCAGCACCTCGGGCGAGCACGGCACAGCGTGGTCGTGCAAGATCGCCACCGGCACGAGCTGTCCGACCGGGGAGCGGTATCGCGGCGGGATCTGCGAGAAGCAGGTAACGACCCACAAGTACAAGAACTACATCTACACGTGCCCGTCGGGGTACACGCTCGGCGCTGACGGCATCGCTTGGACGTGCTCGAAGTCGGTGTCGCCGTATTGCACCGGAGGGCAGACGTATCGGACGTCGCCGAGCCGGGGCTGCTACCGCTCCGAGACGTACTACCGCACCGCGAACTATCGCTATGCGTGCACCTCTGGTTACACGCTGGAGTACGACGGCATCGGCTGGACATGCAAGAAGATCGAGACCTACAAGAAGCGGGTGTGCAGCTATGACCCGATCGCGGGTCAGCAGTGCTGGTGGGGGAACCGCACCCGCACGGTGACCAAGGCAGCCACCCGGTCGTGCCCGTCGGGCTACGCGGCGAACGGCTCGAACTGCCGTGCGAACAGCGCGTCCACCCGCTGGGTGAAGACCACCCGCTCGCCGATCACCACCGACACGCGGCCGGCGACGCAAAGCTGCCCGTCGGGCTATTCGCCGAACGGCTCGACATGCCGACAGACCAAGACTGAGTGGAAGGCTTCGGGAAGCACCCCGGTCACCAGCTACCGCTACGAGCCCGCCAGCCGCTCGTGCCGCGTCGGCTACAGCTGGGACTCCACCATTCAGCTGTGCGCCAAGACCACCACGACTACCGCCTACAGCAACCCCACCGCACCCCTCACGACACTGACCGGACAGCCGCCGACACAGCGCTGCCCCGTGGACGGCGGCTGGACTCCGGCCGGCGGCGGCCGTTGCAGTCGCACGGTGCTGGGACCCCCGACCCAGGCGCCGACCGGGGACGCATGCAGCGAGGACCTCGGCAGCCTGGGTGCAGGTGCGGTGTCTCGTAGCGGCACGCTGGCGGCCGGCTGCGAGTCGTGGAAGAAGGGCAACCAGCAGTCCCTGCACCATGCGCGCCGGTACACGCTCACGGTGCCGGCGGCATCGAAGCTCGATGTGGCGGCGTCGTCGTCCGCGGCAGACGTGTTCGTCCATGTGCTGACGGGGTCGGGATCGGGGGCGGTGGTGGTCGCCTCCGACGACGACTCGGGCACAGGCACCGATGCTGCGCTGTCGGGGGTTCAGCTCGCCGTGGGGACCGCCTACACCGTGGAGGTCACCACCTCCGCGGCGACCGTGACGGGCGCGTTCGCCTTGACGGTCACCATCACGCCCGACAAGCCGCCGGTGAAGATCGTCGGCCTCGCGGACGCATACGGCATCGGCCAGGCCACTGCGACGGCCAGCGACGACTTCACCGTCGAGCCGGCCGGCGCCGCATGCACGGCGACACCCGCCGGCGCCAAGGTCACTGCGGGCCAGGGCGCCACGCGGACGGTGTCGCTCGGCCGTGCGGCACCGTTCAGCCAGAAGGTCACCGTGGCATGCACCGCGACGGACCGCTCGCAGGGCACCGCCACAGCGACCCTGCGCGGCCATCTCGCGGTCGCCAGCCTGACCGTCACCGGCGCCGGCTGCGCGGCCGCGACCGACGGCACCGCCGACTACAAGTGCAGCGTCGCCGCGGGCGACACGCTCAGCCTGGCAGGCACGGCGCAAGGCCCCTCGAGTGCGCTGAGCCTGGCGTGGACGGCTGCGGACGGCGCGACGGTCGACACCCAGGCTCAGGCCAAGATTCAGACCGTCGCGCCCGACGCGACCCCGGTCGTGTACTCCCGCACCGGTTCGGCGACGGTGTCATGCACCGAGGCGGGCACCGTCACGCTCACCGCCACCGCCGGCGCCCACAAGCGCACTGTCACAGTTGATGTGACCTGCGCGGCTTCCGCGGTCCCCTGCGATGATCCGTTGGGCACCCTGCCCGAGGGCGACACGGCGCGGGCGGGCGCGATTGCGGCCGACAGCGGCTGCGTGAGCGCAAACCGCCGCACGGGCAGCAGCAACACCTACTACACGCGTCGGCACAAGTTCAGTCTCTCCGGCCCTGCACAAGTGACTGTCGACCTCGGCAACGATTCCGCCAACGCCACCAAGCTCGACACATATGCGGTGCTGCTCGGCGGCCACGGCGCCGACGGGAGGGTGCTCGAGCGCAACGACGACGGCGGGCCCGGCACCGACAGCCGCATCGCCCGCAAGCTCCCCGCGGGCGACTACACGATCGAGGCCACCACCTGGGCCAGCCGCCGCGTCGGCCGCTACCGGCTGAACGTCAACGCCCGCCACGACAAGAAGGTCGTGATCAGCGGGCTGGCTGACAGCACCGAATCGGGCGCCGGCGCGGTCGCCGTCGCAGCAGGCTTCACCGTCGCCCCGGCCACCGCAGCATGCACCGCCGCGCCTTCGACGGCCGCTGTCACCCACGGCAGCGGCGCGCCAGACCGCACCCTCACAGCCGACATCACCGCGCCGGGCAGCGTTGCGGTCACCGTGAGCTGCACAGCAGCCGGCCACGGCGCCGCAGCCCAGACCGTGACGCTCACCGCCGAGCTCGCCGCGGGCATCACCACCATCGGCGCCCGCGCGCTCGACGGCGGCGAATGCCGCACCGCAGCGGCCCTGCCCGACGGCGCCGATGCCGCCTATGCGTGCACCATGGCCAAAGGCGCCAGCCTGCGAGCAGAAGCCGAAGCCACCGCAACAGCAGCCACGCTCGCCGTCGCATGGGCCACGACCGGCGGCGTCACCATCGCGTCACAGCAGCAGGACACCGCTACCGCTGTCGTTGGCCCCGACAGCACCACCTTGCACCGCCGCACCGCCACCGCCGCCCTCCAATGCACCACAGACGGCACTGCGACCGCCACCGGCACCCTCGGCGCCAGCACCAAGAAAGCGCTGCTCACCATCACCTGCCTGCCGCCAGTGCAGATCCACGGCCTCGCCGACACCACCGCAACCGGCACCGGCCAGGTCACCGTCACCCGCGCCTTCACCGTCACACCCCCCACCGCCGCATGCACTGCGTCGGCCGTGCCCGCCGAAGCGACTGTCACCCAAGGCGGCAGCGGACAACGCACTGTGAGTGTGACCATGGCGGCACCTGCGTCTGCGACGGTGACGGTGCGCTGCACGAATGCGGGCAACGCGGCTGGTGTCGCGACGGCAGAGTTCTCGGCGGGCTTCTCAGAGCCATGCTTGGACGCGTTGGGCGTGCTGGGCGAGGGCGCAGCGACCCGCACCGGCGCCATCGCCGCCGACACGGCGTGCACAAGCAAGGCGAGGCGGCCCGGCAGCAACCTCGTCTACTACGCCCGGCGACACACCTTCTCGCTGCGCGTGCCGGCCACGGTCACCTTTGATCTGGGATCTGCCGATTCGAACAGCCGCCGCTTGGACACCTACCTGGTGCTGCTGTCTGGACGCAGCGCCGACGGCGTCGGCACCGCGCTGGGTCGCGACGACGATTCGGGCCCCAGCACCGACAGCCGCATCACCAAGACGCTTGCCGCGGGCGACTACACGGTCGAGGCCACCACCTACGGCTCGCGCCGCGTCGGCGGCTACGACCTGCGAGTTGCCGCCAAGCTGGCGGTCGCGATCACAGGCCTCGCGGACATCATCGAGGAACCCGGCAGCGTGCCCCAAGGCGGCCGACTCATGCTCAGCAGCAGCTTTGCAGTCACGCCTGCCACGGCAAGCTGCACCACGAATCACGGCACAGTGAGTGCAGGCGCCGGAGGTCAACGCACGCTGAAGGCGACGCTCGGCGCCGGCCAAGTAGTGCAGGCCACGGTCACCTGCACCGACGCCGGCCGCCCCGAGGGCACCGCGTCGGCTGTGTTCAGCGTCACCGGTGCCTGCGGCGTCCAGGCGCAGCAGGCGCGGCAGGCTGACGCCGCGATGTCGGGCATGTCGGCGCGAGCGTCGTCGCCGCCAGGGACCTGCGTGGTGCCCGGCGCCGACCCGTGCGCGGACCAGCTCGGGACTCGTCCGCTGGGAACGGTGACCGATCACGGCACGATCACCGCCAGCTCGCGGTGCACCTCACCCCAGCGCAGCAGTCTGGCCAGCGTCGTCTACTACGCGCGCCGCTACCACTTCACCCTCGACGCCGACGCTTGGGTCACCGTCGAGATGGCAGACGCGGCCGACGACGACCACATCCTCAACCCCTACCTCCTGCTCATCGAAGGGCACAGCACCGACGGCAGCGGCACCGAGATAGCACGCAATGACAACATCGGCTCCACCCAGCGCGGGTACAGCACCGACGCGCGCATCGACACACGGTTCCTGCGCGCCGGCAAGTACACCGTCGAAGCCACCACCTCAGGCGCGCACGTCGGCGGCGCCTACCACCTCACTGTCGAAGTCACGGCCACCGGCCTCAAGCCCTCCTACGCCACCACGGTCGGCACGCCCACCACGATCACCTTCAACTACTGGCCCGCCAGCGCCCAAATCGCCGTCAGGGCAGCGGCCAACGAAGAACTCCAACCCGCCATCACCACCACCCGGCACAGCGGCCACGGCACCGCGACCGTCACCCTCACCCCACGGCTCGTGCACAGCCACGACGACATCACCATCCGCATAAGAAGCGATAGCGGCAACCGCACACGACACCTCGGCACCATCAGCCTCAACGCCAGCTGCCCCGTCGGTAAGTCGCCGAGCGTCAACAATGAAGTGCTCTGCGTGGACGACGCGGCCAACCAAGCGGTGGTCAGCAAAGCGAAACACCGCGTGACGCCCGGCACCCTCAACGGCATCCTCGAAGCCGCCACAGCCGCCATCGCCGCCCGCCCGGACCGCGACACATGCGGGCTCACCGCAAACAAGCTCGCGGCATTCATGCTCTCCATCGGCTACCACGAAATCAATCACGGCTCCGTCGCGACAGCACCATCGCCGATGTCTCTCGGCCGCTGGGACACCTACGCGCTGCGCCTGAAATCGGGGCTGCACAACCGGTACAACTATGTCAATGACGCTGGCGGTTACGAGCGGACCGGCGTGTGGGACGAGCCGCGTCGAGCCTATTTTCATCCCGGGGTGGGCTGGTGGCAGATCGACGATCAAGGCTACTGGCCCAAGCTCAACCACGGGCAGAGAGCCGACACTGGCCTAGGTCGCAACGGAAGATACGACAGCGCCCTAGCAGACCACGACTCGGGCGGCGAGGCGATAGCGACCGAGCTGGCAAGGCGCTACTGCAAGTACGGAACAAACGGTGCAAATGGCCTGAAGTCGTATCTGGACAACACATGGCATGCGTGTGACAGGTACAGGCCGGACATGTGCTACGACACGCACCAACACATCCTTATCGCACTCGGGAGCGGCCACGATGACCTGCAGGTCACCGTCGCGCAATACGCTGGCGAGCACAGCACTGACGGTGGAGTGAGCACGCACCGTTGCCGGTGGCACGATGATTGGCCGAGGGTGTTTGACTGCTTCATGTATGACACCGAGCGGCCCGAGGGCCGCGCCGAGGATTCCGACAAGTGGGGCTACAACACTGGTCAGAGTCCGCTAGCCGCCCCGTTCTTGGCCTTCAACTATGGAGGACGACGGATTGCAGTGTTTCCCGGGCCGGTCATGACGGCGCTCAAGCCTGCAGGGCACACGACTGCTGGCTCGTTCAGGACATGGATCAAGGCTGTACCCGAGGGCGCGAACGTGCGCGACATGGCGCGCGCCGGCGCCGGATTGTGGTCGACGGGCGACTACGACCGACACGCCACCCCAGGATCGGAGACCGATGACTCGGTGTTGCAGATCGAGGTCTGCGACGATCCTGGCTGGGTTCTCGCTGCCGGCGACCGCAGGTCCTGCGAATGGCTGAGCGCCAATAGCACCCGACTTGCCGAGCGGCTGGAGATTGATGCGTCCTAAGAGTCGCTGGGTGCGAAGCTGCGCAGCAACGCTGGGTGTGATGCTGTGCTTGGTTGCGTGTTCCGTAGCACCTCCGCCACCGCAACCCGCGGCGCGAGCGCCAGCATCGACCGCGACCACGCCGACAAGTGCCACGTCATCGGACAGCAGTCCGCAAGATTCGCTTTCCAACGACTTCGTCTCGGTTCCCGTCCCGCAGGTGCCTCTGCTCCCAACGTCGAGGCGTACCGGTGACGCAGTGGGACCCTTCGGCGATGCTGATTTGTGGATCGGCGCGGGTCCGCCACCGACAGGCTTGCAGCGGCAGTTGGGGCCGGGTGATCTGCCCGGGCCACTGCTCAACGTTCCTCATGCGGGTTTTGGGACGTTTCGGGTCTATGACATGTGCGGAGTCACCGAGGCCAGTTTTCGCACGGGTGCCGATTTCTCGTCCGCGGTGTACCGGTACGGCCATGAGACGGCCCGACGGTTCCACAGGGGCTGCAGTCAAGGCCGGTTCATGGCGGTGGCGCACAGCGCGTGGATAGACGAGCGCGCTCATTTCCGTTGGAGAAATCAAGCCGAGCGGTGGGTGGCCGAACGCCGCGCTGAGCACTACAGCTTGAGCCTGAGAGCTGAGCACCAGAGCGTGGGTCAGCCGGCGAACACGGCCGTGTATGGGTTCTATGACAGTGTTGGACGCAATTTCGGAGGGTTCATCACCGGAGGGCCGTTCGGGATCATGTATCCCCCGCAGGACGCCCCTGTTGACCAAGTCAAGGTATTGGTCGACACTGTCGCCGTTCGCGATGGTGTGCTACGTGGGTTGGTACGGAACTGGTCGCGGCACCTGTGGGCATACGAGCTCACGGTTTCAGCGGGCGACGGCAGCTTCAGGTGGCCGTTGTCGGTCCAGCCTGGGGAGGTCGCGCCGTTCGAAATCCCCGGCTGGGCAGGTTCCGCAGACCTTGGACTGATGGATATCGCTGTACATGCAGAGATGTCGTGGCACGCCGATCCGAGTCGGGCGTGGGGACACGCCCCTGCACCACCCCCGCAGTTGCTGGTCAGAGACGAGACGCCCAGGCCGCTGCGCGCTTCGGTACGCGAACGCTATGTGCAGGTGACAGCCGATGTCGCAGGAAGTTCTGTGTCGATCGCCTCGGTGGAGCTGGAGGCACCGCTGGAAGCGCCCACATCGCATCCAAGCCTGCGCCACCTCGACGAGAACATCGAATTGGAGGATCTGCGCGGCTATGGAGTGGTGCTCGACGGCGATGGCCGCGTCGTTGATCTGGGGCCGGCACTCACGGTCGCGTCGAGCGATAAGGGTGAGGAGATCACCTCGCTACCGCATCCGCTGGCCATGGACCATTCATCGCCGCATCTCGTCGCCGGGGTGTCCTTGCTGTTCGACGTTTACACGGCTCACGAGGGTGTGGCCTTTGCCGGCTACGACATCGGCCGATCGGGAGGGAAGTTCCAGACCCCTATTCTCTATCGCGACGAACGCCTCTCGCACGCTGATGGCCGCTTCCGGCGGTACGGCACGCTGCATGGCGCGTTCATCGTGTGGATCGGTGCCGCATTTCCGTGGATGCGTACAGATGCCGGATGATGTGCCGCAACTTTCCTACATAATCCCCGATCTCACGTAGCGCATCGGCGTCGACGATGAGCAAGACAGCAGAGATAACTGGCGCTAAGGGTCTGCCGCGGGTTAGGTCGCGTGGTTGGTTGGTGTGATGGTGTAGTT
>VYDH01000017.1 GCA_009843525.1 Acidimicrobiales bacterium | reverse complement strand
GCTGAGCCCGCCGCAGTGCCCCAACGGCGAGACGTGGCGCAACAATCGCTGCGAGAAACAGCAGACCTACTACGACTCGCGGCCGTATGACTACTCGTGCCCGTCGGGGTACACGCTGGGCACCTCAGGGCTGACGCGCACCTGCACCAAGACCGAGACGTACCGCAAGAGGGTGTGCAGCTACGACCCGCTGGCCGGCCAGCAGTGCTGGTGGGAGAACCGCACCCGCACCCTGACCGCCGCGGTGCGCCAGACATGCCCTTCAGGGTTCTCCTCCGACGGCACCGGCTGCACCGCCGACAGCCCGTCTGTGCGCTGGGTCGCGACCGGCAGCAGCCCGACGAGGTTCCGCTATGACCCGGCGACGAAGTCGTGCATATCGGGCTACTCGCCCGCAGGCTCGGTGTGCCAGGCCGACAGCCCGTCAACGCGCTGGGCTGCGACCGGCAGCAGCCCGACGAGGTTCCGCTATGACCCGGCGACGAAGTCGTGCATATCGGGCTGGTCCGACAACGGCAGCCTGTGCCAGTCCGACACGGCATCGAAGCAATGGGTCGCGACGGGCAGCACCCCGACGAGGCTTCGCTATGACCCGGCGACGAAGTCGTGCCCGTCGGGCTGGTCCGACAACGGCAGCCTGTGTGAGTCCGACACCGCGTCGACGCGGTGGGATGCCACTGCCAGCACCCCCATCACCAGCCGCACCGCGGCCGCCGTGCGCTCCTGCGACACCGACTTCGCGTGGAACGACACCAGCGGCAAGTGCGAGAAGACCACCTACGCCGACCCGACCGCGCCGCTGACCAAGCTGGTGGGCGACCCGCCGCAGGTGTCGTGCGGTGACGGCTACAAGCTTGCCGGGGGCGGGCGCTGCTCGAAGACGACCTTGGGAGATCCCACCGCTGTGCCCATCGGCGCCGACTGCATCACCGATCTGGGCACGCTGGGCGCGGGCGCCGTGTCGCGCTCGGGCACGCTCGCCACAGGCTGCACGTCGCTGCGCCGCGGCGACACCCAGTCGCCGCACTATGCGCGGCGGTTCTCGCTGCGGGTGCCTGCGGCATCGGTCGCGACGTTCACGGCGTCGTCGTCAGCGGCCGACGTGTTCCTCTATGTGCTGTCGGGCTCAGGATCGACCGTCACCGAGGTGGCCTCCGACGACGACTCGGGCACCGGCACCGACGCGCAGGTCACCGGCGTCGCGCTCGCAGCCGGCACCACCTACACGATCGAGGTCACCACCTCCGCAGCAAACGCCACCGGCGCGTTCAGCCTCAGCGGCACGATCGCGCTCAAAGAGCCCCCGGTGGTCATCACCGGCCTCGCCGACGGCACCGGCTGGGGCCTGGCCGCGGCCACCGTCACGGCGTCGGACGGGTTCACCGTCGAGCCCGCCGACGCCTCCTGCACCGCCACCACCGCGACCGCAGGCGTCACGCCCTCGGTGAGTTCAGGCACCGTCGCCGGCGAGCGCACCGTCAGCCTGGCCCTCGCGGCGCCGTTCAGCCACGAGGCGACAGTGAGCTGCGACGCCACAGGCCGCACAGCCACCGAAGCCACAGCAACGCTGGCAGGCAAGGTCGCAGTCAGCTCGGTCACCGTCGCAGCAGGCGACAGCTGCACTGGCACGTCCGCTGCGGGCTATGCGTGCACCGTGCCCGGTGACGGCACCCTGTCGGTGACCGCCACCGCGCAGGGCGCTCACGACGGGTTGTCCATCGCTTGGACGGCCACGGGCGGAGTGTCAGTCGCCGCGCCGACCCAGACCGCCGTGGCGCCGACGCCGGGCGTGGGGTTCTCGCGCACCTCCACCGCCGCACTGACGTGCACTGCTGACGGCACCGTCACCGTCACCACCTCGGCTGGGGGCGTGTCCAAGACAGCCGCCATCAGCGTGACCTGCGACATCCCCGTGGCGTGCAACGACCCCCTCGGCGAGCTCGCACCCGGCGACACGGCTCGAAGCGGCACGATCGCTGCCGATCCTGACTGTGTGTCGGAGGTGCGCGGCGCGGAGCAGGCCTGGAGGGTGCACTATGTGCGGCGGCACACGTTCACTCTCGCCGGCGACGCGACAGTCACCGTCGATGTGGGATCGGCGGCCACCCCGAAGCTGGACACGTGGCTGATCTTGTTCAAGGGCCGCACGGCTGAGGGCACGCCGGTCGCGCAGGACGGCCACAGCGGCCCCGGCACCGACAGCCGCATCGCCCGCAAGCTGGCCGCGGGCGATTACACGATCGAGGCGACCACCTTCTTCAGCCGCGCCGGAGGCGACTACGACCTCAACGTCAACACCAGATACGACAAACAGACCGTCATCACCGGCCTGGTCGGCGCCACAAAGACCGGCAGCGGCCAGGTCGGCTTCGCACGCCCCTTCACCGTCGCGCCCGCCGCCGCCGAATGCACCCCAGAACCCGACGCCGCGACGGTCACCACAGGCTCGGGCTCCGCGGACCGGACCCTGACCGCGTCGATCGGCTCGCCGGGATCGCTGCAGGTCACCGTCACCTGCGAGGCCGCAGGCTATGTGGCCGCGTCGCGCACGGTGACCCTCACAGCCCAGCTGGCCTGCTCCACCCACCTCGGCACCCTTGTGCCGGGCGTCATCACTCACAGCGGCGGCCTGTGGGGCGGCACCGCATGCAGGTCCCCGCAGCGCTTCACCGACGGCGGCAACTCCATCACCCGCTACGCCCACCGCCACACATTCACGGTGACATCGCCGTTGCGGGTGCAGATCGACTTGGAGTCCGCCGCCGGCAATCGCACCCCGCTGGACACCTACCTGATCCTGCTCAAAGGCCACAGCGGCGACGGCACCGGCGCTGTGCTCGGCCGCGACGACGACTCAGGAACCGACCGCAACAGCCGCCTGTCGGGGGTGGAGCTCGCGCCGGGCGACTACACCGTCGAGGCCACCACCGACAAATACCTCCGCACCGGCGACTACGACCTCACCATCGACGCGGTGCCGGGCGCAGGGGCGGCATGCACCGGTGCTCTGGGCATATTGGCAGCGGGCCGCTACACGCGCACAGGCACCGTCGCAGCCGTTGAGGGATGTGCTTCTGCCCAGCGCGGCACCCCCACCAGCCGGCCTTGGGCGCGCTGGCACACCTTCACCCTCGCCAAGCCCGCATGGGTCGACATCGACCTCGCAGCCGCGACCGCCAGCAGCCTGGATCCGTACCTGCTGCTGCTGTCGGGCGACGACAACACCGGCACCATCCTCGCCCAGGACAACAGCAGCGGCATCGGCACCGCAGCCCAGATCCGAGGCCGTTACCTCCAAGCCGGCACATATATCATCGAAGCCACCGCAGCCGCGTCGACCGGCACCACCAGCACCGGCGCCTACACCCTGACAGTCACCGTGCCCATCCATGGCCTCCCCCAAACCGTTGACGCCACCGTCGACGAACAGACCACCATCAATTTCACCTACTGGCCCACCACCGCAGCTGTCGGGGTCGGGTCCCGATCGGGTGGGTTGGCAGGGGCAGTGGGCACTTTCGATCTCAGGTACGGCGCCTCGGCCGGGGAAGCGACGATGTCCATGGAGCCGCTGTTTGTGGAGCAGCAGCAGCTGAGGATTACTCACAAGCCTGCGACGGTCCGCGGATCGTTTGGCCGCTCGACACGATTGACGGCGAGTTCCGGGACATCGACATCTGCGCAGCGCGTATTCGAATTCGCGGTGGCTTCAGACTGCGCGTCGGGTCGGGTAGTGAGCCGCCATGACAGCGTGAGGTGCTTGCAGCCCTCGGACGCCGGTGATCCTTCGGAGCCGGTGAGGGCGGTCGATGGAGATGCTTATCGGGTGACCTACGGTACCTACGAGGGCGTGTTCCTCGGCGCGCGCCAAGGCTGGGCCAACTACGAGAGAGTGAATGGAACGTCGTGCTCGTCGCCGAGCCTGAACCGGCTTGTGGCGGTAATGCTGACGATTCCTTATTGGGAGAACATCCAGAAGGACGCGGGCGGTGATGTGTCGCGCATCAAGGTGCGCTCGCCGATGCTGCTGTCCCGCAAGGATCTTCACAGTGTCGATTCGCGGAACATCAACCTCTATGCGCGGCGCAGCACGAGCCTGGAGCCCCGGCGGGCGTTCTGGCACCCGGGGGTGGGGCTGTGGCAGCTTGACGACACATTTCCTGTGAGGGAAAGGTTCGACCTCGTCAGGTCGTTGGACCATTCCGAACGCGCCGATGTCCGCAAGAGCGCGGCGCTCGTGGCGGAACATCTCCTCGAGTTACTGTGCAACAAGTCCGGCACGACGCTGAATAACGAGGTCAAGAAGGCGTTTGGGCCGTGGCTCGGATGCCACCCTGATCCGGACGGGCCGGACGGGCCCAAGCCCGAGAAGCATGTGTGCTTTGAGCAGACCTACCCGAAGATCATCACCGGGGATCGGCTGAACGTGGAGACGCGCCACAATAGGAACGAACAGAGCCGCACTGGCGGGCTGCTGGCATTGAACTGCCGGTGGGGGTCGGGTCCGCAGCAGTTCGGCTGTCATCTCTACGATGTCAGCAACCGAGAGGGCTATATCGTCCACGAGAATCCCAGCGGACTCATCAAGCGCAAAGATGGCAAGGTCGACGGGGAGAAGAGCTCGACGCCGCTCGCGCAAGGGTTCCTGTCGTTCACCTACGCAGCAGACGGTTTCGCCAGCTCGCGATTTGTGGTGTTTCCCCATTCATTCTTGGACCACTCCACCGATACCTACATCCGTGCTGTGCCCGACGGCAAGGATCAGCGCGAGCGCAGGTACGGGTGGCGCACGAACACGTTCGACATCTCGCCATCCGGGCAGCCTGCCGATTACCGGGACCTGCAGGTTCAGTTGTGTCGCATTGTGAGCCCTGGCAGTATCATCAAGCCTGATTGCGAGTGGCACAGCACGAACCTTGGTGCGCTCAAGGGCTACTTCGACCGGTTCGATCTGATCTACCGCACTAGCCGGCGGCCGTTCGCATCATGACTGTGGCCACGACACGCCGCTCGTGGCAGGTAGGCCTCGTGGCCGGTGCGGTGCTATGGATGATCGCGTGCAGCTCCCCCGCCGACACCGACGCGGCTCCGTCTGCCGTCCCAACTTCGGGTACGACCATCGCGCCCATGAGTACTGCTCCCGTGGAGCGTGGTACCCCGGTCGGCGACACCGAGACACCTGAGAACGCTCCGCCGACATCTGCGGACGCTACGAGTGGACAGACTATGCCGGAACCTGGCCCGTTCGACCCGTTCGAGCTGCTGTCCACGATGCGGCTCGCACGGATCGAGGACCTTGACGACATGCGCATCCTGCCCGGCCCCGACGACATCCCGGGTCCGCTGTGGTGGAGCCTCGACGAGCATCTCCGAGTGGTCGAAACACCGGTGCGGGTGTTCGACATGTGCGACGACGCCGAGGCGTACGAGGCCATGACCGGCGAAGTTCACAGCTCCGGAGCGCTGATGCACGCCGACAAATTCATGTTCGTGCTCGAGCATCGCTCGGGGCTCGACTGTTCTGCAGCACCGCACCAGGACCCGGTCGGGGACCGCTACGCCGTACGCAATCACCTTGACGGCCTGTCGCTTTCGTTCCTCGGCTCTCCTTCCGCAGCGAGACGCGAAGGCGAGCGCCTCGCGGGTCTGGGACTCCAGTACGTGCAAGAGCATCGGCACTCAGACGTGGCGTCGGGCGGCTACCACACTCCGGCGCTTCTGGCTGGCGATGCCGACCCGTATCCCGCGATCGAGTTTCCCCCCGCCGATCGGCCGCGAGACAGCATCGAGGTGATCGCGGAATCGGTGGGCGTGCACGACGGAGTGCTGCGCGGGCTGGTGCGCAACTGGTCTCGCGAGCTGTGGGCCTACAGCACCACGGTCACGGCCGGTGACAGCACATGGCTATGGCCGCTGTCGATCCAGCCCGGCGAGACCGCGCCCTTCGAGCTGGCCGGCTGGACCGGACCCGATGATTCCGCACGCATCGAGTTCCGCATAGACGCCGAGATGTCGTCCGAAGTCGACCTGTCACGCGCCTTCAGCGTCTGGGCGGTCGACAACCCCAACACCTACACCGTTTGGGTGCATGGACTGCCGGCCTCCGCGCTGGCGGTCTTCCCCGACGCCGACGACTTCGACCCTGCGGTCGACCACTTCAATCACTGGTACGGCGTCGGCCAGACAGGTTCCTGGATCAACAACCCCTACGCCTTCGGCAATGCGACGCCGTACCGGAGCCTCGCCGACGTCGTGGACTACTTCACCATCCCCAACGTAGTCGTCTACGTCGCATCCATGGACCAGAGCCAGCGAGTAGCGAGACTCGCCAAGGTGCCACTGCTCAGTTGGCCGCCGTACGAGGACACAAAGGCGTGGGAGGAGGATAGATTGGTGGAGATCCAACGGTTCCCCGCCTTTGACCGCGACCGCTCGTCGAGTCGCGATGCGACGTTTGTGTACTACATCCCCGACAGGAGCTGGACGCATCGAATCTGGATCGGCGCCGCGCACAACTCTGACGCGTGAAGCTCGTGGCCCCGCTACAGACTTCGGTTCTCTTTCTGGGCGCTGACAGGCTTAGCTGACGCTGTGGCGTTGGTGCTCGATGAGGGCCGCACGATCGCGTCGGTGGCTCGGTCGTTGGGGATCGGCGAGTCGAACCTGGGCAACTGGGTGCGGCAGGCTGGGACTGTCCGATTTTTTGTGTATCCGGCTGTGGTGGTTTTCATCGGATGTGGTCGGCGATGCGGTCGCCGTAGTGGACGGTGAGTGTGTTCAGGATGGCTTTCCAGCCGTTGGTGCGGCCGATCAGGTCGGTGCGGTTCTTGCGCCGCGTGGTGGCGACAAGGTAGAGGACCTTCATGGCGGCCTGTTCGTTGGGGAAGTGGCCTCGATGTCTCACTGCTCGGCGGAACCGGGCGTTGAGGCTCTCGATGGCGTTCGTGGTGTAGACGACCCGGCGCAGCTCGGCGGGGAACTCCAGGAACGGGATGAACTCGTCCCAGAACTGCCGCCAGGAGCGGATCATGGCGGGGTAGGTGCCTTCCCAGTCCTCGGCGAACGCCTCGAAGCGTGTCTCGGCGGCCTCGACGGTGGGGGCCGTGTAGATGCCGCGCATGGCCTTGGTGATCGCGCCCCAGTGCTTGCGTGATGCGTAGCGGAGGCTGTTGCGGACCATGTGCACAACGCAGGTCTGCACCGTCGCGTCGGGCCATGTCGCCCGGATCGACTCGGGCAGGCCCCGCAGCCCGTCGCAGCACACGATCAAGGCGTCGGCCAGGCCGCGGTTTCTCAGCTCGGTGAGCATCGTCGCCCACTGCTTGGCGCCCTCCCCGCCTGATGGGCCCAGCCACATGCCCAGCACGTCGCGTTCGCCTTGGAGATCCACGCCGATCGCCACATACACGGGCCGGTTCGCGACCTGGGAGTCGCGGACCTTGACGACGATCGCGTCGATCAACAGCACCGCATAGACAGCGTCGAGGGGCCGGTTCTGCCACACCGCCATGTCGGCCACGATCTCGTCGGTGATCTTCGAGATCGTCTCCCGGCTCACCGACACGTCATAGATGTCGGCCAGATGATCCTGGATCTCGCCGGTGGTGAGCCCTTTCGCGTACAGCGAGATCACGTTGCCCGACAAGCCCTCCAGCCGCCGCCGGTGCTTGGGCACCGTCACGGGCTCGAACGTCCCGGCCCGGTCACGAGGCACCGCCAAGTCGACCTCGCCGATCTCGGTCGTCACCCGCTTGGGAGTCGACCCGTTGCGCGAGTTCCCCGACCCGCGGCCCTCGACCGCGTGCCGCTCATAGCCCAGATGCTCGGTCATCTCGACCTCGAGACCGGTCCGGAGCACCCGGCGCACCAGATCGGTCAGCAAGCCGTTCTCGCCGGTCAGGTCCACGCCCTCAGCACGAGCCTGAGCCACCAGCCGCTCGGCCCAGTCGGCCATCGCCGCCTCACCGGCAGCCTCGCTCGCCGGCACAGCCGGCATGTCAAGATCAGTCACAGACATGATCCTCCCCGGCCCACAGCAGCACACTGCGGACCCTCAGACCACGCCGCTTACACAGAATTTCTGACAGTCCC
>VYDH01000014.1:156851-181100 GCA_009843525.1 Acidimicrobiales bacterium | reverse complement strand
TCTCGCTGAAGGAACCTACGCCCACCCCCTATTACACCGCCGACAGGACGCCACCGGGTCAGACCGCTATGTCGGCAAGATGACAGTCGCCGAGGTCGCCGGATCCGAGAAGACCGTCGCGGTGACGAGCTGGGAAGTCTTGCTCGATGGTCTGAAGGGCGAGGATCCATCGACCGACGACGACGTTCAACAGTTACTCGGTTTGGCGCTGGCGCAAGATGAGGTTGCATTTGCTCCCCTGCATGCAGAGGATCTGGTCGCCACGATTCCTCGGCGGATCATGGGCCTCAACAACTTGATTGACGGCGTCGTGCGCAGAGCCAAACGTGACGAGTGGATGACCACCAAGGGCATGAGGGCCACGCACCAGCGCAACAGCTACCTGCGATACATCGGATTCGAGCGAGCGGATGGTGGCGGAACGATTGGAATGGCGTTGTGCGTGAGTATGGACACTTGGGCCAAGGCCGGCACTTCACCGGTCTGGCTGCGCATCTGGCGCAAGCAACCGATGGATTGCGACGAGCTGGCCAGACGTCTGGAAGCAGAAGAGGGCTGGCTGCCCTGCAGGCCTGAGCCCGATTGGCTGTGGGTGCCGATCGAATTGCCGCTGGGCGCCGAGTATGACGACGTGCTCGATTCAGCCGCTACAGATGTCAAGCGAGTCTTCGACATCGCCGCTCAGTTGGTGAATTGATCGACCGCCCCGGCAAGGTCAGAGCATCCGCGCGGTCGGACCGGAACAGGTGCGGCACTGGCGTGATCGGCAAGGATGGGCGGCATGAGCTTGTTGTCGTTTGAGCTGCCCTCGTTGGAGACGATGGAATTGGAGCCGGACGGGGAGACGCTGCGGGTGTGGCTGAACCGGCCCGAGTCGCGCAACGCCCACAACCAGTTGATGATCCGTGAGGTGGGGGACTTGTTCTTGGCGCTCAATGGGCAAACCCAGTACCGGGTGGCGGTGCTGGGCGGGCGGGGGAAGTCGTTCTGCGCTGGCGCCGACCGCAAGGAGGGACCGACGGCGGCAGCCAATGACCGCGAGGCCCGCTACATCAACCAGCTCGGCCGGCGGGCAGCTCGCGCCATCGAGGACTGCGAGGCGGTCACCATCGCTCGGGTGCACGGCCACGCCATCGGCGGAGGGAACTGCTTCGCCACGAGCTGCGATTTCCGGGTCACCACCGCCGATGCGCTCTGGTACGTGCCCGAGGTGGAGCTGGGGGTGCCGCTGCCGTGGGGCGCAACTCCCCGGCTGATTTCCGAGATGGGCATGTCCCGGGCTCGCCAGTTCGTCATGACCAGCGAGCGCATCAATGGGCACACCGCCGTCGAATGGGGTCTGGCGCACGAGGTGTGCGACGGCGAAGAGGAACTGGATGCGGCCGTCGAACGCTGGGTGGCGCGTCTGCTGGACCTGCCGTCGCTGTCAGTGCAGATGGCCAAGCACCAGCTGCGCGGCTACGCGCAGCTCACCCGGCTCGGCGATCTGTCGGAGTTTGACGGCGACGCCTCGGCCCGGTCAATCACCAGCGAGGACGCGCAAGCGCGCTTCGGCACCTTCTAGCTGCGGGCGTCGATCTCGTCGCAGCGCTAGCTGCGAGCATCAATCTTGTCGAAGGCCTTCTTCATGGCTTGGTAGCCCTCGACAGAGCGCGGGATGCCGCCGTAAATGGTCATCTGCACCATGATCTCTTCGATCTCGGTGCGGGACAGGCCGTGGTTGAGGCCAGCTGGCACGTGGAAGGCCAGCTCGTCGGTACGGCTCAGCACGGTCAGGATCGCGATGACCACGATGCTGCGATCGCGGCGCGAGAGCTCGTCGCGCGACCACAGGTCGCCGAACGCCCAGTGGTAGGCGATGCGCCCGACCTCGCCCAGATGCTCGACGAGCCGCTCCATGTCTTCGGACGGATCGCTGGAGGCGCGGCCGGCGGTGAGCGTGCCACGCACCTCAGCGGCGCGTCGCTCCCGCTCGTCATCGTCGAGTTCGGCGGCGCCCGAACGTTCGGGCAGCCGCTCTACTCCGTCGAGCGTGCGGAACCGCTCGTCCATCACACGGGACGCAGCCATGGCCATCGGGAAGCCGGCGTAGGCGGCCACCTGGATCAAGATCTCCTCGATTTCGACGCGCGTCAGGCCGTGGTTCAGACCGACTTCGGTGTGCAGCGACAGCTCTTCAGTCGAGCCGATGGTGGCGAGCACGGTGATGACGATCAGGCTGCGATCCCGGCGCGACAGCTGCGGCCGCGACCACACGTCGCCCATCACCACGTCGAAGGCAAACGTGCCCAGCGCCCCGTGGCGCCTGATCATGCCTCGACGCCCACGTTCCGGGTCAATCTCGCCGTTGGTGAAGCGTTCGAAGACCTCGAGCGCGGCAGCCTGCCGTTCGGCGTGCGTGCGTGATCCAGTTTCTGCCATGTCTCCCCCCTGGCAACGCGACTACAGCTCGCCGGGCTCTTTACCGGGCAGGTACGTCACCGGCAGGTTGGTGAGGCGGCGCACCCGAGACGGCAGGTCGGCACCCACCAGACGTGAGGCCCCCGCGGGCAAAGTCGACAGGATGATGCCGTCGAAGCTGGAACGCGACAGCACCGCCTGGATCGCCCGCAACGGATCAGGGTCGCCGAGTTCGCCCGTCGCGGCGTACGACGCCGCGGCGATCTTCGCGAGCTGGGCGTCGAGACGCTTCTGGGCCTGCTCCATGCCGAGCGTGTCGGGTCCCAGATAGTCGGCCGCGGGCACATGCTCGGACGGGATGCCCGTCACCGGGTCTGCCGCAAGCATCGAGAGCCGCCGCGCCCGCGCGTAGCTCTTCGAGTGCGTCATCGGCACCAGCAGGTGGAACTCGCACGGGCCGTGGGAGTTCAGCCGATCGATCTCAGCGACGACCTCGCCGGTGCCCAGCGTCTGGTTGGCCACAATGAGCCAGCGCGTCACTTCCACGTCGGGTGCACCCGGCGTGAGGCCTGGCCGCATCCGGTCGACCCGGAACGCCACTCGCAGCTTGATGCGGTAGAGGGCGATCTCGCCGTCCACGATCATCACATCGCGCTCTTCGACGTGCGCCACCGACAGATCGCGGATGGTCTTGGTCGCCTCGGCGACTCCTCGACGCGCCGCGTCTTCCCAAGAAATCCGACTCGCCGCGACCAGCGTGATGACCTTCTCGACAGCGTTTCGGTTGCGCTGAGGTGATTCGTTCAAGGTGCCGACCTGTTCGGTGTGGGGCTTGTTCCTGCGAGCGATCCAGTGTGCTCCGGTGGGGCAGACTGTAGGGCACACCGCGTTCGTGCGGCACACAGCGCGCCGCCGGGGGAGAATCCAATGAGCAGCGTCTACAACGTGATCGAGCTGATCGGCACCAGCGAGGAATCGTGGGAGAAGGCAACGCAGAATGCGATCACCGAGGCCTCCAAGACCCTGCGGGATCTTCGGGTTGCCGAGGTGATCGAGCAGGACGTCGTGATCGAGGGCGGCGCGATCGCAGCTTTCCGCACCAAGGTGCGGCTGTCGTTCAAGCACGAGTCGCCTTGAGCCGCTGCAGCGCTAGCGGACGGTCATCAGGCACGCCCGGGAACCGAGCCCGCGAAGGCCGCACGCTTCGATGACCGCGCGCGGTCTTGACGGCATCCGTGTCGTCGAGCTGGGACAGATGGTGGCGGCTCCGTGGACGGCCAAGCTGCTCGCCGACCTTGGCGCCGACGTCATCAAGGTCGAGCCGCCCCAGGGCGACGCTGCGCGCCGTCGCGGGCCGTTCGCTGCTGACCGTGGGCGTCCTGATTCCCAGGTCGTCCCCGATGCCGGCTCTGAGCTGACGGGCGGCCTGTTTGCCGCCATCAATACGAACAAGCGCGGCATCATGGTGGACCTCGCCCGTCCGGACGGCCGCGCGACGCTGCAGCAACTGCTCGCGGATGCGGACCTGTTCATCCACGATCTGGCACCGGGAACAGCGGCTGCGCACGGCCTGACAGCAGAACCACTGCGCGCAGAGCATCCATCGCTGGTGACGATGTCGATCACGCCATTCGGGCAGAACGGTCCGTATGCGGCTTGGCGAGCGACCGAGCTGCAGGTCGTTCACGGCGGCGGCTGGGGCTGGCTCACCCCCGGCTGCGTGCAGGACGCCGAGCTGCCGCCGCTGAAGCCCCACGGCCATCAAGCTGCCTTCCAGTCGGGCTTCGCGGCTGCATGCGCATCGCTCGCCGCTGTCGACCGTGCACAGCGCACCGGTCGCGGCGAGCACATCGACTTCGCCCAGATGTCCTACGTGGTCGGCATGCTGGAAGCAGCGTTCATCAGCTGGTCGTACCGGGGCGAGAACCCCAGCCGCCTGGGTGCTCGCATACTCAACCCCTGGGGGATCTTCCCGACCGGCGACGGGCACATCTTCCTGGTGTGCGTCGAGGCCGATCAGTGGGAGCGGCTCAAGGACTTCATGGGCCGGCCGGAATGGGCCGACATGGACATCTTCTCCACGCTCGAGGGTCGCTTCGAGAACGAAGACCTGCTGCGCATGTGGCTCGGCGAGTGGATCGCTGCGCAGCCGGTGACGGAGCTGTTCCATCGCGGCCAAGCAGAGCGGCTGGCGTTCGCCCCGGTGAACACGGTGGCACAGATGGCCGCCGACCCGCACCTGGCTGCCCGCGACTTCCTCGTCACCTACGAACAGCCGGGGCTGGGAGACATCACCGTGCCGGGCGCGCCGTCACGGCTCACGAATTCGTGGTGGTCCATCCGCCGACCGGCACCGTCGCTGGGCGAGCACAGCGGCGCCTCATTTGCCGCAACGGACACAGCGACGGCATCACTGCCAGCATCTTCACCTGCATCTTCGGCCACACCGTCGAACCGCCCGCTCGACGGCGTCACGGTGGCTGATTTCACCTGGGTCTGGGCGGGCCCCTACTGCACGCTGCACCTGGCACACCTCGGTGCCACGGTGATCAAGGTGGAGTCGTCAGCCCGGCCCGATCTCGGTCGCCGTCTGCCGACGCAGTCGGGCCGTCACACGCCGACGCTCGACACCAACGGCTACTTCAACCAGTACGGCCAGGGCAAGCAGAGCATCACTATCGACCTGGGCACAGCCGAGGGGCGTGCGTTGGCGAAGCGGTTGGCGCTGGCATGCGACCTAGTGGTGTCCAACTACGCCACCGGCGTCATGGACGAATTGGGTCTCGGCTACGAGGCGCTGGCCGCAGAGCGTCCCGACGTGATCGTGGGCGTCATCAGCGGCTACGGCCACCACGGGCCGTACCAGTCGTACATGGGCTACGGACCCACCACCGGGCCGCTGTCAGGCCTCGCGTCGATGACGGGCTACCCCGGGACGGACGCAGACGAGCTCGGCGTGTCGCTCGGCGACCCGGCGGCCGGGATTGCCACGGCGTACGCGCTGGTTGCCGCGCTCGTGGCACGGCGGCGCACCGGCGAGGGTCAGTTCATCGACACGTCGATGTGGGAGGCCACCACGGCGTGCACCGTCGAGGGTTGGATGGAATGGGTGATGCGGGGCACACAGCCAGATCCGATGGGCAACCTCGACCCCCTGTGGTCTCCGCACAACCTGTATCGCTGTGCCGGCAACGACGACTGGGTTGCCGTCTGCTGCGTCGACGAAGCCGAGTGGGCTGCGCTGGCGAGGATCACCGGCATCGATCCCGACGATGAGCGATTCGCCACAGCCGCCGGCCGCAAGGCCAATGAGGCCGAACTCGACAAGCTGATCGGCGCGTGGACCCGTGAGCGTGACCAGTGGGACATCACCGAGCTGCTGCAAGCTGCCGGCGTGCCCGCCTTTCCCTCGCTCAGCTCACGCTCACTTGAAGTCAACCCACACCTCGCCGAGCGCGGGCTGATCGAGCGTCTGGATCATCCGGTCGTGGGCCAGATGAGCCACGTCGGCATCCCGTGGCTGTTGACCGACGGCACCAATGGCGTGCGCTCGCCTGCGCCCACGATGGGCCAGCACACCCATGGCGCGCTCGCCGACGTGCTGGGCCTGAATCCCGCCGAGATCGCCGCCCTCGAAGCAGCCGGCGCCCTGCGCTGATCAGGCTTTGGCCGCGCTGACGCTGATTGGGGCAGGCAAAGCGCGACGTACCCGTCACGGGAAGGGCGAGCGCGCAGGTCCGACTGTCTTCGGAACAGATGTAAACGAGGCAGGGTGTCGCAGTGCTTACTGAGCGTTTAGTAAGTTTGAGTCAGTGGAGGGCTTGTGGCGAGCCGTCTCGCCCGGGTTCACCGCCGACTCGAAAGGAGATAGCTCATGCGACACCACCTACACCGACAAGCCCGCGGAGATCCGCCGCACACCAGGAGATGGCGAGCGGCTGCTGGGTCTATTGCTGTCTGCACTCTCTGGGCACTCATGCCCGCGAGTGCTCATGCCAGTTCGACTACTGATAGTGAGACAGCGACCAATCCGGTGGTTGCGTCGTACGCAACGGACTACTCGGTCACACTTGCCGAGGCACAGCAGCGGCTGGAACGCATACCCGAACTGCAGGAGATCATCGAAGCACTGCACGCAGCGGAGAGTGAGCGCCTCGCCGGATGGGGTATTGACCATCACGGATCGATGACCGCTTGGGTGTGGCTTACCGGCACAGAGCCACCTACGAGTGCCGCCGCAACAATTTCAGCAGCGCACGACGATGTGCAGATTCGAACGGGGGCCGCAGTCACGTTTGCGGCGCTAGCTTCAGCCCAAGATCAGTTCGGCATCGGTGTCGGCATCGGCGCAGTCGGCAACACCGGCGCAGTCGGCGGTAACCAGATTGACCTTGGCGACATGATTACCCACACCGCAGTGGATCTCAGCACCAACGCTCTCGAGATTGGTATCGAAATCGCAGCAGCTTCGCCCAGACCCTCAGGAGCACTCGATCCGGCGGATGACCAAGCACCGATTGGGCCACTGGGCACCACCGATGACTTCAACAACTCCGATGCGACGCTTGCGTACGTGAGGCAGCTCATCGCACCTCACGTCAGCGTTCCGTTCAACGTCATCGAAGCCGACTTCGTTGGGGATCACGCTGCGTTCGAAGGCGGTCGTCGGATGACGAACGGTGGCGCTGTTTGCACGTCTGGCTTCACCGCATATCACAGTGGTGACAATCGTTACGGTCTCATCACCGCCGGCCATTGCGACCAGTCAACGTGGACAACGCAAGGTGTCACGCTTGACTTCAAGGTTCGTGCATACAACGCCAGCAACGACGCAGCCTTTTACATGATCCCCCAAGGCCAGGGCCATTCGGTCACGAACAGGGTGCGCTGCAGTGACAACTCTGGAACAGCCCGAACGTGTCCGATCAACAGCGTTGGCCCGGGTCGGCTGTTCATGCAGGGCCATTATGTTTGCCATATGGGCGCAAACTCCGGTGTGAGCTGCGGCACTGTTGACAACGTCAGGTACAAGCCAAATCCACCGCGCGGCTGCGATGGGAATGGGACCGAATGTCGACCTGTCTTTATCCGTGCTTCGGGGCCAGATATGCGAGCTTGCAGTGGCGACAGCGGTGGTCCTGTCTATAGCTACAGCGCGGCCTATGGCATCCACAAGGGAGGCCCAAGAAACAATCCGTGCAATCGCGATAACTCATACATCATCTTCAGTGGCATTCGGAGAGTGCAGATCGTGCTCGGTGTGGCTGTTGTGACCAGCTGGCCCTCAAGCGTGCCGTAATCGAATTCGACTGACGAGAGTTATTTTGACAGGTTACGATCGCTGTGCCTACAAGGCTTGCAGTCCTCGCGATACCCATATTGATGATGCATGCCTGTGCAAGAGAACCATATGCGGACGATTCACGGAACTCGGTGCCGATCGCTATAGCGACCAGTGTCTTCAACGACGTGCGATCATCAACATCTGCTCTGTCAACACCCCCATCGTCGACACCTGACGATGCGGAGTCTCTGTGGGCGCCACGGGAGGAGAACGTTCTGCCGCTGCCGTGGGCCGATTTCCACGAGATGTACGAGCGCCGACCCGGTACGGACTCAGATCTCATGGAGACGAGCGGCACCCTGCGGATTGAGGGCAAGTGTCTCTATCTGGATGAATTGCCAACAGAGCAGTACCGTCCTCACGACGAACTGCGTTGGGTGTTGGCACTGCCCAATGATCTCGTTCAATACGACGAGACGAGCGGAGAACTGTGGTTTCACCGCCGCATTCATGTGCTCGGGCCGTTTCTGCCGGGGAACGAGGTCGTAGCCAGCGACATCAGCTGGCGACGTACCCGGAGTTCAGAGTGCGGAAACCACCGCATCATTTCGGCAGGCTCTATTGACGACTGCCCCCACCTGAGCGACAAGTATCGACGTGCCTGTTCGGTCGCAGCATACTCCGCGACCCATGGGTGGCTTCCCGATGAAGCGAGCCGACGACTGGATCGGATTGTCGAGATGGAAGCACTGCTGGCCGAGTTGCGCGAGGTGGAGTCGCATCGAACAGCGGGCTGGGGCATTGATCAAGCAGATCTGTATACAAGAATCGGAGATTCGTTTGTCGCGTGGCTTTGGCTCACTGGCGATGATCCTCCCAGCGAGGAGCTGCGAGATATCGCAGGGGAGCACCAGGACGTAGAGATTCGCACCGGAGCATCTACGAGCTACGCGGCGCTCCTCACAGCGCAGCAGGCGTTCGGCGAAGGCACCAGTGTTGACCTTAAGCTCATCTCACTCGGTGGTGAAGTGGCGGAGTTCGATCTGTCACGCGCCGTGGCGTGGACATGGATCAATCATCGATCGAACGTCTTGGAGATCGGAATCGATCGTCGCTGGATCCCTCATGAGGTGGCATCTGTCCTGCTCACCGGAGACCCGGATGTCTACGACGACAGCCGGTGGCCACCCGAGGAGGAGCTCTACGCCAAGATTGCGGAGGGCCTCCGAGACCACATCGACGTGCCGTTCGTTGTCGTCTGGGGGTTGATCGACGACGACCCGTAGCCACTCGACGCCGACGCGATGCGCTGTCGACTGCCTCCGGCGCTCGTTTCGTACCTCCCGTGCTGCGCCGGGGAGTGTAGCTTTCAGGTGTGATCTTGAGCAAAATTGCTCAAGATCACATTCTAATGTCGCTATGCTCATTGCGTGCTGATGTACCGGAGACCGGTCGTCGCAGCAATCGAGGAGCGACTCAATGAGCAGCCGGAACGTCTCGTTGCGGTGTTCGGGCCTCGGCAATCGGGCAAGACCACTGCCGTTCTCCAGGCACTTGAGACGACTCAGCGGGGCTGGCGCATGGTCGCGTTCGAACCCGGTGGCACCGACACGGCATCCGATGAGCCGGGGACGATCGATGTGAGCGAGGAAGCAGGGCACCACGTACGCCTGTCCTCGGCACCCCGTGATGCCCGGTGGCTCATGGAGGCATGGGAGCGATGCCGCCATCGGGCGTGGGAATCACCGAGCGGCTATGTCCTCGTGCTGGACGAGATCCAAGAACTGCCGAACTGGTCGGTGGTCGTCAAGGGCCTCTGGGACGCTGACCGTGCGTCGGGGTGCCCGCTGCACGTCGTCATCCTCGGCTCGGCTCCGTTGCAGATCCAGACCGGCCTCAACGAGAGTCTCATGGGTCGCTTCGAAGTGGTGCCGCTTCCTCACTGGTCATTCAACGAAATGGCTGCGGCGTTCGGATTCAGCTTGGACGAATACGTCTTCCACGGGGGCTACCCCGGTGCGGTGAGGCATGTGGCCTCATACGACGCGTGGCATAGGTACGTCCGCAGCGGGCTGGTCGAGCCGAACATCGAGCGTGACGTGCTGGCCATGACCAGGGTCGACAAACCGGCTCTCTTGCGCCGCCTCTTCGATGTGGGGGCTCGCTACTCGGGGCAAGTGCTGTCCTACAACAAGATGCTCGGGCAACTCCACGACGCCGGGAACACCACGACGCTGACCCGGTACCTGCAATTGCTGTCGCAGGTCGGTCTGCTGACGGGTCTGTCCAAGCACACCGAGCGCCCTGTGTCGGCCAAGGCGTCGACGCCCAAGCTCAACGTGTTGAACACGGCGCTGATGTCGATGGTCTGGGGCTACCGATTCGAGGAGGCACGCTCGGACCGCACTTTCTGGGGCCGCCTTGTCGAGAGTGCCGTCGGTGCGCACCTCATCAACACCGTGCCGTCGGGCGGTGACGTCAAGTACTGGCGGGACCGCCGCGGCCGATCTGTGGTCGAAGTCGACTTCGTGGTGCAACGCGGGCCTCGACTCCTCGGAATCGAAGTCAAGACCGGTGCCGTACGAGATTCGCTTCCTGGACTCGAAGAGTTTGGGCGTCGCTTCCGTGCTCAGACGCTGGTGGTCGGCGAGGGTGGCCTCCCGCTTGATGAGTTCCTCTCGGTGCCCGCAAGCGAATGGGTCGAAGAAGCATGAGCGAGAAGTACGTCGCTCGCACCTGCACCCGCCTCGTCGCCATGGAATCGGGCCGTCGCGAGGAAGCGGAGACATTCCCGCTCAGCGCATTCAGGTCTGAACGCGCTTACGTCTTGCTTGGCGACGCAGGTGCTGGCAAAACCACCGAGTTCCGCGAGGAGCGTGAGGCGCTTGGCGATGCAGCGGAACTGATCGGCGCCCGCAATTTCGTGGCTGGCAATGTCAGCCCCGCTTGGCAGGACAAGACGCTCTTCATCGACGGATTGGATGAGATTCGAGTTGGCTCGGTTGACGGGCGCTCGGCACTGGACCAGATCCGCAGCCGACTCGACCAGCTTGGCTGGCCAGACTTCCGCCTCTCCTGTCGCGAAGCTGATTGGTTGGGCAACAACGACTGGCGAAGCCTGGAGAGTGATGTCCCTGACGCGACCGTGACGGTCTTGCGGCTTAACCCACTGAGCAACAGCGCGAGACGGGCGTTGGCGGCGGCACACCTGAGAGTCCACGATGCCTCGGAGTTCTTCCGCGAAGCCGAACGGCGAGGTCTCGGCGGCATGCTGAACAACCCGCTAACGCTGGGGTTGCTCACTGGTGCCTTCGCTCACGGCAGAGGATCGTTGCCAGCGAGTCGCCGGGACACATTCGAGCTCGCCAGCGAGCGCATGGCCCGGGAGCACAACGACGAACATGTCGCCGCAGTGAGGGATTTGCCGTCGGTTGAGGCTGTGTTGACAGCCGCCGGCGAGCTGTATGCAATCCATTTGCTCGCAGGCACTGAGGGCTTCTCGCTCGGTCCCGCCGATGACGGCTCGCCCTACGTGGCGCTGGACATGCTCCAACCTCCCCTGGCCGATGACGGCAGGGGGGAGGCCCACCTTCGTCGGCGCGTCCTGGGCACCAAGCTGTTCTCCGCTGCTCGCGACTCGGAGGCTGCTGATGGCTGGCCGAGGGTCGTGCCGGTGCACCGTCACGTCGCCGAGTTTCTCGGTGGCCGCCATCTGGCGGGCCTCGTAGGTGACGGCTTGCCCGCCCGTCGTGTCGTGGCATTGATGCTCAGCCCGCATGACGGCCGAGTGGTCACTTCGCTCAGGGGTCTCTCGGCTTGGTTAGCAGCGCATTCTGCGGAAGCGCTCGACCGACTCATCGACGCCGACCCCGTCGGCATCGGCCTGTACGGCGATGTCGGTCACCTAAACGCTGACCAGAAGCGGCGACTCTTGCGAGCGCTTGCCGATCACGCAGCAGCCGGTCCGCTGTTGGGGCATCAATGGCGTGACGACCCCGGTGCGGGCTATCGGGAGACGACCGCCTGGGCATTTCGATCGATTATCGACGCTGAGACTGTCGAGGCTGTGGCCGGTCTGCTTCGTGGACCAGCAGACGGCCCGGCAAGCGACCGGGTCGTGGACTTCACGCTTCGAGTGCTGGCAGAGACCGAAGGAGCGCATTTGGAAGCCGCCAAGCCGCTGGCGCGCGGAGCATTGGCTATCGCCCGCGAACCGACGTGGTCCGAGTCGACTCGGCGATCTGCGCTACAGGCGTTCGTCCATCTCGAAGCGCAGAGCGAAGCACGTGACGACGCGCTGGCGGCTCTGCTCACTGACATCGCAGAGCGCCGGCTCAGCGATCCCGAAGATGACCTGGCGGGGCTTGTCTTGCGTGAGCTCTACCCGCATCGCGTGGCGCCCGCAGAGGTCTGGCCGTATCTGAAAATTCGCAACTGCGAGCACTACTCCGGCACGTTTGAGTCATTCTGGAGCCGCGACATCGTGCATCAGTCGTCGGCCCAAGATGCGGCTGCGGCGCTCGATGCTCTCTGGGCCGAGATGCAACGCCAGGGTCTCAGGGGTGGCATCGATGAGGTGCTCCGCCAGAGGGCGCAGGACATGATGCCCGTCGAACTGCTGATCAAGGCGCTTGACGGATGTGGCGACGAGGTAGCTAACGGAAGTCTCTTCGGCTGGCTGGCTGCTGCGGCATCCTGCGGCCGTGATATCCACCCTGCCGCAAGGCAGGGCTTGTACGACGCGATTGCTGGGGCCGAGGAAGAGTTGGGTCCACAGGCGATGGAGCAGTTGGTTGATGCAGGGGCCGAGGGAGAGTCGGCAGTCGAGGACTTCATCGATCCGGCTCGACGAGTGCGAGAGTGGCTCGAACAGCGTCCGCTAGCGCAACGTCAGCTCTACTTGGAATGGCTCAAGGCGCGTCGCAACGACGTTGGCCCCTTGGGGCACGTGGCGTGGCTGTCGCCGCTGCCGCTGTTCTTCAGCACGCTGCCACGCGATCTCGGGAGTTGGTGCTTGCAGCAGGCTCTTGAGCTTGAGGCGCACGATCCAGAACTGGCGCGAGACGTTCTGGGGCATGTCGTCGGGCAACAGCTCCACGATCCCGCCGTCAACGTCGGCCTGACGCTGGACGCTGTGAGTGAGGCGACGAAGTGCAGCCCTTTGCTGAGTGCTGAGCTTGAACGCCTACTGGCACCTCGACCGCTCGATCCGAAGCGCTCCGCCCATGCAGCAGAGATACGCCGGATAGAGCGTGAGAACGAGCGAAAGGAGCGTGAGTTCCGTCGGCAATGGGCCGATCATGTCCGCAACAACTTGCAAGCTCTCATGGACGGCTCATTTCCCGTGAACGACTTGGACCATCTCGCTCGCATCTACTTCGGACATCGGCACGGCAGCGACCAAGGTGTCAGCGGCGAGGAACGGCTGACTGAGTTTCTGCAGGGAGAGAGCAAGCTCGCCGCCGCAGTTTCCGACGCACTCGCCGCTGCGGTGTATCGCGCCGAGCTTCCGGGTGTCGAAGAAACCGTCGCGCTGCACGCAGAGTCGAAGCATGCTTGGGGGGCATGGCCATTATTCGCAGGACTCGATCTCGTCGAACACGACGAACCTGACCGGCTTCAACATCTCGATGACGAGCGCAAGCGACGTGTCCTGGCGATGTACCTCTGCGTGCCGCACTCGCTGGATCAAGCACCATCGTGGCTGGAGAGGTGGCTGGCCGCCAGTCCCGAACTCGTCGCTGACGTTCTCGTTCGATGCGCGATCGGCGAGGTACGGGCAGGCAGCGATTCCTGCTTCACGCTCAACAGGTTGGCCGAACTGGAACTTGATGAACGAACCAAGCATCAGGTCCGCATGCGGGTCCTGAAATTCTTTCCGGCCGCAGCGCCTCGGCGCCGATTGCAACTGTTGGACTCGCTCTTATTCGACGTGATCGCCGGTTGCCAGACAGACGGTGTCCAAGACCTCGTTGACGCAAAGCTTGCCGCCAAGAGCTTGACCGTGGCACAGCGGACCCGCTGGCTCGCGGTGGCGGCCATTCTGTTCGAGGGACCGTATGCGGACCGGTTCGCAGAGTTCATGGCGAGGCACCCTGCTGCGGCACACCGCTTGGCCGAGTTCCTCCATCACAGGCTGGGGCCTCCATGGGCAGGGGGCCATAGCTTTGCCGACCGACTCGGACCGACGACGCTGGCAACGCTTGTCGAAACGCTGGGCAGTACTTACCCGCCCATGGAGCCGATCAGCGGCGGCTACAGCGTCACGGCCGGAATCAGAGCCGCTGAGTGGGTCGAGAGTTTCTTGGCGGCGCTCACGCGTTCGGCATCAGCCGAGGCCAGTGACGCCCTCCGAAGGCTTGAACAGATGTCTGAGATGTCAGCGTGGAGGGATGTGCTGCTGCGCTCGCGTGAGGTGCAGAGCGTTGTGAGGAGCGACGCCGAATACCGGTCTCCCACGGTGGCTCAAGTTCAACGAACGCTCAGTCGGGGCACACCGGTGAACCCTGCTGACCTCGCTGCATTTCTGCTGGATCGACTCGACGACGTCGCAGACGAGATGCGGGGCGGAGCAGATGATCCGTGGCGCCCCTACTGGAACGAGGACGAATACGGTCGGCCGGATGTTCCGAAGCCGGAGAACTCCTGCCGCGATTCCCTGCTGTCGACGTTGAGTGGACGCCTGCCACCTGAGGTTGATGTGGTGCGCGAAGGCAGCTATGCGGCCAACAAGCGTGCGGACATTCGGGTGAGCTGCGCTGGTTTCAACGTGCCCATCGAAATCAAGCGGGAGTCGCACCGAGATCTATGGGGGGCGGTGCACAGCCAGCTCATCGCTCAGTACACGATTGATCCGGCAACCGATGGATACGGCATCTACCTCGTGCTGTGGTTCGGCGGCGAGAGGATGCCGACGCCAGCCTCGGGGCAACGCCCGGGCAGCCCCGACGAATTGCAGACGATGCTCGAGGCGAGCCTGAGTCTCGACGAATCCCGCAAGGTCTCCGTCCGAGTCATCGACGTCACGATGCCTGGCGGAGCAGGCCCGTCGAGCGATCAACCTCGTAGTCGGCATCCCGAAGCAACCTCGTGACAGCGCTGAGGTCAATCGCCGACAGATCCCAGTCTCGCCGGAAGCCCTCGCGCACCGCCTCTACGTAGCACTGACTCGGACTGAGCTCTGTGTCAGAGGAGGCGATCTGAAGTACGGCGGCTTCCACTTCTTCTGGTGTCGGGACTGTCGTATGCGTCGGGGGACAACCTGCGGTCATGGTCAACATGAGATCAACCGTCGAGACGTGCTCGAACCCGGATGCGAGTCCCTTGACCGATCGCTGCCCCTTGTCGAGCGTCGCGATGAGATCGGGCACGACGACGAGGCCCGCTTCGGCGATGGCACGCTGCAACAGCCGCCAGACAGCGCCGCTGCTGTTGCCGAAGAGCAGTGTGATGTAGCCGCGGGGCTTCAGCACGCGGCGGCATTCGCGCAGTGCCTCCGTCAAGATGCCCTCGTATCGGTCCGGCGACCGGTAGCTGCCGGTGTCAGTCCGGTCCACGACCGCCTCAAGCCCTGCTTCGGTCAAGTGTCCGCTTGGCAGCCAAGCCTCTTGGAACAGATTCATGTCCGAGTAGAAAATGTTCGAACCGAAAGGCGGATCGGTGAAGACGTAGTCGACTGATTCGTCGTCGAGCGGCAGGGTCGTGGCGCTCGCAATCTCGTAGTTCACCTGCCCGGCTGTGCAGCCCTCGTCCAGCCCGCGCTCGATGCGCCGTGCACGTACCCATCCATCGGAACGCGCCGCCGCCTCGACCTTGCGAGAGAACAGGTCGAACACGTTCCACTCGTAGAAGACGGGTGCGATGTAATAGTTGGCGTTGGCAGCGTTCAACGGTCGCTGGCGGGACCACTGATATCGCTTGCTGGCACGGGTCAAGATCGCAGTGAAGGCAAAGCGGAGCTTGTCGCGGATTTCCGGGGTCTCCGTTGCTTCGATGGCGTCGCGCAGTGCAGCAAGTGCGCACAGATTGCGTTGGCTGAAGAACGCCGACGTCGACGTGAGGCCGTGGCGTCCGAGCGCCGACGCCTGATACATCTGGCGAGTCGGCTCAATCGGGACATCGGGCCACGTCAGCTTCTCCGCGCACGGCGGCACGAGGGGCTCGGACCACGGCTGTTCGAGTTGCCGCGGCGAGCATGCGCAAACGATCGAGTCGATGACGGGCACTTCATCCACTCGTGCGGAACGGCTACTGATTAATGCTCCGCAGCCGCCGCAGTGCATCTGCGCCTTGTGCCAGTCGGCATCTTGGAGAGCTTCGTAGTAGTTGACCTCGGCATCGCATGCGTCGCATCGAACGACGGCCGACCAGACGGTCTTGGCTGTTTCGGCACACGCTTCACAGTGAGCGCAGCGCACCTGGTACAGATCACCCACGACCTCGCGTGCCCGCTTCATTGCAGCCGAACCGTGGAACCGAAGTGCGTCGGCGTCCACGAGGTTGACGTAGTTCCGCCCGATGTGGCAGCCAAGCACCGACACGTCGAACAGCCGAGCCTGCCGACCGGACGCAAGTGCGGCGACGCCAGTCATGCCCGATCCTGCGAAAGGGTCGAGCACGATGTCACCCGGTGCCGTCAAAGCCTCAATGAATGGCAGAGCTGCCGTCACCGGCACCTTGGTCAAGTACGCGTGGGCCATATAGACGGGGTCAGAACGCTTCACAGCCACAGCAGCAGGCAGCGAGCGTGCCGCTGCGGTGTCGAGGCCGAAAAGCTCTGTCTGCCCGTTCGGGGCGGCTCTAGCGTGAGCGTTCGCGGGCATATGTCACATCATGCCGGAGAGAGCAGACACAACGATGGGTTTCAAGGAAGACGCAGACTTCGCCCGCTTCGTCGCAATGGGCGCTGTCGGGGCCGCATCGGCCGCCGATGTGCTGCGCAATCGCTATGGCCACGAGCCGATCGAGTTCGAGCGTTACGCCATGGCCAACAAGGTCTGGCAATCCAAGGTCAAGCGTCTCCGTCTTGCTGATCTCCTCTGTGCGCGCTGTGGCCTTCGAGTGGAGGCGAGGGCAAAGTCAAAGCTGGGGATTGTGCTCTCGCACTCGGATACTCCGGGCCGCGGATGGGATGACGGGGGAATGCGAGACTCGGACCTGTTCGCCTTCATGCGAGTCGATTCGTCGCCGGGGACATTTCCGCCCACCGTTGCCGAGCCGATGTGGTTTTCGACGGCGGCCCTGCGCGCCAGCGCGCACCACGCGCGCCGTTCCAGCCCCAAGGCCGCTTCCGAGGGTTCGGAGGTGACCATGACCTGGCCCTGCTGGGTGCCGAGCACTGGCGGCACATTCGAACGCGTCGACGACGACGGTCGGATCGTGTGGCTGGACGACGCAGGCAAGCGAAAGCTGTACTGGCACTGGCGCCAATGGGCAGGTCAGCGGCATCTATACCTGCGGCCGGGCGACACGTTTGAGCCTGCTGCTCACATCGTCGCTGGCATCGTTGCGCCTCCTACGTCACTGATGTGTCCAGGACCGACATGGGACATGGCGGCAGCGCTCTCTGGGTCTGACGCAGTTGAGCGCCTCGCGGCCGTCAGGTCCATGAGCGCGACGGAGGCGATTGAGCAGCCGGCCCCGCTCATCCGAGTTGCACTGAATGAGAGCGAGGATTGGCGCGTCACGCTGGAGGCACGCGTTGCTCTTGCGAGAGTCGATCCCGAACGCTGGGTTCCCCTCGTAGCAGCCGCTGCGAACGTCGATACGGAACGAGAACGGGCGATGGAGGCAGTCCTTGCCCTCACTGAGGTCGACGCAGCCGAAGCACTCGACGCTCTCTGCGACATCGCAGCACACGACGGTCTGCATGAAGACGTGCGTGCAGCCGCCTCTTGGGGAATCGGCCAAGGTGCCGCGGCGAGACCGGAACGCCTGCTGCCGCTCGTCCTCGATGGCGAGCCGCTCGTGGCCCTGCATGCCGCCGGTGCAGTGGACGCCGTTTCCGACGAGATGAGCGCAGAATTGCTGGATTGGCTGGGCAGCGGCGACGAACACAAGGCAGCGGCCGCTGCGAATGTGCTCGCGCGCTCCAGGAGGATCGATGTGCTGCTCGATGCCTACGAGCGAGGCGAACCGACCCGAAAGTGGGCCGTCTACGCGCTCGGCAGCACGGACGCGTCCGTCGTGCGAGTGCGCGCCCAAGCACGGCTGACACCGGAACTGCGAGCCATGCTCGAACCGATGTGGCTCCGCGAGCTTGATTGGCTGCAGACCGATGATGACCCCCTCGCAGCGCTTGATCTCCAGAAGGTCAGATTCGATCCATTGCACCCGAGACTTGACGACATCCATAGCGCGGGACCAGCAGCGTCGCAGGAGCACCCGTCCTGAGGCAGACGAGGTCTCGCACTTCAAGCATTTGCGGGTTTGCGCCGCTCACAGAGCGTTTCATCGCCCCAAGTCTGCCGCGGGGCGTCGAATGGGATGACTCAGTCGGGCCAGTCGGTGAGGGTGACGACGTCGAAAGTCGCTCCGACAGGGTCGGCCACTGTGGCCATACGGCCTGGGCCCCAGTCGAAGGCCGGAACGATCACGTTGCCGCCGTTGGCCGTCGCCGCAGCGCAGGCAGCGTCGACGTCGTTCACCCCGAAGCTGACCCGCCAGTGCGGCGGCACACCGGGAGGCGGTGCCACCGACGTGCTCGCCACTGGTTCTCCGTCGAGTGTGAACACCGTCGGAGAGTCGGGCACGCCTTCCATCGTTCCTGCTTCCCAGCCGAACAGCTCGCAGTAGAAGGCCTCTGCGGTTTCGTTGTCGTGCGTGGCGATCTCGGCCCAAGTGAACGCACCCGGGGCATTCACGATGCCCGCACCGATGGCGGCAATCGGCGCCCAGGTGCAGAACACGGCGCCAGTGGGATCAGCGGCGATGACCATCCGGCCTGCGGCGTCGGGACCCGGCTCGGGCACGTCGATGGCGGGTCGCATGACTGCACCTCCGGCCGCCGCGACCCGGCCCGCGAACTCGTCTGCATCGTCGACGGTGACGTAGACGTTCCAGCATGGCGGGACACCTTCGCTGAGCATCTCGGGGGGCATGTCGAACACCCCAGCGGCAGGGTGCCCATCCACGACCGCCATGACGTAGTTGATCTCGCCGGTGGGGTCGCGCTCGTAGTCCCAGCCGAGCACGGCTGCATAGAAGTCAAGGGCACCTTCGACATCAGTCGTCGCCAAGTCGACCCACGACGGTGTTCCTGGTGCATGACGCTCTCGTTTCGGCATGGCGGTGCTGCTCCTTGCGCTCGGCGAGAAGACTTGTCTAGCCCGACGGTGCGAGGGTGCGGCGCAGCACGCTGGCGGTGAGTTCTTGGGCTTCCTTGGCCTGATCAAGGAAACGGGTCATGCTGAAGAACCCGTGGAACTGGCCCGGGTATTCGATGAGCGTCGTGGGCACCTTGGCATCGGCCAGCTTCTGGGCGTACTCGACGCCTTCGTCGCGCAGCGGATCGTGCCCGGCCACGATGACGAACGCGGGTGCCACACCGGCGGGATTCTGCTCGGCGAGCGGGGCTGCGTACGGGTTGCTGCGCTCCGACGGGGGGCAGTAGTGATCGTCGAACCAGGCCATGGTGGAGCGGGTCAGCAGGTAGCCCTCGGCGTTGGCGATCATCGAATGGGTGTCGCGGTCGAAATCGGTGACCGGGTAGATGAGCACCTGCAGCGCCGGTTGGCCGCATGCGTCGCCGTTGGCCGCGCCGTCACGGCACATGAGCGCTACGGCTGCCGCCAGGTTGCCGCCGGCGCTGTCGCCGCCGATCGCCACCCGTGCGGGGTCGATGCCCAGCTCGGCGGCGTTGTCCATCGCCCACTGGGTCGCAGCGCAGCAGTCGTCGGCCGCCGCCGGGAACGGGTGCTCGGGAGCGAGTCGATAGTCGACCGACACGGTGACGACGCCGGCCAGCATCGTCAGTGAGCGGCACACCCAATCGTGGGTATTGATGCTGCCGACCACCCAGCCGCCGCCGTGGAAGTAGACGAGACAGCCCAGCGCCCCAGCCGCTTCGGCGGTCGCCGCGCCGTCGCTGGGCCGGTAGATCCGCACGGCGATGTCATTGCCGTCGGGTCCCGGAATCGTCCGGTCCTCGATTCCTGCGACCTCCACGAACACGCCGGGGTTGGGACGCTCCTCCCACCCGGCGCGAGCTCGCTCGGGGCCGACCTGCTCGAACGTCGGCATGTTCAGCGCGTTGATCTGGTCGATGAGGCGGGATGCTTCGGCTTCGAGGGTCACGGCGGGCAGCATATGTGCGGCGCGAGCGGCGGCGCAGCGGTCGGGACGGCACGTCGGCGGGTGCGCTGTGCTCGGCTGCCGTACGCTGAGACGGGCACTCACGCCGAGGGCGGTGGTTGCGATAACGGGGGCACGACATGGGTGATCTGCTGATCTCTGGCGGAACGTTGATCGACGGCACGGGTTCGGAGCCCCGGCGGGCCGACGTGCTGATCTCAGACGGCGTTGTGGCCGAGATCGGCGACACACCTGGGGCGCTGGCCGGCAGGAAGGCCGACCGCACCATCGACGCCGAGGGCCACGTCGTGACACCCGGGTTCATCGACGTGCACACCCATATGGACGCCCAGATCGCTTGGGATCCGATGGGCGAGAGCTCGTGCTTCCACGGCGTGACCACCGCCGTGATGGGCAACTGCGGCTTCACGTTGGCCCCTGCCCGACCCGACGCCCGCCATCTCGTCGTGCGCAACCTCGAGCGGGCCGAGGACATTTCCGCCGAGGCCATGGCTGCAGGCATCGACTGGACATGGGAGACCTTCCCCGAATACCTCGACTTCGTGGACGCCACGCCCAAGGGCATCAACTACGCCGGTTACCTGGGGCACTCGGCGCTGCGCACGTGGGCCATGGGCGAAGCGGCATTCGACCGCGGCGCCAACGACGACGAGCTCGCACTGATGCTGCAGCAGCTGCGCGACTCGCTGCACGCCGGCGCCATCGGCTTCACCACCTCCATCTCCTACAACCATGAGACCGCCGACGACCGCCCGGTTGCCTCGCGCTTGGCGGAATGGTCGGAGATCGATGCGCTGGTCAGCGAGATGGGGGCAATAGGCGCCGGCATCTTCGAGCTGGCCAACCATGGCGACCTGCGCTCACGTGACACCGAACGGAACGACGCCTATGTCGCCAAGCTCGTCGAGCTGGCCGCCCGCACGCGCGTGCCCACGACGTACGGCATGCTCGCCCCCTCCAGCGAGGACCACCACTGGAAGCCGGTGATCAAGCTGCTCGACGGCATCAACGCTGCCGGCGGCACTTCGTGGGGGCAGGCGCACTCCCGCTGCCTGGGCACGCTGCTCTCGTTCAAGACTTCGCTGCCGTTCGATGCCTTACCGCTGTGGCGCGAGGTGCGCGCCGGCTCACGGGGCGAGCAGTGGTCTGCGCTCCGTGACCCCGCAATCCGGGCTCGATTGGTGGACGAGGCTGAGAACGGCGACTACGGGAGGGCCCTCGGGCCGGAGGCCCGCAAGCCGATCTGGTCGCACATCTACCCGCTGACGCGACCGCTGCCGCCGTTCCGCACGATGGACGTGATCGCGGCCGAGCGTGGCGTCTCGCCCATGGAAGCATTCGTCGATCTTGCACTCGACAGCGATCTGGAGATGTTCTTTGTCCAGGCCCTCGCCAATCAGGACCAGGATCTGGTGCTGCACCTGCTGAAGCACCCCCGGGCGATCCCGACATTCTCTGACAGCGGTGCGCACGTCACTCAGATCATGGATTCGTCGCTGCAGACCCACCTGCTGGGCCACTGGGTGCGTGACCGCCAGGAGTTCACGCTGGAAGACGCCGTACACCGCATCACCCAGCTGCCCGCAAGTGCCTGGGGCTTCGACGACCGTGGCGTGCTGGAAGTGGGCAAGGCGGCTGACGTGAACGTGTTCGATCCCGACACGGTCTCACCCGACATGCCCGAGCTGGTGCACGACCTGCCAGCAGGTGCCGCCCGTCTCCGGCAGACCGCCACGGGCTTCGCCGCAACCATCGTGAACGGCGAGGTCATCACCGAGCACGGCAAGGTGACCGGTGCCGTGCCGGGTCAGCTCCTGCGAGGCCCGCTGGCCCGCTGAGCAGCGCTGCCGAGCGTTCTCGCCTGTTGACTCAGGGGCCGGCTGGCTTCGGGCGATTCGGCTGCGTTCAGGCTCTGCCGCTTCTCGGCGACGCCCGGGTTGGGGCGGTTGCCGACGTATGCGCTGCCGTAGTTGGGCTCGCGGGACCAGTCGATGCTGCCCAGCGCTGTCTCAAGCCCATGGCGGGCGTCGTTCCAGGCTGCTATCAGGCGGTCTTCGGCGTCGTAGTCGAAGGGATCGCCCAGCCGCTGTTCGAGCGCCCCGCCGCGTTCAAGTGGGTTCTCAACCAGCCAGCGTGTTGCGGCCCGCCACGCATCGATGGGTGCCAACACGTCCCGGTAACCGAGATCCCGCACAGTCGGACCGATGTCGAGCACCCGGTGCGTGGTGGACCAGCTGCCCACCAGCGGGCGTGCCGGTGCTGCCATCTCGTAGGGGAGCGACACCAGTTCCCAGCTATGGCCAAGCTCGTCGGCCACGACTTCGGCGATCTGGGCGATTGACAGTGCTGACGAATCGGCCACGTTGTAGATGCCGCCGAGTGCGGCGGCAGGCGCATCGCACGCCAGCAGCGTGGCGTGGGCGGCGTTGCCGATCCATCCCTGGCTCTTCACGGTCAAGCCCCCGTCGGCTACCACGAGGTGCGGCCGCCGGTCGAGTGCCCTGCGCACCAGCGGCCACTCACGTGGCAACGGCTGGCGCGGCCCGTAGAGCTGGGGATAGCGCAGGTGGATCGCGCTGGGGTGGCACTCGAAAACGGCCTCTTCAGTGACTCGGATCATCCGCAGCTTGCGGAACTCCTCGCCATCGCCGACCAGCGGCGCGCCGTAGGCCAGCGGCACCGGCATGCCGAATGGGAACAGATCGTCGGGGCTGCCGAAGCCCCGGTACACGCCGACACCGCCGATCGACACGAAATGGTCGCAGCGCCCCGCCAGCAACGGTGCCAGCATCCGCAGCCGCCCGTACATGACCACGACGAGGTCGAACGACTCGTCGCCCAGCGCTGCGGCGGTGGCCTCGCCGTCGAAGGGGTCGGTGTAGATGCGGCGGACTTCGGAGCCGATCAGGTCGGTCTGGTGCCGTCCGGTGTGCAGGGTGGTCACGTCGTAGCCGCGCTCGATCAGCCCGTTGACGACGAGCGGTCCGGTCGGGCCGGTTCCCCCGACCACAAGTGCTGTGCGGCGCGATGTCACCGGGTCATTGTGCCGTCTCGCTTCGAGCGGTTCTGATCCGCCTGCTTCGAGTGTGCTCAAGGCGAGGTAATGCCGCAGTGCGGCGTGTAGCTTCATACGGACCACATTTGGCATTGACACGATGAGACCAGGGGGATGCTGTGGCGACCAAGGCTGGAGAGCGTCTGGATTTCGACGGCGGCGTACAGGTCATCGTCACCAAGGGCGGTGAGGCTGACATTTCCGCGTCGTCCGGCGGCGAGGGACTGAAGGTCGGCAAGCGCTATCAGGACCCCGATTCCGGTATCGAGGTGCTCGTCACCAAGCCGGGCGCAGTGACCTTGCAGTGCAACGGCAAGGACATGGCGCTGCAGGAGCCCAAGAAGACCAAGTCGGCCGACTGAGGCTGATCGAGCCAACACGGGGCCGACTGAGGCCGATTATTGGGCACAGGGCCGACTAGGGGAAACCTGCGCCGGCCACCCGAGGGGGTGGTGGCACCCTGAAACGCATCGAGCACACACTGCGAGGTGGCGCGTTGGATCGCGCCGCGGCGCATGCACTGACTGATCTGTGCACGTCGGTGCGCGAGGCGCGCGAGCCGGCGGTACTTGTGCTGCGCAACGAGCCCGGCAGCGACTTCTGCTCGGGCATCGGCTTCGATCCACTGGAGCTGCAGCCCGACCCGGCGTCGGCGTTGGCTGGGGTTCGGAACCCGGTGGTCTGCGCCATTTCGGGCGCATGCGCTGGCGCAGGACTCGAGCTAGCGCTGGCCTGCGATGTGCGCCTGTGCGATTCGAGTGCTCGATTCGCGATACGCGATGCGCTGGAGGGGCGGCTGCCGGCCTGGGGCGGCACCCAGCGACTGCCGCGTGCGATCGGTGCTTCGCGGGCGAGTTCGATGCTCCTGCTGGGAACCGAAGTGGACGCGGCGACGGCGCTGGCGTGGGGGCTGGCACACACCGTCGAGGATGATCTGGACGAGGCAGTGGATCGCTGGCTGGACGAGCTGGCTGGCGCAGGTCCGTTGGCGCTGGAGTTCGCCAAGGAAGCCGTGCACCGGGGCTCGGAGCTGCCGCTGGCCGACGGCCTTCGCCTCGAAGGCGACCTGAACCACCAGCTCGCAGCCACCGAAGACCGCGCCGAGGGCCTCGCTGCCTTCTTCGACAAGCGCCCGCCTGACTTCTCAGGGCGTTAGCCATGAGAAGCATCAGACACAGCTCAGGGCGTTAGCCATGAG
>VYDH01000014.1:69201-156751 GCA_009843525.1 Acidimicrobiales bacterium | reverse complement strand
CTCAGGGCGTTAGCCATGAGAAGCATCAGACACAGCTCAGGGCGTTAGCCATGAGCGATTGGCTGCCGCCGGGCCTGTTCGAATATGGCACCGAGCTGGCAGCTGCCGTCGATCGACGACTGGGCACCGGTGTGGTGGGCGACTCCCAGAGCTTGATCGAGATGCCCCGCCGGGTCGGGACTACCGACGTGCCGAGCCGACCGGTTGCGTGGGGTGATGGCGCGCTGTGCGTCGACCTCGGACCGGACGACGCGGAGACCTGGGTACGTTTCGCCGACGTGCACCGCAGCGAGTCCGATCCAGAAGCCCTCGCGGTTGCGGCCCAGGAGTGGCGCTTGCCGGTGACGCCTTACCGCCGGCTCACCGTTGCGTCCACCCAGCGGGGTGCGATCTCAGCGTCCGGCACGACGCCGACTACGTCCGGCATCGACCTCGGCGCGTCCGGCGCGGCACGGGCCTCATCCGGCATCGGCGGTGTCATCGTGGTGGACGTGACCTCGATGTGGGCTGGGCCGCTGTGCACTGAGCTGCTGGGCCGCGCGGGCGCAGAGGTGCGCAAGGTCAGTTCTGCGGCACGGCCTGACGGCTTGGCGGGCACGGCGATGTACGACGAGCTGAACGCACACAAGACCGCAGTCGAGCTGGACCTCCGACACCCGGCGGGCCGCCAGAGCCTCGATGGTCTCTTGGCGACCGCAGACCTTCTGGTTACCTCCCTCTCTCCGCGAGCGCTCGGCAACCTGGACCTTCTGCCCTCGCAACTGCGAGCTCACCACCCGGGTTTGCGCATCTTGGCGATCACCGCATTCGAACCGGATTCGCCGGAGCGCGACTGGATCGCCTACGGCACCGGCGTGCACGCCGCCTCGGGCCTGGGTCTGCTGGGCGACGAGCCGCGGACGCCCGCGTTTTCCTACCCCGATCCGCTTGCCGGACTGCTGGCGGCAGGCGTCGCGGTCGATCAGCTTGCGGGCATCGCTCCCCAGCACACACGTGTGTCGCTGGCGGGCGCAGTGATGCCGCTGGCTAGCCGGGTCTTCTGCAGCGATGCCGCCCACGCTCCGGCTGCCCTTGCCGAGTCGGGCGGTGTTCAGCATGGCTGAGCGCGTGCGGCTGGTGTTCGGCCATGACGGTGTGGCCACGATCACGCTGTGTCACCCACCGCTCAACATCTACGACCTGGACATGCGCGACGGGCTCATCGAGGCGATCACTGCCGTGCGTGACGTCCCCGACGTGCGCTGCGTCGTGCTCGCCGCCGAGGGCAAGCACTTCAGCGCCGGTGCCGACCTGTCCGAGTTCGGCACTGCCGAGTCGATCTTCGACGCTCGGCGCATCCGCTGGGACCGCGATCCGTGGCTGCCGCTAGTGAACCTGCCGGTGCCCACCCTGTGCGCACTGCATGGCTACGCGCTCGGCTCGGGCTTGGAGATGTCGCTGCTGTGCGATCTGCGCATCGCGAGCGAGGACTCGGTGATGGGCCTGCCAGAAACCAAGCTCGGCATGCTTCCCGCCGCCGGCGGCACTCAGAGCCTCACCGCGGCAATCGGACCTGTGGCTGCCTTGCCGCTGGTGCTCAGCGGCCGGAACATCGACGCAGCCGAGGCTCTCCGGCTCGGCATCGTCGCCGAGGTAGTCCCGCCCGACGACCTCGACAGCCGCACAGCGGAATTGGCCGGACAGCTCGCCCGGATCGATCAGCCGGTGGCGCGAGCTCTGCGCCGCTGTCTGCGAGCCGCGAACGACCTCCCGCTCAGCGACGGCCTGGCGGTCGAGCGCCGCTCGGCCCGCCTCGTCGCCGGCTCAGTCGGCGAGGTACGAACGCCATAGCTGCGGGCGCGCACTTCGGACGGCTTGTCAGCGAGAGACGACGCAGAACTCCGAGCCCTCGGGATCGGCCATGACGGTGGCCCGGAAGCCGAGGTGACCGGCGACCTCCTCTGCGGCCGGAACCAGCACCGATGCGCCGAGCGTCACGAGCCGAGCCACTTCGGTATCCATGTCGCGGGTGAACAGGTCGAGGTGTGCACGCAGCTTCGTCGTCTTGGCTTCGGGTACGCGCTGGATGGTCAGGTGGTTGAGCATCCGGCCGCCGCCGGCTTCCGACAGCGTGATGTAGGGACGCCCGTTGCCGACCCGCGTGTTGAAGCCGATGGCGGCCTGCCAGAAATCGGCGATGCGCTCCGGGTCGGAGCAATCGATCGTCACTCCCACCGCCCGCAATTGCGGTGTGTCGGCCATGTCATCGGTCGTGTCAGATGTAGCTGCGGCCGTCTCGCTCATGGCAGTGAAAATTACTGCACCCGTTCGGTGCCCTCTGCGGCGGGCAGCAAGGGATCGCAGACGAAGCGGACGGCGGGAATCTCGATGTCCTCCAGCGACACCGAGCAGCTCACGATCCAGTACGGATCCAGCAGGGGCTGCCCCCAGGCGGCGGCATCGAATGCGTCGATCCGAGCCGCCAACCGTTCGACGCGCGACGGCTCGTGATGCGTCTCGATCTGGACGAGCCGGAGCCCGAGCGGCGTGTGTGCCAGATTCATCGAGCCGACCTGCTGGAGATCGCCCGCCGAGAGCGGGTCCGGGTCGAGGGCGCTCAGCTCGAGCATCGGCCCGGCGCCCTGCTGAGCTGCTGCACCGTTGCCGGCTTCACCGGCCGGGGCGACCGTCAGATCGACGCCGTCGTAGTGACGGCGCAACTCCACGCTTGCCCGCTGTGCCGGAAAGCCGAGCTGCGACCGCAGGCCCGCAACGGCATCATCGGTGGATGCTGTTGCGCCGACGCAGAACGTCCGGGCGCGGGCGCCGCTGCGGCACACCACCCGCACGAACGCAGCGCTGAACGCTCCCCACGGACTCTCGGACACATCCCACGCCAACAGCGACATGGCAGGCGGCACGATGGGGTGCAGTCCCGGCGGCAGCACTGCTTCGCGCGCCGGGCGCCGCAGCTCGGCTACCAGCGACAGGCCCGTCACCCCGCCGAGCCGCACCGACTCTGTGCCGAAAGCAGCGATCTCGGGCGCGCCGGCGGCCAGTTCGTCGACCGCTGCCGTTCCCGAGATCATCGGCTCGTCCCGGCGGACATCGTCGAAGGCTCAGATGCGTCAGGCGAGTTGACGTCGGGAACGGAAGTGGGTGCTTGCACGCGGGCAGCCCGCTCGTCCGGGGTCTGGAACTGCGGGATCACCTCTGTCGCGAACAACCGCAGGCTGTCGAGCACCTGCTCCTGGGGGATCATCTCCATGGCGTTGAGCAGGAAGTTGATGCCGGTCACGCCGACGTCCTCCCATTTCCGAATCGTCCGCACGAGATGGTCGGGGTCGCCGATGCCGACGCCTTCGGGCAGTCCCTTGGCCACGCTCGGGTCGTCGGCGGGCGCGCTTCCATTCGGGGTCCCGCGGCTGCGCAATGCGGCACCCGCATTGCCGAGCGTCTGGTACGCCCGCGTCGGGTACGCCTCGCGGGTGAAGTACAGGTGCGCGTTGGACATGCTGAATGCGCCCACCATCGGCAGGCCCAGCGCTGCCGCTTGGCGATAGTCCTCGTGGCAGTACAGGAAGTTGAGCGTGTGGACCTGGTCGTTCACGAAGCTGCCCACCGGGTCGCAATTCGCAACCCGGCGGTAGTACTCCTTCGTACGGCGCTCCTGCTCGGCAAACGGGGCAGCGCTCACCCCTATGCACCCCAGCCCTCGCGCTGCAGCGTCCAGTTCGGTGCCCGGCGTCGTCACGGTCACCCACATCGGCGGGTGCGGTTCCTGGAACGGCTTGGGGATGACGTTGCGTGCGGGCATCTCGAAGCGGGCGCCCTCCCAGCCGAAGTCGTCGTCGGTCCACATCTGCGGGATCACCCGACAGAACTCGTCCCACGTCTTCTTCGTGTCGTCGGGATCGGCGCAGAACCCGCCGAGCTCGGTCCATGTGCTCGAGCGGGCCGTGCCCAGCTCGAGGCGGCCGTTCGAGATGATGTCGAGCGCGGCCGCCCGCTCCGCAACCCGGATCGGATTGTTCATCTCGGGCACGCACACCACCGCACCGTGGCCCACCCGGATGCGCTGGGTCTGCGCGGCAACAGCCGTCAGGAACACCTCCGGGGCGGGGCAGTGGGAGTACTCCTCGAGGAAGTGGTGCTCCACGGCCCACACATGGTCGAAGCCCACCTCGTCGGCCACGCGGCACTGTTCGAGCGCGTTGTGGTAGGTGAGCCACTCATTGGCCCGGCTGAAGGGCCGCGGCACCGACAGCTCGTAGAAGATCCCGAACTTCATTGCGCTGTTCTAGCTCAGCAGGGTCCGCCGCCGTCGGGACGGCGACCGATCACCGGGCTGAGTTGTGTCAGATGTCGATGCGGTAGAGCTCTGCGGCGTTGAGCGACATGATGCGCTCGACGTCGTCGCGGGGGATCCCCTCGAGCGCCTTGGCCAGGTCGTGATCGTCACGCGGGTACAGGCAGGTGGGGTGCGGGAAGTCGGTCTCGAACATCAGCGATTGCGCTCCGACGTATTCGAGCGTGGGGCGGACCGTTGAACGCTCGAACCAGAAGCAGCCGTAGAACTGACGGCGGAAGTAGTCGGAGGGCAGCATCGACAGATTCGCCAGTTCGTTCGGTGCCGTCTCGTGCATCTGGTGGTCGAGCACTTCCAGAAAGAACGGCAGCCAGCCGACGCCACTCTCGACCGACACGAACTTCACGTCGGGGAAGCGCTCGGGCACGCCGGAGTAGATCATGTTGCCGACAACCCGGGCATTGCCCATGAACAGATTCGCCGAGCCCACCGCCAGCCGCCGCTCGGGCCCGAATGACGGCCACGGCGCCTTGCCGTAGTAGTCGAGGTTCCCCTTGGAGGAACCGATGTGGAAGTTGACCGGCATCGCGAGGTCTGAGCACACCTGCCACACCGGGTCCCAGTGGGGCATCGCCATGTCGGGCAGCCCGGCCTCCTCAGGGTTGGAGCAGGTCACGATGCCGCGCAGGCCGTTGGCGTGGCAGCGCTCGATCTCGCGCACGGCGGCATCGAGGTCCCACCATGGCAGCAACGCCATGCCGAACACCCGCTGGCCGCTGGCTTCCTGGAACTCGGCGAGGGCGTCGTTGTAAATCTCGACCGAGATGAGCCGCAGCGCATCGTCGGGCGATTTCAGGAAGTTCTGGTTCCCGAAGCCGGCCACGTTGGGATACATGATCTGCGCGTCGAGGCCGAGCTCGTTGAGCATGGCCACCCGGGCCTCGGCGTCGTAGCTGGCTCGATGCACCATCTCGTTGTCGAAGTCGAAGAACACCGTGCCCGTGACCTTCTGACCGTCGGGATCGACGACCGATGAGGCGATCGGCAGCCCAATCGGAATCGAGTCGTCGAACCACCAGCGGCGCCTGCCGTCGCGCTCAGCCATGCGCGGCACACGGTCGCGGTACTTCGCGGGCGCCCGCGACGTCCACAGGTCGTACGGCTCCGACCAGTGGCTGTCGGTGTCGATGATCTTGAGATCGTCGAGAATCGTGCCGCTCATCGACCTAGATCCTGTTCGAGGAGCCTCAGCCGACCGGCGGCACGGTCACCGGGCGTTCGCCGAACTCGGGCCGCTCGGTGCGAGTCTTCTTCAGCTCCCAGAAGCCGTCGATGTCCATCATGGCCACCATGCCGTCCCACAGCTTCAGGGCCTCTTCACCCTTTGGTGCCCGCGTGATGACCGGGCCGAAGATGCCCACGCGCTCCCCGTCGCTGCGGTTGAGGGCGATGATCGGCGTGCCGACGTCGGTGCCCACGAGCGCCAAGCCTTCGTCCATGCGGGACCGGATCTCGGCGTCCCACTTCTCGTCGGCTGCCGCCTTGGCGTGCTCGGGATCGATGCCGAGCTCTTCGAGTGCCTTCGCGATGTCGAAGTCGCGGTCGCCGTCGTGGTGGATGCGGCTCGCAAAGTCCCAGTACACGCCGAACACGGCATCATCGCCCTCGGCTGCCCGGATCGACTCCATGACCCGCAGCTGCCCGTGCGTGCCGACCACTGCGTCGTAGTAGCGGCTGTCGGTCGGGGGCTCGTTCTTGAAGAGCAGGCTGATCGGCTGCCACTTCACCTTCAGGTTGCGCTCGGAAGCGACGTCGTCGACGACCCACCTGGCCGTCACCCAGCACCAAGGTCAGATGGGGTCGACCCAGAATTCGATCTCGGTGTCAGTGCCCGTGTCAGTTGCCATGCGGCCAATCTACCCGTGACGCGCCAAGCGCATCAGGGGCGCGACACTCCCGGGAGGCGCACAACAGCTACATGGAGGTGCCGTCGGGGTTCAGGTAATCGCGGGTGATGTGCCCCTCGTCGCACAGCGCCTGCCATTCGGCCTCGTCGAGACCGAGCAGCTCGCGGAACACGTACTCGTTGGCGTCGCCCAGGATGCCGATCGGCCGCCACGGCATCTCGGGACCGTCCCAGCGCCACTGGCGTCCCGGAAAGCTGTGCCAGCCCTGCTCGACGGAACCGTTCTGGCGGAACCAGCAGCGATCGCCCATCTGCGGGTCGGCGCGCAGCTGCGACTCGCGCAGCACCGGTCCCGCAGGCACCCCTGCTTGCTGGCACTGGTGGAACACCTCGGCTGAGGTGCGCTGCTGGGTCCAGGCGCTGATCCGCTCGTCGATCTCGTCGTGGCGGGCGTGACGCCCTGCCGGCGTCGCCAATCGGTCGTCGTCGCCCAGCGCCGCGGCGCCGTCGGGCCGGTCGCTGTCGAGCAGGCTGGCAAGCGCTTTCCAGTCGGCGTCGGTCTCGCACGCGATCACCGCCCATTCGTCGTCGTGGTCGGGTCGATCCGGATCGGTTGCGCAGCGGTAGCAGCCCTGCGGAGCCCGGGCCACTGAGCGATTGCCCAGCGGTTGATGACGGGTGCCGTTGGCGGCAGCGTCGATGAAGTACTCGCCGATGTGCTGCATCACATTCTCAGATTGCGAGAACTCGATGAGCTCGCCGACACCGGTGCCTCCGGTGCCGTCGACACCGTCGCGCCGACCCAGCACCGCCAGCACCGCGAAGGCAGCAGTGGCTGCGCTGGCGGGATCCATGTGGAACACCGAGGTGAGGCTGGTCGGATCTTCATCGGCGTAGCCCCGCAGGCCCGTCAGCCCGCACAGCGCCTCGAAGTTGGCGCCGAAACCGACCCAGTCCGAGTAGGGACCCTCGAGGCCCATCGGCGGCATGCGCAGCACGATCGTGCGCGGATTGACGGCGTGGACAGTTTCCCAGTCGAGCCCCAGCTTCGGCAGCACGCCGAGGGAGTTGTTCTCGACAATCACGTCCGTCTGCTGCACGAGCCGATGCAGCGTCGAGCGCCCCAGCTCGGTGCGCGGGTCGAGCGTGCAGCTCAGCTTCCCGCGGGCATGAGCACTGAACAGGTTCTGGCGGTTCCATGGGCGTCGCCCCGGATCGTGATCCGGGTATCCCGACAGCGGCCCCAATTCGGGGTTGATCTCCCGCGGCGGGCGAGGCATCAAGCCGCGGGTCGCTGTCGGGAACACGTAGGGGTTGTCCACCCGGATCACCTCGGCGCCGAGATCGCCCAGGTACATGGTGCAGGCCGGTCCGGCCCACACGACCGTCAGGTCCAGCACCCGGATGCCGCCCAGTGGCAACCGCGTGGGTTCCCGGCGTGCCGGTGCGACATCCGGTGAGCGAGGATTGCCGGCCTCGCTCGTCGCCGCGATGCCGGGTGCTGCGAGGCCAGCACGTAACTCGCCGTCGTGCTCGCCGAGCAGTGGCGCATGCCGCGGTGTCGTCGATGCCCGGTCGGATGCATCGCGCGGGTTGACGCGATGGAGGCGAAACGGTGCACCGAGCTGCCGGACCGTTCCCGCCGCCGGGTGCTCGACGGGCACGAAGAAGCCTCGTGCCGCAAAGTGCGGATCATCCAGCAGATCGGCTGGAGCGTTCAGCGGGGTCACGCCCCACTTGTTGACTTGTGCTGCGGCGCCGACCGTGCTTTGGGTGTGGCCTGCCAGCCACACGAAGAGTGCAGTCTCGACCATGTCGGGAAGATCGGGATCTGCCAGCCACGCAGGACTTGCAAACCGTTCGGCCAGCGAGTCGCCGTCACCGCTGTCGCCGCCGAGGCCTGCGCTGGTGAGCGTCTGCACCATCCGGGGGGCCCACGACGGCAAGGTGAACACCAGCGCCCAACCGTCGGCGGTGGGGTAGAAGCCGACTGGCGACGCCCGCTGCGGCTGGCGGGCGTCTCTGGCGACATCGGTGCCGGTCCACGCCTCGTACAGCAGGTAGGACGCCCGGCGGTCGATGGTGCCCGCCTGCGCTTCGAACGCCGACACGTCGATGTGAAACGAGCGGCCGCTGCGCCGGCTCATCTGGTAGGCCGCCAAGGTCGGCACGGCCGCCAGGTTGCCCACCTGATACGAGGTGACATCCCCGCTGAGCTTGACGGGTTCGCGCTCGTCGATTCCGGTGCCCCACATCGGTCCGCCCATGGCGTAGGTCACGATGTCGCTGCCCCGGTAGCCCGCCTGCGCGTACGGGCCGGACTGCCCGAACGGCGTGATCGAGGTGAGCACGATGCCGGGCCGCAGACTGCGCAGGGCCTCGTACCCAAGGCCGACGTGAGCCAGATGGCCTGGCGGGAAGGCCTCGATCACGATGTCTGAGCTCGCTGCCAGCGCTTGGACCAACTCGATGTCATCGGCGCTGGGCGCATCCCTGCCGATATCGGCGATCACGCTGCGCTTGTTGGTGTTGAGGTGCAGGAAGAGCGGCGACTGCTCCAGGCTGTCCGCGCCGTGCGGCGGTGTCGCCGACTCGCCCCATGGGCCATGACGGCGGGCCGGGTCCCCGCTGGACGGTTCCACCTTGATGACATCGGCGCCGTGGTCGGCGAAGAGCTTCCCCAGATACGGACCTGAGATCCCCGATGCAAGCTCGAGCACCCGGATGCCGGCCAACAATTGGCTCACTGCTGCCCCCTCGACCGGCTCCGAGGACCGGTCCTGACGGGGAGAGTATGGCCGATGACCTCCAGAGGCTCACCGGCCTGCCGGCCTTGTCAGTTCATGGATGCCAGGATCGGGGCCAGCGATTCCAACAGCGGACCGACATCGTCGTCACTCTCCAGGCCCAGCAGGTTGGTTGTCAGCGCGATGCCGAGGTCGAACGCAGGCGCATATGCCGCAATGGTGCGAAAGCCCGGCACACCGCCACCATGGGTGTAGATGGTCAGACCGAGAATCTCGTCAGTCGAGATGCCCAGGCCGTAGCTGTTGGCAGGATCCGGGTGGCCTGCCGTCATGAGAGCGACCTGGTCTTCATCGAGGATGTCGGTCGCGAAGAGTCCTCGTATCAGCAGTGCCACGTCGCCGATCTGCGCTTCGATGCCGCCGCCGGTCCATCCCGCGGAACGGGCGAAATCGCTCGGCACGGTGCCGATGTCCACGAAGATGGCGTCGTTGTGAGTGATCTGGTTGTCGGTGGTGAGTCCCAGCAGCGGCCCCATCAGGTAGCCGATCGTGCCGCCGACGTACCCGTTCGCAGTGGGCTCGGGTGGGAACTCTTCAGGCGTGAGGTAGGTGTGCTCCAGAGCGAGCGGCTCGAACACGCGGGACCGAAGCTCCGCGGCTGCCGTGTTGCCGCTGACCGCCTCGATGAGCAGGCCCGCAGCGACGTAGCCGGTGGTGTTGTAGTGGAATTCGGTCCCCAGCTCCGCCACGGGTCCGTACGCGGCGGCAAATTCCAGGATTTCTTCAGGTGAGATCTGCTCGGCCAGCCGGGGCGCTGCGAGTTGGTAGAACTGCACGTCGAACGCGTATTCGACAAAGCCCGAGGTATGCCCCAGCAGGTCCCGCACGGTGACCGCGGCGGCGTGTTCGTATCCCGGTGCCCAGCCCTCGCCTAGGTACTGCACAACCGGCGCGTCGAGTTCGACCGCGCCTTCCGCGACGAGCTGCAGCACGACAGCAGCGGTGACCGACTTGGTGACCGAGCCGATGCGCACGTGGTGGTCGACGGTCAGGGGAGCGCCAGTCGCAATGTCGCTCACACCCCAAGCGAAGGTCATGGGTTCGGCACCGCCTTGCGTCATGGCCAGTACGAGGCCGGGCGCACCAGTGCGCTCCATCCAGTCCCCGACGGCAGCGCCGAGCGGATCGAGCTGCTCGCCGTCGTCGATCTCGGCGTCCGGCTCGTCCTGCAGCGCGGCAGTCGTGGGAGGCGCAGCGGTGGTAGCCGGCGGCGCAGCAGAGGTTGCCGCCGGCGTAGAAGTGGTGGCTGGCGCCGACGCTTCGGTCGTCGTGGGCGAAGCGACAGTGCTGGCCGGGGGCTCTGGAGCGTCTTCGTCGGCGCTGCTGCAGGCCGCCGCCAGCAGACCCAGGCTCAGCAGGGCCGATGCGAGTCGCTTCATGCGACCAGCGTATGAGGCTGATATATCTGCTGGGGCGAGCCATAGGGGGTCGATGTGAATCTCGGAATGCTGCTCTTCATGCCGGCGACGATTGCCGGCGAACAGGTCATCCTGATCGACACCTCGACGGAGGCCGGCGGCGGCACCGCACGCGAGGTCACCTACCAGGAACTGCTGGACAACGTGTCTCGCACGGCCGGGATGCTGACCACGCTCGGAGTCGGCGTCGGCGACCGGGTCGGCATCTTCGCCACCAACAGCGTGGAATGCGTGGAGGCGATCTTTGGCGCAGCGTTCGTCGGCGCCTCGGTCGTGCCGATGAACTTCCGAGCCGGCCAGGAAGAGACAGCGCACCTGCTCAGCGACAGCGGCATCAGCGTGCTGTTCACCGAGTCGCGCTACCTGGACCTCATTAACGAGAACAAGCCGGACGATCTTGAGCACATCTACGTGCTGGACGACGCCGACTCCTACGGCGCTGCCAGAGACGAGTCGTTCGAGCTGCCGGTCCCCGAGGATGTGGAGTTCGACGGGCTGTGCACCCTGCTGTACACCAGCGGCACCACGGCCATGCCCAAGGGCGTCAAGCTGACGAACGGCGCGATCACCGGGTACGTGATGGGCGCCAACGATGCCGCCACGGGCGAGGACATGGGCCGGATGGCGGTGGCAGCGCCGCTGTACCACATCGCCGGGCTGACCTCGATGCTGAACGCGCTCTACAGCGGGCGAGTGGTGGTGCTGCTGCCGCAATTCCAGGCCGATTCATGGATCGAGTGCATCCAGCGGCACAGCGTCACCCACGCGTTCCTGGTACCCACCATGCTGGCCCGGGTGCTGCACGCACCGAACTTCTCGGCTGATGCCTTCGGCAGCCTCGAGGCGGTCACCTACGGCGCGGCGCCCATGCCGCCCTCGGTGATCCGCCACGCAATCGACGAGTTCCCGCCGAATGTGTCGTTCGCAGGGGCCTACGGCCAGACCGAGACCACGTCCACGGTGGCGGTCCTCGACCCCGACGACCACCGCATCGAGGGAACTGACGAAGAGAAGGAACGCAAGATGCACCGGCTGTCGTCGGTGGGTCAGGTGCTCGAAGACGTGCAGGTGCGGATCGTCGACGCCGACAGCGGCGAACCGGTCGAGCCGGGCGTGATCGGCGAGGTGCAGCTGTGGACCGACCGGGCCATGGACGGTTACTGGGGCAACGAGGAGAAGACCCGCGTCACCATCGACGACGAGGGCTGGGTGCATACGGGCGACCTCGGTTACCTCGACGACGACGACTACCTGTTCCTCCACGGTCGTACCGGCGACATGATCATCAGGGGCGGCGAGAACGTGCTTCCCGATGAGGTCGAGGCCGTCCTGTACGACCATCCCGATGTACTCGAGGCTGCCGTGGTGGGCCTCCCCAGCGAGGAATGGGGCGAGCGCGTGGCAGCAGCGGCCGTCGTGCGACCCGGCGGTGCCACGTCCGGCGACGATCTGGTTGCGCATGCCCGTGAGCGCCTTGCCCCGTTCAAGCGCCCCGAGTTCGTGCATCTGATGGACGAGTTGCCGCGGACCTCCACCGGCAAGTTGCTGCGCCGCGACCTCATCCCCATGCTCGACGATCTGGGCATCTGAGGCCGGTCCCGGGGCTCGGCGCGGCTGGGCTCGCCAGGATCGCAAGCGCAGCCGTGAGCACCACCCAGACGCTGGGGTACTGCGACGATCATCTTCATCTCTTGGCGTGCGCCGCTGCGCGCCGGTCGGTGGATGTCCAGGCGGCGGCATCGGTGGGGGAGCTGCTTGACATCGTCGGACATGCCGTGCGCAGTTCTGCCTCACCGAGGATGCGCCAAGACTGCCAGGACAGCGCTGAAGGCAACGGGGGCGATTCGCGTCAGTGGCTCCGGGTTTGGGGTTACGACGATTCATTGCTCGATGAGCGTCGCCACCCGACCGCCGCTGAAGTCGACGCTGTCACGCACGGCGTTCCGACCGTGCTGCATCACGTCACCGGTCATGTGGCGGTGGTGAATGCGGCCGCTGGCCGCGCCTTGGGCCTGACGTCAGGCGAGGTGCTTGTCGAGCGTCAGGATCTGCTGGCAGCGGTGCCACGGGACGATCGCAGCGCGACGGTGGCGGGCGTCACGGAGGTTCTGGCCGACCTGGTTGCTGCGGGCATCACCGCATGCACGGACGCGACGCACACCAACGACATCGGTGCGCTGGAGCTGCTGGCAGAAGCCGCCGCTGGGGTGCCCTCCGTGAAGGTCACGGCGATGGTGGGTGCCGACCGACTCGACTCGTTGGAAGATCTTGATTTTGGCGAGACGGTTCTGTCGTCTGGGGGCGCGGCCGATGCTGGCGCGGTGCGGGTCGGACACGCCAAGGTCATGCCGCCTCACGATGACGACAGCGCGATCGCCGACTTGGTAGCGGCGGCGCGCGCTCATCGATTTCCGGTCGCCGTCCACGTCATGGACATCGACACACTGCAAGCGACCTTGGATGCCTTGGAGGCGCACCCGCCGCCGGCCGGGACGGCGACGAGCGAAGCCCGTCGCCCAATGCCCGACCGCACAGTGCCCGACCGCATTGAACATTGCGCGCTCGCACTGCCTGAACAGCTCGACCGCATCGCCCGGCTCGGCGTCGCAGTGGTGACCCAGCCCAGCTTCGTGACCCGGCGTGCGCAGAAGTACCGAGAACAGCTCTCGCCGACCGAGCAGGCATGGCTCTGGCCGCTGGCCAGCCTGCTGCGTCGCGGCATTCGCGTCACGCTGTCCTCCGACGCTCCCACGGTTCCCCCCGATCCCGCCGAGTGGATAGAGGCCGCCACGGGTCGAGATATCGCGCCGACCGAACGCATCGACGCCGAGACCGCACGCCGACTGTGTATGGAAGCTGGCGCAGACCGTTGAGTACCCTGCCGCATCGCCGCTGCGAGCAGGGGGAGGACCCATGGCCGGGCCGATGGAAGGCATCCGCGTCGTCGAGCTGGGCGTGTGGATCGCCGGACCTGCCTGCGGCGGGATCCTGGCCGACTGGGGTGCCGACGTGCTCAAGGTGGAGACACCCGACGGCGATCCGTTCCGTTCGCTGGGCTGGCTGTTTCAGGGCGATGGCAACCCGCCGTTCGATCTGGACAATCGCGGCAAGCGCAGCATCGCTCTGGACCTGCGGCAGCCGGAAGGGCTCGCCGCGCTGCACTCCCTGCTGGCCGACGCCGATGTCTTCCTGTCCAACATCCGGCCGGGCGGGCTCGAACGCATGGGCCTCGACTACCCGTCGCTCGCGGAGCGCTACCCGCGCTTGATCTACGCCAGCGTCACGGGCCTCTCGCTCCGAGGCGATGAACGCGACCGCCAGACCTACGACGTGGGGGCGTTCTGGTCGCGGGCGGGGATCGTCCGGTCGTTGACCCCCGAAGATGCCGACCTGCCTTATCAGCGCGGCGGCATGGGCGATCACATGACCGGGCTTGCGGCGGCGGCCGGGGTTGCGGCCGCGCTGTTCCACCGCACCAGCACCGGCAAGGGACAGCTCGTGGAGTCGTCGCTGCTGCGCCTGGGCACCTACCTGCTGGGCTGGGACCACAACATCACCGCCATGACGGGTGACGAGACCGAGGCCTGGGGCCGCGACAGCCCGCCCAATCCGCTCATCAACTGCTACCGCTGCAGTGACGGCGCGTGGCTGTGGATGCTGGGCCTCGAGGGCGACCGCCATTGGCCCTATGTGGTGCGCGCGCTGGATCGGCCCGAATGGGAGGACGATCCCCGTTTCGCCGACATCGTGCTGCGCTTGGAGAACACAGCTGCCCTCACCGCGGAGATGGACGCTGTCATGGCCACGCGCACACGCGCCGAGTGGGGCGAGATCTTCGATGCCAACAACGTCTGGTGGGCACCCGTGCAGTCCACGCTGGAGATGCGGTCTGATCCGCAGGCCCACGCAGCGGGCTGCTGGGTGAAGGTGCCGACGCCCGACGGCAGCACGATCGAGATGGTCGCGACACCGGTGGATTTCTCGGAAAGCGCATGGGCTCCCGGCGGTCCGCCGCCCGAGCTCGGCCAGCACACCGAGCTGATCCTGCTCGAGCACGGCTACGACTGGGATGACATCGAGCAGCTGAAGCAGGCAGGCGTGATCCCCTGACGCCAGCCACGTGAGCATCGCGCGTCGAACCTGCTGCTGGGCGTGAGATAACTTCGATCCGCCGCGTCGGCATGTGCTCGGAGCTCATCAAAGTGGGGCTCGACAACCCGGGTGCGCGAGATGGGGCGGCGGGGAGGGAGAGCGGATGATCGAGCCGGTCAGCGCTCGTGTGTTGACGCCCGAATGGGCGCCGACGGTGATCCCCGCGCCGTATGACTCGCTCACCCCCGACGAGCACGCGCAGCACCTCGCCGACAATCCCGACTCCTTCGCCCATGTGGCTGGGCTGCCGCCGGAGAGCTTCGGCCACCCCAGCGAGCACCGGCAACACGCCACGCGCAGCACGCAGGCGCTCGAACGGCTCATCGGCTTGGGCGTGTTCGGCGCCACCCGGGAGCCGAGCCTGTACGTGCAATGCGTGGAGGCTGACGGTCATGCGCAGCACGCATTGCTGGGCGGCGTGCGCCTGGCCTCCCATGAGCTGCGCCCGCACGAGGACACCCAGCCAGGCCGGGTGCACGGCCTGGCCGTGCACTTCACCGAGGTCGGCCGCATGTCGAGCCCCGTGGTCGTCACCGCGCCGCGACTGACGATGGTCTCCGATGTCATCGAAGCCACCCTTGCCGCAGCTGGGGCGTCCACACCGCTGGAGCCGTTGCTCGACACCAAGACCGCCGACGGCGCGCGGGTCACGCTGTGGCCGGCAGTTGTCGGGGGTGGCGAGGGTGCCAGCGTCGGACTCGACGGCCCGCTGTACATCGTGGACGGGCACCATCGCGTCGCAGCTGCCAGGCAGGCCGGCTTCTCGCATGTGCTCGTGGCGTGCGCACCCACCGACGAGCTGCACCTCGGCAGCTTTGACCGCGAACTGAACGAACTCGACATGATGCCCCGGCGCGTCATGGAGTTGATGCGGACTCGGTGCGATGTCGAAGAGGTGTCCGACGCAGTCGCCGCGCGCCCTGGGGTGCCGGGATGGATCGGCGTCGGCGTGGCAGGCCACTGGTTCCGCGCACGCCTGCGCCACGCTGGTCCCGCCGACGACCCGTCGCCAGTTCAGAACCCGGCCACCCGGCTGGATGCCGCATTCGTGCATGACTTCCTGCTCGGCGAGATCTTCGGTGTGGAGAGCGCTTCGGATCCGAGGCTCACCTACCGTCCCACGACCGTGGCTGCCGTGCCAGCGCCGGTCACGATCCTGCTGGCGCCGGTGCCGCTCGGTTCGGTGTTCGAAGTTGCCGACTTCGGCGGTGTGATGCCGCCGAAGACCACCTACTTCCTGCCGAAGGCTCGCTCCGGGTTGCTGCTGGTTCGCTGCTGATCCGCTGCAGATGCTGTTTCGCTCATGCTGATCGCGTTCACCGGGGGCGCTCGCAGCGGGAAATCCACAGCGGCGTTGCGCGCCGCGGCGTCGGCCGGTGCAACGGTGACATTCATTGCCACGGCCGAGGCCGGTGACGACGAGATGGCCGCACGCATCGAGCGGCATCGGGCCGAACGGCCTGCGGCGTGGACGACGATCGAGGCCCCGATCCACTTGGCGCTCGCTGTGGACCAAGTCGACGCCGAGGCGACGATCGTCATCGATTGCCTGTCCATGTGGGTCTCGAACCGGATGCTGGCAGGCGGCGCTGCAGAGGCTGAAGACTGTGCTCGCTCGATTGTCGCCGAGGCCGGCGACTTGGGCGAGCGCCTGCGGGAGCGCAGAGGCACAGCCGTCGTGGTCACCAACGAGGTCGGTTCGGGAATCGTTCCGGCTACATCGCTGGGAAGGGCGTACAGGGATGTGCTCGGGTCGGTGAACCAAGCCATCTTTGCTTCGGCCGACCGGGCGTTTCTGGTCGTCGCCGGCCGCCTGCTGGAACTGCAGGACCCCAGCGATGGCGTCTGATAAGCGACCTCGCTCGCGCGACGGCAGCCTGCTGGAACGGATGCTCGGCGATCTGCCGGGTCCCGATGAGCATGCGCAGCAGGCTCTGGCTGACCGGGCATCGCAGGTGCTGCGACCGGCGGGTGCGTTCGAGCGGCTGGATCAGGTGGCCGTCTGGCTCGCCGGTTGGCAACGCACGCCGGAGCCGGCCGTCGAGCGGCCGGTAGCGCTCGTGTTCGCGGCCGACCACGGAGTCGCCGACGAAGGCGTGAGCGCGTATCCCGCCGAGGTGACGGCTGCGATGGTGTCCGCCGTCGACAGCGGTGTCGCCACGGTCGCGGCGGTCGCCCGCCAGGTGGGGGCGGTGGTGCGGTGTGACGATGTCGGCGTGGGCGTGCCGACGGGCAACATCCGCACGCAGGATGCGATGAGCGTCGGCGAGTTCGACGCGGCCGTCAACGCCGGCGTTCTCGCCGTGGATCGCGCCGTCACCGACGAGGGGGCCGACCTGCTGGTGCTGGGCGAGCTCGGCATCGGCAACACGACTGCCGCGGCTGCTGTGTGCGGCCTGCTCTTCGCCGACGACACGGCGTCGTCTGCTGAGGCCGCAGCATGCTGGACCGGGCCAGGCACCGGAGTGCATGCAGGAGCGCTCGATCACAAGCGGTCAGTGGTGCGCGATGTGCTGGAACGCGTAGGCCGCGTCGCCCCGCTGGACGCGCTGCGCCGAGCAGGCGGGCGTGAGCTCGCGGCCATCGCCGGGGCGGCGGCGGCGGCGCGGCGTCGCTCGATTCCCGTGATTCTCGACGGCTTCATCGGGACGGCTGCCGCGGCGCCGTTGGCACTGGCTGCGCCAGGCAGCCTCGATCACTGCATCGCCGGGCATTGCTCGGCTGAGCCAGGCCATGGAGCGCTCCTGGCCAAGCTCGGGCTGGAGCCGCTCGTGCGCTTGGATCTGCGACTGGGGGAGGGCACTGGAGCGCTCATCGCGGTGCCGCTCGTTCGGATCGCTGCAGTAGCCGTGACCGACGTCGCCACCTTCGCCGAATGGGGTCTGGCGTGAGCCTGCGAAGCGTATTGGACTCAGCGTGAGCTTGCGAAACGTCGGGGGCACAGCGTGAGCCTGCGGTATGCGTGGGCGTTCCTGACGCGCCTCCCCGGCGGGGCGCATCCGCCGACCGATCGTGATCTGGGGCGCAGCGTGCCGTGGTTCCCGCTGGTCGGGGCAATCGTCGGCGCCTTGAGCGGAGCAGTGTTCTGGGCCGTCTGGCAGCCGCTGGGTGCCCCGCTTGCGGCCATCCTGGCCGTCGCCACCGGCGTCGTCGTCACCGGTGCGTTCCACGAGGACGGCTTGGCCGACACGGCGGATGCCCTCGGCGGCACGACGCTCGAGCAGCGCCGCGAGATCATGAAGGACTCCCGACTAGGCACCTTCGGAACCTTGGCGCTCGTGCTGGTCACCCTGGTGCAGATCTTCGCCGTCATGCCGCTGGCATCACGCGACGCCGTAGTCGCCATGGTCCTCGCGCATGGAGTCGGCCGTGCGCTCGCCGTTGCCGTGATGGCCTCGGTGCGGGCAGCTCCCGGTTCGGGTCTGGGGCACTCCTACACGTCCCACCTGCGAGGACTGCCCTGCGCGCTCTCGCTGCTGGTCAGCTACGGCGCCGCATTTGCATTCGGGCCGGTGGGCGTGTTCGCCGTCGGCGCGGCGACAGGCGCAGCACTGGTGGTGGGGCTGATCGCTCACCGCACATTCGGCGGCATGACCGGTGACGTTCTGGGTGCCATCGCCCAAGTCAGCCAGATGGCGGCACTGGTAGCGGTGTCGCGTCTGCTGGACGACTTCGGCTGGTTCTGGAACTAGAGTCCCGAACCTGACATCCCGTCCTCCAGTTCGAATGAGCCCGTTGCGGATGCGCACACCGAACGACCCCTCAGCGCAGGACAGAACGAGAAGCGACGGATTTGCGGCGATGGCCGTCTTGGCCCTGTCCATCGCATTCATCGTCGCCATCATCGTGTTCGCCATTGCGTAATCCGACACGACGCGCTCACAGGCACTAGACACTCGCGAGCACTGGACACTTGTGCTCCGACATCTGAGATGCAGGCGGCGGCCGCATGGATGGCCACCGGATCTGCCTTGTCCCTAGGGAGGGGAACTACATGACGACCAGCGAACGTGCTGCGCACCGCCATTCCAGGCGGCAAGCGTGGCGGACGGTGGCAGCGCTTCTGGCTGTCTTTGCCCTGATTGGCGCAGCGTGCGGCAGCGATGATGGCGACGACGACGCTTCCGAGGCGCCTGCGGCTACTGAAGCGGCGCCGGCCCCGACCACCGAGGCCGCACCCGCTCCCACAACAGAAGCGGCACCGAGCGGTGAGCCCATCAAGGTCATGACGGTTACCACCCTCAACGCGGCGGGCCCGACGTACCACAACATCGCGAACACCGCGAATGCCTACGCCGACTACATCAATGCCCGGGGCGGCATCGCCGGCCGGCCGCTCGAGGTCACGGTGTGCGACGAGATGTTCGACCCCGCAGTGGCCGCGGCGTGCGCCCGCGAAGCCGTCGAGGAGAACATGGTGGCCGTGATCGGCTCGTTCACGTTCTTCGCCGAGAGCATCGTGCCGGTGATCGCCGAGTCCGACATCACCTGGTTCGGCCCGTGCTGCCCGATCACGCCGTCTGAGCTGACCAGCCCGCACTCGTTCCCCATCGGCAATCAGCCGATGTATGCGGTGGGCATCATCAAGCGAGCCATCGACGACGGGTGCCAGGCGATCAACGCGGTGATCATCGACGGCGCCCAGATCTTCCTGCCGCCGATGGAGAACGCGATCGCAGCCCTCGGCCAGAGCTTCGGCGACATCATCATCTTGCCGCCGACCGCGCAGGACTACTCCTCAGAGGTGGCCCAGGCGACAACCGACGCCGACTGCGTGATCGGCATCGTCTCCGAGACGCCGTACATCACCTGGAACACCGCGTGGACCCAGTCGGGGACCGATGCTCGCCAGTACGGCCCGCAGGGCAACCTGAACGAGATCTCCGCGGCCGGCAACGAGGAGTCGACCGACGGCGACATCATCGGCGGCATGTACCCCGACATCTCCACTGCCCCGTGGGACGAATACCGGCTGGCCCTCGAGGAAGGCGGTTGGGACACCACCGAGCACGACTACAACAGCCTGGGCGGCATGGGCACGTGGGCGGCGTATGCGGCCTTCACCCAGATCGCCGAAACCATCGATGGCGAGATCAACGCCTCCTCGTTCTTCCAGGCCGCATCGGCCACCGATCACCTCGATCTCGGCGGCATGGTGCCGGTGCTGGACTTCACCCAGGAGTGGACCGACGGCCTGCCGGGCTTCCAGCGCCTGTTCAATCGCAGTGTCGTGTTCAGCAAGCTGGAGAACGGCAAGGTTGTGCCGCTGACCACTGAGTTCGAAGACGTCGGCGACTTGGCCACCGGCAACGCCGGCTGACCGTCATCTGAGCACCGTCATCTCAATTCCGGCGCCCGCGCCGGGGTGGCCCGAGTGAGCGATCACTCGCCATCCCGGCGCAGGCGCAAGCCGGCTTAGCGCCGCTGCCACGGGGGAACCATTGGACGAGGTCATTCGCTTCGCTCTGCTGGGTTTCGGGGTCGGTGCCCTGTACGCGCTGGCCTCCCAAGGCCTGATCGTGGTGTACCGCGGCACCGGCGTACTGAACTTCTCCCTTGGCGCTACCGCAATAGCGGGCGTCTTCCTGCAGTGGGAGCTGCAACACCGGGCCGGCTGGCCGTTCCTGCTGGCGGCGCTGACCGGCGTCGCGCTGTCCGCGCTGCTCGGCGCCCTGACGCACTGGGTGATCATGCGGCCGCTGCGTCGCGCCAGCACGCTGATACGCGTCATCGCCACCTTGGGCGTGCTCATCTTGATCCAGGCCGGCGTGGTCATCCGGTACGGCTCCAACGCACGTCAGGTGGCCAGTTGGCTGCCCACCAACCGGGTGACGCTATGGGGCGAGGTTGCGATCACCGTCGACCGGCTGATCCTGTTCGGAGTGGCATGCGCGTTCGCCGTGGTGCTGTGGGCGATGTATCGACGGAGTCACTTCGGTCTCGCCACCGAGGCGGTGTCCGAGAGCGAGCGAGCCGCTTCGGCCATCGGCTTGTCGCCGAATGCGATCGCCATCCAGAACTGGGCGCTGGGCTCGGCCATTGCTGCCGTTGCGGGCATCTTGGTGGTGCCCATCATCACGCTGCAGGTCACGGCCATGACATCGCTGGTGCTCGCAGCCTTGGCCGCGGCGCTGGTGGGTGACTTCCGGTCGTTCCCCATCGCCACCGCCACTGGCCTGGCGCTGGGCATCGGTCAGACACTTGTGGGCCGCTACGTCGACCAGCAAGGGCTGGGGCAGTCGCTGCCCTTCCTGGTGATTGTGGCCGTGCTGGTGTTCAAGGGTCGGTCGCTGCCGAGTCGTGACTACTTCTTGCGCGAGCTGCCGATGATCGGCAACGGACGCATGTCGTGGGACTGGACCATCTTCGGCATCGGCACGGTGGCGTTCCTGATGCTCACCAAGCAGGCCAAGTGGATCGACGCCCTCACCGTCACGATGGGCGTTTCGATCGTACTGCTGTCGATTGTGCTGCTGACCGGCTACGCGGGCCAGCTCTCGCTGGCGCAGTACACCATCGCGGGGTTCGGCGCGTACGTGTCAGGACGCCTCGTTGCGGTGTTCGACATCCCGTTCCTGCTGGCGCTGGTGATCGGCGTCGCCGCCGCCGTGCCGCTGGGATTCATCTTCGCCTTGCCGGCAGCGCGAACGCGTGGCATCAACCTGGCAATTGTCACGTTGGGACTCGGCACCACCATCGAGCTGATGCTGTTCCGCAACCGTCAATACACCGGCGGCGTGCAGGGCACGCAGGTCGGCAGCCCCGAGCTGTTCGGCCTCGACATCGGCTCCATTCGCTACCCGGAGCGCTACGGCATGTTCGTGCTGGCAATGGCGCTGCTGGCGGTGTGGGTGGTGTCGAACGTGCGTCGTGGGCGCAGCGGGCGGCGCCTGCTCGCCATTCGAACCAACGAGCGGGCCGCTACTGCGCTCGGCATCGACGTGCCCAAGGCGAAGCTGTTCGCATTCTCGCTGAGCTCCGCAATAGCGGCGCTCGGCGGGATCGTGCTGGCATTCCGGCTGACCTCGGTCAGCTATACCTCGTTCACCAACCTCACCTCCATCCTGTTCGTGGGTCTGGCCATCGTGGGCGGCGTCGGTCACCTGCTCGGTGCGTTCGTGGGCGCCACCATGGCGACCGCTGCCTTCAGCCAGGAAGTGCTCGAATCCACGTGGGACGGGGTGGGCCGCTGGACCCAGCTCATCAGCGGCATCGCCATCTTGCTCATGGTCCTCGGGTACAAGGACGGTGTCGCCGCCGAGTGGGTGAAGATCTTCAGGCTGGTGAAACGAGCCCGCAAGTGGGGCCGCTCGTACTTCATCGAGCTGGAAGACGTCTCCGAGCAGAATGCCGATGGGAGCGAGCAGTCGAGGGTTCCGGCTCGCGTGCTGAGCATCGAGAACATGACCGTGCGCTACGGGGCCGTCGTAGCGGTCAACGATGTCAGCTTCAACCTCACGCCGGGCACCATCACGGGGCTGATCGGCCCGAACGGCGCCGGCAAGACGTCGCTGATCGACGCCGTGTGCGGCTTCACGCCGGCGGAGGGTCGAGTGGTGTTCGACGGCGAGGACATCTCGCGCATGGCGCCCTCCAAGCGTGCCCGCACTGGCATCGCTCGTTCGTTCCAGACGCTCGAGCTGTTCGAAGACGCGACGGTGTTCGAGAACATCAGCGTCGCCGCCGACCCTCAAGACATGCGGTCGTACCTGCGCGATCTGGTGGCGCCGTCGAACCCGCCGTTCCCGCCCGAGGTCGTGCGGGCGATCATCGAGTTCCAGCTCGACGGCGACCTGCACCGCGACGTGAAGGACCTGTCCTACGGCAAGCACCGCCTGCTGGCGATTGCGCGGGCGGTTGCGATGCACCCGAGCGTGCTGCTGCTTGATGAGCCGGCCGCCGGCCTGAGCACCGCCGAGAGCGAGGAACTGGCCGAGGTGGTGCGCCGCCTGGCCCAGGACTGGGGCATGGCAGTGCTGGTGGTCGAGCACGACATGAACTTCGTCAATGAGGTGTGCGACGAGGTGGTGGTGCTGGACTTCGGCAACAAGATTGCCGTCGGCAGCCCCGAGGCAATCCGTCTTGACCCGGCCGTCGTGGCTGCGTATCTGGGAACCGAGGCCGACGAGCACCTCATTGAGCACGAGCCGCGCACGCCCCAAGCAGCGGGAGGTGGGGCATGAGGCCGCTGCTGCAGACGCGCAGCCTCAAGTGCGGGTACCTCAACCGGGCCGTCGTGCAGGGAGTGAACCTGAAGGTCCACCAGGGCGAGGTGGTCTGCCTGCTCGGACCGAATGGCGCCGGAAAGACCACCACGCTGCTCACCATCGCCGGTGAGCTGACGCCCGTCGACGGAATCGTGATGTTCGGCAACACGCCTACCTTCACGCCCATGTACCAGCGCATCCGGCGCGGGGGAATCGGGCTGGTGACCGAGGAGCGCTTGGTGTTCACCAAGCTGTCAGCTCGGGACAATCTGCGAGTGGGCGGCGGTTCGGTGGAAGCAGCGCTGGAACTGTTCCCCGAGCTCGAGCCTCGGCTGGGCGTGCGCGGCGGCATGCTCTCGGGCGGCGAGCAGCAGATGCTTGCGCTGGCACGGGCGCTCAGCCGCCAACCGTCGATTCTGCTGGCCGACGAGTTGTCGCTCGGGCTGGCGCCGATCATCGTCGATCGGCTGCTGGGAGCGGTCCGCAAGGTGGCCGACACCACGGGCACCGGCGCCTTGATCGTCGAGCAGCATGCCCGCAAGGCGCTGCAAGTGTCTGATCGGATGTACCTGATGGCCCGCGGCCAGATCCTGCTGGAACTGCCGGCTGCCGATGCCCTCAGCCGCCTCGACGAAATCGAGGAGACGTACCTGACCGGCATGTCTGAGACCGAGGAAGACCACATCGAGCGTTTGCGGCGCAAGAACAAGAGGAAGGCTTGGAGGCGCCTGCGGGTGCGCGAGCGTGAGCTGACACGGCTGTCCGGCAAGCTTGCCTCCACCCGTACCGCCGCCGAAGACGACTTCTATTTCGAACGCGAACGACAACGACGACACGCGGCGATGGTCCGCCGAAAGAGGTAATCACCATGGGGTATCGCACCGCTGAGCTGCCCGATGTCGATCTCGACGAGTTTGCGAAGATCCCGTTCTTCGAGCGGATGAAGCTGCTGCAGCTGCACTGGGTCGAGCACGGCTTCGGGACGCCCAAGCAGACCGGCACGTTCTATGCGTGGAAGATCTTCCTGTATGCGCTGTTCGGGCTGATCGTGGCCGGCGCGTTCACTGCCGGACTCGAATTCAACGACATCGGCGGCTGGTGGGACGAACCGATCCTCTACCAGAAGCTGATGATCTGGACGATCCTGCTCGAGATCACGGGACTGGCGGCCACCTGCGGCCCGCTGGCCTTCCACTTCGACCCGCCCATCGGGGGAATCCTCTACTGGTGGCAGAACGACACCCTGCGAGTGCCGCCATACCCCAACCATGTGCCGTTCACCAAGGGCAATCGCCGCACGCCTTGGGACACCGGGCTGTACAAGCTGATCCTGGCCAGCCTGATCCTGCTGCTGGTGCTGTCACCCGAGCAGGTGGACGGGCTGCCCGACGGCCGCACCGGCATCTTGCCGCAGTGGGCGACGCTGATCTACTGCGGCTTGATCCTGCTGATGGCCATGCGCGACAAGATCATCTTCCTGTCGTCGCGGGCCGAGCAGTACGTGCCCACGCTGCTGTGCTTCTCGCTGTTCAGCAACTTCGTCGACATGATCATCGCCGCCAAGGTCTTCATCGTCATCATCTGGATGGGCGCCGGCTTCTCGAAGCTGCAGCACGGGTTCTCTTCGACGGTGTCGATCATGGTGCAGAACACGCCGTGGGTGGTGTGGGACCGATTCCGCAAAGCGACAGTCAAGGACTATCCCCGCGACATCCGGCCGGCTCGAACGACGCACTTGCTGGCCCATATCGGCGGCACCACCTGCGAGCTCATCATGCCGTTGGTGCTGCTGTTCTCTCCGTGGGGATGGGCGACGTGGATTGCGATCGTGTCCATCTGGATGCTGCACACCTTCATCATCTCGACGTTCCCGCTGGCGGTTCCGCTCGAGTGGAACGTGTTCTTCATCTTCTGCTCAGCGTTCTTGTTCTCGAACTTCCACGCCGGAAACGGCTACGCGGTGTGGGACATGGAGCCGGTGCTGCTGGTCGTGGTGCTGATTGCGGCACTGTCGCCCATCGTGCTTGGCGCCTTCCGCCCGCAGTACGTGAGCTTCCTGGTGGGCATGAAGCAGTACGCCGGCAACTGGGCGGCGGCGACGTTCTCGCTGCGCAACAAAGAGATCGAAGACCGGATCAACGACAAGATCGTGAAGTCCGCCGACAACCAGATTGACCAGCTCGAGCCGCTGTTCGGCCCTGAGATCTCGGAGATCTTCATTCAGAAGGCGGTGGCGTTCCGCATGATGCACCCGATGGGCCGCATGCACATCTCCGGCCTGATGTGCCACGTCGACGATCTCGACAAGCGCATTCAGCGCGAGGGCGAGTTCTTGAGCAACGTGCTGACGGGGTGGAATTTCGGCGACGGGCACTGCCTGGACGAGCGGCTGATCGCGGCGTGGCAGGAGCGGTGCCAGTACGAGCCCGGCGACGTGATTGCGGTGTTCACCGAGTCGCGGCCGGCCTATACCAACAGGGTGCAGTACCGGGTGATCGACGCAGCCTTGGGGACCGTCGAGAAGGGCTGGTACCGCCACGACGACGCCTACAACTCCCAGCCGTGGCTGCCCGACGGCCCGATCCCGCACACGGTGACGTGGCGGAAGGAGGGCTACGAGCCCCAGGGCGTGCCCCATCCCGGCAATGCCCGCAAGGTGCCGTCCGTCGATCACGACGGGACGTGGCTCATCCCCCGCCAGACGGCCGAAGGTGTCGTGCTGCCCCCAGCCGACACCGGCTGACGCGGTGACGACGGCGATTGTCGTCGGCAGCGGGCCCAATGGATTGGCCGCTGCGGTCCACCTGGCGCGTGCAGGCGTGGACGTGACCGTGCTGGAGTCGGCAGACACCATCGGGGGTGGCACGCGCAGCGCAGAGGCCATCGTGCCGGGCCTGATTCACGACCAGTGCTCGGCGGTTCATCCCGTGGCAGCCGCGTCGCCGTTCCTGCGCGGGCTCGACCTCGACACGCTCGGGCTTCGATGGTGCGCGCCGGTCGTCGATTGCGCACATCCGCTCGACGACGGTTCTGCCAGCGCCCTGTACCAGTCCATCGACGACACGGCTGACGGGCTCGGTGGCGACGGAGCGCGCTGGCGCCGACTCCTCGGAGCGTTGACGGCTGATCTCGACAGCTTGTTCGAAGACATCACTCAACCGTTGATGCGGCTGCCCCGTCACCCGGTGCTGATGGCACGGTTCGGCGCGGCGGCCATGACCCCCGCTACCGCTGTGGGCCGGCTGTGGCGTGACGAGCCCACTCGAGCTCTGTGGGCTGGGGTTGCAGCGCACGCGTTCTGGCGCCTCGATCGTCCCATGACCAGCGCGGTGGGCCTCATGATCCTGGCTGCAGGTCATGTGCATGGGTGGGTCGTGGCCGAAGGCGGCTCGCAGGCGATAGCCGACGCGCTGGTTGCCGACTTGACGGCGCACGGCGGCCGGGTGGAGACCGGCGTACGCGTCCGGTCCGCAGCCGAACTGCCGTCGACCAACCTGCTGCTGCTCGACGTCTCGCCGTCCGTCGCCGCCGACATCTTGGGCGACCGGTTGCCGCGCCGAGTCGCGCGCGCGTACCGCCGGTTCCGTCACGGACCCGGAGCGTTCAAGGTCGATTTCGCCATCGAGGGCGACGTGCCGTGGCAGGCACCTGCCGCCGGTGACGCCGGCACGGTGCATCTTGGCGGGGATGCACGCGAGGTGTTCGCCAACGAACTGGCAGTCCATCGCGGCCGGATGCCTGAGCGGCCGTTCGTCCTGGTCGGCCAGCAGTATCTCGCCGACTCTTCCCGCTCGGTCGGCAACGTCCACCCGCTGTGGACCTACGCCCACGTCCCCCACGGCTACACCGGCGACGCCACCGAGGCGATCATCGCCCAGATCGAGCGTTTCGCTCCCGGATTCTCCGAGCGGGTGGTGGGCACGGCGGTGCGCTCCACCACCGAGATGTCCGTCTACAACCCGAACTTCATCGGCGGCGACATTCTGAGCGGTGCCTCGTCGCCCCTCCAGCTGCTGTTCAGGCCCCGACTCGCCCGGGATCCCTACTTCACCGGCATTCCGGGCACCTACCTGTGCTCAGCGTCGACGCCGCCCGGAGCGGGCGCCCATGGCCTGTGCGGCCTCAACGCCGCCACCCGAGCCTTGGCCTCTCTTGACTCCGCTCAGTCAGTCTGACTGCCACGACGAATTCGCACTCTGCGCCGCGACACAACGATGATGTGGCCTGGAATCAACTCGGCCGCGTGGTGTTGCAGCAGATCGTCGATGGCGGACGACCGGTCACGAATCGGCAAGTCGGCGAAGCGAACAATGCACGGATGCGCAAGGCGCCAGACGAAGACCAACTCGCCGAAGTCCTTGTCTTCGGTGATGAGCACGCGGTCCTGTGCGACCGCGAGATCGAGCAGTTCCCTGTCGCTGGCACGAGGCGCAGACTCCGCCGCTGAGTACACGTCGTGCCCGTTGTTGACCAGATGCTGATGCAGGCCGCGCGATGCGGCGCAGACATCGAGCAGGAATCTCACGCCGCGGTTACGAGCATGCGTTCGCGCACATCTTCGCCTGCAAGCGAGCGATAGGCGAATGTCAGGCAGGCTTGGATGTCAGCCGGCTCCAGAATGGGATACTCATGCAGGATCGTCTCAGCCGAGTCGCCTGCCGCGAGCATGCCGAGGACATGCTCGGCGGCGATTCTCATCCCCCGGATAGTCGGTTTGCCGCCGAACATCTCCGGATTCACCGTGATCCGGTTGAGGAGTTCGGCGTAGTCCGTCATGCGCTGGTCCCGAGGGTGCTTGCAGGTGTCGTCGCGAGCATAGACCGGTGGCGTGTCTGCAACAGCCCTGAGCAGGAGCACAGTCGTGTGACTCCGGCCGCGTAGCGTTGCTGCTAGATGCCCGACTTCTACGAACAGCCGATCCTCAATTCGCCGTACGAGGCCCCCACGAGCCACTGGGAACTCGATGACGAACGCCAACCCACGGGGCTGGTGAACGACGGTCGTCGACCTGCTTCGTTCATTTCGCCGATTCCGGCGCCGCGCAAGCGAGGAAAGAAGGGCGCGAGAGCGGACAAGGCGGAACAGCGCACGCTGGTGTTCGACGAACAAGCAGAATCCTTGGCCGACGACCGCCAGCAGTACGACCTGTCGCAGCTCATCAACACGATCCGCGGCGAGGTCGCCAAGTGGCGGTCAGAACCTGACGAGCGACGCTGGCATGTCACCGCGGAGACTGCGCGGCTGCTCAAGCACTGGCGGCACTTCGAGTTTCCGGGCATCCGGCCGTTCTTCTGCCAAGTCGAGGCCGTCGAGACGGTCATCTGGCTCACCGAGGTCGCTCCGCACACAGTGGTGGGGCGCAGCCTGCGCGACCGGATCGCAGCAGCCAGCGAGCAGGCCAATCCCGGCGTCGATCGCCTCGCGCTGAAGATGGCCACCGGTTCGGGCAAGACGACGGTGATGGCCATGCTCATTGCGTGGCAGACCATCAATGCGGTGCGGCATCCCCAAAGCCCCAGGTTCACCCGTGGCTTCCTCGTCGTCACGCCTGGAATACCCATTCGGGATCGGCTCCGCGTGTTGCAACCCAACGACCCCGACAGCTACTACCGCAGCCGGTACCTCGTGCCCGCCGACATGACGGCCGATTTGGGCAAGGCCAAGATCGTCATCACGAACTACCACGCGTTCATCCGGCGCGAAGCGATGAGCCTCGCCAAGGGCAGCCGGGCGTTGCTGCAAGGCCACGGCCCCGAGATCGACACGCTGGAGACCGAGGGCCAGATGCTCCAGCGTGTGATGCCCACCTTGATGGGCACCAAGGGCGTCATGGTGCTGAACGACGAGGCACACCACTGTTATCGCGAGAAGCCGGGTGATGCCGACGAGTCAGAGGAAGCAGAGTTCAAGGGCGACGACCGCAAGGAAGCCGAAGACAACTCTGAGGCCGCTCGCGTCTGGATGACCGGCATCGAGGCCGTACAGCGCAGACTCGGGCTGCAACGGGTCATCGACCTGTCGGCGACGCCGTTCTTTCTCAGTGGCTCGGGTTACGCCGAGGGCACTCTGTTCGGCTGGGTCGCCAGTGATTTCTCGCTGATGGACGCCATCGAGTGCGGCATCGTCAAGCTGCCCAGAGTGCCGGTGGCCGACAACATCCCCGGCAACGTTATGCCCACCTATCGCGAGCTGTGGAAGCACATCGGCAAGAGGATGCCCCGCAAGGGCCTGAAGGCCGTCGGGCAGCTCGACCCCGAAGCAGTGCTGCCCGTTGAATTGAAGTCGGCCTTGGAAGCGCTCTACGGGCACTACGAGCAGACCTTTGAGCAGTGGCAGGCTCAGCCGGGCATCGAGGTTCCGCCGTGTTTCATCGTGGTGTGCAACAACACGGCCACGTCAAAGATGGTTTACGACTACATCTCCGGCTACCGGCGCGACCAGCCTGACGGCGCGAGTTCGTTTCACAACGGCCGACTGGAGCTGTTCCGCAATTTTGAAGCCGACGGCACTCCTGTGGCACGTCCGCGCACATTGCTGATCGACAGCCGCCAACTCGAATCCGGCGACGCGCTCGATCCGAACTTCCGCGATGCAGCGTCGGACGAGATCGAGCGGTACCGCCGAGAGATCATCGCTCGCGGCGGCACCAGCCAGGAGGCCCAGAATCTCAGCGACCAAGACCTGCTGCGCGAGGTGATGAACACGGTGGGCAAGCCGGGCCGACTGGGCGGCGACACCAGGTGCGTGGTCTCGGTGGCGATGCTGACCGAAGGCTGGGACGCCAACACCGTCACGCACGTCCTGGGTGTGAGAGCGTTCGGCACGCAACTGTTGTGCGAGCAGGTTGTGGGCCGCGCGTTGCGCCGCCAGTCGTACGACCTCAACGAGGACGGTCTGTTCGAGACCGAGTACGCCGACGTGTTCGGAGTGCCGTTCGACTTCACCGCCCAACCGGTGATTGTCAAGCCCACACCGCCTAAGTCGACGGTGCAGGTGCACGCCGTCAGCCCCGAGCGTGATGGGCTGGAGATTCGCTTCCCGCGGGTGGCCGGTTACCGGATCGAGCTGCCCGACGACCGGCTTGAAGCCGAGTTCACCGAAGACTCGACGCTGCGGCTCACTCCTGAATTGGTCGGCCCGACCCGCACTCTCAACGAGGGGATCATCGGCGAAGGCATCGATCTTGATCTTGCCAACATCGGCGACACGCGTCGTTCCACCGTCGTGTATCACCTCACCCGCTACCTGCTCCTCACGCAGTGGCGCGACGATGACGGCCAGCCCCGGCTGCACCTCTTCGGCCAGCTCAAGCGCCTGACCGAGCGCTGGCTCGATGAGCACTTAGTGTGCGAAGGCGGCACATCACTCGGCCATCTGCTCTATCCCACGCTCAGAGATCAGGCGTGCGACCGCATCACGACCGCCATCGTCGAAGCCGAACAGGAACGCGGCGGCATCGTCACAGCAGTGCTCGACCCGTTCTCGCCAGTCGGCACGACCCGCGATGTCAGCTTCGCCACCTCCAAGGAGCGGCGCTGGCGCACCCGCGCCGACCGCAGCCACGTCAACTGGGCCATCGGCGACAGCGACTGGGAGCTGGAGTTCTGCGAGGTGGCAGAGGCCAACCCCGGGGTGCTGGCCTACGTCAAGAATCAGGGCATGGGCTTCGAGGTGCCCTATCGCACCGGCGGCCAGAACCGCATCTACGTGCCCGACTTCATCCTGCGAATCAGCGATACCGACCCAGACGCAGAACCGTTGCACCTCGTGGTGGAGGTGAAGGGATTCCGAGGCGAGGACGCCAAGGACAAGGCCGCCACCATGCGCAACTACTGGGTTCCTGGCGTCAACCGCCTCGGCGCGCTGGGCTACTGGCAGTTCGTCGAACTGCGCAACAACTGGGATTTCTCCGAAGACCTCAAGGCCGCCATCACTCAGACGCGCCGCGAATCGCAGACCTTTCGCGAAGGCCGACCTGCGCTCGACAGCCGTGATGCGGTGCTTGCCGTTCTGCGAGAACTCAAGCCGCGCCTGCAACAAGAGTTCGGCATTGCAGGCCTCAGGCTGTTCGGGTCATTCGCTCGCGACGAGGCCCAGCTCACCAGCGATGTCGACCTCATCGTCGAATACAGCAAGAAGCCGACGAACTGGGGCAGCCACGGCGAGGGTGCATTCCTGGAGGACGCACTCGGTCGCAGCGTAGAGATCGTCGTCGGCAAGAACCTGCGCGATCACGTGCGGCCCAACGCCGAGAGAGAGGCCATCGATGTATAGATGCGTCGAGCCCGTCGATTGGCTGCCCTATATCCGACGCATGGTTGAGGCTGCTGAGAAGTCCCAGGAACATGTCCGGGGAGCAACGGAAGCTGAGTTCGTTGTCGGCGCGGTCGTGTACGACGCCGCTCTGATGCAGCTGGTCGTCATCGCCGAGGCGGCCAGCCGGGTGCCCCCGTCGGCTCGGGATGAGCTTGGCGCAGTCCCGTGGTCCGACATCCGTGCCGTGAGGAACCGCATCGCTCACAACTATGAAGGTCTGGACGAAGAATCGATCTGGCACACGGTGACCGTCAAGGTGCCGCAACTCATCGAAGTGCTTCACGGCATTCTGACGGAACACGGGGAGGCTTGACCGGTGGCGAAGCGGACCGCCAAGCGCAAAGAGGTCGACAACCTCAGCCATGATGAGTCGTCGCGGCTGAATATTCCTACGGCGGAGTTCCAGACTCAGGATCGGGTTGGCGCCGACCACCCGCTGCAGGTGGCGTACGAGAGACGCAACCGTGATCTTGACCCGCAGTTGGTGTGGCGAGGCAAGGACACCGTCGACTGGGCCGACTTGGTGGTTCAAGCGCCGCCGCTGTACATCCAAGAGAAGATCCACCCCAAGTCGCTGGTGGAAGACCTGCGGCGGCTGGGCGCGCAGCGCAGTGTGGAGCAGGCCGCTGCTGACGCTGGCTTCCAGATCGAGTTGTTCGCCGACTTCAATGGGCTTCCGAACGCCGACGCGAAGACGGAGTTCTACGAGCACCAGATGAACTGGTCGAACCGCATGATCCTCGGCGACAGCCTGCAGGTGATGGCAAGCCTCGCCGAGCGCGAGGGCCTGCGCGGCAAGGTGCAGTGCATCTACCTAGACCCGCCCTACGGCATCAAGTTCAACTCCAACTTCCAATGGTCGACGATGAGCCGTGACGTGCGTGACGGCAAGGCTGACCACATCACCCGTGAACCTGAGCAAGTGCGAGCCTTCAGAGACACATGGCGTGACGGCATACACACCTATCTGACATACCTGCGTGATCGCCTGACAGTAGCTCGTGATCTGTTGACGGAAACCGGTTCGCTCTTCGTTCAGATCGGCGACGAAAATGTTCACCGAGTCCGTTCACTACTAGATGAAATATTCGGTGCCGACAACTTCGTTAGCACCATTTCGATCCAAACGACGAGCGGTTTTGACGCCAGTTGGATCGGGAATGTCTGCGACTACATCATCTGGTTCGCCAAGAACAGGAGCACAGGCCGCGCAAAATCTCTCCGCTATCGCAAGGAATTTGAGCTAGGTGAGGGTAATGCCAGATGGCTTCTCTTTCCTGATTTCAGCCATCGAGGTGTCAAGGCTGCGGAACGAAGTGGCGAACTGGCGGCGCCCGAAGATGCGAGGCCGTACAAGCCGGACAACCTCATCTCGCAGAACAGGGCTCGTGCGCCGCAACCATTCTCGTGGCAAGGGTTGCCATACGATAGTTGGCCGAAGAATTCTCACTGGAAGGCGAATTATCCCACTGGAATGCTGCGGCTCGGCCGAAGCGGCCGGATACACGTAGCGGCCAATTCAATCCAATACGTTCGCTTTCACAGTGATTCCGAAGTGGCCGCCCACGGAAACGTATGGACCGATACCGGGACCGGCAACTTCACCGACGACAAGGTGTACGTCGTTCAGACAAATGCAAAGATCGTCGAACGATGCCTCCTCATGGCGAGCGATCCGGGCGATCTGGTGCTTGACCCGACCTGTGGATCGGGCACCACGGCGTATGTGGCGGAGCAGTGGGGTCGGCGGTGGATCACTATCGACACTTCGCGAGTCGCGCTGGCCTTGGCGCGGGCGCGGCTCATGGGCGCTCGCTATCCGTACTACCTGTTGGCAGACAGTGCAGAAGGGCGAGAGAAGGAAGCCGCCCTCAGTCACACAGAACCGCCTGATGCGCCGACGTACGGCGACGTGAGGCAGGGGTTCGTCTACGAACGCGTTCCGCACATCACATTGCGTTCGATCGCCAACAACACCGAGATCGATGTGATCTACGAACAGCGCCAGCCCGCAGTTGAGGCTGCGCTTGCGGATCTCAATGCGGCCTTGCGTGCCAGCCCGCCGTCGCCGTTCGAAGTGGGGATCGGAGGCCGGAAGGGCCAGCAGATCGACTTCGCGTTGTCGGCAGACGTCACGGTCTCGCTGCCATCGGGCGAGAAGGCCCCTGCGAGCGGTCTGCTCGAATGGGAGGCGCCGCGCGAGCGGCCCGAGGACTGGCCGGCCGACGCCGCTGAGCCGCACGAGAAGTTCTGGCAGGCCCGCCTCGAGCGGCAGCAGGCAATCGACGAGTCCATCGCTGCGAAGGCCGACTTCGAGTACCTCTATGACAAGCCATACGAGGACAACTCGAAGGTGCGCGTCGCCGGACCGTTCACCGTAGAGAGCATCTCGCCGCATCGCTACCTGGGACTCGACGCCGACGACGAGCTGATCGACCCAGTTGCCGAGGCACGGAGCAAGGGCCAGTCACCGCAGGACTTCGTGTCGATCATCCTCGACAACCTGCGGGCGGCGGGCGTGCAGCAGGCGCACAAGGCAGATCGCATCGACTTCGTCTCGCTGCAGCCGTGGCCCGGCGACTACATCTGTGCCGAGGGCACCTTCGTCGAGGGATCGGCCGCTTCGCCAGACGACTCAGACAGCTTGGACGACGACCCTGAGGCCCGCCCGCCGACGGACTTGGGCGACGACGTGGCGGCGACCCGCCGGGCGGCGGTCTTCGTCGGTCCCGAGTTCGGCACCGTCACACGCCCCGATCTCGTGGCCGCTGCCCGCGAGGCAGCAGAGGCCGGTTTCGACATGCTGGTCTCCTGTGCATTCAGCTACGACGCGCAGGCGTCCGCCTTCATCAGGTCGGGCCCGACGCCGGTGCTCAAGGCCAGGATGAACGCCGACCTGCACATGGCGAACGAGCTCAAGACCACCGGCAGCGGCAACCTGTTCGTGATCTTCGGCGAACCCGACATCGAGCTGCTCCCGGTGTCGTCCGACCAAGCCGGCCCCGCCGCCAGCGCAGAAGACCAAGGCGCCATGCAGTACCGCGTCAGGCTCCGGGGGATCGACGTGTTCGACCCTTCGACCGGCGAGGTCCGCAGCGATGAGACCGACGGGATCGCCTGCTGGTTCGTCGACACCGACTATGACCACGAGAGCTTCTTCGTGCGCCACGCCTACTTCCTCGGCGCCAACGACCCCTACAAGTCGCTCAAGACCACGCTCCGGGCCGAGATCGACGAGGACGCTTGGGCAACCCTGCACAGCGACACCTCACGTCCGTTCCCGGCCCCCGAGACCGGCCACATCGCCGTCAAGGTCGTCAACCACCTCGGCGACGAAGTAATGAAGGTCTTCCGGGTCCCAAGCACCGGCTGACTTGCATACATCGGTGGCGAGAGGCGACCCGCGGCGTCAAGGTGCGATGCGGAATGCTCTGCGCCTTCCTGGGCCGTAGCGGTACACCCGGAAGTCGCGATCGAGCGTGACCGCCTCGGTGATGCCCAGCCGTTCCATCACCGCCCAACTAGTTCGATCAGCAAGCGAGAAGTCCTGATCGCTGAACGCCAGCCCGATCGCCGCCGCGGCCTCCAGATCGCCCAGCAGTGAGGCTTCGACTCGGGCGTTTCCCCTGCGAATAGCGTTCACCGCAGTTTCAGCGACGAATCGGTCATGACGATGCTTCATCACGGACCATGTCTCTTGAAGCACATGGTCGGTCGTCAGCAGGCGACCTTGCCGCTCACGAAGCGCTGCTCTGACCCGCGTGTGCGACGACTCTGAGGCGACAGCCATGGACAGCCACGCAGAAGTGTCGACGAAGCAGAGTCCCATGCGCCCTGCTCGGCGGTCAGTCAAGGTGCCGCTCGTGCTGTGCCGCAACGGCTTCAGCCACGATGGCCTTTCCGTCTGCGGCCATGTCAAACGGTTCGCCCTGCACTATTGCGCAAATTGCATCAAGGTCGCCTTGAGGCTCTGCTGCGCTGAGTTCGCGGTCGAACAGCCGCCGCACGAACTCCGCGAAGCTGATCCCCTGTTCCGCAGCGCGCCGCTTCGCCTCGGCGTGGAGATGATCCGGCAACGTGATGACCGTTCTCATGGTGACATCATGGCATCACATAGTGCGGCTCTCAGTGGGCCTGCTGCGCGCTGCGGGGAGGCCGGTTGACCTACGCTCGGTGGCATGGCGCAGCGGATGGTCCGCCGCCGAGTGCCGGGTGCGGTTCAGGCGCTGGCAGTCGTGATTCTGGCGGCTGTGCTGGCTGCTTGCGGCGGCGGAACGCCCGACGGCGGTGATCGCCCAAATTCGGGAGCCTTCGTGTTTTCGTGGGGTCCGGTGTGCTGGGCTCGGCGGGGTCAGGTTCGTAGCAGGCCGCGGGCTTCGAAGTTCTCGTAGTTGGTGAAGCCGTGCGCTCGGCGGCGCGGCCGGGCACGACACGCGGCTCATTGACCGGGCGTGAGGAGCGGGATGGCTCGCCCGTCGGCCGTTCGGTAGATGCGAAAGTCGGAATCGAACGTAAGCAGATGCGCTCCGGGGTTGCGCTCCGCCAGCCGGACAATGCAGGCATCCGCAAACGACATCGGCACGTTGCTGTAGCGCTCCATGAGCCGTCGCAGAACGCCGGACTCGCGGACGGAAGGCACAGAAGGTTCAAGCTGCAGCGTGCCCGAGGTGACCCAGCCAAGTGGAAGCGACTCGTCAAGTCCGGAGCGCCGCATCAGATAGCCGGCCTCTGACAGTACGGCCTCGCAACTCAGCAGCGGAGGCTGCAACGACCTCAACTGCTGCGCCGCCCACTCGTGGAGGGGGTCGCGTCTGTCCAACGCGGCGACGAGCGGCCCGGTGTCAAGGAGCGAGCCTGCGGAGGTCACGCTCGTAGTCTGCAACGATTGCTTCTTCGATATACTTCGGATTAGTTGTCAAGTCAGGAATCCCAGAGTCGACGCAGCCAATGAGGTTGCCCATGAGATCGGCACAGGTGATTTCGGTCGACGCGTCTTCGGCGATGTCGAGGCCGTCCTCGAGGAGTCGACGGACGAGGTCCGATCTCGTCGTGTGAAGCCTTCGAGCTTCCGCGCCGAGCCGGGCCTCCAGTTCGGGCGTGACCCTGACAGTCAGCATGCTCATGGCGTCAGAGCGTATCACGTCATTGTCATACAGTCGTCGGAGCCGTGATCATGTCGACCGCTGCGCCGCTCAGCGTACGGTCCGCGCATAGCAGGGAAGCTGGCTGACGTATGTTTGGTGGCATGGCGCAGCGGATGGACCGCCGCCGAGTGCCGGGTGCAGTTCAGGCGCTGGCGGCCGTGACACTGGCGGCTGTGTTGGGTGCCTGCGGCGGGGGAACGCACGTCGATAGCGGCGGTCAAACGGAATCGGTGAGGGCTGAGGCGACGACTGGCGGCGCCGTCAGCACAGATGCCGCTGCTGGCTCCGCCGTTGCGGACGGTGCCGGCGCCGTTCCGGCGGGCATCGACGGGTCGGGCCTCGCGGATTGCGAGGACGTCAGCAAGATCACGGCGCGCCGACAGGGTCCACTGCGCACCACCCAGAACTACCCGTCGGGGTTCGCGGCGGCGGTCGTGGACTACGGCGGCCAGTTCGATACGTACGGGGGCTACTGGCTCGACCGCGACCGCGGCGGCACGATGATCGTCGGCTTCACCGACGACGTGGAGACGCACGCGGCGGCACTTGCGGCATTGCCGCCGTCTACCGAGTACGGCGATGTCGACGACCTGCGTCCGCTGGGGCAGCGCGACGATCTCGTGCTCGAAGTGGTGCAGGTCAGGTTCTCCGAGCGCGAGCTGATTGCGGCCGAGGAGCAGATCAGCGCCGCGACGTGGGATCAGGATCTCGGCATCTACGGGTACGGCATCGGCGTCAAGCGGAACCGGGTCACTGTGTGGGTCGAGAACCCGCCGCCTGGCGGATTGGCGGAGATCGCTGCCGCTGTGCCATCACCGCCGGGTCTCGATGCTGTGTGCATCGACTTGACGATCACAGCACCATCGCCGGACGGTGCGCTGATGGTGCTGCCCGACCTCAGCGACCCCGATCCTGTCGTGGAGTGCTGGGGAGCGCCGCCGATGCCGTACTCGGAACTGATCGACTGGCAGCCGGTCGACGAGGTGGATCACCCCGCCGTCGATGCGTTCTTGGAGGAACTCGAAGCGCGCCAGACCGATCCGTCGCCTCGACCGCTGCCCTTGGGCGATTGGGCCGTTGTTCACATCGGCGACGACTTGGCATGGTTCGTGCTGGACGGAGGCGAATGGGAAGAACTCGCCGCGGTCGAGCGGCGCGGCGACCGCTGGCTGTGGGCCGGGGAATCGTCGGGACGGCGCTGCGAACCTGCCGTGGTGCTGCCAGAGGGCCTCGGCCGTGTCGAGGTGCATCTCGACCCCGACAACCTGCCCAGCGCCGAAGCCACCGAGGTCACAGTGCTGGTCACCGAGCAGGGCTGTGCCAACGGCCGCGAGATGGGCGACGCGCTGCGAGGACCCCAAGTCGTCGAGACCGACGAAGCGGTCGTGGTGGCGTTCGCAGTCGTGCCTGTGGCCGGTGGCGCCAACTGCCCCGGCAACCCGCCGACATCAGTGACGATCGCGTTATCCGAGCCTCTCGGCGACCGCGCCATTCAGGACGGCCTGTACTTCCCTCCCAAGACCGTCACCGCCGAATCGCCATAGGGTCCCCAGCCGGACGGGGTCAAGAAGCTGACGCTGAATCCAGCGACTGCCAATTGCGAGTCCAGCAGCGCCAGCCCGCATCCGTGAGCTGCCACACGGGCGTCGAGTAACCCTCAACCTCTTGCCGTGCCGCGGGCAGGCAGAGGCGGGCGACCCACGCTGCGTCGAGACCGCGCAAGTCAGCCGTGCGTGGCAGCCAACGAGGGCTTGGCGGTGCTGTCGCCGTGGCAAGTCTGGCCTCTTCGCTGCGAGGCGCGCCGGGCGGAACCCACACGAACAGGTGACGCTCGTCCGCGCCGTTTTCCTTGGACTTGAGGAGCTTGGAGTGGACTCGTGAGAGAATGGACTCCACTGCCTCGGCGATGCTGTCCGGCCCGTACCACATGACAGCCTCGGCCCGGCCGAGGTGAATCCGACCGGAGTCCATCCAAGGTGCCGGAAATGCACGCCGGAGTCGTAGGGAGCGCAGCTCGTCGCAGATCGAGTGTTCTGGCGCGTTCGCGCGCGCATGCGGGTCAGCCAAGTTGACAACCGCCTGCTGCAACCCCTCGCTCTCGATGCGGGCGAGGATCGGTTCGAGTCGCGGGACGGCGTCCTTCAAGAATGGGACGGCGACAGTCTCATCAGCCGCCTCGTCGTTGGACAGGTCGAAGTCGAGGTGCCATCCGTCGCGAAGCGAGGGTGCTGGGACCGGATTGAGTTCGCTGCGCAGGGCGTCGAACTCGGCGACCTCGGGGGAGGTGTACGTCTTGACCTCCACTGCGATCTGCCTGCCGTCGGGCATCACGAGATCGAAGTCGTGCTGGCCGGACGGGTCTCCAGGCACATCACGCGCGAGCCACTCGCTGGCACCGAGAATCGAACTCAACAGGTCCCCGGCCCACTGCTCTTCCTGCGGCATTGCATCACGACGCTCGTGCTTCTGCAGCGCGCCGTCGAAGATCTCCTCGAATGTCCGTTTCTTTGCTGCGGTAGCCATGTCAGGCTCCCGGCTGCCGCCCATAGAGATCGGCGACGGCATCGACCACCACTTGAGTCTCGATTCGCGTTCCGCCGATGACCCTCTTGATCTGCGTTACGTCGACCTTGACCTGGGTGAGATCGGTCTTGAGCAGGGTCACATCCTCCGTGAGGTGCGCCACGTTGCCTTTGACTTCGATCATGTCGGTCTTCAGTTGGGCCACATCGCCTTTGACTTCGAACATGTCGGTCTTCAGTCCGGCCACATCGCCTTTGACTTCGAACATGTCGGTCTTCAGTCCGGCCACGTCGCCATCCACGCGATCGAGTCGCTCATGCAGACGACTCTCCATGTCTCGCATGTAGGACAGGACCTCGTCCGAAGAGCCATTCTGCGCCTGCGCCATACGGCAAGCCTAACTTCGGCCCTGCCTCCGCTCGAAGCGATTTTCTCGCGCCGCGACGCGATGCCTGCTACAGGTCGAAGACGTTGCGGGCGTTGTCGCCTATGAAGGCCCGCCGCCACTCTGCGGGGAACATGTCGACGAGCTCGTCGAGGTCGAGCACATATTCCGGTGTGTGGTCGGCGTGCGGGAAATCGCTGGCCCAGATGAACCGGTCGTACCCGTAGCGCTCCGCCAAGGCCGGGATGGAGCGCTCGTCGGGGTCGCAGGAGATCCACACCTGCCGCGTGAAGTACTCGCTGGGTTTCATCTGCAGCGGCACTCGGGTGCCGGTGTAGGTATGCCCGAACACCGCATCGATGCGGTCGAGGCAGTAGCCGAGCCAACCGCCGCCCGACTCGAGCACCAGCACCTTCAGCTCCGGGAATCGCTCGAAGACGCCGTAGTCGAACAGCGACACGAACTGGTGCCGCACCCCGTCCGACGCGGTCATCGACGCCGTCAGGCGCAGCTCGCGCACGTGCTCCCAGGTGCCCATGCGAGTGCCCTTGGTCCACTGGGGCTCGAAGGTGGGATGGATGGCGAACGGCACGCCAAGATCTTGCGCCGCCTCGTACACCGGGTCGTGGTCGGGGTGACCGAGCGGGCGGGTGCTGTGTGTGAACGGCGCCACGAAGCAGCCGCGCGCGCCATCGGCCACCGAGCGCAGGAGCTCGGCCGCGGCGGCCACCGGGTCGGTCATCGAGATGTGGGCGATGGGAATGAGCCGGTCGGAATGATCCCGGCAGAACTCGCAGATCCAGCGGTTGTAGGCGCGCGTGTAGGCCTGGCTCAGCTCGGCGTCTTCGAGTTCGGCTTCCCAGAGCAAACCCACCGTCGGCAGCAACACCGCGATGTCGAGGCCCTCGGCGTCGAGCAGCTCGATCCGCTGGTGCGGGTCCATGGCCCCGAAGGGGATCTCACCCACGTAGGTGCGATCCGGGTTGAACATGATGTCAGGCAGATCGGGAGCGCCCATGGCACCCAGCGTCGAAACCATGCCGGGGCGGGCCAGCTTGCTGCGCTGATTGTCGATCATGAGCACTTCGAGACCGCGCTCGGGCTCGATCTCGATGCGCAGCGCCCGGTCCTTGTATCGGTCCTCGAGGTATTCCTGCCACAGGTCAGGCGGCTCAAGAATGTGGCCGTCGGCATCCACTGCGCCGGCGTGCGCGATCTTGTGGACTTCGTGCATGTGGCGCTGCCCGCCGTCGGCGGTGAGCTGTCGCTGAACGGTCGTCGTCATGTCTTTCCCCGATGTCCGCGGGTTCCCCCGAATCCCGGCCCGTATTCTCGCACGGCGCACGACGTCGCGTCATAGGCGACAATCGCGCCCACCAATTCGACACAGTCAAACTAGACGGCACGGGAGGACAGCACGATGAGTGAGAGCAGCGGCAGCTCCGGGGGACGGCTCGCTGGCAAGGCTGCGGTGATCACCGGCGGGGCCAGCGGCATGGGACGGTCGACGGTCGAGCTGTTCCTGACAGAAGGCGCCTCGGTCGTGATCGGCGACCTCAACGCCGACGCTGGGCATGCGTTCATGGAGGAGCTGACCGGCGCGGGCCTGGGCGATCGCGCTCGCTTCACACGCACCGATGTGGCGGTCGAGGACGACGTGGCCGCGATGACCGAGCTGGCAGTCGAGACATTCGGCCAGCTGGACGTGGTGTTCAACAACGCAGGCATCGGCGGGGCCTTCGGCCCGATCACCGAGCTGGACGCGGACGCTTGGGACGAAACCTTCGCCATCCTGGTGCGCTCGGTGATGCTGGGCACCAAGCACGCGGCGCGGGTCATGATCCCGCAGGGCACCGGCGGCTCCATCATCAACACCGCATCGATCGCCGGGGTCGGCGGCGGTGCCGGACCGCAGGCGTATTCGGCGGCCAAGGCGGCGGTGATCAGCCTGGCGCAGACCACCGGACTGGAACTGGCACCCCACCGCATTCGCGTCAACGCCATCTGCCCGGGTCTCATCTTCACGCCGTTGATGCACAGCGGAAACGAAGCCCAAGCCGAGGAGGTCATGTCTGAGATGCAGCCGTGGCCGGATCGGGGCGAGGGCACCGACATCGCGTCCATGGCGCTGTTCCTGGCCAGCGACGAGAGCAAATTCGTGAGCGGCCAGCAACTCGTGGTCGATGGCGCCATGCTCGCTGCTGGACCGCGAATCCACGGCCGCATGCACAACACGCGCAACCTTCACCGCATGGCAGGCATGGCTTACGGCACCACTGGCCAAGCCGCTACCGTCCGCCGGCTGTAGTCGCGCCCGCGACGGAGGCGGCAGGCGATTCTGCGACCAGCGATCCGGCAGGTGAGAGATGTGCACCTCACCGCATTTCTTGCCGACGTCATTGACGCACAACGGCGCTTCCATGAGGGAACCGGTCGCAACGTCGCAGAATCGCCTGCCGCCTCCGCCGCTATGGCATCTGTGGCCCACCGCTCAGGTCGTCACGGAAGTCTGGGTGGGCTATCGAGGTGAGCAGGTTCGCCCGTTCTTCTAGCGAGCGGCCTCGGAGTTCCACGGCGCCGAATTCGGTGGCGACTATGTCGGCGGTGTACGCCGGGAGGGTTGTGGGGGCGCCCGGCTCGAGCTGGGCCACGATGCGCGAGATGCGTCCGCTGGCTGCGGTGGACGGCATGGCGACAATGGACCGGCCGCCGGTCGCTACACAGGCGCCGAATGCGAAGTCGGGCGCCCCGCCGGGTCCGGAGATGCAGCGGCCCGCGATCATTTCGGAGTTCGCCGAGCCGTCGAGGGCCATCTGCACGGTCGATTGCAGTGCCACGAAGTTGCGAATCTGGGCGATGCCTTCGATGCCGTGGCTCAACGCGCCGTTCACGAGCTGCACCGCCGGATTGCCGTCGACCCAGTCGTAGAGGCGGCGCGTGCCCATCACCTCTGCGGCGACGCTGACGCCGTCACCGACCGGTCCCTTGTGACGGTTGTCCACCGCACCGCTGTCGATGAGGTCGATGCAGGCGTCGTTGATCATGCCGCCGTGCAGGCCGAGGTGCCGGCGGTCGGCCAGGCTGGAGAGCACCGCATCGGGGATAGAGCCGATCCCGAACTGCAGCGTCGTCCCGTCGCCGATGAACTGGCCGACGTGGGCCGCAATTGCCGCCGCGGTCTCATCGACCACGGCGGGCGCCAGCTCCGGCAGCGGCTCGTCGACTTCGACGAGCCCGTCAAAGTCTGTGCGGTGGCATTCCCCCGCGCCGTGCACGTATGGCATGTGCGGGTTCACCTGCGCGATCACCAGCGGGGTGGATCGCAGCAGGTCGACGTGACCGCCGACGCCCGTGCCCAGGCTCATGCGGCCGTCCGCGTCAGGCGGGCTGGCCTGGCAGAGCAGAACGTCGGCCTCCAGGCCGCCGCCGGGTCCCACGAGGCCGGTGATGTCCGAGTAGCGGGCCGGGACCACGCCGAAATGCGGGCTGTCGAGTGCGTCGCGCAGAGCCCCGCTCGGCTGAAGTGACGTCCAGCGGAAAGGGTTGCCGAGATGATCCAGAGGTGCGGGCCGATCCAGCAGGAAGGCGCTGACGAACTCGAGCTCTGCGAAGCGGTCGTGCGCCGCGTCAATGGCAGCGAGCAGGCCGTACGGGGCCGCAGAGCCCTGCGCGACATAGACGCGTGCCCTGCGCCCGATGCGCCCGATCGCCTCGTCGATGCCGAGCTGGACACCGGCACGATTGCCTTGGCGCGCGGAGGGGCGGTCTGGATTCATCTCGGCAGCCCTTCTCGGCACCCGGCGGCCTGGTAGCCGACCGGTTGGCGAACTGTACGACGGCCACCCATGGCGTCGCGGGCCATCGGCCTCACTCCAGGGATCCGCGATCCTCTCGCAGATGGGCGGAACGTGAGGATGGCAAGATGCGGGCCATGACCTCAGCTGCAATCGATCTCGACGTCATGCCCCCATCGGATCTGGCCGATGAACTCCTGCCGGAGGTGGCGGACGCTGCGGTGGGAGCAGCAGACCAGGCGGTGGTGGATCGGGCGACGGCATGGGCCAGCTCTGCGGTCGCGCCGCACGCCGAGTCCTGGGAGCGTGAACGCCGCTTCGCGGCTGAGGCATTTCAGAGTGCGGCGGAAGAACAGCTGTGCGGGTTGCTCGTGCCCGTTGCCGATGGTGGTTCGGGGCTGAGTCAGGTCGGGCTGGCACGGGTGCTCGAAGAGGTGGCCGCGGCCGACTTCGCCATCGCATTCGTGCTCGTCTGTCACAACAATCTGGCGGGTGCGGTGAGCAGGCGTGCCCCCGCGGAGATGCGGGAGCGGGCACTGGGGCCGTTGGTCTCGGGCGAGCGGCTCGGCGCTTTCCTCTTGACGGAGCCGGGCGTCGGCAGCGATGCCGCCAAGATCACTACGGCAGCGCGTCGCGACGGCGACGAGTGGGTCATCGACGGTCGCAAGGCATGGGTCAGCAATGGCACGGCGGCCGACGTGATGTCGGTGTACGCGCAGGCCGATCCCGCAGCGGGACACCGGGGCATCATGACGTTCCTCGTCGACAGCAGCACTGACGGCATCGAGCGGACCGACGGCTACGAGCTCATCGGCGCCCACGGCATCGGCACCAACGAGATCCGCTTCGACGAGTGCCGGGTAGCTGACGCTGATGTCATGGTGCCCCTCGGCGAAGGGTTCGTTGCCGCGATGGAAGGCATCGACATCGCCCGGGTGCTGGTGGCGGCAATGTGCTGCGGCATGATGCGCACCGGCCTCGCGACTGCCATCGATTACGTCCGCAAGCGGCAGGCGTTCGGCGGCCGCATCGCCGACCTGCAGGGCGTGCGCTTCAAGCTGGCCGACGTGGCAACCGACCTGGAGGCTGCCCGCCTGCTCGCCTATCGGGCAGCGCTGGCGGTGGCAGAAGGCCGACCAGCGGCTGTCCACGCAGCACACGCCAAGAAGTTCGCCACTCGCGTTGCCGAGCGAGGCTTGGCCGACTGCATGCAGGTGATGGGCGCAGCGGGCGGCCGGCGCGACCATCCGCTGCCCCGGCACCTCGCCGCCTCACGCCTGACGCACTACGTCGACGGTGCCACCGAGATCCAGGACGTCGTGATCAGCAGGTCGCTGCTCGACTGAGCCAGGCGGTCAGACAAACCGGTTGGGCTCAGCTGTTGCTCGGATTGCCGAGCCAGCCGACGATGGCATTGGCAACCTGCCGCTCAGGTGCGTCGTCGTCTGTTTCGACTCGGGTGAGGGCCGACCATTCCAGGTCGAGCCCAGAACGACCGCAGCGCACGGCGACGAGTCGCCCGGAATCGAGCCACGGCGACATCGCCCACCGGCTGAGAATGGACACTCCGAAGTCAGCCGCGATCATCTCGGCGATGGCGCCGGTCTGCTCGAGCACGGTGATCGTTCGGGGCGACAGTCCCGCAGGGCGGACGAAGCGCTCGTACTCGAAGCCAGGCGACGGCTGCCGGTTGTATGTGAAGTAGTTCTCTTCCGCGATCGCCTCGGGCCCGATCCATGTCCGGCTGGCGAGTCGGTGCTCTGGGTGTGTGACCAGCACCAGCTCATCGGTGAACAGGTGGATCGCGTCACGCGCCCCCGGCGCCGGTCCCGGAGCGAGCACGAGGTCGGCCGTCCCGTCAGCGAGTCGTGGCACTGGCATGTCGCCCACGACCACCAGTTCGAGGAGCAGTCCTTCCAGCCGTTCGCTGCACGCTGCCGCAAACGGCGCCGGCCAGTGGTAGCAGTCGTATGACCCGACGCCGATCCGGACCGTGGCCGTGGCACCGCCGACGCTGCGCATGAAGTCCTGCTCGGCCCGTGCCAGATCCGGCATTGCGCGATGGGCGGCTTGGCACAGCGCCAGCGCCGCAGGTGTGGGTTGCATGCCGCGAGACGGCCGGCGTTCGAAGAGGCGTCCACCGAGGCGCCGCTCAGCTTCGGCCAGCCGATGGCTCACTGCAGATTGGCTGACATGAAGTCGACCGGCCGCCGCGGTCACCGATCCGGTTTCCGAGACCGCGACGATGGTTTCGTAGTGATGCATTTCCAAGCGTGAGGACATATCTATGACATCACCGACGTTTGACCTGTATCTCTTCCCGGTGCTTACAAGAAGTGGAAGAGCGTAAGGGTACTTCAAGCCGGAGACAATCAACCCCGATTGCTCATGAAATGCGGCCAAAAATCGCCGGTATTTTGAAGTGCAGCTGTCTATATTCTTCGCCGTACTATTTGGAAATACCTATGCCGCTATAGATTTAGTCAATCCAACTCAACGCCTGGAGTCGAGCGTATCCGGGCCAGAAAATGCGACAAGCCGGGCTCACCGGCGCATGGCCCTGCCGGTTGGATCCCAGAGGCAGTCAGCGATGAGGTGGGCTGCGCGCCGTTCACCCACGATTTCGATCCCAAAATCCGCACCGTCGTGTGCGAATTCGACCGGCACATAACCCATGGCGACGGACACATTGCTGTGGTGCGCGAATCCGCCAGATGTCACCCAGCCGACCGGCTCTCCGCTGCAATAGATGGGCTCGTCGCCGACTGCGTCGAAGCCGGATTCGTCGAGTGGGCTATCGACCGTCCACGCGCACAGCGCCATTGCTCCAGCCGAGGCACTTCGGTCGCCCGTCGCAGTTCCGCCAAGTCCGTACTTGTCGACCAGGGCTGCACGCCCGACGAAGTCAACGCCGTCGTCGCCGGCTCTCGTGAATCGGACGAAGCGGCCCAAGCCGGCCTCGAAGGGGTCGTAGGTGGGCCGGTACTCACGCGCCCAGCTGCCGAAGCTCTTGTCCAGTCGAAGCGAATTCAGCGCCGCCAAGCCGAACAGCCGCAGCCCGTAGGGCCGGCCATGCGTCATGAGCAGGTCGAAGACATGACGCAGGTATCTGGCATCGGTCCACAGCTCGTAACCGAGATCGCCGGTGTAGCTCAGGCGGCCGCACCACGCTCGCGCCCAGCCCACATCGACCGCGGTGAAGCTGCCGAAACGCATCGCCTCATCGGAGACGTCAGCGTCGGTCACCTCCGAGAGGAGATCTCTCGATTTGGGCCCCGCAATGGCCACGCCGCACAGCTCGGCGCCGAGCGTCCGGTACCAGGCTGTTCCCTGCGGCGTTGCGGCTGATGCGCGCCAGCGAGCGAGATCAGCGTCGAACCAGCGCTCGTAGTGGCGCTCGGCGATGCCCGATCCGAAGATGATGAAGCGCTCAGCGGTCGCGGCATTGCCGGTGGCGCCGCCGGTCGCCGTGTGCACCGGCCCGTCGGGAGTTCCGGTCGCCGCCGGCAGGCAGGCAACCGTGAGATCGCCGGTGAGATTGCCTCGCTCGTTGCACATCGGCGAGAGCGAGATCCTGCCTGGCGGCGGAAGTCTGCCCGCGAGCAGGTGGGTGAGCCATGCCCGCGCACCGGACCCTTCCACCAGGAACTTGGCAAATCCTGACGTCTCCATGAGACCGACGTCATGGCGCACAGCGTGCACTTCTGCACGGACGTGAGGCCACGCATTGGAGCGACCGAAGGTGACGTCCTCGACTGTGCCGGGCTCGGGCGCAAACCACAGCGGCACTTCCAATCCGTACACGTCGCCGAAGACGGCGCCGGCGTCACGCTGGGGCTCGTAGATCGGGGTGGTCGCCAAGGGACGTCCCTCGGGAAGGAACTCGTTCGGGAAGGCGATGCTGAAGCGCCGCCGGTAGTTCTCGCGCACCTTGGCGGCGGTGTACGGGCGGGTGGCCCAATCGCCGAATCGTGCGAGATCCATGGCCCACACATCGAATCCGGGATCGCCGGTCGTCATCCACTTGGACAGCGCGAGGCCTACGCCGCCGCCCTGGCAGAGTCCGGCCAGCACACCGCAGGCAGACCAGAAGTTCGGCAGACCGCGGATCGGCCCGACCAGCGGGTTCCCATCGGGAGAGAAGGTGAACGGTCCGTTGACCACTCGCGCGATGCCGACATCGCCGAGCACGGGAAAGTGCCTGAAGGCGGTCTCCAGCGACGGTGCGATGCGCTCGAGATCGGGCGTCAGCAGTCGCCGCTCGAAGTCCCACGGCGTCTGTCGGCGCTGCCATGCCACCGCGGCCTGGTCGTACGTGCCGACCAGCAGGCCCTGGCCCTCCTGGCGCGTGTAGATCTCGCCGCCGAAGTCGATGGAACCCATGAGCTCGCTGCCGCTGCGCTCATTGTGGGCGATGACGGCATCGAGAGGCTCGGTGATCACGTAGGTGTGCTCCATTGCGAGCACCGGCAGCTCCACGCCGGCCATGCGGCCCACTTCACGAGCCCAGAGCCCGCCGGCGTTCACCACGTGGGTCGCCTCGATCCAGTCGTCGCAGCCGTCATCGCCTGCAGCCTCGGAGGCTCCGGCAAGGTCGCCGCGGGAGGTGTCGTAGAGCCCGATGCGCCAGGCAGCGCCGTCAGGCGTTCGCTCGATGCGACGAGCCCACGTATGGCGGCGGATCACCGCGCCCGCCGCGGTCGCGGCCTTGGCATATGCGTAGGTCACGCCGGAGGGATCCACGTGGCCGTGCTCGGCATCGAGCATCGCGCCCACGAATTGACCGGGATCGATAATGGGCAGCAGCCGGGCAGCCTCGCCCACCGGGATCATCTCGGAGTCGATGCCCAGGTACTTGCCTCGCGCGTCGGTCATCTGCAGCCAGTCGAGACGCTCGGGCGTGTCTGCCAGGAAGATCGCACCAGTCATGTGGATGCCGCAGTCCTGACCGGATTCAGCCTCGATCTCGCGATACAGCTCGATGGTGTACTTCTGCAGTTTTGCGACGGTCGGGTCGGCGTTGATGGGATGAATGCCGCCGGCCGCATGCCAGGTCGAACCCGCAGTCAGGTCAGCGCGTTCGAGCAGTACGAGGTCGGTCCAGCCCGCGCGGGTCAGGTGATACAGCACGGAGGCGCCCACAACGCCACCGCCGATGACGACGGCTTGCACCCGTTCAGTCACGGCTGTGCAGTCTCGCAGGGTCAGAGGCTGAGCCGCAGCTAGTGCGTCACAGCGTCGAGTTCGATGGCCGGCGGCAGGGGATTCGGCTTGCTGCCGTAGAGATCGACGCCACCGGGTCGATCGCCCGCCGGCACTGTCAGGTCGGCAGCGCAGGGGAGTGTCATCAGGTCGGCGGTCATCTTGTGGAACCGGTTGACCGGCTCTTCGAAGCGGGGGGCCAGCGGCCCCGGAGGCGCGCCGCCCAGCGAGATGCCACGCTGGGCGCGCTCGCAGATGTCGATGTCCTCGTCGTTCACCTCGATCCAGAAGCGGCGTGTGGTCTCGAAAGCCTCCCGCAGCTCGGCCGACGGCTCGCCCGCGGTCATCGGGCCCGGCGGGAATAGGAACGTGCAGTGTTCGAGCGTGCGGCCCGCGGCGAGCGGCTGCAGCACCATCAGGAACATGTGGCTCGGCAGCACGGCGAGCGTCACATTGGGGAACAGGGCCACGAATCTGCCGCTGGCGACATCGGAATCGTCGAGTCCGGCTGCGGCAGGCAGTGTCAGCCAGTCGTCACGCTCGTCGCCCGACACCGGCGTGGTGGTCTGGCCGCAGTACATGCCCGGACCCTGGTAGCGGTAGTGGTCGGGCACTCGGGACACCTTGGCCAGCTCCGGGTGCACCCAGGGCAGGTGGTAGTACTCCGCGAAGTTCTCCACGATGAGCTTCCAGTTGGCCGCCACGTCGAAGGTGCCTGCGGCTCCGTCCAGCCCCGTTGAGCGCCACTCAGCGAACTGGTAGGCAGCCAACCTGTCGGGCAGATCGCCGAGCCACTTCTCGAGCGGCGGTGTGTCTTCGCTGAGGCAGACGAACACCAGCGGGCCCCAGGCCTCTGTACGCACGGGGACCAGCCCGTAGTCGGCCACATCGAAGTCGTCTCGGGGCACCTCGTCGAACAGGGGTGCCGATACGAGCTGGCCGTCGGCGCTGTAGTGCCAACGGTGGTACGGGCAGCGGATCGTGTTCGCGATGTCGCAATCGCGTTCGGCCAGCTCGGTGCCGCGATGACGGCACGAATTCAGAAAGCCGTGCAGGCCGCCGTCGGACCGGGTCAGCAGCACCGAACGTCCGCCCACCGACCGCACCAGCAGCCGGCCCGGCAGTGCAACCTGTTCAGCCAGGGCTACTGCGACCCACGCCCGGCCGAACAGGCGCTCTTGCTCAGCAGCGAAGAAATCCTCGTCGGCGTACACCGCCGGCTGCATGGCGAAGGATGCGTCGACGGCGTTGCGTTGGGGAGCCCAGAACTCAGCGTTCGGCTGCGTCCACTCTGCCTCCGCTTGTGTCCAGTCAGCCTCCGGCTGCGTCCCATCTGCTGCCATGTCGCAGTTCTACCCCTTGGGTTCCTGCTCCGAACACTAGTGCGCGGAACCAATCGCCTCTCCCGATCAGCCGTCGTGCTCGCTCTCTGGGCTGCCAGAGCGACCGGCCGGGCGGATCTCCGCGATCAGGTCGCCGGGCTCGAGCAGTGACCCCGAGGCTGCGGCCACCGAGATGACCGTGCCGGTGACGGGCGCAGAGATCGACGACTCCATCTTCATGGCCTCGATGACCGCAACCGTGTCCCCGGCTTCCACCTGATCGCCTTCGGACACCGACACGTTCACCGCGCCCCGGAACGGTGCGGCCACGTGACCCGGAATGCTGGGGTCAGCCCTGGCGTGCTCGGGCCGATCGACGGCCACGGTGCGATCCAGCGTGTCGATGTCACGGGGCTGGCCGTTCACCCGGAAACTCACCAGGCGAATGCCCTCGTCGTTCGGCTCGCCGATGGACCGCAGGCCGAGCAGCAGCCGAACGCCTGGGCCGAGCACCACCGCGGTGTCGTCGTCATGAGGGTCCAGCCCGTACCAGAACAGCAGCGACGGCAGCACCGACAGGTCGCCGTAGCGGTGGGTGTTCTCGTCCTGGGCTGCAGAGGGCGTGGGGAACAGCAGCCGATTCAGCGTGGCGGCGCGATCGGCCGCCAGGCCCGCCACGTCGTCGTCGGTGAGGTCCTTGGTCTTGGGGGCCCAGTCGCGGCCCTTGGTGGCGTGGGTGCGGAAGGGCTCGGGGAAGCCGCTTGGCGGGGTGCCGAGCTCGCCGTGCAGAAAGCCGATGACGCTGTCGGGCAGGTCGGCCCCAGCCGGGTCGCCAGCCAGCTCGGCGGGCGAGACGCCCGAGGCCACGAGATGCAGGGCGAGGTCGCCGACAACCTTCGACGACGGCGTGACCTTGATGGGGCGGCCGAGCAGGTCGTTGCACGCCGCATACAGCCGCTCGACCTCCTCGAAGCGGTGCCCCAAGCCCAGCGCCCGTGCCTGCGACCGCAGGTTCGAGAGCTGCCCGCCGGGAATCTCGTGGCGGTAGACGGTGCCCGTGGGCGACGGCAGGCCGGCTTCGAAAGGCGCGTACACGTGCCGCACTGCTTCCCAGTAGGGCTCCATGTCGCCGATCGCGTCGAGGCTGAGCCCGGTGGCTCGGTCGGTGTCGTCGGTCATCGCCACGATCGAGGCAATCGACGGCTGGGAGGTCATCCCCGACAGGGGCGGAGCGGCACCGTCGATGGCATCCACCCCGGCGTCGATCGCTGCGAGATAGGTCGCGAGCTGCCCGCCGCCGGTGTCGTGCGTGTGCAGGTGCACAGGCTGGGCGAATCGATCCCGCAGCGCACTGACCAGAGTCGTCGCGGCCGGCGGTCGCAGCAGCCCGGCCATGTCCTTGATGCACAGGATGTGCACTCCGGCGGCGTCGAGCTGCTCGGCGACCCCGAGGTAGTAGTCGAGGGTGTAGAGGTCCTCATCGGGGCTGGACAGGTTGCCCGAGTAGCAAATGGTGCCCTCGGCCACGGCGCCGGTCTCGATGACCGCTTCGATGGCGGGCCGCATCTGGTCGATGGAGTTGAACGCATCGAACACCCGGAATATGTCCATCCCGCACTCGGCTGCCTCGGCCACGAACTCGTGGGCGACCGTGTCGGGATAGGGCGAGTAGCCCACCGTGTTGCGCCCTCGCAGGAGCATCTGGGTGCAGATGTTGGGTGCCGCGGCACGTATGCGCCGCAGTCGTTCCCACGGGTCCTCGTGCAGGAACCGCAGCGCCACGTCGAAGGTGGCGCCGCCCCAGCACTCCATGCTGAGCAGCTGCGGCATGTTGTGGGCCATCTGGCGGGCGCCGGCCACCAGGTCGATGGTGCGCAGCCGGGTAGCCAGGATGGATTGGTGAGCGTCGCGCAGCGTGGTGTCGGTGATGGCCACAGTGGTTGCCGCTCGCAGTTCGGCGGCGAAGCCAGGCGGTCCGAGCTCGTCGAGTCGCTGCTTCGACCCGTCCGGCGGCGTGCGCGGCGTCGGTGCCAGCTTGCTCGCAGGATCGACACGGGTCGGGGCCGATCCGTTGGGCTGGTGGACGGTTACGTCGGCCAGATAGCGCAGCAGGCGAGTGGCTCGGTCGGCGCCCACCGACGCGGCGGTCAGCTCGGGACGATCATCGATGAAGGTGGTCGTGACCGGTCCGGCTCGGAATTCAGCGTCGGCCAGGATCGCCTGCAGGTACGGCTGGTTGGTCGACACGCCCCGCACCCGGTACTCGGCCAGCGTGCGCTGCATCCGGCGGACCACTGTGTCGAAGCTCGGCCCGCGGCAGGTGATCTTCTCGATCATCGAGTCGAAGTGCGGGGTGATCTCCACCCCCTGGTACACGCAGCCGTCCAGACGCACGCCCGCGCCGCTGGCAGGTCGGTACGCCACGATGCGGCCGGTATCAGGACGGAAGTCGTTGGCCGGGTTCTCCGCGGTGACCCGGCACTGCAGTGCAAAGCCCCGCAGGCTGATGTTGCCCTGGCTCAATCCGAGATCGTCGAGCGTGGCACCCGAAGCGATGCGCAACTGCGATTCCACCAAGTCCACATCGGTCACCTCCTCGGTCACGGTGTGCTCTACCTGGATGCGAGGGTTCATCTCGATGAAGACATGCCGACCGCTGGCGTCCACCAGGAACTCCACAGTGCCCGCGTTCGCATAGCCGATGGCCTCAGCGAACCGGACGGCGTCTGCGAGCAGTTGCCCTCGCACCGTAGAGTCGAGATCCCGGGCGGGAGCCATTTCGACCACTTTCTGGAACCGCCGCTGCACCGAGCAGTCGCGTTCGTAGAGATGTACGACGCTGCCGCCCGCGTCGGCCAGCACCTGCGCCTCGATATGGCGCACGTCGGTCATGGCTTCTTCCAGGAAGACGGTGCCGTCGCCGAACGCACTGTGCGCCTCTCGCCGTGCGGCGTCGATCGCCTCGGACAGGTCGCTCGGACGCTCCACACGGCGCATGCCCCGACCGCCGCCACCTGACGCGGCCTTGACGAACAGCGGGAACCCGATCCCCGTAGCAGTGGCGACGACATCGATGTCGCTGTCGGGGTCGATGGGCGCCGACTGGCGCAGCACGGGCAGGCCTGCCTCGTCGGCTGCTTGCCGCGCCCGGATCTTGTTGCCGGTGAGCCTCAGCACTTCCCCGCTCGGTCCGACGAACGTGACACCTGCAGCTGCGCATGCGTCGGCGAGATCGGGACTCTCCGACAGGAACCCGTAGCCGGGGTAGATGGCGTCGGCGCCGACCTCGACCGCCTTGGCCACGATGGCCTCGTGGTCGAGATACGCCCGCACCGGCCGGCCCTCGGTACCGATGACGTACGCCTCGTCGGCCTTGATCCGGTGCAGGGCACCGCTGCGCTCCTCCTCGACGGGAAGGATCGCAACCGTCCGGATACCAAGCTGGGTCGCAGCGCGAAAAGCACGGATGGCGATCTCGCCCCGGTTCGCGACGAGCAGCTTCTCCATGACGTCTCCTGTGTCCGGTCAACATGTTCGCGCCCCGTTCTGAGGGGCTGAGCCTCGGGGCCGAGATTCCCGCGACGTGCGCCGCGCCATGTCACGATGCCGGCTTCGAAGTTCTCGACGGCGAGTATCAGGCGCTGCTGGACGACGCCTGGGCGTCCGGACCGAATTGCTGGGCGAGAAGCGGCTTGAGCACCTTGCCCATGGCATTGCGGGGCAGATCGCCGACAACCATCAACTCCCGCGGGCACTTGTAGTGGGCCAACCGGTCGCGCACGAAGGCAATCACCTCAGCCGGTTCGGGCCGGCTGCCCTCGTGAGGCACCACGGCCGCGGCGACGCGCTCGCCCCAGCGTTCGTCGGGCAGTCCGACCACAGCCGCCTCGGCAATATCCCGATGTTCGACGAGGACGCGCTCCACCTCGGCGCAGTACACGTTCTCCCCGCCGCTGATGATCATGTCATTGACCCGGTCCACAATCGCCAACCGGCCGTCGGCAGCCATGATGCCCATGTCGCCCGAACGGGCGAATCCATCGGGGGTGTGCGCGGCCGCCGTCGCTTCGGGTCGTCCCAGGTAGCCCTCGAAGGGCACCATCGACATGGCGACCACTTCCCCGGCAACGCCGTCGGGAACCTCTTCACAGGTCTCAGGGTCAACCACCTTCACCACCGAGCCCGGCGTCGGCCCTCCCACACAATGGGGCACGAGCGCCGAGCGGTCTTTGATGTCGTAGGTCACCCAGCCGGCTTCGGTCCATCCGTAGCCATCGGTGATCTCCGCATTCGGAAAGATGTCGAACGCCTCGTCGAGCAAGGACATCGGTCCGGGTGCACCTGCGGACAGCAGGTACCGCAACGCCCCCAACGGCGGCTGTCCAGCGTCCCGCCAAGCCTCGGCAATGGCAGCGGTCATCGAGGGCACGAGGAATGCCCAAGTGCTGTGGTGGGCGTACTCGGTGAGGGCCGCGTGCGGCTCGAACGCAGTCATGACACGGGCGCGCCCGCCGGCCACCAGTTGCGCCAACGTCAGCCCGCCGTACGAGAGGTGGAACATCGGACCCGGCGTCGACACAACCTCGCGGCCGGTCAACCCAAATGTCCAGCTCCAGTGCATCAGGCGCGTCAGGAAGCCCGCGTTGGAATTGATGCTTCCTTTGGGAAAGCCGGTCGTGCCCGACGTGTACGCGATCATCGCAGCGCGTTCGTCGATGGTGACCTCGGTGGGCGTAGTGCGCGGCACCAGCCGACCAGTGCGGTGATCGCCGTCGGCATACGGACCGATGGGCCTGGACCACCTCATCGGCGCCGAGACGGGAGTCTCGGCAGCGTCGATCAGCCTGATGCCGAGATCGGCAGTGACCCGGCGGGCGATGTCAATGAATGGCTCGGTGGAGAGCAGCACCGCGGCGCCCGAGTCCTCCAGCACGTAGCGGACCTCAGGCTCGGCGAGCCGGCTGTTGACCGGCACTGCAGCAGCGCCAACGAGCTGGCAGGCGAGGTAGGCGGCAGCGTGGTCGGCGCCGTTCGGCAGCAAGAGACCGGCCATTGGCCCGTGCGGGCCGGCGGACACGGGACCCAGTGCATCCGCCAAGGCCTCGGCCCGGCCCCAGAGCGCGCCGTACGTCCACGTCTCGATCGGCTCGACACCTCCCGTCGTGCGAGGGTCGAGCACTTCGATAGCGCACCTGTCCGGAAACGACCGGGCGTTGGCGGCGACGCAGTCGGCGACGGTGAACGGCTGCAGCATGTCGCTGCGGAAGTTACCGGCGATGCCCAAATCGTGTGGAGGTCGGCCCGGAGCGCGCCGTAGCGTGATCTGCGTGACTGCATGGCTGTTGGACCCAGAAGTGCTGCATCTCAATCACGGCTCGTTCGGAGCGACTCCTGCAGGCGTGCTCGAGGCGCAGCAGGCCATCCGCACCCGCATCGAGGCCAACCCGACCCGGTTCTTCCTCGAGGGCGAGTACCAGGAGCGGCTGAACGACACGCGGCGGGCTGTGGCGGAGTTCGTCGGTGCCGACCCGGCAGGGCTCGTGTTCGTCACAAACGCAACGGCGGGCGTGAACTCGGTGTTGCGTTCGTTGGAACCGAGCCTGTCGCCCGGCGACGAGATTCTGGTGACCGACCACGAATACAACGCTTGCACCAACGCCGCGGCTGTGTCGGCCTCACGTGTCGGCGCCGTAGTCACCACCGCAGCAGTGCCGTTCCCGCTCGACGACCGCAGCGAGATAGTTGACGCTGTGCTCAGTGCCGTTACCGATCGCACGCGCATCCTGCTCATCGATGCGGTCACCTCGGCGACGGGACTGGTCATGCCGGTGGACGAGCTGGCGGCGCGGCTGGAACCCGATGTGCGGGTGCTCGTCGATGCGGCACACGCACCTGGCATGATCGATTTCGACGTGACGGAGTTGGGCGCTTCATACGTCACTGCGAACTGCCACAAGTGGATGTGCTCGGCCAAGGGCGCCGCATTTCTGTGGGTGCGACCCGACCGGCGCGATGGCGTGCACCACGCTGTTGTCAGCCACGGCTACAACGGCGGCTGGCCGTCGGAAGGGGGGCATCTGCATGCCCAGTTCGATTGGACGGGCACTCATGATCCGACGGCCTGGCTGACTGTCGCCGATGCTCTGGCCACGGTCGAGGCCATGCATCCCGACGGCTGGCCGGGGGTGAAGGCGGCAATCCGCGAACTCTGCCTGACCGGTCGCGACGTGCTCATGGAAGCGCTCGGCATTGCTCCGCCGGCACCGGCGGACATGATCGGCGCCATCGCCAGCGTGCCGCTGCCCCCGGCCGGCAACTCGGGCTCGGCGATCTTCGACCCGCTGATGGCGGCGCTGCGCGACCGTCACGGCATCGAAGTGCCGGTGTTCACCTGGCCTGCGCCGCCCGAGCGCGTGCTGCGGGTCTCGGCCCACCTCTACAACCGGCCCGACGACTACGACCTGCTTGCCAAAGCGCTGACGACCGAACTGTCCGACTAGGAGTTGCCAACTCAGGTGATGACGGTGTCGCGGCGGCACAGCGCTGCGGCGGTTGGGGCTAGATGGCAGGATCGCGGCAGGCAGGGCGGCATCCGCCCGACGATCACAGCCCAGGAGGCACTGATGTCATCGGCCATCGCAGCAACACCCGGCGCCAAGATGATCTTCCTCATCAAGCGTCGGCCGGAGGCCACCCGCGACGAATTGGTCGTGAACTGGTTCAAGAATCACATGCCCGACGTGATCGCCGGCCAGGAGCGCGCCGCCGCCGACGGCAAGGTCCACGCCACGAAGTACATAGCGACGCTGTTCGATCAGCGGCCCGGCAAAGACGTGCCTTGGGACGGCATGGCGCAGCTCTGGTTCGACCGGGCGATCCCGAACCCGCCCGAGCCGCACGGCACGGTGCCGCGAGACACGTTTCAGGAGAAGGCTCAGCCGTACGTGGGGTGGGCAACCACCGAGTACGTGGTGATCGACGGTGAGCTGCCGGTCGTGCCGAACACCCTCAACGAGCCGTTCCCGGCGACGCGGTCGGGCTTCTTCAAGGTGTCGTTCCTAGTGCCTGCCCGGGACGGCATCGACTACGACGAGGCCTTCCGGCATTGGCTCGAAGTGCATGCGCCCAACGTGCGAGGCGTCATGGGCGAGATCGGCGGGCTGCGCTACGTGGTGAACCACAGCCAGGATCCCGCGAATGAGGCCTACTTGGGCATGGCGGAGCTGTACTTCCGCGATCCGCAGGGTTGGGACGACTACCGGGCCACCATCACCGAGGACGGCTTCAGCGAATTCGTCGACTTCGACGGTCTGGTGAACATGCACGCAACAGCGCAGATGATCGGCATTCCCGGCTGAACGGCTGGCTCCATAGGCGCTAGGCCTCTGCGGCCGCCTTCATCGCTGCGAGCGTGGCGCGGATACCGGCGCGGGCATTGCCGGCCCGGTAGTCGAGTTCTTTCTGCCCGAACTCGACCATGCGCGGCGAGAGCTTGCGGAGCGTCCAGGTCTCGGTCAGTGTGGTGCCCGCACCCTTGGGCGCCAACTGGTAGCGCCACAGCACGATGTTGTATTCGAGGCCGCCTGTCACGAAGGCGAAATCCTCGTTGTCGACCCGGCGGATGATCTCGACGGGGGCCTTCCATTCCTCGCCGTCGAGACGGTTGATGCCGACGAACATGTCGCCGACCTGCCCGGTGCCGGGCACGCCGTCAGGCCCCTTGCGCCAGTACCCGCCGGTGTTCTCGTTGCTCCACTCGCCGTAGCGGTCTAGCGCCGTCACCATCTCCCACACCGCCTGAGGCGGGGCGTCGATGTCGATCGACTCGCTGTGTGACATCACCGGGTCGTCGACGTGTCCAGGCAGTTGCTCGCTCATGGGCCGCAGCCTTGCAGACGCGGTCAGTCGTTGGCGGGGTACAGCTCTCGCCAGTCGAGCTGGTCGTCCTTCGGCAGCACTGCGTTGATTGGTGCCATGTCGGCGAGGAGGGCGTCGGCGGCCTTGTCGCCGATAGCGGACCAGTGGAAGCTGTCCAGCCGGTCGGTCGTGGCTTCGACATCGGCGCGGCCGGCGACGCCTGCTGCGGTGGCCAGTCCATTGGCATCCACCCAGCCGCGGCTGCGCAGGCGCTCGTAGGCCGCCGCGGCCTCAGCCTCGGTCCAGCCGGCCTCTTCCTGGATCCACTCGCGGGGCGCCTCGTCTACGGCGACCTGGGACACCACCGACTCGCAGCCGTCGAGGCTGGCCGCCGCCAGCGCGATCAGGTGGCAGCCGCTGCGATATTCGCGCAGCAGGGTGCAGCCATGCCACAGCGCTAGGTGCGGCTCGCCTGGCCAGTCCAGCGACGACCAGCCGGCGAAGAGCACCCGCCCGACGGGGTCGGCAGCATCGCAGGCTGCACGCACGATCTCGGCGCACCGGCCAACAGCCTCGCCGCTCGCCAGTTCGCCCAGCTCTCGTTGCAAGGCCTGGTCCATGGCGTCGTAGCGAGCTGCGAGCACCCGTTCAGGAGTCGAGAATGTCCACGCGTCTGGGATCGCCCGCCGCACCCGGGCGGGCGCGTAGTAGAAGAACAGCGACTCCACCACGCCGGCAGGCACCGATCCCAGCGGCGCCACGCGCGTGGCGAAGTAGTTCATCCAGAACCCCCGCAGCCCCGCCGCTGCGCCCGAATCGCGCACTTCGGGCGCCCAGTAGCAGAGCTGGTGATACCGCTCCACGCATTCCCACATCTGACGCGCTCGGTGCCGGGTCGTCTCAGCCATCGGCCGCAGTTCTAGCGCTTTCGGCTGGTCAGCCGGGCTGGTTGATGAGGTGGGTGGCGGCGTTGTCGAAGTGGGCGAACATGGCCTGCGCAATGTCGGCGTCGAGCGGCGACCCGTCGGGCAGGCTGGCCGCCTCCAGCGACGCGAGCATGTGGCGCATCCAGGCGTTGCGCTCGGCGACGCCGATGGCGAACGGCATATGCCGCATGCGCAGTCGGGGGTGGCCGCGCTCGGTGCTGTAGTCGGCAGGTCCGCCCCAGTACTGGGCCAGGAAGCCCGCCAGCCGGTGCCGGGAGGGGCCCATGTCGGCGGGATACATCGGTCGCAGCAGCTCATCGTTCTCGACGGCGTCGTAGAACCGGTCCACCAGCTCGTCGAAGAACTGCTGCCCGCCGACGGCCGCATACACCGTCGGCGGCTGCTCGACGGCATCGGCCAGGCTGCCGCCCAGCGTCAGCCCGCCCGCACCCCATGCGGCTTCCTCGTCCGCGGGGGTGGCGTCGGCCTCGGTCATGGCGCTCAGGCTAAGGATTCGAGCCAGTAGGCACAGATGCCATAGCTGTGGAGGCGACAGGACCCTCGGCGACGTTGCGACCGGTTCCCTCTTGGATGCACCGTGCTGTGTCGATGCCGTCCGCGAGGAATGCGGTGCAGTACGAATCTCTCGCCTGCTGGATCGCTGGTCGCAGAGGGTCCTGTCGCCTCCACAGCGGGCCGGGTCGGGCGCGTACAGTCTTGGTGCGCAAGCAGGCAGGGGAGACACGATGGCGTTGACAGAGCGGACCCAGCGGGCGACGAACGGGCGGAAGCCGGATGGGCGGCGTGCGCACCGCTCGTACTTGAGCTACATCGACAAGTCGCGTGAGTACTACGCCGCGCATGGCTACCCGCAGCCGTACCAGTGGGCGTACAGCCACGAGGTTGCCTTCACGCCGCTGCCGAAGCCGCTGTCGGAGTGCACCGTCGGGCTGGTCACCACCTCGTTCTTCGAGAAGGGCCGCGAGCCTGCAGGCGTGCCCGTGTCTCGGCCAAAGCAGCCTTACGCCGCCCGCTGCGACGACGCCCTTGATGGCCTGTACAACAGCGATCTCTTCTGGGACAAGGACAACACCCACACCGACGATCTCGACACCTACCTGCCGATCAACCGGTTGCGCGAGTTCGAGGCCGAGGGTCGCATCGGTGCGCTGTCGGAGCGCTTCTACGGGATTCCCACCGACTACAGCCACCGTCGCACGCAGCGCAACGACTCGCCCCGCATCGAAGAGTGGATGCGCGAAGACGGCGTGGATGTCGCCTTTCTTGTGCCGCTCTGACCGGTCTGCCACCAGACGATCGGTCTGATCGCACGTCACTTGGAAGAAGCCGGCATCCCAACCGTGGTTGCCGGCAGCGCTCGCGACATCGTGGAGGAATGCGGCGTCGCCCGGTTCGTGTTCACCGACTTCCCGCTCGGGAACCCGACCGGCAAGCCCGGCGACGCCGCCATGCAGCGCGCCATCGTGGGCACGGGGCTGGACCTGCTCACCCACGCCTGGATGCCTCGCACCACGGTGCAGACGCCGTTCGTGTGGGATGCGGACGACAACAACGGCTGGCGTGAACACTTCATGCGCGTTGACGACTCGAACCGGGCCGCACTGGCGGCGGCCGGTGAGGCACGCCGCCGTGACCAGGCCGCAGCCAAGGCTGACGGCCGCGCCCGGACAAGCTGAGCGGCCCGGCGCCCGCCGGCTGCATCAACCAGCTTCGACGCGAACGAGAGGCTTCCCATGAGCGACCAACAGCGCAAGCCGCTGTTCGATCCCGCCGACGCCGACGCACCCGACTTCGTTCCGTCGGAGCCGGCCGGCGCGGATGTCTATTCCCACCCCTCCGAGCACGGCGAGCGCATCACCGCCTCGCTCATTCCCGACGTCATGATCGATGCGTCCGGAGGCGTGAAGGTCGCCGCCGACATCTACGGCGACGACGGTCCGCTGGTCTTGCTGCAGCATGGCGGCGGCCAGACCCGTCACGCCTGGAAGGGAGCGGGCCAGGCGCTCGCCGACGGCGGCTACCGGGCCGTCTGCCTCGACGCCCGAGGCCACGGAGACTCGGACTGGGCGCCCGACGGCGACTACACAACCGAGGCATCAGTAGCCGACCTGGTGGCGATCGTGGAGCACTTCGGCGAACGACCGGTGCTGGTCGGCGCCTCGATGGGCGGTGGAACCTCGCTGACCGCGGTCGGCGAGGGTGCCGTGGATGCGCTCGCGCTCGTGCTGGTGGACACGGCGCCGCAGATCGAGGCGGCTGGCGTGCGCAAGATCCGAGACTTCATGGCCCAGGGCGCCGACGGCTTCGCATCGCTCGAAGAGGTCGCCGAGGCCATCGCCAACTACCAGCCGCATCGCAAACGGCCGCGCAACCTGGACGGGCTCGCCAAGAACGTTCGGCTGTGGCCCGACGGCCGCTACCGCTGGCACTGGGACCCGGCGTTCATGCACCGGCCGCGCAGCTTCGCCGAGCGCATCCCGCGCCAGCAGGCGGCGGCCGAGAAGCTGACGCTGCCCACGCTGCTGGTTCGAGGCGGTATGAGCGACGTGCTGTCCGAGGAAGGCGCTCAGTCATTCCTCGACACCGTGCCGCATGCGCACTACGCCAATGTGGGCGGTGCGGCGCACATGGTGGCCGGCGACCGCAACGACATCTTCGTCGAGGCAACGCTCGAATTCCTGGCCGAATTCGTGCCCGGCGCGCGATAGCGGGCCTGATCGCGGCCTTCGCGCCGTACCCTTGCGGCCTGTGGCCGGCCAGGCCGAGCTTCGAGAGGCAGAACATGCGCGGAACAGTCAAGTTCTTCAACAACGAGAAGGGCTTCGGCTTTATCTCCCGTGAAGGGGCAGACGACGTCTTTGTCCACTTCTCCAACATCGTCGGTGAGAACTACCGGACGCTGGAGGCAGGGCAAGAGGTCGAGTTCGACATCGGACCCGGCCGCAAGGGCGACGAAGCCCAAAACGTCAAGCCCGTCTGAACTCATACGCCGCTGAGCACCGCTGGCCGCAGCGGCCAGCGACGTCATCTGCGGCCTGAGACGACGCCAAGAGCGTCAATTGCCGGCGTGCAGTCGGCGAGGAGACACATGCCCCCCACCTTCGCCCAGCTGGGCGTCCCCGACTTCATCGTTCGCGCGCTCGCGCAGCGCAGCATCACTCGGCCATTCGACATCCAGATGGCCACGGTTGCCGATGCTCTCGACGGGCGAGATGTGTGCGGCCGCGCCCCTACCGGGTCCGGCAAGACGCTCGCCTTTGGAATCCCGCTCGTCGCTCTCGCGGGAGGCTCGCAGCCCCACAGGCCCCAGGGGCTGGTGCTCGTGCCGACTCGCGAGCTCGCCGATCAGATCACGAAGGAGCTGCGCTCGTTCGCCGGCAAGCGTCGCATCGGGGTCGCCTATGGCGGCGTGGGCTACGGCCCGCAGCTCGCGTCCCTGCGACGCGGTGTGGACATCCTGGTGGCGTGCCCCGGACGCCTCGAGGATCTGATCTCCCAAGGGGCGGTGGATCTGTCCGCAGTGGACCGGGTTGTGCTCGACGAAGCCGACCGCATGGCTGACATGGGGTTCATCCCGGTTGTCCGGCGACTTCTTGACCAGACCGCCACCCAGCGTCAGACGCTGCTGTTCTCGGCGACCCTCGATGGCGACGTGGCATCGCTGACGCGCGACTATCAGCGTGATCCGGTTCGTCACGAGGTCGGGGACGAGACCCCGGATGTGACAGCCGCCGACCACATTTTCTGGAAGGTCGCCAGGACCGACCGGGTCGACGTCTGCGCAGAGGCGATCGATGCTGCGGGGACGACGGTGGTGTTCTGCCGAACTCGCCATGGCTGTGATCGTGTCGCTCGCCAGCTCGGCCGCCGGGGGATCGCAACGGCGGCCATCCATGGCGGCCGCAGCCAGAGCCAACGAACCAGGGCCCTGGACGACTTCGCAACAGGCAAAGTGCAGGCGCTGATTGCTACTGACGTGGCTGCGCGCGGCATTCATGTCCCCGGAGTCGACGCTGTCGTCCACTACGACGTTGCGGTCGACCACAAGACGTACCTGCACCGATCAGGGCGTACCGCCCGAGCCGGCAAGGGCGGGGTAGTCGTCTCGCTTGTCGAGCCCGAAAAGGTCAAAGAACTTGCCTCGATGCAGCGAGAGCTCGGCTTTCGGACCTCGACCACGGAGGTCGACGTGGCCGAGATCCGGCAGCCCTCGCGATCACGGACGCGACGTCGCACGCTCGAACACTCGGCGGCCAAGAGTCAATCCGGACGCCGTCGAGGCAGCAAGAACCGCTCCGGGTCCAGGGGTCGCCAGCGCGCGTCGCACCGCTGAGAGTGCTCAGGCGTCGGGGCTGTCGTTCGGATCGTTCAGGGTCTCGAGGCTGGACGGCGCGAGGTTCGAAGCGAACTTGGACATGTTGTCGGACAGGGCGCTGATGAGTTGCTCCACGAACTGCGGCGACATGTTGATGCGTTGCACGACAACGCCTCGTCGTGGCGACTGCTTGCCGCTGAAGTCCAGCCGGATGAAGTCCAGCGTGAACTCATAGGGCGAGTGGCGCACCACGGCGAAGTTTGACCACACGCCGGCCTCGAGCTCCGGCGGCAGCCGGATCTGCAGTTTCGTGCCGTCAGGCAGGGCTTCGTGGGCGTTGCCGTCTGTCACCATCAGCGTTCCTCGCGGCGGTAGGGCAGGGTCAGTGCTGCGGGTGCCGGGCTCGGCCGGTGCCGTGCGCGGAAGCTGATTGCGATGAGCACCACGACGGTCAGCAGGAACGGCAGGATGCCGAGCAGCGCCGGCGAGATCGTGTTGACCTCCAGGCCGAAGATGTTCAGGTCGAAGGTCTGAACCCGGGGCTGCAAGGCCAATGTGAAGCCGAACAGCAGCGAACCGGCGGCCAGCCGTCCGGGCCGCCACGCCCCGAAGATGACCAGCGCCACGGCGATCCAGCCGCGGCCGGCGATGAGGCCCTCGGTCCAGCCCGCTGCCATGTAGAGCGACAGGAAGGCACCGGCGGCGCCGGCGAAGGCGCCCCCGACCAGCACCGCGCCCGAGCGCAGGAGGGTCACCGAATGGCCCACCGAGTCCGTGGTGGAAGCCGACTCGCCGACCGCCCGCAACGCCAGGCCCAGCCGGGTTCGATTCAGCACGAACCAGGCTGCAGCGCCCAGGAGGCCCGCGAGATACACCACCGGTGGCTGGTTGAACAGGATCGGGCCGACCCAGCGGATGTCGGCGAGTCCGGCGATGCCGAGATCGGTGAACACGGCATCGGCACGCTCACGGACTGCGTCCTGCCCGATGAAGGCGGCGAACCCAAGACCTCCGATGGTGATCGCCAGACCGGACACCACTTGACCGGCGCCCATCACCACGCTCACCAGGGCGTGAACGCCTGCAACCGCCATGCCCACGAGGGCAGCGAATGCGAAGCCGATCCAGGGCCGGCCGGTGGCCAGCGCCATCATGAATCCGCTGACAGCCCCCATGGCCATCATCCCCTCGACACCGAGGTTCAGCACGCCGGATCGCTCGGCGATGAGCTCGCCCAGCCCGGCCAGGTACACCAGCGTGGCGAATTGCACGGTCGCCACGAGCAGCCCGACGACGGCGGCTTCAGACACCAGTTGCCTCTGCGTCGTGGCCGACGGGCCGCACCCAGCGGACGCGGTAGTTGAGCAGCACCGCCGCGACCAGTGCGCCGATGAGGATCATGGCCTGCAGGATCGTGGCGATCGAACTCGTCACACCGAGCGTCTGGATGGATTGGCCGCCCACCTGCACCGCCCCGAACACGAAGGCAACCGCCGCCACGCCTGACGGTCGCATCAGCGCCAGGGCCGCCACGATGATCCCGGCGAACCCGTACCCGTTGGACAGGCCGGGATCGAGCCGCGTCGCAGTGCCGGTGAGCTCGACGGCTCCCGCCAGTCCTGCCAAGGCGCCCGACAGCACGAGGGCGGTCAGCACCTTGCGCTGCAGCGAAATGCCCGCATACCGCGCTGTCGCCGGGGATGAACCGGCCATCCGCAGCTCGTAGCCCCAAGCCGTTCTCGACACCGCCAGCCAGAACGCCGCCAGCAGCGCAATCGCGATCAGCACACCGATGTGTGCACGTCCGAACAGACCAGGCAGCGAGGCCTGATCGGGCAGCGGCTCGATCAGAGCGAAGCCCTGCGATTCGGGGTCTTTCCATGGCCCGGTTTCGAGCCATTCGACTACCCGGATGGAGACCTCGACGAGCATCAAGGTGGTGATGATCTCGCTGACGCCCAGATATGCCCGGGCAAGCGCCGGGCCCGCCATGAGCACGACACCGCCCACCGCACCGGCGCCGATCATCAGCACGATCAACACGGGACCCGGCAGATCTCCCGCCGTCATGGCCAAGCCGGCCGCAACCGTGGCACCCGCCATCATCTGACCCTCGGCACCGATATTCCACAGGCCCATCGAGCCGGCAACGGCCACCGCCAAACCGGCCAGGGCCAGCGGTGTCGCCCGCAGCAGCGTTCGTGAGATCGAATTGATGCCGCCCAACGACGAGTCGAGCATGCGGCCGTACACCTGGGCCGGGTCGTTGCCGGCTGCCAGCAGCAGCAGGGCTCCCGCGACCAGGGCCACGGCAATGCCGATGACGAAGGCAATGGCCTGGGCAGCCGGCACAACATCGGAGCGCCGCTGCAGCACGGGCCGGATCAGGCCGCGATGCCAGCGAGCTCGCCCGCGTGACACGGTGTGCAGCGGAGCGTGCGTGGGTTCAGGCATGGGGTCGGTCATGTGCCGCCGCCCCTGAGTTGCGGCTGCGCCATTGGGTCGGCGGCGAATGCAGGCGTGGGGTCGGTCATGTGCCGCCGCCTCCGGCCATCGCGGCGCCCACCTCGGCTCGTGTCGTAGTTCTGGGATCGAGGCGGGCGGCAATGCGCCCCTCATACATGACAACCAGGCGATCGGACAGCGCGAGCAGCTCGTCGAGATCTTCAGAGATCAGCAAAACCCCGACGCCGGCAGCCCGCTGGGCGACGATCTGCTCCTGAATGGCTGCGATGCCCACCACGTCGAGCCCGCGCGTCGGCTGGGCCGCCAGCAGCACCTTGGGCTCGCCGGTCAGCTCACGTCCGAGCAGCAGTCGCTGGAGGTTGCCGCCCGACAGCACGCCCACTGAGTCGTGCACCCGTCCCACCTGCACGCCGAAACGCTCGATGAGGCGGCGGCAGAAGTCCTCGCAACGACGCAGATCCAGCATCATCCTGCGACGCATCGACCGGTATGACCGCACCACCGCGTTGTCGACCACCGACATGGTGGGGGCCAGGCCCACACCCAGCCGATCCTCGGGGACATAGGCCAGCCCGGCGCGGGATCGAGCCCGGGGGGACGTGCCGGTGACGTCCGTGCCCGCCAGCCGCATCGCTCCCGCCGTGGTGGGGCGCAGACCGGCGATGGCCTCGGCCAGCTCCCGCTGCCCGTTTCCCGAGACGCCTGCGACTCCCACGATCTCGCCTGCCCGTATGTCGATGTCGACCGAATGCAGCGCCGGCAGCCCCCGGTCGCTCATCGCCGAGATGCCCTCCAGATCGAGCACGATGTCGCCGCTGGGCTGATCGGTGGGCCGCTGAATCTGTGCCGCCGCCTCGCCCACCATCATCTCGGCCAGATCCGACCGATCGATGCCCGCGAGACTGCGCGGCTGCGCCACTGTCACCCCGTTGCGCAGCACGGTGGCCTCATCGCACACCGCCAGCACCTCGTCGAGCTTGTGGCTGATGTAGATGACCGAGCGGCCCCGATCAGCCATGGAGCGCAAGGTGAGCCCCAGGTCGGCCGCCTCGGCCGGAGTCAGCACAGCGGTCGGCTCGTCCAGCACCATCACGTCGGCGTCGCGCCACAGCGCCTTCAAGATCTCCACGCGCTGGCGCTCGCCCACCGAGAGCTGCCACACCGGTCGGGACGGGTCGGTCTGCAGCGAATAGGTGGCCGCCAGGTGGGCGACACGCTCGACGATCTGGCCCATGTCCAGGTAGCGAGGTGCCGAGCCCAGCACCACGTTCTCGAACACCGTGAGCGAAGGCACCAGGCGGAACTCCTGGTGGACCATGCCGATCCCAGCGGCAATGGCGTCGGCAGGAGAATGGAACTGGCGCTGCTCGCCGTGCACCCAGATCTCGCCGGCGTCGGGCAGGTAGACGCCGCCCAGCACATTGACCAGCGAGGTCTTGCCGGCGCCGTTCTCGCCGAGCAGCGCATGGATGGTGCCCGCCCGGACGGTGAGGTTCGCGCCGTCGCAGGCGACTGCTCCTGGGAACTCCTTGCGGATGCCGCGCAGGTCGACGACTACGGAACCGTCACCAGAACCGGGGGATACAGCAGGGTCCCCCGGTTCCGGCATCGGTTTGAGTGGTGTTCGATCAGTCGGATCAGGGGCTGGCGTCACCCACGACGCCTTCGACGAACCAGTCCATGCCGAGCATCGGGCCGTCGTCCATGGTCTCGCCTGCGGCTACCCGGACGTTGCCGTCCTGGTCGCGGATCTCGCCGGTGAACACGTCCCATTCGCCTTCGCGGATCTGCTCGGCGACATCGCTGATCTGGCTGGCGACGTCAGAGGGCACGTCGTCTGCCAGCGGCGCCAGGTCGACGATGCCGTCGTCCATGCCGCCCCAGTAGGCGCCCGGTGAGTAGGTGCCTGCAGCGACCGCCTCGATGATCTCGGCGTAGCGCGGACCCCAGTTCCACACCGGTGCGGTGATGAATGCGTCGGGTGCGAAGTCGCGCATGTCGGAGTTGTAGGCGACCCAGCGGGCGCCGGCATCCTGCGCGGCCACGCCTGCGGCCGTCGAGTCCTGGTGCATGGCGATCACGTCGGCGCCGGCCTCCAGCAGCGCCTTGGCTGAGTCGCCCTCAACCGCAGGGTCGAACCAGGTGAAGGTCCAGATGACGTGCACCTCAGCCGACGGGTTGGTCTCGCGCACGCCGAGGGTGAAGGCGTTGATGCCGCGGATCACCTCGGGAATCGGGAACGCTGCGACGTAGCCCAGCTGCCCGCTCTCGGTCATGGCGCCGGCCGCCATGCCCGACAGGTAGCGCGGCTGGTACATGCGCCCGAAGAAGTTGCCGAAGTTGGTGTCGTTCATCTTGAAGCCCGAGGCGTGCTCGAACACCACATCGGGGTATTCGTCAGCCAGTTCGAGCATCGGGTCCATGTAGCCGAACGATGTGCCGAAGATGACGTCCGCGTCCTCGTTCTCGATGAAGTCGACGGCCACCGCCTTGAAGTCCTCGGCGTTCTCCGGGACGCTCTCCACGAACAGCGTTGTGGCCCCGGTCTGGTTCTCCGCGTACTGGCGGCCTTGGTCGTGCGCCCAGTTCCAGCCGGCATCGCCGACCGGGCCCACCAGCACGAATGCCGCCGTTACGTCCTCAGGGTCGTCGCTGTCGCCGCCGCAGGCTGCTCCCAGCAGCGCCACGCCGGCTAGGGCAATGGCAAGTCGTGTCAGAGTCCTCGAACGCATGATCTCCCTCTCCGTTCGCGCCCGCGAGGCAAATCTCGGAGCGGCAACTATCGAGCCTAATCTTGCCCATCTGGGCCCGCAGCCACCGCCCGCAGGCGCCCCTGGCCAGTTCAGAAGGGGTTGAGTTCGAGACCGAGGAGGTGACGGCCGAGCTGGTGGGTCACCCGGTCTTGGTGCACATTGATGTGCACCGGCATGGCTCGGAAGTCGCGGTAGCGGCGGTCGAAGGCGCCGCCCTCGCGCAGCGCGGTGCCGCCTTGGGTGCGGTGCAGCAGCGACATTGCCTCGTCGAGCTGCTCCACGGCCATGGTCGTCACCGCCATCTGCCGCAGGTAGTCGGCTTCGTCGGGGACGACACCGGCGGCGATGCGGCGGTCGACCTCATTGCAGGCGGCTTCTGTGGCGGCAGCGGCGGCAGCCAGCAGCGAGGCCGCTCGCCCGAAGTTGACCTGCACGGTGGGTCGGTCGACCATCTTGCCGCCGATGATCACCCGCCGTCCTCCGGCTGCGTCGGCGGCCTCGGCCAGCGCTCGACGCACCAGGCCCACCGCCATGAACGAGAGCCACAGGTCGGAGATGCCCACCCAGTCCTCGCGGTAGCGGTGATGCACCACTGGCACCGTGCGCAGCGACTCTGCCCGGTTGGCGCCGAACCATGCCACGCAGTCGCTGAGGTTCACCGGCACGTCGGTGTAGTGGACGTCGTCGGTGGCCGAGGCCCGCAGCCCGGCGCCGTCCCATGACGGGTCGATCTTCATGCCCTCGGTGGTGGTGGGCAGGATGGTGAAGCGGATGTCCATGGGCCTCACCGGCTTGCCGTCGTCGCCGGTGATCGCAAAGGCCACCCCGCAGTAGTCGGCGTAGCGGGCACCGGTGCCCCAGCGGCCGGTGCCGTTCAGGATGGCCTGGTCGCCCTCGACGCGGCCGTACACAGAGCTGCGGGCGCCGCCGGGGAACGACACCCACTGGCCGTTGGTCACGACGTGGGTGAGGAAGTCCTGCTGTTCGGGGCCGACCGAACCGACGAACAGGTGGAACACGCACAGGTGGTTCCACAGGCACCACGCCAGACTCGGGCAGCGGGCTGCCACCGCTTCGAGCTCGCGGCCCATGTGCAGCATCGTCTCCTCGACGCCGCCGATGTTGCGGGTGGCCGACATGCGCATGAAGTCGGTGCCGCGGATGGCCTCGATGACCTCCGACGAGACGGACCGGGTCCGGTCCGCGGTCTCCGCTTGTGCCTCGATGGCATCCAGGAACGGGGCGATCCGCAGGCCCTCGGTTGGCGCAGGGGCGAAGTGCTCGACCAGTTCCAGGCCCGACAGCAGGGCGTCGTCAGACTCAGCGCTGGTAGCCGTCGGGTTCGGTTCGTCGGCTTCGGGTGCTCCTGCCATGCGGCCACAGTAGGCCGCGACTGGCTCAGGCGCAGTGGCCGTTGGGCGACGGCGGCACGTCCAGCATCGGGTTCCGGTCGAAGAAACCGTCGGGCACCAGCCCGAAGCCGGCGTACTCGGTGGGCATCACGGGGAAGTCCTCGGGCCGGGCGTCGTGGGTGATCCCGAACGTGTGCCACACGGTGATGTCGGTGTCGACCACCGGTCGGTCGCCTGCGGTGTAGCGCTCCAGACCGTCGCCGGCGTTGCGCTGAGTCGGGAACCGCCCGGCGCCGTAGCGCTCGTCGGGACGCGACGGCGACACCCACAGGTTGTGGCGGGCGAAGGTGGCACGCTCGGAATGCGGGCTGTCGTGTGCCGCGAACATCGTGGCCGTGGGCGGCGGCAGCAGCCGGTACGCCGTCGGACGCCCGAGCCGGTTGATGTGGTCTGCGCTCTGGATCTTCCAATACCGGCTGGACGCCGAGTTGACGTTGCGGCGGGCAGCCAACTCGCTCTCGAGCACCGTCTCTCTGGCGGCGAACGCGGTGCCGTGAGGGTTGTCGGGCCCGGGCGGCAGCGCTTCGGTGTTCACCTCAACGACACTGTTGGCGTTGCCGTCAACCGCCATGTCCAAGCGCACGCAGAAGATGTGCTGGTGGATCGGGGCCGACACGTGCGGCGCCACCTGGCGGGCGAACGTCAGGTCGTCGCCCTCCCGATGCGACCGTGTGGTGAGGATGCCGGTCAGCTTCACCTCGTAGCGGATCGTGCCGTCGAGGTAGAAGTACCAGAAGAAGCCGTACTCGTAGTTGCCGACGGTGTGAATGGCGCTCACCACCAGGCGGCGGGAGCGGCGCACCTCGGTGGTGTCGGCGTGCCAGTCGAAGTGCTTCCAGCCGATGCCGAAGTCCTCCTCGTGGATGCAGATGGCGTTCGGCGTCGTCACGACCGAGCCGTCGTCGAAGACCTGCACGGAGTCGAGATAGGCGATCTCGCCCAGGCAGTCGCAGCCCAGCCGAAGCGAGTTGTTCATCAGGCCCAGGCCGAATTCGCCCGAGTCGAGCGCGTGCTTGAACGTCTGCGACGGCCGGGTGTCGCCGTAGGGCACCACCATCTCGGCCAGCGATGCCCGGTCGATGATCGGCCGCACCCGGCCGCCGTCGTCATAGGCGATCCGGTGCAGCACCAAGCCCTCGGTGTCGTCCATCACGACGCGCATCGACCACTTCTGCCAGCGCAGCTCGTTGTCATCCAGGGTGAAGCTGGTGCCCTCGGGTTGGGTGATCTCGATGGGTCGCAGGTCGGTCCGCATCGGCCCGAAGTCCTCGGTGACCGCGTCGACGTCATAGTTGCCGCGCTCAGAGGCCACCGGCCACTGGTCGAAATCGGTGACGTGCAGCACTTCGAGCGTGTCCACGTCGACGTGCACCATCAGCCCGTCGAGCGGGTACGCATAGCCGTTGTCGGCCGGGTTCGGGCGCCAGAAGGCGATGCAGCGCTGCACGCGCCGGCCGATCTCGAAGTCGAAGTCGTAATCGCCGGTGGGCCACGGGTCGATCTGCACCTTCGACGGGTCGGTGATGCCGCGCTTGGCCAGTGCGGCGGCGAAGCCCGGGTCTTTCCGGCAGGCGTCCATGACGGCGAACAGTTCCGCCATGCCCACCCGGGGCACCACGCCGGGATGGTGAGTCCACGAGTCCACTTCGCCGCGTGTCACCGACACCACGGCGATGTGCACCTCGCCGTTCTCGTGAATCACCACCTCGAATCGCCGGTCGGTATCGGTGCCGGGGGTCCAGGCGGCGACTTCGGCCTTCGGCGGCTCGGCGATGCAGAAGCCGTGAAAGCGCGCGTCCGCGCCGATGCGCCCGCTGCGTCGCAGCACCTCGATGGCGGCGTGGGCCTCCGCTTCGGTCATCATCGAGAGCGGGTGAACCGAGGGCGTGTCGGCTCCCTCGACAGGTGTTTCCAGCAGTGTGTCGGCCATGGGCTCACGCTACGCGGTCGGCTGCGGATACGCGGCCGGGGCGATGAACGTCACTAATCTCGCTCAGTACGGTTCCGCACCCGATTGGCCCAGAGCTGGCCTGACGACTGGGGTCCGCACGTCGTGACCGAGGGGGATCTCCGCAGCCGGGTCGAGCAGCACCTCCAGTTCATCTACCCGGCGTTGAGCGGCGATGGCCTCGTCGACGACGTGCTCTCCACGCTCGGGCTCGACGGCACTGAGGCCGTTGCAGCGGTCGGCCCGCGGTGGGATGAGCACGACGTGGCGGTGATTACCTACGCCGACTCGATCACCGAAGCCGGCAAGGTGCCCATGCAGACCATGCACGAGCTGCTCGACGACCTGACCGGCGACGTCGTGTCGGTCGTGCATGTGCTGCCCTTCTACCCGGCGAGCTCGGACGGGGGATTCGCCATCACTGACCACCGTGCGGTGGACCCGCGGCTAGGAGCCTGGGAAGACATCACCGACTTGAGCGAGACCTACACGGTCATGGCCGACCTGGTCGTGAACCATGTCAGCGCCGATCACCCGTGGATGGAGCAGTTCTGCAGCGCGGAGGAGCCCGGCAGCCGCTACCTGCTCACCGCCGAACCCGAGGATGACCTGTCGAGCGTGGTCCGCCCCCGCACCACACCGCTGCTACGCGAGGTGGAGACGCCTGACGGCCCGCGGCTGCTGTGGTGCACCTTCAGCTACGACCAGATCGACCTGGACTTCGCCGAGCCCGAGGTGTTGCTGGACCTGCTGCGCACGGTGGCCCGCCTCGTCGACGCGGGCGTGCGGTGGTTCCGGCTGGATGCCATCGCCTATCTCTGGAAAGAGCTCGGCACGTCGTGCGTGAACCTGCCGCAGACGCACGAGTTCGTGAAGCTGCTGCGGACGCTGCTGGACGCACGCTGCGGGGACTCGGTCATCATCACCGAGACCAACGTGCCCCATGACCAGAACGTGGCCTATTGGGGCGACGGCGACGAAGCCCACCTCGTCTACAACTTCAGCCTGCCGCCGCTGGTCGCCCACACGATGCTGTCGGGTTCGTCGGTGGCCATGCAGCAGTGGCTGGCCCAGCTCGAAACGCCGCCTGCGGGAACGTCGTTCTTCAATTTCATCGCCAGCCACGACGGCATCGGGTTGCGCCCGGTGGAGGGACTACTGAGCGCGGCCGAGATCAACCGGCTCATCGCCGCGGCGCACAGCGCCGGCGGCACGCACTCGGAGTTCGACACGCCTGCGGGCCCCAAGGCGTACGAGCTGAACGTGTCGCTGTGGGACCTCTTCGCCGGTGACGGGGATCCCCTGGGTGTGGCGCAGTTCCTGGCTGCTCACACGATCATGCTGAGCTTGGCCGGCGTCCCCGCGCTGTACGTGCATGCACTGCTGGGCACCCCCAGCTATTGGACGCCGATCAGCGAACCGCCCCGCATCGTCACCGAGCACGGCCTGCCGCCGGTCGAGCAGAACAAGCGCACCATCAATCGGCGCAAGGTCACCCTGGACGAGGCAGTGGACCTGCTCGGCGCGCAGGACGGGATCCGGCGCAGGACCTTGGTGGAGCTCGTCCACCGCATGCTCATCCGCCGTGCGCAGCCCGCGTTCCATCCCGACAGCCCGCAGGTCGCACTGGATCTGGGCCCGCAGGCACTGGGCGTGATGCGCGGTGACGCGCAGTGGGGCCAGACGGTGGTGTCGGTGACCAACGTCAGCCACGCCCATCTCACCGTCGATCTCGAGGTGCTGTCCTCGCTCTGCCCTGAGGGCAGTGCGGGCAGGCAATTCGCCGAGGTCGGGTGCGTGGACCTGCTGGACGGTGTGCTCCACCCACCGTCCGATCGCGTCGACTTGGCCACCGGCCAGACGATGTGGCTCTGCCTGGAGGCCGAGCGCCGAGCGGCCTAGTCTCCCGGCAGTGTCCGAGTCCCCATCTCGCCGCAGCCAACCAGCTTCCGTGCCTGGCTCCGAGAGAGTGGCCGGCTTCGTGCCAATCGGAGCCGGTGCCGCTGTTCTATGGGGAATCTGGCGGGGTTTGCGAGCTTGCTTCAGAAAGCTCACTCGCGACGCCACCTAGCGGTCAGGCCGAGCCACCTCTTGCATCATTGCGGTCTATGCGGTGGCGCTTCGTTGGGGATCGAACCATCGCAGGCCCTCGAATCGGGCGAAGCCGGCATCGGCGGTCGCGAGCCGGGCGCCGACTGAGACCGCCAGCGCGGCGAGCCACGCGTCGGGCACCAGGTTGCCGGCAATGCGGGAATCGGATTCGGCGAATCTCGCGAACTCGCGCCATGTCGCGTCGGTTGCCAGCACGGCGCGGGCTGCAGGCGCTGAGCGCACCCGGTCGACGAAGGACAGCGCTGCTTGGATCGGTGAGGGGTTGGCAAAGATCCTCCGGTTGGTCACCACCCGTACGAAGCCGGTGAGAACGACGTCCGCTGCGCCGAATGGCTCCGGTCCGCCGAGCACCCTCGACAGCCACGGCCGGTAGGTCTCGTGCTGGTCGAGGTCTGCGCGGTAGGCATAGACCAACACGTTGACGTCGGGGAGGATCACTTCCAGCCGTCGCCGTCGAGAGCCTGCCAGACGGCTTCGCGATCCTCGATGTCCACGAGCACCAGATCGCCCTTCTGGCCCCAGGTGGGCAGCGGTGTTCGCGTCGCAGGAGCGGCTTGCTGCAAAACCAGCAGCAACCCTTCGGCGATCAGGGTGGTGAAGGTGCAGCCTCGTTCCGCGGCGCGTTGTTTGGCTTGCTCGACCAGACCGTCGGGGAGGTTGATGGTGGTCTTCATACAGATAACTGTATTCGCCGATATGGGCATATGGCAGACATCGCTGAGGAAATCAGGACGCAAGAAAGGACTGCAGGGCAGAAACCAACCAGATCGCATGATCACACCGGGGTCTACTGTCCTCGAGCGGGTCACGACAGATTCGGTCCGCAATCTCGGCGAACATGTCTACGCACCGCTGTGGCGCCGGCTCTCCGAGCTCGACACAGCGGCCGAGAGGTAGCCCGCACGGCGGCGAGGATTGAGCTTCGCTCGGGCGTTGTCGAGTTCGACGGCACCGTAGAGCTGGCCGAGCACGCAGGGAATCGCGAGCCCGCACTCGCGCATTGGTCGTCCACGGAGCGGCAACGCGATCATCCCTTGCGTAGGCCGCCCGTGGTGACAGCGATCCTGAGAGCCCCCTTTGGCAAGCGCAGCGGTGCATTTGCAATGAGGATCCGGATGCACTTGCATACACGTGTGTAGGGAGTTATATTTCCGGTAATGGCATTTACCAGAAGCTATAGTGCGGCCGGGGAGCTCGGATGAGCGGTGCGTCGGCCATCGCGCTGACTATCGATGCGTCAGCGATCCGTGAGGGGTCGCATGGTGGGATGCTTTCTGCCGCTGGCACCGAAGCTGCCGAGCGTGCCATCAGTAGCGAGACGCGCAGGGCGTACGGTCGAGCGCTGCGGCAGGTGACCGAGCAGCTCGCAGATAGGTCGATGGACGACGAGGGCCTCAGCGAGGCGCTGGCCGAGTTGGCTGTAGGTGGAGCAGGACGAGCGAAGCTGGGCCAGATCGTCGCCGCAGTGCGGTTCGACGCCCGCCTAGCCGGCCGACCCGATCCCGTGGGGCCCTCGTGCGATGTCGTGCTGAGGGCGCACCGACGTGCGACATCGCCATCTCGGCAAGTTTCAGCAGTCGACTGGGAACAGGCGGATGCCGCAGCTGCGGCCATGGCCTCCGCTGGCGATCTGATAGGGCTGCGCAACGCCGCAATCATCGCGACGATGAGCGACGCCCTGCTGCGTGTGGGCGAGGTGACGGCGCTCCAGGTGGGCGATATCGAACGTCGCAGCGATGGCGCTGCGACGTTGACCGTTCGACGCAGCAAGACCGATCAGAACGGCGATGGAACCACCCTGTACCTCGGTAGCCCCACGACTAGCCGCATCGAGCAATGGAAGGAAGCAGCGGGACTCGCCGGGGCCGATACGACCAGTGGACCGCTGTTTCGGCGCGTTCTCCGAGGACAGCACGTATCGGCAGAACCATTGTCACCGCGCAGCATTCGAGAGATAGTTCGCAGCGCCGCTGCGGCCGTCGGCATTGACGGAGCATCCGGTCACAGCTTGCGCATCGGCAGCGCGATGTCGCTCGTGCGCGCTGGCGCATCACTCGTCGAAACGCAGCAGGCAGGACGCTGGGCCAGCCCGCTGATGCCAGCGCACTACGCGCGCAACGAGATCGTGGCAAGAGGCGCTGTCGCCCGACTGCGCTACACCTCCCCTTGAGCGCGGTTTCGTGTTGTCAGTTCCGTTCATCCGTTGGGCGAACGCGGCGAGGCCCCGGCGCCCTTCGTGGATGCCGGGGCCTCACATACGGGTGTATGCAAGTATTCGAGCTATTCGCAGACCCTTGCTGTCTCAGCCGCTGCGATGATGACTTCGATGCGGGCTTCGAGGACTTCTTCGTGATACGCCGTATGTTCCGCCAAGGCCGCTGCGTTAGCTTCACCAACGTCGAGCGAGCTTTCGTGTGCAGCCGCCTCAGCGAGCGCAGCGCCCCACGCATCCTCGGCAATGGCCTGATCGCTGGCTGCCTGTCTGCAAGCCAAGGCGTCGGGTGAGCACCCCAGCGTCAACCAGCAGACGGCAGCCAACGAAAGCAGTCGCAGCTTCACCGCTTGAACGGTGACGTGAAGAAGTGCGGACGGCCCGTCAGCCAGAGGCCGAGTGCTGTCGCGAGGACGAATCCGGTAGCGACTGCTGGCAATACAAGCCAACGGCCGCGGATTCCAAACACCTCGAATCCCAGCACCACAGCGGCGCCCATCGCAAGAGGCACGCCGAGTCGATAAAGCAAGCGAATCGACCGTGCCTCAGTCTTCACGACGTTCATCCTAGCCAGATGATTCTTGGCAGGGATCGACAGACCTCGTACCCGGCCAACGTACCTAACCCTCCACCGACGACTGCGCCAGCGCCCCCTCCGGCCGCCAATCCGACGAGCCCACCGGCAACTGCGCCGCCGACGGTAACCCACGTGCAAACTCTGCTTGTGGTGTGGATGTGCGCCCGGTTGACGGTCGTCGGGACAAAGCTGCAGCTGGTCTCGTACCCAAGAAACTCGGGAACGTACGTGTGAGTGCATGTGTACTTGTCCACGACCTTGGTCGCAGTGTGTGCGCTGGCAGATGGCGCGAAGATCGCCAGCGATCCGGCGCATAACAGCGCGGCCGCGGATAGCGCGGCGAGTCGTTTGCCTAGCCGTTTGGCCATAGTGTTCCCTCCTTGCGGGAGACGGATTTCCTTTGCAGGCACCGCCGGGGCTCAACCGCGGAAGGACGCACCAAGCACTGTCAGTGCCGTGGCGAACTGGCTCGGATAGCTGCCGGTAGATGCCATTAGCGGCGACTTGTCGACCGGTCTCCGCGACGGCAAGTCGCCGTTGGCATCGCTTGCCGGGTGTTTTCAGCTAGGTCGACTGAGGCGCGTGGAGATGGCTCGCTGAGTCAGGGCGCGCGAAGAGCCGCAATGAGGTCTGACGAAGGCCGTGACAGTGGTGCCCGCGGCGGGCCAGGCGGGGTCAGGCGTTGTCGAGCTCGACGGCGTCGTAGAGCCGCTCGAGCACGTCGGGCACGGCGCTTTGCACCCGCGACCAGTTCGGAATGAACGGCGTGTTCATCGGGTCGTTCAAGAAGTCGTGGCCCGCTTCCATGATCGCAGCAGAGAACACTTCGACCGCAGTTTCTTCCGCGTGCAGGTCGAAGTCGAAGCCGTTGAAGGTGGCGTCGTTGCGGTAATGACTGACGAGGTCGAGTGCGTTGCGGTAGTACACGGCCTTGACGGTGCGGAATGTCTCCGCAGTCAGCGTCATGCCGTCGATGGCGAGTTTTCGATAGATCGCCTTGGCGATGTCGCGGCTCATCTTGTGGAGTCCTGCCTGGGGATCAGCCACCGACAGGTTCTGGTGCTTGTGGTCATACCGGTCGCAGATGTCTACTTGGCAGATCCGGCGTCCTTGGTAGATGCGGTACACCTCCGACAGCACTCCGATTTCTAGTCCCCAGTCGCTGGGAATGCGGATGCTTCGGGTCATGTCGAGCTGCATCGCGAACTCGCCGGCCAGCGGGTAACGAAACGCCGCCAGATAGCGCAGGTAGTCGTGGTCTCCCAGAGTTGTGCGAAGCGCTCCCAGCAGCGGAGCAACCAGCAGACGCACGACCCGTCCGTTGATGTTCGCAGTGGGGCCTTCGCCGGCGCGGAAGTAATAGCCCTTCGAGAACGAGTAGCCGAAGGTCGGGTGCAGGATCGGGTAGAGCAGCCGAGCCAGTATTCCCTGGTCGTAGGTCACGATGTCGGCGTCGTGCAGAGCCAGCGTCTCGCAGCGGCCCGACGCCAGGAAATAGCCCAGGCAGTACCAGACGTTGCGCCCCTTGCCCGGTTCGGACGGTGCGAGCACCCGGTCAGCAAGCGTTTCGTCGATGCTGCGCATGCGAGGTCCGTCGTTCCACAGCAGCCGGGTTCGCTGCGGCAGCCGATCGAAGAAACGCTTGGCCTCGGCGAACTCCTGCTCTGAGGCCTGATCGATCCCGACGATGACTTCGTTCAGGTAGCTGATGCGGCTGATCTCATCGACGATGCGGTCGAGGGCCGGCCCGGCGAGCTCGCTGAACAGCGCAGGAATGATGAGCGCTATCGGTCGCCGCTGGGAGTACTCGACGAGTTCGGCGGCGAGGCTGTCGACCGGCCGGTCCGAGAGCCGATGCAGCGTTGCGATCGGTTCGTGCTGTTGGAAATCCGCCACGTCAACCTGCTTTGCGCGGGACATCAGTGAAGCTACTGCGGTCGGGTTCACTGGCTCGCTGGAGGGCGCGCGGTAGGGTGCGCCATGGCCCAGTCACAACCCCCTGCAAAGGGCCGATTTCCCTCTCTGGACAGCAAGTTCACGACCGACGGGCTGACCTTCGACGACGTGCTGCTGGTGCCCGACGCGTCCGACGTGCTGCCCGATGCGGTCGACACGTCGACGCGGTTCACACGCGGCATCACGCTTGCCGTTCCGCTGGTGAGCGCGGCCATGGACACGGTCACCGAGGCGCGTCTCGCCATCGCGATGGCCCGTCACGGCGGCATCGGCGTGATCCACCGCAACCTGTCCGTCGCCGATCAGGCGGCCGAGGTCGACAGGGTGAAGCGCTCCGAGTCGGGCATGATCAACGAGCCCTTCACGCTCGGCCCCGACAACCTGGTGTCCGAAGCCGAGGACCTCATGGCCCGCTTCAAGATCAGCGGCGTGCCGATCACCGATCCGGCGGGCCGGTTGGTCGGGATCCTCACCAACCGCGACCTGCGCTTCGAGACCGATTGGAGCCGTCCGATCCACGAAGTGATGACGTCGGAAGGGCTGGTGACTGCGAGCGCCCCGACCACTCTGGAAGAGGCCCAGGTGGTACTGGCCCGCCACCGCATCGAGAAGCTTCCGATCGTCGACGACGACTTCCGGCTGGTGGGCTTGATCACCGTGAAGGACATCCAGAAGCGCATCCAGTTCCCGAATGCCTCCAAGGACGAGCAGGGCCGTCTGCTGGTCGCCGCCGCAGTCGGCACCGGTCCCGACACTATGGAGCGTGCGGCGGCGCTGGTGGAGCGTGACGTGGATGCCATCGTGGTCGACACTGCACACGGTCACAGCCGCGACGTCATCGAGACAGTCGCGAAGATCAAGGCCAATCACCCTGCCGAGGTGGTGGCGGGCAACGTGGCCACGGCCGATGCGGCTCGTGCGCTAATCGACGCCGGAGCCGATGCGATCAAGGTCGGCATCGGACCTGGCTCGATCTGCACGACCCGGGTGGTGGCCGGGGTGGGGGTGCCGCAGATCTCGGCGGTGTTCGACTGCGCGTCGGAGGCTGCTGCGGCGGGTGTGCCGGTGATCGCGGACGGTGGCATGCAGTTCTCGGGCGATCTCGCCAAGGCGATGGCTGCGGGGGCGCACAGCGCCATGGTGGGCAGCCTGCTGGCGGGCACCGACGAGTCGCCCGGCGAGGTGGTGCTGTACCAAGGCGAGCGCTTCAAGGAGTATCGGGGCATGGGCTCGGTCGGTGCCATGAAGGGCCGCAGCTACTCCAAGGATCGTTACTTCCAGGACGGGCGCGAGGTGGAGGAACTGGTGCCCGAGGGCATCGAGGGGCGGGTGGCCTACAAGGGGCCGCTGGCGGGTGTGCTGCACCAACTCGTCGGCGGTCTGCGCCAGGCGATGGGCTACTGCGGTGCAGCGAGCATCGACGACATGCGGCTGCGCACCAGGTTCGTGCGTGTCACGGCGGCGGCCCTGCGCGAGAGCCACCCCCACGACATCATGATCACCAAAGAGGCGCCCAACTACCGGGCGCCGGGCTAGCCGGCGGTGAGCTGCTCGAGGCGTTCCCACTCGTCGATGAGGCTGCTGTCGGTGGTGCGAACGGTCTCACCCAGCCACCGGGTTAGTTCCACGATGTCGTCGGTGCGACGGTCCTCGGGCACGTTGCGCACGAGCGCCTTATAGGCATCGCTGAGGTAGCGCAGCAGCACCCCTTCGGATCCCTTGATGCCGTAGTGGTTCACGTACTCGCGAAACGTCATCGCTCGCTCGTTCATGTCCCGCGCCACTGATTTCGGCCGCACGTTGTCGTTGCGCAGCCACGGGTGACGGGTCGACCAGGCGTTGAAGCTGTCATAGAGCCAGTCGCGCAGCGGCTTGGGCCACTCCACCTCTTCGAGCCGCTCCATGCGTTCTTCGTACTCCACGCCCTCGGCCTTCATCTCGGCCAGCAGGTCGGTGCGGGCCATGTCTCGCTGGCGTTCCAGCACCACGGTGGGGTTCTCCAGCGTGGCTTCGAGCACGCTCAGCACATCGAGCGGGTAGGTGGGCTCGTCGGGGTCGAGGAATTCGATGGCGTCGAGCGCGAACGGCGACAGCGGCTGGGTCAGGTCGAACTCGGCCTGCAGGTCCACGTTCACCCGCACCAGCCGGTCCAGCTCATCGGGCTCGTCGAGGCGCTCCACCACCTGCGTCTCGACCAGCGAGCGGTAGATGGCGATGGCCCGGCGGATGTGGGTGCGGTTGGCGGCACGGGTCTCGTGGTTGTCGGTGAGCAGCCGGCGCATGGCCGCGCAGCCGTCGCCGGGCCGGTCCAGCACGTTCATCAGCATCGAATGCGACACGTCGAACTGCGAGCGGAGCAGCTCGGGCTGTCCCGATGCCAGTCGGTCGAACGTGTCGGCATTCCAGGGCGCGTAGCCCCGCTTGGGCGGCGACGGGCGACGCACCTTGCGCAGCTTGGCCGGGTCGTCACCGAACTTCTCGTGGGCCTTCTCCAGCGCCATCGCGTACTCCACCTCGTGCTCGGGCGCTTGGCACCACACGAAGCCCTCGTGGTCGAAGCCCCGGCGCCCTGCCCGGCCGGCGATCTGCTGGAAGTCGCGCACCGACAGCACCCGCGTGTCGCGGCCGTCGTACTTGCAGAGCTGGGTGAACACCACGGTGCGGATGGGCACGTTCACGCCGACGCCGAGCGTGTCGGTGCCGCAGATGAGCTTGAGCAGGCCCGCCCCGGCCAGCCGTTCCACCAGCAGCCGGTACTTGGGCAGCATCCCGGCGTGATGCACGCCGATGCCGGCCTTGACGAAACGCTGGATGTCACGCCCGAAGGGAGAGTCGAACCGGAAATCGACGATCTCGGCCGCCACCTGCGCCTTTTCGTCCTTCGACAGGACATTGAGGCTGGTGAAGGCCTGTGCCCGCTCGGTGGCCGCTTTCTGGGTGAAATGGACGATGTAGGCAGGAACCCGGCGAAGCTCCAGCAGCTCTTCGAGCGACTGGTGCAGCGTGGTTTCCCGGTAGGTGAAGGTGAGCGGCACTGGCCGTTCCGCCCCGGTCACGGTGACGACCTCGCGGCCGCTGCGACGTCGCAGGTCGTCGGCGAAGCGCTGGGTGGGTCCGAGGGTGGCACTCATCAGGACCATCTGGGTGCGGGTCAGCTCCAGCAGCGGCACCTGCCATGCCCATCCCCGGTCGCGGTCGGCGTAGAAGTGGAACTCGTCCATGACGATGCTGTCGATGGGCGCGTCAGCACCGTTGCGCAGCGCCAGGTTGGCCAGGATCTCCTGCGTGCAGCAGACCACCCGCGCGTCGGGGTTGACGGCGCCGTCACCGGTCACCATCCCGACGTTCGCTGCGCCGAGTTCATCGCAGAGAGCGAAGAACTTCTCCGACACGAGCGCCTTGACCGGGGCCGTGTAGTAGCTGCGCTGACCTCGTGCCACCGCCTCGAAGTGCGCCGCGAGGCCCACCAGCGATTTGCCCGAGCCGGTCGGCGTGGTGATGATGACGTGGTTGCCGCCGAAAATCTCCAGCACGGCGTCTTCCTGCGCCTCGTACAGCTCGAGGCCCACCTCGGCGGTGTAGGCCAGGAACCCGTCGAGCAGCGAGTCGGCATCGGGGTCGCCCGGCAGGAATGCCGTCAGCCGTCCCGGCGCCGCAGCGGCGAGGCTCACGTCATGTGCCTGCGGCCATCAGGCGTTGCGGCCGGGCCAGGCCTGCGGGTTGAGCATGTTGGGCGGCTGGGCGCCGTCGAGCGCCGCCATGACCTCGGCGACAGCATGGGTGAAGATGCGACGGCGGCCCGCCACGGTGGCCGAGGCCACGTGCGGGGTGACCACCACGTCGGGGCGACCCAGCAACGGATGGCCTGGCGGCAGCGGTTCAGGTTCGGTCACGTCCAACCCGGCGCCGCGTACCTTGCCCGCGTTCAGAGCTGCCAGCAGGGCGTCCTGGTCGACGAGACCGCCGCGCGACGTGTTCACGAGATAGACGCCGTCGCGCATCGCCGCGAGCAGGTCGGCGTTCACCAGATGGTGCGTGGCCTCGCTGAGCGGCGCATGCACGGACACGACATGCGCACTGGCAACCGCTTCGCTGGGCGTCGCCGCCCGCCGTGCTCCCAGTTCTGCAAAACGCTCGCCGGCGGCATAGGGGTCGTACGCCACGATGTTCATGCCCACAGCTGACATCACCCGTGCCACGTAGCCGCCGATGCGTCCGAGACCCAGCAAGGCCAGGGTCGATCCGGCCAGCTCGAGGTGTCCGTGGCGCGCCCAGTAGTCGCCTTCGGCGGCTTCGAGCCGGAGGGCCGATTCCTTCAATCCCTTGGTGACGGCGAAGATGAGGGCAACGGCCTGTTCAGCGGTCGAGGTCGTCGGTCCGTCGGGCGTGTTGCAAGCAGCGATGCCGAACTCGGTGGCGTCGTCGAGATCGAGATTGTCGAAACCGATCCCCGCACGGGCGATGACCCGCATCTTCGGTGCCTGCTCGTACACGGTGCGGTCGTAGCGGATGGCGGCGCCCACGATGGCGCCCTCGGCTCGATCGATGCCCTCCAGTGGATCGTCTCCTCGCACATCGACAATCTGCGCTCGGCCCTCGAGCAGCTCGCGCTGCAGACGACCGGCGGGCCGGTCGAACCAGACAACTGGCAGCCCGGCTTCCGCGTGGGCGTCAGGGGAATCCGCGTGAGTCGCACCGGTGCTCATGCCGTCAGTATTGCGCCGCAGCTCTGCGACACGGCGAGGCACACCACTACCGTTGGCCCGACGGTGGCCAGCCCGAGCAGGAGCCCAGTGAGCAGGAGCAAGGATTGATGCAGGTGGACGAGGCGGTAATCCACGACACGGAGCGGTACGCCGCAGACGGGTACCCGTGGGCCGAGTGGGACCTGCTGCGCGAAGAGGCCCCCGTCTACTGGTACGTACGCGACAACATTGTCCCGTTCTGGGCAGTGACCCGCTACGAGGACGTGAAGTGGATCTCGGGCCAGAACAAGACCTTCATCAACGGCGGCGGCCGCCTGCGTCTGGCCGATGCCGACCGGGATGCTCGCTTCTGGAACAGGTACCGCCAGCGAGCCATCGAGATCGGCTGGGATCCCGACGAGCCGCCGGATTTCATCTTCAAGGACCGCCCCGACCACTGGGACCTGCGCCGGCTGGTGGTGCCGGAGTTCACCCCGAAAGCGATGCGCAGCAGGTCCGAATCGCTTGAGCGGCACGCTCAGCGCTTCGCGGACGAATTCGTGGCCAAGGTCGCCGAGACCGGCACCGCCGACGTGGTCGAGGACCTGGCGGTGAAGCTGCCGCTGGCGGCGATCTGCGAGATGGTCGGCGTATCGGCCGATGACTGGGAACAGGTGCACGAGTGGACGTCGGCGCTGTTCGACGATCCCGACCTGGAGCGATTCTGCCGGCCGGGCGAGTCCCGTGACGAGATGCGGCGGCGCATGATCCGTGAGTTCGACGCGTGGATCGGCGAGCTGATCCGCCAGCGTCGGCGTGAGGGGACCGACGGCCGCGACCTCGTCAGCATCCTGCTGCGGTCCGAGATCGAGTCGGGCCCGCTCACGCCCCAGCAGCTCGTGGGCTACCTGCGCCTGATGATCGCGGCGGGCAATGAGACCACCCGCAACGCCGCGAGCGGAGGGGTGATCGCCCTGCTCGAACACCGCGACCAGCTCGACCTGCTGAATGAGCGCATCGACGACCCTGAAGCCGTTGAAACTGCCGTCGAGGAGATCCTGCGCTGGACCTCGCCGGTGATCCAGTTCGCCCGCACGTGCACACGAGACACCGAGCTGCGAGGCCAGACGATCAAGGCAGGCGAGCACGTCGGCATCTGGTACCCCTCAGCCAACCGGGACGAGCGCCAGTTCCCCGATCCGTACCGCTTCGACATCCAGCGCACGCCCAACGACCACCTTGCCTTCGGCCACGGCGCCCACTTCTGCCTGGGCGTACACTTGGCGCGCTGGGAGCTGCGCGCCTTCTTCCGGGTGGTGGCGCCCCTGCTGGACGGCCTGCAGCTCGACGGTGAGCAGTCGCGCATAGCGCACCTGCACGTCGGCCCGATCAAGCACCAGATGGTCGCCCCTCGCGCTTGACCCGCCTGCAGATTCTGGGCAAATTCACAGGAACGGCTGCGACACTGACGTCGTGGCGCCCCGGTCTTTGCTCGTCGTGGATGACGAAGAAAACCTGCGCGTCATGCTGTCGGCCGCGCTGCGCCACTACGGCTTTGAGGTAATGGAGGCGGTTAATGGCCGCGAGGCGCTGGCGGCAATCGCCGAGCGGCGTCCCGATCTCGTCGTGCTCGACATCACGATTCCCCGGCCCGATGGGCTCGAGGTGCTCCGAAGCCTGCGGGCGCACGATGACCCCACGCCGGTGCTGCTGCTCAGCGCCAGGGATGACGTGAGCGATCGCGTCCGCGGGCTGTCGCTCGGCGCTGACGACTATCTCCCCAAGCCGTTCAACCTTGAAGAGCTGATCGCCCGGATCGAGGCCATCTTCCGCCGCATCGCACCCAAGAATGGGACTCGTCATCTCGAACTCGATGACCTCGTCGTGGATCTCGATGCGTGCACGGTCCAGCGCGCGGGCGAAGACATCTCGCTGTCGCCGACCGAGTTCCGCCTGCTGGTGTGCCTGATGTCGAATGCCGGTCGAGTGCTGTCAAAGGCTCAACTGCTGGAACACGTGTGGGAGTACGACTTCGGCGGCCGAGCCAGCGTCGCCGAGACCTACATCAGCTACCTGCGACGCAAGATCGAGATCGGCGGCCCGAAGCTGATCCACACCGTTCGGGGATTCGGGTACGTCATGCGAGCGGAGCAATGAGGAGCCTCACGCTCCGGGCGCGGGTAGTCAGCGCGCTCGTCGTCATCGGTGCCGCGGTCACGGCCTTGGGCGTCGCAATGCTGGTGCTGCTGCGAGTCGGGCTCGTCTCGCAGTTCGACGATGAGCTGCGCGATGTGGCCGGCCACAGCCCCGCCGACTTCGAAGACGACCATCTCGAACACGTTCACAGCAGCCACTTCTCGGAGCCCTTCGAGGCGCTGCTGAGCACCGACGGGCAACTTGCAGAGATCTCCGATTCGGCAGGCGTCGCACTCGGCGAAGAGATCGAGCAAGGTCTGGCGGACATCAGGGCTGCCGAAGTTGGCGTGCCGTTCACGCTGGAAGGAAGCGATGGGCGTTATCGCGTCTTGGTGACGGAGACCGACGGAGGCCACTTGATCCGTGCGCTCCCGCTGGGGGGCGTTGGCGAGATCGTGTCGTGGCTGAGATGGGTCGGGCTCGCAGGCTTGGCCGCGGCGGCCCTCGTCCTGGGGGCGCTGGGCTGGTGGGTGATCCGTCTGGGGGTACGACCGCTCAAGGACACGACAGCATCGGCCTGGGGTCTCGGAGCTGGCGATCTGAGCGTGCGCCTGCCGGAGCAGGACGGGTCACGAACGGAGGCCGCCGAGCTGGCGCGGGCCTTCAACGCGATGGCCAGCTCGATCGAGCATGCCGCGGAGCGCCGTGAAGCGGCCGAGCGTGAGCTGCGGCGCTTCATCGCTGATGCGTCCCACGAGCTGCGCACTCCGCTCACGACGATTCGGGGCTTCAACGAACTGCACCGCATCGGCGCGCTTTCCGACCCTGAAGCGCGGGCCGATGCGCTGCGGCGTACCGAGCAGGAGGCCGAACGCATGGCTCGCCTGATCGACGACATGCGCGACCTCGCATTGCTCGACCAGGAAGCCTCGTTGACCCGACGAACCGTGGATCTCGTCGCACTGGCTCGGGATCTCATCACCGACGTTTGGGCGACCGAGCCTGATCGAGATCTGCGACTCGAGGCACCCAACGAACTGGTCGTGCTCGGGGACGCCGATCGCCTTCATCAAGCACTCGGCAACATCGTCCGCAACGCCGTTGCCCACACCGACGAGCAGGCCGCGGTCGCGCTCCGGATCGGCGAAGAAGGCGCCGAGTCCGTGGTGGTCGTAGCGGACACCGGCAGCGGCATCGACCCAGCCGACTTGCCTCGGCTGACCGAGCGCTTCTACCGCGTCGACCCTGCCCGGACCAGAGCTCACGGAGGCAGCGGGCTCGGGCTCGCCATCGCCGAATCGGTCGTGATCCGCCACGAGGGCACTCTGACGATCGAAAGCGAGCTGGGCATCGGTACGACGGTGACGATGCGCCTGCCGCTTCGCTCGTTCTCCTAGGCGTCGTCTCGCCGCTCGCCGAGCCTTGACATACCGTGGGTTAGCGTCGGCGGCCATGACGACGACTGACGTGGTGGTGACGGGGCTGAGGTTCGGGGAAGGGCCGCGCTGGCGCGACGGCAAGCTGTGGTATTCCGACTTCTACCGACACGGCATCTTCACAGTGACTCCTGGTGGTCATGAAGAACTTGTTCACACCGTGCCGACGCAGCCGTCGGGGCTTGGCTGGCTGCCGAACGGGGACCTGCTGTTCGTCTCGATGCTGGACCGCCAGCTTCGCCGGCTGGACGCGGACGGGAACGAGTCGCTGCACGCCGACCTGTCCGGCATCGCCGGCGGGCCGTGCAACGACATGGTGGTGGCCGCCGACGGCACGGCATATGTCGGCAACTTCGGGTTCGACGACAGCGTGGGAGAAACGTTCGCCCAGGCGACCTTGGCGATCGTGAGCCCGGACGGTGCGGCGCGGCCTGGGCCCGATGGCTTCGACTTCCCCAACGGCACCGTCATCGATCCCAGCGGACGCCACATGGTGTTGGCGGAGAGCTACGGCCGCCGCATGACGGCGTTCGACATTGACCCTGACGGCTCGCTGAGCGGCCGGAGAATCTTCGCGGATCTGGGAGAGCGGGTGCCTGACGGCATCTGCGGGGACGAAGCCGGCGGCATCTGGGTGGCGGACCCGCTCAATGCGAGCTGTTTCCGGGTCGTCGACGGCGGCGAGGTGACCGAGGTCATTGAGCTCGAGCTGAACTGCTTCGCCTGCATGCTCGGCGATGATGACCGCCGAACGCTGTACATGGTCACCGCGCCCACCTCCCGCCCGCCAGCCGACTCGCCTGCGCTCGGCCGCATAGAGCGCGTCCGGGTCGATATTCCGGGTGCCGGAATGCCCTAGAGACACGCGCAGAATCTGGGCGCGCGAAAGCGGGTCAGCGAGGCGGGGAATCTCGCTGACCCGCTTGTCTGGCCGGTCAGATGCCGGTCGGCCGTTCCTCCCTAGTGGTGGCCGTGACCGTCGTCGTGGTCGCTGTCATCGCCGTCGAGTTCGTGCCCGTCGTGGCCTTCAGTACCGGGCTCTTCTTCGTGGCCGTCGTGCAGCGGGTCGTCGTCGTGCTCATCGCCGTCGTGTCCGCAGTTGTCGTCGGCGTCGCCGCCGTCGAGTTCGTGCCCGTCGTGGCCTTCGGTGCCGGGTTCCTCTTCGTGGCCGTCGTGCAGCGGATCATCCGCGTGCTCGTGGTCGCACTCGTCGTCGTGCTCGTGGTCGCTGTCATCGCCGTCGAGTTCGTGCCCGTCGTGGCCTTCAGTACCGG
>VYDH01000014.1:0-69191 GCA_009843525.1 Acidimicrobiales bacterium | reverse complement strand
TCGTGGTCGCTGTCATCGCCGTCGAGTTCGTGCCCGTCGTGGCCTTCAGTACCGGGCTCTTCTTCGTGGCCGTCGTGCAGCGGGTCGTCGTCGTGCATCTGGCCCTGCTGCAGGTCGATGCTCGTGCCTGACGCCTGTGCAGATGCCGCTCCGGCGCTGAAAGTGAATGCCGCAGCAACGCTCAGCACCGTGGCAAGCGTCCAGGCCAGCAGCGACCATCGCCGCCCGCGTGGCGACCGATGTCGTTCGACCGCCTCGCTGAGGCCGTGGGGTCGGGTGATCATTGTTGTCCTCCTCCATGTGCGTGTATGGACAACGCAGACCATGACGGCCGAACCTGTGAGAACCCTCAGATGGGCCTGAGAGACAGATGCGAGTTGTGGCGCGGTACGGGGATCGCGCCCTGCAAATGCGGGTTAGCTCGCCGGGGGTCCGGCGCCGAGGCGCCGCAGGTGGCCTGACCGGATGTCGGCGGTCTGGCCCTGCACGAGCAGGAAGAGCGCTTCACGGGCAAGACGCTGTGCGTGGTGGGCGAGCGTGATCGCCCGCCCGCCGACGGATGACACGAGAGCGCTGGTTGCTCGAACGCCGATGTAGCCCACTTGGGCCCGGCGATCGGGCATCTCTTCCACCTCGGCGGCTTGCAGCGCAGTGCGTGCCGCATCCAGCTCGGCGTCGAGTGGGGACGGGCCGAGCAGCTTGAGCGCCCGCCCGGCCACGCCGAGCATCAGGGCCCCGTTGGTGCGCAACCCGGTCCGGTAGAACGACAGCCAGTCCTCGTAGTCGATGACTTCCACGACATCGTCGTGGCCCACGACGTGGCCGTCGAAGTGCAGCTCGACGGTGACCGATGAGTCCACCGCCGCGAGGCGCAGCCGCTGTGAGGTCAGCGTCGGGGCTTCGTCCGCGGGCAGCAGCATCCAGACCAGGCGGTCCGCCTCGTGGGCCGCCACCAGCACTGCGTCGATGTGGCCCCACCCGGTCACGAACGGCGCCACGCCGCGCAGCACCCAGCCGTCGCCGGAGCCCTCGGCGAACAGGCACGGCTCGGGCCGCAGGATGTGTGCGAAGGCCACCCCGCTGCGAGCCTGGCCGGTTGCAAGGGCTCGGGCCCAGCGCTCGTGCAGCGGCGATCCGGACGGCATCCGTGCCGCATTGGCAGAGCCGCCGCCGTGTTGCGCCCACACGAATGCAGTGGTGAGACAGCCGCCCGCCAGCGCTTCGAGAATCGGGAGCCGCTCGAGCTCGTCGAACCCGCAGCCGCCTACCTCGCGGGGTGTCCACAGGCCGTAGAAGCCGGCGTCGCGGAAGAGGTCCAAGTTCTGCGCAGGCACCTCACCGGACATATCCACGTCGAGGGCACGCTCGAACAGCACATCGTCAGCGAGCTGCTGCGCAGCGCTCAGGAATTCGGCGTGCACCACATCAGCGCATTGCGGCGCATGATGGCCACCAGCGTGTCGTCTTGGTTGTAGGCGCGGTGCTCGAACAGCACGATTCCCTGGCCGGGCTTGCTCTTCGAGGCGCGAGCCGAGACCACTTCGCTCTCGACTCGCAGCGTGTCGCCGTGGAAGACGGGTGCAGGGAAGTCCATCCGTTCGAAGCCGAGGTTGGCCACGGTGGTGCCGTGCGTGGTCTCGTGGACCGAGATGCCGACCACCACCGCAGCCGTGAACATCGAGTTGACGAGCGGCTTGCCGAACTGGGTCTCGTTGCGGGCGTACTCGAAGTCGAGGTGCAGGGCCGCCGGGTTCATGGTCATGGTGGTGAACATGACGTTGTCGGCTTCGGTGATCGTGCGGCGCAGCCGGTGATGGATCACGAGTCCGGGCGTCAGCTCCTCGAACCACAGCCCTCCGTGGGGACGGGGTGCGTCGTTCATCAGGCTGTTCCTCCTGCAACGTCGGCCCAGGGCACCTCGCACGCTTGGTCGAGGTCGATCTCGGCGTGGACGACTGGGTTCTGGTGCGGGCCGGCGCACCACGACGGCATCACCATCGTGTACAGGCCCGAGCCGCCCGCCTGGAACACCACGATCCGGCTGGGGTCTTTCAGGATCGGGACCAGCTCGTCAGGCGGGCCGTCCCGGTTGAGGTAGAAGGCCGACCCGACATGGGCGAGCGTGGCTGCCGTGTTGGTTGCACGGGCAGCCAGCTCGGCCTGGATGTCCTCGCGGGTCAAACCCGCGCGGGCCAGCACCGTCGTGTGATCAGGATTCATGATCACCGTGACCGCGCCGTGTCGCAGGTGCGCATTGTTGCTGCCCGGGTTGGCCATCACGGCGGCGATCACATTCAGCAGCCTGTTGGCTGATTCGGGATCGTCGGCGTCGCCGGTGAAGATCGTGGAATGTGGCGCCTCGGCACCGACGACGACCGCTGCGCTGGCGTCCTCGTCGTACCCGTAGGTCGTGTGCAGCGGCGGGAACGGGCTGTTCTCGGTGTCCTCGGCGAGGCAGTAGGTGAACTTGCCGGGATGGCCGTGCAGCGCCATGTCCGACACGCCGGGTTGGGCACCGCCGATGTTCATCATCGCCAGCCGCAGCGCCCGGCCGATGGTGGCATTGGCCCGATGGCCGGGTCCGAGCGCTCCGAAGCCAGACGCCACCTCGCCGCACTGGTGCCGTGCCGGCCCGCACACCACGATGAGCGGCGCGGTGCAGTGGGTGGTGCTCTGCATCTCGGTGAGGTCGAACTCTGGCTGGCATACCGCACGCACCGCGGCCACGACCACCGGGATGTGATCGGGAAGGCAACCTGCCATCACCGCGGCAGCAGCCACCTTCTCGACGCTCGCCACGCCGTGCGCGGGTCCCAACACTCCCAACTCGAGGTCGGGGTCGAGGCCGGTGGCCAGCGCCATCATGGCCACGCGCTCAGGAGTGGGGATGACGACCGGCAGGCCGTCGGTGAGCCCCAGCGCGTGCAGCTGCTCGAGCGCGTCGGCCTCGTTGCGGGCCTCCAGCAGCGTCACGACTGTTCTAGTTGGAAGAAGCGCCGGTCAGGATCGAAATGATCTGCGGCGCGATGTCGGCGGCCACCTTGGCCATGTTGTCCTCGCCGCTGCCCGCAACCGGGTGGGGAAGGCGGACGCGGGGAACGCTCGGCATGCCGGTGGCGTTGGCCACGAAGTCGCCCTGGGGCCAGAACGCATCGGTGACGAGTGCGATGGACGGGATGCCCGCTCGGGCGGTGGTGATGCTGTCACGCACGGTGCCAGATGTGCAGCTGCCTCAATGGCCGTACGCGGCGATCACCGCACCGCACTCGGAGCTGATGTCGCTGAGCATTCCCTCGCCGACCACCGACGACGCGTCGCCCTTGTCGTAGCGGTTGAACGACGCCGACGGCAGACGCTCGGCCAGCGCCTTCTCGACGTGGTCGAGGAAGCGGACGCTGTCGGGGAAGCCATTGGCGACCAAGCCGATCGTGATCGGCTGATCGAGTGGTGTGCTGAGCGTGTAGGGCTCAGGCGCAGTCTTGGCCTCGCCTCGCGGATCGTGGAAGGTGAGGGTGCTCATGGGTCCAGTCTGACACCCGCGCAGCGCGGGCGCGTGCTGGCAGGTACCAACCGGCGCAGACAGTTTCAGCAGTCGACTCAGTGGTCGTGGCCAGCGGGGCGGGATGCATACGCGGCTGCGCGATCGGCAACCGCCTCGCCGCTCAGCAGGTCGCACTCGGCCACAGCGTGCTCGAGCGCTGTCAGCCAGCACCGGTAGTAGTCCCACGGCGCCGCCGCCTCGCCATCGTCGGAAGCGACCTCCCAACGCGAGATGGCTTCGATGAGCTGGGAGCGGAACTCGTCCCATGTGAAGTGGCCGCCGTCGACCAGGTCGGCCGCCAGTCCGAATGCCCGGGCTTGCCACGGCTCGGAAAAAACCAACTCGCCGTTGTCGCGCGGAGGCGCGGCCGGGGTGCCCTCCAACAGGTCGATGCTCACCTGCCGAACCTCACTGGCCGTTGGGTTCGGCGGCCCGGGCCACGCCGATCATCGAGTCACGCGTGACCAGCTCGGCCAAGCGATAGACGGGCCAACCCTCCGTGCCCGCGGGACGTTCGGGCAGCACCAAGAAGCGCGTCTCTGAGCTGGAATCCCAGACGCGCAGCTCGGTGTCAGGTCCGAGCTCCAAGCCCATCTCGGACAGCACTGCCCGTGGCTCACGCACCATGCGTGCCCGGTACTCGGGGCTCTTGTACCAATTCGGCGGCAAGCCCAGCAGCGCCCACGGATAGCACGAGCACAGCGTGCAGACCACGACGTTGTGAACGCCGGGCCCGTTGGCCTTGATCTCGATGTGCTCGATCTCCGCGCCGCGCACGCCCAGCTCGGCCACGACGGCGTCGGCATCGTCGAGCAGGCGAGTCCGCAGGCCGGCGTCGGCCCAGGCTCGGGCAACCAATTCGGCACCGATCATCGGGCCGATGTCGTGCTCGAAGCGCTCGATGGTGGCGTCGATCCGGTCCCGATCAGCAATGCCTCGTTCCACCAAGAGGTCTTCCAGCGCCTCAATGCGGATCTGCGGCGATGACGCGTCGTAGTCGTCGTGGGGATGGCTGCGGCCGTGTCCGTGATCGTCGTGCATCCGTTCCTCCGTCGCCCTCAGCTCAGTCGTCCGCCGGTCTCAGGTAGCACTCGTAGAGGTCGACGTGAATGGTGGTGTTCGGCTCAGCCTCATCGCCCCACAGCGTCTGGGCGTCGTAGCCCACGCAATAGACGTGCTGGGGCCGCTCACCCCTGTTGTGCGCTGTGCTGTCGGGCAGCACCTCCGCGGGGTGGAGCTTCACGACGATGCCGAGCTTGTTCTCTGCATAACCCGGCAGCCGTGTGTGGCCCGGTTGCGCAGGCGCTGCAGCGACGACGTGATCGCCGACGTTGAATCGGGGCGGATCAGCGAGTTCGCGCCGAACCGTGCGGCGTTGCGGTGTCGGCGTGGGTCGGTCGGGGGGCAGCAGGGCCGGATTGCGGTCAGCGACGGGGGCGACCCGCCGTGCCGGCGTCGCCTGAGAGGTCGCGGTAGGGATCAGGTCTCTGCGTCCGGCCTCCAGCAAAGCCACATCCCTCAGCTCGGCCATCCGGAGGGCCAGATCGCTGCGACTGACTACGCCGTACTCGTCAAGCAGTACCTCGAAACCGGCCAGCCAGCGCCCGAAGTAGCCGTTCTTGAAATAGTCGTCGGGATGCAGGCGCTCCAGGGCGTACCGGAATTCGCCGGGTCGGCGAGCGGTCGCGGAGGTGACCGCGCCCAGCAGGCCGAACACGCGCTTCTCCCAGTCGGCGTGGAACGGCGGCTCCGCCGGATCGTGCGGCACCGGCCCGAATCCGGTCACGCCGCCGAGGTCGTGAACGCTGCGCTCTCCGGCATCGGTCTGCATCCGCCACAGCTTCGCACCCCGGCGGCGTGCAGCGCCGCCGAATGCGCGAGTGGCGGAAACGGCGGCGACCGCGCCGGTGCAGGAACCACGGCAATGCGCCCGAGCGAACACAGGCCGCGTTGTTAGGTTGCAGAGATGCCTGCGTTCGTATTGGCAGTGGACCTCGACGGTGTGTGCGGGATGCACACTGAGGCCTTCCGTCGCGTGGTGGCGGCCGAGCGCGGCGTTCCGGAAGACTCGCTGCCGCTCGTGCGCGGCTGGAACTTCACCGAATGGGGTCTAGCCGACGGCGAGTTCGAAGAGCTCCATCGCATCGCCGTCATCGACTACCGCATGTTCCGTGAGATGAAGCCGATGGAGGGGTGCTCTGAGGCGCTGTGGCGGCTGTCTGACGCAGGGGTGTGGATTCGGATCGTCACCCACCGCCTGTATGTGAGCTGGGGCCACCGCGTGACGGTGAGCGACACGGTCGAATGGCTCGACCGCGAGCGCATTCCCTATCGCGACATCTGCTTTGTGGCTGACAAGGCGATGGTGAACGCCGACGCCTATATCGAAGACGCTCCGCACAACGTGATCGACATCCGTGCCGCGGGCGGGCACGCGATCACGTTCGACCAGCCCTACAACGCTCAGGTAGACGGACCCAGGGCGCATGACTGGGCCGAAGTCGAGGAGATGGTGGTGGAGCTGCTGGCGAAGCACAGCGGCTACGTCTCGCGCCCGCTGCCCGGGATGGACGCCGGCTCCGATCGCTTGGAGTTGCGAACCCGGGATACCGCGTAGGCCGGCCGCATGACTGATGCCCCCACAGCGCCGCCCGCGCCGATCGACGCGGCGACCGTCGTGGTGCTGCGCGACGGCACGCCTGCGGCTGCGCCGGGTCACGGTTTCGACGCCGCGGCGAGCGACGCAGGAGCGCACATCGAGGTGCTCATGCTCCAGCGAAACTCACGAGGGTTCTTCGGCGGTATGTGGGTGTTTCCCGGCGGCCGAGTGGACCCGCCTGATCGTGACACCCCCGGCGATGTGGTGGCCGCGTGCGACCCTCGCACCGCTGGCGTAAGTGGCCTGCATGACGGCGACCGGCGCGGCTTTCGAACAGCAGCAGTGCGGGAGGCGCACGAAGAAGCCGGCATCGACTTGTCTCGCGCCGAGCTGACGCACTTCGCCCACTGGCTGCCACCGCCGATCCGCCCCAAGCGGTTCTCGACGCACTTCTTCATCTGCGAGGCGCCAGCCGACCTTGAGGCGGTGCGCGTCGACGGAAGCGAGATCCTCGATCATGCTTGGGTGTCACCGGCGGCCGCGTTGGAGCGGCGCGCAGCGGCCGAGATCGAATTCGTCACGCCCACGTTCGTGACGCTCACCTGGCTGTCAGGGTTCACCCGCACTGCCGATGTGCTGGCCTCGATCAATGGCCACACGTGCTTCCACACGCAGATCATCCCGTCGCCGGATACCGATCCGGGCCACATTGCCGTCTATGTCGGCGATTCGGCCTTTCCCGACGGCGATCTGGATGCCCCCGGCCCGCGCCGCCGCTGCATCATGGTCCGCTCAGGCTGGCGCTGGGAAGAACACGACGGTGCAGACACCGCCGTGGCTTGAGCAGCCTCAACTGCTCGGGCGCAGCTGTCTGGCTCTGGGGACGAGGCGAGCGATCTGGCGTTCTTGGGGAGGACCGTCGGGACCTCCGCCGGGACGGGCCGCCCGGAAGTCGACAGCAGCGATGGCCGGGTCGGCGCCGAAGGCCACCATTGTCAGGATCCCGATCACCGCCGTGCGAGCCATGCCGGCACCGCAATGCACGAGGACGCTGTCGCCGCGGTCGAGCGCTGCGACGACTGCCTCTACGAGTTCGAGCACCGGCCCGTCCGTCGTCACGCCGCCGTCGGGCGTGGGCAGCCAGAGTGCCCGGGGGCTTCCGGCGCTGTCGCTGTGGGTGGCGAGCCACTCGCCGTAGTCGGGATAGCGCAGCTCGATCTCGTGCGGCGTCAGCATGCACGCCACGACCGATGCGCCCACGCGATCCAGCGCGCCGCCCGGATCTGGCCCGACCGCGGAAAAGTTGGTCACGAACAGGCGGCCCGTCCGCACAGCGGCCCGAAGCGGGATCTCGTCGATGCGGTGCAGCACGGTGTTCGCTACTGGTCGCCCTTGCGGAACCGTGCGAAACGCCGCTTCGGCTCCTCGGGCGGCTCTGGCAGGGGCGGCCAGGCTCCCGACAGCTCCTGCTGGCCGGAACGGCGCACCTCGTCGAGCTCGTCGCGGGTGTAGGGCTCCGGACGGGGATCGAGTGCCCGGTAGCGGGCCTCGGCACTCGCGAAGTTCTCGTCGGTGATCAGGTCATCGATCAGCGTGCACGGTGCCCATTCGGCCCGCGGCCCCAGATAGACGTAACCGTCGGCCACCTCGCGCAGTCGCAGCGAGGTATCGGCTCCGTCGACGGAGCCATGCACCTCCGTCATCGCGACGCTGCCGAGCGTTGACGCTGCCAAGTCCAGGCCGAAGCGGATGTCGGTGTCGCCTCGCCCTTCGGGCGAGCGTGAGATCAGCTCCTCGACCCGTTCGGTGGCGGCAGTGTCGGCCACAGTGCCGTGGAACACGACTCGCCGGCATCCGTCGGCCATCCAGCGCCACAGGAGGTTGCCTGCGGACGTCGTCGGTGCGCCGTCGACCCACTCGACGAGGCCGGTGGTGGTGGCGGCGGCGCTCATGTACACGAGCGCACGCTCTCCCCGGCGGAGTACCTCGGCGGTGAGCACGCTGGCGGCATGAAACGCGGACATGTCGCGGTAGTGCCCGCCGAGCGACCAATTCCGCAGCCCCAGCTCGGCGGCAGAGCGGCCGTCGAGCAGGTCGGGGTCTTCCACGTAGGTGGGCAGGCCGAGCGCGATCACGCGGATGGGCCGCCGGTCGTCATCGCGGCAGCGCTCTGCTTCGTTGTGCTTCCAAACCGCGTGGAGCACGTCGGCGTACTCCTGGTAGCCGAACCCGGCACCGAGCAAGTCGACGAAGAGGTCGGCGCAGGCTCGTCGGTCCCACTCGGGCGCTTCGATCAGGGCGTCAAGCTCGGCTTGGCGGCGTGAGTTGGTGAACTCCCAAGCGAGATTCTCCACGCCGTTGTCGGCCAGCTCGGCGAGCGCGCTCGCCAGAAAGCCCAGGTGCTGGCGGACTCCGACCTGATCGCCGAGCAGGACGATCTGGTGGCGACCGCAGAGGTCGCCCAAGTACTCCTCAGGCGACTGGAGCGCGGACGTGGGCCGCTCGTCGTCGGTGGGGTCTTCGGGCGGCACCGCCCATGAGTCTGCCCGCTGGCGGCCCGGAATCTGACAGTGCGCCGAACTAGAGCACTTGTGTCCAGGCCAGCTCTGCTGCCGCTGCCGATTCGGACACGGCCGCTGCGAAGTCGCCAGGAGTAGATTTCTCGTCTCGCAGCGCTGGATCGAGGGCATACCGCCGGGCGTAGTTCACGTACACCGCAGGCACCGGCTCGGCCAACGGGGTCGGCGCCCGGCGCTCGTAGTCGGGTTCGAGGTAGATCCAGCCGGTGGCCAGGCTGCCGAGCGGCCCGCGATCGAGGCTCGTCGTGCAACCGAGCCGGGCTGCAGGCCCTTGATCGACGTCGAAGGCGAGCGGCACGGCCAAGTCGTCGTGCATGGCAAACGCCGCGTCGAGCACACCGTCGGCAACCAGCGCGTAATCGCACAGCTCGCCGTCGGCCGGCAATGGTTCGTGGATCAGCACAGTGACGGCACGGTCGGCCACCACTTCGTACACGCGGTTCGCTGCGCCCACCACGTGACCTCCCACGATCTCGGCATCGATGGCGTCCCACACCCGGTGCGGCAGCCGCCTTGCCCGGGTCAGCGCGTGAGCCGTGCGGGCAAGCACGAGCGCGCGATGGCCCGGTTCGATGACCTCGGCGAGCAGCACGTCGCACATGTGCGCCGACACCGGGCCGCGGCTGCGCAGATGCGGCCACGCGTACGAGGTCCGCAGGTCGGCTGTGTCGGTGACTGCGTCGAGATCCAAGTCGTAGTCGAGCGCCAGGACACGCATGGGCGGCCCGTTGCCGACGAAGCGGCGGTTCACCTCCCAGACAGCGCTCAGCACATGGAGGTATTCGCGGTAGGCGAAGTTGTGGCGAATGCCCCAGCGGAGCAGTGCATCTCGCGCAAGCTGTTCGTCGAAGGTCGCGCCGGTAACCACGGCGTCAAGCCGCGCTTGGTCATCGACGCACGCGTACTCCATCGCCACGATGCCCACGCCTGACCGGTACGCCGCGGCCACGAGATCCTGCAGGAACAGCCCCGCGCGGCGCGTGGGGGTGTGGTGGCCGACGAAGACCACCTGGTGACGCTCAAAGAGATCGCACACATAGGTGAGCGGGTCGGCGCCGTGGGTTCTCAGCCATTCGGCAAGCTCATCGATGACCGCCGGTTGCAGTGGCGGCAGCCCACGACGATGCCGGTACAGGGCGATCCGCTCGAGCAGCGCCCGATCGCCTCCACGCTTGTCCACCCGCTCCGACAGTACCGTGTCGGGCCGTGGGAATGCGCATCTACGACACAGCGCAGCGCTCCATCGTCGAGATGGAACTTGACGACCACGTCGGTATGTACGTCTGCGGCATCACGCCCTATGACGCCACCCACCTCGGGCACGCCGCCACCTATCTGGCCTATGACCTGCTGATCCGCCGCCTCGAAAACATGGGCCACACGGTCACGCTGGTACGCAACTACACCGATGTCGACGACAGCATCCTGCCCAAGGCGGCCGAGCTGGGCGAGCACTACTTGTCGCTGGCCGAGCGGGAGATAGATCGCTTCGAAGCCGACATGGCCGCACTTCGAACACGGCCCGCGGCGCACGAGCCGCGGGCCACCTGGTCCATTGACGCCATGATCACCATGATTTCCCAGCTGCTCGATGCCGGGCATGCCTACATCTCGGAGGACCGGGTTTTCTTTGACGTCACCACCTTCCCCGACTTCGGGAAGCTGTCCGGCTACAGCGCCGACCGCATGATCGAGCTGGCCATCGAGCGCGGCGGCACCCCCGATGACCCACGGCAGCGCAACGCGCTCGACTTCGTGCTGTGGCAGGCCAGCGCAGACGGCGAGCCCTCATGGCCGTCGTCGTTCGGCCCGGGGCGGCCTGGCTGGCATATCGAGTGCTCGGCCATGAGCTACGCGGCGCTCGGCGAGACCATCGACATACATGGCGGGGGCGGCGATTTGGTGTTTCCCCACCACGAGTGCGAGATTGCCCAGAGCGAGGCACTGCACGGTGCTCCGCTGGCCCGTTACTGGGTGCATGCGGCTCTGGTCTCGTACCAGGGGCACAAGATGTCGAAATCGCTCGGCAACCTGGTTTTCGTCTCGGATCTTCGTGCCCGCATCGATCCCAGGGCCATCCGGCTGGCGCTGATGGCGCACCACTACCACACCGAATGGGAGTGGTTCGATTCGGAGGGTCTTACTGCCCAGCGCGACTTGGACACGCTGGTGTCAGCCGGCGCGGGCGCCTCGCCTGCCGCTGGATCAGGTGACGGGTCATCGGGCCTGCTCGCCGAGGTGCAGGCTGTGCTGGATGACAACCTCAATGCACCGATGGCCCATGCTGCGCTGCTCGACGCCGCCGCTGCGGTTCAGCGCGGGGCCGCGGGCGTCACGCTGCGACGCGAGCTGGCGGCCGCGGCGGACCTGTGCGGCATCGACTTGTCCTTGCCGCTGGCCACTGCAGCGCCGTGACATGGTGCTCGCCCACGCTGGAGTAGGGCACTGGCGATGACGACACTGGCTGTGGTCAACCAGAAGGGCGGCGTGGGCAAGACCACGGTGGCACTCGGCATCGCCGAGGCAGCATGCGCTTCGGGGCTGAGCGTGCTCGTCGTGGACCTCGACCCACAGTCCAACGCGTCGGCTGGCCTCGGCGTGTGGAACGGGTCGCCGAACGTCGACGACGCACTCGCCGATCCGACGCCGGGTGCGGCGCTCGCGGCGGTCACCGACGCTCGCTGGCCGCCCGAAGGCCCGTGCCCGCAGCTGGTACCGGGCAGCTATGCGCTGGCGAGCCGGGAACCGCAGATGGCTGCCGACCTGGTGGGTGCACAGGATCGGCTGCGAATCGCGCTCGCCGGCGTGAACCACGATCTCGTTCTCATCGATTGCCCGCCGTCGTTGGGGCTGCTGTGCATCAACGGTCTCTTCGCAGCCGACCGTGCGCTGGTGGTGACCGAGCCGGCTGCCTGGGCAGCCGACGGCGTCGACCTCATGCGTTCCACCGTCAGTCGAGTCGCGCAACGCCAAGGCACGCCCACCATTGCCGGTGTCGTGCTGAACCGAGTGGGGCGCACCCGTGACAACGCCTATTGGGCCCAGCAGCTCGTTGAACGCTTTGGCGCGGACATGCTGCCGCCCGTCCCGCAGCGGGCCGCCATCGCCGAGGCCTCCGGGCAGTCGCAGCCGCTGCGGTCGCTCGGCCGCCGACCTGGTGCACCCGAAGCGGTGGGGGCGTTCAACGAGCTCTGGGCCGACCTGCAGAGCCGATTGGCCTGACGGGTCGGCGGTACGCTCGGATTGCGCGTCGCTGCAGGGTTTGACCATGGCCAACTACGACCCGAACCGACCACGACCGAGCGTCGACGGCACGGCCGCGCTCCCGGGCGACTTGCCCGCGGCTGAGCCCGCCGAGGCACCAGCTGCCCCGACCGCCGCAGGTGCTCCGGTCGCCGACACCGATGCCGATCCGGCTCCGGGGCCTGCATCGCACCTCCTGCCGCGCCAGGCCGAGCCGGTCGACCGGCGCCTGCTCGCCGCATTCGGTGGGGCGGTCGCCGTCGGATGGCTGATTGCGGCAGTCGTGGCGTGGTGGCTGTGGCGGCGCTGGCGACGCCGTCCCTAACCCATCCACGCGCTCCATGATCGGATGGGCCACGCTGTGAAGGTGGAACCCCGCACCGGCAGCGTCGCTGCCGACGATGCGCGAGAGGTCGAGCTTCCGCGGAGCCTGAGCCCTTCAGGCGCGTCGACGTTCCGGCAGTGCGCGCGGCGCTGGAAGTTCCGCTACGTCGACAAGCTGCCCGACCCTCCCGGAGAGCCGGCGCTGCGCGGCACGTTCGTGCATCACGTGCTGGAGGAGCTGCTCGCGGTCGCACCCGCGCAGCGAACGCTTGAGCGAGCTCGTGCCATCTGCCGGGATCTGTGGCCGCAGCTTGCGACCCGCCCCGATTTCGCGGCACTGGAGCTGCCCGAAGCCCAAGAACGGGCCTTTCGATGGAACGCATGGACCGACATCGAGGGGTACTTCCAGCTGGTGGATCCCGCGGAAGTCGACGTGCTAGATCGCGAGCGCGATGTCCATACGTCGCTGGAGGGCGTGCCGTTTCGGGGCATCGTGGATCTCGTCGACCGGGTGCCCGAAGGTGTGCGCGTCACCGACTACAAGACCGGCCGACCGCCCCCGCGGCGCTTCGTCGACAGCCGCCTGTCGCAGGTCTGGCTGTACGCAGCTGCGCTGGAATCGGTCGGCGACGACGTGAGCGAAGTGCGGCTGCTGTACCTGGGCGAGACGGGCGCTGGCCGCGACGAACGTCGGCCCACCGAGATCGCCCGCCCGTTCGATGCCGACGCCGTCTCGGCGGCGGTCGGCGAACATCGCGACACGTGGGGTCGGATCACGGAGGCCGCTGCCACCGACTGCTTCGAACCCACCCCGGGCCCGCTGTGCAGTTGGTGTCCCTACCGCCACGACTGTCCCGAAGGCCAGCTCGAGCACCAGCGGAGGACCGGGCTGGCTGCGTGAGACAGCCCGCATTGAACACTCATCGCTGCGTGAGCAATGCTGCGCGCACAGCGGCCATGCTGTAGCCCGATCCTGCGAACTTGGGAGTATCGACATGGAGTACGAGCAGATCACCGTCGCCGACCGCGACGACGTACGGGTGGTGACGCTGAACCGGCCGGAGAAGCTGAACGCGTGGACGCCACGCATGCACGTCGAGCTCACGCACGCTGTGAAGGCCGGCAATGCCGACCCGTCGGTCGGCGCATTCGTCGTGACCGGTGCGGGTCGCGGCTTCTGCGCCGGCGCCGACATCGCCGAGGTCTTCGCGGCCCGCATCGACGCAGCCGACGAAGCGGGCAGCAGCGTGGGCGAAGCGGCTGCCCACGACGACTCCGCCGCAGACGACTGGGTCGAGCTCGTGCGCAGCTCCAAGCCCATGGTGGCGGCAATCAACGGCGCATCGATCGGCATCGGCCTCACCATGATCCTGTCGATGGACTTCCTCATCGCCCACAGCGAGGCCAAGCTGTCGTGCCGTTTCGTGAAGATGGGCGTCACGCCCGAACTGGCGTCGTCGCACATCCTCATCCAGCGCTGCGGTTGGGGCTCCGCGTCAGACCTCGCGCTGTCGGGCCGGATCGTCACGGGTGCCGAAGCGGGCCAGATGGGCCTCGTCGACGAGGTCACCGACGGCGACGTGCTCGAAGCGGCGCTCGCACGGGCGAGCAGCTACGCGGAGAACCCGCCCACCATGTTGCAGCTCACCAAGCAACTGCTTTCTGCCAATGGTTCCGACACCGATCTGGGTGCCGTGCAGCGTCGTGAGCTGGAGGCGCTCAACGTCGCCCGTGCTTCGGACGATCACCGCGAAGCCGTTGCCGCATTCTTGGAGAAGCGCCCGCCGAGGTTCCGGTAGGCCCATCTGCGAGTCCGCGTTCGCCCGCCGCGGACTCGCACAGTGCCCCTGAGTCGCCGGCGGCGCAGCGATGCCTGAACTGCCCGAAGTCGAGGTGATCCGGCACCAGCTCGCCGGGCCGCTGGTCGGACGCCGGATCACCGATGCATGGGCTCATCCCTCGCACAAGTTCGCTTCTGGTGCCGATGCCGTCGGCAGCGAGTTCGAGACACTGCGACGGCGCGGCAAGTACCTGATCGCCGAACTGGACTGCGGCCGTGACCTGATCGTGCACCTCGGCATGACCGGACGGCTGTGCTTCGCGGCGGCCACTGCGGCTGGCGACGTGCCCTCGATGCCTGCGGTGCAGCCCCGGGACGGGCCGGCGGCCGAGGTCATGGCACAGAACGCGGTGAGCGTCAGCGACCCGTACGTGCGGGCGTGGTGGCGTCTCGACAACGGCGAGACGCTCTGCTTTCACGATGTGCGCCGCTTCGGCCGCATCGCCATTTGCGACCGGGGCGATTATCGAGGTCTGCCCACCCTTGCCGCCATGGGTCCCGAGCCGCTCGAGGGGGGCTTGGACGCGGGCACGTTCTGGCAGGCGAGCCGGCGGTCCAGCCAGCGCATCAAGACCCAGCTGCTGAACCAGCGACTGGTCGCCGGTGTCGGCAACATCTATGCCGACGAGGCGCTGTTCCTGGCACGCATCAACCCGTCAGCCCGGGCGATCTCCAAGCCGCGAGCCGAACGGCTGCTGGCAGCGCTGCGAGATGTGCTGGCAGCGAGCATCGAACGCGGTGGCAGCACGCTGCGCGACTACTACAGCCTCGAAGGCGCAGGGGACAATCAGAAGTACTTCGTCTGCTACGGCCGGGTGGGCGAGCCGTGCGTGCGCTGCGGCACCGAATTGCGCCGCCGGGTGCTGGACCAACGCTCCAGCACCTGGTGCCCCCGTTGCCAGCGACGCTGAGAGAGCAGCGCGCCTGCTGACATCCCGCGGGCAACACCAACAAGCACGGCAGCACCGTTGACGCGGCAACGGCCTCGTTGGGGCGGGGCATACTGGCACCACGTCCGACGAGGGGGTTCGGGTGGACAACGAACTGTGGCGATGGGTCTGGGTCGCGGTGGCGATGGTCATGGGCATCGGTGAGATCTTCACCGCGGGCTTCTTCCTGCTGCCGTTTGCGCTCGGTGCCGTGCTGGCGGCGGCAGCAGCGTGGCTGGATCTCCATGGCGCCGTTCAGTGGCTGCTGTTCTTCGGCGGCACGACTGTCTCCATGCTGGTGCTGCGCCGCTTCATGGGCCGCCAGGACCGCCCGGATGACCTTCCGGTTGGCGCGAACCGGTATATCGGCATGTCGGGACGCGTCGTTGAGCTCATCGATCCGGTGAACAACACGGGCCGGGTGCGCGTGGAGTCTGACGAGTGGCGGGCGGCCTGCCAGGAAGCGGGCCGCATCGAGGAGGGCTCGCTGGTGCGGGTTGTGGCGCTCGCCGGTACCAAGCTGCAAGTCGAGTTCGTCGAGCCGCCCCCTGACGACTACGTGCCTCATGTGGATCCGACCGCGGCAGCGCCGAGCCCAGATGCTCCTGTGTCACCGGCCGACCACGATGCCGGTGACGGCGGCAGCGACGCCGCCGCCGCCGACCAGCCGACCGCCCCAGACGACGAGACCGCCACCCCAAGGAGCGACTGATGGACAGCATCAGCCCCGGAGTGATCCTCCTGGCAATCATTGCGCTTGCGATCTTCGTGATCGCTGCGAAAGGCCTGCGCATCGTGCGCCCCTTCGAGCAGGGCCTCATCGAGTTCCTGGGCAAGTACCGGATGACGGTCGAACCAGGACTGCGCTTCGTGATCCCGTTCGTGCAGCGCATCTTGAAGGTGGACATGCGCGAGCAGGTCGTGGACGTGCCGCCGCAGGAGGTGATCACCAAGGACAACGTCGCGGTCACCGTCGATGCCGTCATCTACTACGAGCCCACCGACCCGGTGAAGCTGAAGTACGCGGTGGGCAACTTCATCATCGCCGTGACCAAGCTGGCGCAGACGAACCTGCGAAACGTGATCGGCGACCTGCAGCTCGACGATGCGCTGGTGTCGCGCGAGGTCATCAACTCCAAGCTGCGTCAGATCCTCGATGACGCCACCGACAAGTGGGGCACCCGTGTGGTGCGCGTGGAGATCCAGCGCATCGAGCCGCCCGCCGACGTGACCACCGCAATGCACCGCCAGATGAAGGCCGAGCGCGACCGGCGTGCCGCTGTCACCGAGGCCGAAGGCGAGAAGCGTGCGGCAATCCTGCAGGCCGAGGGCGTGAAGCAGTCGCAGATCCTGCGGGCCGAAGGCGAGGCTGAGGCCATCAAGCGGGTGGCCGACGCCGACAAGTACCAGAAGCTCACCGTCGCCGAAGGCGAGGGCCAAGCCATCGAGCGGGTGTTCCTGGCGATCCACAACGGTGATCCCACCGACGACCTGATCGCGATCAAGTACCTCGAAGCGCTGGAAGGCGTTGCGAACGGCCAGGCCACCAAGATCTTCCTGCCGCTTGACACCAGCGGCGTGCTCGGCGCCGTGGCCGCGATGGGCGAGATGTTCCGCGAACGCAGCGACGCCGCTGCCAGTTCCGGCGGCGCTGAAGCTTCCGGCTAGGCCCGGATCAGTCTGAGCGGAGGGCTTCGGTCGGGGACACCCTGGCGGCCCGGATGGCCGGGTAGAGGCCGGCAATCGCCCCGATCACGACCGATGCGGTGAGTCCCCCGACGAGTGCCACCGTCGGGATGATCACCCGCCATCCCTGCGTGGTCGCGTACACGTAGGTGACCGAAACTCCCATCAGTACCCCGACGGTGCCGCCCAGCGAGGCGAGCGTCAGGGCCTCGGTGAGGAACTGGCGACGGATGTGCGCCCGAGTCGCTCCGATGGCTCGGCGCAGGCCGATCTCGCCTCGTCGTTCGATGACGCCGATCACCATGACGTTCGCTACGCCGATGCCGCCCACGAGCAGCGCAACTGCACCCAAGCCCAAGAACAACCCGGTGAAGGAACTCTCGGCCGCCGATCGTGCCTCCAGCAGGTCTGACGGCCGGCTGATCTCGACTTCTTCTGGATTCTCGGGGTCGATCGTTCCGGCGAGCACGTCACGGGTTGCATCGATGTGGTCTTCGTCGACACGCACGTACACCACCGTCGGCGCGAGTTCGACGTCGTAGTAGGTCTCCGCTGCGTGGTCGCCGATCAAGACGGCCCGGTCGAGGTCTGCCGCCAGCGCGAACGGCTCGAGAACTCCGAGCACTTCGACCCAGCGTCCGCCGAGGTAGAGCTCGACGGGAGTGTCCAGGTTGCGAATACCCAGGCGTTCCGCAGCCACGGCGCCGACGACGGCGACCGGGTGCGCCCGTGTGGCTTCGGAAAGGAAGGCGCCGTGCGCGATGCTGCCGTTCAGCGCGCCCATCAGCCCTGGATCCGTCGCGAACACGCTGATCCCGCCCGTGCGATCCTCGGGCACGAGGTCGTTGCGGTAGACCCCGACGCCGACGCTGTACACAGCCGCCGTGGCCTCGACGGTCGCGACCCGCCCGACGGTTGCGACGGCTGTGCCGGGCAGTGCCGCATCGCCAGCACCGAACCCTGATCCGGCCTCGACGGTCAGCAGGTTGGTGCCGAGGGCGCCGATCTGGTCCAGCAGTGCCGACTTGGACGAATCTGACAAGCCGAGCACGCTGACCAGCGACGCGATGCCGATGGCGATGCCCAGGGCCGACAGAACAGAACGCAGCTTGCGTGCTGCGAGCGAGCCGAGACCGACCCGGATGACCTCGGACAGGCGCAGGCGACTTGGCGCGATGGCACCGTTGAGGGCGCTTTGATCCGACCGTGCGAGTTCGACGGTCACCAGATCACCGGAGACATCAGCATCCCGAGGATCCACGGACGTCGCGTTCGAGCCGTCCATCGAGGATGTGCAGTCGTCGAGGCAGCGCTGCTGCAATCGACTCGTTGTGGGTGACGATCACGATCGTGCGGCCTTCGGAGTGCAGTGAGTGGAAGAGATCCATGATCGACGCCGATGACGCAGAGTCGAGATTGCCCGTGGGCTCATCGGCCAGGATGAACGCAGGTCGATGGACCAGTGCGCGAGCAACGGCAACTCGCTGCGTTTCCCCGCCGGACAGTTCGTTGGGCCGGTGCCACATGCGGTCGCCGAGCCCAACGCGATCCAGCACGGCCTCCGCGGCTGTGCGCCGTTCCGAGCGCGAGGTACCGGTGTAGAGCAAGCCGTTTGCGACGTTGTCGATGGTGGGAATTCCGGGCAGGAGGAAGAAGCGCTGGAAGACGAATCCGACGCGACGCCCCCGGATTGCAGCGAGACGGTCGTCGGGCAGCGCTGAGGTGTCGATTCCTTCGATCAGCACCGAGCCGCTCGTCGGCTGGTCGAGCGTGCCCATGACGTGGAGCATCGTGGACTTGCCGCTGCCCGACTGCCCGACGACCGCAACCATCTCGCCCTGGCAGATCTGCACGGTCACCCGATCTAGCGCGATCACTGGCGGTGAGCCGGCGTAGCGCTTGGACACATCGCGCAGCTCGATGGCCGGTGCCGCGGGATTCACCGTGGAACCACGATGCGCATGCCGGCCTCGAGCTCTGGGCTGATCACCTCGACATCGCCGTCGACGAACAGCCCGGTTTCGACGCCCACGAGACGCACAGAACCGTTGGCGTCGAGCACTTCCACAGCACTGCCGCCTTCGACGAGGGCGAGCAGGGCAGTGGCGGGCAGCACCAGGGCGTCAGGGATCAGCGTTTGGGTGATTTCGACGGTGACCGTTGCGCCGATCCAAGTCGGTGAGGCGGGCTCGGAGAGCAAGATCGTCACCTCGACATAGTTCTCGCCCGTCTGGGTGTCGAGCACAGGCGCGGGGTTGATGGCGGAGACGGATCCGGTGACGTCGGTGTCGTCCGGCAGCTCGACGTTGACTTCGATGCCGACCGAGACGAGGTCACGATCGCTGAGCGGCAGATTGGCTGCGACCCGCTGCGTTGTCGTCATGCCGGCTCGCTCGGGTGTCTCGACCGCAGTGAGCGAAGCGAGCGTTCTGCCGGCTGCCAACTCTTGACCGATCTCGACGCCCGGCTCCCAGGAACCGACTACCGAGGGACCTGCGACGAAGAGCACGTCGGCGGTACTCACCATGCCGTCGATGTGCTGCCCGGTTTCTTGCTGCCACCCCTGCACCGCGACGGCGGTGTGCTCGTCGAAGACGCCGTCGACCGCGAACGCGTCGTCTCCGAAGCCCAAGCTGGCCAGGTTCTCTTCGAGCTGCCTGATGTCGGGGCCTTCGAGGCCCATCGTCATATTCCTGTATGCCGGACTGGTGCCGTACATGAGGTAGAGCGGTCGGTACATCTCGTCATGATCGGCGAGGTCTGCTTGAGCGCTGACCAGCTCGGCTTCGGCACTGGCCACGGCAGCTTCCAGCGCCGCAAGCTCTGCGGGGGTCACCTCAGCGAGAAGGTCGGCGAGGGTCTGCTCAGCGCTCAGCATGTCGGCGTCCGCGGCATCGATCTCGGCTCGCGTCGGCCCGGTGCGAAGGTCGATGAGCGCCTCCTCGGCGGTGTCGAGGTCGGCGCGCGCCTGCGCGTACTGGGCCTCTGTCGGGTTCTCGAGCAAGTCCAGTCGTTCTGTCGCGGCCAGCACTTGGGCTTCGGCGTCGTCGATCTCTGCGTCGGTCGGTCCTGCGAGCAGGTCGGCGAGTGCCTCCTCGGCAGTCAGTACCCGAGCTTCGGCGTCGTCGATCTCTGCGTCGGTCGGTCCTGCGAGCAGGTCGGCGAGTGCCTCCTCGGCGGTGAGCAGCTCCGCGCGGGCCAACTCGATGTCGACATTGTTGTCGGAGCGCTGGAGCTCGTCTCGGAGTCGCTCCCAAGCGGCCAGCCGTGCCGCCTCTGCCGTGTCGATTTCCGCTTCGGACGACCCTGCTCTCAGATCGGCCAGCGCCTGCTTGGCTGTTTGCACTGCCGCTTGTGCCGAGTTGACTTCGGCTGCCGACGGCCCTGCTCTGAGGTCGGCCAGCCTGGCTTCGGCCGTGGCTATCTCTGCCCCCGCAGCTGCCAGATCGCCGGCTGTGGGATTGTCCAATGCGTCCAAGGCCTCTGATGCAGCAGCTACCGCAGCTTGAGCGCTGCTGATCTCCGCGGGGCTCGGCGGTTCGATCAGCCGGTCGCGGGCCTCGACGGCCTCGGCCACTGCAGCCCGCGCCGCTGCAGCGTCAGCTTCGTCAGGCCCAGAGGTGGCGGCGTCCAGCTTGTCGGCAGCGGCCGACAGCGCATCTCGAGCCGAGGCCACCCCAGCGAGGACGCGCGCGGTCTCCGCCTCCGACGGCTCATAGCGGACAAGGTAGATCTGCTCGCCCTGACGCAGGATCGTCCCCTCGTCTGCAAGGTGCATGAGCACGCCGTTATCGCGAGATGTGAGCGTCACCGTTCCCTCGTAGTCGAGGGTCCCGGAGATCTCCAGATACTCAGTGAGATCACGTTGGGTCACCGTGACGGTGCTGATCTCGGTCTCTTCTGCCTGATCGACGCTGCCGCCGTTGTCGGCACCAGATATGAGCAGGATGACGACGGCGGCGGCGACGCCAACCACAGCCACGACTGCGGTGCCGAGCAGCCGGCGCCTGCGCTGAGGGGTCACTGTCCGCCTCCACGGCCCGGACGAGCGGGCAGTCGATCGCCGCAGACCTCGAATGCGGCACTCACGTCTGCATCGTCGAAATCAAGCCCGCCGAACGGCCTCCCGCCTCCGCTGCCGGGACCGAACACAGTCGGGTCGGGGTCGGATATATCGACGCCCTCGTCGCGCATGCACTGGGCGAATTCGAGCAGGCGGTCCATGAGCTCGATCTGGACCTCGTCGAAGTTCTGCCCGCCGGGACCGAGAGCCTGGCCGTCGATGATCTCGCTGCACGCGGCTTGAGCTGCCGGCAGATCCGGATCGCGGCCGATGGCCTGGAGACCCTCGGCGTCTTGCCCGCCGGTGCCTCTGCCGGGACGCAGTCCGAAGGTGATCGTGCCGTCGGCCTCCACGACGGGATCGGGAAACTCGACGCCGTAGTCGCGCATGCACTGGGCGAATTCGAGCAGGCGTTCCTCATCGGTGAGATCGTCGGCGTCGCCAGCCGACGCTGTCTCGCCATCCCTGGTCACGTCGCCAGTGGAATGGTCGGCAGCGGTGTCGTCGGTCCCCGTGTCGCCGACTGCGCCACTGGTCGCGGTCTCCTCGCCGTCCCGCGCCACGCCCACTTCGGATGTGGGTTCTTCAGCGCCGGCAGCGGTGATGGTCTCATCGGGGGCAGTGGTGGTCACCCCCTGCAGCGTGGCGAGGCCGCTGGAGTCGTCGCCTCCACAGGCGGCCGCCATGAGCGTGATGAGTGCCGCCACAGTGAGTCGTGTCGTCCAAGAAAGCCTGGGCATGCAGGAGGTCCTCCGAGTCGGGCGGGCCGAACCGTAGGAACCGAAAATGAGAGCCGGCTAAGGACTGGCTGAGAGCTGGCTAAGGATGGGACAGATCGTTCGCATCGCCGGGAAGGACCCGGAAGGCGGACCAGCGCGTAGGGTGCGCGGCCATGGCATTGGGTTTGCCGTCGGTGCTGGTGGGCTCGTGGACCGACGAGGTCGCGGAGACGGGCGTGACCGTGGTGCTGCCGCCGGAGGGCACGCTCGGTGCCATTGCTGTGCGCGGGGGCGCGCCCGGGACACGTGAAGCGGCTGCGCTCAGCTCGACCGGCGCCGGCGTCGAGTGTCACGGCGTGGTGCTGTGCGGCAACAGTGTGTTCGGGCTCGCAGCAGCCGACGGCGTGGTGCGGTGGTGCGCCGAGCATGGCCGCGGGCTGGACATCCGCGACAGCATCGTGCCGGTGGTGGCTGCCGCCGTGGTGTACGACATCGCGGGGCCCGACAGTCCACGACCGACCGCCGAGGCCGGCTGGGCTGCCTGCGAGGCTGCCAGCGCTGACGAGCCCGCCACCGGGCGGGTCGGCGTGGGGCGGGGCTGCACGATCGGCAAGGTCGCCGGTCGGGACTTCTCCGTCCCGGGCGCACTGGGCACTGCGGTGGAGCGCTCGGGCGACCTGGTCGTCGGCGCGCTCGTGGCGGTCAATGCCTTGGGTGACGTCATCGACGCCGATGGGACCGTGCTGGCCGGCTGTACGGCGCCGCCCGGGGCTGAGCGCTACCCGTATGACCCGGTCGAGGCGATTCCCGGATTCACTGGCCGCGGCACGGCAAAGCCGGAATCGCCCGAGCGCGGCAATACGACAATCGGCTGCTTGGTGACCAACGCTCGCCTGACCAAGCCCGAGGCGTGCCGTGCGGTCGACCTGGCGCACACGGGAATTGCCCGGGCCATCGAGCCCCCGCACACGAATTTCGACGGCGACGCGTTGTTCCTGCTTGCGACGGGCGAGGTGGACACCCAGCCTGACTTGGTGGCGACGCTCGGGGCTGCTGCTGTAGCGCGAGCGATCAGATCGGAATTCGCTTCCTGATCTGGTGCTGAGTGTGGCAATCTAGTTGCACCAGAGAAAGGGGGTGGTCCAAGCAATGCCGAAACGCAACAGGACTCTGGAGGTGGCCGGGCGCTGAGGCGACCCGCTTCCGAGAAGGGGACGTCTCCATCAGGTGGCGACTCCAACCCGGACCACCGAACCCCACAAGATCCGCGTGCTGGTCCTCACGCGGCCGCGGCCCCGCCGACCGGCGGAGGCGCGAACACGATCTTCGGGTAGCAGCAGGCCCCTGCTCAGTCGAGCGGGGGCCTGTTCGCGTCTGAGGGCATACCACTAGGGTCCGCACATGGATTTCGACTGGCCGGACGATGACGATCCTCGCCGCGTCGCCGTGCGCGACTGGCTCGACGATCACGACGGCAATCCGAGCCAGGAGGCGCTGGCACACGCCGGATACGTGGCACCGCACTGGCCCAAGCCCTACGGCCTCGAAGCCGACCCGATCACCCAGCTGCTGATCGACGAGGAGCTGGCCTCGGCCGGCGTGAAGCGCCTGGCTGGCGGCATCGGGCTGGGCTGGGCAGGGCCGACGATCATCTACGGCGGTGATCAGGCTCAGATGGACCGCTACCTGTGGCCGATCCTCACCGGTGAGGAGGTCTGGTGCCAGCTCTTCTCCGAGCCCGACAGCGGCTCAGACCTGGCGAACCTGGCCACCCGCGCCGTGCGCGACGGCGACCGCTACATCGTGAACGGTTCGAAGATCTGGTCCTCCGGTGCGCACCGCAGCAAGTTCGGCATCCTCATCGCCCGCACCGATCCCGACGTGCCCAAGCATCGGGGCGTGTCGTACTTCATCTGCCCGATGGACACGCCCGGCCTCGAACTTCGCCCCATCATCGACATGACCACGGCGTACTCGTTCAACCAGACGTTCTTCACCGACATGGAACTGCCGGTGGAGAATCGGATCGGCGACGAGAACGATGGGTGGCGGCTGGCCAAGGTCACGCTCGGCAACGAGCGGGTGTCGCTCTCGGGCGAGGGGGCGCTGTGGGGCAGCGGCCCCAGCGCGGCAGATTTGCTGGATGTCATCCGTTCTGCCGGTGGGTTGAGCGATCCGGTGATGCGCGATCGGGCAGCACGCCTGCACATCGAAGGCGAGGTGCTGCGCCTCATCCGGCTGCGAACGCTGAGTGCTCGCCTGCAGGGTCGCCAGCCCGGGCCCGAGGCCAGCGTGCGCAAGGCGCTCGCCGACGATCACGGCCAGCACGTGATGACGCTGGCCAAAGATCTCTCAGGTGCTCACGGGCTGCTGGCCGACACCGGTCCGCTGGGCACGTCGCCGCAGTTCCCCAAGACGCAAGCGGTGGTGGAGGGCTGGAACGGCTGGCACGGCGGCTACCTGTTCAGCCCGGCCCTGACCATCGGCGGCGGCACCTCGGAGGTGCAGCGCAACATCATCGCTGAGCGGGTGCTGGGCCTGCCTCACGACGTCGACGTGGAGTCCGGCAAGTCCTGGTCAGAGGCCCGAGCCTCCCTCGCATGATCCTCGCTGATCAGATCGGGATCGGCCCTGGTCAGCGGCCGGTGAACGTGGGCGGGCGCTTCTCGAGGAATGCCTTGACGGCCTCTTTGGTGTCCTCGGTGGTGAAGTTGAGCGACTGAGCCATGCCTTCGGCTTCCAGCGCCGCGGCGAAGTCGGCTGAGGCGTTGAGGGTGAGCAGGCGCTTGGTCATGGCGACGGCGATGGGCGGCCCGGCCGCGAGGCGGCCGGCCCAGTCGTCGACGAAGGCGTCGAGCTCGCCATGGGGCACCACCTTGTTGACGATGCCGAAGTCCTCGGCCTGCTTGGCATCGATCACGTCCGCGAAGAACGCCAGTTCCTTGGCGCGGTGCAGACCGATGAGCCGGGGGAGGATCCACGTGCCGCCGAAGTCCATCGACAGGCCGCGCCGGGCGAAGATCTCGCTGAAGCGGGCTTGGTCGGAGGCCACGATCAGGTCGCACGCCAAGGCGAGGTTCATGCCCGCGCCCGCGGCCACGCCGTTCACCTTGGCGATGACCGGCACCATGATCGAGTAGAGCGCCGACACGGTCTGGTGGATCACGTTGAGTCCCTGCAGCGCATGCCTGCGCGGGCCGTCTCCGCCGTCGGCGGCCAGGTCGGCGCCGCTGCAGAAGGCGTCGCCGGCGCCGGTCATCACCACGCAGCGCACTGTGGGATCACCGCCGATCTCGTTCCATGTCTCGCGCAGCTCGGTGAACATCTGCGGGCTCGCCGCGTTGAGGCGCTTGGGCCGGTTCATCGTGATGGTCACCACGCCGTTGTCTGCCGCATCGATGAAGAGCGTTTCGAGTTCTGCCGATTCCATGAGCAGCGACGCTAGCGGTGGGACTCCCGTAGCGCCGGAGGGCTCACTGCTGCTGCTTGGCCCAGGCGGTGAGGCGTTCGACGGTCTGGATCATGTCGTCGTTGCTGCCCGCGAACGAGAACCGGATGTAGCGATGACCTTCAGCAGGGTCGAAGTCGATGCCCGGCGTGGTGGCGATGCCGAGTTCCGCGAGCCAGGTCGCGGCCAGATCGGCGCTGTCGTCGGTGAGGTGATCGACATTGGCGTAGATGTAGAACGCCCCATCGGGCGGGGCGATGCGGTCGATCCCTGCAGCGGGCAGGCCGTCGAGCAGGATCTGGCGGTTCGTCCGGTAGCGGGCCACGTTGGCCTCGAGCTCGTCGATGCTGTCGAACCCGCCGAGCGCGGCGTGCTGGCTCACGGTGGCGGCAGCAATGGTGGCGTTCTGGGCGAGGCGTTCGACCGGTGAGACCAGATCGGGCGGCAGCAGCAGCCAGCCCAGGCGCCAACCGGTCATCGAGAAGTACTTGGAGAAGCTGTTCACCACGACGGCACTGGGGCTCGATGCGGCGGCCGTTGCCGCAGGGGTGCCGTAGGAGATGCCGTGGTAGATCTCATCGGAGATCAGCCGCACGCCGGCGCCGTGGCACCGGCGAGCGAGTCGCCCCAGCTCGTCAGCCACGAGCATCGTGCCGGTGGGGTTGGCGGGGCTGGCGACGACCAACCCGTCGAACGCGCCGGCGCTCTCGACCATGTCAGCGGTCAGCCGGAACCCGGACTCGGGTGTGACGGCGATCTCGACGACTTCGATGTCCAGCGCTTCGAGCGTGTTGCGGTAGCAGGGATAGCCGGGTGCAGTCACCGCCACCCGGTCGCCGGCTTCGAAGCACGCCAGGAATGCGAGTGTGAATGCCCCGCTGGCACCCTGAGTGACGATGATGCGGTCGGCATCGGTGTCGTGGCCGTACCAGTCGGCGTAGTGCTGGACCAGCCTCGTGCGCAACGGTTCGATGCCCACGGCCGACGTGTAACCCAGCACGTCGTTGTCGATTGCGGCCTTGGCAGCAGCGCGCGCCCCGGCCGGCGCGGGCGTGGATGGCTGGCCGACCTCCATGTGCACCACATCGCCGCCGGCCGCCTCCCTGTCGGCGGCAGCCCGCATCATCTCCATCACAAAGAAGGGCGCGATGTCCGCCCGCTCGGAGACTTTCAAGCCGCTCACGAAGCGTCGCCGTGCCGTTGCATGGCGTCAGAGGCTAAGAGACAGAGCCCCGGGCAGAGCGGCCCGCGCCCGACTGGCTCACGCGGTTCTTCGGCGGCGCTCCGAAAGGATGCTGGACAGTCCGACGAAGCACAGCAGCGCGATGCTGAGACACTCGACCCGGTCGGCTATGCCGACTGCAGCTGGCACGTCCTGCGGATCAGGCCGGGGGCCGCCACCCAACACAGGACGATTTTCCTCGACAGCTCCGTACCGCAGAGGTCCTCCGAGCTGGCAGCCGATTGCCGCGGCCATCGCCGCTTCGGCCACCCCCGCGTTGGGGGACGGATGTGCCGGTGCGTCGCGGCGCACGGTGACCATGAGTTGGTGCGCCCGTTCGAAGTGCAGCGCGGCCAAGAGTCCGGCAAAGATCCGGGCAGGAACGTAGTTGGCTACGTCATCGAGGCGGGCCGCGGCCCAGCCGAAATTCGCGTACCTCTCATTGCGCCTTCCGACCATCGCGTCCATCGTGTTGACGGCCCGGTAGGCAGCCGCGCCGGGCGCACCGGCCACGACGGCCCAGAATGCTGGAGCAATCACAGCGTCGACGCTGTTTTCGGCTACCGACTCGATCACCGCGGCCGCGATCTGCGACGTATCCAACCCAGACGGGTCACGGCCTACCAGCGCAGGCAGCTCCGCACGCGCTGTGGCCAAGTTTCCCGCCGCGATCAACTCACCGACGTGGGAAGCCACTCGACGCAGCTCCCGACCCGCGGCCGCCACCCACACGGCGACCGCCGTCGACCCGGCTGCCGAACCCGCCGCCGCGCCCAGAGCTACGCCCGCCGCTGTATAGATCGCACCGTTCGATCGGCGGTCGGCCCACAGTGTTTGCTCGATGCGTTCCATCGTGCGGCCGAAGGCCGCCACTGGATGGACACTTGCGGATGGCTCGCCGAGAAGGCGGTCCAGCACCAACCCCGCCGCGACCGCCAGACAGCGCGGGCCCAGCCTGCTCAGGGCACGACCCCTGGAGTCGAGCCGGTCACCGGCGGCGACATGCTCCATGCCCGGGACCCGGCCCAAACTGCTTGGTACACCGCCCGGCCGATCCGCGAGCCCCACTGCGAGCGGGGTCCGGCGAGCCGCTCGGCAGCGCCCTCTTCGGGCCATACCACGATCACGGCGTCGGTGGCTGTTCCCGTTCCCGGCACGCCTCGGTCCGCCAGAGCCTGCGCCTTGGCCTCGGTGGCGGTCATCACTGCGTTGACCGCAGCCCCAGGGTCCAACGCCACAGGCACTTGAACAACCAGATTGATTGTGCCCGGGCTGCTTTGAGCAGTTGCCACCTCAGCGGGGTCGACAGCCCACGTCGGATGGCTGATCCCCACCGTGGCGTCGACGGACACGCCGTTGCCGTCTGCGCCGACCAGCCGGTCCAGGTCGACCGCGGTGAACATCGCGGCCCCTGAACCGCTCAGGCCCAGATCCGCCGTGATCTCGGCGGCGTGCCCGCTCAAGTCCGTGCGGCTGTAGTCCGAACCCACACCGATGTTGAGCGCCCAGTCCACCGGGCCAATTCCGCCGCCCACTGGTGCCGACGACACAGCAATCACGGATGCCGACCACTTCCATACGAGCACGCCGCGATGACCTGCGGCGGCGGCGACTCGGGAAGGCTGGACCCGGATGCTCAAGAGTCGGAACCGTCGCTCAGACAACCCAGAGCCCGGGTTGCCGAGTCGGGGTCCCGCGGTACTGAGAGAGCCTGCGACAGCCGCTGGAGTGCTGCGTCCACGGGCGCGAATCGTACCGGTGGGCAGTCAGTCGCTCCGCGGGAGCCGAAGGCTCCGCCACTAGTGCAGAGCTGTGACCTGAAACCGTGGTCGACTGTGCACTCGCCCGAGACCGGTGCGGGGCGTTTGTACGCTGCCGCGGTGGCCGGCCACACCCCTGACGCTCTGGCGCCTGGTTTGATGGTGTGCGGGACTTCCTCGAACGCGGGCAAGACGACCGTCGTCGCCGGTTTGTGCCGCCTGCTGGCGCGACGAGATCTGCGCGTCGCACCGTTCAAGGCACAGAACATGGCGCTGAACTCGGCGGTCACCTCGTCCGGCCACGAGATCGGCCGAGCACAGTTCGCTCAGGCGCGGGCGGCCGGCGTCCCGGCAACTGTCGACATGAACCCGGTGCTGCTCAAGCCGACCAGTGATCGCGACGCGCAGGTGATCGTGGCAGGACGACCGATCGGCGCGATGAGCGCAGCGGCGTACCACGAGTACAAACCGGAGCTCTTCGAGTTGGTACTGGCTTCCTTGCAGCGCCTGCGGGGCACCTTCGACGTGGTGATCGCGGAAGGGGCTGGCAGCCCGGCTGAGATCAACCTGGCCGCCGATGACATCGTCAACCTGCGGGTTGCCGAGCGGGCGGGCATCAGTGCCGTGCTGGTGGGCGACATCGATCTCGGGGGCGTCTTTGCTGCGCTCGCCGGCACTGTCGCCTTGCTCCCGCCGGCACAGCGCGACTTGGTGCGGGGTTTCGTCATCAACAAGTTCCGCGGCGATCCGGCGCTGCTCGGAGATGGGCTCGACGAGCTCGAACGGCACTGCGGTGTGCCGACGCTGGGCGTGATCCCGATGCTCGACGACCTGCGTCTGCCTGCCGAGGACTCGGTCGCGCTGGCAGAGAACTGGCGGCCGCACGACACAGCGCAGTTGGATATTGCTGTCGTCGCCTTTCCGCGCCTGTCGAACTTCACCGACTTCGATCCCCTGACGAGCGAGCCCGACGTGGCATTGCGCTTGGTGCGCTCAGCACGCGAGCTGGGCCGGCCAGACCTCATCCTGCTGGGAGGCTCCAAGTCCACGGTGGCCGATCTGGCGTGGATGCGCGAGCGGGGCATCGCCGCTGCCGTGCAGGAAGTCGCCAGTGAACACGGCGCCGTCGTGCTCGGGATCTGCGGCGGATACCAGATGATGGGCAGCAGCATTGCCGACGAGGTCGAGTCGGCGGCGGGTGTCGTGGCAGCGCTCGACCTGCTCGCCGTCGAGACCGTGTTCGAGCATGACAAGGTGCTCGCCCAGCGGCACGGCGAGGCACTCGGGGTCGATGTCGAGGGCTACCAGATCCACCACGGCCGGGTACGACCGTGCCTGGCGGGGGCCGCAGAACCGTGGCTCTGGCTCGATGGCGAGCCGGACGGATTCTGCGACGGACCGATCATGGGCACCTCGCTGCACGGCGTGTTCGACTCAGACGCGTTCCGCCATGCGTTTCTCGCGCACGTCGCCAAGATTCGGGGATGCGATTTTGTGCCGGCACGCGGCTCATTCGCCGAACGCCGAGATCAGCAGTTCGATCGCGTCGCCGACGCCCTCGAAGAACATCTCGACCTCGGCACACTCTTCGAGATCGTCGGCCTCGGAGCCTGAGCGTCCACGGGCCAGCACGCAGCCTTAGTAGTCGATGCCCTTCTTGGCCCGGATGCCGTCGTCGTAGGCGTGCTTGGTCTTGACCATCTCGGTCACCGTGTCGGCGAGCTCGATCATCCACCCGGGAGCGTCGCGGCCAGTCAGCACGAGCGAGACGCGCTCGGGCCGATTGCGGAAGGTCTCCTCCACGTCGGCGGCATCGATCCAGCCCCAGTTGAGCGGGTAGGTGATCTCGTCGAAGATCACCAGTCGGTGGTCGCCCGCCTGCACCAGCTCCTTGCCGTGCCGCCACGCCTCGCGGGCCTCGGCTTCATCGCGTGTGAGGTCCTCGCTGTCCCAGGTGAAGCCCTCGCCGAGCGACCAGAAGTCGATGCCTAGCGGCTCGGCCATCATCTGCTCGCCGGTCACCCAGTTGTCGGACTTCAGGAACTGCACCACCGCAACCGGCCATTCCCGCGCTCGTGCTCGCATCGCCATGCCGAATGCCGCCGACGATTTTCCTTTGCCATCGCCGGTGTTCACCACCACCAGGCTGCGCGCCGTGCGCAGCCCGTCGGGGCGAGGGTCATCGGTGGGCGGCGCGTCGGTGGGCGTCGAGCCGTCAGGCTGTGATGCATTCATGAGTGGTCTCCATTCTGCGCGGTGCCGCCGTTCGCCGGCGCCGCCTTGGTGGCGTCTGATGTTGTCGTTGCTGTGGGAACGATCACCGGGCCCTCGGGATCGTCGATCACCCGGACTTGGGCATCGAAGTGCTCTGCGATGTTGGCAACGGTGAGCACCTCGTCGGGCGTACCTCGTTGCGCAATGACGCCCCCCGCCAGGATGGCCACCTGGTCGCCATAGCGGGCAGCGAGGGTCAGATCGTGCAGCGTGGCGATGACCGTCAAACCACGCTCGCGGCGCAGCGCGTCGACCAAGTCGAGCACGTCTTGCTGGTGCCCGAGGTCGAGTGCGGTTGTCGGTTCGTCGAGCAGCAGGATGTCGGCTTGCTGCACCAGAGCTCTTGCGAGCACTGTGCGCTGGCGTTCACCCCCCGACAGCGACTGCACAGCACGGTCGCCGAATCCGACGAGGTCGAGACGCTCGAGCACGTCCGCAGCGATCTCGCGGTCTGCCGACGTCTCGCCGGCGAAGATGCTGCGGTGGGGCGTGCGACCCAGCAGCACGTAGTCGGCGACGAGCATGCCGCGAGGGATGACCGGCGTCTGCGGCACGTAGGCGACCTTGCGGGCGCGCTCGGCGCGTCGCAGCTTCGTGAGTCCTTCGATGCTGATGTCGCCGTCGTAGGCCACGAGGCCCAGCACGGCGCGCAGCAGGGTGGTCTTGCCGGCGCCGTTCGGGCCGATGATGTTGACCCACTGGCCGTGAGACACAGCCAGATTGACGCCCCCTAGGACGTGGGTCCCGTTGAGCCGGACATCGAGCGACTGCAGGTCGACGGCGGCGGTCACCAGATCTCCCGGCGGCTTGTGCGCAGCACGAACACGAAGAAGGGCGCTCCGAGGAATGCCGTGACCACGCCGATCGGCAGCTCGGCGGGAGACAGCACCGTGCGTGCGGTCAGGTCGGCAAGCACCAGGAACGCCCCGCCGAACAGCACCGAGAGCGGCAGCAGAACGCGGTTGCTGCTGCCGAAGATCAGCCGGATCGCGTGCGGCACGATGATGCCGACAAAGCTGATCAGCCCGCTCACCGACACCGCGGCGGCCGCGCCGAGCGACGCGGCAATCAGGACGATCAGCCGGATCCGGCGGGGCTCGAGGCCGAGCGCGGCCGCCTCTTCGTCGCCGACGGCAAGCACGTCGAGCGCTCGCCGGTAGCGCAGCACCACGGCGGTCGTCACCACGAAATACGGCAGCAGCAGCGCCGGCTCGGACCAGCCCGAGGTGGCGATCCGACCGAGAAGCCACGCGAGGATCTGGCGGAATGCATCTGCATTCGCCTGCAGCAGATATGTCTGGCAGGCCGCCAGAAAGCTCGCCACGGCGATCCCTGCCAGGATCAGCGAAGCTGTCGAACGGCCGCCGATGTGCCCCGCGAGGTAGGCAACGGTGACCGCGCCGAGTGCGCCGCCGAACGCAGCGAGCGGAACGAGGTCGAACACGCCGGCACCGTCCCCGATGTCGTTGACGATGGCGATGGTCGCTCCCAGCCCGGCACCGGCGGCAATGCCGAGCAGGTATGGATCGGCGAGGGGGTTTCGGAATGCCGCCTGATAGGTGGCACCGCTCATGGCGAGCGTGGCGCCCACCAGCAGTCCCAGCACAACCCGCGGCAGCCGGATGTCGGTGACGATCGCCTTGTGCGCATCGCTGAGTCCCGACTCGACTGCGATGCCAGGCAGCAGATTGGCGAGCTCCATGAGTACCCGTGGAGCTGCGATGCCGGCCGGGCCAATGGTCAGCCCTGCGACGACCGCAATGATGACGGCAAGGATGCCGGCGACGAGCGCCGGGGCCCGCAGTCGCGATACCCCCAGCTCAGTGGGCACCGATCAGCTCGCTGCGCCGATCGAGACGACGGCATCCGAGATCGCCGCGATGAACTCCACGAGGCGTGGTCCCCAGCGCGACACGATGTCGTCATTGAGCTCGACGACCCGGCCGTTCTGCACTGCGCTCAGCAGGTCCCAGCCTGGGCGGGCAGCGATCGTCTCGGCGTTCTGGCCGCAGCACAGCGTGTCCGCCAGGAAGATCAAGTCTGGGTCGGCGTCAACGATGTACTCGTCGCTGAGCTGCGGATAGCCGTAGGAGCTGCCGTCGGAGTCTGCAGGATCGGCAATGTTGTGCAGTCCGAACAGCGAGTACACCTGTCCGATGAAGGTGCTGCTGGTTACCGAGTACAGGCCGTCGGTGAGCTCGTGGTAGTAGCTGAGCCCGGAGGCGTCGGGAGCGGCGTCGATGAGGGCGGCGATCTCGCTGCGCATCTCCGAAATCAGGGCAACGGCTTCGTCGGCCTGTTCGGTAGCGTCGCCGAACTGCGCGATCTGCACATAGACCTCGTCGAAGGTCGCAGGAGCGTCGATGGGAAGCACCGCGATGCCCAGCGATTCGAGGTTGGCCTGAATGTCGCCATCGCTGCCCATCACGACGAGATCGGGGTCGTATGACGCAATGGCTTCGACGTTCGGCTGCCAGCCGCTCAGGTCGGTGACTGGGGCCTCGGGCGGGTAATACGAGAACTCGTCCACGGCCACCACGCGATCGCCGGCACCGATCGCGAACAGGATCTCGGTTCCGGTCGGCGAGATCGACACGATCCGCTGGTACTGGTACTCGGGCCCTGCGGGCTCGGGCTCGCTGTCTTCGGTCTCGTCGACCGACGCTGGCATCTCATCCGGCGCGTCCGCAGTCTCGGCGGCAGCCGATTCGGTCGTGGTCGTCGGCGCCTGTGTTGCAGCAGGTGCTTCGCTAGACGGTGTGGCGTCCGTGGCCGGCGCAGCCGTCGGGCCGCTGGCGGTGTCGTCGCTGCTGCAGGCTGACGCCAGCAGGAGCAGTGCTGTCAAGGCCCACAGCAGTCGCGACGACAGAGGGGCTCGCTCGGTGGCAATGCGGTTCATGGTGTTCTCCCTTCTGCTCGAGTTCAGGGCCGAGCAGCGGGAGCACCCACCGCACGAGCCGCTCCTTACCTCGAGGAATCGGTTCGCGTGATGGCGGCCGGGAGGCGACCGGACTCGTCCCCCGGAGGGGCATCACCGTTGCGGGACAGTGCCGGGATCTCACCGGCTTCGCTCACGACAACCAGGCGTGAGTCTAGGAGCTGCCCCGTCGGCGCAGTGCCGAGTGGGATGCGGCAGACGAGCCGGTCTTGCGCATGCGCCAGTAGCTGACCGTGATCGGCACCGTCAGGATGACCAAGATCACGAAGTTGACCCGGCCGGTGATGCCCGGCGGGTACACCGGTTCCACTAGGTAGTTCGAGATGAAGCCGGTTTCATACGGCTCCCGACCGGCTTGGCGCAGGAACCACTTCTCCCACACCGTCAGGGGACAGTCCGAGCCGGTGATGTTCACCACGGCGGCAGCACCGATGGCGCCGAGGTGCCACTTCATGAGCTTCGGCCAGCGCTTTGCCATGAAGCCGCCGATGAGCAGGAACACGATGTAGCTCAGGTGCGAAGCAGCCACAAGGCGCGATAGCCCGACAGCGACCACCGCCGCGACGCTACTGGCGAACAGCCTCCGGTTCGGGCCCGCGACGGTGGCTACGAAGCGGCTGCAGAGCGCAGCCAGAACGTGAGCGGGCAGACTCTCGGCATGGGCACGGCGATGATGACCGACCTGTACGAGCTGACCATGCTCGACGCGGCCCTCCAGTCGGGGGTTGCATCACGCCGCTCCTGCTTCGAGGTGTTCGCCCGGCGATTGCCGCCGGGACGTGGCTACGGCGTGGTGGCAGGTCCAGGCCGGCTGGCCGGGCTGCTGGCTGACTACCGCTTCGAGGCCGACGATCTGGCCTACCTGGCAGGGCTCGGCCGCTTCAGCGACGGTCTGCTCGATCATCTGGCGACATTCCGATTCGACGGCGATGCCTGGAGCTACCGCGAGGGCGATTTCTACGTGCCCGGCAGCCCCGTGTTGCGGGTCGATGCCTCGGTCGGCACAGCGCTGCTCGTGGAGACGCTGGTGCTCTCGGTGCTCAACCACGATTGTGCCGTGGCGTCTGCGGCTGCGCGGATGCACGATGTCGCCGAGGGCCGCCACCTCATCGAGATGGGCGGCCGTCGCACCCACGAGCTCGCAGCCGTCGCCGCTGCGCGCGCCGCCTGGCTAGTGGGTTTCGATGCGACGTCCAACCTGCTGGCCGGCGAGCAATACGGCATCCCGACGGCCGGTACCGCTGCCCACGCCTTCACGCTGGCGCACCACGACGAGGAAGCCGCCTTCGAGGCACAGATGCGTGCGCACGGCCTCGAGACCACGCTGCTGATCGACACTTTCGACCTGAGAACAGGGCTCGAACGGGGTCTCGCCGCGGCGAAGCGTCTCGGCGGGGTGCCGGGCGCCGTGCGCATCGACTCGGGAGATCTCACGGTCGAGGTGCCCCGGGTTCGACAGTGGCTGGATGACGCTGGCGCTGAGTCGACCCGCATCGTCGTGTCGGGCGATCTCGACGAGTACCGCATCGCCGGCCTCGCGGACCTGCCGGTGGATGGCTACGGCGTGGGCACCCAACTCGTGGTGGGCTCGGGCCATGCGACTGCTGGCATGGTGTACAAAGCAGTTGCCATCGCCCGGCACTCCGGCACGTTCGAGCCGGTGGTTCCCGTCTACAAGGAATCAGAGGGCAAGGCCACCCGTGGCGGCGTGGTGCGGCCCTACAGGGTGGTGCGCGATGGCGAGGCCAATTCGGAAACTCTCGTCGAGCAGGATCGCCCCGGGCCCACCAACAGCCGGCCGCTGCACGTTCCGCTGCTGCGATCAGGCCACAACGCCTATCCCTACACGCTTGCCCAGGATCGGGTGTTCCACCAGCGCGTCCGCGCCGAGCTGCCCGAATCGATGCGCCGGCTTGACGGCGCCCCGGCCTTCGAGGCCGAAGTCGTCGCCGAATCCAGCGTCGATTAGGTGCCCGGCTGCGGCCTGTGCTGCGGAAGGTGCCGCAGCCTCGTGTCGCTATTCGTGACTACTTGCCCGGCTGCGGCACGAGGCGCAGGTACGGAAGCGGTGATTCCCAGCCGTCTGGGTACTTCTCGGCTGCGGCCTCGTTCGAGACCGCGGGCACGATGATGACGTTCTCGCCCTGCTGCCAGTTGGCCGGCGTGGCGACCTGCTCGGCGGCGGTGAGCTGGCACGAGTCGAGCAGGCGCAGGATCTCGGCGAAGTTGCGTCCGGTGGTCATCGGGTAGGTGAGCGACGCCTTGATCTTCTTGTCCGGGCCGATGATGAACACGGTGCGAGCCGTGGCGTTATCGGCCGCGGTGCGTCCCTGCGATGTGTCGCCTGCGTCGGCGGGAAGCATGTCGTAGAGCTTCACCACTGCCAGCTCCGGGTCGCCGATGAGCGGGTAGTTGGCCTCGTGGCCGGTAGCAGAGGCGATGTCGGCCTTCCAGGCCACGTGGTCGCTCACCCCGTCCACGCTGATGCCGATGATCTTGCAATTGCGAGCGGCGAAGTCACCGGCCAGCGCTGCAACGGCACCCAGCTCGGTGGTGCACACCGGAGTGAAGTCCTTCGGATGGGAGAAGAGCAGCGCCCAGCCGTCGCCGATCCAGTCGTGGAAGCTGATCTCGCCCTCGGTGGTGTCGGCAGTGAAATCGGGAGCGGTGTCATTGAGACGCAGTGCCATGGTCGTACTCCTTGCGATGCGGCAAGTGCGGCGCTGCGCAAGTCGGCGCAGGCCGTGCCGCGGAGGATAGCCGCATTAGACGATAAATCCGACCGGATTAGTCAGGAATTGACTGGCGGTTCAGTCGCCTAGCAGCAATCACGGATCGGGGTGCCGTCGGCGTGGTGGTAGTGAACCTTGGCGACTGCGTTGAGCGGACGGTCGCCGGTCGGCGCCCGAGAGGTCTCGAACACTCCGGCGGCAGCGCCCAATTCCAGTGCCCGATCCACGTCCACCACCCGGGGTCCGCTGCGCCGCACATCGGCAATTGCGGCTTCATCGGGACCGATCGTGCGCTCCCGGTCGCCGTCGAGCGACAGCACCGTCGGTCCCCGGAGTTCGATGGTCTCTCCCAGATCAACGCCGCGGTGATCGATCACCGGCACCGTGCGGTACAGCCCGGGTGCGAGCGCCACGCGCATCGGGCGTCCGCCCGGGCCGCACTCCACCAGCACGCCCGCATCGTCGTCGAACGAGCAGGGTCGCAGCAGGCCCGCGAGCGAACTCAGCCCGATGCTGGCCGGATGGGCGCGCGACACGAGCACCTGCCGCATGCGAACCCCGTCCGCGGGCATGCGATTGCCGACGAAGTCATTGGCCAGCGTGACCGCATCGATCAGTGCAATCTCGGTCCAACCTCGCGCCAGCTCCCCCTCCTGCGATGTGCCCTTGCCCGATGTGCCCTTGCCCGATGTGCCCTTGCCCGATGTGCCCTTGCCCGATGTGCCCTTGCCCGATGTGACAGTGATCAGCTTCGACCGGGGCGCACACGCTTCAGGGTCGACCACGCCGCTCGCCAGCAATCCCGCGGCGGCACCAGCGACGGTGGGCTCGGTGAGGCTGGGGAACACATTGTTCGTGCCCGTGGACATCGGTACGAGCGTCGCATCGGGCCAGACCCCAGCGATCGTGCGGTTGGTGCCGTCACCGCCCAGCGTCACCAGCACGCTGACATCACGGGCTCGCATCGCCTCGACTGCCCGGATCGTGTCGGTGGGCGAGACGGTCGCCCCCACGTCGACGATCTCAATCTCGGCGTCGATGCGCAGGTCGGTGAGCGCCCCGGTGGCGATGCCGAACGGTTCTGCCATGGCCACGATCCGTGTGGCTCCTGCGGTGACGGCGCCAATGACTGCCCGGGCAATCCGGTTGCGCTTGTCCTCAGTAGTGGACACTGCTCCCCGCGCCGCCACCCGGCGAACGTCGCGTCCCGAAACCGGGTTGGCGATGATCCCCACTGTCCCGTCGGGGGAAATGCGGCCACTGCAGGAGGCGCCCTGTCCCGAGTGCTCCGCTCTCGACGCAGATCCGGCCATCGCCCGCCGACGCTAACCAGGGTGACCGCTGCGCGGCGAGCCCAACTGTTGTACTGGGGACATGGCCGGTGGGATTGCGAGCGAGAACCCCCGCCCACCCGCGCAGCACGCTTGGTGGCCCGCGGCGCTGACCATCGCGGGGGCAGATTCGTCTGGCGGCGCCGGTCTCGCGGCCGACCTGCGGGCGTTCGCGGCATGCGGCGTGCACGGGGCCTTTGCGCTGACGCTGGTTTCGGCACAGAACACGGCCGAATTCCGGCACGCACAGCCTGTGGCCGCCGAGCTGGTGACCGCCCAGGTTCACGCAGTGCTCGACGACATGCCTATTGCGGCGTCCAAGACAGGCCTGCTGCTCACGGCGGAGACCGTCGCGGCGGTGGCATCTATTGCTGCCCGCCGGCTTCCCCAGTTGGTGGTGGACCCGGTGCTGGTCGACGGGGCCGGCGAGCCCCTGCTCAGCGCCGAGGCAGAGCGATCGGTCGCGACGCGCCTGCTGCCGAACGCCCGAGTCGTGACACCCAACCATCTTGAGGCGGGTCGACTGGTGGGCAGAGACCTCGGCGACGAGATCGAGGCGTGGATCGAAGCGGCTCACGAGCTCGCAGCTACGGGCCCCGAGGCCGTGGTCGTCACCGGTGGCCGGCTCCGGATCGGTGAGACCATTACCGATGTCGTCGTCCGGGACGGCAGCGTCCGGCTGCTGTCGGCGCCGCGCATCGACACCCGCAACGTCAGGGGGTCGGGCGATGTCTTCTCGGCAGCCATCTGCGCCGAGCTCGCCGCAGGCACGGACGTGGACTCAGCGATTGATCGTGCCCACGACCTGACGGCACGCGCCATCTCGGCGGGCGCAGATCGCCGTCTCGGCAGCGGCCGCGGACCGGTCGACCCGCTCGCTCTCTGAGCCCAGAGGCTGGGCCGGCCCGCGGGCTCCTGCATACACTTCAAGCGTCGCAGGTGACGTTGATGCGAACGCATCTGGGCAGTGAAGAGGCTGCGGATCTCAGGAGGCCACCGGTGACACGCGAGCGCTGGCAAGCAGAGTTCGAGGCCACCCCGGCGCGCGACGCCGACTTCGAGACGATGAGCGGCCTTGAGCTGGAGCCGCTGTATGCGCCCGACGACGGCGAACCCGGCGCTGATGTCGGCTGGCCGGGCCAGTATCCCTACACGCGCGGCGTGCATGCCAGCGGCTATCGCGGCCGCCTGTGGACGATGCGCATGTTCGCAGGCTTCGGAACGCCCGAAGACACCAACAAGCGCTTCCACGAGATCCTCGAAGCAGGCGGTGGCGGGTTGTCGACTGCGTTCGACATGCCCACGCTCATGGGTCTCGACTCCGACGATGTCATGTCGCTGGGCGAGGTGGGCCGCTGCGGCGTCGCCGTCGATTCGATCGAGGACATGGCGACGCTGTATGACGGCATCGACCTCGAGGCGACCACCACGTCGATGACCATCAACGCACCGGCCGCCACGATCTGGGCGATGTTCGTCGCAAACGCCGAAGAGCACGGCGCGCATCGCAGCAAGCTCGGCGGCACGCTGCAGAACGACATTCTCAAGGAGTATCAAGCTCAGAAGGAATGGGTGTACCCGCCGCGGCCCTCGATGCGCATCGTCGCCGACACCATCGAATTCGCCACTGAGGAGATGCCCCGGTGGAATTCGGTGTCGATCAGCGGCTACCACATCCGCGAGGCGGGCTCGACGGCGGCACAGGAGCTCGCGTTCACCCTGGCCAACGGATTCGCATATGTCGAGGCTGCTGCCCAGCGGGGACTGTCCACTGACGAGTTTGCGCCCCGCCTGAGCTTCTTTTTCAACGCCCACATCGACTTCTTCGAAGAGATCGCCAAATACCGGGCCGCCCGCCGCATCTGGGCAAGATGGATCCGCGACCGCTATGGCGCTCAGAGCGAGCGGTCGATGATGCTGCGCTTTCACACCCAGACAGCCGGGGTCTCGCTCACCGCGCAGCAGCCGGAGATCAACATCGCTCGCACTGCCATCGAAGCGCTCGCCGGAGTGCTCGGAGGCACCCAGAGCTTGCACACCAACTCGATGGACGAGGCGCTGGCGCTGCCGACGGACAAGGCCGCCCGCATCGCGCTGCGGACGCAGCAGATCATCGCCCACGAGACCGGTGCTGCCAATGTCATCGATCCGCTCGGGGGCAGCTGGTTCATCGAGGAGCTGACCGACAAGCTCGAAGCCGAGGCTGAGGAGATGTTCGCTCACATTGACGCGGCCGGTGACGGCTCCATGCTCGAGGGTGCATTCCGCCTGATCGACGAGGGCTGGTACCAGTCCGGGATCGCCGATGCGGCATATGAGTTCGAGAAGAAGGTGAACGCCGGCCGCCGGGTCGTGGTGGGTGCCAGTGCCTTTACTGAGGGCAGCGAAGACGACGAGATCGACTTGCTGAAGATCACCAACGACGACGAGCAGCGCCAGATCAAACGGCTGGCCCAGGTACGGGCCGACCGGAGCCAGGCCGCCGTCGACGAAGCGCTGATGTCGCTCCGTCGGGCCGCGGAGACCGACGCCAATCTCATGCCGCACCTCATCGACACCGTGCGAACCCGGGCCACCGTGGGCGAGGTGACCAACGCCTTGGCCGACGTTTTCGGGCGATACACCGAGCGGCCCTTCATCTGATCGGCATCCGAATTAGCGTGAAGCGCAAGGCTCTGCAGGGGACGCGGATGACCTGTGATTTTGCCGGCTGTGAGAAGTACAGGTTGCGGCGTGGCGTTGGGCTATTGTCCCGTCATTCCTAGCCGGAGGCCCTCAACTTGACCAGACCGCTCGCGCCGGAGACAGCCTGTGCGCGGGGACGGTGGACAGGTGTGCATCGCATCGGCCGATGGGGCTGGATGGCTGTTTTGGCGGTGTTGACGGCAGCGGTGCTCGCGGCCTGCGGCGGCGGTACCGACCAGTCGCAGGTGGAGCGCGAAGTGCAGGATTACTTGCAGAGCGTGGTCGCACCCGCCGAGATCGCCGACATCGACTGCCCCGAGGACGCACCCATCAGGCCGGGATCAACGTTCCTGTGCGACGGCCTCGTCGAGGGAGCGTTCTATGAGGCGCAGGTGACGATCATCGACGAACAGGGCCGGCGCGAGATTCGACCCCGCCAAGCGGTGATGCAGACCAACGCCACCGAGACAGCGCTTGGTGCCGAAGCGGCAGCTGCGTTGGGATTCGGCGTCCAAGCCGATTGCGGCGACGACCAGTACCTGGTGGTTTCGGTCGGCCATACGTTCCTGTGCACGCTCGAGCGTTCCGATACCGGGGCAACACAGGACATCGAGGTCGAGGTTCAGAACGAGATCGGCGCCATCGAGTGGAGGCTGAAGGGCTAGGCCCAGCGCATGCCACGTCACCGTTATGACGCGATGGGCAACCTGCGCCCGCTGCGCCAGCGCCAGCCGGGTCTGTGGTGGACCGCAGTCCTTGTCGTTGCTGCGATGCTGCTGACTGGTTTCGCTGCGATCACTTCTGTGCTCTAGTCACCTGCGCGCATCGACAGACGCGCCGTCAGGCGCGCACATCGACAGACGCGCCGTCAGGCGCGCACATCGACAGACGCGCCGTCAGGCGCGCACATCGACGACGGTGCGCCCTTGCACTTCACCCGCGAGGATCTTCGGCCCCAGTTCGGCCAGATCGCCGAGACCCACCGTTGTGGCCATCGATGCCAGCAGATCCCGATCGACCAGCTCGTCCAGCCGTTGCCATGCCGCAGCGCGCGGCTCGTAGGGGCACATCACCGAATCGATGCCGAGCAGGTTCACGCCGCGCAGCAGGAACGGGATGACGGTGGTATCGAGCCCGTTGCCCCCGGCGAGGCCGCATGCTGCCACGCTCGACCCGTATGACATCTGGGTCAGTGCGTTCGCCAGCGTGGTCCCCCCGACGGCGTCCACGCAGCCGCCGAATCGTTCGCTGCCGAGCGGCCGCCCCGGCGGCTCAGACAGCTCCGCTCGGTCGATGATCTCCGAAGCGCCGAGGTTGCGCAGGTAGTCGGCGGTCTGCGGCCTGCCAGTGGAGGCAGCGACCTCGTGACCAGCCGCTGACAGCAGGTGCACTGCCACGCTGCCGACCCCACCAGCCGCGCCGGTCACGAGCACCGGGCCCGAGCCAATGCCGTGCTCCTCCAGCGCTTGGGCGGCCAGCATCGAGGTGAACCCGGCCGTGCCGATCGTCATCGCGTCGAACGTGGACACCCCGTCGGGCAGCCGCACCAGCCAGTCGCCGCTGACGCGTGCCCGCTCCGCGTAACCGCCCCAGTGGGTCTCGCCGACTCGCCACCCGGTCAGCACGACCCGATCTCCTGGAGCGAAGCGGCTGTCGTCGGATGACTCGACGACGCCTGCGAAGTCGATGCCTCCCACGTGCGGGTACGTGCGGACAAGGCGCCCGATCCCGCCCAGGATCATCCCGTCCTTGTAGTTGAGCGTGCTGTACTCCACGGCCACGGTGACATTGCCGTCCGGCAGCTGGCTGTCGTCGATGTCGGCCAGCTCGGCCGAGACGGCCCTCGACCCATCTGGACAGTCCTGTTCGTGCAGCATCAATGCGCGGAAGGCCATGAAGATCCCCTTTGTTGCGGGCTGCCTTCGACCTGAGAGGTCCAGCGAGCGCGCGGGACACTACCGCCAGGCTGCCCCGGGCTGCCCACGGACCCGCAGGGTGCCGTCAGTAGGCTGCCGATATGGCCCTGAGCGACCCGATGGCTCCCGCTGACGCAGTGCGCGAATCGATGATGGAGACGCGGCGCGAGACCTTCGACGTCACGCCGGCCGCACTCGAGAAGGTGGTCGAATTGCGAAACAGCGAAGTCGACGGCGACCAGCTGGCGCTTCGCATCGAGGTGACCGGCGCCCAAGGCGTCGACTACACCTACGACCTTGCCTTCGAGCTGCTGGCCGAAGCCGACGCCTCCGACGTGCCGTTCGCAGTCGGGGGCGGCCTGACGGTGCTGATTCCCGATCGCGATGTGCCCAAGCTCGACGGCGCTTCGTTGGATCTGCCGTCCAACCCGAACCAGCCGGGCCTGGTGCTGCGCAACCCGAACCGTCCCGACCTCGGCCCCAACGCCCAGCTCGACCTCGATGGGACGGTGGAGGACAACGTCCGCGAGGTGCTCACCAAGCGGATCAACCCCTCGATTGCCGCGCACGGTGGGTTCGCCGAGCTGGTGTCGGTGGAGGGCGACACGGTTGTCGTCAAGCTGGGCGGTGGCTGCCAGGGCTGCGGCATGGCCAATGCCACGGTCACGGCCGGCATCGAACGCACGCTGCGAGAGCTGATTCCCGAAGTCGAGCGGGTCGTCGACCTCACCGACCACGCCTCGGGCGAGAACCCCTACTTCACCTAGCGGCTGAGCCGAACGGCGACGCCGTCGCCCGAGTGTCGGAGGTTGTGGCAGTGGGCGTGATCTTCACCGATCAGGGAGAGATCGAAGCGCCCGCGCGGGCGCTGATCATCGTGGCCCATCCCGATGACATCGACTTCGGCATGGCGGGAACCGTTGCCGCGCTGACCTCAGCCGGATGCCACGTGGCGTACTGCCTGGCGACAAGCGGGGAGGCTGGCGACGACGACATGTCCCACACGCCCGAAGAGCTGGCGGCGATGCGGCAGGCCGAGCAGACCGCGGCGGCAGCGAACGTGGGTGTGAGCGAGCTGCACTGGCTCGGCCATCCCGACGGCATGGTCGTGGCCGATCTCGGCCTGCGGCGTGACATCGCGCGGGTGATCCGGATCGTCCGTCCCGATGCTGTGCTGTGCCAGACCACGATCCCCAACTGGGACCACATCTACATCTCCCACCCGGACCACCTGGCGACTGCCACTGCTGCGCTGGCCGCCGTGTACCCCGATTCGCGCAATCCGCGTGCGTTCCCGGAACTGCTCGACGAGGGCCACAAGCCACACAACGTCAGCGAGATCTGGCTGATCGGCACAGAGCCGAATCGATACATCGACATCACCGACACCTTCGAGAACAAGGTCGCAGCACTGCGCGAGCACCGCAGCCAGACCGAGCACATGGAAGACCTTGACGGCCGGTTGCGCGAGTGGTCCAGCGAGACGGCCCGCGCCGGCGGATTGCCGGAGGGCCGGCTCGCCGAGGCATTCCGCGTCGTCGCCGCCGGCTGACTCAACACCCGAGGGCGCATCCTCGTAGGCTCCTGCGCTGGCTGGGGTGAGCCAGGCGGCCGTACGTGCCGACGGCATCGGAACCTGGCTGAGGATTCGTATCGGGGAGAGACGACATGGCGGAACGAGGGATCATCGGGTACGGCACCTACGTGCCCTACTGGCGGCTCGACCGGTCGAGAATCACAGCGGCCATGGGTGCCGGCGGCGGCCGCGGTCACCGTGCCGTGGCCAGCTACGACGAGGACACCACCACGCTGGGCGTCGAGGCGGCGCGCAACTGCCTGCGGGGCGGCAGCGGCGACGCCTCTGTCGACCGCGTGATCTTCTCGACTTCGAATCCGGCCTACCTCGACAAGACCAACGCCACTGCCATCCACGCGGCGCTCAACCTGCCGTCTTCGGTGACGGCTCTCGATCTCAACGGCGCCCCCCGTTCGATTGAGGCCGCCCTAGGGCTGGCGCTGAACGCCCCAGGTGACAACTTGATGGTCCTGTCCGATATTCGCACCGGTCGGCCGACCAGCGGCGACGAAGCCAGCGGCGGTGACGGCGCGGCCGCGTTTCTGATCGGTGATGGAAGCTCGTCGCCGATCATTGCTCACGAACTCGGCTCGGCGACTGAAGTCGCTGAATTCCTCGATCGCTACCGACAACCCGGTGACGACTTCTCGCGCGTGTGGGAAGAACGCTTCGGCGAGCAGGCCTACCTGCCGCTTGCGCAGCGCGCCGTCGAACGTGCCCTGGCCGCTGCTGAGCTCACCATCGACGACATCGACGGTGTCTCGGTGACCGGCATGCACGCTCGGGCGGCGCGAGGCGTGTCGCGACTGGCCGGCGACAAGCTGGTGAACGACCTCACGGCCCAGATCGGCAACGCCGGCGGGGCACAGACGGGCCTGGTGGTGGCATCGATCCTTGACGACGCTGAGCCCAACCAGAACTACCTCATCATCCGGCTGGCAGACGGCGCTACTGCAACGGTGATGCACACCACCGATGCCATCGCCGACTACGAGCCGTTCCGCACCGTTGGGTCCCAGATTGAGGGCGGCAACGACGCGCTCGACTACAACCAGTATCTGACGTGGCGCGGATTCCTGGATCGTGAGCCCCCCCGGCGTCCCGACCCCGAACGGCCTGGCGCGCCCCCCGCATTCCGATCAGAGGACTGGAAGTACGCCCTGATCGGCTCGCGTGACCGCAGCTCGGGCGCCATCCACATGCCCCCCATGCGAGTGTCCATGGAGGGCGGCGCCGTCGACGACATGGAGCCGGTCCGCATGGCTGACATTCCGGCCACCATCGCAACGTTCACCGTGGACCGGCTGGCGTTCTCGCTGTCGCCGCCCATGGTGGCCGTGGTCATCGACTACGACGGCGGTGGGCGCTTCCAGGCCGAGATGACCGATGTCGATCCCGATGAGGTGCGCATCGGCGACCGCGTCGAGATGACCTTCCGTCGGCTGTACACAGCCGAGGGAATCCACAACTACTTCTGGAAGGCTCGCCCGGCTGCGGCTTGACGCAGCACGAACTGGCTGCCAGCGGCCATAATGTCAAGTACCCACAACTCACCACAAGGCAGGCACACATGAGTTCACATGGCATTCGCGACAAGGTCGCGATCGTCGGGATGGGTTGCACCCAGTTCGGCGAGCACTGGGATCGCAGCGTCGATGACATGCTCACCGACGCCGCGCACGATGCGTACGCATCCGCTGGCGTCACCCAAGACGACATCGACGCCTTCTGGCTCGGCACGATGGGCTCGGGCGTCTCCGGCCTGACGCTGTCGAAGCCGCTGCAGCTCGACTACAAGCCGGTCACCCGGCTCGAGAACATGTGCGCCACCGGCTCTGAGGCATTCCGCAACGCTGCTTACGCAGTGGCTTCGGGCGCCTATGACATGGTCATGGCGATCGGCGTGGAGAAGCTGAAGGACTCCGGCTACTCGGGTCTGACAGGCGCCCGCCCGCCCAGCGACGGCACAGATTCCACCATCACTGCACCGGCCACATTCAGCCTGCTGGCACCGGCCTACGCCCACAAGTACGGGCTCGACGAGGACACCATGAAGGAAGTCCTCACCCGGATCGCCTGGAAGAACCACCGCAACGGTTCGCTGAATCCCCGAGCGCAGTTCCGCAAGGAAGTCGCCAAGGAGACCATCGCCGGCTCGCCGCTGATCGCTGGTCCGCTGGGCATCTTCGACTGCTCGGGCGTCAGCGACGGCTCGGCGGCTGCAGTCCTGGTACGGGCCGAGGACGCCCACAAGTACTGCGACAACCCGCTGTACATCAAGGCCCTCAGCTTTGCGTCCGGTCCTGCGACCGGCGCGCTCGACAGCACCTACGACTACACGACCTTCCGTGAGGTCGTAGCGTCCGCGACCGAGGCCTACAAGCAGGCTGGCATCACCGACCCGCGCTCGCAGATCGCGATGGCCGAGGTGCACGACTGCTTCACGCCCACCGAGCTGGTCCTCATGGAGGACCTCGGATTTGCCGAGCGTGGCTTGGGCTGGAAGGAAGCCATGGCCGGCACGTTCGACCTCGACGGCGACCTCCCGGTCAATCCCGACGGCGGTCTGAAGAGCTTCGGCCACCCGATCGGTGCATCCGGCCTGCGGATGCTCTTCGAGTGCTGGTTGCAGCTGCGCGGTCAAGCCCCGCCTGAGCGGCAGATCCCCTCGGTGACCGAGCAGGGCAAAACGCTGGGGCTCACGCACAACCTGGGCGGGCAGCCTGGGGCGGCGGTGAGCTTCGTCTCGGTTGTTGGTTCCGAGCTGGGCTGACCCTCGCTGTATCTGATGCCCGCAGCATTGCTGCGGCGCAGGAACAATCCAACGCTTGACGGCCCGGGGCATCGGCTCCGGGCCGTTGCGCGCCAGCTAGGCGGTGATGCGAGCGAGGGTCTTGGTGACTGCGGCCGCAATGCCCTTGGCGTCTAGGCCGAGTTCGGCGTGCAGTTCTTGGGCGGTGCCGTGGGGGAGGTAGGCGTCGGGGGTGCCTAGTTGGGTGATGCGTGGGATGGTCGGGGTGTCGAGCTGTTGGAGGGCGTCGTTGACGAGGCTGCCGAAGCCGCCCACGCGCACACCGTCCTCTGCGGTCACCACCAGCGGGTGCGCCGCGGCGTCCAGCAGCATGGCGCGGTCGAGCGGCTTGAGGATCCGTGGGTCCCACAGCGAGACTTCTACGCCTTCGGCACTCAGCAATTCGGCGGCTTCGATCGCTGCGCCGAACGTCTGGCCGGCGGCCAGGATGCATGCGTCTGGGCCTGAACGGTGTTGGCGGGCCTGCGCGCGTATGTCGCTCGTCACGGCATCTGGTTGCCGGACCGTCCCGCTTACTGGGCCTTTGCCGCGGGGCCATCGGATTGCTACGGGGCCGTCGGTGATCTCGAGGGCTTGGGCGAACGCTGCCGGCAGCTCGTCGGGTCCCGATGGGGCGAACAGGGTCATGCCGGGGACGCGCGTGAACATGGCAATGTCGTACAGGCCGTGGTGGGATGCGCCGTCGGGGCCGGTGATGCCGGCGCGGTCCACGCACAGGATGACCGGCAGGCGGTGCAGGCCGATGTCATAGAGCGCCTGATCGAAGGCCCGTGCCAGGAATGTCGAGTACACCGCCACGACCGGTCGGAGACCGGCGCGTGCCATGCCGGCGGCCGATGTGAGTGCATGCTGCTCGGCGATGCCCACGTCATAGAAACGATCGGGAAACTCTCGCTGGAAGGGCAGCAGCCCGGTGGAGCCGGGCATGGCGGCCGTAATCGCGACGATGTCGCGGTCGCGTCGTGCTGCCGCGATGAGCGTCTCGGTGAAAACGGCCGTGTAGTCGCGCTCCTGAGGCACGGTCTGCTGAGCTTGGCGTGCCGGTTCATCGGGCACCGTCGGAGCCAGTAACGGCTTGTCGGTGCTGAGCGCTGGGGCACTGCCCGTGGCAGGGTCGAAGAGGCCGATGTCGTGCAGGTGTTTCTCGGTGTCGTGCTCGGCAGGGGCGTAGCCGCGCCCCTTCTGCGTCACGACATGAACGACAATGGGACCGCCGGCGTAGGCGGCAGCGTCGCGGAATGCCGATTCCATGGCCGAGATGTCGTGCCCGTCGACCGGGCCGACATAGCGCACGCCGAGCGTCTCGAAGAACGCCGGCGGCTCCCACATTTCGCGCATCGCGGCGGCAGCGCTGTCCAGGCTCCGGCGCACGCCGTCGCCCAGCGGCACACGCTCGAGCAGGTGATCCACCGCTCGGCGGCCCTGCACGTAGTGGGGCGACTGTCTCAATCGCGACATCACTGTGGACAGCCGGCTGACGGTCGGGGCGTAGGAGCGACCGTTGTCGTTGAGCACGATCAATGCCCGCTGGGCGTAATGGCCGAGGTTGTTCAGTGCCTCGAAGGCCATCCCGCCGGTCATGGAGCCGTCGCCGATGACTGCGACGACTCGTCGGTGCTCGTGACCGGTGAGCTGGAATCCGGCGGCGAGCCCAGATGCCCAGCTCAGCGAGGTGGAAGCGTGGCTGTTCTCGACGACGTCATGGGGCGACTCGGATGTGCTCGGGTACCCCGACAGGCCATGCCGCTGGCGCAGTTTCTCGAAGCCATCCCTCCGACCGGTGATGAGCTTGTGCACGTAGGCCTGGTGGCCGGTGTCCCAGATGATGACGTCGCGTGGCGATTCGAACACCCGGTGCAGCGCAACGCTGAGCTCGACTGCGCCGAGGTTCGAACCGAGATGTCCGCCGGTCTGCGAGACAGCCTGCACCACGAAGTCCCTGATCTCCGCGCAAAGCTCATCGAGCTGAGATGGGCTGAGTGCTCGCAGGTCAGCCGGGCTGGTGAGCTTGGCGAGGTGCATTCGCGGCCCAAGGGTACTCAGCTTCCGGCGGGCACTTCGGCGGGCACCTTGCTGCGGTTACGACGGCCGCCGAGCGCCAGCGCTGGGGCTCCGGTCAGGCTCACCAGCAGCGTCAGCGCATACACCAAGAGGCCCAGCAGCACGGCTTCGCCCTCATTGACACCATGGGCATCGAGGAACAGCACGAGCGCCCCCTCACGCACTCCGAGACCGCCGATGGCACTCAGATTCTGAACGATCAACACCATGGGCGCGAAGGCCAACCAAGCTCGAAGACCTGGATTCACACCGATTGCGGCCCCCGCCAAAGCCGTCGCTACTACGAGCAGGAATTGATACGCCAATCCGACTGTGAGCAATCGGCCGGCGGCCCCCGGATGTCGCCGGAACACGCTCAGACCCGTGTGCACCGCGCCGAGCGCTTCCCTGATGCGGGTACCGCCCGCAAGCCGGCCAAGTCCGCGGGGATGTTCTGCCACCCAGACGATGAGTGCGAGCACCACCAGCGTCCCCAGCGCGAGCCCGCCGGCGATCTGGCCTCCGGAGTGACTCAGCAGGCTCGGCTGCGAGATCAGCGCCGCCAAGGTGAGCAGCGGCAGGACGACCCAGCCCGTCAGGCGTTCGATGATGACCGTGGCGAAGGCGTTGGCCTGGCTGCCGCAGATGCGAGCCAGCCGGTTGACGCGCAGCACGTCGCCCCCGATGGTGGTGGGCAGGAAGTTCCCGACGAACAGCGCGGCGAGATAGATGGACAGCGTCGAGCGCCCCGACACCGGGACGTCGAGCGTGTCGGCCACCTGCCACCAGCGCACTGCGGCCATGACGAACGCTGCCGCGATGACGAGGGCGGCACCAGTCAGCCACGCAGCTGCAGCGCTCTTGGATCCGACGTCGAGCGCCGACAGTTCATCGCGGCTGATGATGATGAGCAGGGCCAAGAGACCTGCGCTCGCGCCAACGCGCAACGCCGTAACGAGGCCGTGCGGGATGCGCGCCCGCCGCTGCGATGGCGGAACTGGTGCTGTGGCGCCGCGCATCGCCGTCAGCCTGCCGAGCGGGAGTCACGCTCAGGCTGCCCTCCGCAGCGCTCGCCCAGCGCGTCGCCCTTGGGGGTACGGCGACGCACATCGGTTCCGAAGCGTTTCACGTGGCTTCGCACAATAGTGTGGCGACGGCGCGACCCACATACGGTCGTGCCGCGGATGCAAAACGTCTCCGCGCCGAATTCTGAGATTCTTGGCAGCTTCATGACACGCACATCCGACACGACGGCCGCAGCAGAGATCACAGCAGAGCCGCTCGTTGACTTCGATGTCGTCGATGCGACCTTGCGGGTGGCACTGGACACGGGCGGCGAGTGGGCAGAGCTGTTCGCCGAGGACCGGGAATCGGCCAGCGTGGTCTTTGACGAAGGCCGGGTGGAGGAGATGAACTCGGGCCGCGACCGCGGTGTGGGCATCCGGGTCACTGCAGGTGAAGTCACGGGCTACGCGCACACGTCGGACTTGAGCGCTCACGGTTTGGCAGATGCCGCTCGTACCGCTGCCGCGGTGGCGACACGTCAGTCGCAGGGCGGCACGGTGGACATGACGTCGCTCGGGGCGATCGCTCTCGCTGAGCCACGGGTCGCTGTGCTGCCAGCATCCATCGGCGCCGAACGCAAGGTGGCGCTGCTGCGTGCCGCAGATGATGCCGCCCGGTCCACCCACAAGGCCATCACCCAGGTGACTGCCCGCTATGGCGAGAGTCGCCGCCGGATCATGGTGGCCAACACGCATGGTGTCTGCGCGGCCGATGACCAGGTGCGGACGCTGTTTTCGGTGGGATGCGTCGCGAGCGGCGACGGCGGCTTGCAGACCGGCCGCGAGACCGTCGGGTACACGGTGGGCTGGGAGCTGTTCGACGACCACGACCCTGCTGAGCTCGCCGAGCGTGCCGCGCAGCGCGCCGTCACGAAGCTCGCGGCCCGTCCTGCGCCGAGCGGCGAGGTGCCTGTGGTGATCGCCCGCGGCGGGGGCGGAGTCCTGTTCCATGAGGCATGCGGGCATGGGCTTGAAGCTGATCTGGTGCGCAAGGGTGCGTCAGTGTTCGCCGGCCGGGTTGGCTCACAGGTGGCGGCCAACGGGGTGACGCTGGTCGATGACGGCACGATGGGGCCTGAGTGGGGTGCGCTGGCCATCGACGACGAAGGCCACCCCACTCAGCGCAACGAGCTGATCAGCGACGGGGTCCTCACCGACTACATGTGGGATTGGCTGCGCAGTCGAGATGACGGTCGGGTGCCGTCGGGCAATGGTCGGCGTCAGAGCTACACGCATCTGCCAATGGTCCGGATGACCAACACGTTCGTCACCAACGGCGACATCGACCCGGCCGACATCATCGCTGACACGCCGTGGGGTGTGTATGTGGCGCATCTCGGCGGCGGTCAGGTCAACACCGCCACCGGCGACTTCGTGTTCGGCATGACCGAGTCGTACCTCATCGAGGACGGCGTGATAACTGAACCGCTCCGGGAGGGAAACCTGATCGGCAACGGTCCCCAAGTGCTGCTCGACATCGACGCCCTCGGGAATGACTTCGCCATGGGGAGTCCTGGCACGTGCGGCAAAGATGGCCAAGGCGTGCCCGTCGGCGACGGCCAGCCCACGCTGCGCGTACGGGCACTCACGGTCGGAGGAACCGCCGCGTGAGCGGCGGGGTGTGGCTGCGCGTGAGCGGCGGGGTGTGATCTCGCATGAACGGACGGCGCCAGTACGACACTGACGAATTGGCCCAGCTCGCGCAGCAGGTGTGCGAGCAGGCCCAGCGGACCGAGCAGATCGAGGTCTGCGTGTCGACGGGGCGCTCAACCACGGTGCGCGCGTACAACGGGGATGTCGAGTCGCTGCGCTCTGGCCACAGCGCGGCCATCGGCGTGCGCGTGGTTGAAGACGGCCGCCAAGGCTTCGCATCGGCCGGCTCGCTGGACGCCGACGTCGTAGCCGACACGCTCGCCGCCGCTCGGAGCAACGTGAGATTCGGCGAGCCTGATCCCCACCAGGGACTTGCCGAACCCGACGACGTGGCCCCGCCGGGCTTGGATCTCAGCGACCCGGCAGTGCTCGGCGTGTCCGATGCCGACAAGATCGCGGTGGCCATCGACCTCGAACGCCGTTGCCTGGCAGCGGATCCCCGCATCTCGGGCGTGCGCGTCGCGGCCTGGAGCGACGGGTGGTCGCAGTCGGCGCTCGCGTCGAGCACCGGCATCTGCGTGCAGTCCGAGCACGGGAGCTGCTCGGTCGGTGCTCAACCGCTGGCCACCGATGGCGACGAAACGCAAATCGGCTACGCCGGCGACGCCGCATGGCGGCCCGATGAGCTTGACATCGACCGTGTGGTCACAGAGTCGACATCGCAGGCCACCGGTCAGCTCGGCGCGACGAAGCCGCCGAGCGAACGTGTCACCGTCGTGCTGGCCCCCCCGGTCGCTGCAGCGTTCATCGGGGTAGTGGCGAGCGTGCTCGCCGCTGACAGCGTGCTCAAGGGTCGCTCGCCGTTCGCTGATCGTGTCGGCGAGCAGATTGCCGACGAGCGGCTCCACCTCGTCGACGATCCCACTGACCCGACGACGCTCGGGGCCGCGAACTTCGATGGTGAGGGGCTTGCAGCACGCCGCAACGCGCTGATCTCAGCCGGTGTGCTGAGTGGTTTCCTGCACAACGCGTACACAGCGCGCCGATCAGACACCGCATCCACAGGCTCGGCAGTGCGCGGCACGCGGTCCATTCCTGGCGTCGGCACCCACGCACCCGTCGTCGCCACCGGCGACATCCCCGCTGGCATGTTGTACGAGTCCATTGAGAATGGCGTGTTGGTACGCGGCGTCAGCGGCCTGCACAGCGGCGTCAACCCCACCAGCGGAGACTTCTCGGTGGGAGCTTGGGGACACCGGATCGCGGGCGGCCAGCTCGCTGAACCGTTCCGTGAGGCGACGATCGCCTCCACCCTGCAACGGATGCTGCTCGGGATCTGCGGCGTCGGCGCGACCGCCGAGCCACTTGCCGGGGGGATGTCAATGCCGCCGCTGGTTGTTGCCGACATAGCGCTCTCGGGGGTGTGAGCGATGCCGCGCCCGCCCGCACCAGCAGCCGTCGAACGGCATCCGCACTTGGCCGACAGCTGCCCGGCGGGCTGGGTGCGTGTTGACTTCCACACTCACACCATGTGGTCCGGTGACTCGACAACGACACCCGAAGAATTTGCGCAGTGCCTGTCCGAATGCGGCATCGACGTGGTGTGCATCACCGACCACAACGCGGTGCGAGGTGCCCAGCAACTGCAAGGCGAGCTGGATGCCCGCGTCGTGATCGGCGAGGAGATGAAGACTCACGCCGGAGAGATCATCGGGTTGTTCCTGGCCGAACGCGTGCCGCAGGGCCTGGCACCGGTCGCGGCCGCACAGGCAGTGAAGTCTCAGGGCGGACTCGTCTACATCCCGCACCCGTTCGACCCGCTCCGCAACAACCTGCGTCACGACGTGCTCGACGAGCTGGTCGGCGAGGGCCTGGTCGATGGCATTGAGGTGCTTAACGCAAAGACGAGCCTGTCCAGCCTCAACTCGCGGGCATCCCGATACGCCAGTGAGCATGGCTTGGCGCCGGGCGCGGGCAGCGACGCTCATGTCGCCGAGGCACTCGGGGGCGCATATCTGGAGATGCCCGACTTCCGCGACGACGATCCCGCCGGTTTTCTGGCATCGATGCGCCAGGGTTGGGCCGTCGGCCATCACTACGACCCACCCCGTCGCTGGAAGCCGCGCATCGTTCCTTCGGTGGGGAGCGACGACTAGGGGCTGCCGTGCCGGACCCGGCCGTCGCGATCCTGCTTGGCCTGCTGCAGGGACTGACGGAGTTCTTCCCAATCTCGTCGAGTGCCCACCTCGAAGTGGTGCCCTGGCTGGCCGGCTGGGATCTCTTCGACGGCGACAGTGAGCTGGAAAACGCCTTCGATGTCGCCGTGCACGTCGGCACGCTGGCCGGAGCAGCCTTGTTCCTGCGTGCCGACATCGCCCGCTACGCCGCGGCACTCTGGCGCGGCATCCGCGGGCGTGCCGAGCGCGACACCTTGATCGCAGCGAGCTTGGCGTTGTCGGCGGTTCCCGCAGCCGTGGTGGGCGTCGCCCTGGAAGGCCGGCTGCTCGACCTCGCCGAGCAGCCGCTGCTGATCGCAGTGCTATTGGCCGGCTTCGGCTGGCTGCTGTGGCGGTCCGATGTTGCGGCGCGCCGACGGGGCGCGCAGCGGCCTCAAGACTCCTACCGGGTACGGGACGCCCTCGGCATGGGCCTCGCGCAAGCGACAGCGCTGCTCCCGGGCGTCAGCCGATCGGGAGTGACCATCACGGCAGGTCGGTGGCTTGGCTTCGACCGAGCCGCAGTGGCGCGGCTGGCCTTTCTCATGAGCCTGCCGCTCATCGCCGGGGCAGGCGTGTATCGCTTCGCGACGCTCGGCGATGCTGCGCCGACCAGTACAGAGCTGTGGCTGTTCATCGTGGGGGGCCTAGCTGCGGCAGTGTCGTCGTGGGCAGGCGTTGCCGCCATGGTGTGGTTGCTGGATCGGACCGGTCGCCGCCCGCAGCGCAGCCCGTTCGCGCTGTTCGCCGGCTACCGGCTAGCACTCGCAGCCGCTGTGGCCGTAGTGGCCATCAGCGGTCTGCGCTGACCACCACGGGTACCACGACGCCCGTGGCGCTGGCCCGTGCCACCGCGTCGAGGTGGACCGGCTCAATCTCGACAAGCCACCGATCCCGGGATGCGGCGAGGACAAAAGCCGGCACGCGAGCTGCATCGGCATCGCCCGCGTCGGGATCGAACGGATCGAGATCAGCGAACAGCATGAGCTCGACGGGGGTGCCGGGCTTCACATCGGGGGCATGCGGCACGACGCTGATGCCTATGCCGCGGCGTCCTGGGCTCACTCCTGATGCGGGGTGGAAGTCGAGCTCGGTCAGCAAGGCGCCCTGCGGGACGGCCCGGGTCAGCTCGCCGAGACCGAACGCACTGGTGAGCGCCCCGGCAGGCACGAGATGGGCTGGTACGTCGACGAGATCGACATGCTCGGTCGGCGAGCTACCCACTGCCAGCGAGGTCTGCGCGGCCAGCACTCGCACCGACGTTCCCCAGGCGGCTGCTGCCGAACGCGCGCGGCCGGCCGTCCCTGCGACCAGCAAGAGCGCCACGAGCGCGACCACGCCGACCGCAGCCCAGTGCACTGTGTTGGGGCGACGTCTCCACACGTCGCTGAGCTGTGAGATGAACGTCATGAGAGCCTCCGTCGCGAAGCCATGGCAGCGGCTGGGCCGCTGCGGGCTTGTCTCGATGCTGGAGGCGTCAGCCTGACGCCGAGGCGGCCCCGACGGTTGAACTCGACGAGTCTTTCGACGCGTTGCTGTCCGACGAGGCCGATTCTTTGCTTGCAGAATCGCTGGTGGTGCTTGAGTTCGATGAGCCCGACGAGTCATTGCCAGGAGCCTTCGACGTGCTCCGGCCCTCGGACCTGCTGTCGTTCCGGTAGAAGCCGCTGCCCTTGAAGCTGATCCCGACGTTGGAGAACACCTTGCGGACCTCACCGCTGCACACCGGCACTGCTCCGTTGGTCTCGGCCCCGTTGAGCGCTGCCATGTTGTCAGGCAGTACGGCTGCTGGCAGCGGGCAGACGGTGATGGGGTCGTCGGAAAAGCTCTGGTAACGCTCGAACATCCGCCCGCAGACGGTGCAGCGATACTCGTAGGTCGGCATGAAGTCCCGTCCGGTGTCCCTTGGGGCCAGTCGCTCTGGTCACCGCAGTACCCGAGCCGCCGAGCAGTGTAGCCCTGGGCTGAAGCGGGCAGCCTCGAATTCCCGGCCGTTAGTAGTCGTTCCGTTCACGCCCTAGGTTCTGGCAGCGTGCTCGCCTCGGACTTGGCAGACCGGTACGGCATCGACAGAGCGGTGGCCGAGACGCTGGTGGCATACGGCTTCGAGCCCGAAACGTTCGACGGCCTGCGCAACCGGCTGACCGCTCGACAGGCGTCAACACCGGGCCGCACCGATGCCAACTGGGTGAGCGGGAGCATTGAACCCCCGCAGCACGGTGACCTGGTGCCGCTGCCCCCGTCGGGCTCCGTTGAACGCGAGCAGCTCGCTCGCGCCGGTCGCGAAGCGATCAGCGGCGGGCAGGTGGGCGTCTTGCTCTTGGCCGGGGGCATGGCCACTCGCTTCGGGGGCGGGGTGAAAGCGCTGGCCGAGGTACTCCCAGGCCTGACTTTTGCGGCCGCAAAGCTGGCCGACCTGTGCCACGTCGCCGGTCAGCTGGGGTGCTCCGTTCCCTTGTGGCTGATGACCAGCTTCCAGTCCGATGGCGTTCTGCGCGACTGGGCAGCCGCGGCGGCGACGCCCGACGTTCCCATCGGCATCGCCCCTCAGGGCGTCTCGATGCGACTCACACCCGCCGGTGGCGTGTTTCGAGATGCCCGCGGCGCTGTCTCACTGCACGCACCAGGGCATGGGGACGCTCCATGGGCGCTGCAGCGGAGCGGCGACCTGAGCCGGTTCGCACAAGGCGGCGGGCGCTGCCTCTTCGTCACCAACGTCGACAACGCTGCGGCAACACTGGATCCTGCGGTGATCGGAGCGCACCTTGCCGGGGCGAGACCGCTCACCTGCGAAGTTGTCCGGGGCGACGCTTCGGGAGGCTCGCCGTGGCGTGTGGACGGGCGGCTGCAGATCGTGGAGTCGTTTCGACTGCCACCCGGCGTTGATCCGCTGGCGCCTGGCGCGGTGAATACGAACTCCCTCGTCGCCGACGTAGAGGTGTTCGCAGCCAGCTGGCCGCTCACCTGGTTCGAGGTGCACAAGCAGGTCGATGGCGCCGAGGTGGTGCAGTTCGAGCGGCTGATCGGCGAGCTGTCGGCGTTCGCGGAAACGGCATTGCTGCTGGTCGAGCGCGATGGGCCCGACGGCCGCTTCCAGCCCGTCAAGGATCCAGCAGAACTCGAGGCGCGCCGACCCGAGATCACTCGGATCCTCTCCGGACGAGGCATCGAGATCGCCGACTGAGGTACACCCGCATCGAGATCGCCGTGCCCAGTACATTGCGTCCGATGTTGCCCTTGGAATCCGTGCGCGAATTCGTGCTCGACCGATGCCCCGCGCGAGCGCCGCAATCGGTGCCTGTTGCCGACGCACTGGGCTTGGTAACAGCCAGCGAGATCATCTCGTCTGAAGCCATCCCGCAATTCGCCAACACGGCTATGGACGGATTCGCTGTCCGGTCTGTCGACGTGGTCGATGCGCCGTGCGAACTGCGGGTCGTCGAGACGATTGCCGCGGGACATGCCCCTCAGGTGACGGTGGGGCCGGGCGAGGCCAGCCGCATCATGACGGGCGCGATCATCCCGCCGGGCGCCGATGCGGTGGTCATGGTGGAGCGGACCAGCCTCGTGACTCCGAGCAGCACAGCGAATCCGAACAGCACGGCGGCCGACGGGCCCGCTTCCGGAAACGGTGCCGCCGAGACCGTGCGCGTTGAGGTGAGCGTTCCGCCGGGCAACCATGTGCGGCCCGTCGGCGACGACCTGCATGCCGGAACCCATGTGTTCGCCGCCGGCACGGAACTCACTGCGGGACATCTCGGCGTGCTGTGCAGCCTCGGGATGACCGAAGTGGAGGTCTTCCCGCGGCTGCGGGTCGGCGTGCTGTCGACAGGCGATGAGCTCGTCGACGACGGCAGCCCGCTGCGGCCCGGTCAGATCCGCGATTCGAACCGTCGAACCCTGCTGGCATTGGCGCAACGGGTCGATGTGATCCCGGTCGATCTGGGACTAGCTCCCGACGATCCCGACGAGATCGAAACTGCGATCACTACAGGTGTGCAGACATGCGATGTCATCGTCACCTCCGGCGGCGTCAGCATGGGCGACTTCGACTATGTCAAGGCCGTGCTCGACCGCGTCGGCGACATGCGTTGGATGCAGGTGGCCATCAAGCCTGCAAAACCGCTGGCGTTCGGCACAGTGGGCGATGTGCCGGTATTCGGCCTGCCGGGAAATCCCGTCTCGTCCATGGTGTCGTTCGAACTCTTCGCCCGGCCGGGCCTGCGCTCGATGATGGGCCATCCCGATCCCGTCCGACCGACGGTTGAAGCCACGGCTGCGGAGGCCCTGCCGCGGCGCTCCGACGGCAAGACGCATTTCATGCGGGTGCTGGCGACACCTACCGACGGCGGCGTCGAAGTGCGCTCCGCCGGCGGGCAGGGCTCGCACATGCTGTGGGCGATGGCGAAGGCCAATGCGCTGGCGGTCGTGCCCGACGGCGATGGGGTGCGCGCCGGCGGCTCGGTTGAGGTGCTGCTGCTCGACTGAGCAGCCCGCACGCCGCTGGATACGCTCAGGCCAATGAATGGCGCAGCAGGTGTCGTTGCTCCGGCCCGGGCAACCGATCTCATCGATCCGTTTGGCCGGATCGTGGGCGACCTGCGCATTTCCGTCACCGACCGGTGCAACTTCCGCTGCCAGTACTGCATGCCGGCCGAAGGCATGACGTGGCTGCCGCGATCGGAGATCCTGAGCTTCGAGGAGATCGAGCGATTCGCCAAGGTGTGCGTGGAGCGATTCGGCTTCGAGAGCATTCGCCTGACGGGAGGTGAGCCCTTGGTGCGCGCTCACCTGCCGCGGTTGGTCGAACGCCTCGCCGGGCTGGGCGTCGACGTTGCGCTGACGACAAACGGCGCCACGTTGCGCCTGCATGCCAAGCCGCTGGCCTCCGCCGGCCTGTCGCGCATCAATATCAGCCTCGATTCGCTGCAGCGCGACCGGTTCCTGGAGCTGACCCGACGCGACGAGCTGGACCGTGTGCTCGACGGCATTGACGCGGCCGTCGATGCCGGGCTCGCCCCGGTGAAGATCAACACGGTCATGATGCGTGGCATCAACGACGACGAAGTTGTGGATTTCGCCCGGTACGGCCGCGAGCGGGGCGTCGAAGTCCGCTTCATCGAGTTCATGCCGCTCGAAGCCGGCGACGTGTGGAATGCAGATGTCGTTGTGCCTGCTGACGAGATCCTGGCGGCAATCTCGGCTGAGTTTCCGACCGAGCCCGTCATGCGCGCAAACGAGCCCGCCGAGCGCTACCGGTATCTCGACGGCGGCGGCCAGGTCGGTGTCATCGCCAGCGTCACCAAACCGTTCTGCGGCAACTGCGACCGGGTGCGGCTCACTGCCGAGGGCCAGTTCCGCACGTGCCTGTTCGCGCTCGACGAGTTCGACATGCGGTCGATTCTGCGCGGCGGTGCGACGGGCGACGAGCTGGATGATCTGCTGGCAACAGCGGTCCGCGATGCGGTCGGCACGAAATGGGCCGGCCACTCCATCGGTCAGGTCAATTTCATCAAACCCAAACGGACGATGAGTCAGATCGGCGGCTGAAGGCATGGCCGAGTCACCCTTCACCCACTTGGACCCGCTCGGCCGGGCACGCATGGTCGATGTGACGCCGAAGGAGGCATCCCACCGCCGCGCGATTGCTCGCTGTCGTGTGCACATGGCAGCCGAGACGGCGTCGCTGGTTGCGCGCGGTGCGATCGCGAAGGGAGACGTCATTGCTGTCGCCCGGGTGGCCGGCATCCAGGCCGCCAAGCGCACTCCGGATCTCATCCCGCTCTGCCACCCTCTGCTGGTCGGTGCTGTGTATGTGAACTTCGAGATCGCCGACACATGGATCGAGATCGAGGCTCAAGTCGAGACGGTGGATCGAACCGGCGTCGAGATGGAAGCCATGACGGCCTGTTCGATCGCTGCGCTCACCATCTACGACATGTGCAAGTCGGCCGACCGGTCCATGGTCATCGGCGACCTCACGCTGTGGGAGAAGACCGGCGGCAAGTCAGGCCCGTACCGGCGGACAGAGTCCGCCGAGGAGCACTAGTCTTCGGCCAATTCGCTCATCAGCAATGCGCTGTGCGTGCATCGCGAGATGGCACCCTGTGTGGGCAGGCCCGCCGGCGAGGCAGGTGATGCGTGACACAACTGGTCCTGGTGCTGCTGGCCGTCGTCTGGATCGTTGTCCTAGCCCCTGACGTGGCGCGTCTGTTCCGACCGCGCCGGAGAGCGACCTCCTCTGTCGACCAGTTCCGCCAGCAACTCGATTCACTCGGCCGATCAGCACCGGCCGCGGCCCAGATCTCACAGGAGCACAAGCTGAGGCACTCCGGCGGACCGCAGCGACGATGGACCAGCCCGTCCACGTCGATGCCGGCCACGCCAGCCCAGGCGGCAATCCGTCGGCGCGACATCGGCACGCTGCTGGTGCTGTGCACCCTGGTGGCGCTCGCCGGCACGCTGGTCACCGGATCGCTGTGGGCGCTTGCCGCCTGTGGCGTGCTGTTCGTGGCGTCGGCCGCATTCGTCATGCTCGTCGTGCGCCGACGCCGCGCAGCGCCCACGGCCGAAGTGCACTACCTGCCGTTGCGAGACCCAGCCACCGCGTCGACCGTCAGGATGATTCGCCGTCAGGCGAACGAGTAGACACAGCGCCGTCAGGCGAACGAGTAGTCACAGCAGCGCAGGTATATTCGACGGCCGCCCGACTCGGGGGTGTAGCTCAGTTGGTAGAGCGCTTCGGTCGCATCGAAGAGGCCAGGGGTTCGATTCCCCTCACCTCCACGAGAACAGATTGCCACTTATTCCCAGAATTGACTATAACAGCAGGTCAGAAGCAGTTTTCCGCAAAGCCACTCCTCAAGAGTTCCCATGTCGTAGCGTGAGTTCCCCAAGAAAAAGCGAACTCGAAAAGGGAACTGCATGCGGGCTACCAAGCGGCTGGCTGCCAAGCTCGTCGAACATGCGCCACGCGGAAAGCACGCTGACGGCGGTGGTCTGTCACTCATCGTCAAGGCTTCCGGCGCGCGGTCATGGGTCGTTCGGGCAACTGCAGACGGCAAGCAGCGAGACATCGGCATCGGGGGCTACCCCGACGTGAGTCTCGCCGACGCCCGCCTGCGGGCAGCGGAATTGCGTGCTCACGCGGCCGGGGGCGACGATCCGGTTACGGCCTCACGCCGGAGCGGGATCCCGACTTTCGCCGCGGCGGCGCGCATCGTCCACGAGATGAACCTGCCGCGCTGGCGCAATGAGCAAGCGGCGCGGGAGTGGCTCGCCAGTCTCGAGCGCTATGCATTCGAGAGCCTCGGTGACGTGCCCCTGCACCGCATACAGCGAGCCGACGTGCTGAGCGTCCTGCTGCCTGTCTGGACCGTCAAGCCGGAAACGGCGCGCCGGGTTCGCCAGCGAGTCCGCAAGGTGCTCGAGTACGGCACCGCCCACGGCTGGATCGACGTCAATCCCGCGGGTGAGGTCATCAATGGGGCGCTGCCGTCGATGACCAAGACGAAGAACCACCAGCGAGCGCTCTCCTACGTCGACGTGCCCGCTGCGCTGCGGACAATCGGTGGTTCCCAGGCGTCGTTGGCATCCAAGCTGTGCCTGCGGCTGCTGATACTCACGGCGACGCGAAGCGGCGAGGCGAGGGGTGCCCGTTGGGAGGAGTTCGACTTGCCGGGCGCCACCTGGACGATCCCGGCGGATCGCATGAAGGCCAACGGCGAACATCGAGTGCCACTCAGCCGCCAAGCGCTCGGGGTCCTCGAAGAAGCGGCGGAGCTGCGCGACGGCAGCGGCCTCGTGTTCCCGAGCCCGCTGCGAGCCGGCCAGCCCCTGAGCTGGGAAGCGCTGCTGAAAGTGCTCCGCACTGCTGGCATCGACTCCACCGCACACGGCTTCCGTTCTTCATTCAAGACTTGGTGCATCGAGCAGACCTCAGTGCCCTGGGCTGTCGGCGAGGCCGCACTCGCCCATGTCATCGGCAACAGCGTCGAGGCCGCCTATGTCCGCTCAGACCTCTTCGAGCAGCGCCGCCAACTCATGCAGGACTGGGCCGACTACGTGGGTGCGTGCAGCCGGGCCTCCCCGGCCAATCGGCTGCCGCATCCGCTTGATGAGCTCCGTCAAGTGAGCGAGCGATTCAGTCCTAGCTGTAATGACCACAGAGGAGGCGAACAACATCGAGGATCGCAACCGCAGAAGTGGCGCCGGAGGGCACCGAATGTGCCAGGAGATAGCCCGCAACGACTCAGACAGCAATTTCGTTGTGCCCGGTGAAGCGATCCACTCAGTCAAGCTCACCAGGGATCGCACCGTGCTGGGCACGCTCATCCAGTCTCTCGTGTACGACGAATTGGCGTTCTATGCGTTCGACGAGGTTGACGCCGACTTTTGGTATTGGTCGAATGGCGGCGTGGTCTCTATGGCGCTGAAGCCATGCGCATCGGAGACGACTACGACGCCCCCTACGACCACCACGACCACTCCGACTGAATGGTGGGCGTCCGGGACGCCACCCTAGAGAGTCTCCGCTGACAGCAACGTCACGTTGACGCGGAACCTAACGCCGGGCCAGTCTCAGCAGGGGCTATGGTCCAATGACCCTTGGAGGTAGGAAGTGACGGAGCTGCGGACGAATTGCCCCCGTGACTGCTACGACAACTGCGGGATCGTGGTGCGTTCAGGCAAGAATGGCAGGGTGATCGTGCGGGGCGACCCCGATCACCCGATCAACCGGGGAACGCTGTGCACCAAGTGTGCGACCGCGTACAACGGCGTGTGGCAGGACCCCGACCAACGCCTGTCGGCCCCGCTCCGCCGGGTCGGCCCGAAAGGCGAGGGCGCGTTCGAGCCGATCAGCTGGGAAGCCGCCCTCGCTTACACGGCCGAACGAACCCAGCGGGTGGTTGACGAACGCGGGCCCGCCAGCGTTCTGCATACGCACTATTCGGGGACGCTGTCGATGGTGGCGTTCATGTTCCCGATGCGGTTCTTCAACCGGCTCGGCGCCACCGAGGTCGACCCGGATTCGATCTGCAACCTGGCCGGCCACATCGCATGGACGTTGATGTTCGGCACCTCGGTGGCCGGTTTCGACCCGCGTACCGCGGCGGACTCGTCGTGCATTGTGGTGTGGGGCGCGAACCCGTCTCACAGCGGCCCCCACATGGACCAGCACTGGCTCGGCGACTTCGACGGAGCGGTCGTCGTGGTCGATCCGATCCGTACCGACACCGCAGCGCGGGCCGACCTTCATCTGCAGCTGCGCCCGGGCACTGACGCAGCGCTTGCGTTCGCCATGGCGCATGAGCTGCGAGCCCTCGGAGCGTTCGATGACGAGTTCATTGCGGCACATGTCCTGGGCGCCGAGAGCGTCCTGCCCGCAATCGAGACTTGCACCGCCGATTGGGGCGAGCAGCAGACGGGGGTGCCCGCGGTCCAGATCCGGCGAGCGGCACAGCTCTATGCCTCGGGCCCTGCGCTGCTGTGGGCGGGTCAGGGCTTGCAGCGACAGCGCACCGGCGCCAACGTCATGCGCGCTGTGGGCCTGCTGCCCACGCTCACCGGCAATATCGGCAAGCCCGGATCGGGCATCTGCTACCTCAACGTCGCGGCAGCGATGCTGGGCGCCGACTTCGACGATCTCGCCGGCGCGTCGCTGGTTGACGGCGAGCCCTCCAAGCTGAACCACATCGGTCTCGCCGGTGCCTTGGAGGATCCGGACCGCTTTGGTGCGCTGTTCAGCTGGAACACCAACCCGCTGGCGTCAGCGGCCGAACAGCTCAGGCTGCGCGAGGCGTTCCGCCGGGAAGATCTGTTCACGGTCGTTGTCGACTGCTTCGCCACCGACACCGTCGACTACGCCGACATCGTCCTGCCCGCAGCCAGCTTCTTGGAATTCGACGATCTCACCTTCAGCTACATGAACCCGATCGTCGGAGCTCAGCGCAAGGTGCGCGAACCCGTCGGCGAGTCGCTGCCGAACCAGGAGATCTTCCGGCGACTCGCAGCAGCGATGGGATACGACGAGCCCGAGCTGCATGTGACCGACGACGTGCTCATCGAGCGGCTCTTGGACCAGCTCGACCTCGGGCTCTCCCATGCCGAGCTGGCCGAGCGGGGTCACGTCTATCTCACCGATGAGCCGCACGACTTCTTCGCAGATCGCCGGTTCCGCACGCCTTCGGGGCGCATCGAGATCGCGTCGGAGGCGGCGGTAGAAGTCGGGCTTGATCTGGTGCCCTCAGCGACGGCCGACACGCCCGACGAGGACGGACGGTTCCGGCTGCTGTCTCCGGCATCGCGCTGGCGGCTCAACGACTCCCACGCCAACGACCGGATGATCGGTCGGCGATCCGGTCCGGCGACGGTCACCGTTCACCCAGCCGACGCGGCCGATCTCGGCATCGCAGACGGCGACCCGGTCCGCCTTCGCAACGATGCCGGCCAGATCACCCTGCAGGCAAACATCGAGGAGGTCGCTGCCCGGGGCGTCCTGGTGGCCTACAAGGGGCGATGGCCGAAGCTGGAGCCAGACGGGTGCAACGTCAACGCGCTGCACGAGAACATTTCGGCCGACATTGCGGGCTGCAGCGCCGTGCACGGCACCCACGTGAGCCTCGAACCGGCGAGCTGAGTTCCTCTTCGGCCAGTGATCGCCGGGTCACCCGTCGGCGTCGAGCACGGATTCGTCACGGTTCATCAGGGCACACCAGCATTGCTGCCCAGGAAGCGTGAAGGCGACGAGCGCCGCGTCTGCGCCGCCGACACCGTCAGACTGACAGCCAACACCGTAGTAGCAGCCACCACCACAGCACCGCCCGGAGGATCATTTGTCGGACGGCCCGGGGGTTGCTGGGGCGAACAAGGGCCGGCTGCGGGGTGTGCGGAAGGTGATGATGGCTGATTCGCGGGTGGCGTCGCTCACGGTGTGGATTCGGCCTTCGTGGGTGTCGGTGCAGTTGACGTCGTCGCCGCAGTACTGGTAGGCGCCCATGATGTAGGCCCGATATTCAGTGTCGGCCTCCAGGACTTCGAAGAGGGTGTGGCTCACGAATGGGGGGTTCTGGCTGTCGTGCGGTGTCACGTCGGCTTTACGGGGGCTTGCGGCGCGCGAGTTGGTGTCGTAGGTGTCCTCGGGGGCACGACTGTCAGAATCTGACTGTCCCGGTGAAGCTCACTTGAGGTCCTTCGCCCTTGTGTTGAGTGTCTAGAGGTGCAGCCGCTTGGGCTCGTTTCGCCGCAGGCTGCCCGATGGAGGTTCGTGCCATCGGTAGATGCTCCGAGGGGCCGAGTTCACGCCAGGCATGTGGTCGACCCGGAGACGGGTTGGACCAGCCCGCAGCGGACGGTTGGGTTCATCAAGTCGCGCGCTGATGCAGCTCAACTTGTCGCGGCCCAATTCCCGCCACCGTCAAAACCCTGTTCGGGTGTGTCCTGCTGGCTCTCGTTTCGAGATGGGCTGCTGATGGCGCGATACACGTGGTTAGGCGGCGGCCGCTGTGTGGTGCTGGGGGGGGAGCGGAGGTCGGCGCGTTCTGTCAGCTGGGCGGATGAGATGACGTCTTGGATCGCTGTCGCACAGGTCGCGAGGTCATCCAGTTCATGGCCTGAGTAGATGACGATCAGGCCTTGGCGCGCCGTCGTCGGGTCGAGATGGCAGTCATGCAACGTCCCGACCGCGATGCCTTGAGACTTGAGCTGTCGTTGGATGGCCGGCGCGTCGAGCCGTTCGTCAAGCTCGAGGGTGACGTGGAGGCCGGCATCGAGGCCGCTGATGCGAACGACTCCGGGCGTGTCGTCGAACCTGTTGGCGAGGTCGTGGCGGCGGCGCGCGTAACGTCGGCGCTGTCGGCTCGCGTGGGCGTCGAGCTCACCTGATTCGAGCAGATCGGCGACGATGAGCTGGATCGGTTTGGCGACGGTGGGGCCGAGGGCGGTTCGGATTCGCTTCAGCGCGTCGAGGCGCGCACCGCGGGCAACGATGTAGGACAGGCGGATGGACGGGGCGAGCAGCTTCGAGAGCGTACCGAGATAGATGACTTCTGCATCGAGGGTGGCAAGGGGAGGCAGGGGAGGAGCCCCATAGCGGAACTCGGAGTCATAGTCGTCCTCGATGATGGTTACTTGGCTCTGTTTGCCGATGGCGATGATCTCTTGGCGCGACGCGATTGGCATTCGGTGGCCCATCGGGTATTGGTGGCTCGGCGAAACTACGACGGCGGCCAGCTCGGGGGCGGCTGCTCGCAACGCGGCCGTGTCGATGCCGTCACTGGTGATCGGGATGGGGCGGAGTTTGGCACCGATCGTGCGAAGGACGTCGGTGGTGCGGGGGTAGCCGGGGTCTTCCATTCCGATGCCCAACCCACGGTTGAGCTCGAGACCGAGAGCGATGAGCAACATGCTCTCGGTCGTTCCCGCGGTGATGAGGACCTCACCGGGATGAGCAGTGAGGCCGCGGACGGCACTGAGCCGGTGCGTGATGGCGGCACGGAGCCTATGTTCGCCGACGTCGGGGGCGAGAACGCCATCGAGCGGAACTCGCCGAGCGGCGGAGCGCCACGCGTCTTGAAATTTCTCAGAGATGTCGACCTCGCCGGAGTAGAGGTCGAAGCGCGGCGTGGCGGGTTCTGGGTAGAGCTCCGGGTTGTCGTCTGCGGCGCGGGGAATGGGCCGGATGTCGGCAACCCACGTTCCTGATCCGTGAGTCGATCGGAGCCAACCTTCGCCGATGAGCTGTTCGAACGCGTCAACGACGGAGCGCCGTCCGACCCCGAGTTCGGTAGCCAACGTGCGTGTCGGAGGCAGACGGACGCCGCGCTTGAGGTTTCCTGCGGCGATCATGACGCGGAGCTGATCGGCAATCTGGCGCGGCACCGACGCCGAACGGTCAATCGAGAGGTGAAGCTCGGTCGTCAAAGTGGTCCCGCGTTTCTGTCCCGAATTGGGCTTGAGAGTAGCACCAGTTTGTCGCTACGTTGGCAGGAGCGCAGTGATCGGGAGGAACGCGTGCATGTGATCGAGGGCACAGTGGCGGGCCCGGACGGCAGAAGTCGTCGCGCGGCAACGGTGGAGCGATGACTACCGTCCGTGGGCACTGCCCGCTCGATTGCCCAGACACCTGTTCGTGGGTCGTCACGGTGGAGGACGGACGAGCCGTCCGGCTCCGGGGAGATCGAAAGCACCCCGTCACCCGGGGTGGCCTGTGTGTGAAGGTGAACAGCTTTCTCGAGCACGCGTCGGACCCTCGACGGATCCTCCATCCGTTGCGACGAGTGGGCCGAAAGGGCGACGGCGAGTTCGAGCGCATCACCTGGGAGGACGCGATCGAAGAGATCGCCACGCGCTGGCGCGAAACGATCAACGTGTATGGGGCAGAGGCGATCTGGCCGTACTACGGCACGGGTTCGATGGGCATGATCCAGGGCCTCGCTGGAGCGGGCCGACGACTGTGGAACGTCCTTGGCACATCGCAACATCAGATGACAATCTGCACGATCGCCGGTGGAGTCGGAACCGGGTACACGATCGGCCACAACCAGGTCGGCATGGACCCCGAAACACTCCGCCACGCGAAGTTGGTATTGCTATGGGGCACCAACACACTCTCGACGAACCTCCATCTGTGGCCGACGATCCGCGAGGCGCGACGCAATGGGGCAATGTTGGTTGTCATCGATCCTGTGCGAACCCGAACCGCAGAGCAGGCTGACATTCATCTTGCGCCTCAGCCCGGAACCGACGCGGCGCTTGCACTCGGCCTACTCAACGTGGTGCTACGCCGTGGTGCCGAGGACACCGAGTTCATCGCGAAACACACCGTGGGCTGGCAGGAGTTTCGTGCACGCATTGTCGATGCGCCGCCGTCTCGCGTCGCTGAGATCACCGGGCTGGGCGCGGACGACATCGAAACGGTCGGGACACTGTTGGCTGAGCGGCGGCCAACAGGCATCCGCCTCGCCATGGGAATGCAGCGCCACCCCGGTGGCGGCATGGCCGCGCGAACCATCACCTGCATCCCCGGCGTCACCGGCGACTGGGGCCGCCTTGGCGGAGGCGCGTGCTATGACACGCGGGGATTCTTCGGTGGCAGCTGGGACGCGCTGTGGCGCGACGACCTCCGCCCCGAAGGAACACGTCATCTCTCCATGACGCGACTCGCTGCGTCCCTATTGGACCTTGATGACCCTCCGGTGAAAGACCTGTTCGTCTATAACGCCAACCCTGTCGCCAGCAATCCCGACCAGCGACGGGTCCGCGACGGGCTTGCCAGAGGCGATCTGTTCGTCGTCGTGTCCGAACACTTCCACACTGACACGACTGCGTACGCGGACATCGTGCTGCCAGCGACCATGCAGACCGAGCACGCCGACCTCCAACACAGCTACGGCCACCTGTACCTCTCGTGGAACGAGCCCGCAGTTGACCCGCCCGGAGAAGCGATCCCGAACTCGGAGCTCTTCCGCCGCCTGGCCGGTGCGCTCGGGCTCGAGCACGCATGTCTCTACGAAAGCGACGAAGACCTCGCACGGGCGGTGCTCGACAGCACGGATCAATCCCTGCACGGGATCGATCTCGAGTATCTGAAGCGACACGGATGGAGCCGGTTGAATTACCCCGAACCGTTCGTGCCCTTCGCAGAGGGCTTCCCGACGCCATCGGGGAAGCTCGAGTTCTTCTCGGAGCGAATGGCGCAGGCAGGGCTCGACCCTGTGCCCGGATACATGCCGGCGGGAGTGCGCGCTCGATCCGATCACCGCGGTTTGGTTCTGATATCTGCCGCCACTCACAACTTTCTGAACTCGACGTTCGCGAACTCTGAACTTCACCGCGACCGTGAAGGCGCTCCCACGATCCTGGTCAATGCCAAGGACGCGATGCAGCGTGGCTTAGAGAATGACTCCGCGGTGTTCGTCTTCAACGATCGAGGCGGCTTCGCGGCGACGCTACGGACCTCCGGCGCAGTGCCAGAGGGTGTCGCTGCAACGACGAAAGGCCACTGGCCAGCAAACGCCGGAGGCTCGAACGCCAACGCGACCGTGGACGAACGCGACTCCGACATGGGAGGCGGAGCTGTCTTCCACGACAACGTCGTGCAGATCGAACCGCTGACAAGAAAGGACCACAGCACTCCGTGACCATCTCAGAACATGAGGCCTGGGAGCTTCTTCGAACCTACGAGAAGCTCTTCTCCGCCCAAGACATCCCATCCATCCTCGAAGGTTTCACCGACGACGCAGAGGTGATCTTCGCCGACGTTCCGGCCATCCGCGGCCAAGCGGCCATCGAGCAGTTCCTGACAACCAGATTCGCTCGACAACGCGACTACACCCTGACCAAGACACTGCGAAGTGTTGTTGACAACGTCGTGATCGGCACGTGGGAAGGCGACTGGACCGACCCAGAGACCGGCACGCAGATGCAAGGGCGAGGTGCTGAAATCCTCACGCTCGCCGCGGACGGACGCTGCGCACGGTGGGAGGCGTACTTCAACACGTGGGCAACGAACGAGGAGCGATCGTCGACATGGACCACGCCAACGACCTAGCTGAAGGCGACTACCGGCCGCGGCCGATCCGGCACCTCAGCACCCAGACCGTCCATGGCTGGCACCTCAAGACTTACGGCATCAACGCTATGCCCCAGCGGTCCGACGACGTCTTGGATCCTGACGTCGAAGCCGCGGCGGCACGAGTCGGGCATGGCCTCCTCGAAGGACTCGAGACCTCAAACACCGGTCGCTACGGTTTCCTGATTATCCACCAGGGCGGCCTCGCCAACTGGCTGCTTGTCAACAGATGGGCCGAGGACATCTTGCTGCGCAGCGAGCTCTTTCGCGCAGGCCATGATGCGCCCACGGACTTCCAGCCCGAGACCAGCGACCTGATCGGCTGCCTGTGGGAACTCGAAGTAGTCGACTTCGAGCGCCGGGCATGGACCGAAGCCGTAATAAAAGGCAACGGCGGGGTTGACCGGTACATGGCGACGGTTCTCAACGCCGACGTCTAGTGTCCTGAGTTGTTAGTTGGTCGCGATTTTGTGGCGGTTGCGCCATCATT
>VYDH01000032.1 GCA_009843525.1 Acidimicrobiales bacterium | reverse complement strand
ATGATGGCGCAACCGCCACAAAATCGCGACCAACTAACAACTCAGGACACTAGGGACGAAGTTGTCGAACCGGTCGAGCTTCTGGGGTGGTGTCATCTTGACCCTCGCCGAACTAGGGACCAGCTTCGTACACGCTCAAGCGGCGCTCGGGAGTGCGGGCAGCCTCACACCGTAGATTCGCTCTGCCACACATGTCGCCGCTGCGCGGTCTCGCAGCTGGAAGGCGTGCCGCAGCTCGGCCTCGTCTCGGATGCTGAGCGAAGCCGGGAGCGGAACCCGGATCTTGCGGAGGTATTGGGCCTGGAAGCGGTAGGTGCCGCCTCGCATCTTGACGCAGTAGGCCCCGACGAACAGGTTCGCAAGGTCCGACAGCAACAGACCCCCGAGGACTTCGAGGTCCCAAGTGTCGGAGATGACGTAATAGAGGTTGTGGTGCGGGTAGTAACGCCCATCGTCGAGTACCGGATGCGCAGTCGACTTGATGTCGGGGAGCAGCAGCTTGGGCCTCTCAAGCAACCCGGGCGTGACGCGGTCAATCGTCCGATACCACGCGCTGGGCCTCCGCCGAGCAACGTGCCGACTCCTTACACGCGATTCGTGTGTGCGCAGGTGCGCGGCCAGACCTGGGAACTCCGCGAGGTCCACCAGCCGCCCGTCTCGCCAAGGGTTGATGAGGTACTTGCCAGACCACTTCGCCTCACCATCCGCAATGTCGCCCGCTGTCAGGATCGGCAGCAGTCGATCGTCTTCGATGCCGTTCGGATTGTCGGATACGTAGACGTCGTCGCACCCAGTAGCAACGCCGATGCTCACTCGCGTCCCTGTGTGCGGGTCTTCGAGCGGACGAAACCGCGACTCGAGATCGGCCAGTGCCTCAAGTGTGCTCGGCGCACCACTCGGCCAGTGAGCGCTGCCCTTAGGCCAATCTCGCAGCTCAGCGGCCTCGAAGGACTCACTCGAAGGCGCCACTTGTGCATCGGACCGAAGCCAAATTGCAAGGCTACGGCTCGCCGATTCGTCGAAGGACTTGCCGGCCTCGACAAGCCGAACGGGCCCTTGAGGCGCATTTCGGATCACGGTGATGGCCGGATACGCAGACACATCTGCCTCAAACGCATCGGCGTCATGCATCTCGATGAGTGTTTCCACTGCATAGCGCTCGCCGACGAGCTTCCGTAGGCGAGCGCCGTACTGGTTGCGCATCCAGCGGTCAGCGCAAATGAAGCCGAGGCGGCCACCCAGGCGCAGGAGCGCTAGGCCCTTCTCGAAGAATCCGACGAACAGGTCCGCCCGTCCTCGCATCGTCGAGCACGCTGACCTGTAGGCATCGCTGACCTCGTCCGGGATCTGCTCCAACCGGACGTACGGTGGGTTACCGACCACAAAATCTGCGACGAGGTCCCTGTGATCGCTCAGCAGGAAGTCTCCCGCCGTGACCCATCGCTCGGCGAGACCCTCAGCGTCACTGAGCGACGCTCCGAGCTCGAGGAGCTTCGCCACGGCGGCTTTTCGCGTGTGCTCAGCATTGTGGGACAGCAGGTCGAAGCCTCTGATGGCGCCGCCAAGGTCGGCAAGTATCCGACCGTGCTGCTTGCAGGACTCCGACAGCCGCTCAATGATCGGGATGAGGAATGCGCCACAGCCGCACGACGGCTCCACGACGGTCGCGGCACCAAGGTCCTCTTCGGGACGGTACCCGACCAAATCCAGTATGAGATCGACCACCCACCGACGCGTGAATACCTCGCCGTGTTCGCCCTTGGGGTCCGGCGCCCAAGTAACCGGCGGCGTCGTGCTCGTCAGCGTCAACTGGGCACCCCTCATCGCCTAGCCCGCTCTTCCCAAGCCAAACTACAACTGTGTAGCTTCATGACCGGCGACGCTAGGTATCCCCTGTGACATTGGCCCTAGCTCGTCGGGCCGAATCCCACCAGTGGCGTTTCGCGGGCGTAGCGCAACACCAGTTGAGCCGGTCGGCCGCTGCACATCTGGATTAGGTGTTGCACAAAGGCGCCGCTGTCCGGGCCATACGAACAAGGTGGTTTAGAAACCCCAACAATTCGAGTGCCGTTGCGGGATCATCCAAGTAAGCGTGCTCGTGGGCCCTTGGGTTACGTACGCCCGTCATGATCCCAGCAAACATGTCCATGTAACCCTGCTGTTGGTCTTTCTCGGATCGAGTCACAAGACGGTTGAGCTTGAGGACTGGATTGTTCGGCGAAAACGTACGCCGCATGAGCTTCGCGCCATCACGTTCGGCATCGTTAGCGAGTTGCTTGACAACGTTGTTGATGCACTTGCACGCTTCCTCAACTGATTGCGCGTAGTGGCCGTCGAGAAACAACTTCCTAGTCGAATACCGCAATTCGTCGTCATCCACAACCTGGTCGTAGGTCAGCTCGCCGGGTCCGTCATCGACGAGTACCGGTGGTGAAATGCCTAACCCCAGCTCACGCGCGTCAAGCGCAATTGCGACTGCAATGCGATGACCGCGGGCGGCCATCCCCGCTGATCGAGCATCACTCATCTGCGTACAAGTGCCTGGCCATGCTCTCGAAAATCTGGTCAACCTGTTCGGCGCTCGCTTCGGACGAAATATGGATTTGCACATTGATGTTGACCTCGGGCTCCGGCCGCCGAGATCGGCCTCCCGTCGCAGTATCCGAGTTCTTGCTGGGCGCCGGAGTAGTCCGGCCCGCCGGTGGCTTGCGCGGCGCTGCCTTCCTCTTGCCAGCTGCACCAGCCGTGACAACGGCTCGTCCGCCTTCCGAATCTGCCTGCGAAATCAGGGTGTAAAGCGATGCCATGCCGGTAGCGGCGCCTTGTCCAGAGCCCGTGTTCCTACTGAACCAAGCCGTTACGCCGACCGCATCGGTCCACGGCTCTGGGAAGGCAGACCGAAGGCTGTCCGGGTAGACGTCAGACAACATTTCTGCGCAGACTCCTGCGTAAGTATCATCAAGCCTCCAGTCCTGAGCGCGTTGCGTTGGATGCCCGTCATCATCGATCAGGCCCAACGTTCGCAGTGGTCCGATCAGGTTGCTCGCGGACGCGGTCGAGCTGAGTCCGAGCACGGACTGCAGATAATCGGAGTCAACCTGCCGTGGGACACTTTGGCGAAAGCGGTCGCGCAGTGCCCACCAGTTCTTGGCCGGCAACCTTGGATACGAGCGTCGCGTTGTCTCGTCGGCCATCGGGGTTCCCTTCTGAGTGATGGTTCAAGTCAGACACAAGCTGTGTCGGAGACCGAAGGCTATCCACCCGTTCAGAGAATTACAACTCGGTAGTTTGCTTCCCTGTGACGGCCTCACTTTGTGCTCTGACACTATTTCCGGCTATTGACCTGCGACTACTGGGGTAGTAACTACATGAGCCACATTGATGGCCACAGACAGCGCTCAGTATCCTGTCCCCAAAACTGAAGCGGCGCCCGGGCCGCGAACGTCGCCACTGATCCAGAGTTGCCGCAGGGCTAGCGTCGAGCTCGACGACCAGCAGCCAGAGGGGACGTTGATGGACATCACCACCGTTGACCGGGATCGGGCAGCTCAGTACACCGACGACGTGGTCGAGCTGGTGTACAACTCGGGGCCGCCCACCTACGACTATCAATTCGTCACCCGAGCGGCGTTCGACCGGCTGATCGGCGACTCGTGGCTCGCTGAGGGCACCCTGTGCGGTTACGACGGGACCACGGTCGCCCTCGAAGATGACGATCTGCTGGGCATCGAGATCGGCTATGCCGGGCCCGAATTCGATCGTCGGAAGAAGACGCTGCGACCGCTGTGGGAGAGCATCATCGAAGACGGGGCCGTGACCCACGACGAGCTTGCCGAGATCGCCCGGCGCTCCTATCTGGCCAGCTACCTCAACGCAGCCATCCCCGCCAGCGCCTACTACGTCCACGCCCTGTCTGTCCGGCCAGATCATCACGGCCAGGGCATCGGCGCCGCGCTCATGAAGGACGCCATCGACCGGGCCGCCGATGAGGGTTACCGGGTCGTTCACCTCGACGTGCTGTCGGACAATCCCGCGGTCAAGTTCTATGAGGCGTTCGGATTCGAAGTGCTGGCCCAAACCGTCGCGCCCATCCCTCACAGCCACGGCGTGCCGATGGAACAGCGCATGTCGCTCGACCTCCGCTGAGTCGGCAAAGGCAAACAGCGATGACCGATTTCGTCCGCACCGACGACACGCATTTCGACGCGCTGAACGACTGGGACTACGAGCCCCGCTACCACCAGTGGAAGGACCTGCGCGTCCACTACGTCGACGAGGGCCCGGCCGACGGACCCGTCATGCTGCTGCTGCACGGCATGCCGACCTGGGCCTACCTGTACCGAACCATGATCCCGGGCCTCGTAGACGCCGGGTTCCGCTGCGTGGCCCCCGATCACCTCGGCTTCGGCCGCAGCGACAAGCCGACCGATCCGAACTGGTACTCGATCGCTTGCCACACCGAGGTGCTGACCTCGCTGATCAACGCACTCGACCTGACCGACGTCTCTGTCGTGTGCCAGGACTGGGGCGGACCTATCGGCCTGGCTCAGGCGGCGATAATGCCGGACAGGTTCAGCCGGCTTGTGATCATGAACACCTGGCTGCACCACCCGGGGTTCGACTACGACGAGAGCTTCCTGCAGTGGATCGACGCGTGGAAGCCCGGCGGCCGGTACGCCCACCCGCAGCCCAGCATCGGGCTCGTGCCGCTGCTGGCCGGACGCATGGTCCGCTCACGTGATGTGGTGCCGGCGATCAAGGCGCGAGTCGAACCCGAACTCGAGGGCGAAGCGGCGCTGAGGTACGCGGGGTTCTCAGCACCGTTCCGAGGCCTGCCCGAGGAAGGCTTCAACGGCGCCCGCTGGTTCCCGCTGTCCATCCCGGTCGGCAACTACGACAGCGGCAACGGCGCAGGCCAGGCACTGCACTACCGGGTGCTGTTGGGCTGGGACAAGGCCGCGCACTTCGTCTGGGGCGCCCAGGACGATGGCTTCAGCGAGGAATGGGGTCGCACCTGGGCCGGGCAGATGAACGCGCCGATCGATGTACTGCCCGACGCCGGGCATTTCCTGCAGTTCAGCCACGGCCCCGAGATCGTCGAGCACATCGTGCGACGCGCCCGCGGCTGACTACGCGGGATCCACGGCGACGCTGGCCGCTGAGCCAGGCGACGCCTACTCCTTGTAGGCGACGGCTTCGATCTCGATGAGCGCGCCGGGGATGATGATGCCGGCAATCACGGTGGTGCTCGCCGGCGGCTCGTCGGGGAAGTACTTCTTGCGGGCTGCGCTGTACTCGCCGTACTGGTCGATATCGGTGATGAACGCCTGCAGCTTCACCACATCGGCCATCGAGAAGCCCTCTTCGGCCAGCGCCAGGCTGATGTAGTCGAAGATCTCCTCGGTCTGCCCGCCCATGGACTTGCTGAGATCGTTGGCGATGCAGCCCGAGACATAGATGGACGGCCCGGCCCTGACCGCCGGAGCGAACGCACCGCTCCGGATCAGCTCCGGAACTGGGTGTGCCTCGATGAGCGCCTCTGAACGAATGACCTTGCCAACCATGGCCGGAGACTAACCGTGCGGTCAGACAGGGCGATCGCCGATGAGCGTCACTCGCTCCATGCGGCGGTGCATGCCGCCGTGGTCGGGCACGGCGTAGTGCTGAGTGCAGCGGTTGTCCCATTGCGCAATCGAACCCGCCCGCCATCGGAACCGGCACTGGTACTCGGGCGTCGCCGCCTCGTCGTAGAGGCGCTGGCGCAGCGAGCGGCTCTCATCGGGGGTCATGCCGTCGATCGTGAGCGTGAAGATCCGGTTGACGTACAGGCTCTTGCGCCCGGTCACCGGATGGGTGCGCACGACAGGGTGCTTCTGGTCGGGAAACTTCTCGGCGGCCTCGGCGCGCTTGCGGTCGCTCATGCCACGCCCGAACGCCTTGACGTAGGAGTGGATCGCAAAGCTGCCGTCGATCTGTTCCCTGAGATCGTCGGGAAGGCGCTCGTAGGCCAGCTCCATGTTCGCGAAGCAGGTATCGCCGCCATAGGGCGGGACGATGCGGCCCATCAGCACGGAGCCGAGCGGCGGGCACTCACGGAACGTCACGTCCGAGTGCCAGGTCTCGGCGGCGTAGAAGCTCTCCGCAGTGGATTCGAGCACGAGGATCTCGGGGTGCCCCTCTACATGGGGCGCGAACGGGTGGACTTCCAGCTCGCCGAGCGCACGCCCGTAGGCGACATGCTCGTCTTGGGAGAGCTGCTGATCTCTGAAGAACAGCACTTTGTGCGCCAGCCAGGCATCCTGCAGCTCGGCTATCAGCTCGTCGTCGAGCTCCCGCAGATCTACGCCGGCGATCTCGGCGCCGATCGAGCCGGTGAGCGGTTCCACCCGGATGCGGTTGTACTCGTTCGGTGTCACCGCATCGACGCGCACTTCAGGCTCCTTCGGGGCCCATCACTCGGGCCCGCAATTGCTGCTCCTACACAGATACTCGCAGATACACCACAATCGGTCCCGAACCGAATCGGCGGGTTGCGCTCGCACGACGGGACCAACGGAGGACCGACATGGCTCCAGGCGGGCACGACGACCACGGCGAGGCCAGTCCGCCCGGGCCGAAGCCACCGACTGATCTCACCGTTGCAGCCAACTCTGCGGTCGCGATCTCCTTCGACGACCCGGGTGACTTCGAACGCGCCAGCCGTGGCCTCGTCGCGCAGCTCGACGATGGCCGCGTCACCATGGGCGATCACGTGGTGTTCGACGTGGCCAATCACGCCTTCGTCAATGAGTCGGCAGCTGCTCCCCCGTCAGTCCATCCGAGCCTGTGGCGGCAGGCTCGGCTCAACGTCCATCACGGTCTGTTCGAGGTAGCCGACGGTGTCTGGCAGGTACGCGGTTACGACCTCGCCAACATCACGTTCCTGGCCGGAGCGGACGGCTGGCTGGTCATCGACCCGCTGACCAACGCTCCCGCGGCCGCAGCAGCGCTGGACCTGGCCAACCGCACGCTCGGCGCTCGACCCGTGAACTCGATCATCTACACCCACTCCCACGCCGACCACTTCGGCGGCGTGCTCGGGGTGACGAGTGCCGAGGCCGTGGCAGCCGGCGACGTGCAGATCGTGGCCCCCGACGGGTTCTTGCAGGAAGTCGTGAGCGAGTTCGTCATCGCCGGGCCCATCATGGGCCGGCGGGCCGCCTACCAGTTCGGGCCGTTGCTGCCGCCGGGTCCGCTCGGCCACGTCGACTGCGGGCTCGGCTCCACGATGGGCTTGGCGCGATCCGATCTGATCGCGCCGACCGACACCGTCTACGAGACCGGCGAAGAACGGATCCTCAGCGGCATCAGGATCGTGTTCCAGAACACGCCAGATGCCGAGGCCCCGGCGGAGATGAACTTCTTCTTCCCCGACAAGCGCCTGCTGTGCATGGCCGAGAACTGCACGCACACGCTGCACAACCTGTACCCGATCCGGGGTGCGCAGACCCGGGACGCGCTCGCGTGGAGCAAGTACATCGGTGAAGCCATGGACTTGTGGGCAGACGACACCGACGTGATGTTCGCGAGCCATCACTGGCCCCGTTTCGGCACCGCGGACGTTCGGGCGTTCCTGGCGATGCAACGCGATGTCTACCGATGGATGCACGACCAGACCATGCGCCTGGCCAACCAGGGTCTTCGACCGACGGAGATCGCCGCGCAGCTGCGGCTGCCGGCCGAGTTCGACCAGTCCCACGTGCAGGGCTACTACGGCACGGTGTCGCACAACTGCCGCTCGGTCTACAACCGTTACCTCGGTTGGTACGACGGCAACCCGGCCAGTCTCGACCCGCTCCCCCCGGTCGAAGCAGGCGCCAACTACGTCGAGTTCATGGGCGGCGCCGACGCAGTGCTCGCGAGAGCACGCGAGTGCTTCGAGCGCGGCGAGTACCGGTGGGTGGCCCAGGTCGTGAACCACGTGGTGTTCGCCGACCCTGCGAATGCCGAAGCGCGCAGCCTTCAGGCCGACGCGCTCGAGCAGCTCGGCTACCAGTCGGAGTCAGCTACGTGGCGCAACGCTTACCTGATGGGCGCGAAGGAACTGCGGGAGGGCTCGCCTGACTGGGGCCGCATCCCTGCCCGGGACATGTCGCAGGCCATGACTGCCGAGCACCTGTTCGACGTGATCGGTGTCCGCTTCGATCCCGACGCGTTCGATGCCGCGCCCGTGACTATCAACGTGCACCTGACCGATCTCGACGAGGATCATGTGCTCGGCGTCGGCCGCTCAGCCATTCACCACCGGCCGAATGCTGTCGACCCGGATGCCGTTGCATCGATCCGCACGGATCGCTCCACGCTCGCCGCTGCGCTCAACGACGCCGGCTCGCTCGACCGAGCCGAGATCGCCGGAGATCGATCAATCCTGCAGTCGCTGTTCGCCGGCTTGACGGTGTTCCGCACGGCACCGCTCATCGAGCCTTGAGGGCGACCGCGGGTCCTACGCTTGGCGCTGCAGACCGGCGGGCATGCTCCGGCGCCCGCTCCGAAACCGAACTGCCGCTACCACAGAGGAACCGCGAGATGACCGACACAGCTCCCGTCGAAGACTGGGCCACCGACTACGACATCTTCGACCCCGACTATGTGCGCGACCCGGCCCCCGTCTGGGATGAACTGCGAGGGGGCTGCCCGGTGGCCCACACCGAGCGCTGGGGCGGCTCGTTCCTGCCCACCCGGTACGACGATGTGCAGGCGCTCGCCAAGATGGTCCCCGAGCTGTCCAGCGGTGACCCGCTCGTGACGACCCCGCCGCCGGAGATCATCGAAGAGCTGCTCATGGACCCCGTATTCGAGAAGTACGGCGCCAACGCCGCGCCCATCTCGGAGGACCCGCCGGTCCACGGCTGGACCCGACGTCTGCTGCTGCCGCACTTCACGCACAAGGCCGTGCAGGCGCACCGCCAGTACACGCTTGACCTCGCCAACCGCCTCATCGACGACTTCATCGACGAGGGCACTGTCGACGCCGCCGGGCAGTACGCGCAGCAGATCCCGCCCCGGGTCATCGCACACCTGATGGACGTCGACGAGAGCCGTGTGGACGATTTCACCTACTGGGTGCAGTGCATCTTGGAATTGGGGCTCTCCGATGTGCAGCTCCGCCTCAAGTACCGGCGAGTGATCCGCGATTACTTCCGCGAGGTCGTCGAAGAGAAGCAGGCAAACCCCGACGACGGCTTCGTCTCGGCCCTGCTTGCGGGGACCGACGACCAGGGCGAACCGGTCGATCCCATGAGGGTCGTGGGCATGCTCAACTTGCAGCTCATTGCGGGCATCGACACCACGTGGAGCTCGATCGGGTCAGCCCTGTGGCACTTCGGCACCCACCTCGCCGATCGCGAGCGCATGGTGGCCGAACCCGACTTGTGGCCCTCGGCCATCGAGGAGCTGTTGCGCTTCTACTCGCCGGTCACCATGGGGCGCCGGGCCGCCGCCGATGTGGAATTCGGCGGGGTCACGATCCCTCAGGGCAGCAAGGTGCTGATGAACTTCCCCGCGGCCAACCGCGACCCGGAGGTGTTCGAGCGTCCCGATGAGGTCATCCTGGATCGGTCGCACAACCGACACATTGCGTTCGGCGCCGGCATCCACCGCTGCGCCGGCTCGAATCTGGCTCGCTTGGAGATGGACATCGCGCTGCGGACGTGGTTCGAGCGCATCCCGGACTTCGAGGTGAGCGAGCCCGGCGAGGTCACCTGGGCAGGCGGGCAGGTACGCGGCCCCCGCTACCTCCCGGTCCGCTTCCCGTCAAACCCCTGAGTCAACCGATATTGGCGCCGCCGTCGCTGTGGATGAAGCGGCCGGTCATGCCGCGTGACGCCTCAGAGGCGAGGAACACGAAGCACTCGGCATGGTCGGCTGGTCCGAGGGCGACACCCAGCGGGCTCCGCCGCCGGATCGACTCGACACGGTCGGGCTCCTGACCCAGGGATCGGTCGTGCAGTCCCAGGGAGCGCAACCCGCGCAGATCAGTGCTGTGCGTGCCGCCGGGGGCAACGCCGTTCACCCGGATGTCGGGTGCCAACTCATGGGCTAACGACACCACGCAGCCGCGGACGGCGAACTTGCTCGCCACGTACAGGATTCCTCCACGCCCCGGCACAAAGCTGCTGGTGGAACCGGTCAGGATCACCGAGCCCTTGCTGGCTCGCAGCGGCTCGATGCCCGCTCGCACCGCCAGCAGCATCGAGCGAACGTTGACATCCATGACCTCGGCGAAGGCGTCATCGAGGGCGTCGGGCGGCAACTCCTCGAGTCCCAGGTAGAAGTCGAACAGCCCGACGCAGCTCACCAGCGTGTCGATGCCGCCGTAGGCGTCCTGCATCGCCGCGACGGCCGCGTCATTGTCGTCTGCACTCGTGGCATCGCCGCAGATCACGGGTCCGGCTGATGCCTCAGCCAGCGCCTCGCACTTGCGCGAATCGATCTCGAGCGAGCCGACGCTGGCTCCTTCGGCCAAGAAGGCATCGTGGACTCCCCGGCCAATGCCCGATCCCGCCCCGACGATCAAGGCCCGGTTGCCAGCCAACCTGCTCATCGCGGGGCCTCCGCGGCGGCGTCACACGGCGGCTTCACAGGAAGATCGCCAGATTCTGGGTGCGCAGGACCGACTCGTCGATCTCGATGTCCCGCGAGCGCAGGCGCAAACCGTCCTGGGTCGAGACCAGTACATCCCTTCGACCGGCCGACAGCAGGCTCGGCGCCGTGCGGTCGCCCCGTGAGCGGTACAGCAGCACCGCCGACTCGACGACCAGCTCCCCATCGTCGCCTTCGAAGGTCCGCACGTTCGAGACGTGATGGCGGATCCGGCTTTGAGGGTCCTCGGTCCAGGCGTAGTCGGTGCCGAATCGCTGCACGCGCTTGGACAGCGAGTACCAATCCTCGTCGAAATGGTCCATGGTCTGTACTTCGGCCTCGTTGGTGGCCTTGACCGCCGTCACCCGCACCGGCATCCGGTACCGGATCTGTGGGTGCATCAGCCCGAGCCATGCCTCGAAGTCCGACGTGTCGAGCAGGTGGGCTTCCTCCACCAGGAACTGTTCAGCCGATTGATGCCGAGGGTCGCTGTAGGGAAGCGGCGCCCCCGAGCGCGCTGTGCTCACGCCGGGGTCTCCCCCATGCCGAAGGCGATCGGCTCTCGGGCAGGAGCCGGCTGGGACACCAGGTCGGCCCACAAGGAGAACCAGTGGCGCTGGTTGTGCTCGCCGAATCCCTGATAGGCGGTGCCCGGACCGCCGAAGTCGGCGAACTGGTCGATGATCGGATCGCCGTCGAGCGTGAGGCCCATGCGGTTGTTGAGCAGCAGGTTCCGCGCCATCGACCCCTTGGCCATCGTCGTGATCGACACCCAGTTCTCGACGTCGTCCTGCTCGAACATGCCCGATGATCCGAAGCACATCAGGTACGCCTTGTACGAGGCGGCCTTGTAGTCGTCCGGGGCGTCCGCCGCCACGCAGAACCAGGAGTACACCTCGGTCTCGCCCGGCCCGACGGGCTGCCACAGGCGCACCGAGATGAACGGTGTGATCCGCCCGTCGGCATCGGTCTGCGGCCAGTTGTGCACGAAGCTCAGGTTGGGGAACAGCGTCGAGGCGGACGGCATGAAGCCCGGCTCTGTGGCAAGCGCACGTTGGGCGCCGCTCAGCTTGTGCTCCATGCGGTCGATCATCTCGTCGGGGTAGCCGACATAGGCCAGCCCCGACCTGAAGTCGCTGCCGGGCGGCAGCTTGTAGGTGGTGCCGCCTGCGGGCCCGGCGTTCCACAGCACGCCTTCCTTGCGCTTGTACGGCTTCGGCTCGCCGAACAGCTCGATGTCGACCACGCTCGCGTGAGTGTGGGGGGTGTGGTAGCTGTCGCCCATGAAGTTCTCGGCGCCGATCTTCCAGTTGGCCTCGACGCGCCAGCGCTGCGGGCCGCGGAACTCCATCCCGGCTTCGGTCTGGCCCGTGTAGAAGTCGAGGTAGAAGGCGAAGTCGCCGAGCCACGTCTCGAAGTCGGGGGCGTCGGGGTCGAGGCTGGCGAAGATCATGCCGTTGCGGGTCGCCACCGAGGGCGCCCGCAGCAGCGCCTGGCCCTCCTTGATGAACCCGTCCTCGCCGCCGTACGCGTCGACGTGGAACGGCAGCCCGGCGAGCTGGCCGTCGTTCTTGTAGGTCCAAGCGTGGTACGGGCACCGGAATGTGCGGGCGTTGCCGCGCTCGGCCCGGCACACCTGCATCCCCCGGTGGACGCACATGTTGAACATCACGTGGATCTGGCCGTCGCCGTCGCGGGTCACCAAGAACGAGTCGTCCCCGATGTTGCGCACCACGTAGTCGTTCGGGTGGCCGATCTCGGAATCGTGTGCCAGGAACGTCCAAGCACGCCCGAACAGCCGCGACCGCTCCAGCTCGTGCACTTCGGCGTCGTTGTACAGGTAGGCGGGAATGAGGCCCTGTCGCACCGAGGCCGTGACCTGGTCAATGACGTCGGGTTCCATCGAGAATCCTCCCTCCTGCCCTACGTCAGCCCGAGGCCGTCCTGTTCGAGGGCGGCAACGTGATGTCTCCACAGGGTCTCACGGTTGAACGCGCTCCCCAAGTCCGGCAGCTCGGCCAGATCGTCCTCGGGAATGGCCTCGGGCGTGGCTCCCGCAGCTCGCACACGCAGATGCATGCGGGCCAGGGTGTCGACCTGCAGTGCTCGCAGCACCGCATCTGCCACGTCAGCGCCCGTCGTCACCACACCGTGTCCCTTCAGCACCACCGCGGGGGCATCGCCGAGCGCCTCGATCATCTCCTCAGCCAGCTCATCGGTGCGAATCAATGCCGACCTGGGGTGCACCGGGATGCCAGAGGCGGCCAATCGGGCCGCCGGAATGTCGTAGGCGCCGAAGATCGGCTCCAGAGCGAACCCCGCCAAGCTGGCCACTACGACATCGGGCGGGTGCGCATGCACCACGCACTCGACATCGGGATGGGCCGCGAGCACCGACGTGTGGATCGGCAGCTCGCTCGGCACCGCGTAGTCCCCCGCGGGAGAGTTGACGATCTCACCTGTGTCCAGGTCGACGACCCGGACATCGTCTGGCGTGGTGAACCGCAGACCGATCTCGTGGGGTCCGCGGCACCGCACCAGCGCCCGTCCGCCATCGGTGCGAAGGCTGATGTGCCCCAAGATGTTCTCGACCAGGCCACGATGCGCCATCACCCGACACCCGAGCGCGACGTCACGCCGGAGCCCGTCCAGGCCATCGCTCATGCGTCGAAGCTATATCGCCATGCCCACGCGGCGGCCCGGCGAACCAGGCAGTGGCTCGCTCCGTCCCGAGAGGAACGACACCGTTCTGGTTATCGTCCTGCGGACGGCGACGTCGACGGCAGTCGAGGGGTGAGATGAGCGAGGGCGAGAGGGCGACGGGACCGCTGGCCGGAGTGCGCGTTGTCGACCTGTCGTCGGTACTCATGGGACCGGCTGCCACTCGGACGCTCGGCGACCTCGGCGCCGATGTCATCTTCGTCGAATCGGCAACAGGCGACCGCAACCGCAGCATGGGCGCCGGCCCGACTGCGGAGTTCTCCGGCGTCGCTCTCAACCTGCTGCGCAACAAGCGCAGCATCGCGATGGATCTCAAGCATCCGCGTGGTCGGCAGGCGTTCTTGGACATCGCCGCAACCTGCGACGTGATGATCACCAACCTCCGTCCCGGACCGCTGGGACGGCTCGGCCTGAACTACGAGGCCGTGCGGACGGTACGCGAAGACATCGTGTTCTGCCGGGCGCATGGCTACCCGTCCTCGAGCGATCAGGCCGACGCGCCCGCCTATGACGACATCATCCAGTCCGCCAGCGGCATCGGCGACCTGTTCAGGCGCATGGGCGCCGAGCCGATGCTGCTGCCCAGCCTCGTCGCCGACAAGTTCTGTGGACTGACGATTGCCAACTCTGTGACCGCGGCGCTGTACCACCGGGCTCTGACCGGCCAAGGGCAGTGCATCGAGATCCCGATGATCGATGTGATGCGCGCCTTCGTGCTCGCCGAGCACGGTGCGGGCGCCATCTCCGAGCCCCCAGTGGCGAGCGCTGGATATGCCCGCATCCTCACGCCCGAGCGCAAGCCCCAGCGGACCGCCGACGGCTGGATCAACATCCTTCCCTACGACCACGAGCACTACGTCGCGCTGTTCGAAGCAGGGGGACGGCACGATCTCGCCGCCGACGAGCGGTTCGCCACGCCCATCGAGCGCGTCACCCATAGCGACAGCCTGTACCGCGACGTCGCGTCGGTACTGGACCAGCGGACGACTGCCGAATGGCTCGAGCTGTGTTCCGAGCACGGCATTCCCGCCACCGAGGCAGCAACGCTGGATGAGCTCGTATCCCAGCTACCGGTCGAGGAGCATCCGGTCGCGGGCCCGTACCGGTCCATCCCGCCGCCCGAGCAGTTCTCCGAGACGCCGCCGAGCGTCCGGCGGCCAGCTCCGAGGATCGGCGAACACGGTCGGGAGATCCTCGCTGAGGTCGGTTACGACGGCGAGACGATCGACAGCCTCATCGACTCAGGAATCCTCAGCACGCCCTGACATACATTGAAATTCAGGCCGACCCGAGGCAGGCAATCACTACGGTCGCGAGAGGGCCAGCCCCCCGGTTGCTACCCAAGTGGGTTGCTCTGCCAACTCCGGGGCGGCTGGCCTCTGCGATGCAGCGTAACAGGCCGGCGATGACACCGACCTACGATCCGCTCACCACAGAACGGAGTGACGATGAGGTTTGACGGCAAGCGGGTGATCGTGACCGGCGGAGCTTCCGGCTTCGGCAAGGCGATCAGCCAGGGCTTCGCCGAGCGCGGTGCCCGGGTGATGGTGACCGACATCGACATAGAGGGCGCCGAAGCGGTCGCCGCCGAGCTTGACGGGGCCCTGACCTTCCGGCTCGACGTCACCGATGAAGACGCGCACGCCCAGTTGGCTCGGCTGATGGTGGACACCTGGGGCGGCATTGACATCGTGGCCGCCAACGCTGGATTCGCTCACCGGATGGGATCAACACTGGACATCCCCACAGAGGAATTCGACCTCATGTGGGCGGTCAACACCCGCAGCGTCTACTTCGCCGCCAAGCACTTCACGCCGCACATGCCGCCCGGCAGCTCGATCGTGAGCACAGCGTCAATCGGCGGCAAGCGACCCCGGCCAGGCCTGACCCCGTACAACACATCGAAGGCGGCGACGATCATGCTGACGAGGGGCCTGGCCGAGGAGTTCGCACCAGACATCCGCGTCAACTGCGTCGCACCGGTGGCATCAGAGACCCGTTTCTTCGAGCGGGCGACCGGTTTGGACAAGATGCCAGACGAGATGCGAGAAGCAGTCGTCGAGGGCATCCCGATGGGCCGCATGTCCGACCCGACCGACGTCGCGAACGCTGTGATGTATTTGTCCTCAGACGAGGCCAGGTTTCTCACCGGCGTCTGCCTCGATGTCGACGGGGGACGCAGCATCAGCTAGCGGCGTCAGTGAGCACCGGGTCGCCCATGTCGGTGACGGTTCTGCCTCGGTAGGGTCCCGACGGTGAAGTTCGCAGCGTTCCTGGCCCCCCACCACCCGCTCGGCGAGAGTCCCACACTGCAGCTGCAGCGAGATCTCGACCTCGTCGCGCACCTCGACCGGTTGGGCTACGACGAGTTCTGGTGCGGCGAGCACCACTCGACCGGCTGGGAGACCATCGGTTCGCCCGAGATGTTCCTGGCTGGCGCCGCAATGCGCACGGGCCGCATCAAGCTGGGCACGGGCGTCACATCCATCCCCTACCACCACCCCTTCCACGTCGCCCAGCGCATCGTCCAGCTCGACCACATGAGTTTCGGCAGGGCCATGCTGGGAACCGGCCCCGGTGCGCTGCCGTCCGATGCCCACACGCTCGGCATCGACCCGATGCTGCTGCGCGACCGCCAAGACGAAGCCATCCCGGTCATCAAGCGCCTGCTGGCCGGCGGGGAACGGTTCACCTACGAGTGCGACTGGTTCTCGGTGTACGACGCCAAGCTGCAAATCCTGCCGTACCAGCACGAGATCCCGATGGTGACGGCGTCGATGATCAGCCCGTCTGGCATGACGATCGCCGGCAAGTACGGCATGGGCGTCCTGTCGATCGGATCGATGTCCACCGAAGGGCTGGCATCGCTGCCGCTGCAGTGGAGCTTCGCCGAGGAGGCAGCGGCCAAGCACGATCAAATCGTGGACCGCGCCGACTGGCGGGTCATGTTCAACTTCCACGTTGCGCCGACGCGAGATCAGGCACGGCGCGACGTCGAGCACGGGCTGCTTCGTTGGCACAACGAATACAACGTCGACACGCTGCAGCGTCCCGGCCTCGAGCGCCTCGCCTCAACCGCAGACGCCATCGACTTCTACGCCGACCCAGACACCGCCGCTGGGGTCATCGGCACGCCCGACGACCTCATCGAGAACATCTTGCGGATGCAGGAGATCACCGGTGGATTCGGCGTGATGATGGGATTCGTCAACGACTGGGCCGACCCCGAAGCCATGTTCCGCAGCTGGGATCTCATTGCTCGCTATGTCATTCCTGCGATCCGAGGCCAGATCGCGCCGATGCAAGAATCGAAAGAATTTGTGATCGACCACCGGGAGTACTTCGACCGGGCGGGCAAGGCGATCCTGTCGAAGATCTTCGAGAACGAGCGGGCCGCCGCAGCCCTGAAGGGCGCCGGCACACCCAAGTCGGGCTTCACCCCCCGCGTCGGCGCTGACGCCGACTGACAGCTGCGCCGCGCACGCGGCGGATCGCTCTCCGTCTGAAACGGTCGACTCAGCTCTCCTGCAGAGCGCGCCAGATTCGCTCGGGAGTCAGAGGTAGATCCAGATGCTCGACGCCGAACGGCGCCAAGGCATCGAGCACTGCACTGTGGATCGCCGGGGTGGCAACCACGGTCCCCGACTCACCGATGCCCTTGGCGCCCAACGGGTTGAGGGGCGACGGCGTCACCGTCTCGTGGCTCTCGAAGAACGGCAGCTCCGCTGCGGACGGCATGGCGTAGTCGGCGAGCCCTACCGTCATCGGGATGCCGTCGTCGTCGTAGAACATCTCCTCGTACAGCGCCGCGCCCACAGCCAGCGCCAGACCGCCGTGCACCTGGCCGTGAGCCAGCACCGGCTGCAGGATCACGCCGGCGTCGTCAACGCTCAGCAGCCGGCGCACCTGCACCGCGCCGGTTGAGGGGTCTACTTCCACTGCGGCCACGCAGGCACCGAATGAGAACGATCCGGCCCCGCCTTCAGGCCGGAAATGGTGGTGCACGCTCAGTTCGCCCAGGTCGGCCCAGCCGAGAGACCGAGCCGGCGTGCCTACGACGTGGAACAGCCCGCGATCGGTATCGAGCGTGACATCGTCTGGATCGGCTTCGAGCAGCTCGGCAGCACGCTCGCGGGCGGCCGCCACCAAGTCAAGGGCCGCTCCGTGGGCGGCTGCGCCGCCGAGCTGCGCTGAACGCGACCCGATCGTGCCCCCGCCGACGGGCGAGCGATCGGAGTCGTCGTGGGAGATCGTGATCAGGTCGACGTCGAGGCCCAACTGCTCGGCCACCACCGGGGCGAACGTCGTCTCGTGGCCCTGCCCGTGGGGCGAGGTGCCGACCACCACGTCGACGCTGCCGTCGGCCGCCAGTTGGGCGGTCGCCCGCTCCCCCTCGCCGCCGCCGGTGACCTCGGTGGTGCAGCTCACGCCGATGCCCAGAAGCGTCTCGCTGCCGCCGTCTGCCCGTCGATCAGCCTGCTCGGCCCGCAGTCCCGCATAGTCAGCCAGCTCTGCAGCCAATCGCAGCGCCTTGGGGTAGTCGCCGCTGTCGTAGGTGGCTCCGACCGCGGTGCGGTAGGGAAACCGTTCGGGCGGCACGAGGTTGGCGAGGCGTACTTCGAGCGGGTCACGGCCGATGGCCTGAGCGAATCGGTCGACTGCCCGTTCGATGGAACAGGCCGCCTCGGGCCGGCCTGCGCCCCGAAACGCCACCGTGGGCGTCGTGTTGGTGACCACCGACGTTCCTCGAAGCGTTGCATGCTCGATGTCATAGACGCCAGTGCCGCTGTTGCGCAGGTTGTTGGTGACGTTGGTGCCCATCGCCGGGTAGGCGCCGCTGTCCTGCAGCGCGTCGACGGCGTACGCCACGATTGTGCCGTAGCGGTTGCCGCCGATGCGGACGCGGTGACGTGACGCCCGCCCGTGGCCCATGGCCAGGGATGCCTCGGAGCGGGTCTGCGCCCAGCGAATCGGCCGTCCGATATCGCGCGCCGCCCAAGCGACCACGACGTCTTCGGGATAGCAGCCCCAGCCCCCCTTGGCGCCGAAGCCGCCGCCGACATCGGGCGAGATGGCGCGCACCGTTCCCGGCTCGAGGCCGAGCAGTGTTTCGATGACGTGCTTGGCGCCTGCCGGCCGCTGCGAGCACACCCACGCCGTGCAGCGCCCGTCGGCACCCCAGCTTGATGCACCGGCGAGCGGTTCGATCGGGTGGGGGCCGAGCCGGGGATGCGTCAGGTCGAACTCGACGGTCACGTCACAGCCGTCCCACACGTCGTCGGGAACTGGGTCGAGCTCCCAAGCCAGGGCGACGTTGGTGCCGGCGTGCTCATGCAGCAGGGTCCCGCCGCGGAGGCTGGCATCAAGGTTGACGACGGGCGGCAACGGCTCGTAGTCGACGATCACCAGCTCGGCGGCGTCCACCGCAGCGGCACGGGTCTCGGCGATCACCAGGGCGATGGGCTCGCCGACGAAGCGAACAGTGTCATAGGCCATGAGCGGCCGCCACAGGTCCCGGTTCATCGACGGCAGCCGGGGCGGGAACGGCCAGCCGTCCACCTCGGGCCCGAGGTACACGGCGATCACCCCGTCCGCCGTCCGGGCCTCTGTGACATCGACAGAGGCAAGACGTGCATGTGCCTCTGCTGACCGCACGAACACGGCTTGCGCTGCGCCCGCCAGCTCGGGGACATCGAGCCCGTCGATGTAGGTGCTCTGGCCGCGCAGCAGCGGTTCGTCCTCGCGCCGGCCGCTGAATGGAGTGTCTGCCACGGCCGCAACGTAGCCCCGGCATGCAATGATCGGCACCGCACGCCGCATGATCGGAGCAGGCGATGGACATCCAGGTCGACACCCGAGGCGGGCCCTCGGATGGTCCGTACTTCGAGGACGCGGAGGGCTTCAACATGCCCGAGCCGCCGGGGAATGGGAGTCGCCGTATCCCGCTGAGCGACTTCCCGACCGGCCCCGAGGTGGGATCGCGCTTGCCGGACATCGTTGCGACAGATCAGTCCGGGCGCCTAGTCGACGTGCATGCCGACCGGGCCGGCCAACCAGCAGTGGTGGTGTTCTACCGCTCCGCAGTGTGGTGACCCCCATGCCGGACCCAGCTGGTCGAGCTGGAACGAGGCATGGAGGCCTACCGGGCGGCGGGCGTCCGGCTGTATGCGCTGAGCTATGACGAGCCCGACGCGCTGGCCGACTACGCAAAGGCGCATGACACGACGTTCACGATGCTGTCGGACCCCGACAGCGAGGTGATCAGGTCGTTCGGGATCCTGAACACGCTGATCCCGCCGGATGATCACCCGTGGTACGGCCTTCCGTTTCCCGGGTCGTACGTCATCGATGCCGACGGGGTCATCGTGGCCAAGTTCTTCGAGCACAACTTCGCTGTGCGCTCCGGTCCCGAGCAGCTGCTGGCGGCGGCACTCGGCCATGAGTTCGAGGTTCCGGCCCCGAGCGACGAACAGCCTGCCGGCCGGGTCTCGGCGGACGTGCGGATCGATGGCGATCGGCTGCCGATGGGCGTCACCCGCCAGATCGTCGCCACGTTCCGGGTTCCCGAAGGCCAGCACCTGTACGACGAGCCGGTGCCCGACGGGCTCGTGGCCGCAGCGATCGAGCTCGACGACCTCGACGGGATCCTGTCCTACGAACCGATGGCGCCGCCGACATCGCCTCTGACGCTGGCCGGATCGGGCGAGACGCTGCAGGTGTACGAGGGGGACGTGGTGCTGCGGCTGCCCGTGACGCAGAACGCACGGAAGATGCAGAAGGACGACGACGGGCGCTTCGTCACGATCAGCGGTCGGGTTCGCTGGCAGGCCTGCGACGACACCGAGTGCTTCCTTCCCGAGTCCATGCCGTTCAGCTTCCGCGTGGAGGCCGGCTTCCCGGTGCTCGGCGACATGGGCCCCGGAGTGGGCCGGGTGCCGGCCATGAACGGCGCACAGCATTTCCAGCGACTGATTGACCGCCGCGCCGCGGACGACTCGGTCGTTGACGACCAATGACAGGAGAGTTCGATGTCCGATGAGAATCCCTTCAGCCGAGGCTGCGCCTGGGTTGACGGCGAGTACGTGCCCATCCGTGACGCCAAGATCTCGCTGCTCGACGTGGGCTTCAGCCGCTCGGATGTGACCTACGACGTCGTCGCCGTGTGGAACGGCAAGTTCTTCCGGCTCGACGCTCACCTGGACCGCTTCGAGCGCAGCATGAAGAGCCTCCAGATGGACCTCGATCTCGACCGTGAGCAGATCACCGAGATCCTCACCGAGTGCGTGCGTAAATCAGGGCTGCGCGAGTCCTACGTCGACATGATCACGACACGGGGTCGGCCGAGCCGAGACAGCCGCAGCCCGTGGTCGTTCCAGAACCGGTTCTACGCCTATGCCATCCCGTACATCTGGATCGTCGAGCCCGACAAGCAAGAGGCGGGCTCGCACCTGATCATCGCCCAGGACACCGTGCGCATCCCGACTGCATCGGTGGACCCGACGGTCAAGAACTTCCATTGGGGCGACCTGACCCGCGGCGCCTTCGAGGCCCACGAACGAGGCGGCAGCGTGGTCGTGCTACCCGACCTCGACGGGAACCTCACCGAGGGTCCCGGCTTCAACATCTTCCTCGTTGCCGACGGCCAGCTGTACACGCCCGACGCAGGGGTGCTGGAGGGCATCACTCGCCGGACCGTCCTCGACTTGGCCGCCGAGCAGGGTCTGACCACCCACGTGGCCCCCATCCCGGTCGCCGATGCCGGCCGTGCAGACGAAGCGTTCATGACCAGTACGGCCGGCGGCGTCATGCCCGTCACGATGATCGACGGTCAGCCGCTCGGCGACGGCACGCCCGGCCCGATCACGATGCAGCTCCGTCAGGCCTACTGGAACGCCCACGACGACCCCCGCTGGACGACGCCGATCAACTACTGAGCCCGTCGTCTCGGGCTCCGGCGTGTCGCCCGTCAGAGCCTGCTGAACAGAACTATGCGACAGCCGCAGGAGCCAGTTCGATCTTGGCCGTCACGAGAGGCGTATCGACCACTAGGCCGTGATCGGTCTGGGTGACGGTGGCGCTTTCGGGTCCCGTGATCCGCCATGGTCCGGCCTCGGATCCAACGACCCTGAACGTCGTCGTCTGTGTCGGATTCTCGTGCAACGGCGCCAAGCCGAGCTTCAGCGTGCTGCCGGCCCATTCGGCCTGGCGCAAGGCAACACGGGGGAAGTCGACGTCGACCACCTGCGGGCAGCGCTGCAAGGGCGCTGCTGACAGCGTTGTCCAACGCTGGGGCCCGCAGGCTTCAGCGGCGGCCAAGAAGGCGTTGAACTGGCCTCGGGGGTACTCCTCGTTCAACCCCATGCCCCAGGTGAACTCTCCCCGGTCGTGGTCCCAGGTCGGCTCGTAGGACGCTTCGACGGCCGCTGCCAGCCGCTCTTCGAGGTCGGTCATGCCCCACTCGCGGGCCAACAGCAACGATGAGGGGATCCCGCGGCCGGCAATCAGCGGCAGGTCGAGGTCCAGGTCGAGCCGTGCCGACCGGCAGGCCGCGTCGAACAGGCGCCGGGCCTCGTCGGCCTGCTGGGGCGCCACGTAGAACGCCGTGGTCAGCGCGGCTCGCACTGGCAGACGGTGATGCACGTCGATCTGTGGGTCGTAGTACATCGTGGTGCTCGTGGGCTCGGCCTCGCCCACCAGGTCCAAGTAGTGCTCGCGGGCGTATTCCCACCATGGGTCGAACGCAGCGGGGTGGTGGTCGGTGCCGTAGCGGTTGTCGTGAAGCCTCAGACCGAGGCCGGCTCCGGCCAGTCAGAACGGCCAGATCTTGGTGTTCTCTCAGTGGCAGCCGATCGGGGCGGCCAGCCACTGCCGCCGCAGGTGAGCGGCAATCTCCGAGTGAGCCCACGTGAACGTGTGCTCGCCGTCGCGGATCATGTCGAACGGCTCGTTCCAGCGGCTCTCGGCAGCGATCATCTCGCGTATGCCGAGCAGCACCAAGAAGAAGCCCTTGTAGAAGAGCATGCCGTCGGCAGCGACGGGGTCCATCTGGATGCCCCACGGCTCGATGCCATTGGCCGTCCAGCCGGGCACGTCGTAGTCGCCCCACAGATGGCGAGGGATGAATGGCCGGTAGGCGTCGGGGTAGCTCGCCCGGTCCGGGTCAGGGCCGAATTGGGTGAGCCAGTCGGACGCCGACCACCAGCCCGTATGGCGTTCGATGAGCTGGTCCAACACGGCGACGTAGCGCTCCGTCCACGCAGGGGTGCGGTGAGCCATCAGACCGAGGGCGTAGGACGAGTCGACGAGATCGAAGCGATGCCAGCTGGCCATGGGCGGATCGGATCGGTCGTCCCAGTGCGGGTGCGGCTGGCCGCTGCGCGACCAGTCGTCAGGGGTGTGGGCCTTGCGGTCGAGGTAGCGAAGCCATCCCAGGCTGCGGTCAGACAGCATCGGATCCCTTTCGACAAGCTGTCCCGACGCTAGCCCTGGCTCGATTCCAGCGGCTCCACGGCAACGATCTCACGCTCCGGCGAGCGAGACGACCTCGAACAGAGACTCGTAGCCCGCTAGTCCGGGTGAATCGGTGCGCTGGGGCACCCGGAACAGGATGATCTCCGCTGTCAGGCCGCTGTAGTCGGAGATGCGGTCAGCGCATTGGGCGGGCGTCCCGGTGATCGTCATGGTGTCGACCACCTCGTCGGGCACCAAGCCGATCGCTTCGCGAATCTGACCCTCTGGCATGAGCCGTGAAGCAGCATCGGCGAATTCGTCGTAGCCGAGCTGGCGCAGCTGCGAGTCGTAGTAGGGGTGCGGCACGGGGTGGAACAGCCCGCAGATGGTGGCCTTGGCGGCGTTGCGAGCGAGCTCCTCGTCCTCGTTGACGCTGAGGAAGGAGCCCATCAGGAAACCCACGCCGGCGGGGTCGCGGCCTGCCTCGCCGGCGGCCTGCTGCGCCGCGGGCCGGACGATGTTGCGCATGAACTCCGCCGACGACATCACACCGACGCCGACACCGTCGGCTACCTCACCTGCCAGGCGGACCATCTTGGGTCCAGAGGCCGACAGGTAGACGGGAATCGACGGACGTGTGGGCTCCCAGGAGGCCCGCCAGCGGATGCGGTGGTGATCACCCTCATAGCGCACCGGCTCCCCCGCCCGGCCGGCCACGGCGCTGCGCACGATCTGGATGTAGTCGCGCAGCTTGCCCAGCGGCCGGAAGTCGTCGATTCCCATGTACCAGTCGTTGAAGTGCCGATTGCCGGTGCCGAGGCCGAGCGTGAACCGTCCGCCGCTCATCTCGTCGAGGTCCCGAGCTGCGATTGCGGTCAACCACGGTTCGCGGGCATACGCATTGGCGATGTAGGTGCCCACGGTGACCCGCTCGGTGGCAGCGATCACGGCTGCCGCGGAGACGAAGGCGCTGCGTCCGGCCTCCACGGTGTACATCGACTCCATCCCGGCGGCTTCGCCCTCACGGGCCAGCTCCACGAAGTCAGCCATCGTGTCCTCGAAGCCCAGCAGCAGGCCCAGCCCAGGTCTCGCCATGTCCGATTCCTCTCGCAGCGATGTTCAGAAGATCTCGCCGACGAGATCGGCGTCACGGACGGCGGTCATGAGGTCGGCCCAGCCGTCGTCGGTGGCCCGCACCCACTTGCTGAGGTGCTCCATGCGCATCATCTCGGCGATCTCGGGCTCTTCAGGGTCCATGGCCACCAGCAACTCGACGAACTGTTCGGCATCGGCGTCGCTCAGGCTGGGCCCGGACGTGAACGCGCAATGGCAGTACGGACGGGTGCGCCACACCTCGACGATGTCGTCAGGCGCCAGTTCGTGACGGCGCAGCAGGTAGCCGAGCCACGGCTCGAAGATGACGCCCGCGTCGGCTCGACCGTCCATGACCGCTCCGAAGATCGTCCGGTCGTCAACCCATCGCTGCAGGTTGGAGTACTCAGTGGCCTCGAGCTCGACGAACTCGCAGTCCGACTTGATGTCGAAGCCGTCTTCGGCCAGCTGGGCTGCCGGCAGCAGGTAGAGCTCGCTGGAGATGTCCACACCCAGGGCGAGACGCCGCCCACGCAGATCGTCGAGATCGGCGATGGCAGCGTCGGCTCGGGCGACGATCAGCGAGTGGACGTCCTCATCTGTGTCCCGCATCGCCAGCGTCCGGCATGTGCCCGGCGACTGCAGCAGTAGTTGCGCGTGAGCCATCGGGGCATTCCACGCGATGTCCACATGACCGTCCAGCACTGCCGCGCACAATGCGTCATAGGTGGAATACAGCGCGTATTCCGTCTCGAGACCAGCCTCGTTGAAGTACTTGCGGATGGCATTCCAGATGTAGACGGCCCGCTTCGGATCAGCAGCAGTGGCGCCGATCGTCAGCGGCCGCGGGCGTTGGGTCATGGGCTCACCCCCCGCCGCCCAACGTAGTGCCGCTCCCGGCGGCGTTACTCAGGCCAGATCGAACCGGTCGAGGTCCATCACCCTCGTCCACGCAGCCACGAAGTCGGCCACGAACTTGGCCTCGGCGTCGTCGGCGCCGTAGACCTCGGCGATTGCCCGCAGCTGCGAGTTGGAACCGAAGACGAGGTCGACAGCGGTCGCCGTCCACCGGAGGTCGCCCGTGCCACGGTCACGGCCTTCGTAGGTGTGCTCGGTGTCGGACACCTGCCACTCAGTGCCCATGTCCAGCAGGTTCACGAAGAAGTCATTGGTCAGCGCCCCGGCACGGTCGGTGAGCACGCCGAGCGGCGAGCCGCCGGTGTTGGCGCCGAGCACTCGCAGGCCGCCGACCAGCACCGTCATCTCCGGTGCCGTCAACGACAGCAGGCTCGACCGATCCACCAGCATCACCTCCGGCCGGCGCTTGTCAGCGGCCCGCCAGTAGTTGCGGAAGCCGTCAGCCGTGGGCTCGAGCACAGCGAAGGACTCGGCATCGGTCTGGTCTGCCGAGGCATCGGTGCGGCCCGGCGAGAACGGAACCACGACATCCTGGCCAGCGGCGCGGGCGGCCTGTTCCACCCCGGCGCACCCACCGAGGACGATCAGGTCGGCCATCGACACCCGCTTGCCACCGTCCGGGGCGCTGTTGAACGCCGCCTGGATTCCTTCCAGCGCTGTGAGTACGGCTGCCAGTTCGGCCGGGTCGTTGGCTTCCCAGCCATTCTGCGGAGCAAGCCGGATGCGTGCGCCGTTCGCGCCGCCTCGCAGGTCGCTGTCGCGGAACGTTGACGCAGATGCCCACGCCGCCTTCACCAGTTCCGATACCGACAGGCCCGAGTCGAGAATCGCAGTCTTGAGCGCTGCGATGTCGGCCTCGTCGACCAGCTCGTGGTCGACGGCCGGCACCGGGTCCTGCCAGATCAGCTGCTCGTCGGGGACTTCCGGTCCGAGGTAGCGCGAAACGGGTCCCATGTCGCGATGGGTGAGCTTGAACCATGCCCGGGCGAATGCGTCCGCAAACTCGTCGGGATGCTCGAGGAACCGCCGCGAGATGGGCTCGTAGATGGGGTCCATCCGCAGCGACAGGTCGGTGGTGAGCATCACCGGCGCGTGCCGCTTCGACTGATCGTGCGCATCGGGCACGGTGTCGGCCGCAGCGGGATCGGTCGGCACCCACTGGTTGGCGCCTGCCGGGCTCTGGGACAGCTCCCACTCGTAGCCGAACAGGACCTCGAAGAACGAGTTGTCCCACGCCACCGGCGTGGGCGTCCAGATGCCTTCGAGCCCGCTGGTGATCGTGTCGCCGGCCTTGCCGCTGCCGAACGTGCTCGTCCAGCCCAGACCCTGTTCCTCGAGGGCAGCGCCTTCGGGCTCGGGGCCGACATGGGCATCGCCGTCAGCGGCGCCATGCGTCTTGCCGAAGGTGTGACCGCCGGCGATCAGCGCCACGGTCTCCTCGTCGTCCATGGCCATGCGGGCAAACGTCTCGCGGATGTCCCGCGCTGCTGCGAGCGGGTCGGGAGTGCCGTTCGGCCCCTCCGGGTTCACGTAGATGAGGCCCATCTGTACGGCACCGAGCGGGTTCGCCAGATCCCGGTCGCCGCTGTAGCGCTCGTCGTCGAGCCACACGTTCTCGGGACCCCAGTAGATGTCCTCCTCGGGCTCCCACACGTCCTCTCGGCCGCCGCCGAAGCCGAAGGTCTCGAAGCCCATCGACTCCAGTGCCACGTTGCCGGCCAGAATCATCAGGTCGGCCCAGGAGATCTTGCGGCCGTACTTCTGCTTGACCGGCCACAGCAGCCGGCGGGCCTTGTCGAGGTTGGCGTTGTCGGGCCAGCTGTTGAGCGGTGCGAAGCGGTGCGTGCCCGAGCCGCCGCCTCCCCGGCCGTCGTGGATGCGGTAGGTGCCGGCGCTGTGCCACGCCATCCGGATGATGAGCGGCCCATAGTGGCCGAAGTCGGCCGGCCACCATTCCTGCGAGGTGGTCATGGCCGCCGCGAGGTCGGCCTTGACGGCGGCGAGGTCGAGGCTCTCGAACTCGGCGGCGTAGTCGTACTGCTCGTCGGTGGGGTCGATCAGCGGCGAGTTCTTGCCCAAGGGCCGCAGGTTCAGCTGCTCGGGCCACCACTGCTGGTTAGCGAGTGAGCCCATGTTTGCTTGGTCGTGCAGCACTGGGCATCTGCCGGCGGCGGATGTCGCTGCGTCGGTGGTGCTGTTGTCAGTCATTTCTGCTCCTTGCGGAATGTGGAATGGTTCGGTGGATCAATAGTGCCGTCGTCATGGCGAACTCTCGGCGAGGGCGGGCACGGCCTGGCATACCGGGCAGATGCCCCAATAGATGACCTCGGCCTCGTCGATCGTGAATCCGTGGTCTTCGGCAGCCTCGAGGCAGGGTTGGTACCCCACAGCGCAGTCGACGTCGACCATCCGGCCGCAGCCCCGGCACACCAAGTGGTGGTGGTTGTCGTCGACCCGGTCCTCGTATCGGGCCGCCGACCGTGCCGGCTGGATGCGCCGGATCAGACCTTCTTCGGTCAACATGGCCAAAGCGTCGAATACTGCCTGTCTGGATACAGACCCGATACTGGCACGCACATCGCCGACCAGATCGTCAGCAGCGGCATGAGGTCGGGCAGACACGGCATTGAGCACCGCCAACCGCTGCGCGGTCACCTGGATCCCACGGTCCCGCAACATCTGCACGGTGTCCTGAGGCATGTATCGACTATATCAGATTCTGGACTTAGTCCAAAACCAGCACAGAACAAAAATCGTCCAGCCGCCAACGAGCGCGTCTTGGGTCCGCTGACCGGCGCCGCCCACTCGACGGAAGGCGGAACCGGCGAAGCCGTATGCGCACTGATGACTGGCCGCGGCTGGGACAATTGCGATGTGGCGGGTGTCATTGATGAGCTGCTGCGGCGGATCGCTGAGTTTCACCGCAGCCGTAAGGCTGTCACCGAGTACCCGATGGTTGCCACGGTGCTCGACGCGCTCGACGAGGCCCGCAGTCCGGCCCTGGTCGAAGCTCGACACCTGCCGGTGCTGCGGCATCTTGATGCCGTCAAGCTCTGCGGCGACGGCGCCGTCGATGCGGTGCTCGAAGAGTTTCTCGCTCTCGCACCGGCGCTGCCGTGGATCCAGACCGCCGGCTATCGGGGCGTGCTGAGCCAGGACTTCCACGACAACTACGGCTACGTGCAGCTCATCGGCCCGACGTCAATTGTCGAGCACCGTTCGGTGAGGGTCGGCATCGGCGTCTGGGGACCGAACCTGCACTACCCCAGCCACCACCATGAGGCCGAGGAGCTGTACCACGTGCTGGCCGGCGAGCCGACGTTCACCAGCGGCGACGGCGTGCCCCGAACGGCCGGGCCCGGCGATGCCGTGCATCACGCACCGTGGCAGCCGCACCAGCAGGACTTCGGTGCGACGCCGACGGTGCTGCTCTACTGCTGGACTGGCGAGGTGGTGGCCGATGCTGCACTCGTCGAGGGCGCGTGCTGACCGCTCGCGTACGTGTCAGCCTTCGGCGACTGCCTTGAGGTTCTCCAGCGATTTGGCAATGTTGTTGACCAGCAGGCTGTGGCGGTTCATCTTCTGGAAGAATTCCTGGTCGAGGATCGGCGAGTCGAAGCTCTCGGTGACCCGGCACCCCCCATCGGTTGGCTCGATTTCGTAGCGCCACAGCGTGCGGCGACCATCCTGAGCAGGCACCTCAAAGGCCCATTCCCGACCGGGTTCGGCAGCCACGACGACGCAGCCCGCATCCCACTTCATGTCGCCGGCCTGGTTGTAGCCCCGGAACTTCGCGCCAACCTCGGGACCGGTCGAGCCGTCCTCCCACTCGGACCTGTAGCACTCGGGGCTGAACTCGCTCACCCGCGACAGATCCGTCAGGATTCCGTAGACCGCTTCAGGGCTCGCCGCTATGTCGACGCTGGTGCTGGCGGTGGTCTCAACCATCGGTGCTCCTCGGTTTGGGCTTCAGGCCGGCGTGATCGTACCGACATCCACCCCAGGGAATTTCGTTCGACTTCCGCCGAGGCCGACTGGCACCATGACGAGCCCGATCCGAGAGGATGACGCGCCATGAACGCAGCCGGACCACTCTCAGTTTGGGAAGCTGACCCCTCTCACCGTCAATAGGCTGCCCGGCCGCGTCAAAGGAAGGACCGATCCCCGATGAGCGTCGCAACAACCAGCCACGTGACTGAGATTCCTGCCGGTCCTCCGCAGGCTGCCGCGGAGCACTTCGAGCGTCTGCTCGCATTCGAAACCGATTGCTGGGATGTGCATGAGTCGATGAAGAACGGTTCGCAGGACTTCGTTCTGCTCCACGTCAACGACGATCAATCGGGATTCGACGCGGGTCACATCGCCGGTGCAACCCACATGTACCACGCAACGATCACCGAGGAGGCCCTGGAGGCCTACCCGCCCGAGACGCTGTTCGTCGTGTACTGCGCAGGGCCCCACTGCAATGCCGCGGACAAAGCCGGTGCCCGGCTCGCTCGGCTGGGCCGGCCGGTCAAGAAGATGATCGGCGGCAAGTCCGGCTGGCTCGAAGAAGGCTTCGACCTCGTCACCAGCTAGCGGGGCCACCCTGACGGGCAGCATCGCCTCAGATGGGGAAGGTCACTCCGGTGACGTTTTCTGAGGCAGCCCACACCTGCCGTTGCAGCTCGGCGTCGCGTGAACGGTCACTGGAGCCCACCAGCACCGGGTGCCCGCGCATCTCGAACCAGCCGTCCGAGCCGTAGAACTCGCCTCCGGCGGCGGCCGGATCGGTGGCGGCCCGCAGCGTGGCGAGAGCACCCGTTGCAGCACTGTTGCGCAAGGGGCCAATCAACGGCTCAATGAATCGGATGCCCCGGAAGTCGCGCAGGATTTCTGTCTCGGCCCAGCCAGGATGAGCCGCCAGCGCCACGGCCGGCGAGCCAGCAGCCTCCAGCCGGCGCTGCAGCTCGTAGGTGAACAGCAGATTCGCCAGCTTCGAGCGGCCGTAGGCAGCCGACTGGCTGCGACCCTGCTCCAGCCCGAAGCGGTCGAAGTCGATGCGGGCGCGATAGCGGTGCGCGTTGCTGCTGACCGTGACGATCCGTGATCCCGGGGTGCCGGCAAGCCGATCCAGCAGCAAGCCCGTCAGCGCAAAGTGCCCAAGGTGGTTCGTGCCGAACCGGATCTCGAACCCGTCCGCAGTCTGCCGGCGAGGCGTGTGAAAGACCCCTGCATTGTTCACGAGCAGGTCGATGCGCTCGAATCGGTCCCGGATCTCGGCGGCGGCGCTGCGCACCGAGTCCAGCAATGCCAAGTCGAGCTCCACCAGTTCCAGGTGAGCAGCTGGGTGGTCTGCCTCGATGTCGGCAACCGCTGCTTCGCCCTTAGCGAGATCCCGCACTGCGAGCACCACGTGAGCACCCCGACCGGCCAGCGCCCGCGCCGTTTCCAGCCCGTTCCCCGAGTTGGCGCCGGTCACGATCGCGACGCGCCCGGACTGGTCGGGGATGTCTTCCTCTGTCCACTTGTTGACGGTCACTCAATCAGACAGTCTGGCGGTATCCCCGAAAGCGCCGGAGACGCAGGCTGTTGGTCACCACGAACAGCGATGAAACGCCCATGGCGCCGGCAGCGATCATGGGATTCAGGATGCCCAATGCTGCGAGCGGAATTGCCGCGGCGTTGTAGGCGAATGCCCAGAACAGGTTGCCCTTGATCGTCGACAGTGTCCGGCGTGACAGCGCAATCGCATCGGCAACGGCTCGCAGATCGCCGCTGACCACAGTCAGATCAGACGCCTCAATGGCCACGTCGGTGCCGGTGCCGACGGCGATGCCGAGATCGGCCTGTGCGAGCGCCGGGGCGTCATTGATGCCGTCTCCTACCATCGCCACTCGCTTGCCGCCGGCCTGGAGCCGCTGGACCGCTGCCGCCTTTTCGTCTGGATACAGCTCAGCGATCACCGACTCGATGCCGGCCTCGGCAGCGACGGTGCGTGCGGCGCGCACGTTGTCGCCGGTGAGCAGCGTGACTTCGAGACCCTGGCGACGAAGCGCCGCCACCGCCGCCGCCGAGGTCGGCTTGACCCGGTCGGCCACCTCCAGAACGATCTCCGCGATACCGCCGCGGCCAGCGAGCACGGCCGTTGCACCTGTGGCCTCGGCGTCGGCGGCCAAAGCCGCGACGTCTGGTGGCACGGCATCGAACAGGCTGCGGCGGCCTACCCGAACGTCGACGCCGCGAATCGTCGCCTTCACACCCGCTCCCGGCGTGATCTCGAAGGCATCCACATCTGCCGGCGCGCCTGTCGCACCGTCGACAGCGCCCCCGACAGATCCGGCGATCGCCTGAGCGATCGGATGTGACGACAACGACTCGGCCGATGCAGCCAGTCGATGCACTTCATCACGCTCGGCGCTCGGAAGTTCACCTGCATGAACGCCGGCCAGCGTCATCGCGCCCTCGGTGAGCGTGCCGGTCTTGTCCAGCAGCACGACATCCACCGAGCGCGTGTCCTCGAGGATCTCGCCGCCCTTGATGATGACGCCGAGCTGCGCGCCCCGACCGGTTCCCACCATGATCCCGAGCGGCGTCGCCAGCCCGAGGGCGCAGGGGCAGGCGATGATCAGCACCGCGACCGCTGGGCTGAATGCCGCTCCGGCTTCGCTGCCCAGCAACAGCCACACCGCCAGCGTGATGATCCCCGTAGCGATGGCGAAAGGCACAAACACCGCAGACACCCGGTCAGCGAGGCGCTGCACCTCAGCCCGGCTGCCTTGCGCCTCGGTGACCAGCCGGATGATCTGGGCCAGTGCCGTGTCGGCGCCCACCTTGATCGCCTCCACGACAAGTGCCCCGTTCGCGTTGATGGTTGCGCCGATCACCTCGTCACCGGGCCCGACCTCGACCGGCACCGGCTCGCCGGTCACCATCGACGCATCGACCGCGGACTGGCCCTCCACAACCACGCCGTCGGTGGCGATCCTCTCCCCCGGCCGTACGACGAACCGCATCCCGACCGCTAGGTCGGCGAGCGCGATCTCACGACCATCGATCAGGCGGGCGGTCCGCACGCCCAGATCGGCCAGCGCGCGGATGGCGTCGCCAGAGCGGCGCTTGGCCCGGAGCTCCAGCCATTTGCCCAGCAAGATCAGCGTGACGATCACCGCGCCGGTCTCGAAGTACACATGGCCGTCGCCGGCACCAGTGGCCGACACCGCCAGCGACCAGGCCAGCGCTGCGAGCGAGCCCATCGACACGAGCGTGTCCATGGTGGTCGCACGATGGCGCAGGTTCGCCCACGCGGCTCGGTGGAACGGCCATCCCGCCCACACGATCACCACGGTGGCGAGCACCGCGACCAGCCATTCCCAGCCGCCGAACTGCAGCGCCGAGATCATCGAGATCAGCGCTGCCGGCACAGTCAGCACCACGCCGAGAACCAGCCGCACCAGCAGATCCGCCCGGCGTCGCCGCTCGGCAGCGTCGCCCTCGTCGGCGGGGATCACCGAGTAGCCGAGCGCTGAGATCTCCGTCGCCACACGGGTCATGTCAAGCGATCCGTCGTGGCTGATGGTGGCCCGGCCGGTGGCGAAGTTCACCTGCGCGCCGGCCACGGCATCGAATTCGTCCAACCGGCGCTGGATGCTGCTGGCGCACGCAGCACACGTCATTCCGTCGATCGCCACGTCGGTTCGGGCGGTCGCGGTAGTCACAAGACCACTCTAAAGATTCCAGTCAACTAGAAGGTCAAGTCCCTCTTGCGTCAACTCCGCGTTCGGTTGATCACCTGGCAGCGGTTGGGATCGGTGCACGATGCCGGATCGAGCCCATTGGCCCGTTCCAGCAATGTGGCCAACTCTGTGCGAGCGGAACGAAGCTGGGAGATCTGAGCGTCGATGGCATCCACGTGGGCCTCGATCAGCGCCGTGGTGTGCGCGCATGACCGCTCGCCTGTGCTCTTGAGCTCGAGCACCGACGAGATCTCGGCCAGCGTCAGGCCGGTGGCCTGCGCATCCCGGATGAATCGCAGCCGCCCGACCGCATCGGCGTCGTAGGAGCGATAGCCGCCTGTCGTGCGTTCGGGTTCATCCAGCAATCCGATCGACTCGTAGTATCGAATCGTCTTCGTGCTCACCCCGCAGCGATCTCCCAGCTCTCCGATCCTCATCTGCACGACCGTACCTGACCTTCCCGATTGAACCTTCCAGCCGGAAGGAATCCCCACGATGGACCGGCAATGAAGATCACTGCAGTCGTGCTCGACCGGGTCGGCGGGCCCGTGAGCGTCGACACGCTGGACCTCGACGAGCCCCGAGCCGGCGAGGTGCTGGTGAAGATGGCGGCATCGGGCGTCTGCCACAGCGACCAGCACGTCGTCACGGGCCGTCATCCCGGCGACCTGCCGTGCGTGCTGGGACACGAGGGTGCAGGCGAGGTCGTTGCACTCGGCCCCGACGTCACCCACGTGCAGGTCGGCGACCGGGTGGCGCTCAACTGGATCCCGAGCTGCAAGGCCTGCTTCTACTGCGAACGCGGCCAACACCATCTGTGCCGCGAGGTCGTCGGGCCGCTGTGGGCCGGGTTCTTGATGGACGGCACGAGCCGGCTGTCACGCGGCAGCCAGATGATCCATCACTACTCGGGCATCTCGACCTGGGCCGATCACATGGTCGTGCCCCAAGCGTGCTGCTCGGTGCTCGATACTGCGGTGCCGTTCGAGGTCGCTGCGCTGATCGGCTGCGCTGTATCCACCGGCGTGGGTGCGGCCCTTCACCAGGGCAACGTCGGCCCCGGCGACCGCGTTGCGGTCGTGGGAGCGGGCGGCGTCGGGCTGAGCGTGATCATGGGAGCCGTGATGGCCGGTGCCGAGCGGATCATCGCCGTGGACCGGGAGCCCGCCAAGCGCGACGTGGCGCTCGCCCTCGGCGCGACGGACTTCGTGATGAGCGACGGCAGCGCCATCGAGGAGGTGCAAGCGCTGACCGGCGGTCGCGGCGCCGATGTCGTGTTCGAAGCCATCGGCAGCCCCGGCCTGCAGCAGTCGTGGATCGACGGAGTGAGACCCGGCGGTGTCCTCGTCCTCGTTGGCATCGGGGGCACCACGGAGACGACGCCGTTCAACTGCGCCGAGCTGACACGGGGCCACAAGTCGGTCAAGGGCAGCTACTTCGCCGCAACCGACGCCGGACAGGCCATCGAGGACCTGTGCGCTGCCTACCTCGCCGGCCGGTTGCCCGTCGACCGCCTCATCTCCAAGCGGGTTCGCATCGACGACGTGCAGCAGGCCCTCGACGCCATGCTCAGCGGCACCGAGGGCCGCACCGTCATCGTCTACGACTGAGCCGCGTGCTCAACACGGCCGAGCCGTCCGTCACTGCCGGACGAACTGGGCGACCGTCTCGATGTTGAGCTGACCGGCGAGCCCGGCCGTGCGGTGCACAGCCGCCTCCTGCCACTCCTGCGACGACGACATCGCCAGCAGCGCCCCCCGGTTGGGGTATTTGGCGATGGCGATCTCGTCCCAGAGCTCCTCGACCTGGCCGAGCGACAGGAACGTCACGTCCGCTGCGAATTGGATCTCGCCGCCGTAGTCCTGGATGATCCGCGACACCGCCCGGCCGTAGAGCTGGTACGCCTCGAACCCGGTCAGATCGGTCTCGCGGCCGTCTTCGTACTCGGCCTTGTCCCTGAACTTCAGCAGGTTGACCATGTAGATCGGCCCGTCGGGACCGGGCTGCATCATCTCCTCGATGCGCTCGGGGCTCGTGGGCAGAACTTCGTTGACGACCTCCATCAGGTCACCCTCCTGTCGTCGGCTCCATCAGTCAACTACGTCAGCGGCACAGACCGAGCGGACGGACCGCACGGCCTCGGAACGAGCAGATCAGGCCCGACCGACGAGCAGCGTGAGCTGTCCCGTCTTCTGCTGCTTGCCCGTTTGCAGCATCCGCCCCGTCGGCACCGATGTGAGCTCGACGGCGCCGTCGTCGAAGCCGGCACTGACCGACTCGGCCACGAGGTCCATGTCGCGCATCGGGCCCCAGAAGGGCTCATGGTTGTAGTAGGTGTCCCAGTCGATCATCGCCTGGGTGACCGGGTCGACGCCGGCGTACCCGGCGAAGTCGGCGTGCACCATGAGCCCGCCGGGGGCCAGCAGGCGTCGGCATTCGGCCAGCGCCCTGCGCAGCGCCGCCGGCGACATCTCGTGGATCACGATGTGCGAAACGACCAGATCGAAGTGACCGTCGGGAAAGTCGGTGCACTCAGCGTTCTGCTGCGAGAAGTGCACTGCCCGGCCGAGCGATTCGGCCCTCGCATGGGCGTACCGCAACACGGGTGCGCCCAGGTCGATGGCGTGGACCTCGGCGTCGGGAAACGCGTCCACATAAGGCAGCGTGGAATTGCCGGAGGTGCAGCCCATGTCGAGAATCCGGCGGGGCGAGAACCCGGGGTACGAGACTGCCAGGAAGTTCTGGCAGACGGATTGCCCGTAGTCGTCGTTGAGGGCGCCCATCTGGCCCATCGCGTACACGTAGACGCCGCGGTCGAACAGCGCCCCGACCGACACGTCGCCGTCCAGGTACTCGCCCCGGTAACCGCCCGGCATGGCGTGGATGTCGACCTCGGCGTTGTACCAGGGGATCTCCAGGTCGGGGTCGAGGCGCAGGGTCCCGAGCCCCGCGTCGGCGGCGCGGGCACGCTCGGCGAGCTCGTCGGCCTGGCGAGCGATGGCGTCGCTGACCGAGTTCCACAGCAGGTGCTGGCTGGATCGGCGTACCGAGCTCCACAGTCGGTAGTACGTGTCGGAGCTCAGCGCTTCACGGACTTCGTGGCGGTCGGCGGGCTCGGCGCCGTGCTCGTCGACCCACTGCCCTCGGACCCGCCGGTCGTATATCTCTCGCACGCCCGGGCTCACCCGGGTTGCGATGTGCGACTTCAGCGCCTGGACAAAGCTCTCCCGGGCGGTCTCGTCGTGGGTCTCGGCGGGCAGGAGCGGATGTGTTTGCTGGCTCATCTGTCTGTTTCCCCTCTAGAGCTCTGCGAAGGCCCGATCAACGACCTCGAGATAGCGGTCCTCGGTGTCGCCGGCCAGCGCCTCTTCGCGCATCTCCTCGAACACGCGGTACACGCGCCCGGCAAATGCTGCTGCATCTGCAGCACGGGCGGCCGTCTCGTCGGCATCGGGCCGGTACGCCTCGATCGCAGCGGCGGCATCGATGCCGGCGTCCGCGAGCACCGCTTCGAGCGTGGACTGCCGCTCACGCAGCGCCCAGACCTCAGCCGCGAGCGCCGTCACGATGGCCAGGACGGCATCGGTCGCACCGTCGTCATCGAAGAACGTCGGCCTCGCGCCGCGCGCCGTGGTCGGGAAGCTTCTTCCCTCCACCGGCTGGGCCTGCGGCGCTGTGGGCTCGCCCATCACTCCAGCTTCGCAGAATCTCTCCCCACTGGACGGCCTTGCGCGAATACGTCCAGGATCCAAGTGGTTGCCGGCGAGTAGACGTCGATGAAAACGGCCGGCTCGTCGCCGAGGACTTCGCCGCCGTGGGGCACGCCGCCCGGCGCGTACCACCCATCGCCCGGCCCGATCTCGCGGGTCTCCTCGCCCACCGTCAACAGCATGCGGCCTGACAGCAGCAGGCTGAACTGCTCGTGGGGGTGGCTGTGCATCTCGTAGGTCGCACCCGGGTCGTAGGTGGCTCGGATCATGTGCATGTGCTCGCCGGAGAGAATCTGCGCTTCGACCTGATCCGCGTCCCAGCGAGTGCTGCCGAGCTCATCCCAGCTGAAGATGCGCCGTCCCGTCATCTCGGCTCCATGCTCGTTGAACTGCAGATCGTTCATGCTGCCCCGTTTCGGGCTGTGGCATGGCGGTCCGTGCCCTGGATTCCGAACATACACTGGTGTAGGTAGCAGGCTGAGAGGTCTGACGGCAGCAGCGTGGGGTTGCTCGGGGGTGATGCGATGCCCTTGACGTCATCGTCGCCCGAAGGCGGGCGGGCAATGTGGAACTATGCGCCGGAATTGCCGCTGCGCTCGGCGCCGTTCCTGCATTGGCCGCCGCGGCCCGTCGCCATTGCGATACATCTCGGGCGTACTTGGTTGCCGCTGCGTTCGCGCTTCTTCATGCTGGCGGTGGCGTTCGGGATCTGGGCATGGTTCATGCCATCGCTCGAGCGCACGAAGAGCCTTGAGTTCGGCTGGATCTTCGGAATCTGGCTTCGCAACCTGATCTTGGTGACGCTCGTTGCCGGCGGGCTGCATGTCTGGTTCTACGTCGTCCGCCGCCAGGGCGATTCACTGCGCTACGACGCTCGGCCGTTCGGTCGGAACAAGCGGGTGTTCCTGTTCGGAAACCAAGTGCGCGAGAACGTCGTGCTCACACTGGTGCCGGCCGTGGTGATCTGGACCGGGTTCGAGTCGATGATGTTGTGGGCGTACGCCAACGGGCACGCGCGCCTCATCTCCTTCGACGCCAATCCCGTCTGGTTCGTGGCGTTCCTGATCATCATCCCGTGGTGGTCGATTTTGTACTTCTCGGCCCATCACCGGCTCCTGCACGTCGGCCCCGCCTATCGCTACGTCCACTCGTGGCACCACCGCAATACCAACGTCGGTCCGTGGTCGGGGCTGTCGATGCACCCCGCCGAGCATCTCGTGCTGTTCTCCGACGTGGTGCTGCTGTTCCTGCTGCCGTCGCACCCGCTGCACCTGTATTTCATGATGATGCACCACGGCCTCGGGGCGCCTCTGTCCCACACCGGCTACGACGCCCTGCTGCTGGGCCCTCGGACCGGTCCTCAGGCCAGGTTCGAGCTGGGCGACTTCCACCATCAGATCCATCACCGGTTCATCGAATGCAACTACGGCGGCTATGAGTCGCCGCTCGATGAGATGATCGGTGCCTGGCACGATGGAACACCCGAAGGCGCGGCCGTGCTGACTCACCGGTCTCGATGTTCCTGACCCTGTGGGCGACGCCGCGTTCGATCTCGACTGCATTCGAGTGGATGATGCGTCAGCGAGGCGATTTCGAGTGCTTCCACGAGCCCTGGAACGAGCTCTACTACTACGGCGAGGACCGCCGGTCACAGCGGGACGCGCATGTCGAAGCGCGAACTGGCCACACCTACGCAGCGTTCTGGACTGAGATCACTGCGCTTGCCGAGCGCCGCAACGTATTCGTGAAGGACTTCGCCTACTCGGTCGAGCACGATCTCGACGAGGCCAAGCTCGCAGCGATGACCAACACGTTCCTGATCCGCGAGCCGAGACGGGTGATCCAAGGCCTAGGTCATCACTGGCCTGACTGCACGTGGGAAGAGGTCGGGTTCGAGTCGCTGCACCGGCTGTTCGGCCGGATTGCAGACCGTGACGGTGCTCCCCCGCCGGTCATCGACGCCGCCGACCTGACCGGCGATCCCGACGGAACTATCCGGGCATTCTGCGCAGCAGTGGGTATCGAGTTCATTACCGAGGCGCTGTCGTGGGAATCGGGCGAACGCACCGAGGTGAGCTGGTACGGCGAGGGCACTGGCCCGTGGCACGACAACCTGCGCCGAAGCACCGGCATCGCGCCGCCGCGCACCGAGTACCCGCCGCTCGCCGAGACGCCGCGCCTGAATGAGATGTACGAACGCAGCCTGCCGCTCTACGACGCCATGGCGGCCCACCGGCTCCGGCCGGCGCCGCAGCAGAACCGCTGAGCGTTGCCGTCGGCCCGCTCCAGTCAGTAGACGTACGCCATGCGAAGGTTCGTCATCGGTCTGCTCGCGGGGATTCGGGGCATCTCTGGGTGGGTGTGGAAGCTCCGGGGCACGTCGCCCGACGACGTGGCTGACCAGCGGGTCACCAGCGGGCAGTCGTGGGACGAGTTCTGCGATTCGCTCAAGGCGGCGGGGGCTGCACTGCAATTTCCCGGAACGCCGCGGAATGCGTTCGACCAAGCCGAGGGTTACCGGTACCTGAGCCGCATCGCCCGAGCAGGCCTGATGGCCTTCGTCGAGCACGCCGACCCGAAGGCGCCGGTGCTGCACCGTGTAGTCGGCGAGACCACCAAGATGGGCGCAGACAACCCCGACAACTTCTACCTGACGGCAGTGCTCGACGGGACGTACGAGTACAGGATCACCGGCCGCCGCAACGACATCGCCTACTTGAGCTTCGGCACCCAGGCCGGCCACTACGGCCAAGGCGGCGGCCTGCCCCCCACCGGCTACCTCGAATCCGACGACATCGACATCGACGCCGACGGGCACTTCGAGCTGGTCCTCAGCAGCACCCCGCACGAGGGCAACTGGCTGCCGATGACGGCGGAGACGGGCGTGCTCGTGGTGCGCCAGACCTACGGCGACCGCAACGCCGAGACTCCCGCTGAGCTCACCATCGAGCGCATCAACTGCGCTCCTGCCGAGGCTCGTGCGTCCCATCTGACGGCGAAGGCGCTCGATGACGGGCTCCGCAACGCCGGCTCGCTGGTGATGGGAGCGCCCTTGCTGTTCGCGAAATGGGCGCGCGACTTCCAGAAACACACCAACGAGCTGCCTCGGTTCGACCCGGACGTGTCGCTCGCGGCCGGCGGGGACCCCAACATCGCCTACTACCACAGCCACTGGGCGCTCGAGCCCGACGAAGCGCTGGTGATCGAGGCCACGCCGCCCGACTGCGAACTCTGGAACTTCCAGCTCAACAACTACTGGATGGAGTCGCTGGACTACCGCCACTACACCATCCACACCAACAGTCACCTCGCGAGCTACGAGGCCGACGGCTCTGTGCGGATAGTGGTAGCCCACGCCGATCCCGGCCTGCCGAACTGGATCGACACCGCAGGGCACACTTCGGGGACGATGTGCTTCCGCTGGGTACGGGCCGCCGAGCACCCCCAGCCGGGCTGCCGGGTAGTCAAGCACGCCAGCCTTGCGGAACTGCACCGTGGCTGATCCCGCGGGCACTGGAGGGGCACGGTGACCTCCACCGACTACGAGCACCCCTTCCGCCCCGCCCCGGTCCGGCTTCTCAACCGGCTCGGCCGGGCCGGCTCGAATCTCGGTCTGTCTGACCGCTTGGACGCTGAGGCGCTGCGTGAGGCTGCGCGGCGCAAGACCGGCCTCAGCGACTTCGGCGACGACGGTCACGCCGAGGCCCTGGAGGTGCTGGTCACCTCGATCAACGCCGAAGCCCGCCTGAGCGCGACCGGCCGCCTGATTCAGCGGTCCCGCCTCACCGGGGCGCTGGTGCAGCGGCTCCGGATCTCAGAGCTGCTGCGACGGCATCCCGAGATCGCCGACATCGACCTTGGCACAGTCATCGTGATCACCGGCCTGCAGCGCACCGGCACCACCCTGCTGCATCGGCTGCTGATCTCCCATCCGGACTTCCGCGGCCTCTCCGGCGCCGAGGCCCTGATGCCGGTGCCGGGCGCCCCAGACAGCGACCGCGCCGAACGGGCACGCAAGCGGCAGGCGGTGCTCGCTCAGAAGTCGATCTCGTACCTGGCGCCCGAGTTCATGGCCATCCACCCGATCAGCCATGACGAGCCAGAGGAAGACGTGCTGCTGCTGGACCTGTGCTTCATGAGCCAGTCGGCCGAGGCGACGATGCATGTGCCGACCTACGCCCGGTGGCTGGAAGCCCAGGACCACACCCCGGCGTACGAGTATCTCCGGCAGGTGCTGCAGGTGCTGTCGTGGCAGCGGCCCGGCCGCACTTGGGTGCTCAAGACCCCGCATCACCTCGAGCATCTCGACGTGCTCCTACGCGTGTTCGAGGGCGCGACCGTTGTGCAGACCCATCGAGATCCGCGCATCGCGCTCGCCTCGTTCTGCAGCATGGTCGCCCACGGCCGCGGCATGTTCAGCGATCAGGTCGATCCGGTCGAGATCGGTCGCCACTGGAGCGCCAAGACGCACCGGATGGTGATGCGGGCCATGGAGGTTCGGGCGGAATCGCCGGCCGGGCAATTCGTCGACGTGTCGTACTACGACCTCATGGCCGACCCGGTCGCCGAGGTCCGGCGCATCTGCGAGCACGCAGGAATCCCCTTCGACGAACGCGCATCGGGGGCGGCCACGCAGTACCTGGAGGCGAACCCGAAGAACCGCTTCGGCAGGCACGACTACCGGCTGGGGGACTTCGGCTTGACCGACGACACGATCGACGAGACGTTCGCGGCCTACCGCGAGGCCTACGCAATCCCCATTGAGAGCGACCAGCGCCGCTCCGCCGAGCAGCCCGCCGCCGAACAGCCCGCCGATGCGGGGCAGCCGGGACGCGGGCTTGGCGACAGCAATTTCGTCGGAGCCTTGGTGACGGCGGTCCGCGACCTCCGCAACCCGAAGGCTCCCGATGTCGATCGGGTCCCCGACGACGTGCGGATCGACGGCAAGACGTGCCTGGTGACCGGTGCCAACAGCGGGCTGGGCAGAGCTGCCGCCGTCGAGCTCGCCCGGCGTGGCGGCAGGATGATCCTGGCGTGCCGCCCGGGCCACGACACGATCTGCGACGAGATCAAGCGGGAGTCCGGCTCGGAAAGCGCCGAGCTGGTCGAGGTGGACCTCGCCGATCTCCGGTCGGTTCATCGCAGCTGCGACGAGCTGCGTGACCGGGGCGCTCGCGTCGACATCGCTCTCATGAACGCCGGCCTCATGACTCCTGCCGCGAGGCAGTCCCCGCAGGGCTACGACACCATGCTCGCCGTGCATTTCCTGGCCAACCGCGTGATGATCGACCGCTGGCTGGCCGACGGCGTGATCGACCCGTCGCAGGCCGGCGGCGACACCCCGAGAATCGTGTTCGTCTCCTCAGAAGCGCACCGCTCCAGCGCCGACCTCGACATCGAGCGTCTCGACGCCTTCACGCCCTATGGCATGAGGGATGCCATGCGGCACTACGGCCTGAGCAAGCTGGCGCTCTGCACCTATGCCACCGAGCTGTCGCGCCGCCTCAACCCCGGCGACGGCGTCGACGTCGCCGTGCACTCGCTGTGCCCGGGCGGCGTCGCGACGAACATCGCCCGCGAGGCCCCGCCGATGCTGAAGCCGGTCGTCGATCCGGCGCTGCGTCGGCTGTTCCGGTCGCCTGCGGACGCCATCGATCCGGTCATCTACCTCTGCTGCGCTCCCGAGGCCGGCAGCTCCACGGGCCTCTACCTGCACCTGATGCACCGCAAGCAGGTGTCAGAACGCGCATCTGACCCGGCCAACGGCACCAAGCTGTGGGAAGCGAGCCAAGTCCTCGTCGAGGAGTCGCGAGGTATCCGATGAGCGCAACCCTGCCAGCCGAGCTGCGACTGACCCATCTCGAGCAACTGGAGGCAGAGGCCATCCACATCATGCGCGAGGTGGTCGCCCAGTGCGAGCGGCCCGTCATGCTCTACTCGATCGGCAAGGACTCCTCGGTGCTGCTGCACCTGGCCCGCAAGGCGTTCTTCCCCGGCCGCATCCCGTTCCCGCTCCTGCATGTGGACACGACGTGGAAGTTCCGGGAGATGATCTCGTTCCGCCAGCGCATGGCCGCCGAGATCGGCTTCGAGCTGATCGTCCACACCAATGCCGACGGCGTCGCCCAGGGCATCAACCCGTTCGACCACGGCTCGAAGAACTACACCGACATCATGAAGACCCAGGCGCTCCGGCAGGCGCTGGACGCGGGCGGATTCGACGCGGCATTCGGGGGTGCCCGGCGCGACGAGGAGAAGTCGCGGGCCAAGGAGCGGGTGTTCAGCTTCCGTGACGCGCATCATCGCTGGGACCCGAAGAACCAGCGGCCCGAGCTGTGGAATCTCTACAACGGGCGGGTCAACAAGGGCGAGTCCATCCGGGTGTTCCCCATGAGCAACTGGACCGAGCTCGACGTGTGGCAGTACATCCACCTCGAGGAGATCCCCATCGTGCCGCTGTACTTCGCCGCCGAGCGGCCCGTGGTGGAGCGCGAGGGCGTGCTGATCATGGTGGACGACGACCGGTTCGTGTTCGACGAGGGCGAGACGGTCACCCAGCGGCTGGTCCGGTTCCGCACGCTGGGCTGCTACCCGCTGTCGGGGGCGATCGAATCGACGGCCACCACGCTGCCCGAGATCATCGGCGAGATGCTGGTGGCCACCCGGTCGGAGCGGGAAGGCCGCGTGATCGACTTCGACCAGTCGGGCTCCATGGAACAGAAGAAGCGCGAGGGGTACTTCTGATGGATCTGCTGCGCCTGCTGACGTGCGGCAGCGTCGACGACGGGAAGTCGACGCTGATCGGCCGGCTGCTGCATGACTCGCGGCTCATCTACGAGGACGTGCTGGCCGGCTTGGCGGCAGACTCGGCGGCCCACGGCTCAGCAGGCGATCAGGTCGATCTGGCGTTGCTGATGGACGGCTTGCGGGCCGAGCGGGAACAGGGCATCACCATCGACGTGGCGTACCGCTACTTCTCCACGGATCGGCGCACGTTCATCATCGCCGACACCCCCGGGCACCCCCAGTACACGCGCAACATGGCGACCGGCGCCTCGACCTGCGACCTCGCGGTCATCCTGATCGATGCCCGCCACGGTGTGCTGCCCCAGACCAAGCGCCACAGCCACATCGCCAGCCTGTTGGGCATCCGCCGGGTCGTGGTCGCGGTCAACAAGATGGACCTCATCGGCTGGTCGCAGGATCGGTTCACCGAGATCTGCGAGAACTACCGCTCTTTCGCCAAGGCCCTCGGGTTCGGCGAGCCGTACTTCCTGCCGATGTCGGCGCTGCTGGGCGACAATGTCGTCAACGCCAGCGACAACCTGGGTTGGTTCGACGGGCCGCCGCTGCTGGAACACCTCGAAACGGTCAGCATTGACAGCGGGATCGACACCGTGCACTTCCGCATGCCGGTGCAGTTGGTGTCTCGCCCCGATGCGGACTTCCGCGGGTACGCCGGCACCATCGCCTCGGGAACGCTCCGGCCGGGTGATGAAGTCGTGGCGCTGCCGTCGGGACTCAGCTCTGCCGTGGAACGGATCGCAACCTTCGACGGCGACCTCGATCTCGCCGGGCCGGGGCGGGCGGTAACGGTGACGCTCGCCGACGACATCGACATCAGCCGGGGCGATCTGCTGGTGACGCCGGGAGGCGAACCGCAGCGAGCACACGACCTCGACGCCATGGTGGTGTGGATGGCCGAGGCCGGCGCCGAGCCCGGCAGCTCCTACCTGCTCCAGGCCGCCAACGCTGTGTCGAACTGCACGATTCGCAGCATCCGGCATCGGATCGACATCGATTCCGGCGCACATGAACAGGCACCGGGCCTCGGGCTCAATGACATCGGGCACTGCGTCATCACGTCCGACCGGGAGCTCGCGTTCGATCCGTACAACGCCAACCGAGCGACGGGTTCATTCGTGCTCGTCGAACGGCTCACCAACGCAACGGTGGCCGCGGGCATGATCATCGGGGCGGCCTCGGCGTGGGACCGCACGCCCGATGCGGCGCTCGTTCGTCAGCGTTCGGAGATCAGCGATGCGGAACGGGCCATCCGCTTCGGCCAGCAGCCGTGCACCATCTTGCTCACCGGGCTCACTGCGGCCGGCAAGTCCACCCTGGCCACGGCGCTGGAGCGAGAGCTGTTCGATCGGGGCAAGGTGTCGATCCGCCTCGACGGTGAGAACGTCCGCATGGGAATCTCCCGTGACCTGGGGTTCAGTACCCAGGAACGCTCGGAGAACCTGCGCCGGGTGTCCGAGGTTGCACGGCTGGCGAACGGCCAAGGGCTGATCGCCATCGCCGCGCTGGTGGCGCCCGATCACGTGGTTCGACAACGTGCCCGCGATCTTGTCGGTGCGGAGCGTTACGTGGAGGTGTTCGTCGACACGCCCATCGAGGTCTGCCGCGAGCGTGACCCCCACGGCCTGTATGCGATGGCTGATCAGGGCGAGATTCCGCGCTTCCCCGGCGTCACGGCTCGCTACGACCGGCCGACCGATGCCGACCTGCGGGTCGACACGTCCGCCCAGAGCGTCGACGAGTGCGTCGAGGCGATCCTGCGCATGCTCACCGAGCGCGGCTTCCTGAGAGGACCGAGCACGCCGTGAACGAACCTGTGTCGCGCAACATCGTGCGGGCCGAAGGTCGGGTGACCGGTGCCGACCGCGAAGCGCACTTCGGCCATCACGCCATGACGGTGTGGTTCACCGGCCTGTCGGGCAGCGGCAAGTCGACCCTGGCGTTCGCACTGGAAGAAGCACTGCTGCAGCGCGGCATAGCGGCGTATGTGCTCGACGGCGACAACATCCGCTTCGGCCTGAACCGAGATCTGGGTTTCTCCCCGGAGGATCGCACCGAGAACATTCGCCGCATCGGCGAGGTGTGCCGCCTGTTCACCGACGCTGGCATCGTCGTGCTGACGGCGTTCATCTCGCCCTACGTCGCCGACCGCGACCAAGTGCGTGCTATCCATCCCGACGGCGCCTTCGTTGAGGTGCACGTCGACACGCCGCTCGACGTGTGCGAAGCCCGCGACCCCAAGGGCCTGTACGTGAAGGCCCGGGCCGGCGAGATTCCCGACTTCAGCGGCGTCTCCGCCCCCTACGAACCGCCGCCCTCCCCCGAGATCACCGTCGACACCTCCCAGCCCCTCGACGCCTGCGTCGCCCAACTCCTCGTCGCCCTCCCGCTGACGCCCGACCGCTGAGAGACAGACTCCTCAGGCCAGGCCCGAGCCTGCGCAGATGCCCGCGCCGCCGTGCCGGCTAGTGCGAGCCGAACGGGTCGAGCAGAGGCACGTCGAACGGCTCGAAGTCGCGGACGTTTCTCGTCACGACGATCAGCCGGTGCACCCTTGCGATGGCAGCGATCATCGCATCCAGCAGCAGCGTGTCTGAACGGCGATGCATCAGCCGAGCCCACTCGCGCCAGGCGCCTGCATCCATCGCCAGGATGTCGAAGCCGCCGAGCACCCGCTCTTCCAGCCAAGCCTCCAGCTCTTCGGCCTTTGCCGGATCCTGCTCGCGGGTGATTTCGATTCCGGCCTGGATCTCGCCGATGGTCACCGCTGAGAGCAACATGTCCCCTGAGCGAGTCCCCCGGACCCATTCGACGACTGACGGGTGCGGACGCGTCCGGCGCAGTTCGGAAACGATGTTGGTGTCCAGCAGGTACACGGGAGTCAGCCGAGGTCCGGTGGGCGCCGGCGTTGGAAGCCCCGCCGAGGCGGAGTCAGATGATCAGTGCGGGCATGAGGTGCCAGCAGCCAGTCCTTGAGGTCCGGGCGAGCGTTGCGCTGGAGTCGTTCCCACTCCTCGATCGGCACCAGCACAGCAGTCGGCACGCCGCGCAGCGTCACCGTCTGGGGCCCGTCGCTCAGGCTGCGCTGGAGAAACTCGCTGAAGCGAGACTTGGCCTCCTGCACCTGCCAGGTATCCGCCATGACATCCTCCCCACCCGAATTGTGCAGTATCAGACTAGTGTCCTGAGTGGGGAATTTGTTGCATATATGCGGCCATGGTGTCGAAGAT
>VYDH01000003.1 GCA_009843525.1 Acidimicrobiales bacterium | reverse complement strand
GCGAACCCCCCCCCCGCGGGGTCGTCGGCACGTCGCCCAATGGGCCGCGCCACAAGGCGAAAACCGCCTCGCCCAGTTCGGCCAGTTCGGCCCGGCTCGCCGGGGCGATGCAGCCGAACACGCTGGTCACGGGCCTGCGCTCTCCATCGGCTCACAGCGCGTATCCGCGGATCAGGCCCTGTCGGCGCATGCTTCAAGTGCACGAGGCCAGCCTACTTCGCGCGACGACTGGTGAAACAGGATCGGGCTACGCTGGAGCCATGTCGCGCCGAGCCGATGTCTTGGAGCGCCACCGGGCAGCGATCCTCGATGCGGCGCGCAGGAACAATGCATCGTCGATCGCGTTGGCGGGGTCGGCAGCGCGCGGCACCGATCATGATGAGAGCGATTGCGACTTCGTGTGCACGTTCGCACCCGGAACGCCCCTGCTGGACATGGCAGGTCTCCAGGTCGAGCTGGTGGACATCTTGGGCTGCAAGGTCGACGTGTCCTCCGCCAAGGCGCTCAAGCCGCCGTACGACTCCATGCTCGACGACGCCATTTCCTTGTGACCCGCAGCGACGAGGACCGCCTGCGGGACATCACCGACGCGGCGGCCATGGCTATGCGCGTCGCGGACGAGGGCGAGGACGCGTTCGCGGGACTCAGGACGGCCCGCTGCACAGGTGGCTCCCAGTGGCACGCCTGGGTCAGGTGCCTGCTTGTCGCTTGTTGATGTCGGCAACTGCGTCGATCAGCGCCGAGGTCTCGATCTTCACCATGCCGACAGTCGACTTGATCTGCGACAGCTCACGGTAGGCGCGGTCGAACTTGTCGTTCATCTCGCCGCGCAGCCCGTTCATCTCGCCGCGCAGCTCACTGCGCAGTTCGTTCATCTCGCCGCGCATCTCACTGCGCAGTTCGTTCATCTCGCCGCGCAGTTCGCCCATCTCGCCGCGCAGTTCGCCCATCTCGCCGCGCATCTCACTGCGCAGCTCGCCCACCTCGCCGCGCATTGCGGTCATGTCTTCGCGCATGGCCCTGATCTCAGAAGCCACATCGATCTCTGCGTCGCTCACGGAGCCCATGGTACCGACTGCTGCGCATCACATGCGGCACGGCAGGCCGACCTCTTGGATCGAAGCCTGTGTCGTTAGTCTCTCGCTGGCAGCGACGACTCAGGCCGATTTCCTTGACCGATCCCCACGCTCTTGCAGGTGCAGGCCCAGCCCGTCGTGGGCGCTCGGGTGCGCGCAGGCTGCGAGCGCGGTGGGCGGCAGGCGCAGCGGCCGCGGTGTGCCTGCTGTGGCCGCTGGGCGGCGCCGCGGAGGCGCACATGGGCAGTGCGCCCAAGGCGATCGTCGGCGACAAGGCCCGGCGGCTGGGGCTGGTGCAGCCGGCGCCCGCCGACAGGCCCGCGGCGCCCTCGGGGTGCGAGCACCGGCCCGCAGCGCCGCCACTGGAGGTCGTGGTCTTCGCTGAGGGCTCGGCGCTGCGCGTCGCGGCCGTCGCCGAGGAAACGGCTGAGCGGCAGCTGTGCGGGCCGGATGCGGCGCTGTTCGAGATCGACGGCGGCGCGCTGCGCTTCGGGCTGCGCGACGGCAGGCGCTTCGTGCCCGACTTCGAGCAGCCCGACGACGCCGACGGCGACAATCGCTACGAGGTCACGCTGAGCGGAGCGGCCGGCGTGCGGCGGCTGCAGGTACGGGTGGGCGACCGCGACGAATCCGGCACGGTGCGGCTGAGCCAGCCGCGGCCGTCGGTGGGGATCCCGCTCGAAGCCCATCTCAGCGACCCTGACGACGAGGTCGGCGCGGTGAGCTGGCGCTGGGAGCGCTCCGTCGGCCCCGGCTCGTTCGCTCCCATCGACGGCGCCGCCGGGGCGCTCTATGTGCCCCAGGCGGCCGACTCGGGCCGCCGGCTGCGTGCCGTGGCCGCCTACGCCGACCGGCACGGCACGGCTGAGGCGACGGCCGCCGCGTCGGGGACGGTGCTCGGGCCGCTGCTGGCTTCGCTGAGCGCACGCGCCGACAGCGGCGGGCAGACGCTTGCACCCGCGTTCAGCCCGGACGTGCTGCACTACAAGATCGCCTGCGACGCCAGCGATGTCGTCACTGTCGCTGCGACGCTGCCGGCGGGGGCGCGTCTCGACGTGAACGGCATCGGGCCGCGCATCGGCCCCGGCGGCGATGCCAGGGCTGCGGTGACGGTGACCGACACCAGCGACATCGTGCTGAGCGTGGCCGACGCCGACGGCGCCGTCAGCCGCTACGTCGTGCACTGCGTGCCCGAGGTGCTGGCCGGGCTGACAGCACAGGCCTCGGCTGAGGCGCCCCCGGTGCCGCTGCTGAGCTTCATAGTCCAGGGGTGGCTCGCTGTCGTCGACCAGCACGGCGTGCCGCGTTTCCACCGAGAGCCGGCGGCCGTCGGCAGCGGCATCAGACCGGGCTTCTACCTGCGCCCGTTCGGGGAGGGTGCGGCTCGGCGCTGGGCGCATGCCGGCGGCAGCGGCACGACAGGCCCCGACGGGAGGGCATGGACGATTCTGGACGCCGCGTTCGCGCCGGTCGCACAGGTCAGCACCGCGCCGCCGCTCGCCACGATGGGTCTGCACGACTTCCGGCTGCTCGCCGACGGCTCGATGCTGGCGATGACCTACGAGCCCGCCGTGCGCGACTTCTCGTGGCTCTCGCAGCGCTCCGGGGCCGGCTCGACGGCGCCGGCTGTGCGCTTCGACGACCCCGACGGGCGCCGCTGGGGCCGGGCCGTCGAGACCAGCGACTCGGCCGTCCAGCTGCTCGATGCCGACGGAAGTGCGCTCTGGACGTGGAATTCGTGGGGGCGCGTCCCCTTGGAGGACTGCGCCGCGCACCGCTTCCCCGACGACTACGCGCACCTCAACTCGATTCAGATGACCCCCGGCGGGGTGCTGGCCTCGCTGCGGGGCTGCTCGACGGTCATGCTGATCGACCACCGCGCCCCCGACGGCGACGAGATCGCATGGCGGATAGGCCAGACCAACCTCGAACCCGAGCACTGGGCGGCGCGCGGTCTGGGCCCGGCGCCGCTGCGACTGGTCGGCGACCCGCTGGGCGCCTTTTGCGGCCAGCACGCCGCCTCGCTCATCGGCCCCTCATCGAGCGGCGCGCCCGAGCAGCGCCTGCTGCTGTTCGACAACGGGGTGGCCTGCGTGATCGACCCCGCGACCGGGCTGGCGCTGTCACGCCCCGGAGGGGAGTACAGCCGCGCCGTCGAATACGCCATCGACCCGGCCAACGGCGAAGCGGTGTTCGTACGCGACCATTCCCAGGGCGGGCTGCGAACGGTGCTCGGCGCCGTGGGCGGCCACGTCGAGCTGCTCGACGGCGGGACGTGGCTGATCAGCTGGGGCCAGGGGGGCGGCGGCGAGGAAGCGGCCGTCTCGGTTGCCGACCCGCGCACGGGCGGCGAGATGTTCACAGTCCCCCGCTCCAGCATCGTCGGCGGCCACGCACGCGCCCTGCCCGTCGATGCCGACGCGCTCGACTCGACCGTCGGCCCGCTCACGGCCGCGTTCACCGACATCGAGCCCGTCGAGCCGGGACCGATCAGCGGCGACGCCGTCCGCGACGTCCCCGGCGGGGGCGACAGTCCGCCGGACGGGCGCGTCATCGGCGTGGCCGTTGCGTTCTCCCGGCCGGTCGTCGACTTCTCGGCCGACTCGCCGTCTGTCGAGGTGAGCGGCGGCACGCTCGTCGCGGCAGTGCCGCGGGTCGAGTTCGGCAAGCCCGCCAACAGCTACCTCCTCGCCGTCGTCCCCGACGGCAGCGAGCCGGTCTCGGTGCGCCTCGCGGAGCGGCGGCCCTGCGCCGACGGCGGCATCTGCACCGCGGACGGCACCTCGCTGAGCGCCGCCCCGCCGCCGTGGACCTGCCGCTCCGCCGCCTGCGCCGTCGCCCGCCCATGACCGCCGCTCCCGCACTCCCGGCGCCTCCGGCGGTGCGGGTGGGCACCGATGGTCGGCAATGGCGGCCCCGCCCCTCGGCGCCGCCGGCCGACGCCGAGCGCGCCGTTAGCGTGTCGGTGTGGCACCGCTTGCACAGCGGCTCGGATACGGCCCCGACGACAGGCTGCTGATCATCAGCGTCGCCGGGCTCGGCGGCTGTCACGCCATGAACGAGGGCGTCTACGCGGCGCTGCGCGACGGCTTGGCAACCACCGGGACCCTGCTGGTGCCGTGCCCGTGGTCACGCGAGGCGGCTGCGCGGTTCCGCGGCGAGGACGTCGGCGTGTCGCTGACGCTGAACGCCGAATTCGAGCTGTACCGGTGGGGACCCATCACCTACGGGCCGTCGCTGCTCGACGGCAACGGCGGGCTGCCTGCCACCGTGTCCGACCTCTGGGACCACGCCGACCTCGACGAGGTGCGCCGGGAATGCCGGGCGCAGATCGAGCGGGCGATCCTGTGGGGATTCGACGTCACCCATCTCGACAGCCACCTCGACGTGCTGAGCGTGCGGCCCGAGTTCTTCGATGTGTACCTGGAACTGGCGGTCGAGTTCGGATTGCCGGTTCGGCTGATCTCGAGCGACGCGCGGCGCCAGCTGGGCTTCCCCCTCGAAGACCTCGTCGCATCCGAGGGCGTGGTGACGCCGGACCGGGTGATGCGCATCGCACCGGGCGCGATGGGCCGCTACCGCCGCATCGAGGCACTGCTCGACTCGCTGGCGCCGGGCGTGACCGAGTTGCAGTTGCAGCCCGCAGCCGACCTGCCGGAGCTGCGATCGCTGACCGCCGACTGGGGCTCACGGGTCGAGGACCTGCTGCACCTGCGTGACAATGCCGAGCTGCGCACGCATATCCAGCGCAGCGGCATCCAGCTGATCGGCTACCGGGAACTGCGGCGGCTGCAGCGCACCGAGCCCCGCCGTCGTTAGGTCAGGCCGTCGCTGAGCCAGCCCCAATCGAAGGGGGGTATACGGGGCTGTGCCAAGCCGCTGGTGAGAGCCGGTTTTCGTGTGGCATCCCCCTGCGAGCATGGGCACATGGCAAACAACGCTCCTGGCGAGCACTACCGCAAGGGCATCACGCTTACTGCCCTGTTCGACAAGTTCTCGACCGGCGCTGCGGCAGAGGCATGGTTCGCTGAGCGCAGGCGGCCGAACGGCCCGACCTGCCCGCACTGCGGATACGACGATGTGAAGACCGGCTGCGCGCACAAGACGATGCCCTGCCGGCGCCGCGGCAAGGACTGCCGCAAGCGGTTCTCCGTGAAGGTCTGCGCCGTCGAAGCCGACGAGACCTGTGTCGGCGGGAAGGCGCCCAACATGCACGCTCGGGGCCGCGAGCGGCGTATTTCCGGGCGGGGCGGAGCGGACAAAGCTATTGTCGCAGGTGTGCTGGACCGGGCGACGAACACAGTGGTCGCCGGTCCCGTAGCCGACACCTCGGCACGCACATTGACGGGGATCTCGCTCAGCGTGACCGCTGACATGGCGGGCAAGCGTCTCCGCTACGACGACCTGATCGCGGCATGACACCGGCGGTTGCCCTGCGGGAGGGGTTGCAGCACGGCCCGTTCGGAACGGTGCTCGCTGATCCGCCGTGGCGGTTCACGAACCGCACCGGCAAGGTCGCTCCCGAGCATCATCGGCTCTGCCGCTACGAGACGTTGGCCGTGGACGAGATCGCCGCCATGCCGGTCGCTGACATCACGGACGAGACTGCTCACTGCTATCTCTGGGTGCCGAACGCTCTGCTGCCGTGGGGATTGCAGGTCTTGGAGGCGTGGGGCTTCCACTACAAGACGAACATCGTCTGGCACAAAGTTCGCAAGGACGGCGGCTCTGACGGCCGCGGTGTCGGCTTCTACTTCCGCAACGTGACCGAGTTGGTGCTGTTCGGCATCAAGGGCAAGTCCGCTCGCACGCTGCAACCCGGTCGCAGCCAAGTGAACCTGATCGCTTCCCGCAAGCGAGAGCATTCCCGCAAGCCGGACGAGCTGTACGACGTGATCGAGGCGTGTTCGTGGGGTCCGTACTTGGAGCTGTTCGGCCGTGGATGCCGTGAGGGGTGGACTGTGTGGGGTGATCAGGCCAGCGACGATTATGCGCCGGACTGGCCGACCTACGCGCACAACTCCGCTGCACGCCTGCCGATATGACTCTGGCCGATCTACAGGCCGCGGGGTTCGACATCGCGACCCGCAATCACGCTCAGGCCATCATGGTGCGAGACTTCCCCGAAGCGCTCAGCGAACTGTGCGGAGCACTCACCGCTGTCGCTATTCCCGACATGGAACTGGTGCGCGGCGGAGGAGGCGAGTCGCCGTTGACACAACGGCTCAGACGGACGCTGAGCGCGGCTGGATGGCACAAGCGCACCATCGTGGTGCGCAAGATCGTGGACGACGAGGAGACGGCCGCGATGACTCACGAGATCGACCATGTGCGATCCAGCGGACCGGGATCGGTTGCATTGGAGATCGAGTGGAACAACAAAGATCCGTTCTATGACCGCGACCTAGAGAACTTCCAGCGGCTTCATCATGACGGCGCTATCAGCGTCGGGGTCATCGTCACCCGCGGCAGGTCGCTACAGGACGGCCTGCGAGGGATCGTGGCAGCGTTCGCGCAGCGTCACGGCATTCGCTCATTCGCTGACTTGGAGCCATTCGACGTGACGCCCACAGCACGCCAGAGGCGCATGGTGGAACAAGCTGAGGGTCCGTTCGCTGAGACATGGGCCAAGGTGTTCGTGGGTGACAAGTTCGGGCAGGCCACCACCCACTGGGCCAAGCTGGAGCAGCGTCTACAGCGGGGCGTGGGCAATCCGTGCCCGCTGCTGCTTGTCGGAATACCCGCCGAGTCCATCCATCCGGCAGGCTGAGGGAGAGACCATGAGCAACCCCCAACCGAAAGATCGCGGGATCAACCCGGCGAGCCGAGCGCACCGGCGGCTCGCCAGGCCCGCAGCAGTTCCAGCCAGAGCGCCATGTCGCCGGAGACTTTGAGGTCGCCCGCCATGTAGTGCCGGGCGGGATCGGCATCGCCGCGGACCACGTCGGCGGCGAGCTGCCACGGGGCCTCCAGGGTCAGGTCAGCACCCCGGGCAGTGCCCGCAGACGCAGCTGTCAGCACGCCGGCATCGAAGATCAAGCTCGCGGCGACTTTGCCGTCGGGACCGCCGGCGGTCTTCATCACGACGGTGCCCGACACGTTCCCCAGGGGTTCGTGGCCAGCCTCGGCCCACGCCGCCAGGAACTCGTCGTCGAGAAAGCTCATGGGCGCAGCCCTGCGAAGAGGTCATGCTCCATCGGCTCGGTCGCGATGCGCGACTCGAGCAGCATGTACTCCTCGTAGGGATGGATCGAGTCGGCGACGTCGTCGGGCAGGCCGAACCAGAACGGCGAGTCCGGATCGACTTGGGTGGCATGGGCGAGCAGCGCCTTGCGCCGGACCGCGTTGTTCACCTCGACGACCGCAGTGATGCGGTCGTCCCGGCTGGGTCGCCCCAGCCACTTCTCGTCGAACGGCGACTCAAGCCCGAGATCGGTGAAGGCCTGGTGGATCAGCCTCATGCGCTTGTGCGACCACACCGGTGCATACATCTTCATCGGCGTGAACGCAGGGCCGCACTCGGGGCGCCAGGCCGGTTCGCCGGCGTGGGCGAAGGCCGGAATGCAGATGGCCGTGACCTGCAGATGATCGGGATGGGGGTAGCGCGACTGCACCAGCGGGTAGGTCAGGATGACCTGCGGGCGCACCCGGCGGATCACGGTCACGAGCCTGGCTACCGCTTCGTCGAGGTCGGCATTGGCGAAGGCGTCGGGATGGGCGTTGGCTTCGGTATCGGGCATGCCCGAGTCGCGATAGCCCAGCATGGCGACTTCGTCGTAGCCGATCTCGACCGCGGACGCGTCCAGCTCGGCACGGCGGACTTCGGCGAGGTTCTCCTTCACCTCGGGCCGGTCCATTGCCGGGTTGAGGATGTCGCCCTCCTCGCCGCCGGTGCAGCACACCAGCGTGGTGCGGATGCCCTCGTCGGCATACCGGCGGACAGTGCCTGCCCCCTTCGACGCTTCATCGTCGGGGTGAGCGTGAACCGCGAGAATTGACAGTCCCGTGTCCTGCGACATCGGCGGTCAAGCTATCGGCGTCAGCTCGACGTGTCCGGTTTCCTCGTCGATGTCCATGGAGTAGCCGCAGACAGCAGCGAGGCGGTCACGGCCCTCCTCCGGACCCGATGCCAGCAGCTCGTCGCCCACCCACAGCCGCACGGTACGGGGCGGGTTGTAGATGTAGCTGGCGGCGCGGCGGATGGCCAGCACGTGATAGCCGGGATCCACGGCCAGCCCCAGTGACCCGAGTGTCGAGTCGTCGGCCTGTGAACCGGGCGCCACCGGCACCTGCACGACGACATCGTCGGTGTCGCCGAGCGCGAGCGCGAGCACGGGGTGAATGTCCTCATCCTCGAGCACGAGCGAGGTGATGTTGCGAGCCTGGTCGCCGATGTCCTCGGCAGCCTCGGCGACATGCAGCAGACCACGCAGCCCCGCCGGATCGGTCCCCGCCGTGTCGGCTTCTGCCGCAGCGCGCAGCACCCATGTCTGCATGGACACCTTCATGCCGTCGAGCCGTTCCTGCATCGACCGCACCTCGCGAGCGAGCGACAGGTCATGCAGCACGAGTGCCGAGTAGGCCAGCCCGATCGCCGCTTCAGACAGGTTCTTCATCTCGACGAGCGTGTCCACGGCTCGGTCGAGGTCGCTGAGCACATGCTCTTCATCGGGTTCGGGAGGATTCCAGCGCTCCATGGCCGCCAGCTCTCGCAACCGCACGATGCCCGCCGGGTCGCCACGCATGAACAGCACGTCGCCCGGCTCCACGATGCGGTCGCCGCCGACGTCAGTCAGCCAGTGGCGGCCTCGCTGGATGGCTACGACGCGCATGCCGACCGCCACGGGCAGCTCCATGTCGCGCAGCGGCCGGTTGGCCAGGTGACTGCCTTCCGCCACGACCAGCCGATGCGAAACCTCGGCTGCCTGCGCCAGGTCCACGATGAGCGCCCGGGGGATTCCCAAGTGATGCAACACGATCTTGGAGATGTCGACCGCAGCATTGGCGATCTGCTCGATCGACGACACCACCTGAAGCACCGAGCTCATGCCGTCGACCTCGCGCGGGTGCCGCACAGCCAGCATCGCCAGCGATCGCATCTCGTGCACGAGGGCGGACATGTCCTCCTCGAGGCCCAGGACGGCATCGGCCATGCCCTCGTCGTCGAAATAGAGCGCGGCGTAGGCCAGATCGACCATGAGCTCGGAGGCGTCCTTGGCCTCGGAGAGCATGGATTTCAGGTTTCGAGGTTTGTCTTCAGGGTCTGATCGCATTGCACATCGTCAGCGAGCGACGCGACGGGCTCCAATCGGCTCGGGGACACGATGACGCCGCTGCGCCAAGCGTAGGCACAGCGACGGAGTGGCGAAGATGGATTTCACGACAGGCGATCGCATGGCGCTTCTCATGACAGGCCCACCCAGCTCACGGCGAGCACCAGCGCGGCGGCGCCGGCCAGGTCGACGGTGCTGTTCACCAGCGGGATGCCGTAGGTATCGGGGTCGACGCCGACCCGGGTTGCGACCACCGTGCCGTAGTAAGCGATGGCTCCCGCCAAGACTGTCGCGATCATGCCGCCGATCAGCGAGATCGCGACCAGCCGGAGCAGGCCCGGCGTCGACATCGAGAACGCCGTGGCAAAGGCATGTGCAAGCAGGCCGTTCAGCATGAACACCGGAACGGTCAGTGTGAAGGCAAACAGGATGTCCAGGCGAGCACCCCGCTGCGGCAACGCCCGCGGTTCGATGACACCCAGATGCAGCTTGCTCGACAGCCGGCTCGACAGGATGCCGCCGATGGCGCCGGCGGCTGCCAGGCAGGCAGGCACCAGGATGAGCACGGCGCGCTTGTCGATGAAGTCCTCAAGGCGGTGCTCGATCACGACACCGGCGATGATGAGCACGAAACCGCCGACGAACAGCACGGGCATCGACTCGCGCACGATCTGCCAGAGCTGCTCCAGTCCCGACCGCCACGCCCAGGCCGTCGCAGCCACCGCCCCGATGATGCTGGCGACCGCAATGAGCGGTGTGAGCGCGGTGATGCCCACGAGATAGCTCGCCAGGAACAGGGCCGGAAGCGTGACAACATCGCCGACTGCCGAGATGAGGGGCGCGCTGACGTTGTCGAGGTCCCAGCCGCGCCGGGTGGAAATGGTCGCGAGTCCGAGCGTCACCACCAGCACGACCACCGAGGCCAGCTCGGCCCCGACGACCGACACCACGATGAGATCGGTGACGCCGATGATGCCGGCAAGCCCGAACACCGGGGCCAGCACTTTGGTCATCACGCCCAGCGCCACCGCAGTCACCAAAGTCAGCACTGCTGCAGCAATGACGTTCTGGCCCACGATCGTGTCGCGACGGGCCGTGGCCCGAAAGGTGCCAGCGTGAATGGTCGTGGCGAGACGGCTGCCGAGGGCGCCGAAGATGTCGCCCCGCATGCCGATGGCAGCCGGAACCAGCACCAGCAGGCCCGGCAGTCGCTCGAGCGTTCCGGTGACGGCCGCGAGCAGCACGCCGGCTGCAGTGGCCGTCAGGCTGCTGACGGCGAGCGCCGAGAGGCTCTGGCGAGCACCGGTGACGTCGGGGCCGAGCAGACCCCGCAGAAACCCCAGCGGGTGCAGCCGTACCACCGGGCGAAGCAGTGCACGGCCGGCAGATCGCCCGCGCGCGGTCCCGGCGACGACGCGCCGAGTCGCAGTGCTGGTGCGTCTCGGGGCGCGGCGCGGCGCGGAATCGCCCTCGGCCATACGTCAAGGGTGGCAGCCTCACCGGTGGATGCGCGCGTTAGTGCGCCCGTTGTGGAGACAGCAGGACTCTCTACGAGGTTGGTTCGAGCAGCGCGGTGAAGAAAGCCGCCAGTTCCGCGGGGCCGACATTGCCCGCGAAGCGCAGCACCACCTCGTTGTCCGCATCGACGGCAACGAGGTACGGCACCGACACCAGGCCGAAGGCGTCAACGACCGACATCGCCGGCGTGTCAGCCACGACGGGGTACTGCCAGCCCTCGTCACGCAGCCATTCCTCCGGCGGATGGTTGCCGCGTGCGGCGTCTTCGAGGACCGACACCGCGTAGAAGTCCACGCCAGAGGGCAGCTCGTTCGTCTCCAGCCACTCCGTGAGATCGGCTACTTCGGCTTGGCAGTGCGGGCACCAGTGGGCGTAGAAGGCGATGACCATCGGACGACCCCGGGTGGTGATCCGCGCCACGTCGCCCGTGAGCAGGTCTGTGCCCACGATAACCGGTGGTGTGCGGCCGACGGCCGGGTCATCTTCTAGCTGCTCGAACCGCGGCAGCGCAGTGCCGAACACCTCGGTCGGACCCGGTGCGTCGTCTGCGGCGGAGGTTGTGGCGGCTGGGCCGGAGGCAGTGGCAGCGGCGCCGTCAGGCGCGCTAGTAGCCGCCGTCGTCTCGCCGCCCCCGCAGGCCGCGACGAAACTCGCGACACACAGAAGGACTGCCCCGATCATCACCCATCGCACGAGCCACAAGGCTAGACACGACGAAAAACGTCTCCTGTCGAATCACCAAGTGTCGCGACGTGGCGTCGGCCCAGCCGTTGCCAATAACGGCCAAGTCGGGGCGGAGTAGACGGCGGCGCTTGATCTCCAATGAAGTGCGGTTTCCGAACGGTGTGTCGTAGCCCGCGTAGTCCTGCACGTACTGCAGGATGTACGTGCCGTTCTCGTCAGACGGGTTCTTGTGGTCCACGAGGAGCGACACAACGCCCTCGGCACCGCGCAGGTGTGCTCCCGCTAGGAGGCCAGACAGCGTGATCTTCACATCATTGGTACGTCCGCCCGGCGGCGGGTTGACGGGAGGATCGAGCTGGTTCCAGTACACCTCCGTATCCAGATAGTCCTGCAGGGTCTTGCCACGGGCACTGAGACCGGAAACGATACCTTGGTACTTGTTCTCGAAGTGATCCTTGATCACCAAGATGTGCTTGTCCGGTGTAGTGAAGTCTGCGTAGTTGTTGATGCCATTCTTTCCGGTGAAGAAGTCGTCGGCAAACACTACGACGTCTCTGACAATCGTCGATCTGTCGACGATTGGAGGATATGCAACGAACTCGCGCACGCCGTGTGCCCAGTGGCTGTTCGGCACATCCACGTAATGGATGGGGTACGTGATCTGCATTTCAGTGGTCGTTTCGAATTCGTAGTATCCGAGATCGACAAGGTCAGACTCCTGGAACTGAAAGCCGACGAATCCGAGATAGTTGATGACATTCGATTGGATGAGCCTCCAGTCCGGACTCGGATCCGCAGGACTGTATAGGTGGCCGATGCCGATTATTTTGAAGAACTCCTCGATCGTTAACCCCGTTGCTTCGACAGGATCTCCGTTGTCGTCGCGGATGACACGTCCGGGGTACTCGACCTCGGGATACGACTCCACAGGATTGTCCCAATTGTCGTTGTAGTACGACTGCTCTGACGGATCGATGTCGGATTCATAGGCCCAAACGGCGTCGATGAATTCATCGTAGGACTTTGACGGCTGGCTCCGATCAAGCTCGTCGGCGCCTGCCGGCGGCGGGTAGCCGATCGCTCCGGCGACGAGCGCAGCTCCGAGGAGCCAGGCCGCTGCCGCGCGGCGGTGCTTCCTGTGACGCGTACGCCGCGGTCGGAATCTGTTCATTGGTAGAAGTCCTTTCCTTCTTCTCGATTCCTACGGCAGGGCTGCCTGGCGTCGTCTGCCAAGAGCGCTGCGGCTGGCGGATCTAGTACGACGGTGACATTGGGATGTAGCTGCAGCGCTGAGGCAGGCAGGGATCTGGTCACTGGTCCCTCAACGGCTCGAGCGACCGACTGCGCCTTTTGCTGCCCGCATGCGACCAGAAGCAGTTCCCGGGCCATGAGGATCGTGCCGATTCCCTGCGTGATCGCCGCTGCAGGTGGTTGAGCGCCGTCCGGGAACGAGCGAGCGTTGTCGCTGCGGGTCTGCTCGCTGAGCCGAACGACGCGTGTGCTGCTGGCAAACGACGAGCCTGGTTCATTGAATGCGATATGACCGTTGGTACCGATGCCGAGAAGTTGGAGCTGGATGCGGGCCGCACGTACACGTCGTTCGTAGCCGGCGCACTCGGCGTACAGGTTCAAGGTGTGGGGGTCCGGGCCGTGCACGGCACCCGGCGAGATACCAGTGGGCTCAACGAGCAGTCTGTTGACGGTGTTCGCGAACGAACACGGATCGTCTGGTTGGAGGCCGATGTACTCGTCGAGCAGATACACCTCGGTGCTGGCCAAGTTCAGCGTTCCGCGTCGATGGCGTCGCACGATCTCGGCGAGGGGCGCTTCCATGGTTTCGCCGGTGGCTATACCCAGCGCTGTCGGTGCAGTGGCGTTGACGAGCTGCTCGACAAGGTCGGCCGTCCGCAGCGCTGCCGCAGTTCGGTCTGGAGCCACGAAGATGTTCATCGCTGGTCCGATTGCGTACCCGACTCTCGGGCCCACTTGACTGCGGCGGCAGCACCGACGATTCCGGCATGTTCGCCAAGGTGCGCGACGTCCACTGGCTTCGTCAGCTTGAGCCGAGACGAGTACTGCTCGAACTTCTCGCTGAAACCGCCCCCGAGAACCCAGCGACCTGGATTGAGCATGGCTTCAAGCTGGTCGAAGAAGGGCTGGGCGCGCTCGGCCCATTGGGCGGGTGTCAGTTCGTCGTCCGAGATGGCACGTCCCGACGCGACATCTTCGAACCGGCCAGCGCCCACCACAAGACCGCCCAGTTCGGAGTTGGCAATGAGATCGCCGTCGTGGATCAGGGCGCTTCCGATGCCGGTGCCGAACGTGAGCACCACGGTGAGACCGTTGTCTGAACTGCCGGATGGCCCGTAGGTGAGCTCGGCGAGCCCGGCGGCGTCGGCGTCGTTGATAAGCACGACATCCCCATCGCCTGGCATTCGGAGCCGATCCAGCGCTCCCTCGCGCTCCCACGCGCTGGACAGGTTGGGTGCGTGGTGCAGACTCGACCCGACGATCACACCCGGCAATGCGATGCCGACTGAGCCTGTCCAGTGCTCTGCTGCGGCGATCTGCCGAACGCGTGTCGCCACGTGCTCGGGTGTTGCCGTACCGGGTGTCTGCACGCTGTGGATCGGTCCCGCGAGTTGGCCAGTACGCAGATCGACGATCGCCCCTTTGATGCTGGTGCCGCCGACGTCAATGCCGAGTTGGGCAGCCGCGCCGTAGTGGCTAGCGAGCGGCGGGACAGTCCGGGGTTCCGCAGCAGCGTCGGAAGCGCTCATGGACGGGTCCGCTGAGTCTTGGCGCCGGTGATGTAGGCCACGAGGTCGTCTGTGGTGACGTCGCCGACAGCGACCTCTGCGGTCTTGCGCCCCTGGCGCAGCACGACTGCCCGATCGCAGACTTCGCTGACCCGATCCATGTTGTGGGTGATGAGCAGCACAGCAGCACCGCCCTCGCGCAGGTTGAGGATCAGTTCGAGCACTCGAGCGGCCTGTTCCACACCGAGAGCCGCTGCCGGCTCGTCGAGCATGACGATCTGCCGCCCCCAGGCGGTGGCTCTTCCGATGGCAACCGCCTGGCGCTGGCCGCCTGACAGTGCGCCCATCGGACGTCGCAAAGACGGTATGCGGATACCGAGACGTTCGAGTATGTGCGCCGTTTCGATTCGCATGCGCTTCTTGTCCAGCACGCCAAGCCAGGCGCCGATCGGTCCTCCACGGGTGTGCTCGCGGTTGAGAAAGAGGTTCTCCGCAACGTCGAGCGTGTCGATGACGGCGAGCGTCTGATGGACCGTTTCGATACCCAGCTCCCGGGCCGCATCTGGATTGGCGATCGATGTCTCGACGCCGTCCACGCGCATTCTTCCCGTGTCGGGCGCGTACACCCCGGCGACGCACTTCACGAACGTCGACTTGCCCGCGCCGTTGTCGCCCAGCAGCGCCGTCACCTCGCCGTAGCGGAGCGTGAGATCGACGTGATCCAACGCCTGCACCGCCCGGAAGGACTTGCACAAGCCCTCTACCTCAAGCGCAGTGGCCTGCGCTTCGACGGTCATGCCGACACCCCAAATCGGACCCGGTCGCCGAAGCCGTTCCAAACTCCGACGACGCGAGGCCGGCCGCTGGAGACGCCGGCGAGGCCCACGACGCATGCCCGGGTGACGAAGGCCTGCACCCGAAAGCCGAAAATGACCGAGGCACCTTCGCGAAAGGTACGCCGGTCTTCGGGGAGGAGCTTGGCGTAGTAGTCGATCGCTGCGGAGCTGGGCATGTCGACGGGCACGGGCTGCGTCTCGACCTCCGACGGATCGGCGGCCACGACAGCCCGTATTCGATAGTCGCCGAATACCGGATCCACGTACAGCCCGCCGCCAAAACACAGCGGCACGCCGTGGTGGATGTGCGCGATCTCGCTGAGATAGAGCACAGCGGGCATCTCAGGCAGGTCCCCGAGTGCGTGCAGCGGCGTGGTGCCGCTGAGGCCGTGACCCGGTTCGACCTGCGTCGCGCCGGCTTCGGCCAGCAACGCCAGCACGTCAGTCGACGTGGTGCCAGGGGCGTTGAGCTGCAGTTCTTCTGGGCAGGCACGATGGCGACGGGCGGCAGCGGCGGCACGGGCGAGGGTTCCCATGTTCGGGGTGATGCGGGCACCCTGCGACGACCGCTCGTAAAGCAGCGCTGGGAAGGTCGTGAGCCCGGCGAACGTCGCTCCCTCGAGCGAGGCGATGTGATCGATCATCGCGGGGAGGTCGTTGAGCGGCACTCCGCCCTCGTGGCCGGGGTAGAACTCGTCACCGTCATCGAACACACGCACCAGCAGCGACTGCGAACGGCCCTGGCTGCGAGCGGCGGCCGCGGCCTCGTCCGCCTTGTGGCGCGAGAACACTGTCCAGTAGTCAGGTGCCATGCTGGCGGCCTCGACAACCTCCCCGCGAGGCACCTGCACGAGGTGTCCGAGGTGTCCGAGGCGGTGGCCGCCGCGCACAATCGGGCGGGCGCAGGCCATATCTACCGCGACGAACCCGTCGGCACCCCCAGCAGCTATCGCATCCAGCGCAGCGCCTGCGCGGCCGATCTGCTTCGTCATGGCGTAAACGGTGAGACGCAGTTCGCTGGCATGACGGCACAAGCCGACGGTGTTGGATTCGATCGCGTCGAGATCTAAGACGTAGCTGTTGGCCGGAATGCGGCCTGCTTGGTGCAACTCGGTGGCAGCTTGCACGAAGCCTGGGTTGCGTTCCAAGAGTGTGCGCAGGAACACCTCAGGCCTCCTTCTGCTCTCGCATGCTGAGCGCGACGGCCAGGATGATGATCACCCCGCGAGCGATGAGCTGATCTGCGACACGAAGCCCCATCAAGATGAGACCGTTGTTGAGCATCGCCATGACGATCGATCCGGCGATGGCGCCCGCGACCGAGGCACGGCCGCCGAACAGGTTCGTGCCCCCGATGACAACCGCAGCGATCACGGTAAGCAGCAGATTCTCACCGAGATCGTGCCGGCCGATCGCAAGCCGGCCGGCCAGCAGCATCCCTGCAAGCGACGCCGCCGCGGCGCTGGCAATGAGCGCCGTGATACGGATTCGGTCCGTCCGGATGCCCAGCGCTGCTGCCGCAGAGCGATCAGCACCGACGGCGAGCACATGCCGGCCCCAGCGCAGCTGGTGCAGCGCCAGATGCCCGACGGCGCCGATGACGACGGTCCAGATCAGCAGCGACGAGATCGGTCCGAGCGATCCGGCGCCGAACACGTTCAGGTAGACGTCGTTGCGGATTGGCAGCGATTGCAGATTGTTGAGATTCCGGGCCACCCCGCTCACGATCCCCAAGGTCCCCAGCGTGACCAGGAACGACGGTATGCGGACCTTGACCGCGATGAAGCCGTTCACGGCACCGATCCCAGCCCCGACCGCCAATGTGATCGCGACGCCCGCCGCGAAGCCGAAGCTGCCGACAGCGTCAGCCACCACCAGCGATGACAGCGCAGCGACCGAGCCGACGGACAGGTCAATCTCGGCTGCGCCCAGCGCGAACGCCATACCCACTGCCATCACTGCGATCGGCGCCGCTTGGCGGCCAATGTTCAGCAGGTTCGAGGCCGTGACGAACCCGTCGTCGCGCAGCACGACAGCGAACAGCCCGAAGATGAGCGCTGCCGCCGCGTAGACCACGTACTGGCGAGGCGCAGCGAGCTGCGACCGCTGCAGGAACCGTTTGATCGTTGATTCAGTCAACTGGCCGACCGCAACTCACTCTGTGGGCAACGATGGATTCCTCGCGCCCCGCCGACGATTCTCGCCGACGGGGCGCGAGCCACGGGGAAGGATTCGGGGTCAGCGGTCCAGCGCGTCCAACACTTCTTGGGGAGGATCGGCCGCCAGCGATTGCTGGTAGCCCTCAACGATGTTGTCAGCGGTCACGCCGATCGCCGGCACCACGACGAACGCCGGCGCCGACTTGCCCAACAGCCCGTAGGCCCCTTCCAGCGCCATCGTGCGGCCGAGGTTGTATGCCTCGTCGGCTGCGATCCCTACGACATTGCCACCTTCGACGAGGTCCAGGGACACATTGGTGTCCAGGTCCATCGTCACGAGCGCGACGTCGGATGCACCGGCAGCGCGCAGGGCCGCCAGCACTCCGTCGGCTGGACCGGCAGACCACGGGGCGTAGATGCCGTCCAAGTCGGGATGACGCGTCAGCATCGCCGTGGCGATCTCCTCAGCAGCGGCCGGGTCGGCGAGCCCTTGCTCGGCGACGATGGTGATGCCGGGATAGTTGATCTCGATCCAGGACTTGAACGCCTGATCGCGCTGGTTGGTCACGTAGTAGGCGGCGTCGTGGAAGATGTAGCCGACCTCGCCTTCGCCGCCGAGGGCGTCGGCGAGCAGGTTTGCCGCAGTGATGCCCATGGCCGCCAGGTCATCGGTCACGATGCCGACGTAGTCCTGGCCCTGCACATAGCCCTGCGGGATATTGGAGAGGAACACCAAGTGAACCCCCGCCTCCACAGCCGGGCGGAATGCCTCCGCGCCCGCATCGGGACCGATGGCGAGGCTGATGATGATGTCGGGGCGCTGTGCCATGACCGTTTCGACGTCATTGGCCTGCTGAGCTGCGTCGAAGTTCGCGTTGGTCTCGGCGATGACCTCGATTCCCAGTTCTGCGAACGCATCGCGGGCGCCTTGGCTCACCGCATCGGTGAACGCACCAGCCGTGTGCCACAACAACGCGGCCGTATAGCCGCCCTGCTGCACTTCGGCGATCTCGTCGTCGCTAAGCGTGATCTCGCTTGAGGCGACCGCCTCCTCGCCGCCGGGGCCTTGGGTCTTCGGCGGCTCGGGTGCCGGCTCAGGCTCGGGCTCCGGTTCGGGTTCGGGCGCTGGCTCAGGCTCCGGTTCGGGTTCCGGCGCCGCTGCGGCTGCGGTGGTCGCGGGAGCTGCACCGCCACCGTCGTCGCCGTCGTCACCGCACGACGCGGCGAGCAACGCGAATACGGCGAGCAGCGACACCCAGAGCACCAGCCCCCGTGTGTTTCTGTTCTTCGTCATGTCCCCTCCCAGGGTTCCGTTTACGGATCAGTGGTCTCGCACCACTCGGCGATGAAGTGGGCGAGCGTGCGGGTAGCCGTCACGAGCTCGTCGATGTCGAGCCGCTCGAACGGCGTGTGGCAGTTCGAGATGTCACCCGGAGCGAAATAGACGCTGGGGATCCCCAGGTCCCGCAAGAACGACTTCTCTGACCAGTACGGGGCGCCGTCGATACGCGCTGGCTCGCCGGTCACGGCCTCGATCGAGCCGGCCAACGCCCGTACACCGGGATGACCGGCGGCGATTTCGTCGGGAGTGCCGCCCACCCGGTGATCGCGAGCGGCATTGAACTCGACCACGCAGTCGACATCGCCGGCCGCCGCTGCTTCGACGGCGATCGAGCGGATCTGCTCCGCCGCCTCGTCGAGGCTCTCGCCGGGCAGGAGCTTGCGAATCAACGACAGATCGAACCGCCCCGGCACCGCGATGTTGCCGCCGGCAGAGACAGAGGTGACCAGCAAGAACGCCTCGCCCAGCAGCTCATGGGGCGGGACGGACGCTCGCAGCTCGTCCGAGCAGTCCCACAGCCGCGCCAGCAGCGAATGGCCTGCCCGCAGCGCATCGACACCGAGCTCAGGCCGGCCGAAGTAGGCCGATACGCCCGTGTAGGTGATGTCGGCGATGAGGAAGCCCATCTGCGCCGTATAGATCGCCGAGGTTGTCGGCTCGGTATAGATCGCGAAGTCGGCGCTGGGGATGGGACCGCTGTGTCCCTGCGCAGCCGCCCGAATGCCAGCCGACACGCCGCTGCCGGGCTGGCCTGACTCCTCGTCGCACACAAACAGCGCCGACACCGTGCCGGCAGGCCGAAGACCAGCGCGGCGGACCGCGCTGACCGCCTCGACGATGGCGCAGATGCCAGCCTTCTGGTCCGCAACGCCACGGCCCCAGATCTCTCCGTCGATGACGTGAGCCCCGAACGGGTCGGCGCGCTCTGTGCCCTGCCAGTGCTGCGACCAATCTTCGGTGGCGACCGTGTCCAGGTGACCGGCAAGCAGCAGCGACCGGCCTGAGGGGCCGCCGGCTGAGCCCCACACGTTGGGCCGACCGGGCTCGAATTCCGCGGAGCCGGTGTCGTCGAAGGCGCCCGTGGTGTTCATGGTGTCCAGCACCCAGCGGGCGAACGGCCCCTCGTTCGGCGTCACGCTGGGGATGCCGACTGCTGCCCGCACCAGCCGGACGACTTCGTCGCCGTCGACGGCGGCGGCGGCGCGTTCCGGCGCGGTCGCGGCAGCGGGGACGGGTGAGGCGCTTTCGGGCGCCGGGCTCACCGCGGCTCCCCGAGAACTTCCGCTATCAGCGACTCGCGCACGTGCCGCAGAGACATAGATGCTGCGCCAATGAGCGCGGCTCGATCCCCCAGGCTGGAGGCGATCAGCTCCGGAGGAGTCGCTACGAGCCGCGACAAGCGATCACGCACGGCGTCGATGAACACCAGATCAGCGCCCACCGGTCCCCCGAACACGATGCGTGTCGGGTCCGCAATCAGGCATAGATGCGACACTGCGAACGCCATCGCACCGGCCACTTCGCCCAGCAGCGTGGCGGCGGCAGTGTCGCCACGTCCCGCTGCGACGAGAATCTCCGCTGTGTCGGCGCTCGGATCAAGCGTGGAGGCGTGGCCCTGCTCGATGAGTCTTCCCAGGCTCTTGCGGATCGACGGCGCCGACGCCACATCCTCGAGCGTGACCGGAGTCGCACCGTCATGAGGAATTGTCACCGCCAGCGAGCCCAACTCGCCCGCCGATCCGGTGCCGCCCCGATACAGCTCTCCCCCGACCACCAAGCCCAGACCGATGCCGGTCCCGGCGAAAACCGCGGCGAAATCCCCGCCAGCGTCCTCGTCACTCAAGCGGGCGAGCTCGCCCAGCGCGGCCAAGTTGACGTCGTTCTCCACGAAGACGGGGACGCCAAAGCGCTCGCTCAGATAGGCACCGACCGTCAAGCCTTCGAAGCCGGGCAGGTTGAGAGCCTGCTCGACCTGGTCGTGCTCGGGTCGGTAGATTCCTGGCACACCGACGCATACCGCATGACAGGGTGCACCGGATTCCCTCAGCATCGACGCAGCCGTCGTGACGAACCGCTCCAACGCCGAACGCGCATCAGGACCGGTTTCGAGCTCCGCTTCGGCGACCACGTTGCCCAGCAGATCGGCCAAGCCGATGAGCATGCGCGTCGCCCCCACATCAGCCACAACCGAAAGACGGGCCGACGGAACAAGCTCGTACAGCGAGGCAGGGCGGCCGATCGAGCCTGAACGGGCACTCGCCTCGGCCATCCTGACCAGACCGGCCGACTCCATGTCGGCCATCAGGGCCGACACCGTCGGCTTAGACAGGCCGGTGGCGCGAGCGATCTCCGCACGAGACATCCGTCCCGGATGCGCAGCGAAGAGCGCATCAGCGATTCGCTGACCGCTGAGCAGCCTCAGCACAGCAGTGCCCGATGCCTCTCGCATATTGTTAGTAATATTACCTTACAAAAAGCGCATGTCAAGCCGTAATCTGCCCCACGTCCGCGATTCCACTGGCAGAACTCGGGGAGTCGTCGGACAGTCGATGGCAGACTTGGCCGGTGGAGACCCGCCAACTCGAATCGACACCCGGCTTCGTCATCTTCGACCTGCCTGGTGCCCAGCACTACGTCGGGGAGGCCCGCCTCGGCAGCCGTCTCATCCCCGGCAACGCAACGATGCTCGTCCGGCATCTGACCTACGTCTTCGCCACGCTGGAGCAGCAGCGCAGCGGCGCCAGCATCGGCCTGAAGTCCGACCCTGCCGATGCCGCCGGAGCAGTCGAAGCGCTGGCGGACGAGTTAGCCGACGACTTTTCCAGCGGTCGGCTCTCGACCAGCCCGGGCCTGCGGCTCGACGCTGAGCTGCTGGCGCCCGTGCTGGCCCACGACCAGCGCAATCTCATCGGCAACGACGATCGCGACGGCATCTCGTTCAACCACGAGCTCATCGGGGTCGGGGCTGCTGCCGCGGCAGCCGGCCTGCTCGGCGGTCTCGACGGCAAGCGCATCGCGATCGAGGGATTCGGTCCGGCAGGATTGGGCATCGCACGAGAAGCCGTGTCAGCAGGGGCGACCATCGCGCGGGTAGCCACGGCGAAGGGCTGTGCGAATGGTCAACTCGACCCGGTGGCACTTGCGGAGGCCTGGCTGGCAGACGGCGAGATGTGCGTGGCAACGCTCTCGGGAGACAGCGAGCCGGCCAAGCCGTGGACCGTCTGGCAAGACGACGTCGACGTGCTGTTCTGTGGCTCGAAGCCCGGTGCGATGTCGGGCGACGGGGCCTCGATGGCCGGATCCACGCCGGTGGTCGCCTTCTCGTCTGCCGCGGTGTCGTCGAAGGCCCTGGCAGTGCTGCGCGCAGCGGGCACGCCGGTCGCGGCCGACTTTGTAGCTGCCGCGGGTCCGGCGTTGGGCTGGTGGGCCGACCCTGTGCTCACGCACGACGACCTGCGTTCGGCAACGGCCGAGACCGTGGCAGCCGTCATGACCGAAACCGCCGACCACGACGACGGCCCGTTCATGGCCGCCTGCTACCGGGCCGAGTCGTTTCTGCAGACCTGGCAGGACGAGCTGCCGTTCGGCCGACCTCTGGGCTGACGCAGCACTCGCTAGGTGATACCGCTTTCAGCGGAAGTCGCGGCTCCCCACCGAAGCAGGCACGTCGAGAGCTTCGAGTCTCTCGGCGATCACGTTCGCCACGTTCTCATGGCGCTCGAGGCGGCCTGACACCACCAGCGCGGGCATGTTGCGCGCAACCGAGCGGTACCGCTGCCAGCATCCCCGCGACACCACCACATTCACCAGGCCCGTCTCATCCTCGAGATTCAGGAACGTCGTGCCGCCGGCCGTCATAGGGCGCTGGCGGTGCGTCACCAAGCCGGCAACGCGGGTCTTGCCCGGTGGGCACGTGAGCAGTTCTGCGGCAGTGCGAACCCCCGCAGCGGCCAGTTCGGTTCGCAGGAACCTCGTCGGATGCCCGTTGGGGGCTACGCCGGTGGCCCACAAGTCCGCGGCGGCGGTCTCGGTTGCTGACATGCCCCTCAGCGGCGGTGACTCAGCACCGGTCACGACCCCCGCGAGCCGGTCCGAGCCTCCCTGGTGCACCGCCCCGGCCGCCCACAGTGCTTCACGCCGCGACAGCCCGAAGCAGTCGAACGCTCCCGCGGCGGCCAGCGCCTCCAGCGCCTGCAGGCTCAGTTCGGCTCGGCGCTGAAGGTCTTCCATGCTGCTGTAGGGGCCACCGACGGCGATCCGCTCGGCAAGCTCATCGCCCACCTCCCGCACCGATGACAGCCCCAGCCGCACAGCCATCCCGCCGGTGGAGGCATCGCACGGTTCCAGCGTGGCTGTCTCGGAGGACAGGTTGATGCAGGGTGAATGCACCACCACCCCGTGACGGCGAGCGTCCTGGCACAGCGAGTGCGGCGAGTAGAACCCCATCGGCTGCGCGTTCAGCAGCGCTGCGCAGAACGCTGCCGGGTAGTGCAGCTTGATCCACGACGAGGCATACACCAGGTGAGCGAACGACACCGAGTGGCTCTCGGGGAAGCCGTAGTCGGCGAAGGCGACCATCTTCTCCCAGACCCGCTCGGCCACATCGCCGACCAGCCCCCGGGAGGCCATGCCGCTGAACAGGCGCTCGCGCAAGCGGCCCATCCGCTCACGGGACCGCTTGGAGCCCATGGCCTGACGCAGCTCGTCGGCCTCGGCGGGTGTGAACCCGGCGACGTCGATGGCTATCTGCATGAGCTGCTCCTGGAACAGCGGGATGCCCAGCGTCTTTTCGAGCGAGTTCTCCAGCAGGGGGTGCAGGTAGGTGACCGGCTCTTCCCCGTTGCGCCGCCGGATGTAGGGGTGCACCGAACCGCCCTGGATGGGCCCGGGGCGGATGAGCGCCACCTCCACCACCAGGTCGTAGAAGCAGCGGGGGCGCAGCCGCGGCAGGGTGGCCATCTGGGCGCGTGACTCCACCTGGAACACGCCGATGCTGTCGGCGCGGCAGAGCATGTCGTAGACCTCGTCCTCCTGGGGCAGCATGCCGATGTCAACGTTCGTGTGATGCGCGTCAGCGATCAGGTCGACGGCGTGGTGCAGGGCCGACAGCATTCCCAGCCCGAGCAGATCGAATTTCACCAGCCCGACGGCTGCGCAGTCGTCCTTGTCCCACTGCAGCACCGAGCGGTCTGCCTTGGCGGCCCATTCGATGGGGCAGACATGGGTCACCGGCCGGTCGCAGATGACCATGCCGCCCGAGTGGATGCCGAGGTGGCGCGGCGCCCCTTCGAGCGCAGCGGCCAGCTCTGCCACGTCGGCGGGAATGCCGACCTCATCGTGCTGTGACTGGCCGGGGCCCGACGGGCTGGAGCCGTTGACTGTCGGCTCAGGCCCGGCGTCGCGCCAGTCGCGTGCACGGGGCCGGCCTGCCCGATGGGGCTGGGCTGCGGACCCATTCGAGGACCTGTTCGAGGTGGGCAGCGGGCTGTACCTGTCCAGTGACTTCGACCAGGCATCAGCTTGGCCGGGCTCCCAACCCAGGGCCCGGGCCATGTCACGCACCGACGAGCGCGCCCGGTAGGTGATGACGTTCGCCACCTGCGCCGTGTGAGCACGGCCGTAGCGCTCGTACACGTACTGGATGGCTTCCTCACGGCGACCGCTCTCGATGTCGATGTCGATGTCGGGCGGCCCGTCGCGCTCGGGCGACAGGAAGCGCTCGAACAGCAGCCCCAGCGCGACCGAGTCGACATTGGTGATGCCGAGCGAGTAGCAGACCGCCGAGTTCGCGGCTGAGCCGCGGCCCTGGCAGTAGATGTCGCGACTGCGGCAGAACGACACGATGTCGTACACCACCAGGAAATAGCCGGCGAAGCCGAGCTGTTCGATGAGGTCGAGCTCGTGATTGAGCTGCGCCCACGCCCCCGGCACCCGCTCGCTCTCAGGGGTGCCGTACCTCCACTGTGCCCGCTGAGCCACGAGGTGCCGCAGGTGCGACATCTCGTCGTGACCGTCGGGACAGGGGTACGGCGGCAGGTTGGGTGCAACCAGCGACAGATCGAATGCGCAGTCGCGACCGATCTGTGCGGCAGCACTCACCACACCCGGCCAGCGGGCGAACCGGCGGGCCTGCTCGGCACCGGATCGCACGTGCGCTGTCGCTGCTGGCGGCAACCAGCCGTCCAGCTCGTCGAGGCTGCGCCGGGCTCGCACCGCAGCCAGAGCGGTAGCCAGCCGCCGCCCGGCGGGGATGGCGTAGTGGACGCCGTTGGTACAGATCGGCTCGACGCCGGCTCGCACAGCCAGTTCGGCCAGCGCGTCGTTGCGGTCGCTGTCGAGCGGGTGGCCGTGGTCCCACAGCTCGACGAAGACGTTGTGACGGCCGGCTGCGGAGATGAGACGACCGAGCTGGGCGGCTGCAGCACGTGGCCCGCCGCCGGGTCCTTGGGCCATGAGCGCTGCGGGGACGGCGCCCTTGCGGTGCCCGGTGAGGATCGCCCACTCGTCGCGATGTGCCGCTGCGGCTGCGAGGAATTCGCCGGTGCTCAAGCGTGGGGCGTGCTTGCGGCCCGCCATCTGCGCTGCCGAGATCAATTCGCCCAGCGCGGCGTATCCCGCCGGTGAGCGAGCCAGCACCACCACGTGAGAGCCCACGGGGTCGGCGCATCCGGTGCGCTCAGGACGTACCCGCGGCACTCGCCCGCGCTTGGGGGGCACCGAGCTGCCGGCGCCATAAGCGTCGAGCGTCAACTCGTCGACGCCATACGCGTCGAGCGTCAGCTCAGTGCCGAACACCGTCGGCAGCCCGGCTTCGGCGGCAGCCTCCGCAAAGCGGACCACCCCGTAGAACCCGTTGTGATCGGTCAGCGCCAGCGCTTCGAGCCCCAGCCGCACTGCTTCGTCCACCAGCTCGCCAGGACTCGACGCCCCGTCCAGGAAGCTGAAGTTGGAATGGGCGTGCAACTCCGCGTACGGCACCGTGGGCTCCGCCGGCCGCGGTCGGGCGACAGGCTCGATCCGCTCGCCGTCGGCAGCGAGGCTCTCGCCATAACCCCGAAACGGCGGCCGGTCGGACAACCGCCGCTCCAACTCAGTCCAGGGAATTCCCGGATTCGTGAAACCCACGGCTCGACAATAACGAACGAGAGTTCTAAGAACAACAGTTTTTGAGAACGCAAGTTCTCTCCGACGGTTTCGCTTCTGGCTTCAGCCCCTGAGCGCGGCCTTTCGGACCCCGGCCGGCAACCGAACTACGTTGCGGCCATGGCTGAGAACTCAACCACTGGCGCCCCTTCCGGAACTGCCACCGCGCAGCTGCCTGACGGCGTGGCCACTGCCGAGCTGTTCGCTTCAGGTGAAGCGTCGGCGGTGGAACTGCTGGCCGAGGCCACCTCTCGGGCAGACCGGGTGAACCCGGAGATCAACGCCATCATCGGACGGCTCGACGACAGCGCCCGCCGTGCCGCCGAGCAGCTCGACGCCGCACGCAGCGCCGGCGAGACAGGCAGTTCGCTGGCAGGCGTCCCGTTCCTCACCAAGGACCTGACCTGCACGACGCAAGGACAGCCGTACCACGCCGGCAACGCTGCGCTCAAAGAGGCGGGGTATGCCGCGTCGAGCACCGCTCACCTGGCCACGATGTTCGCTGAGCTGGGACTGGTGAACTTCGGCCGCACGAACACCCCGGAATTCGGCCTCACCATCACCACCGAGCCGCTGGCCTACGGGCCTGCCGCCAATCCCTGGGACACCGGCCACTCGACGGGCGGGTCCAGCGGGGGGTCCGCCGCAGCAGTGGCCGCAGGCATCGTGCCCATCGCCCACGCCAATGACGGGGGCGGCTCGATCCGCGTACCCGCCGCCAACTGCGGGCTGTTCGGGCTGAAGCCGAATCGGGGGCGCGTGTCGCTGGGTCCCGACTCGGGTGACGGCTGGGCAGGATTCAGCGTTGACGGTGTCGTCAGCCGCAGCGTGCGCGACAGTGCCCGTGTGCTCGACGGCATCAGCCGGCCGTGGCCCGGCGACCCCTACTGGGCGCCGCCTCCGTCGGGCACGTTCGAGTCGGCGACGGCATGCGAGCCGCAGACCCTCCGGGTCGGACTGTGCCCGCATTCCGATTGGGGACCGGTGGACGCCGAATGCAGCCAGGCCGTCGAGAACGCTGGGAAGCTGTTGGAGAGCCTCGGACACCACGTCGACTACTCGGTGCCCGTCGACATGTTCCACGCGGAGTTCTTCGAGCACTTTCGCATGATCGTGTCCGTGCAGAACGTCGTCATGCTTGCTGGTTTCGAGGAGGCCTTGGGTCGGCACATGAGCCGTGCTGATATGGAAGGCGACACGTGGGCGCTCATGGACATCGGGCGAGACGTCAGCGGAGTGCAGTACGTGTCGGCGCTTGAGTGGTGCCATGCCTGGACACGGCGGCTCGCCGCATGGTGGGCTGACCACGACGTGCTGGTGTCACCGATCATGGCCGAGCCGCCGCCTCGCCTCGGCGAACTGCGCAATCCCGAAACCGGCCGCGGCCGGCTGAACGACCTGCTGCAGTTCACCCCGCAGTTCAACGTGACCGGCCAGCCGGCGATGTCGGTGCCCCTGCATTGGGCTGCCGGCGATCTGCCCGTAGGGGTGCAGTTCGTGGGCGCGCATGCCAGCGAGGAGATGCTGCTCTCACTGGCCGGCCAGCTCGAGCGGGCGGCTCCGTGGGCGGGCCGCATGCCGAGCCTGTGGCCCGGCAGCGGCTGACCTCCCGGCTTCCCGGGCATCAGAGAGGCTGAGCCATGCCTGCTGACCGCCGCTTCACCGACGCCACGGCGCTGGCGCAGGCATTTGCCGCAGGCGAGACAGACCCCACCGAGGCGGTGCATGCAGCGCTCGAACGGATGGAGCGGCTGAATCCGGCGTTGAATGCGGTCATCCATCCCCGCCCGGAGCTGGCGTTGGCTGAGGCTGAAGCATCGGCGCAGCGTTGGTCGCGGCGACGGGTCGGCAGCAACGCGCTCGACGACACGTCGGACGTTGGCGTGCCGCTCGACGGCGTGCCCATGGCCATCAAGGACCTCGGCTGCGAGCAGGCCGGCGAGTTTCACCACGCCGGTGCCCGTTTCCTGGTGGAGCTGGGCTGGCGAGGTTCGCTCGACAGCCACCTCTACCGCCTGCTGAGCGGTGCTGGGTTGATCTCGGTGGGTCGGACGAACACACCGGAGTTCGGCACCACCATCACCACCGAGCCGGATGCCTACGGCCCGACGGCGAACCCGTGGTCGCTCGACCGCTCCCCCGGCGGTTCCAGTGGCGGCTCGGCAGCGGCCGTTGCGGCAGGCATCGTGCCGGTGGCGCACGGCAACGACGGGGGCGGCTCAATCCGCGTTCCCGCCGCTGCCTGCGGACTGGTGGGACTGAAGCCGACCCGGGGCCGGGTCTCGACTGCGCCGCGCCTCGGCGAGCACCGCGGCGGGTTTGCGGTGGACGGGATGCTCACCCGGACGGTGCGCGACGCCGCACGGTGCCTCGACATCATCAGCCGCCCGGCACCGGGCGATCCCTATATCGCTCCCCCGCTCGGCCCCGGCGAGTCGTTCGTCGGCGCACTGACCGTTTCGATGCCGCCGCTGCGCATCGCCGTGTCAACGGGCAACCCCGGCCGTGCGAGCGCACCGGTGCGAAGGGCTGTCGAGCAGGCTGCCGAGCTGCTCGCCCGGCTCGGCCACCGCATCGAGCCAGACACGGCACCAGACGGCTGGTTCAGCGCCGAACTTGCCGACCACACGATTGTCGTGCGCACGGTCGGCATGGCAACCGAGCTCGCTGGGTGGGCCGAGCGGCTGGGACGCCCGATGACATCCGACGACGTCGAGCCCGCCAACTGGTGGTCGGCGGAGTTGGGCGCATCGCTGCCTGCGTCGGCGTATGTGCAGGCGCTCGAAGAGCTCGCCCGCTGGCGCAGGCGCGTCATGGCGTTCTGGAATTCCGATCTCGCCCCGGGGCTGAGCACTCCAGACCGCGGCGGCTACGACCTGCTGATGACCCCCGTGCTCGCGGACGTCACGCCCCCCCTCGGCTACCTGGCCGATCCGACTGACGGTGCCCGACGGATCGCCGAGCTGGCCGCCTTCGTGAACCAGGCCAACATCAGCGGGCAGCCGGCCATCTCGCTGCCGACTGCGGTCGACGCCGACGGACTGCCACTGGGTGTGCAGCTGCACGCGGCGCACGGAGGCGAGCGTCTCCTGCTCGCCGTGGCCCAGCAGATCGCCGACGCCGACGGATTCATCTCGCTGGGCGATCTGCAGTGATCGGCGCGCCATGAACCCGGCAGACCGGGCTCTCGAACGGGCAGTGGAGCTGCTCGGCGAGCTGGGCGTCAGCGTGCGCAGTGCCGTGGTCGTCACCGACGTCGAAACTGCCCGAGCGCACCGGCGGATCATGATCGTGCGAGTCGCAGCGTTCGCCCTCGGGGCCGGCTTGGCGATTGCGTGGGGCATCGGCTGGCTGCTGATCGTGGCCGCGGTGGTCGCTCATCAGCTCCTGTTCAACGTTCACCGCCTGCTGGCGGCCACCGAAAGTGGTCTCGTGCTGGCCGACATCAGCTTCCGTCGAGCGGTCATCGTCGCCCGCTGGAGCTCGGGCAGCGATGCCACGCTGGTGCTGCGCACCGACAGCCCCCGGGTGGAGGTGTCCGTCGAGCCGGCTCTTGACACGAGCGGTGTCGGCGAATCCTGGACGGGCCAGGTGAACGGCACCGACCTCGACAGGTTCGAGGGCACAATTCGCGCCGCCGGCGGCGAGCCCCTGCGCCGAACGGCGAGCGACTGATCCCCGGTGCTGCGGCCGCGTTCGCCGACTCCAGAGGCGAGGGGCGCGCAACCAGTACGGTGACTCGCCGTGAGATTGCTGCGCTACACCGTTGCCGGCGACAGTTCGGTTCGCATCGGCGTGGCGTCCGACAGCGGCGTGGCCCAACTCGACGGCTTCGATGCTGACAGCGGGCCGATCGCCAACATCGGCCACGCGATCGCCGCCGCAATGGCTGATCCGGCGGCACTCGAGAGGGTGCCTGTCTCGGTGGCGTGGGACGAAGTCACGTTCGCCGTGCCAGTAGATCCCGGTGCGCGCATGCTGTGCGCAGGGGCCAACTACCACAAGAAATATCCGCTGGGCGGCAACGTGCAGGCCCCCGCGCAGCCCGTGTACTTCAACAAGCCGCCCGGCACGCTGGTGGCCCACGGCGAGGACCTTGTGCGGCCGTCGGTGTCGGTCCAGCTCGACTATGAGGTGGAGCTGGCGGTGATGATCGGCAGAGCCGGACGTCACATCGAGGTGGCCGATGCCCTCGACTACGTCGGCGGCTATTCGGTGCTGAACGACGGCTCGGTGCGCGACTGGCAGCGCCACAGCGTGGCCGCGGGCAAGAACTTCTTCCGCTCCGGTTCGATCGGCCCGTGGATCACGACGGCCGACGAGATCGCCGACCCGGCGGCGCTGGAGGTGATCTGCCGGGTGAACGGCGAGGAGCGCCAGAGGGCCAGCGCCAGCGAGATGATCTTCTCGGTCGCCGAGATCATCTCCTACCTGTCAAGAGTGATGCCGCTCGAGCCCGGGGATGTCATCGCCACCGGTTCGCCCGAGGGCACTGGCGGGTCGCACGACCCGCCGCGCTGGCTGGTTGCGGGCGACGAGATCTCCTTCGAGGTTCCCGGCATCGGCGTCCTCCGCAATCGGGTCATCGACGAGCAGCGGCATCGCCCGACGCAATCAAGCTGAGAGCCGGCTGAGAATCTCTGCGGCGACACCCACAACCGACCGCCCATCGGTACCTTGGGCCGGAGGTCCCGGTCGTCGCTCGCGGCGACCACTGGTGACCGCAGGCTGACGACGGCGCCGGCCCGAGGCCGGCCTCAGCAAGGACGCGCCCGGTGCGAGGTTCACAGCGGCAATCGCGCCCCACCACGGCAGGCCGCACCGCTGCACGCCCCGCCTCTGGGCGCCGCAGCACGGCGCGCCGTGGAGCTGCTGCGATCGCGTTCGCTCTCGTCGTCAGCATGGTGCCGATCGCCGGCACTGGTGCGCAGCCGTCCGACGCCGAGCTGCGCAAGCGCCAGGAACAGCTCGAGCAGCAGCAGAAGGAGCTGGAGGCTCAACTTGCCGAGGAGAAGCGGATCCGCGACGAGGCCCAGGCCGAACTGCTCGCGAAAGTCATGGAAGTCGATCTGCAGCAGGCCGACGTCAACGAGGTGCTGGAGGCCTTCGACCAGCTGAAGCTGCTGACGAACGAGCAGCGCGCCGATCTCGATCAAGCAGAGCTGGCATTGGCTGCAGCCGAGGCGTCGGTGGAGGCCGCTATCCAGCGTGTCCTGGCGCTCGACGCCCAGCACGGCGAGCTGGGGCAGCGGGTCGTCGATCTCATCGTGCAGACCTACATCGGCCACGACGCCCTGGTGGAGGGCTCCTACGGCCTCGTGCGCACCGGCGACATCTACGACGCCGCTCGCATCCGGGTGCTGATCGGCGCGGCCCTCGGCGATCTGAACGCGACTGCCGACCAGCTCAGAGCCCTCACGATCGATGCGGAGCTGGCGGTGCGGGAGTTCCAGCGTGCCGAAGAGCTGCGAGACGCCCGCCGCATCGAGTCGGAGCGAGCCTTGGACGACCTGCTCGACGCCGTAGAGCAAGAGGCGATCGTGCTGGTGGAGCTCGAGGACGAGCTCGATGCCTTGCTGTACGAGCAGGCGGCGCTGGCGGAATGGAACGATGCCGCGGCAGCCGATGTCGCCGAGACCGCCGACCGCGTCAACAGCGCCATCACCGAGCAGAGGCGCATCGAGACGGAACTGAAGCGTCGCAAGGCAGAAGAGGAACGGAAACGGCGAGAGGCAGAAGAAAGGGCCCGCCGGCTGCGTGAGGGCACCGCCGGGCAGCCCACCGACAACAACATCGACTTGAGCGAGCTGACCTGGGTGGGCGGCATCCAAGTGCACGAATCGATTGCGAACAAGGTGCAGGATCTGCTCGAGCACGCAGCCCGTGACGGCATCAGGCTGACCGGTGGCGGTTACCGCAGCGCTGCGTCGCAGATCGCGCTCCGGCGGGCGCACTGCGGGACGAGCGAGTGGGCGATCTGGCAGAAACCCTCCTACCAGTGCCGGCCGCCAACGGCCCGTCCCGGGCGTTCCATGCACGAGCGCGGCCTGGCGATCGACTTCCGGCACAACGGCCGCTCGGTCACCAGCCGCAATTCAACGGCATTCAGGTGGCTGGCTGCCAACGCTGCGACTTACGGCTTGTACAACCTGCCGAGCGAGCCGTGGCACTGGTCTACTAACGGCAACTGAGACTCAGTCGTAGGTGGCCTCGCGCTGCCAGCGACCGCTCTCGACGGCGCAGAGATGGGCGGTGCCGTCGTCGAGCACCAGTTGGAACCGTGCCTGACGGCGCGACCGTGTGCTCCACCAGCGCTCCTCCAGCGGCCAAGGTCCTGCCCATGCTGCAATGCGGCTGGTGCGCCCATCGGCCCGGCGCAGCACGGCCGGGGGCGCGCTGGCCTGTGCCCTGCCGCTCACGCCCACCGGATCGCCGTTCGCATCGAGCACCACGAGCGGCTCGGGCTCGGCAAGCACCTCCGCAGGGGCCGGCGCGCCCAGCCGGCCCGGCCAGGGGGGTGCTGGGCCTGACGCGCCGGTCCCTAGAGGACCAGCTGTGCTTGATGCGCCGGTCCCTAGAGGACCAGCGGTGCCGAACGGGAGGCGCTGCTCGAGATCGGCAAAGCGGCGGCCGGAGCCCAGGCGGCCAACGGTGACCCCGTCAAAGCCGACCAAGGTCTGAACTCGCTGCAGCGCCCGCTCGGCCCGCTCGTCCGCCTCAGACTGGCCGCCCCAGAAGCCGAGCTGGCGCCCCTCATCGGGAAGCGTCTCGACGGCCCGCAGCCGGATGAACGAGACACCGCCGGTGGGGCTGTTCTTGCCCTTGGCGCTGCGCCAGCCGTCGAGCTGCCAGCGCACACGGTCGACCAGATCGGGCGGGCTGAAGCGGAATCCGTGGCGCCACCGCCCGCTGCAGGTCTCACCGTGCTCAGTTTCGGCACTGATCTCCACGCACACCAGTGCCTGACCCTCCCGGGCCAACTGGGCGTCAAGCTGATCTGCCAGAGATTTCGCGGCAAAGGCCACCGTGTCGAGCCGATCCGCGGGCGGGTCAATCTCGGTTTCGACGCTGAGATCAGGATGAGCGGCGGCAGGCTGGCTCTGGCGAGGGTCGCGCCCGCTGGCCAGTGCGTGCATCCACTCCCCTTGCGTGCCGAACCTGCCGACGAGGTCTCCCACAGGCAGTGCCGCAAGGTCGCCCAGAGTGCGCAGGCCCAGCTGCCACAGCATGCTGAGCAGATCATCCGTTGTCCCATCGGCAGCGCAGCCCGTCAGCAGGGAGCATTCCTCGGCCAGCGTCCCCAATGGCAGCCCGCCCAGGAACTCTGCGCTGCTGCCGGGGGGCACCACCAGCACCGGCGTTGACGGGGTTCGGGCCAACGCCGCCCTCCCAGCCATGCCAGCGGCAAACAAGCCGTCGGCGATGCCGACGCTGACAGATGATGCTGGGTCGTACGCGCCGGTGGCCAGCACTTCAGTGACGGTGCGATGCGCCAGCTCCGCCAGCGCCTCGTCTCCGCCGTAGTAGCGCGACGGGCCTCGGGTGGCGACGACGCAGCAACCGGGTGCCAGCACTTCGACTCTCGGTGTCAGGTCTTCCAGCGCAGCGACCACGGGGGCGAAACAGCGCGCGTCGAGATCGGGGTCGTGCTCGGCCAGCTCCAAGACGGGACATTCAGTCTGAGCCTGGCGACGGCGCATTCCTGGACGTATCCCCGCAGCAGCAGCCGCAGGCGTGACAGCGGTGATGCGCCCGGCGGAGACCACCGCTGCTGGTGTGGCCGGGTCGAACCCTGCTGCGACTGCAGACCAGTTCCCGACCTCCGCTGCCAGCATCCGTGGCGGGATACCGGCAGGTTCGTCCTGGCTGGCCAAGCCGGCCCGGCTGTCGTGGTTACCCCGCACGGCGTTGCAGGGGGACGACGGCATCGTTACCGCTTCCCGAGGCGTCGGCTATCGAGATGCCGTTCTGGGCGGAGACGACCTGAGCAGGCCAGGAAACGGTGTCGATCGCACCGCGGACGGCGGTGATGTGCCCGTTGGCATCGGGCAGCCACAGGACGGCTCGTCGCGGCAGCGACGCCGCACCGCGGCCCGCAGCAACCACCTCGGCCCGGCGTTCCCGCAGCCGGCCGTGCCCGTGCCCGAGACCGGTCCACGCAGCACGTTCCACCGTCATGGTCACGTCTGGACTGAATGCGCCGGCTGGGTTTGATGCGCCGACGCCACGAGCGCCGGCTGTGTTCGATGCGCCGACCTCGATCACCACGGTTCCACGCTCCCGCAGGCGAGTGCGCAGGCGCCGACTGTGGGCAGCCGCCAGCCGCACTCCCCCAGCCAGCAAGATCACGTCGACATTGCCGATCAGGGCATTCAGCACTTCGGCTGCGGCGCTGCCGGGTTCGTCCACGAAGGCCCACCGGTCCAGCGATGCCCCCCGCTCGGTCACCGCCGAGACACCCATGCGCCCCAGCCCCACCGCGGTCACCCACCCGCCCGTACGCGAGACCTCCGCCGCAAGGGCCGTTGCCAGAGTCAGCGCTCCTGGGCCGTGGGCAGCCAGCACCGTTCCGGGGACAAGCCCCGGCTGGGTCAGCAGCGATGCCAACTCGTCAGCGACGGGCAGCAGCCGCTTGCTGTGCCCGATGTCCGCAGCATGCGCTATGTCCAATGCGCCGACCCCACGAGGGCCGGCTATGTCCGATGCGCCGACCCCACGAGGGCCGGCTGGGTCCAATGCGCCGGCGGCACGACGCAGCTGCACTGCCATCGCGACAGACTAGACGAACAATCGTCTCCACGAACGGTTGTTTATCAGCCGCTGCCCGTGCGTGTGCTTCCCCTGCAGCCTCTGGACAGGGGTTGGGCAGGCTACTTCGTGCCGACCAGCAGAGTCGCGCCGACTGGACCCGCCATCTCGCTATGCAGCGTGCCGGCAGAAACCTCGCACCAGTCCCCCACTCCCATGACCCGGGTCTCGTCCTCCAGTCCCAGCCGGAACTCGCCCCTGGTCACCATCGCCATGGCGGAGAACTCGTGGCTGTGAAGCTCGCCATCGGCGTGAGGCTCGAACTCGGCGTCGCGCGGTTCGCCATAGCCCTGCGCTGCCAGCTCGGAACGGAACTCGTCTTCGGTCATAGAGCCACAGTAGCTAGCGCCGTGCCAATCGCTCACGCGGGCGAGCTCGCGACGGTGCCTGTCGCTACCGCTAGCGAGCTAGCGACTGTGCCTGTCGCCATCGGCAGCAAGCTACCGATAGTGGGCGAAGAGCTCTTCAATGAGCTCGGCGATGCCGTCGGAGGTGTGGCCCCGGGAGAGGTCGATGGTGGCCACATTGCCGTACACGTGAATGTGATCGACGCCGCCCCGCTGGAACAGGCGCCACGCCAGCAGGTCGGCCGGGTCCTCGGCACTGGCGGCATCTTCGGCGCTGTTGTAGTAGCGGTGGCCCGCCCCGGTCAGCGGACGGTTGGTCTCGAACTGCACCGTGCCCACACGGACCGACGACGGTCGTTCTGCTACTCGAACGGGCTGACCCATGGCCGATGAGCGTAGCGACATATGTCGCTAGCTTGGGGCTGCTCGTATCCCGGATATTCCGCCCTTCTTGCACGAAACAGGAGCCCGACATGGCCGCTGCCGACACCGCTGAGATCACCGAGGAGCAGTTTGCTGCTGAGGCGCTGGATTTCTTGGAGGCCAACGCCAAGCGCAAAGCCGAGCGGCGAGAGTTCGTCTGGGGCGAGGGGCCCGACAACGCGGCACTCTTCGAGGAGATCGACCGCGAGCGCGAGCGCGCCGAGCTGGAGGCGTCGAAGGAGTGGCGTGCCGCCAAGTACGACGCCGGCTTCGGCTGGATCAGCGGGCCGGCCGAGCTGGGCGGCGGCGGCATGCCCCGCAAGTTCGAGCGCGTCTGGGGCCAGCTCGAGAGCCAGTTCGACACACCCGACGGCGGCTTCTTCGGCATCGGCCTGGGCATGGTGGCGCCGACGATCCTGGCCCACGCCGAGCCCGAGGTGTCCGCCGAGGTGCTGCCCCAGATGTACCGGGCCGACATCGTGGGCTGCCAGCTGTTCTCCGAGCCAGGCGCTGGGTCAGACTTGGCCAGCCTGCAGATGCGGGCCGAACGCGACGGCGAGGAGTGGATCCTCAACGGCCAGAAGGTGTGGACGTCGGGCGCGCACTATTCCGATATCGGCGAGGTGATCGCCCGGTCCGACTTCGACCTGCCCAAGCACCAAGGCCTGACTGGGTTCCTCGTGGACATGAAGGCTCCTGGGGTGGAGGTGCGGCCATTGCGGCAGATGACCGGCGGGGCCAACTTCAACGAGGTGTACTTCACCGACGTGCGCGTGCCCGACTCGCACCGCCTCGGCGAGGTGAACCAGGGCTGGGGCGTGGCGTTGACCACGCTGATGAACGAGCGGGCGGCCATAGGCGGCGGCTCGGGCGGCGGCACTGGTGGGGGCAGCTTCACCAAGCTGTCGGCCATGGCCGCCCACTACGGGATGGCCGACGACGCCCTGGCCCGCCAGAAGCTCGCTGAGATCTACACCCACGGCAAGGTGCTGGGCTGGTCGAACCAGCGCACGATGGATGCGCTGCGCGCCGGCAAGACCCCAGGTCCCGAGATGTCGCTGTCGAAGATGGGACTTATCCGCCAGATGAACGCCACTTGTGAGTTCGTGGCCGACACCATCGGCCCGAAGCTGGTGGTCGACTCCGGCGAGTGGGGCACGTTCTCGTGGGCCGGCTACGTGCTGGGCTTCCCGGCGATGCGCATCGCCGGCGGCTCAGACGAGGTGATGCGCAACATCGTCGGCGAGCGTGTGCTGGGGCTGCCCAAGGAGCCCGGCATCGACACCACCAGCCCGTTCCGGGAGCTGAAGGTCGGCACCCAGCGTTCCGAGTGAGTTCGCCGGCATGAAGATCGGGCTGGCACCGACGAACAGCGACTACGGCCCTGCGACTGCCGACATGGCAGTCGAGGCCGAGCAGCGTGGCTATGACTCGCTGTGGGTGGGCGAGCACAGCCACATCCCCGCAAGCCGCCAGACGGTTCACCCCGACGGGGGCGATCTGCCGCAGCTCTACTGGCACATGCGCGATCCGTTCGTCTCGCTGGCGACGGCCGCGGCGGCAACGTCGAAGATCAAGCTGGCGATGGGCGTGTGCCTCGTGCTCGAGCACGAGATCTTGGACTTGGCCAAGAGCGTCGCGACGCTGGACGAGGTATCCGACGGTCGCCTGCTCTTCGGTGTGGGCGTGGGCTGGAACCGCGAGGAACTGGCCAACGTGTCGAACGTGCCGTGGGCGCAGCGCTACAACGCCATGCGGGAGACCGTTGCCGCACTGCGGCTGCTGTGGACCGAGCACGAAGCCTCCTACTCAGGCGAGTTCGTGAACTTCGCGCCTTCGTGGGTGTATCCGAAGCCGACGCAGCGGCCCGGCCCCCCGGTGCTGGTGGGCTGCCGGGGCCGGATCGGGATGCGTCACGTCGCCGAGTACGCGGACGGCTGGTGCCCGCTCGATGTGGGCTTCAGGGATGTCAGGGTCGGCATGGAGCGATTCCGGACCGCTGCGGAGTCAGCGGGCCGCGATCCCGACGGCATCCCGATCTCCATGTACTGCTACGCGAGCCCCGACGCAGAGAAGCTGGAGCTGTACCGCGAACTCGGCGTCGAGCGGATCGTCCTTGCCGCCCCCGACGGCGCGGAGCGCTTGGCGCGCTACGTCGACCGCAACCAGCACCTCGTCGACACCTTCGCCGACTGACGCCCGCTGTTGTCCGAGCGGGTCAGAGCCGATCAGGCAGATCGGCGAGGGGGACGAGCTCGCCTTGGGGGGTTTCGATGTCGCCTTCAGGCAGCATGAAGCGCCAGAACGCTATGCCGAAGGGGCGACCTTCGGTGTCGAGCCAGTTGGGAACGCCCGGGTCAATGTGGGAGATCACGGCAGTGAAACGTCCGTCGGCATCGGCGACCATCTGGGCACGGTTGAGCGAGATGGAGCGGTTCGCGTAGTCGAGCGATTGCAGGTGGCGGTTCCACAGGCTGATGTTGGCGTAGCGACAGCGGGGCCAGCGGCCGCGGATCACCAGTGCCTCGTCGGGTCCGACCACGAACGGCGCCAGGGCGTAGGCGGCGTCGGTGGCCGACAGGCCCAGGTCGCCGGGGAGGCCAGGCGGCGGAAACTCGTTCGGCACCAGCGATACCCAAGATCGGGGCTCACCCTGGGCCATCGGCACACGGTCCACGGTGAGCTCGCGAATGAACGCAGCGACTCGCCGGATGCCTGCGCTCACGACGGAGTCAGACGGCCGCGGCGGTGGCGTGCCGTCGATGACTTCGATCTGCATCGCCGGCCACCGGTCCGGGTCGGTGCCTGCGTGCGTGGCATCCTCGAAGTAGTGGCGGCTGATGATCTGCCCTTCCTCGGGCGGCGGCGCCAGCCAATTCCCCTCCTGCGGCTCGCCGCCGATGACGATCTCGAACCTGCCGTCGACATCGACGTCCAGCGTCGTGTCGTTGAGCACGCCGAGCACCTGGTTGTCCATCGACCCCCAGCCGGCGCTCGACTCGACGGTGATCGACAGGTAATCGGCGTCCTTGGTCTCCCCCCGCACCCGGTAGGCGTAGTCAGCCGAGACCGGGGCCTCGAAGTAGACCGTGTCGGGGTTGTCGCCGAGCAGCTTGCGGTTCGGCGTCACCAAGCGTTCGAAGCGGGGGGCAGACGGGTCACGCTCGAACAGCCCCACCAGCCCCCACTGCAGGTAGTGCATAAGCGCCCGGTGCGCCTCGACGGCGTCGTCGGCGGTGTACAGGTTCCACTGGGGCGACACCCAGCGCTCGTCGACGTCACGCAGCACCTCGAGCAGCTCGGCGAGGGCCCGGCGGGACTCGGTCTCGGGAAGCGGGTCCATGATCGTGGCCGGCTCAGCCCTCTGGGGGCAGGTCGAAACGCTCGATGTACTGGGCCGTGGCGTCGCGGATGCCCTCGGCGGTGAAGCCCCAGTCCTCGGGCTGGTAGCGGTGCACTCCGTATTTGCCCTTGGGCTTGTGATCCAAGTAGTCCCGCACGGCGGTGGCGTAGGCATCGGTCATCGACAGGCCCATCTGCTCGAGGGCCGCACCCAGCGTGGCCACCGGGTCGGTCACGAGCTGCACGTAGTTGACGTCCACGAATTGCTCGTCCGGCACCACGCCGGTTGCTCGCAGATTCACCGAGTCGTTGAGGGCGAACGCGAAGGCATCGTGCACGAAGTGCGCATTCCCGACGGCGTCGACGTCGCTGAAGCGCATCCAGTGGACCATGGCCGTGATGTTGGCCGTGGAGGCCATCGTGCGGGCCGGGTCGCGGTGGGTCTGGATCACCCAGGCGTCGCCGAATGCGGCGAACAGCTGCGGCAGCACGAACAGGTGACCGGGCGTCTTGAGCACCCATTGCGTGGGACCCCCGCCGTGCTGGAGCACCTGGAGGATCTGCCGCTCGTAGCTGTAGTTCACGTCCAGGTCAGGAATCCACTCAGTCAGCGGGGCGATCATGCTCCAGTGGAACCCGGCGAAGCTGCCGGTGGTCAGGGTGATGCACTCGACGGGCAGGTCGGCCCGGAACTCGTGCATAGCCAGGAACTCGGGCTGGATGTCGGCCCAGAACTCCTGCTCGCACTGCCCCATCTCCATCCGATCCGCAAGCCCCCCCTCGGGCAGCGGCACCGGGTGGAGCGCCTCGGCGCCGAGCGGGGCTCGCAGGTCGGGATGCAACCCGAGAAGCTCGAACAGGATCGAAGTGCCCGAGCGGGCCGGGCCGGCGATCATCACCGGCGAGGCCACGGGCTCGGCGGTGATCTGCGGCGTCGCGTCGATGGCGGCGGTGAGCAGCAAGCGAGTGCGCAGCGAGCGCAGCAGTTCTTGCTTGGTCATCAGCCGGCCCAGCAGATGCATGGACGAGCCATCCAGGTCGCCAACCAGCGACTCGAAGCGCTGCTGCCAGTCGGGATCGCCCAGGTCGCCAGCGGGCATGCCGCCAAGCGAGTCCGTGGCTAGCTTCAGCAGCTCGCCAGCATCGATGGGCACCAGTTCCCCGGGGCGCCCCCCGATCGAGTCGCCCATGAGGTTGATGCGCCGCACCCAGTCAGGCCGGGTGTAGCGCTCCCCCATGGACGGAAGTGCATTGCTTTCATGAGACATACGGCCGGCAAGGTATCAGCACGCCGCCGCTGCGGTTCCAGATCTCGACGTGCACACAGGCCAGCACGTCTGCGGGAACTCGTTGGAACGGCCGCGATGTCGTTGTCTGGTGAGTTGTAGTTGGCCACCGATACGGCGGGAAGCGGGCGAGCTGGCTGCCCGCTCGTGCCTGGTGCCGCCAGATCCGTCCGGTGCTGCGATATACCGGAACCTCAGTGAGCTTGCCTGCCGCCATGGCGGATTCATGACGAACCGACTTGTTGCCGCTATGGCCTTTGCCGCCTTGGTGATCTCGGTGCTGTCGTTGTTCGTGGCATTGAGCGCGACAGAGGTGGAACCGGCACGATCGACAGCGGACGTCGCCGCTGCGGCCACCACGGCGGGCGCCCGTGACGAACCTGCAACGTCGCCGCTGCCGACCACGACCGCAGGCGCACCGGCGGACGCTGCGACACCTTCGCCGACGGTCGTCACCGCTACTTCCGCAGCTACGGCAGAGCCTGCCGCCACGACGACGCCTGACACAGAACTGCCGGGCACTCCGGCGGCGTTCGGGCCCGCGGCCGGCACGCAACTCGGCGTCATCGGCGTCGCCTACGACGATTGGCTGAATGTGCGCGATGTTCCCAACGGCGAGGTCGTCGCAACGCTGACGCTGCAGCTGTCACCGCAGTCGCCAGCCGAGAGCGCGCTGCTGGTCCGCGATGCCGAGGCCGAAGCGGCGTTCGCGAGGATCGGCGTTGCGGGAGTGACCGCGACCGGCCGCTCCCGCGATCTCGCCACGAGCACGTGGCACGAGATCCAAGCGGGACCGATCGTCGGCTGGGCCAGCTCGAACTACCTGGCGCCGCTGTCACCGGAGACCGCCCTCGACATCACTGCGCAGGCCAGTGCCGACATCGACGGCGACACGAGCGCCGACACATTCGCTGAGCTCGTCGACCGGGTCGTAGCGACCATCGCCTCAGACGAGCCTCGGTCGCGCGTCAGGACCGCTTCGGCACCCGACCCGGCGGGAGATCTCCTGGAAGTCGTTGTGGATGTCGTGGGGCAGCCGGATGACTCGGTGCGTGGCTACCGGTTGCTGATCGTCGCCCAGATGGCAGCAGACATCAGGGCCTTGGGTGACAATGGCGGCGACGACTTCACCACCGACCTGGGGCCGTACACGCTGCGCAGCGTCCTGGCGACACCGCTGTGCTACAGCCATCGCGGGATCAGCGCAGACGGCGCCTGCAGCTAATCGTCGTCGGCAGGCGGCGCCAGCGTGTCGCCGATGAGGTGCTGCACAACTTCGGCGAGGGCCTCGTCGTGATCGGCGCCGGCATCCAGCGCCGCCTGATACACGGCGAGCTGACGGTTCGCTGACGTGCCGTGTTCGCAGATGGTGCGGAGGTGGCGGATCTCGTCGACGCAGTCGAGCGCCTCGGCATCAGGCATCACCAGCTCGATGAGCTCGTCGACCAGGTGCTCGTAGGGCACCAGCGTGCCCTTGCCGAAATCGATCAGCGAGCCGCCGATGCCGTAGCGCTCGGCGCGCCACAGGTTCTCGCCGATGAGGAAGTTCGCGTAGCTGCGCCATCGCTGGTTCCCGTCACGCAGCCGCCACAACATCCGCAGCAGGCAGACATACGCAGCCGCGATGGCGATGGTGTCTTCCATGCGGGTCGGCAGGTCGGTGACCCGCATTTCGAGCGTCGGGTAGCGCTCGGAGGGCCGGATGTCCCACCAGACCTTCGACGAGTCCTCGATGATCGCGGCGTTCACGAGCACATCGACATGGCGACGGAACTCCGCCCACGAGTCGAACTTCGGCGGCAGGCCCGTGCGCGGCAGCGTCTTGTACACCGCCGACCGGTAGCTGGCCAGCCCGGTGTCGCGGCCCTGCCAGAACGGCGACGAGGTCGACACGGCCAACAGATGCGGCAGGAAGTACGTCACCTGGTTCATCAGGTCGATGCGCAGCTCGGGGTCTTCGATGCCCACGTGCACATGCAGCCCCGAGATGACGAGTTGGCGCGTGATGTCCTGGAGATCGTCGGCCAGAACCCGGTAGCGCTCCTTGTCGGTGATCTGGAGCTCCTCCGGTCTGGCGAACGGATGGGTGGACGCGGCAATCGGCGCAAGCCCATGTTCCGCGGCGGCCTCGGTGACCGCAAGCCTCAGCAGCCCGACATCGGCGCGCAGATGCTTCATGTCGCGGCAGATGCCGGTGCCGATCTCGATCTGCGCGCTGAAGAGCTCCGGGCTCACGAGCCCGTGGCGCAGCTCGGCGACCCGTTCGATCAGCCCGGGCGGCTGGGCCTGCACCAATGCGCCGCTGTCGCGATCTACGAGGAGATATTCCTCCTCGATCCCTATCGTCCAGCTCGGTTCGTCGATCATCGCCCGCGAGTGTGCCAAACCCGTGCCTTCTGCCGTCGAGCCGGCTGGGCCTCGCAACAAGCGGGAGCGCGGGCGACCGTCTGCCGGATCAGTTGCGCGCCGTGACGATCCACGCAGCGGCAGGGAAGATCACGCCCTTCGGCGTCTCGAAAGGCGCGAGCGCTGCAATGACGGCGTCCTTTGCTTGAGCGTGCACTTCGGGCGGGTGCCCGGCCAGCGCCCGCCGGGCGATGCCCAGGTCCATGGCAAATTGCGCAGTGTCGGCAAGCGTGCCGCCCACGCCGTACAGCACCTCGGTCTCGAACGACTCCAAGCCAGCCTCCGACCACCCCGCTGCATCGAGCATGTCGCTCACGAAGTCGGGATCGGCAAATGCGAACGGATCCACTGCCGGCCCCCCGCCGTCGGGCATCTCCACGATCTCCAGCACCGCCTTGTTGACAGTGACCAGCCACGGGTTCTGGCGCGGCGTCTGCCAGCAGACGAATGCAAGCTGCCCGCCCGGCCGCGTGGCGGCGCGCAGATTTGCGAACGCCGCCGCCGAATCAGCGAAGAACATCACGCCGAAGCGCGAGAAGACGAGGTCGAAGCCGCCGAAGACCCCGTTGCGGCCCGAGGCAGCAGCACCGAGCGCGGCGATGTCCGCCGTCTGGGCGTCTGCGATCTCGAATGCGATCGGCGCCGTCTCGGGACGCTCGGCGGCATGCGCAGCACCGCGCCGGCGGGCCACGTCGATCAGCATCTCGCTGATGTCGAGGCCCAGCACCGAACCGCCGACGCGCTCGCTCCACTGCAGCGTCGTCTGGCCGCAGCCGCAGCCCACGTCCAGCACGTCGGCTTCCGCCGGCAGGCCCTCCACGGTCTCCATCGCCGCTAGGCCGATATGGCCGAGCTGGGCGTCCAGCCGCTCCTGCTCCTGCACCCACACGTCTGCGTTGCGCCAGAACTCGCGCTGTTGGGCGTTGGGGTCGTCGTTCGCACTCATCAGGGGCCTCTCTGTGAAGCTGCCTTCTTCTAGCAGCCCAGGGCATGCGGCTTCACTCCGATGCAGCACGTGAACTGCGGCCGGCGCTCGCTCGTCGCAACGGCGCGTCAGAACAACGTCGTGTCGGGCCCGGCGAAGGCCGTCGAGTAGGTCGCCAGCGCCGTTGAGGCATCGCTGTGGGCGGCGCTCGGTACCGGCTCGGCATCGGGCAGTGCCTCGGTGAACGACCAGCTCAGGCGGTGGATGGCGCACGGTCCATGGGTGGCCAGCGCCTCACGGTGGACGGGCGCGGGATAGCCCTTGTTCGACTCGAACCCATAGGGAGGGAAGTCGCCGGCCAGCACGGTCATGATGCGGTCTCGCACGACCTTGGCCATGATCGATGCCGCCGCGATCGACAGGCAGCGCCGGTCGCCCTCCACGATCGCCCGGCTGGGACGCCAGTCCACGAAGTTGAACTTGCCGTCGAGCAGCACGCGGTCCGGCTCGGCCGGCAGCAGGTCCAGGGCGCGGCGCGTGGCCAGCCGTAGGGCATCGGTCATGCCCAACTCGTCGCACTCGGCGGCGGTTGCATGCCCTACCGACCACGCACGGGCCCAGTCGTCAATGCGCTCGAACAGCTGCTCGCGCACCTCGGGGCGGAGCGCCTTGGAGTCGCGGATGCCGTTCACGCGACCGTGCGGCGAGACCACTACCGCGCCGACCGTCAAGGGGCCGGCCCAGGCCCCGCGGCCCACCTCGTCCACGCCGACAACAGTCGTCTCGCCGGCTTCCCGGCAGCGCCGCTCGAACGTGAGGCTCGGCCGGGCCGTCATGGATGTGAACCTAGTTGCCGACCCCGTGCCGAACGGAAGACCGGCTACGGCGGGGGCGATGCTGCGAGGAGCGTTTCGCCCTGCCAGCCCGTGGCCGTGAACGCCGCGTCCAGTCCTGGAGCCGTGACTTCGGGTGCCACGGCGCCCGGGTCGTGTGGCACCACCTCCCATAGCAGCGCCGGTCGTTCGCCGTGCCAGCGGACCGCCCATGACACTGCCCCGATGCGTGTCGGCGCGTTGTGCACTTCGACCGGTTGACCCAGCCACGTCGCTGGCCAATGCGCCGCTAGCCGCAGGCGGGCCGGTTCGCGACCTGCTTCTCCGCTGCTGGCCGAATGGTCGTCGGGAACGTCGACCAGCAACCGCAGCAGCGTTCGTGTGAACAGGCCGCCCACCATCAGGTCGTGCCCCGTCCCGTTGGTGCCCGTGCGCAGCGTTGGGTGCATGCAGGTCGGCCAGTTCAGCGTCGGCGATGCCACCGAGACCAGTGCCTCAAGCCGCTCGAAGGCGCGTCCGGGCGCCGGTCGAGCCTCGGCGAAGGCCAGCAGTGCGGTTGCCACCATGTCGTGACCGCACAACGCGGCAGTGTCGTCCACGAAGTCCGCAGGCGCGCCGTCGGCCGGCTCGGCGCCCACGAACGGCAACGGCGGCGCCCACGGCACCGCAGCGTGGATCCACAGCCCAGTGTCGTGCGACAGCCATTCCCAGCGCTGGCTCGGCGGTGCTGGCGTGTCGTCCCACGATGCTTCCCACGGCAGTCGCCCCAACCGATCGCGGTAGAAGGACGGGGACGCGATTGCGTCGGCACCACCGTCGGCAGCATGCAGGCCAACGCGGCGGCGTCCCGGGAGGCTGGTACGCGAGCCCGCTGAGTCGGCCACGTCAACCCGCAGTGCCTCAGGTAGCGAGATTGCCTCGCGCTGCAAGGCTTTCGCCGCACGCTCAGCACCGATCTGCAGCAGCAGCCGGTAGCCCGCCCGCAAGCCTTCGCGGACAGCCCAAGGCTCTTCCTGCAGCTCCTTCTTGCCGTGCAGCAACCACCGTGCCGCCGCTGTCACGAACTCTGAGATGGCCTCGGCAAATGCCGGATCGGGATGCAGCGACAGCAGATGCTCGGCGAGCACCAGCGAGGTGCCCGTTACCGACATGCCCATGCTGGTGGTGACGCCGGAGAATTCCTGCGCCTGGGCCTGGCGCAACAGGAGATCGCGGACCTGTTCGGGCACACCCGACTCGATGAGCGCCAGCAGCTGCACGAGGTCGTCGCCGGCGAACTGCGCATCGGTGTGCACCGCCGGGGCGAGCATCGGGCCGACGACGCCAGGGCCGTCATCGAACGGCGCCGTCGAGAGCAGCTGCGCCGAGCGTGCCGCGAGCGCAGCATCTGCCAACCGGCCAGCGGGCAGTTCGAGCCGGCAACCCGCATCGACACGCAAGCGCCAGCCATTGGCCACCCTGTCCACGCCGGGCACCGCATCGAGCACGGCAGCGCCGAGCGCTGGGTTACCGGCGTCGTCCCATTCGAAGGCCAAGCCTCGCTCGACAATGGCGGCGCGCAATGTCGCCCCGGCGACCAGCGGGAAGACCGCCGCCGCATTGGCCAGGTGCTGCGGACACGTCACCGAGACCGGAGCCCGATCGGGCTGCGGCGTCGATGCCGGCTCGGATCGCAGCGTCGACGCAGCATCCGGAAGTGACGAGGAGTCCCCGATGCTCACCGGTACCGAACTTGGCTGCCCTGCGGTGGCCTGCTCGCCTGCTTCCACCAGCGCGGCGACGCAATCAACCCCGTGACTGCCGACTACTACGTCGCCCGGTGCGCGATCGAAGATCACGGCCGCATGGTTCGTCGTGTGACGATGACCGTCGTTGAGCGTCATCACCCGGCCGTCAACGGCGATCTCGTCTATGCCCCACGCGTTCGACCACTCCCAGATCTCGTCGTCCTCATGCTGGAACGCACCCAGGTTGTACGGCCGTGCAGCGAGCGCAACCGCCACGGGCGCAGGCGTGCCATTGGTGATCTCCACCACGAACACTTCGGGAACGGCGCTCGTGCGGTCTCCAGTCGCCTGCGGGTCTCGCTGCCGCTTGACGTGCCGTTCGGCGTCAGCAAGCTGGACGGAAGCGCCCCGGGCCGCTGCAACCCGATGCACCACATCGCCGCCGCCGACCCGCAGCACGGTCTCCACCACCGGCATCCCGTCCACCAAGCGCTGCCGCACTGCGGCCGCCCGCGACGGGCAGACCCACTCCTCGCCGGCCCGCACCCACCAATCCAGTGACCAGCCTGACAGCGCCACGAGGCCGCGAGGGTCGACGTCTGCGCGATCGAACGTCTCCGGCATCCCGATCGTCGTCCATGAACGGCCCACCGTGTTCGCCAGCACGGTGTCCGAAACCTGACGGGCACCGAGCCAGTAGCGGACCCTGCTGGGCTCCGACGCATGCGCAGCCGAGCCCGGGTCGAGCTGGCGCTCAACCCACCACGGTCGCACCCACCCCTCAGGAGGCTCAGTCAGCACCGTCTTGTCCTAGCAAACCGGGGCCCGCCGACCGAGCCGCTTCCGTCATCGGTCGCTGCAGCCCACCAGCCCCCGGCCGAGCGGCCGTCTCGCCATCACGCCCGAGCGTGCCCATACACTCGCCGCGGGTGACTGATCGCGGCGACCCCGAAGCGGTGGTGCTGATCCCCGTGAAGGACTTCGAGCTCGCCAAGGGGCGGCTCGCCCCGCAGCTTCCAGCCGGTGAGCGGGCCGAGTTGGCTCGTTCCATGGCCGCGCGGGTCGTGCAGGCCGCCGGTCGCATGCCGGCGCTCGTGGTGTGCGACAACGACGAGGTGGCCGAATGGGCTCATTCGGTGGGGGCCCATCCGCTGCGAATCGAGGTTCGGGGACTGAATGGCGCCCTCACTGCTGCCCTCGCGCAATTGTCGGCTGCGACCCCGGACGAATCACCGCCCTGGCGGGACTTGACCGACAGCGAGGCCGCATCTGATGGCCGCTGGCCGCAGCACGTCGTGATCGCCCACGGTGATCTGCCGCGAGCCGAGACACTCGGAGGGCTGGCCGAGCCGGGCACCGTGACGATCGTGCCCGACCGGCATCTTGACGGCACCAACGTGATGGCGCTGCCGCTGGGCACCGACTTCGAGCTTCACTACGGACCCGGCTCGTTCGGTGCTCATCGCGACGAAGCGCGGCGCTGCGGACTCAACTTGCAGGTGCGGCGGGTCGCAGCACTCGAATTCGACATCGACACACCCGACGATCTTGCGGCGCATCTCGCCGAGCGACCACCGGCAGCAAGCGATGACTGCTGACACCGGCTTCTCGATTGACCTGGCGGCGCCGGCATCGGCGCTGGTCATTGCCGCACATCCCGACGATGCCGAGTTCGACTGCGGGGCGACGCTGGCCAAGTGGGCAGCCGCCGGCGCGGTCGTCCACCACTTCATCTGCACCGACGGCTCGAAGGGCACCTGGGATGCCGACTGCGACCAGGTGGCGCTGGTACGAACCCGCCAGGACGAGCAGCGTGCCGCCGCTGCCGCGCTCGGTGCAACCGGCGAGGTGCGCTTCGGCGGCCACGTCGACGGCGAACTCGACAGCGACCTCGCGACCCGTGCGCAGGTCGCGCAAGCCATCCGGGAACTGCGGCCCACCGTCGTGCTGGGCCATGACCCGTGGAAGCGCTACCGGCTCCATCCCGATCATCGCCACGCGGGACTGCTGGCCGTCGAAGGCGTGGTGGCTGCACGCGATCCGTTCTTCTTCCCTGAGCTGGGCCTGCTGCCGCACCGTCCCGACGAGCTGCTGCTGTTCGAGGCCGACGAGCCCGACCACGCGGAGAACGTCGAGGGCTGGACTGCCGCCAAGACCGAGGCGCTGCTGTGCCACCGCACCCAATTCGTGACCACGCACGACATCACCGACCCTGACGACCCCGCCCAGGTGCAGCGCTTCGCCGACTGGGTGGACACTGTCGCAGCGGCCAGCGGCCAGCAGGCCGGACTCGCCTACGCCGAGCTGTTCAAGCGCATCGACGGCGTTTGAGCTTCGCTAAGGCTCGGTGTCGATCTCGCTGTCGTCCCAGAAACCGGCGAGCGGGGCCGCAGCACCGTCGGCATAGCTCTCGAGCCTGGCCACGGCAGCCTCGTCGAACAGCTCGATGACATCGAAGACGGCGGACGGTCCGAGGATGTGCAGTGCCCGGTCGCCTTCGGCGCCCACACGAGGCAGGTGCGGCGTCAGCAACAGCAGGCGTGCGCCCGGCTGGGCCGAGGCCAATACCGATGCTCGCCCCAGCGCCTTCCAGAGTGTCTCAGCTCGCAATAGCCCCGGCCGCACGGTCGTGAACGCCCCCGCCACATCAATCCACCACTCACGGTTCGCGCGGTCGGCCACCAAGAAGCTGAGCTTCACCCCCGACCCGCGCACCGTGGCGGGGCTTCGCACCAGCTCGAAGCCTGAACGTTCCAGCAGTTCGCTGGCAATGTCGTGGGCTTTGCGACCGGCTTCCACCGCCTGGCCGACAAAGGCGTCAGCGATCATCGCGTCAGAAATTGCCTTTGGCGCGGCGGTGCTCACCTCGAAGAGCGGTGGCTGTTCGGTGTTGCGCAGCGCTTCAGGCGGGGCCGAAGCGGCGGCTGCAACTCGTGCGCGTGCCAAGTCCACGTAGTCGGGATTCAGGTCGTAGCCCACCGGCCGCCGGCCGCACAGCACGCTCGCGACCAGCGTCGTGCCCGAGCCCATGAACGGGTCGAGCACCAGGTCGTCCTCGTAGGTGTACAAGTCGATCAGGCGCCGGGGCAGCTCGAGCGGGAACGGTGCCGGATGCCGCACCCGCTGCGCGCTCTCGGGCCCCATGTCCCACACGTCGATGGTGGCTTCCATGAACTCGTCGGTGGACAGGCTGCTGCGATGCGGCAGGCCCCCGTCTCGGCGCTGCGCGGCCGAACGCGCCCGGTCGAAGCGGCCCTTGCTGGCGATCACGATGCGCTCGGTGGTGTCGCGCAGGGTCGGGTTGGACGGGCTGCGGAACGACCCCCATGCGCACGACCCGCTCGAGCCCTTGCTCTTCTGCCACACGATCTCGCCGCGTAGCAGCAGGCCGAGCTCTTCGAAGATCTTCGCCACGTCGCCCGACAGGCTGCGGTACGGCTTGCGGCCCAGGTTCGCCACGTTGACGGCGATGCGACCGCCCGGCTCCAGCACCCGCACGCACTCCGCAAAGACGTCCCTCAACATCGCGAGGTAGTCGAAATAGCTGGTGGGGATGCGATCGTCGGTGCCGGCGGCGATGGCATCTTCGTACGACTTGCCCACGAAGTACGGCGGTGAGGTGACCACCAGCGCTACAGAGGCATCTGGAAGCGCAGTCATCTGCCGGGCATCACCACAAAAGCAGCCGTCGCCGATGCGATCGGCGAGCTCGGCATCGAAGTCAGGCCCCCGAGCCACCCTGTCGTCATCAGACAGCGCCGGCGGAGTGAAGCGCTCATAGAACGCCGACGCATCGTGCCCCTCACGCCGGGAAGCGCCGAATCGAGACGTAGCCGTCCGGCGAGCAGACGGCGCAACCGTGCGCGTCCCGCCCAGCGGCTCCCGGGGAGTCATTTGTTCCAAGGTACCGAACAGACGCGCGCCCGCCAAGAGCGGGCCGCTTGCTTAAGCGTCGTGGAGCACCATGCGGACGCGCTTGTTGCCCTTCCCCTTCGACTCGGTCTTGGTGATCTCGAAGCGGCCCACGGCACCGGTGGACGCCACGTGCGTGCCGCCGTCGGCCTGGCGGTCGAGGCCCACGATGTCGACCACCCGGATGTCGGTCACCCACTCGGGGATCAGGTTCACCTTGGTGCGGATCAGCTCAGGATCGGCCAGCGCTATCTCGCGTTCCAGGAAGCTCACTTCGATGGTCCGATCCGCGGCGATCTCGGCGTTGACCAGCTCGGTGACCCGTGCCGCGAAGCCCTCAGGCAGCGGGCTGAACTCGAAGTCCATGCGGGCCGACAGCGGCTCCATATTCCCGCCGGTCACCAGCACCCCCCATTCGTTCCAGATGACCCCACACAGGATGTGCAGCGCAGTGTGCGTGCGCATGAGCCGCAGTCGCCGGTCCCAGTCGATCGTGCCGGTGACCGTCGTTCCTGCCGGCGGCGGCTCGGAGTCCACCCAGTGCCAGATGAGGTCGCCCTCCTTGCGGACGTTGCGCACCTGCCAGGTGTTGCCGTGCTGATCAATGAGCGTGCCGGTGTCATGGGGCTGGCCGCCGCCGGTCGCATAGAACACGGTTTGGTCGAGCGCGACGGCATCGTCTCGCACGGCGACCACGGTCGCCTCGACGGCCTGCTCGTACGCGTCGCGCAGGTAGATCTGGTCGGTGGCTTGGTCCGTTGACATCGCCGCAGACGATACGTGGCCGTTACGGTGACGCCGTGCGCATCGTGACCTGGAACCTGTGGTGGCGGTTCGGCGACAACTGGGAGGCCCGCCACGAGGCCATCGCCGCCACCCTTGCCGAACTCGACGCCGACATCGTGTGCTGTCAGGAGATCTGGGCCGAGCAAGACGGCGCGAACCAAGCCGACCAGCTCGGCGACGCGCTGGGCATGAACGTGGCGCACCACCCGCGGTTCGGGCGGCGAGGACTGTCGTTCAGCAATGCAATCCTCAGCCGCACAGCGATCATCGAATCCAGCTCGCACTCGCTGGCGGTCGGCGACCCCTCATCGCCCGAGGGCCAGCAGTCCGGGCACCGGACCGCTGTCGTGGCCCGGATCGCCCGCGGAGACGGCGAAATGGCGGTCATCTGCACCCACCTCGAGCACCGCTTCCATCTCAGCGAGATCCGCCAGGCACAGGTGTCCACGCTGTGCGAGCTGGCGGCACCTCATCACGATCCCGAGGGTTTCCCGATCGTCATGGCAGGCGACTTCAACGCCGTCCCGAGCTCCGGGGAGATCCGGTTGCTGACCGGCGAACGCCCGCCGCCAGTGCCGGGGTTGGTCTGGAGCGATGTCTGGGCTCAGGCAGGCGACGGCCCGGGCTTCACCTGGAGCGGCCAGAACCCTTACCTGCACCAAGCCATGTGGCCGAACCGGCGCATCGACTACGTGTTCGTGTCGACGCCGCGCCCGGTCCCGCAGGGCAACATCACGAGCGTCCGGCTGATCGGTACCGAGTCTGTCGACGGGGTGGTGCCGTCCGACCACTACGGCCTGGTCGTGGAGCTGGTCGACTGAGCCAGAATGTCAGGTCGCGTAGAGCTCCAGGATCGACGCGGCAGCGGCACTGCCGGCTTCGGCAAGCTCGGGTGGCAGCTCCACCGCGTTGACGACGTGCGCAGCGGCGCCGAGGCGCAGCAGCATCTGGCTGAGCACGAACGGGCTGCGGATCGCGTACGTCACGATGCACCGGTCGCCGTCATCGCGTACCTCGCGCGAGGGATACGCCTCCACCTGCCACAAGTCGTCGCGGGGAATCGACAGCACCACATCGGTCGTCTCGTCGGCCTCCGCAGGCGCAACGGCGCTGAGCTCGGCCGGGCTGCCTGGCGCCTCACCGGGCTCGGCCGGGCTGCCTGGCGCCTCGCGGAGCTCGGCCGAACGGCCGTGCGGCTCGCCGGTGTCGCTGCACTCCTCGATGCGGTCGACCCGAAACGAGCGCAGATCCTGCCGCAGGTGGCACCAGCCCCGCAGGTACCAGTGGCCATCGGCCAGCAAGACGTCCAGCGGGTCCACCCGACGCTCGCTGACGGCGTCGGTATTCGGGGTGTAGTAGTGGATGCTGACGGTGGTGCCAGCGCGTACGGCTTCCCGCAGCGTCGGCAAGCTGCGCGGCAGCGGCAGCTCCACCGACACCCGTACTCGCTCGCCATACGCCGCGCGCAGCTTGTCGAGTGCGGTCGCCAGCGCACCCGTCCGGTCGGCGCCGCGCAGGGCCAGTGCGGACTGACCCGCTACGAGGATCCCGAACGCCTGCGGCACCGACAAGTCGAGCGGCCGATCCAGCATCGCTCCCGGCTCGACATGCACCCACGCCTCGCCGGCTTCGCCGTCGTCGCCGAACACGACGATGCCGAGATTCTCATAGGCACTTGCCCCGGTCACCTCGTAACACATGGCGGCGAGCAGCAGGTCGTACACGGCAGCCGGACGCATCTCGAATCGCTCGGCGATGTCGCCCACGGTGGCGCCGCCTCGCTCGACCACCCACGGCACGATGGCCAGCAGGCGCTCGATCTTCGTCGATGTACTGGGCCCCCTCACCGGTCGCCGTTCCCTGCATCGCTCGCCAGTGCTCGCAACCACGAGGTGACCTCGTCGACCAGTTCCGGCGGCGATTCCACGACGGCATGGCGGCCCATGTCCAGCAGCCAGACGCGAAACGCGGCGCGGTTGCGCACCCGCACCGTCACCGTCACCGAGCCGTCGTCATGCCGCTCGACCACGCGACCTCGTTCGGCCGTGGGCTGCTGCGCCATGGTGGCGTCGATCTGTACCCGGGCCACAAAGTCGTCGCCGAAGTCGATCTCCATCGGCTCGCTCGGCAGCAGCGCCGCGACATCGACATCGGCGCGGGCGAATGCCCCTCGCTCCCCCACGTCCGCGTCGCTCTCCATGCGATCCACCCGGAACGTCTTCACCACGCCGTCTTCGCGTGCAGCCAAGTACCAGTAGCCCGCCCGGCACAGCAGACCCAGCGGCTGGACGTCGCGCTGCCGGCCCCCATACGCGAATCGGACCTGCGCTCGCTCGGCAGACGCAGCGGCCAGCCTCGGCAGCAGCGACCCGGCGGTCTGCTGCGCGGCAGCCGTCTCCAGCGCCACGTCTGCTGACAGCGATCCGTCCCCGCCGCTCGCAGCGGTCTCGGTGCTCGTGAGCTTGGCGACGGCTTCGAGATCCCAGGTCTCGCCGATGTCCACCCGAGCTGCAGCGAAGCGCAGTGCGAGCTGCTCGTCGGGCGTCAGCTGCAGGTCTGGCAGGAAGTAGTCCTCTCGGCGGATCGTGTACGACGTGGCGCCGTCGTGCTCGATCGACTCGGTGATGCGCACGCCGAGGTTGCGAATCAGCGCCTTGTCGCGCTCGAACGAGGCACGGGCACTGTCCAGCTGGCGCTTGTCGGTGGTGCCGTCGGGCGCGTACAGCCCGGTGTCGCGCCAGATCTCCTCACGCGTCTTGGGCACATCGCGAGCGAGCAGGTACATCACCAGCTCCATCACGCGCTCGGTCGCATCCGGCCGTGATCTCGCTGCCACGCTTCGGAGTGTAGGACTGCGGTATCGGGCGGCCCGTTGGGTTATCGGCCCGACGGCGGTGCTGCCAGAAACCGGGTCTCAGCCGTTGTCGCGCGCGGACTTGAGCGCCGCCCAGACACGCTCCGGCGTCAGCGGGAAGTCGTCCATCCAGACGCCGGTTGCGTCAGCCAGCGCTGCGGCCACGGCCGGTGCATAGGGGATCACGCCCATCTCGGCCATACCGCGGGCACCGAAGGGTCCCAGCGGATCGGCCAGCTCCAACACCACGCTTTCTGTCGTTACCGGGATGTCGCCGACGCCCGGGATCAGGTAGGTGCTGAAGCGGGGGTTCAGCAGCCGACCGTCGCGGCTGCGCAGGTGCTCGCTGAGCACGTGACCGTGCGCCTGTGCCACTGCGCCCTCGATCTGGCCGACCACAAAGCGTGGGTTGATAGCACGACCCACGTCGTTCGCGCTGATCACCCGGTCGATGCGGATGTGGCCGGTGTCGACATCGACGGTCAGCTCGACGTGCTGGGCGACATAGCCGTAGGTGAAGTTCGGGGTGCCCTCGCCGGTCTCGGGGTCGAGCTCGGTGGTGGGCGGGGGCGTGAAGCGGAAGTGCCCGATGGCCGGCCGGACGCCCTCGCGCCATGCCTTCTCGGCTTCCTCGGCGGCACCCAGGATCGAGTTGCCCGCCATCCACGTCAGGCGGGAGGCCGACGCCGAGCCCGAGTCGCCCGATGTGCCGGTGTCGCTGAAGCGGCCCACAACACGGGACGGGTCGACGCCGGTCGCCTCGGCAGCCATCTGCAAGAACGCGGTATGCGCGCCCTGCCCGACATCGGCGCCGGCGTGCGCCAGCTCGACCGATGCGGGCATGTCATCGCCAGGCTCGCCGTGCAGCACGATCGTGGCCTCGCATCGCTCGGGGAAGCCGAAGGAGAACCCGACGTTCTTGAATGCGCAGGCGAAGCCGCTGCCGCGGCGCAGCGACGAATGCCGCGCCGGCAGCGAAACGAACGGGCTGAAGAGCGCCGACCCATCGGGCATCGGGTCATCGAGCCCCGAGCTGCTGGCGTCGCTCTCCAGGGAGGCGCTGCCTGAGCCGGCTGGCTGCGCCGCGGCGTGGGCACATGCCTCGATCACCTCGGGCATGGTCACACCGGCCGGCATCGGCGTGTGGGCGATGCTCGGCGATCCCTCGCGCAGGGTGTTGACGCGGCGGATGTCAACCGGGTCCATGCCCAGCGCTTCTGCCAGCTTGTTCACCTGACATTCCACCGCAAAGGCCGCCTGCGGAGCGCCGAAGCCCCGGAACGCTCCCCCAGGCGTGGCGTTGGTATACACGACATGGGTGTCGATGGCGGCGTTGGGCAGCTCGTACGGCCCGCCGAGACCCAGATGCAGGTTCCCCATCACCTTGTTGGAGGTGTAGTTGTAAGAGCCCGCATCCAACCAGGCTTCGGCCTGTGCTGCGGTGATCCTGCCGTCGCGGTCGGCGCCCCAGCGGGCCCAGATGCGTCCGCGGTGACGCTTGTGGTGGCCCACGATCGACTCCTCACGCGACCACTGCATGGCGACGGTGCGGTCGATGCCCCGTTCGGCCAGTCGCTGGGCAGCCAGCGCCAGGACGATCTGCATCGACGTGTCCTCGCGTCCGCCGAATGCGCCGCCGATGGCCGGATAGCGAACCCGGATGCGATCCTCCCGCAGGTCGAGGGCGTGGGCGATCTGCTCGCGGTCCTCGTGCACCCACTGGCCGGCGATCTCGACGTTGATGATGCCCTCGGCATCCACCCACGACGTGCCCGCTTCGGGCTGCAGGTAGGCGTGCTCCTGGTAAGGCACTTCGTAGGTGGCCTCGACCGTGACGGCGGCGGCGGCCCAGCCGGCATCGAGGTCGCCCTTGCGGGTCCGCATCGACTCGTACAGGTTCGAGCCGATGTCTTCGTAGGGATGCACGAGTGGAGCGTCGGGCGCCAGCGCCGAGTCCAGATCGGCGACGACTGGCAACGGCTCCCACTCGACTTCGATGGCAGCAGCGGCGGCACGCGCCTCGTCGAGGCTCTCGGCGACGATCAGCGCCAGATGGTCGGCCTCCCAGCGCGACACGTCGCACGGCACCGAACTGCGGCCGGTGTGCTCGAGACCGATGAACACCGGCTGGTCGAACTTGGTCAGCCCATACTCGTTGCAGGGCACGTCGGCTGAACCCAGCACCGCCACGACACCCGGAGCGCGCTGGGCCGGGGCGAGATCGAGGCGTCGCAGCCGGGCATGGGGCTGATCGGTGAACACCGCGAAGGCCCACAGCGCATCGGTGGGAATGCGATCCGCTGGGTAGCCGGCCAGTCCGGCGACCTTGGCAGGACCGTCGGCACGCGGCGGCGACTGGCCGGTACCGCCCGCCGTCGCCGCGGGCATCTCCAACTCGACAGCCGCACCGGTCTCGCCTGGAGCGGCGCCCTCCCTCACGACGGGTCCCCGGCCACGGTGTGCACCGCTGCTGCGTCACTCGAAGCGATATGCACCGCTTCGATGATCGAGCAGTAGCCGGTGCAGCGGCACAGGTTGCCCGACAGGCCCACGGTGATCTGTTCGGGCGTGGGCTCGGGAATCTCGTCGAGCAGCGCGACGGCGCTCATCACGAAGCCCGGCGTGCAGAACCCGCACTGAGCGCCGCCAGTGTCCACCATGGCCTGCTGGAAGGGATGCAGCTCGCCTGCCGGTGAAGCCACGCCTTCGACGGTGGTGATGCTCGCTCCGTCAGCTCGGCCCGCAGGCACCAGGCACGAGAACACGGCAGCGCCGTCGAGATGCACCGTGCACGCGCCGCACTCTCCTTCGGCGCAGCCCTCCTTGGTGCCGGTGAGCCCGAGATCGTCGCGCAACCAGTCCATCAGCGACTTGCCCGCAGCCCCCGCTGCGCTCCGCTGCACGCCGTTCACCGTCGCCGTGACGGTGTCGTGCGGCTCGGTCAACACAGTCGACGCCGGCCCGGCATCAACCGCGCTCGCCGTCAACGCCAGACGCGGCGCTTGGCGGGGCCAGCGGTCGGCTTCGGTGTTGCTGGCCAGCGCCGTGATCGCTCGGTCCACCACGACGCCGACGGTGTGCGAGCGGTACTCGCCGCTGCCGCGGATGTCGTCGATGGGGGTTGCGGCCCGGCGGGCAGCAACCGTGATGTCGGCGTTGGCTTCGGCCAGCTCCCGTCCAGCAGCCAGCTCGGTCGCTTCGGGCACGGTGATGATCGTGGGCGCGACGCTGCCAAGGGCAACCACGAGGTCAGCCACCCGGCCGCCGTCGAGCTCGGTGACCACGGCGGCATGCACCACCGAGATTGCCTGCGCCCTCCGCAGGCCCAGCTTCACGAACACACCGCGACGGTCATGTGAGCGGTCAGCACCGTCGAGGGCATCGAACTCAACTGCCGTGACGATCTCGTCAGGCTCAAGCACGGTCTGACGGAAGCCGGCAAAGAACTCGCTGATCGGAACCGTGCGCTCGCCGCGCACCGAGGTCATGGTGACCGCGGCGTCAAGCGCGACGAGCGCCGAGATGGTGTCGTTGGCCGGGCTGGCGGTCACGATGTTGCCGACCACAGTGGCCCGGTTGCGCAGCGGCGGTGAGCCCACCTCCAAGCACGCCTGGGCGAGCGGCAGGCCGGCCGTGCGCATCGGTGCCGAGGCGATCACATCGGCATGGGTGACCAGCGGCCCCAGCGTGACCCGACCGCCGTCGTACGAGATCCGATCGAGGCCCGGCAGGCCGGAGATATCCACCAGCAGCTCCACGCCCGAGCGCGCTCCACGCGAGAGCTCGAGCATCAGGTCGGTGCCGCCGGCGATCAGCCGCGCCACAGCGCCGTGCGACGAGAGCAGCTCAGCCGCCTCGTCGAGCGAGCCGGGGGCTACATACCGGCGTGGCAGCGGGGCCGCCCGCTGCACCTCATGAAGCTGAAACATGCCGCATACAAGGGTGTCAGATTGCGCCGCCAGCAGAGAACGCATTGCGCTGATGGACTTCGTGCTCCTCTTTCATGTTGCCCGTTCGCACGCGATGGGGTCCACGAGCCGCCCGAGTCAGAGCTTCGCCTGCCGACCCAGCATCTGGCGCTGGATTTTGCCGAGAGCGTTGCGGGGCAGCGCTGCGATGCGGTAAGTGCGGCGAGGACGCTTGTAGAACGCGAGGCGTTCGCCCACGAAGTCCTTCATCTCGTCGTCGTCGAAATCCCGAGCCGCGACCACGTAGGCCACGACCGCCTCGCCCCACTCGGGGTCGGGCTCGCCGCCGACCGCGCACTCAGCGATGTCAGGGTGCGAGGCGATGACCTCCTCGACCTCGCGGGGGTACACGTTGAAGCCGCCGCAGATGATGAGCTCCTTGGCACGGCCGACGATGCGCAGGTAGCCGTCGTCCCACTGGCCGAGGTCGCCGGTGCGGAACCAGCCGTCGCTGAACGACGCTGTGTTCTCGGCGGGCCGCTCCCAGTAGCCGGAGAACACATTGGGTCCCCGCACCAGGATCTCCGCAGCATCGGGCACAGTCATTGCAGCGTCATCGGAAACCGCAGGCTCGCCGTCACTGGAGTCGAGCGCTTCGAGGCGCACTTCCACGCCGGGCAGCGGGAAGCCCACCGTGCCGGCCCGACGAGGCTCGTCGTGCGGATTCGACACCAGCATCACGGTCTCGGTCATGCCGTAGCGCTCGATCACATGCTGGCCGCTGGCCTCTCGCACGGCGTCGTGCAGTTCGGCCGGCATGGGTGCCGAACCCGACGCGCACAGCCGCAGTCCCGACAGCTCGGCGGCCCGCGGCGAGTCCACGAGCCGGGAGTACATGGTCGGAACACCGAAGAACATCGTGGCCCGGTGCTCGCGGATCGCGTCGAACACGGTGTCGGGCTCGAACGTGGGCTGCAGTACGGCCTGTGCCCCCACTGTGAGCGTGCCGTGCAGCCCTACGCCCAGGCCGTGCATGTGGAATAGCGGCAGCGCCAGCACGAGCACGTCATCGGGCGTCCAGCGCCAGGCCAGCTGCAGCGCTCGTACCGAAGCGAGCAGGTTCGCATGGCTCAGCACCGCACCCTTGGGCTGCCCCGTCGTCCCAGACGTGTACCCGATGAGCGCAGGCTCATCGGGCCGGCGTTGACGTGCGAGCGCCGCCAGATCGAATCGGGGCCCTTTATGAGGCGCTGCACCGACACCACCGGGAGCGACTGCACCAGTGCCGGCGGCGGCGTGCTCGGCTTCGCCTGCGCGGCCCGCGGGCAGGAGGGCGGCATTGAAGTCGCTGACCATCACCGCTGGATCAGCGTCGGCGATCCACTCGTGCCACTCGTCAGGCTCGCCGACGCCTTCCACCAATGCAGCTGCGGGACGGCAATCCGCCACCACGCCGCGCACCTCGTCGGCCCGGTAGGCACCGTTCAGCGGCACGACCGCCGCTCCCATCGCCAGCAATGCCGCGTGTGCCGCAATCAGTCGGGACGAGCTCGGGCCGCTCATCAGCACGCGGTCGCCGGCGACTATGCCCGCACTCGCCAAGCGCTCGGCGACATCTTGGGCGCGCTCCAAGAGTTCGGCGCCAGTCACCCAGCCCGCATGCGCATTCCACACCACGTACCGCTGCGGATCGGTCGACCAGCGGTCCAGCCAGACCGCGGGCAGCGTGCCACCCGCGCTCAGATCAACGTCGGCAGCATTGCTGCCTGCCGGCAGATGCCGGGACCAATGCGACTCCTGCCCATCGGTCATCTCGAGCTGCTCCCTCGGCACACCGGCACAGGTGTCTGGCTCGCAGGCGGCTCAACCGGACCGGCGCCCGCCGAGCCATCCGGATCGAGCGGACATGGCGCACCCCCAACGGGATTCGAACCCGTGCCGCCACCTTGAGAGGGTGGTGTCCTTGGCCGCTAGACGATGGGGGCTGGTTGAGATGCGAGGAGTCAGCATAGCCACCACCCCAGATGTGATCGCTAGCGATGGTCGGCGGGCGGCCAGATCTCCGTGTCGGGGTGCAGGCCGAACCAAGCGAACCAGAACGACTGCGACGAAACGATGCGCGGCAGCGTGACGTCGATGCGATTGCGGCCGTCCACGCCGTTGACGCGCAGCTCGTCGTGCAGCACTCCCCCAAGTGCCACCTCCACGGGGGCACCGTGGCGCCACGCCTCGGCGGGCACGCCGGCCACCTCGGCGGCGCTGTACACCCTGGCGCCGCCTTGGTTCGGCACGATCACCAGCGGTTCACCGCCCAGCACGTAGACGAAGGGACCTTCCTGCTCAAGTGCGGCCAATCCCAATGCCAGTGCGAAACCGCCGCGGTCCACCGTGACCACTTCGGTCTTCAGCTCGAACACATCGGGCGTCTCGAAGGTGGGGAACCACAGATCCTCGCTGGAGTAGTACGTGCGGTACGCAGCGCCCGGCGTGTAGTCGTAGCTGATCGGCGGACGCTCGGGCATCTCGGGGAAGTACGTCGGCGGGGGTGTGTCGAGCGTGAACGTGTCGGGGTGATCGGCCAGCCAGTCCGACCAGCGCACCGTGGCAACCGGGAACTGCTCCAGCTTCGTGCCGGCCAGTGGGCCGGCGAACGCGGTGCCCGAGAGGTGGTTCCACAGGCTCTCGGTCTCGTTGTCGATCATGATCTTGTTCGAGTCCATCAGCAGGCCCGATGTCTGGAACGACAGCACGTCGCCGCTAGGAAGCCGCCGATCGAACATGAGCGCTGTGAGGCACAGCGTGCAGTAACCGAGCGCCACCGGCACACCGCCGACCACGTCATTCGCCAGCTCGTGACGTGCCAGGAACCGCACCGGGTACGCCCCGGCTTCGGCGCCGATCACCACGCCCAGCACCAATTCCTCATCGGTCATGAAGTCGGCTTGGGCAGGGGTGAGCCGTTCAGGGTTGTTCAGCTCCGGAATGCCGCCCCGGCGCACCCCACCGAACTGGATCGCGCCGAGCGTGACCCGGTCGGTGACCTGGGCGAGCATGTCCCCGAACCGGAAGTCGAGGTAGGCGTACAGCTCGCTCTTGAAGGTCTCGTAACCCTCGCCGGGATCGACACCGTTGGTGCGGTACCACGAGCCGTAGCGCACGTAGTCGGTGTTGAAATCGCCTGAGCTCTCGATTCCCGTCAGCCGCTCCAACGCTCCCATCGACGTGTCGGATACGTTGCGGGCTCCTGCGGTGCGCATGATGTCCATGACCCAGGGCACCCACCGCTGATCGCCGGTCAGACCCATCTCACCGGCGATGTTCGCGGCGAATGCGGTATTCGGCAGCTCCAGGAACTCGTGAATCTTCTCGGTCAGCGTCAGCTCCAGGAACGGCCGACCGTCCTCGGTGCCCGGAAAGAACGGCTGGGTGGTCGGCGGCGGTGCCGTGTCGGAAGGCGTGGTGTCGGGCGGTCCCATGTCGTCAGCGGCGGGCTCGGTAGCCGCGGCGCTGTCTGCCGAATCGGCCGCCAAGGTCGACGACGTCGCCGGAGGCTCAGTCGGCGCGGAGCCCTCGTCCGGGTCCGCCGAGGTCGAACAGGCCGCGGCGAGCACACTCACGGCGACCGCTGCGCAGATCAGCTTCCGCATACGGCGGCCGAGCCTATGGCAGCCGCCTGCTACGCCATGGTCGGGCTGGTTGGGCTAGAACGGCAAGCGTGAGCGGCCGCTGCCGCGGCACCACAAAGGGGGAATCACGATGGACAACGGTGCAAGCAACGGGGCGATACCTGACAATCCGGCGGGCTACGTCTGCCTGACCTTCGACTTCGACGGACCGTCGCTGTGGATAGCCCGCCGCCAGACCACCCCGACGCCCATCTCACGCGGCGAATTCGGCGCCGTCGCCGTGCCGAGGATCCTCAAGCTGCTCGCCCGCCACGACATCCCGAGCACCTTCTTCATCCCGGGCCACTCCATCGACACCTATCCCGATGCGGCCCGCATGGTGGTCGACGCCGGATGCGAGGTAGGTCTGCACGGCTACGCCCACGAGTACAACCCCCGGCTGAGCGAGGACGAGGAGCGAGCCATCCTCGAGCGCACCTTCGCCCAGATCGAATCGCTCACCGGTGCTCCGCCGAAGGGCTACCGGGCACCCTCGGGCGACATCAACCCCTGGACGATCGACCTGCTGATGGAATATGGCCTCAGCTACGACTCGTCGCTCATGGGCCACGACTACGCTCCCTACTGGCTGCGCACCGGCGACCAGTTCCCGCTCGACGGACCGATGGAGTTCGGCGAGCAGGTCGACCTGGTGGAGCTGCCGTTCAGCTGGCACCTCGACGACTACGTCCACCTGGAGTTCGTGACGTTCAAGAACACGATCCTGACCGGGCTGGAGAACCCCGGCACGATGTTCGACACGTTCCTGTCGGATGTGAAATGGATGACCAGCGAGGTGCAGCACGGCGTGTGCACGGTCACGTTCCACCCGCAGGCGATCGGCCGGGGCGGGCGTTTGTACGAGATGGAGCGCTGGATCTCCCAGATGACCGACCTGGGCGTGAGCTACACCCGCATGTGCGACGTAGCCGACGCTTGGCGCGCCGGGCGTCAGCTCGGCATCGAGTAGCGGCGGCCCCCGCCGTCTCGCCCCCGGTCGGGCCGCTAACCCTCGACGCCGTCGAGCATGCGACTGATCAGCAGCTTCTGGACCTCCGAGGTGCCTTCGTAGATCTGGTACACCCGCACGTCGCGGTAGATCTTCTCCACCGGGTAGTCGTTCAGGAAGCCGTAGCCGCCGTGGATCTGGATGGCCTTCGACGCCACCCGCTCGGCCATTTCTGACGCGAACAGCTTCGCCATCGAAGCTTCGCGGGCGCACTCGAGACCCTGATCGCGCATCTGCGCTGTGTGCAGGTAGAGCTGGCGTGCCGCTTCGATCTGCGTGGCCATCTCGGCGAGCGTGAACGAGATTGCCTGGTGCTCGACGATCGGGCGTCCGAACGTCTCGCGCTCCTGGGCATAGGAATGCGCGGCCTTCAGCGCGGCCCGTGCGCCGCCCGTGGCCTGGGCTGCGACACCGATGCGGCCCAGCGACAGGTTGCCCAGCGCAATGCCGAGCCCGCGCCCGATCTCGCCGAGGACATCGCTTGCGGGCACCCGCATGTCCTCGAACACCACCTGGCAGGTGTCGTTGGTGCGGTGGCCGAGCTTGTGCTCCTTGGCGATCACGCGGTAGCCGGGGTTGTCGGTAGGCGTGATGAACGTGGTCATGCCCCGCTTGCCGGCGCTCGGATCGGTCACCGCCACGATCATCGCCACATCTGCGCTTGAGCCTGCAGTGATGAACGCCTTGTGGCCGTTCAGGACGTACTCGTCGCCATCCCGGGTGGCCCGGGTGCGGATGGCCGCGGCGTCGGAACCGGTGTGGGGCTCGGTGAGGTGGATGCAGCCCAGCCACTCGCCGCTAGTGAGCTTGGTGAGGTAGTCGCGCCGCTGCTGGTCGGTGCCCGACTGCTGGATGGCCACGGCGACCGGCGAGTTGTTCGCCGCCATCATGTTGCTGATGCCGCCGTCGGCAGCGGATATCTCCTCGATGGCCAGTGCGTACGACACGAAGTCGGCACCCGCACCACCCCAGCATGGGTCGACCATCATGCCCATGAGCCCGACGTCGGCCATCTTGCTGTAGAGCTCGCGAGGCGCCCCGCCTGCCCGGTCCCATTCAGCGGCAAACGGTGCTATCTCGCGCTGCGCGAAGGCCCTGGCCACGTCGCGGATCTGCTGCTGCTCGTCGGTCAACTGCACTGCGCCCTCCTCGGGCTCGGCCACGGGATCGCGGGGCTCGGCACCGCTGTGCAGCGGCGACTTAGGGTACCGAAATGCAGAATTCTGATTCCGGAGAACGCATCTCCGAGGCCGGTTTCGACCTCGACCAGGTGGATCGTCTGCTCACCACCACCCGGGCGGTGCGCAAGCGGCTCGACTTCGACCGCTGGGTCAGCGACGATCTCATCTTCGAGTGCATCGACCTCGCGGAGCAGGCGCCGACGGGCGGCAACGATGCCAGCCGCCGCTGGATCGTGATCCGCGACCAGGAACTCAAGGATCAGCTCGGCGAGCTGTACGCCGAAGTGGGCACCATCTTCATCAACGCCCGGGGGCGCCTCGACGGCACCGGCCACCCCAAGGAGCACATCGTCAGCTCCAGCGCCTACCTCGTGGAGAACTACGCGAAGGCCCCGGCGCTCGTGATGCTGGCGATCTGGGGCATCCACGACGACAGCGGCCGGCCGGGGCTGTTCGACAGCGCCATTCCCTCAGCCTGGAGCTTCAATCTGGCACTGCGCTCCCGGGGCCTCGGCACCGCGTACGCCACGATGCTCAACAACAAGTCCGAGGAAGTGGCCGAGCTGCTGGGCATGCCGCCGGGCCTCACCACGCTGGTGTGCTTCCCGGTGGCCTACACCAAGGGAACCGACTTCTCGGCAGCGCCCCGCCGACCGGCGAGCGAGATCACATACTTCGACCAGTGGGGCTTCACCCGCCAGCGGCCCAGCGACGACGGCACCGCCCGGGTGGCCGACGGTCAGGGCGTGGTGGCCGAGATCGACACCGATGCCCGGCCCCGGGCGGTCTGGGATGTCATCACCGACATCAGCATGCCGGCGCAGTTCTCCGAGGAATTCCTGGGTGCCGAGTGGACATCCGAAGGCGATCCGGGTGTGGGCTCGACGTTCCGTGGCCGCAACTCCATCCCCGACGTGTTCGACTGGGAGACCGACTGCATCGTGACTGCGTGGGAGGAGCGCACGGCGTTCGAATGGCGCGTCACCGACACCGAGAATCCCGGTGCCGTGTGGCGGTTCGACCTCGCCGAGCAGGGCGGCGGCAGCCGGCTGCGGTTCTCGATGCTCATCGGCCAGGAGAACAACGGCACGGTGCCCATGGCCTTGCGTGACCCAGCCAAGGAGCAGCGGGTGCTGAACCGGCGCCGCGACGTGCTGCGCGCCAACATGCAGCGCGTCGTCGAGGGCGTCAAGGCCATCGTCGACGGCGACTGAACCATCACGTCGGCGCTGAGGCCACGCGGCAGCCCCGTACGGCGACACAGACGCGAGAGGGGGGGGGGGGGGGGGGGGGCCCCGCGCCCGGGGGGGGCGGGGGGGGGGGGGGGGGGGGGGCGCCCCCGCGGGGGGGGGGGGGGGGCGGGGGGGGGGGGCCGCGGGGGCGGCGCGGGCGGGGGGGGGGGGGCGCCCGCCGGGGGGGGGGGGTCCTCGCAACCACCCGGGGGCCGGGGTGCCCCCGCCCCCCCCCCGTGCCCCCACACCCCGGGGGGGGGGGGGGGGGGCGGCGGCCCGCCGCCCCTCTCTGTTGACCGTTTTGGTCAGTCAGGAATCAGACGCAGGGCGTTTGACCTCCTGGTGGCGTTTGCCTAGCGGCAGCCGCCGTTGTCCTTGTCCCAGGCGCAATTCGTCGACTTGCCATTGACGTCCACGACATCGCCGACCTGGGTCCAGGTCTGCTCAGTCGCATTGAACTGGCTGAAGTCCGAGCCCTCGACGAAGTACGCATCGGCGTTGCCGTTGAGCTGCGTGATGATGCCGTCGAGAAGCATCGGGTGGTACATGTCGATCGACCGCACGGCCAGGATGAAGTTCGTCCGGTTCAGACCGCCCGGCAGATCAGCCGCAATGCGCAGCGCCTCGCCGTAGGGGTAGCCGTAGGTGTAACCGATGGCATACAGCGACACCGCCGGGTCCAAGCCGCCCGCCTCGAGGTTGCTGTTGACGAACGACATGAACGGCTCATCGATGAACTTCGGATCGGTGGAGTCCTTCGACCCACCGCCGATGATCCACCAGCCGTCCGCCGCATCACCGGCGGGCTTCATGTAGGCCTCAATGCCCTTGCACACCGACGGCGTGAAGAGCGCGCCGCCCTTGGCGTTGATGTCGTCGTACAGGCCGCTCTGGCCGGCCTCCTGGACTGCCAGCAAGCACGGGTTGCCCGCCGTCATCGAGATGAACACATCAGGCTCGAACGCCAAGATGGTCGTCATCTCGTTGGTCAGCGTCGGCGCAGCCGGGTCATGACGCACCGGCAGGTACTCGCTCACCACGTCGGTGTTGGCGTGTGCCCACTCCTCGAAGCCCAGCTCGTAGGCCAGACCGAAGTCGTTGTCCATCACCAGACCGGCAACCTTCACCGGCAGCAGGTCAGGCAGGTTCTCCCTGATCCACGCGCCCCACAGGATCGACTCCGTCGAGTACGACATCTGCATGATGGTGGTCCACGGGTGGTTCACCGGGTCGCCCCAGGCCGGGTGGCCAGTCATCACGAACGGGTGCGGGATGCACTCCTCGTTGATCTTGTCGTACACCGCGAGGGTGTTGGGCGAACCCAGCGTCAGGATCGAGAACACGTTCTCCGCCTCGATCAGCTCATCGACGAACTCGATCGTCTGAGCGGCGACATAGGCGTCGTCCTTGATGATCAGCGTCAGGTCACGCGGCGAGCCGCCGACCATGATCGGATCATTCTCGTTGATCCAGTTGAAGTAGTTCTCCCAGCCGTACGCGATATTGCCGTACGCGGCAAGATTGCCCGACTGAGCCGTGGTGTGACCGATGCGCACCTGCGAGTCGGTAATGCCTGTGGTGTCCGACCAGTCGTCCGGGCAAGCGGAAATGTCGATGGTGAAGCCCGCCGGACCGCGCAGGATGCCGTCGTCGCCCACGCCGTACTCGCCAGACTCGATCTTCTCGGTCAGGTCGGCAACGGACTTGGCACGACGAGCAGCGGCCTCTTCGAAGATGCCTTCGAGGGTGGAGCGATCGAACATCATCTCCTCCTCTTCCATCATCTCCTCGTCGGCCATCTCCTCTTCCTCGTCCTCACCGGCAACGGCGGCTTCGATGTCTTCCTCAGCAGCGGCACCGCCGAGAGCACCAGTGGCGCCCTCGTCTTCTTCCTCTGCCATCTCCTCTTCCTCGTCCATCGCCTCGTCTTCGCTCGGCGCGGCCGTGGTTTCGGTTTCTGTCTCGCCAGCGTCAGCGTCTGCGTCGTCATCGCCGCCACCGCACGCAGCGGCTACGAGCGAGAACGCGAAGAGCAGAGCTAGCAAGCGCCACATTCGACGCTTCGTCATGTTGTGTCTCCCCAATTGGTTGCAAAAGCACGAACCGGAAGCGGAATCGCACAGACGCCCCAACCGGTCCATCGAGACGCTAGTTCGCGTCTTGTGGCTGGTCACCGGGCGGGTTGTGTCAATTCTGCAACGATTTCGATTCTTCGAGCCGGTTCCGGCGGTCGCGCGATCAGGTCTTGCGGCGATTGAACATGCCGATGAGACCGCGTGGGAAGACGAACGTCAGGGCCACCAGCAGCACACCGAACACGAACTGCTCTTCGTCGAGCAGGCGCAGGAACTCGCCGAGCGGGCCCAGGCCGCTGACATCGCCGAGCAGTTCGCCGATCCTCGAGAAGACCTCCCGGATCGCTACGCCCAGCACGGAACCCCACAGCGAGCCCAGGCCGCCGAGCACGGCGGTGGCATACAGCACCAACGATTCCTGGAACGGGTACGACTCCTGTGAGGCGAACGGCACCAGGACGATGCCGAGCGCGCCTGCGAGGCCTGCCAGCGATGCGCTCACCGCGAATGTGCTGACCCTGGAGGCCACCAGGTTCACCCCGTACACGGCTGCAGCAGTGTCGTTGTCGCGCACCGCGCGCATGGCGCGGCCGGGTCTGCTCTTGATGATGTTGTGCGTTAGCCACATCGCCAACCCCACCACCACCAGGCAGATGAGGTAGTGGTACAGCCCCTCGGCCCAGCGGCTGGTGCCGAACCACGACGGCGGCACCAATTCGGCGCCGACCGCCCTGCCGCTGACGCCGCCGGAGAACGCCGGCACTCGCTTGGCGAGCGGCTGGAACACGATGGCCAGCCCGAGCGTCACCAATGCAAGGTGGATGCCCTTGATGCGGAGCGCCGGCAGGCCGACCAATGCGCCGATGACACCTGCGAATGCGGCGCCGGCCAGGATCGAGAGGACCCACGGCAGCGCCAAGTCGTCGACTGCATAGGCGGCTGCGAACGCGCCGACGGCCACGAAGACCCCATGGCCGAGGCTGATCATGCCGCCGTAGCCCGTGGCGATATTGACGCCCAGCACGGCGAGAACCATGACGATGATCTGGGTGTTCTGCCGCAGTTCGGTCACCGAACTGGTCAGCGGCATCGCCACCAGCCACACACCCAGCAACACAGCGCCGATCCAGCTGAGCGGGCCGATCCGCCGCCGCGAACCCACAACACGATCCGCGCCGCCGGCGCCGAGCACGGCTGTGCCAACGCCGGATGCCGCTGGCGGGCCGCTGCGCACGCTGAGCCCGGCGCCGGACGGCTCGACGCCCAGCGCCGCAGCTTCGGACGACTCGCCAGACTCGAGCGGCTCGTCAGACGGCGGCGGATCGTCGGGCGGGGCAAAAACAGCGAACACGCTGGCATCGGCACCCGGAGTCTCGTCGTCATCGCCTGGGCGCGGCAGCGGCGTGGGCCAGTTGTCGTCGCTCACACCCGCTCGATCCGCTGAGTGCCGAACAAGCCGGCTGGGCGCACGATGAGCACCACCACCATGGCGACGAGCGCGGGTAGCACGCTGAGCTCGAAGCCGATGAACGGAACATAGGCCGGGATCAGCGTCTGGCTCAGGCCGATGACCACACCACCGACCAGCGCTCCCTTCGGCGAGTCGAGCCCGCCGAGCGTCGCCGCGGCGAATGCGTACACCAGTACCCGCACCATCATGGTGGGCTCCAGGAGCACCGAGTTCGCGCTCATGTTGGCCGCGATGGCACCGAGGCCTGCTGCCAGCGCCCAGCCGTACATCAGCGTCGGACCCACGCGGATGCCGTTCAACGCGGCCGATTCCGAATCGATCGACACCGCCCGGAAGGCGAGACCGGCTCTCGTGTAGCGCAACAACAGCGCCAGCACGGTCAGCAGCGCGAATAGCACCAGCCACGCCCCGACAGTGGAGAAGCGCAGACGAGCACCCGCGATCGCGAAGTGATCACCGGGATCCGACGGGAAGAACGGTGGGAAGACACGCGGTCCGGTTCCCCACCATTGGCCCATCAACGAGTTCAGCGCCAGCAAGATGCCGATCGTCACGTTGACGAGCGCTAGCTCCGGCGCATTTCGTAACGGCCGTATCAGCACGCGTTCGGTCGCAGCGCCGGCCGCGATGCCGATGACGACAGCACCTCCGATCGCTAGCGGCGTCACGAGCGGCGCTCCGATCCACGACGCCAGACCACCGCCGGTGACTCCTGGTGCCGCACCGGCGAGCAGAACGAAGGCGATGTAAGCCGAGAAGGTGGCCATCTCGCCCTGGGCAAAGTTCAGCAGCCCAGTGGATCGAAAGATGATGACCAGCGCCAGCGCCAGCGAGGAGTAGATAGCGCTGTTGAACAGGGCATCGAAGATTCGCTGCAGCAGCAGTGCTACATCCATCGCGACTGCTCAGCCTTCAGCAATGTCGACCGAACCCCGGCGCCGCAACGGAGGCGGGAGGCTCGGCGTCGCTTTACATCTACGCAGAGGCGCCGACGTCTTCAGGCGCTGGCTCGGAGGCCGTTTCGGCCTTCTCGTCCGCGAACACGAAGTAGCGCAGACCGATGAAGATCGTCGCCACGATGACGATGATGCTCAGCACCAGCGACAGCATGCTCTGCGTCGGCCAGCCGATGAGCCAGAAGCCCACCGATGTCTCCGAGGCATCGATGGCATCGGATGCCACGTTGCACAGCTCGCTGACCGACATATCGCTGATCTCGCCCGAGGGCGAAGTGCCGCAGAATTCGCCCGGCGTGCCCACAAAGTCCTTCGCCTTCGCCGCCTCATTGACCAGCGGGATAGCCGGCACCGTCTTGCCGTCGGGATTCACCGCGACCGATTCGCGGGCGAGGTGTCCCACGTGGTGGGCTCGCAGCGCGATGTTCAGGGCGAACGCCTGGATATAGGCGAAGCTCAGCACACCGAGGACGCCCGCTGTCTTGGCCTGCGAACTCACTGCAGCGGCGTTCTCGCCGCGCCGGCCGGCCTTCGCCGCCCGGAGTTCGTTCATCGAGACGAACACAATGATCGGTGCGAGTACCACGATGGCGAAGCGCAATGCGAAGGCGAGCGTGCCGACGATGAGGTTGTCGACATTCATCAGCACCCAGCCGATCACCAGCAGCACTGGGCCGGCGATAGCGAATCTCATTGCCCAGGTGGCTCGCGTGGAGGACGGGCCGGGGTCGAGGCTCGAGAGCGGTGTGATGGGGTCGCCGTCTGGCGTCAGCGGGACTACCTGGATGATTCTCTTCTGTATCGCCGTCACCATCGAGGCGATGCCGCCCGGGGCGAAGAAGGTGAACAGGATGAGGATGAGACCGAAGATGGCCGCAGAGAGGGGGCCGTCGCCGTCGAGCGTGTAGAAGCCCAGCGGGATGGAGATTCTCTTGGTGAGGTCTCGCACCCACACCACGAACAAGCCGCCGAAAATAGAGCCCTGCAGGGTGCCGACACCGCCGATCACCAAGCCGATGATGAGGTCGACTGCCAGCAGGAAGGTGAAGTCCTGGCCGGCCACGAAGCCCTTGTCCAGGCACCACATGAGGCCTGCCAGCGAACCCAGTGAGGCGCTCAAGGCGAAGTTCACGGTTTTGTAGAGCGGCAGGTTCACGCCGTAGACGGCGGCACCTGCCTCGCTGTCGCGGATCGCAAGAACCGCCCGGCCAGGCCGGCTGGTCATGATATTGCGGACCAAGGCAATGACGATCACCGTCATCAGCAGCAGGATCCAGTAGCGATACGCATTCGCGCCACGCGCACCGTCGACACCGGGCAGCCACTCGAAGAAGCTGGAGAAGCCGCTTTCCTGCCGATCGACTTCCTCGATGACGTCTCGGCCGTTCGGGCCGCCGGTACGGCGTGCGATGCCGAGTTCGTCGATGTTCACGAGCGTCGGGAAGACCGCCGCTTGGGCGATGGTGACCAAGGCTAGGTAGAGACCTCGCACGCGTAGCGCTGGCAGACCCACGATGATGCCGATGGCAAACCCGACGATCACGACGACCGGGATGACCATCCAGAAGTCCCAGAGCTCGTCCTGGACCATCGACGCGGCAACGAATGCACCGATGCCCATGAACGCCGAGTGCCCGAGCGCGAGCATGCCGTTGAAGCCCACGACCAAGTTGACCGCCAGCACGGCCACCATGAGGACCAACGCGCGGTTCATCTTGCCGATCTCGAACGGCTGCAGGACCAGTGGCACCAGGATCGCCAGCGCCAAGGCGTAGCCCCAGCTCAAGAACCGCCACTGGCGATGCTGTGTGCTGCCCCTGGAAACGATGAGCAGTGGTGAACTCATACCTCAGCAACTCCCCTTGGGTAGTTGAGCTAGACGCGCTCGATGCGGCGGGTTCCGAAGAGACCCGCTGGACGGAACAACAGCACGATCAAGATCAGCAGGAACGCCGTCGCCAGCTGCAAGATCGAGAAATAGGCCTGGCCGAGCACGACCACGCCGAACCATGAGACCAGTACCGACTTGATGAGCCCCACGACCAGCCCGCCGATGACGGCACCGCCGAGGCTGTCGAGGCCGCCGAGGGCGGCGCCCGCCAGGGCGTAAATCAGGATCGTCAGCATCATGTTGGGGTTGACGCCGCCCAGCGCCGGTGCCACCAAGGCAGCGGAGAGCGTGCCGAACACCGAGGCCAGCGCCCAGCCGAATCCCAGCGTGCGTCCGGTGTTGACGCCGACCAACCGGGCTGACTCGGTGTTGGAGGACACCGCGCGGAACGCCAAGCCCGCCTTCGTCTTGCCCAGGATGATCGCCAGCGCAATCAGCGCGAGGGCCAGTGCGATCCACGTGCCGATGGTGCGGTAGTGGAGGCGTGCCCCGATCACCTCAAAGAAGGTCCTGCCTACCATCTCGCACATGTCGGCGCCGGCAGTGCCGGGTGCCACCTCGGCCAAGGCGCCATCGGCGTTCTCCAGACACGCGATCGTGCCCTCGCTGGAGGTCTTGAGCTCGCTGCCGTTCGGGACCCAGCTCGGGAACTGGCCGAAGGGGTCGTTGACACGCCGGACCTGGTAGTTCCAGACATCGCCCGCGACGGCATTGATGATCAAGAACAAACCTAGGGTGATAAGCACCACAGGCAGGTGGTCGGCCGGGTCGAAGGGTCTGACGAGTGCTCGCTCGACGGCCGCGCCGATCCCGGCGCTGACGAGCATCGCTATGGCGATCGAGAGCCAGAGCCACAGACCCTGCTCGATGTTGAGCACATAGACGAAGAACGCACCGAGCATCGCCAACTCACCGGTGGCGAAGTTGATCAGCGTGGTCGCCTTGAAGATCAGCACCAGCGCCAACGCGGCGGCGGCGTAGACGGCGCCGTCGCGTAGGCCGTTGAAAATGAAATCCGGGAGGATCTCGAAGTTCCAGTTCACGGTCTGCCCCCGTACCTACGAATCAGGCGCCCAAGTACGCTTCCTGCACTGCAGGATCGTTCTTGAGCTGATCGGCTGGTCCATGCAGAGCGATCTCGCCGCTCTCAATCACGTAGCCGTAGTCGGCCATGTCCAATGCCAGGTTGGCGTTCTGCTCGACGAGCAGCATCGTCAGCCCGGTCTCTTTGTTGAGCTGGGCGAAGCGCTCGAAGAGGTCTTCGATGATGAGCGGCGCCAAGCCCAGCGACGGCTCGTCGAGCAGCAGCAGTCTCGGCCGGCACATCAGCGCTCGGGCGACGGCGAGCATCTGCTGCTCGCCGCCCGAGAGCGAGCCGGCGAGCTGATCGCGGCGCTCTTCGAGCCGGGGAAAGATCTCGAACCAGCGGTCGACATCGGCGCCGACCTCATTGTCCTTGCGGGTGTAAGCGCCGATCTTGAGATTGTCCATCACCGAGAGCTCGGGGAACGTGCCCCGGCCCTGTGGCACGTGGGCGACACCGCGCCGCACGATGTCGGCGGTTTTGGCACGGGAGATGTCGTCGCCTTCCATCGTGACCGTGCCGGTCGTTGTGCACATGTTGCACAGCGCCCGCAGTGTCGTGGTCTTGCCGGCGCCGTTGGCGCCGAGAATCACCACGACGTTGCCGTCGGGAACTTCGAAATCGAGGCCGCGGAGCACTTCGACGGCGCCGTAGCGCGCGTGGAGGTCCTCGGCCTTCAGCATCATGTCTGTCATGAAGAACTCCCCAGGTACGCCTCGATGACCTCCGGGTCGTTGCGCACGACATCGGGGTGACCGTCGGCGATCTTGCGGCCGAAATTGAGCACGACCAAGTGCTCGCTGATGTTGAGCACCATGCGCATGTGGTGCTCAACCAGCAGGACTGACAGGTTGTGCCGGTCGCGGATGTCCTTGACATCTTGCGCGAGCGAGTCGACCTCTTGGTGTGTCAGGCCTGAAGCCGGCTCATCCAGCATGATGAGGCGCGGATTGGAAATCAGGGCCCGTGCGAGTTCTATGCGCTTCAGCGTGCCGAACGGCAGGCCGGCAGCCGGGTGGTATGCGTATTCCTCGAGGCCAAGCTCCTCAAGCGCTTCCCAAGCTCTCCGCCTCAGGTCGTTCTCCTCGCTGCGGGTGCCGAGGCGGAACGCAGCGGTGAAGAAGTTGGCCTTCGTGTTGGTGTGGTCGCCCACCATCACGTTCTCGATCACGGTCATGCCGCGCCAGAGGGCCAGGTTCTGGAATGTGCGGTAGACGCCGACGCGGCTGATCTGGTGCGCCGGCATCGCCAGCAGGTCGTGACCGTCGAATGTCACTGAACCAGTCGTCGGGTCGTAGATCCGGCTGACCACGTTGAACAGCGTGGTCTTGCCCGCGCCGTTCGGGCCGATGAGTCCGAGGATCTGTCCCTCGTCCAGAGTGAACGACAAATCGTCGAGCGCACGGATGCCGCCGAACTGCACGGAGATGTCTTGGACTTCGAGCAACGCCACGCGCTGAACCCCCTCCGGTCCTCGCCGATCAGGTGACCGGCCGCAGGCAAGTTATCAGGTCGGCCCAGCAGCGTGAGTTTCCGCGTGGGGCCTCAAGCGGGCCGGGCCAGCGGGTGATGCTAGGACACAAATCGACGGATGGTGCAAATCGTGCCGCGGATGTCGAGGACGTGGATGTTTGCCAACCGCATCAATCGCCTGATGCGTGGGGATGTGCCGCCGATGGTCTGGTTCGGGGAGGAGGACTCGAACCCCCAATGACTGGACCAGAACCAGTTGTGTTGCCAATTACACCATCCCCGAGGGCGGGAACAGGCTAGCGCTGCGGCTCTTTCGGTGGCCCTGATTATTCCCCGGAGTCTGCTGCGCTTGCGAGCTTCGCCAGCGCGATGTCGAGGCGCGCGAGCGTGTTTTCGCGGCCGAGCAGCGCGAGCGATTCGAACAGCGGGGGGCCGACGGCGCGGCCCGTGGTGGCGACGCGAACCGGGGCTTGCGCCTTGCCCAGTTTCAAGCCGAAGCTCTCGCCGATCGCGCGCAGCTCGGCGTGCAGCGTCACAGCGCTCCAGTCGGCCTCAGAGAATGCGGTGCGCGCGCGATCGAGGATGTCGCTCGCCGGTGCCACCATCGCTGCGGCCCAGTCGTCGGGATCGATCTGGGGTTCGGCGAAGAGGAAGGCGATGCGCCCGGGAGCGTCGCCGAGCAGGCGGGTGCGCTCGCGGATGAGCGGTGCGACCGTGCTCAGGGTCGCTGCATCGAGATCGGCACCCCACGGTTCCGCGCGCACCCACGGCTCGACCGCAGCGGCGAAGCCGGCATCGTCGAGCGCGCGCACGTAGCTGCCGTTGATCGCCGTGAGCTTGTCGATGTCGAACATGGCCGGCGCCGCATTGACGTCAGCCAGATCGAACAAGTCGACGATCTCGCTGAGCGCCCGCACCTCGATGTCGTCGGGAGGTCCCCACCCCAGCAGCGCCAGATAGTTCACCATGGCCGCCGGCAGCACACCCTGGTCGCGATAGCTGATGAGAGACACATCGTCGCGCCGCTTGGAGAGCTTCTTTCGCTGCTTGTTGACGATGAGCGGCAGGTGGGCGAAGGTCGGCATATCGGGCGCGCCGAGCGCAGCCCGCAGGAGCACCACCTTCGGCGTCGTATTCAGCAGGTCTTCGCCTCGCACGACGTGCGTGATGCCCAGATCGAGATCGTCGACAGCGTTCGCGACGAAGAAGGTCGCGCTGCCGTCGCTGCGGCGGACAACGAAATCGTCGATCGACGCATTCGGGAACTCGACGCGGCCCCGCACGATGTCGTCGAAGGCCGTCACGCCCTCGTCGGGAACAGCGAACCGCACCGCACCGTCGTCGACATACGCACGTCCCTCGTCGAGCCAGCGATCGACGGCAGCGTGGTAGAGGGCGCCGCGCTGGCTCTGGAAGACAGGGTCGCCGTCGAAGTCGAGCCCGAGCCAGTCGAGCGTCTCGAGGATCTGATCGATGTGTGCAGTTGTGGCGAGTTCCGCGTTCGTGTCCTCGATGCGCAGCACCATCTCCCCGCCGCAGTGGCGGGCATACAGCCAGTTGAACAGGGCCGTGCGCGCCGTGCCGAGGTGCGGCAGCCCGGTGGGGGCAGGGGCGAAACGCAGCCGAGGAACGCCGCTCAGCACTGACCGGTGCTGCAGTTCGGGTCGCTCGAATCGACCCAGCGGCCCACCGGCCTACCCGCCATCGCCAGCAGCCGTTGCAGCGGCGGGGTGGACAGGTCGACCGGGAGCACCTCGAGCCCCGGCCAGACCGTGACGGCGGGGGCCGCAGCGAGTATCCGATCCACCAGGAGCTCGTCGAGGCCCGCGCCGGCACTGATGGCCTGCTGCAGGTCGTATCCCAGGACCGTCAGCTCGGTGACGCGCGTCCACAAGAGATCGCGCAGCCTGGGGCTGAATCCAGCGCCTGCATCCAGACCGGCCGCCATCGACAACACCGTGCGGACGCTCTCGACGACGGGCTGCGTCGGATCGGGGCGATCCTGCGCACCGGTGCCGAAGCCCAGGCCGATGCCGGCTGCGGGCGTCGGGATCCGGACCGGAGGCGGCGCTGGCTGCCCGCCCATCTCGGCCGCAGCCGCGAGGTTGCCGTTGACTGCACGCTCCAGCAGGTCGGCCACGGTGTAGTCGCCCAGCGGCGGGGCCAAACCCATGCCCATGTGCTCCCAGGCGGGCAACCGCATCCTGGCGGCAAAGTCGGTGCAGGCCCGGCGATGCAGCCGCAAGAGCTCGCGGTCGGGTTGCATCGCGGCGGTCGCGGCGGTCGCGGCGGGCGGCGGGGCGGTCGTCGGGGCGTTCGCTATCTGGGCCATGGGTTTCTCAGTCTCGCGTCAGTGACAGGGGATCTGCTTCATACCGACGCCTGATCGCCGACGGCGCAAGGGAGAGCACTTCGGTCGGGACGCGGGCGACCAGCTCGCGCACATGCTTGTAGTGGTGCGCCTCCGCGGCGCCCTCGAACAGCGGCATGCGACGCGCGACCAGCTCCGCAGGCGGGTGCTGGTCGAGGAAGCCAAATGCCAGGTACCCCGCTTCAAGGTCCCACACCACCGGCGCACGTCCGAAGATCGACGCGCGCTTGAGCGCTACGGCGACGGAGCCGGCGTCGACGTCGTCACGATTCTCGTGCTCGGTGAGGTACACCCGATCGTCGAAGAGATGGACCAGTCCGTAGGCATACCCCTGGTCGGGTCCTTGGTGTCCCCGCAGCGCACCTGTGGGCTGACCCCCGGCCAGATCGCCGGGACGGGCGGCCTTCCAACGCCGAGGCGTGACTTCGGGCGAGGAGTATGAACGCACGACCGACAGTGGTTCGACCCGGACGTGTCGCGGCGCAGCCATTGCCGCGCAGTCTATGAAACAGCGAGGGTTGCGACCGAGACCGGCGACAAGGCCGCAGGCTGCTACCGGCTCGGACCGTCGTCCAGACGATGACGCATGAGCGCGTAGATGACCGAATCGCGCAGCGCCAGCCAGGACGACTCGATGATGTTCTCCGACACACCGATGGTGGTCCAGGTGGTCTCGCCGTCGGTGGAGTCGATGAGCACCCTCGTGACTGCCTCAGTGCCCCGGTCTGCATCCAGCACCCGGACCTTGTAGTCGGTCAAGCGAACTGCATCGAGTTCCGGGTAGTCGTCTCGCACGGCTTGCCGGAAGGCGTTGTCGAGAGCGTTCACGGGTCCATCGCCCTCGCCGACGGTTACACGCCGGTCACCGCCGACGACGATACGGAGCGTCGCCTCCGTGTCGAATTCGGCCTCCCGGCCGCGCTCCACCAGCACCTTGAACGACTCGACGTTGAAGAAGTCGAAGGTCTGGCCGGCGGCCCGCCGCAGCAGCATCTCCAGCGAAGCGTCGGCCACCTCGAAGTGATATCCGGCGTGCTCGAGCCGCTTCAGCTCATCGACAACGTCGGCCATGGCGGCCTTGTCGATCTCGATGCCGAGTTCGGCCGCCTTCAGTTCCACCGACGCGCGTCCCGACAGGTCGCCGAGCAGGAAGCGTGTGCTGTTGCCAACTGCCGCCGGATCGACATGCTCGTAGCTGTCGGGCCGGCGCGCGATGGCGCTGGTGTGCAAGCCCGCCTTGTGAGCAAACGCCGAGGCGCCCACATACGGCTGCTGGTTCTGAGGCGGCATGTTCACCAGTTCGGCCACATGATGCGCCACCGAGGTGAAGCGAGACAGGCACTCGCGCGGAACTGTCTCGATGCCCATCTTGAGCGTCAGGTTTGGCACCAGCACGGTGTTGTCGCAGTTACCCGTGCGTTCCCCGTAGCCGTTGACGGTTCCCTGCACATGCGTCGCGCCGGCGACAACACCCGCAACGGCGTTGGCGACAGCACAGCCAGTGTCGTTCTGAGTGTGCATGCCCACCTGGATGCCGTCGAAGTGGCCGACTACCTCGCGCACGATCGTCTCCACCTCGTGGGGCAGCGAACCGCCATTGGTGTCGCACAGCACCAGGCAGTCGGCGCCGTTGACCGCCGCTGCTTCGAGCACCTGCAGTGCGAACTCCGGATTGCGCTTGTAGCCGTCGAAGAAATGCTCCGCGTCGAAGAAGACGCGCAGCCCCTCCCCCTTGAGGAACTCGACGGAGTCGCCGACCATGGCGACGCCTTCGCTGAGCGGCTGCCGGAGCGCTTCGGTGACGTGGTAGTCCCACGACTTGCCCACGATGCAGACCGTGGAGGTGCCGGCCGCAACGAGTGCTGCCAGGGTCTGGTCGTCGTCGACGCGGCCGCGGGGCCGGCGCGTCGAGCCGAAGGCCACCAGCGTGGCGTGCTGGAACTGCAGCTCGGTGGCCGCCCGGGTGAAGAACTCTTCGTCCTTCGGGTTCGAACCGGGCCAGCCGCCTTCGATCCAGTGGATGCCGAGCGCATCGAGCTGGCGGGCCACCTTGAGCTTGTCGTCAGGCGACACCGAGATGCCCTCGAACTGGACGCCGTCGCGCAGCGTCGTATCGAAGATCTCGACTCGCTCAGGCCACGCAGTGTCACGTTCACCCTCACGGACAAGCGGAGCCGATGATCCCGGTTCAGTGCTCGCGTCCGCAGGGTCAGAGGTGCTCATAGCTGCATCACCCCTGCTCGAGGCCGGACAGGATCGCCTTGGCGATCTCGTCGGTGCCCACATCGGGCACGGCGTCGTCGGCAATGACGGATTCGCACGCCGCTCGCACACGCTCAGCGCACTCGGCTTCCCCCAGGAACTCCAGCATGAGCACTGCCGACAGGACCGCAGCGGTGGGGTTGGCCAGGCCCTTGCCGGCGATGTCGGGCGCTGACCCGTGCACCGGCTCGAACAGGGACGGCCCCGTGCGGTCCGGGTTGAGGTTGGCTGAAGCGGCGAGCCCGATGCCGCCCGCCACGGCGCCGCCGAGGTCGGTGAGGATGTCGCCGAAGAGATTGTCGGTGACGATCACCTCATAGCGGTGTGGATCCTCGACGAAGTGGATGCAGGCCGCGTCGACGTGGTTGTACGCAGTCTCGACGTCGGAGTACTCCTCGGCGACCTCGTTGAATGTGCGCTCCCACAAGTCGCCCGAGAACGTCAGCACGTTGGTCTTGTGGACCAGCGTCAGGTGGCGGCGCTCCCGTGCACGCGCCAGCTCGAAGCCGTACCGGATGGCGCGCTCAGCTCCCATGCGGGTGTTGACCGAGCCCTGGGTGGCGATCTCGTGCGGCGTGCCCTTGCGCAGGAACCCGCCCTCGCCCGCATAGGTACCTTCGGTGTTCTCGCGGATCACCGTGAAGCTGTGGCCGTCGGGCAGGGTGAAGGGGCGCAGGTTCACGTACAGATCCAGCTCGAAGCGAGCCTTCAGCAGCAGGCCACGCTCGATGACGCCCGGGGGCACCTCGGGCGTGCCCACGGCGCCGAGCAGGATGGCGTCGAACGTGCGCAGCTCTTCGAGGGTCTCGTCATCGAGCACCGTGCCGTCGCGCAGGTAACGATGCCCGCCCAGTTCGAACTCGGTCGTCGAGATGCCGGCCCCGGCGGCAGCAATCACATCGAGTGCAACCGAGATCACCTCGGGTCCGATTCCGTCTCCGCCGACGACTGCGATGCGATGCGTCACTGTGGTGTCCCTCGCTCGAAAGGCACAGAGAGTGTGCCAGCAGAAGCCCTCGGTAACCTCGCGGGGTGCCCGAGATCCACCACATCTCAGCGGAGACCCGCGATCGACTCCAGGCCGAGCTCATCGATCTGACCGGGCGAGGTCGCATCGATATCGCAGCCCAGATCGAGGCGGCTCGGCTGCTGGGGGACCTCTCGGAGAACGGCGACTACCACGCCGCCAAGGAAGAGCAGGGGAAGATGGAAGGCCGCATCATGCGGCTGAAGGCGATCCTGGAGAACTGCGAGATCGTCGCCGATTCGGAGGACAGGTCGGGCGACAGCGTCGTGGCACCGGGCCTCATGGTGTCCATCCGCTTCCAAGGCGATGACGAAGTCGAGCAGTACCTCTTCGGCTCGATCGAGGAACGCCGGACGGGCATCGAGGTGGTGTCGCCGGGGTCGCCCATGGGCCAGGCGCTCGAGGGCGCCCGGGCGGGTCAGACGGTTACCTACGAGGCGAACGGCAACCAGCTCAGCATCGAGATCGTCGCCATCGAATCCTGACCGCACAGCACAGCGACACGCGTTCAGCGGCTGCTGCAGCGGGCGAGGCGCACCAGCTCACAGCAGCGCGAGCAGTCCGAACACAACGTCGATGAGCAGCACCACCAGATTCACTGCGGCATGGAGCATCACCGCGGACCACCATCCGAAGCGGATGCGGACGATGCTCGCCAGCGCGCCGAACCACAGCCATGGCAGCACGACGACCGGGATCACCAGAATCGCCGTCACGGACCAATCGATCTCGTAACGCGCAAGATGCGCCAAGGCGAAGCAGGAGATCATGAGCCAGACCGGCACGGCCGGCCAGCGCAGCAGCCACCGGTCGACGCGCTGATCGATCGCCGCCAGCACACGCACGCGCCCGCTGAGCAGGTGAAGCCCGAGGCCCACGGCAATCGCGACGGCGTCCAGGAGGATCCCGGCGCCGAGATATTGAGCGGCATCGGGAAAGCCCGTGATTCCCGCGACAGCGATATAGACGCCGGGAAGCAAGAGGAACGCCCGCGGCCGTTGTGCAATCGGCCATCTGCACATCGCCTCCTCGCCGAGCGGCGCATACACCAGCAGCAGCAACGTCCAGACGAGCCATGACGGGTCGATCGTGGTCGCGGCGAAGCGGCTCCCCACATCTCCGATGGCCAGCACCACCTCAGCGAAGATCCCCAGGGCCACAACGCCGCCGAAGTCGAGGGCAGCGAAGATCAGCAGGCACTGCGCGATGTGTCGCGGCGAATGGCAGCGCTTCCAGTCGGGCCGCACCAGCACCACAGGATTCAGATGGCGCCAAGCAGAGCTGTCGCACTTGCGCGCGGCCGCCGCGGGAGTCAATTCCCACAGAGGCGGTTGCCCATTCTGGGTGGGCGCGGGGACCGGTCGCGGCCGAGGCCGCCGCGTCGAACGAGCAGGATCGGGCACCTGCTGGACTGACGGCGGCGGTGCCGTCGGCAGGGGCAGCCGATGCCCTCCGCGCTTTCGCCGGGCCGGAGGACCCAGGCCGCCGTCGTTGAAGAAGATCCTGGCCATGCTCCGCAGCCGTTGTTGTCTTGGCGCGCGTGGGTTGACCGGCCGCACCGGCGGAGGCGCGGCAGGTCGCGGTCCGAATCGCGGAGGACTCCCGGGCGGCGGTGCAGCGGGCTGCGGAGCCGGAGGATCGTTCGTCACAGATGCCGTCCTTGAACCAGACTCACGTCGACACCGCGACTCTGACACAGGGGATCGCGACGGCAGCTGCCGACGACGCGAGCGGCAGGTTGGAACCCGCGGCGCCAGAGGCGCAGACTGACAGCGTGACAAACGCCGCCGCGACGGGTGCGCGCACCCTCAGCGAGAAGGTCTGGGACCGCCACGTCGTTCGCACCGGCGGCGGGCAGCCCGATCTCCTCTACATCGACCTGCACCTCATTCACGAGGTCACCTCTCCGCAGGCCTTCGACGGTCTGCGCATGTCGGGGCGCACCGTGCGCCGCCCCGACCTGACCGTGGCGACCGAAGACCACAACGTCCCAACGGCCGATCTGCACCTGCCCATTGCCGACCCGATCTCGGCCAAGCAGGTGGAGGTGCTGCGGGCGAACTGCGACGAGTTCGACATCACGCTGTACCCGATGGGCGATCCGGGCCAGGGCATCGTGCACGTCATCGGTCCTGAGCAGGGTCTCACGCTGCCCGGCATGACCGTGGTCTGCGGCGACAGCCACACCTCGACCCATGGCGCCTTCGGCGCGCTGGCCTTCGGCATCGGCACCTCCGAGGTGGAGCACGTCCTGGCGAGCCAGACGCTGCCGCAGGCACGGCCGTCCACCATGGAAGTACGCGTCGACGGCGATGCGCCCGCGGGCGTGACCGCCAAAGACATCGTGCTGGCGATCATTGGACGCATCGGCACTGGTGGCGGCATCGGCCACATCATTGAGTATCGCGGTTCAGCCATCGAGGCGCTGTCGATGGAAGGACGGATGACCGTCTGCAACATGTCCATCGAGGCGGGCGCCAAGGCGGGCATGGTGGCGCCCGACGAAACCACCTTCGAGTACTTGGCAGGTCGCCCGCACGCCCCATCGGGGGCCGACTGGGAGACCGCGGTGGCCGACTGGCGCTCGCTCGTCACCGATGAGGGCGCGGCTTTCGACCGCTCGGTGACCATCGACGGCACCTCGCTGCGCCCGCACGTCACGTGGGGCACCAACCCCGCACACGTCATTCCCATCGATGGCGCCGTGCCCGGCCCGGGTGACTTCAACGACCCGGTCGAGGCGACGACCGCCCAGCGGGCGCTGGACTACATGGGCCTCACGGCGGGCACCCGGTTGTCTGACGTGCAGGTCGACACGGTGTTCATCGGCAGCTGCACGAACTCGCGCATCGAGGATCTGCGGGCTGCCGCGGCGGTGGCCCGCGGCCGCACGGTGGCAGACGGCGTCCGCACCCTGGTGGTGCCCGGCTCGTTCGCCGTCAAGGCACAGGCCGAAGCAGAGGGGCTGGATGCGATCTTCGTAGAGGCGGGGTTCGATTGGCGCGAGCCCGGTTGCTCGATGTGCCTGGCGATGAACCCCGACAAGCTCTCGCCCGGCGAGCGCTCGGCGTCGACCTCGAATCGCAACTTCGAGGGTCGGCAAGGCCGCGGCGGCCGCACACACCTGTGCTCGCCGGAGGTGGCCGCGGCGACTGCCATCGCAGGTCGTTTTGTCACACCCGACGACTTGGGCTGATCCAGAGAGGAAGATGCTGATGGAGCCAGTACGAGTTCATGAGGGGCGGGCTGTGCCCCTCGATCGCTCCGACGTGGATACCGACCAGATCATCCCCAGCGACTGGCTGAAGCGCGTCGAACGCACCGGCTTCGGCAAGGGGCTGTTCAGCGAGTGGCGCGACGAGCGCGATTTTGTGCTGAATGACGAACGCTTTGCGGGCGCCACCGTGCTCGTAGCAGGGTCGAACTTCGGCACGGGATCGTCACGCGAGCACGCCGTGTGGGCACTGATGGACTACGGCTTCGTAGCGGTGGTCTCGCCCCGCTTCGGGGACATCTTCCGCAACAACTCCACCAAGAACGGGCTGGTGCCGGTGCAGGTGTCCGAGGAGGCCGCCGCCCGCCTGCGGGCCGCCGTGGCTGCCGACCCCGACCTGATGGTGACGGTCGACGTAGAGCGGCGCCTGCTCAGCGCACCCGCTGCGGGCATCGAAGAACCGTTCCCGATGGACGACGCAACGCAGGAGCGTTTCCTCGAGGGTCTCGACGACATCGGCATCACGCTGCGCAGCACATCGGAGATCGACAGCTACGAGACAGAGCGTCCCGCCTGGCTGCCCACGACCTAGCTCCGATTGCCGGAGGGCTCAGGCAGGCAGCGGTTGGATTTCGAGCCGCTTGAGGCCTCTCAGCAAGAAGCTGGGGTGATACTCGAAATTGTTCGAGGCCGAGAGCGTGACGGAGCGCAGCCGCTGCGACAGCTCTTCGGCCGCGACACGCCCTTCCAGCCGTGCCAGCGCCGCTCCCAGGCAGAAGTGGATGCCCCGGCCGAATGCGAGGTGGCTCGACACGCCGTCTCGCATCGGGCAGAACGAGTCTGAGTCCTCAAAAACCAACCGATCCCGGTTGGCCGAGCTGAACATCACCACCACGTGAGCACCGGCGGGGAGGTCGACGCCGGCGAGCCGCGTGTCCTTCTTCACCACGCGGAACATCCCCTGCGTCGGCGTCGACAGGCGAAGGGTCTCCTCCACAAAGGCTGGGGCTCGTGATGGATCTGCTCGCAGCGCCTCCCACTCGGCGGGGTGCTCGGCCAGCAGCCGCAGCATCTCGGTGAGCATCTTGGTGGTGGTCTCGTTGCCGGCCACCAGCAGCTGCTGGATGATGCTGAGCATCTCTGCAGTCGTGAGCGGTTCAGTCGACACTGCTTCGTCGGCGACGTCATCGCCATCGCGGTCGATGCGGGCGTTCAGCAAGTTCGTCAGCAGATCGTCCTGCGGCTCGGTGCGCCGACGTTCGAGCTGTTCAGCGAAGTACTTCTGGAATTCGATTACCTCGCGCTCGGCGTCGAGACGTTCCTCGATGGAGATGTTGGTGCCGATGCCGGCGATCGAGGCGTCGCTCCAGCGCTTGAAGTCGGCAAGCCGGTCGTCGGGAACGTTGAGCGCCCGGGCGATGACCGCCACTGGGAGCGGCACTGCGAACGCCTCGACGACGTCGATCGAACCGCCGCCAGCGGTGGCAGCGAGCATCTGGTCGATGAGCGCTGCGGCTATCTCGCGCACCGCGGGTTCGAGGTCGTTGACCACCTTGGGAGTGAACGCCTTGCTGACGAGACGGCGGAATCGGGTGTGCTCGGGAGGATCCGCCGTGAGCATCGTGCCGACTCGGTCGTAACCGCCCTCGTTCTCGTAGAGCTCCTTGGTGCGCCGAGCCAGCTCAGCGTTGCCCCGGCCGCCGACATCAAAACGGGAGGAGAACGTCTCAGGGTCCCGCACCACTTCCAGCACGTCGTCGTACCTGGTGATCAGGTGCAGTGCGGCACCGCCGGCCGTCGCCTCATACACCGGTGCTGATTCGCGCATCTTGGCGTAGTAGGCATGCGGGCACTGCTGAACCGCCGGGTCGAACAACCCGAAGTCGTCCAGGTCGACCTCGTGTGAGCCGTCGAAGAAGCGCAGCATCCAGCCGGCGACAAGTTCCTGGTTGCACGGCGCCGACAGGCTGGCTTGGGCTTCGGCAACGGCATCGGCGCCCAACAGCTCAGTGCGGCTCTCGTACAGCGGGCCCACGAACTCGGGCTGGAATTCGGGGTGGCCCTGCAGCCCGACCAGGTGCTCACCCACCGCCAGCATCGCGATCGGGCACCGATCGGCGCCCGCCAGCACCACACCGTCCGGGGGCAGCGTCAGCACTTGATCCTGGTGGCTGTGGATGAGCCGGATCTCATCGGCGGGCGGGTCCATCCACGGGCGGCGCTCGTGGATCTTCCAGACGTTGACGCCCACCGTCCAGCCGTGCGAGGCCCGCTGCACCGTGCCGCCAAGCGCGTGGGCGATCATCTGGTGCCCGAAGCAGACACCGAACATCTTGCGGCCTTCGGCGTGCAGCTGCCGCACGAAATCGGCGAACCGGCTGATCCACGGGGCGTCGTCGTAGACCGAGGCGCGGGTTCCCGTGGTCATCCAACCGTCGTATGCATCGAGGTTGTCTGGCCATTCGTCATCGGGGAGGCTGAACGTGTCCATCTGCACGCTGGGGTCGACCCGAGCGATCACGTCGGCGAACATGTCCGAATAGGTGCCGCAGATCGATCTCAGCTCGGGCACCGGATCGTCGCAGCGCAGCAGGCCCAGGCGCAGCGGACGGCGCTCGCCTGACGCGCCGGTTTCTGCTCGCGGGTTCTCTGGCATCTTCAGCTCAGCGGAACGACGAGACCAGCGCGTTGTCGGAACCCTGCGCAAGCGGTTCGAGCAGTCCGCGTTCACGCAGAATCGGCATCACGCCCTCACCGAACCAGTACGCCTCTTCGAGGTGCGGGTAGCCCGACAGGATGAACTCGTCGAAGCCCAGCGCGTGATACTCCGCGATGCGGTCCGCCACCTCGCGGTAACTGCCGACCAGCGCCGTTCCGGCACCGCCACGGACGAGACCGATGCCCGACCACACATTGGGGTGGATCTCCAGCCGCCCGCTGCCCTCGGCGTGAAGCTGGGCCATACGCCGCTGGCCCTCCGACATCGTCGTGGCGAAGTCGGCCTGGGCAGCAGCGATGGCCTCGGGGCTCATGTGCGCCAGCATGTCGTCGGCCACGGCCCAGGCGTCGGCGGCATCTGGCCGGGTGATGACGTGAAAGCGGATGCCGTAGCGCAGCGTGCGACCGTGCTCCGCGGCTCGAGCCCGCATGCGGTCCAGCCGTTCGATCACCATGTCGGGAGGCTCACCCCACGCCAGGTAGACGTCGACATGCTCGGCGGCGATCTGCTCGGCGGCAGGCGACGCCCCGCCGAAGTAGATCGCCGGAACCGGATCGGGCGTCTCGCGGGTCGTGGCGGCGGCGACCTTGTAGAAGTCGCCCTCGAAATCGAACGGCTCGCCCGACCATGCCTCCCGCACGATCCGCAGGAATTCGCCCGTGCGCGCATAGCGGGTGTCTTTGTCGAGCCAGTCGCCGAAGCGGTTCAGCTCACGCGGCTCAGCCCCGGTGACGATGTTGATGAGCAACCGCCCACCCGACAGCCGCTGGTAGGTGGAGGCCATCTGCGCCGCCAGCGTCGGCGACAGGAAGCCCGGCCGGAAGGCGACGAGAAACTTGACACGCCTGGTCAGCGGCGCCAGTGCAATCGTGGAGAGCCATGCGTCCTCGCACATCGTGCCGCACGGTGTGAGCATCCCCTCATAGCCGAGCTGATCGCAGGCGGTCGCGATCTGGGCGAGGTAGTCCATTGACGGCGGCCGCCAGTGCGCGCCCGGCTCGTCGGGCAGCACATCGCGAGAATCGCCGCCGGTTGGCAAGAACCAGTGGACCTTCATCGGCCGACCACCTTGCTGACGCCAACGTGCTGCACGCCGAGAGCCGTACGTGTCACCGTCGATGGCAACGACATCGTCGGTTACGGTAGCGCAGGCTCTAACCGGGTCTAACCAAGAAATGCACCCGTCGTCGTGTGACCGGTGGGTGCCTCCAGGGAGGGAGACATCCTCATGAGGACCACGACGACGCGCTACAGGCAGCGGAGCTTCGGCCGGCTGCTGGTCGCGTTGCTAGCCGTTCTTGCGCTCGTCGCTGCGTCGTGCGCCAGCGACGACGACGATGACGCCGCGCCTGCAACGACGGCTGCAGCGGCTTCGGGCGCTGACGCCGACGACGACATGGACGATGGCGACGACCACGAGCATGACGAGGACGACGGCCACGACCACGACGAGGACGGTGATGACGCCGGCAGCGACGACATGGCCGACGACAGCGACATGGCCGACGACGACATGGCGATGGACTATTGCAATGGCGGGGCCAACGTGGGCGGCACGCTCATCATCGGCAGCACGCAGGTGCCGCGGCACCTGAACGGCACGGTCCAGTCGGGCTACGCCACCGCCGTGCCGGGCACGCAGCTCAATGCGAGCCCGCTGCTCTACGACGACGAGTACAACCCCATGCCGTACCTGGCCGAGAGCTGGGATGTCGCGGACGACGGCCTGTCGGTGACGCTGCACCTCGTGGAAGACGCCGTCTTCCACGACGGCATGCCGATCACGTCCGCCGACGTGGCGTTCTCGATCCAGACTGTGCAGGCCAACCATCCGTTCAAGCCGATGTATGCGCCGGTGACGAGCGTGGACACGCCTGACGAGCACACGGCAGTTATCAATCTCAGCCAGCCGCATCCCGCGATCCTGCTGGCGATGTCGCCGGGCCTGCTGCCGATTATTCCCAAGCACATCTTCGACGACGGCCAGGACATGAAGTCCCACCCGCGCAACAGCGAGGATTTCGTGGGTTCGGGTCCGTTCCGGCTGGCCGAGTACGAGCCGGGAACCATCATCCGGATGGAGCGCTTCGACGACTTCTTCATCGAGGGCACGCCGTGCCTGGACGAGATCGTGATGGAGATCACGCCCGATTCGACGGCCATCGTGCTCAGCCTCGAAAACGGCACGACGCACCTGTCGTCCACCCTGGGCCCCGCAGCAAACGTGCTTCGCCTGATGGACAACCCCGACGTGGAGGTGACCGCTCAGGGCCACGAGGCCATCGGCCAGATCAACTGGCTGGAGTTCAACTTGAACGACCCTGCCTTGTCTGATGTGCGAGTGCGTCAGGCCATCGGGTACGCGATTGACCGCGACTTCCTCTCGGGAGTCATCGAACAAGGGCTCACCTTCCCGGTGCCAACCGGTATTGCCGCCGCCAGCCCGTTCCACAACGCGGACGTGAACCACTACGACAAGGACATCGACCGGGCCAAGCAGCTGCTGGCAGAGGCGGGCTACGGCGAAGGCGAGCTGGAGCTCACCATCGACTACATCCCGCCGGCGTTCGTGGTCCACGCCGAGTATGTGGTGCAGGCGCTGCAAGAAGCCGGCATCAACGTCGAGCTGAGCGTGTCACCCGACTTCCCGACCTGGGCGCAGCGAGTCGCCGGTGGGGACTACCAGATGACCATCAACCAGGTCTGGAACTGGGGCGACCCGGTCATCGGCGTCCACCGCACCTACCTGTGCGACAACCGGGTGGGTGTGATCTGGACCAACAACACGGGCTACTGCAATCCCGAGGTCGACGCGCTGCTCGCTGCGGCAGGCCAGGAGCTCGACGCTGGCGAACGGACAAGGCTGTACGCCGAGTTCCAGGAGATCGTCGCCGAGGACGTGCCGATCTACTTCCTGAACACGCCGTCGTTCTGGCAGGCGTTCAACCCGGCGGTCATGAACCCGCCGACCAACAACATCTGGGGGCAGATGTCGCCGATGCACCAGGTCTGGCTGGATCAGTAGCCAGGACTGAGCCCCGTTCCGGCTAACGCTGACGTGACCGCCGGAACTGGGCTCAATAGGTACGGGCTCAACAAGGACGGAGCATGCTGAGGTCCATCGCTGCCAGGATCGCCCAAGCACTCGGGCTGATCCTGGCAGTGATGTGCCTCAACTTCTTGCTGATCCACATCACGCCCGGCGATCCGGCCACGGTGATCGTGGGCGAGAGCGGCGCTGGCGATCCCGAGCTGCTGGAGGAGATCCGTACCCAGTACGGCCTCGACCGGCCGGTCATCGTGCAGTTGCTGTCCTACGTGGGAAGAGTCGCCACCGGCGATCTAGGCGACTCGTACTTCTTCAACCGGTCGGTGACGTCGCTCATCGCTGAGCGCCTCTGGCCCACCGTCTTGCTGGTCGGCACTGCGCTGGCCTTCGCTGTCGCTGCGGGCACGATGGTCGGCGTAGCGACGGCGCGTCGCCCGGAGAGTCCGCTCAGTCACGGGGCAACCGTGCTGGCGCTCGTGGGCTTCTCGATGCCCGTGTTCTGGACCGGCATCATGCTGGTGATCCTGTTCGCGTCAACGTGGGAACTGCTGCCGATCCAGGGTTGGCATGACGTGAACTACGGCGAGGGCATCCTGGCGAACGTGCTGGACGTGGCCGAGCATCTCGTGCTGCCCGCGCTCACGCTGGGCCTCATCTATCTGGCCCAGTACAGCCGACTGTCGCGGGCATCGATGCTGGAGGTGCTCGAGTCGGACTACGTGCGCACCGCACGGGCAAAGGGGTTGGGCGAGCGTCGAGTGGTGTACAAGCATGCGCTGCGCAACGCCGTCATCCCGGTCGTGACGGTGATCGGCCTGCAGTTCGGGGCGCTGCTGTCGGGCGCGTTGCTCGTCGAGACCGTCTTCAATTGGCCGGGGCTCGGAAGGCTGGCTTTCGACTCGATCCTGCGCCGGGATACTTCGGTGCTGCTCGGCGTGCTGCTGGTGTCGTCGGTCATGGTGATCGTGGCGAACCTGCTGACCGACCTGCTGTACACGATCATCGACCCCCGTATCCGCCTGCGGGAGCGCTCCAATGTCTGACGCCACCCGACGCGGCGAGATGGCGGCCGCCGATCTGGGGGTCACACCCGGCTCTGGGGCCGGCGGCGGGGGCGGATCGGGGCGCCCGGGCCGCGAGACTCTGCGGCTGTTCGTGCGCAACAAGGCCGCTGTGGCGGGCGTGGTGATGCTCGTCGGGATCGTGTTCATGACGGTCGCCGGCCCGCGGATCTACGACAACGACCCCAAGCACATCGTGGCGATTCCGCTCACCGGTCCCGGAGAATTGGAAGAGGCCCGGCTGGGCACCGACTACCTGGGGCGGGACGTGCTGGCGGGCGTCATCGGCGGCGGCACGACCAGCCTGACAGTGGCTGCCATGGCGGCCGCGATGGTGCTCGTGATCGGCGTCAGCATCGGCGCGCTCGCCGGCTACTACGGCGGCTGGCTCGACAGCGCCCTCATGCGCTTCACCGAGTTCTTCCAAGTGCTGCCCGCTCTGCTGTTCGCGATGGTGCTGGTGGCCCTGTTCGAGCCCTCGATGTGGACGATCTCGTTCGCCATCGGCGTGGTGGCGTGGCCGGGGATCGCCCGCATCACCCGAGCGGAGTTCCTGAGGCTGAAGAACCTGGAGTTCGTGCGGTCTGCCCGAGCTGTGGGAGCCACGGACTGGCGCATCATTCGCAAGGTGGTGTTCCCGAATGCGCTGCCACCGCTGATCGTGTCGGCCACGCTCATCATGGGCACGGCAATCCTGTTCGAGGCTGGGCTGGCGTTTCTGGGCCTCGGTGATCCCAACACCACGAGCTGGGGCTTGATGATCGGACTGAACCGCGGGAACTTCCTGACGGCGTGGTGGTCGGTGACCTTCCCCGGCCTGGCGATCTTCTTCACCGTGCTGAGCTTCAGCCTCATCGGCGACGGGCTGCAGGATGCCTACAACCCCAAGCTGCGAGGTCGCTGATCGATGAGCACGGCCGACGCAGGAGGCGCAAACGACAAGGCCGACGCAGGAGGCGGGAACACCGCGGCAGCCGCGACCGACGGGAACGGTGCGGCGCCGAGGCTGCGTGTACAGGGGCTGACCGTCGGCTTCGACGACTTCGTTGCCGTCAGCGACGTGTCCTTCGAATTGCACGACGGTGCCACCTTGGCGGTGGTGGGCGAATCGGGGTCAGGCAAGTCCGTCACGGCGCTGTCGATCATGCGCCTCATCGAGATCGGCACCCGGGCGGAGATCCGCAGCGGCGAGGTGCTGTTCCGCCACGACGACGGCAGCGTCGACGACCTGCTGCAGCTGCCCGAACCGCAGATGCGATCGATCCGGGGCGATCGCATCTCGATGATCTTCCAGGAGCCGCTCACCAGCCTCAACCCCGTCTATACCGTCGGCAGCCAGATCGGCGAGGCGCTGCGGCTCCACCGTGGCATGAATCGCAGCGAGGCTCGCGAGCGCACCTTGGAAATGCTGAACCGCGTGCGCATCCCCGACGCGGCCCGCCGGATCGACCAGTACCCCCACGAGATGTCGGGAGGAATGCGTCAGCGGGTGATGATCGCCATGGCGCTGGCGTGCGACCCGGCGATCCTGATCGCGGACGAGCCCACCACTGCGCTCGACGTGACGATCCAGGCACAGATCCTCGCCCTGATCGCCGAGATGCAGCGCGAGACCGGCGCGGCCGTGCTGATCATCACCCACGACATGGGCGTCGTTGCGGAGATCGCCGACGAGGTGGTCGTGATGCAGCAGTCGCGATTGGTCGAGCGGGGCCAAGTCTCAGACATCTTCGAGCGGCCGAGCGAGCCCTACACGCAGTCGCTGCTGGCAGCGGTGCCGCGCCTCGGGTCGATGGCCGGCGTCGAGGCCCCGCAGCGTTTCGACCTGATCGATCCCGATGCATTGGCAGCGGCTGCCACCCCGGCGATGGACAGCGGCGGGGGCGCGGACTCGTGACGCAGCACGATGCCGCCGCACCGATTGTCGAGGTCGAGGCGCTCACCAAGCATTTCCCAGCCAGTCGTGGCGCCCGCGTCCACGCCGTGGAGCAGGTGAGCCTGCACATCGATCGAGGGGAGACGCTGGCTGTGGTGGGCGAGAGCGGCTGTGGCAAGTCGACGCTCGCCTACCTCATCATCCGCCTGCTGAATCCGACCAGCGGCATCATCCGGCTCGACGGCGCCGACATCACGAACCTCGGGCCGCGAGCGCTGCGGCCTCACCGGCGCAAGGCGCAGATCGTTTTCCAGGATCCCTTTGCCAGCCTGGATCCCCGCCGCACTGTGGGCAAAGCGATTGCGGAGCCACTCGAGATCCATCGTGCCGTGCCCAAGCGCGAGATCAATGACGTGGTCGCCGACCTGCTGCGACGGGTCGGCATGTCGCCCGACGACATGCGCCAGTACCCGCACCAATTCTCCGGGGGTCAGCGGCAGCGCATCTGCATCGCCCGGGCCTTGGCGCTGCGACCCGAGCTGGTCATCGCCGATGAAGCCGTGTCCGCGCTGGACGTCTCGATCCAGGCGCAGGTCATCAACCTGATGATGGACCTGCAGGACGAGATGGGCCTGTCGTACCTGTTCATCAGCCACGACCTCGCCGTGGTGGAGCGGATCGCCCACCGGGTGGGCGTGATGTACCTCGGCCAGATCGTGGAGCTGGGTTCGCGCCGGGCAATCTTCGAGAACCCCATGCACGACTACACCAAGCGGTTGCTCGACGCAGTGCCGATCGCCGATCCGGCTCGTCGCCGGACCGATCGATCGGTGCAGACCGACGAGGTTCCCAGCCCGGTCTTCGAAGCCGGTACCGCCCCCGAGCCCGTGACCTTGGTGGAAGTGGAGCCGGGACACCTCGTGGCGCAAGCCACGAGCGACCAGCCCAGCGTCGCGCAAGAGGAGCATGTCTGATGGGAACGAACCAACCGTTCGTGATCTACCCGGCTCGGCGGGTCATCACCATCAACCCCGCATATCCCTTCGGCGAAGCCGTGGCAGTGGCCGGCGACCGCATCCTGGGCGTCGGCAGCACCGACGAGCTGGCGTCGTGGGGCGAGCACCGCATCGACGATTGCTTTGCAGAGCACGTGATCATGCCCGGCTTTGTCGAGGCCCATTGCCATGTGATGTCAGGCGGCCTGTGGAACTCCACGTACGTCGGCTACTTCGACCGGCGCGACCCCCAGGGATTGCTGTGGCCGGGCTGTACGTCGATCGACGATGTGCTCGAACGGTTGGCCAAGGCCGCAGCTGACATGAGCGACGATTCCCAGACGCTGCTGGCGTGGGGCCTCGACCCCATCTACTTCCCAGGCGAGCGGCTCGTGGCCAGCCACTTGGACACGGTGACCGGCGACCGGCCGACGCTCGTGCTGCACGCCAGCGGGCACCTGGCGACGATCAACTCGGCACTCATGGACCGGTGCGGTATTGACGAGACGGCGACCAGCCCGGGCGTGGCGCGAGGCGGTGACGGGCTGCCGAACGGCGAACTGCACGAACCCGCCGGGATGATGCTCGCCGGCGACGCGTTCGTCGACATGATGAAGGCCAACCGGACCGAGCAAGCCCGCTGGCGATACGCCAACGAAGCACGCAATGCGGGTCACACCCTGCTGACCGACTTGGGCACCACGCAGCTCTGGGACCCAGACCAGCTCAACAACTGGAAGAAGGTGACCGGCGATCCGGCCTATCCGGCGCGGGTGATGGTGGCGATGTCGAACCTGTTCGGGGCCGTTGCTGATCCGGCCGAACTGGCTGAGCTGTGTGTGCAGTTGAAGAGCGAGCAGAGCGACAAACTGCGCTTCGGCATCGTGAAGCTGATCCTGGACGGTTCTATCCAGGGGTTCACGGCCCGCATCAGCTGGCCGCACTACTACAAGCCGCCGCCCGGGCACATCGGCAACGGCCTGTGGCTGACGGCACCTGACCAGATGGCTGATCTCGTTGAGCCGTACCACCGGGCCGGACTCACGGTGCACTGCCACTGCAACGGCGACGAAGCGTCAGAAGCGTTTATCGACGCCGTCGAGGAAGTCCTGCAGCGGTATCCGCGCTGGGACCACCGCCACACCGTGCAGCACTGCCAGCTCACCACGCCCGCCCAGTACCGGCGCATGGCAGCGCTGGGCATGAGCGCCAATATCTTCTCGAACCACATCTACTACTGGGGCGATCAGCACCGGGATGTAACCGTGGGGCCCGAACGCGCTGCTCGCATGGACGCCTGCCGGACAGCTCTGGACAGCGGCGTCAGCTTCTCGATCCACTCCGATTCGCCCATCACACCGTTGGGCCACCTGCAGACGGCTTGGTGCGCGGTGAATCGGGTGACGGCATCTGGCCAGGTGCTGGGTCCTGACGAGAGAATCGGCGTGCCGGACGCGTTGCGAGCGATCACGATCGATGCGGCCCGGCAGCTCAAGCTGGACGGAGAGATCGGCAGCATCGAGGCCGGCAAGCTGGCCGACTTTGCGGTGCTGGAGGACGATCCGCTCTCGGTCGATCCGATGGCGCTGCGTGATATCGGCGTGTGGGGCACCGTGCTGGGCGGCGAGCTGCAGCCCGCGCAGATCGGCGAGTCCTAAGCCCAGAGCGCCGCCGCAAGACTGAGACTCGTCGAGCGACCCAGTGAGCGAGCGACGCGAATGACAAGCGACCAGCGAATACCCATCACGGTCATCGGCGGTTACCTCGGCGCGGGCAAAACGACGCTGGTCAACCACGTCCTGCGTTCCACCGACGAGCGGATCGCCGTCATCGTGAACGACTTCGGCGAAATCTCCATCGACGAGGACCTCATCGTCGCGGCCGACAGCGACAAGCTGACCTTGGCCAACGGATGCATCTGCTGCAGCCTGGCGGAGGGGTTCTCCGCAGCACTCGACACGGTTCGCTCGGCCGGCGTTCTGCCGACACGACTGCTCATCGAAGCAAGCGGCGTGGCCGACCCGAACCAGATTGCCGCCTACGGCCACACGCCTGGCCTGGCTCTGGATGCGGTGGTGGTGCTGGCCGACGCCGAGCAGGTGCGGCGCCAAGCCAATCACCGCTGGGTGGCCGACACCGTGCGGATACAGCTCGCGGCAGCCGATCTGGTGGTGGTCAACAAGATCGACCTGCTGGCCGCTCCCGAAGACGCCGACGCCCTGTGCGACTGGCTGACCGGCGTCGCCAACGGCGCCACGCTGGTGCGTGCGAGCCGCGCAGCCGTGCCGATGGACGTGATCTTCGGACCGGAACTCCGTGAGCACGCAGCCGGACGGTCACCAAGCACGGTCGCATCGAGCGCCCGCGCCGCTCACGACACAGCCGAAGACGTGTTCGAATCACAGACCGTCGTCCTCGACGCACCGGTTCCCCTGCCCGTCATCGAGGCGTTGGTCGCCAATCTGCCCAATGGCGTCGCCCGGCTCAAGGGCTTGGTGCAAGCGGCGCCACCCGCGAGCGCAGACGACGCGAACGCCGCTGAAACCGCCTACCTGGTTGAAGCCATCGGCAAGCGCACGTCAATGACTCCCCACGCCACGGACCCCACCCAGCCACCACCCCGCTGGGCCATCAGCCTCATATCCCACAAGGGCTCCCTCGCCCCCGACTGGCTCGAGTCGCGGCTGCACGAGCGCAACTGAAGTTTGTGCCGCCGGGTGAGCGGCGGCGGTTGCATGCAAGACTCGTTGTGGCAAACGGCCAGCGCTGCCCGAATCCGCTCCCGAATTCCCGTCCCGGAGACCTGAGATGGCGATCACCATTCCTGAACCTGATGTCAACAACGTGTGGCGAACCGAGACACCGGGCAATGAGGGGTGGCTTCGATCGGCGCGACCGGATGCCGATGACAAGTTCTTCATGTGCTCGGCGGACGGGCATGTGCAGGAACCGAACACGTTCCTCTATGACCGCATCGATCCTGCGTATCACCACCGGCTGCCGACGATCGCCGTTACTAAGGCCATGGATGTTCACGGCAAGGGCGGGAAGGACGACAGCGCCAAGGGTGAAGGCGGCGGTGCGACCGAGGAGCAGTTCTTTCAGAAGGCGGAGGGCTTCCGGCCGGCCAAGCTCAACTGGACCAAGCCCTTCGAAGGCCATGAGAAGCTGCGCAACCAGTCCGGGCGCAGCCCCGAGGCCCGGTTGGCCGATCTGGCGCTCGACGGCTGCGATGCCGAGGTCTTGTTTCCGAACAAGGGACTCAGCATCTGGGCCACCCCCGATGCCGACTTCAGTCACGCCATGTGCCGGGCCTACAACGAATGGGCTTGGGAGGAGTTCGCCGACTACAACGACCGGCTGGCCCCGATGGCCTGCATCGCTCCGGCGGCACTGGACAAGGCCATCGCCGAGATCCAACGGTGTGCTGGCCTCGGCTTCAAAGGCCTCAGCTTGCCGGCCAAGCCCGTCTTCGGACCGCCCGATGTGGACGATCTCAACTACAACCTGCGCGAGATGGAGCCGCTGTGGGACTGCATCGACGAGGTTGAGCTGCCGGTCACGTTCCACGTCTCAACCGGGCGTGACCCACGAACCTCCCGCAGCCAGGGCGGAGCGGTCATCAACTACGCAGTGCATTCGCTGGCACCCACCATGGAGCCGTTGGTCAACATCTGCGCCTCGGGCGTCGCCGAGCGGCACCCGAAGCTGCAGTTCGGTTCCATCGAGGCTGGCATCGGCTGGGTGCCGTGGATGCTGACCGCGATGGACGAGGCCTACCTCAAGCACCACATGTGGGTGCGTCCCAAGCTGGAGATGCTGCCCAGCGAGTACTTCAAGCGGCAGGGCTTCGCGAGCTTCCAAGAGGATCCCGCCGGCTTGGACCTTGCGCGCGAGCACGGCCTGGTCGACAACTTCCTGTGGGCAAACGACTTCCCGCACCACGAGGGCTCGTGGCCGTACTCCGCCCAGGCGATCGAACGCACGATGAGCCACCTGGACGACGGCGAGCGAGCCAAGATCCTCGGGCTCAATGCCGCCCGCGTCTTCGGCTTCGAGATCCCCGAGCGCTACCTGGGCCACCCCGACGCCGCCGCAGTCGCGACCCAGCGCTGAAGCTCGCCCGTCCGCGATCGCGGGGACGCCGGAGGGGCAGCCGTGGGGCTGCTAGGCGTTGACGGCGTAGGGGACGGGGTCGCCGGCCAGGGCCAGATTGACCTGTTCGGCGATCTGGGTGCCGGCACGGTCCTGTGCTTCGGTTGTGCTGGCGCCGAGGTGCGGGGTGGCTACAACATCGGGTCGGCCGAAGAGCGGCGACTCGATCGCCGGTTCGGTTGCGTAGACGTCTATTGCTACACCGCCAAGGCGTCCGGCCTCCAAAGCTGCGGCAGCCGCCTCCTCGTCGAGAATGCCCCCACGGGCGGTGTTGACGATCAACGCATGCGGGCGGCACTTGGCCAGGTTTTCGGCCCCCAGCAGCCCCGCCGTCTCGGGCGTGCGGGGCATGTGCAGCGTGATGATGTCCGATCGCTCCAGCAGTTCGTCGAACTCGACCATCTCGACATCGGCGGCTCGGCCGGATTCCGCGCTCACATAGGGGTCGTAGGAGATGAGCGCTACGTCGAACGGTGCGATCCGCTGTGCGACCAGGCGGCCGACTCGGCCGAGGCCCACAATCCCGATGGTCTTGCGGTAGATCTCCATGCCGCCCCAGCGGCTGCGCTCCCAGCGGCCGTCTGCGAGTGCTTGGTGTGCTTGAGGCACATGGCGAGCCAGCGCCAGCATGAGCGCCACCGTCATCTCTGCCGCAGACACCACGTTGCTGGACGGGGCGTTGCACACGAGCACGCCGCGCTCGGTTGCAGCGGCCACATCGACGTTGTCGAGCCCTACGCCGGCACGCCCGACGACGACGAGCGAATCGCCAGCTGCCAGGAGATCAGCATCGACCTGAGTCGCCGAGCGGATGACCAGCGCCTGTGCCCCGGCGACGGCGTCGCGCAGCTCGTCGGAGCTGAGCCCCGTACGGATGTCGACGTCGTGGCCGGCAGCGCGCAGCAGGTCGAGACCGGCGTCGGCCAGCGTCTCGGCGACCAGGACTCGTGCCATGTCACCCGACCAGGTCTGCGATGCGGCTGATGCCTTCGGCAAGGTCGTCGAGCCCGAGAGCGAACGAGAAGCGTGCGTAGCCGGGGGCGCCGAAGGCCTCGCCGGGCACGAAGGCGACCTTGGCGTGCTCGAGCACGGCCGCCGCCAACTCGAGCGTGGTTGTGGTTTCCGTGCCGCCGTAGCGGCGTCCCAGCAGGCCTTCCATGTTGGGGAATGCGTAGAAGGCGCCTTCGGGCTCGGGGCACTCGACGCCGTCGATCGAGTTGAGCATCTCGGTGATGCGCTGGCGGCGCACGTCGAAGGCCGCCCGCATCATCGCCACCGCTTCGAGGTCGCCCGAGACCGCGGCAAGGGCCGCCGCTTGGGCGACGTTGCAGACGTTGGACGTGGCGTGGCTCTGCAGGTTGGTCGCCGCAGCGATGACATCGGCAGGTCCGGCCATCCACCCGACCCGCCAGCCGGTCATGGCGTAGGTCTTGGCGACACCGTTCAGCACGACGCAGCGGTCGGCGATCTCGGGTACCAGCACCGGCAGCGAATGGTGCTCGGCGTCGCCATAGATGAGGTGCTCGTAGATCTCGTCGGTGATCACCCACAGTCCGTGCTCGACGGCCCACTGGCCGATGGCCACGATCTCGTCGTGCGGGTAGATGGCGCCGGTCGGGTTCGACGGCGACACGAATAGCACGGCCTTGGTGCGCTCGGTGCGCGCCGCTTCGAGCTGTTCAACGCTGACCCGGAAGCCCGACTCAATGCCGGCGAACACCTCGATCGGGATGCCTCCGAACACCCGGATCGCCTCGGGATAGGTAGTCCAGTAGGGCGCCGGCAGCAGCACCTCGTCGCCTGGGTCCACCAGCGCGGCCATGGTGTTGTAAACGGCCTGCTTGCCGCCGTTCGTGACCAGGAACTGGCTGTCCTCCCAGTCGAGACCACTGTCGCGCTTGGTCTTGGCTGCCAGAGCGGTTTTCAGCGCTGGTTGCCCCCCGGCGGGCGAATAGCGGTGATTGGCAGCGTCGCGGCACGCAGCCACCGCTGCGTCCACGATGTGCTCGGGTGTCGGGAAATCGGGCTCGCCCGCGCCGAAGCCGATCACGTTCTCCCCCGCCGCCCGCAGCGCCTTGGCCTTGGCATCCACCGCCAAGGTTGCCGACGGCGCGATGCCCGCCAGCGCTGTCGAAACTCGATTGCTCATTGGGCCTCTCCCGTCTGCTCGACGCGCTGCCGCGAACGCCCGACAGTCTCGCCGCCAAGTCACGTTGCGCCACCATCGGCAACTCGTTGCGAAAATGTGGTTGTCGGCAGCACAGCCGGGCGCAATAGTGGCAGCCAATGGCTGGCACTCCCCCATCGATTTCGATTCCCGCAGAACTGCGGCCTGCCGACGGGCGTTTCGGTTCAGGCCCGTCCAAGGTTCGGCCTGAGGCCGTCAAGGCACTCGAAGCTCGTGCGCTCGACTACATGGGCACGTCGCATCGTCGCACCGGCGTGCGATCTGTGGTGGGCCGGTTGCGCGCAGCCATGACTGAACTGTTCGGGCTGGGCGATGGCTGGGAGGTGGTGCTGGGCAACGGCGGCAGCACCGGCTTCTGGGACGCAGCGGCCTTCTCGCTGATCGAGCGCCGCTCCCAGCACCTGACCTTCGGCGAGTTCTCCGAGAAGTTCTCGGCCGTCACTGCTGCTGCCCCGCACCTGGACGACCCGGTGGTCATCACAGCGCCGTACGGCAGCCACCCCGTGCCCGAGGCGGCGGATCCTGTGGCGATCGACGTGTACGCGCTGACGCACAACGAGACATCGACCGGCGTGGCGATGCCGCTGGCGCAGCCGCAACTGGACCCGTGCCGGCAAGGCGTGCCGCCAGCACTCGTCATGGTCGACGCCACCTCGGCGGCCGGTGCGATGAGGTGGGATCCCCGAGATGTCGACTGCTACTACTTCGCTCCGCAGAAGGCGTTTGCGGCAGATGGCGGGCTGTTCATCGCGCTGTGCTCGCCGGCTGCTGTCGAGCGGATAGAGCGGATCGATGCTTCGGGCCGCTACAAGCCCGCCACGCTCGACTTGGCAATCGCCGTCCGCAATTCTCGCCAGGACCAGACCTACAACACCCCGGCGCTCGCCACGATCCTGCTGACGCTCGAGACCGCAGAATGGATGCTCGACGGCGGCGGGCTCGGTTGGGCTGCGTCCCGCTCGGCCGCGTCGAGCGGTGCCGTGTACGGCTGGGCAGCAGAACGCGATTTCGCCTCGCCATTCGTTGCGGACGAGGCCATGCGCTCCCCCGTTGTGTGCACCATCGACTTCGAGGGTGTCAGCGCAGACGACATCGCTGCAGCGCTGCGGGCCAACGACATCGTCGATACCGAGGGCTACCGCAAGCTGGGCCGCAACCAGCTGCGTATCGCGGCATTCCCTGCGATCGATCCGGCCGACGCCGAGGCCCTCACCGCCTGCATCGACTACATCGTCGAACGCCTCTAACGCCGCATCCATCAACCCTGCGGCACGGCTCTATCTCCGCCGGCCGTACCTCGGTGGTGCGGGACGAGGCCGCCCGCTGCCCCTGTCGTCGCGGCGAGACGTGACCACCAAGGTGCGCGCCGCCCTGTCGTGCCAGCCCCGGTAGCACGGTTCATGGCCAATGGTCAGAACGCACAGCAGGAAGAAGACCACGCCGCCGTAGCGGACGTAGGGCACGGCGATCGGCAGCGTCAGCACGGCCCAACGGCCGAGCGATTTGCTCAATCCGGGCGCTGCGCCAGTCGAGGCATTCAGCACCTTGATGCCCACAATTCGCTTGCCCAAGGTCTGACCCCATCTCGCCGTCGGAGCGACTTCGTAGACAAAGTTCACGAGCACCCCCACTAGGAGTGCTCCGAGCTCGGCCAGCATGATCCCGCCGAGATTCGTGAGGGTCTCGCCGTCATTGGCAACGAATGCGTCGCGACCTTGGACAATGGCCCAGATGGCAGTCGACGGGATCACAACGATCGAGAAGTCGAGAATGCGGGCGCCGAGGCGCTCGATTGGCCGAGCCAGCTCCACGGTTTGGCCCGATGCGAGCCGAGCCCAGCCCGTCTGCTGCTGGTCGCCAGCAACACCCGGCGGGTCGGCGTCGCTCACTTAGCGTCTCCGCCCTTGTCGACCCGGCCGGATGAGCAATCCTGCTCAGTTGCGAACGACGAGGGTGCCTGCGGCCTTGTCGTGCCAGCCTTGGTAGACGCGGTCCCACGTCGCACTGACGTAGCAGAGGATCGACAGGAGCCAGCCCACCAGGGGGATGAGCGCAAGCAGCCCGGGAATGGCCCATCGACCGAATGCCTTGCCCCACCCGGGCAGGCCGCCGTGTGCCGCATGGATCACTCTGACGCCGACTATCCGCTTGCCCAAGGTCCGGCCCCACAGCGCGATCTGCACCACCTCGTAGCCGATACCGACGACGAGGCCGAGAAGGATGCCCGTCAGATCGAAGCCCGAGAAGTCCGCCGCGTCGCTGGAACTCGACGCTGAGGCGAACACCAAGATCAGCGCGAAGAGCACTACCCCCACGATGATCGCGTCAAGCACGCGAGCGCCGAATCGAGCGCCGATTCGGGCCAATTCAACGGTCTCGCCGGATCCGAGTTCCGCCCAACCAGTCCGTCGGTTTCCATCGTGGGATGGGGGCTCGCCGTAGTCGCTCATCAATGGCCTCCGCCGTCGTGGATGCGGTCGACAGATTCGAGCGCGAACCTAGCGCGCTGACGAACGGAGTCCCCGACGCCTCGGTCGGCACTCGCCACACAAAGCGTGCCGGCGCGCTAATTCTGCGCGGGGTCGTCGGGATAGTGGGCCAGCAGCCGGGCGGGCGGTGACTGGCGCGCCAGCACGTCGTACCAGAGCGTGGTGGCATCGGCAGTCAGGTCGCCGGGCATCGAGTCGAACACCCACCAGCAGCCCGACTGCAGCTCGCCTCGCAACTGGCCGGGCCCCCACCCCGCGTGCCCGCCATAGATCCGGACGGCAACGACTGCGGTGTCCAGTTCGGCCGGATCGGCAGTGAGATCGACCAGCCCGACCGTCCCGTTGACGGTGCGCCACACGCCGCCGGCCTCGGACGACTCGGCGCCCGAGCCTTGGGGCGACAGTGACTCGCCGGCGGGCGGTTCTGCTGTTGCCCCGAGCGCGAGCAGACCCTGCGGCTCGACCGGCCCGCCGAGCCCTACTGCGGCTTCCTCCGCGAAGCGTGACGCCCAGCGTGGAACCGCGGCAGCGCATGAGATGTCCGACACGCGGTTGATGACCACGCCCAGCGTGCCCGCTTCCTGATGTTCGATCACGAACACGACCGTGCGATCGAAGTTGGGATCCACCAAGCGTGGCGTCGCCACGAGCAGGTCACCCGCAGTGGGCACCCGCACCGGCGTCACGACAACCTCGACCACGCCCCGATTCTGCCACCGCGCTGCAACGTCTCAGGCGCCCCGAACTGGGCGTGCCGCCTCGCGCGAAATGCCCAGCGGCTCAGGAAACGGCGCCGCCCGAGGCTGCGGTGACGTCTTGGCGGCCCGCGGTGATCCACGGCATCATGGCCCGCAGCTCCGCACCGACCTGCTCGATGGGGTGCTGCTGGCCCTCCTCGACCATCCGGCGGTAGTTGGGCAGCCCGTTGCGGTTCTCGTCGATCCACTCCCGGGCGAAGCTGCCGTCCTGGATCTCCGCCAGGATGCGCTTCATCTCCGCCCGTGTCTCGTCGGTGATGATGCGTGAGCCGCGGGTCATATCGCCGTACTCGGCTGTGGTCGAGATGGAGTAGCGCATGCCCGAGATCCCGGCCTCGTAGATGAAGTCGACGATCAGCTTCACCTCGTGCAGCGTCTCGAAGTAAGCCGACTCGGGCTGGTAGCCAGCCTCCACCAGCGTCTCGTAACCGGCCCGGATCAGCTCGGTGAGGCCGCCGCAGAGCACCACCTGCTCGCCGAACAGGTCGGTCTCGGTTTCCTCAGCAAACGTGGTGGTGAGCACGCCGCCCCGTGTGCCGCCGATTCCCTTGGCATAGGCCAGAGCGTCGGCCAGCGCTTGCCCGCTGGAGTCCTGGTGAATCGCCACGAGCGCCGGAACGCCGCCGCCCTCGACGTAGGTGCGCCGGACGTTGTGGCCCGGTCCCTTGGGGGCGATCATCCACACGTCCACGTCGTCAGGCGGGCTGATCTGGCCGAAGTGGATGTTGAAGCCATGCGAGAAGGCAACTGCATTGCCCGGCTGCAGGTTCGGCGCGATCGAATCCTCGTAGATGGCTGCCTGATCGGTGTCCGGCAGCGCCATCATGATGATGTCGGCTTCGGCAGCCGCCCCCGCAACATCGGCCACGCGCAGGCCCTCGGCCTCTGCCTTGGCGCGAGATGACGAGCCAGCCCGCAGCCCCACCACAACGTCCACGCCGCTGTCGCGCAAGTTCAGGGCGTGAGCGTGACCCTGCGAGCCATAACCCATGACCGCCACAGTGCGGCCAGCGAGCTGGCTGAGGTCTGCGTCTTCTTCGTAATAGATGGTCGCGGGCATTCGTGTAGTTCCTCTCCGAGTCAGCGTTGGCGGGAGTCTGCCAGCCTCAGGCGGTCATGCCGACGGCGGGCTCATCGGCATCGAGCGCCCGCAGCGCAATGCGGCCCGTGCGCTGCAGCACATGCAGGCCGAACGGACGCAGCTGGCGCTCGCAGCGGTCGAGCCGGTCTGGATGTGCGCTCACGCTCACTATGGCCTCGCCATCGGCGTGATCGAGCACTTCCCCGCCGTACTCGGAGATCACCTCGGTGACGGCCTCGAGGTCGGCGGCGCCGACGCGGGCCAGCATCAGCTCTCGTTCAAGCGAGTCGGACGGGTGCAGCTCGCTGATGTTGATGACGTTGACGAGCTTGTCGAGCTGCTTCGCGATCTGGTTGACATCGGTGTTGTGGACGTCGACCACGATCGTGATGCGGCTGTAGGAGGGGTCGGCCGTCGGGGCCACTGCCAGCGAGAAGATGTTGAAGCCACGCCGGCTGAACAGCCCGGCGATTCGCGCGAGAACGCCGAACTTGTTCTCCACAATGGCCGCGAAGATGTGCAGGTCGGGCTCCTGCGGCAGGCTCACCACCGCGGATTCCTCAGGGGACAGGTTCGTGCCCTGCGCGCCGCTCACGACGGCGCCGAGCCCTTCAAGGCCGCGTCGGCATCGCCCTCGGGACCGAGGATGATGTCGTCGTTGGAGCCGCCGGCCGGCACCATCGGATACACCTTCTCCTCGGTGTCGACTCGGAAGTCGATCACCACCGGACGGTCGTTGACAGCGTTCGCCTTGGTGATGGCGGGAACGACTTCCTCCGCTGATTCCACCCGGATGCCGACGCAGCCCATCGCTTCGGCCCAGCCGACGTAATCGGGGTGGTCGGCGCTGAGGTACACCTCGCTGTAGCGCTCGGCATAGAAGAGCTCCTGCCACTGGCGCACCATGCCCAAGTAGGCGTTGTTGAGGATGCCCACCTTCACGGGGATGTTCTCTGCACTGGCGGAGATCAGCTCCTGAGCGGTCATCTGGAAACAGCCGTCGCCGTCGATGGCCCACACCGTTCGATCCGGTCGGCCCACCTTGGCCCCGATGGCCGCAGGCACGGCGAATCCCATGGTTCCCAGACCGCCCGAGTTCACCCAGGTGTAGGGGTGGTCGAACTGCCAGAACTGGCTGGCCCACATCTGGTGCTGGCCCACGCCCGCCACGACGATCGTGTCATCGGGAGTGTGATCGCGCAGCTGCTCCACCACGTACTGCGGCTTGAGGGGGTGGCCGCCCGACGGCTGGTCATAACTCAGCGGGTACTGCTCCTGCCAACCAGACACAGTCGACTTCCACGCAGATCGGTCCGCCATCTCATCGGTGGCGGCACTGCCGTCGCTGGGGCGCAGCGCTTCGATCAGCGCTTCGACTGCCACCTTGGCATCGCCGGCGATCGGCACATCGGGCACCCGCACCTTGCCGTGTTCGGCCGGGTCGATGTCGACGTGTATGACCTTGGCACCCGGGGCGAAATGCGCCGGATTGCCCGTGACCCGGTCGTCGAACCGTGCCCCGAGGTTGATGAGCAGGTCAGCCTGCTGCATCGCGGTCACCGCGGTGTAGTTGCCGTGCATGCCGGGCATCCCGAGACACAGCGGGTGACGGTCGGGGAACACGCCACGCGCCATCAAGGTTGTCACCACGTGGATCTCGCACATCTCAGCGAGCTCCCGCAGCGATTCGGCCGCCCTCGCCTTCAGCAATCCCCCGCCGGCGTAGATGACGGGGCGCTGCGCCGTGCGGATGAGCTGGGCGGCTTCGGCAATGGCGGCCGGGTCGACCTCGTGGCGAGGCCGGTATCCGGGCAGGTCGACGTCGTCGGGCCAGTACCACTCCATCGTCGCGTTGCTGACGTCCTTGGGCAGGTCGATCAGCACCGGGCCCGGACGCCCCGTCGTGGCGATGTGAAATGCCTCGGCCACGATGCGCGGGATGTCGGCCGGGTCGGTCACGAGGTAGTTGTGCTTGGTCACGGCCATGGTGATGCCGGTGGTGTCGCACTCCTGGAAGGCGTCGGAGCCGATAGCCGACATGGCGACCTGGCCGGTCACGACGACCATCGGGATCGAGTCCATGAAGGCGTCGCACAGCGGTGTCACGATGTTGGTGGCTGCAGGCCCGCTCGTGACCATCGCCACGCCCGGCTTGCCCGTGACGTGCGCGTAGCCCTGCGCCATATGACCGGCGCCTTGTTCATGGCGCACGAGGACGTGGCGGATCGATGAGTCGAGCACGGGGTCGTAGACCGGGAGGATTGCCCCGCCGGGCAGGCCGAACATGACTTCGACTCCGCTCATCTCCAGGCTTCGCATCAGTGCCTGGGCGCCGGTGAGCTCCATGAAGATTCTCCTGAAACAAAAAAGCCCCCCGAGCGGGAGGCAGGGCGAGCGCGGACGAAGCGGCTCGCCTAGATGAGTACCCCTCCTGTCGCGCCGCGCCTCGCAGGCTCGGCCGGGCAGCCGGTTCGGCGTGCTGACGCGCTCACCGGCACATTCTGTCGTGCCATTCCGGCGTCCACAACCTGACGGGTGCGGGCGCAGCGCCAGATCGTGCGCCTGCTGTGGAGGCGGCAGGCGGGCGTACATTGGCCGAGTGCGGGGTGGACGGTTGTTCAGCATCGCAACCTGTGCTGCGGCCATCACTGCCGTGGCGCTGGCGGCGGCGTGTTCTGACATCGGGATCGGCGACGGCACCGGCCCTGCCGTCAGCGGTCCAGGCGACGGAGGCAGCGCCGCGACTAGCGAGCCTGCGACCACCTTGCCGCTGACGCAGACTCCCGAGTACATCGCATCAAACACGCCCTGTCCGCCGGGTCTGACCGAATTGGACGCGACACCGCTGGGCGAGGCGGTGCCCGGGCGTTCCGTGAAGCTGGTGCCGTATATCGATCTGACTGAGTCGACGGTGATGGTCTTCGACAGTGCCGGCACAGCAGGCGGCGGATTCGTGGGCGATCGCCGGGGACGCATCTGGCGATTTGCTCCAAACTTCACGGCGCAGGCCGGCCGCGACTTCGGTGCGGTCATCAGCGGGGAACCCGTTGCCGATTTCTCCTCGAACACGGCGGCCGAGCACGATCAAGGCCTGGTGGGCATGACGCTGGGCCCCGACGGGCGGTTGTGGATCAACCGCACCGACCGCCACGGGTCCAGCGTGCTCACCGTGCTCACGCCGAGCGCGGATCGAAGCACGCTGGAGGGCCCCTACGCCGATGTGCTGGAGGTGGAGCAGACCAATGCACAGCACAACGGCGGCGACCTGCTGTTCGATCCGGACGGGCTGCTCTACGTGTCGTTCGGTGACGGCGGCGGCCTCGGCGATCCGCGCCATCACGGTCAGAATCTCGCAACGCCGCTCGGGGCTGTGCTGCGATTCGCCGTCGAGGGCGGCGGCAGCGCCGATCCAGGCGACTGGCGCTTGATACCGGCGCCCGGCAACCCCGATCTCGGGCCCGGCAGCGACCCCCGCATCTGGGCCTATGGGGCGCGCAACCCGTTCCGCATCTCGCTCGACGAGTCGACCGGCACGTTGTGGATCTCCGACGTCGGCCAACAGTGCATGGAAGAGGTCACGGTGCTCGGGCTCGACGAGGCCGGTGCCAACCTGGGCTGGAACTCCTATGAAGGCAGCCGCCGATTCGTCGGCACCGAACCCGACCACCACCGCAAGCCCGACTTCGAGTACCGGCACGGGCGCGGCCTCTGCGCGGTGATCGGCGGGCACGTCTACCGCGGCAGCGAGCTGGACTGGCTGACCGGACGCTACGTGTTCGCCGATCTCTGCGGGGGTGACATCTACGCAGTCGCGGTGCAACCGGGTGCGGGACCCGACGAAGTGTGGAGCCTGGGTGTCAGCACGCCGCGACCGGTCGGATTCGGTGTGGACGCTGCTGGCGAGCTGTACGTGATCGACATCGAGTCCGGCGTGTGGCGCCTCGCCGGATGACGCAGGCAGCATCGACCGGATCGGGGACATAGCCGTGTTCCGCCGCACGGTCTACGACCGAGAAATCCTGCTGCTCGCAGTGCCGGCGTTCGGCGCGCTGATCGCGGAGCCGCTGTATGTGCTCACCGACAGGGCGATCGTCGGGAGACTCGGCACGCCCGAACTCGCCGGGCTTGCGATCGCCTCCGCCATCCTGCTCAGTGCTCACGCAATTCTGATCTTCCTCGCCTACGGCACGACCGGCCTCGTCGGCCGGCTGGTGGGCGCCGGATCGCTGCGTCGAGCAGCCGAACAGGGCATCGCCGGCATGTGGCTGTCGATCGGGTTGGGTGTGGTGTTCAGCCTGGGCATGTGGGCCGGCTCGGGCTATCTCGTCGGCGTGTTCGACCCGACCCCTGAAGTCGCTGATCACGCGCTCACGTACCTGAGGATCAGCCTCATCGGCTTTACTGCGCTGCTGGCGGGCATGGCGGCCACGGGCTACCTGCGCGGCACCCAGGACACTGTTACCCCCCTCGTGATCGCCGTCGCTTCAGCCGCAGGCAACCTAGGAATCGAACTTGTGCTGGTGTTCGAGCTCGACATGGGCATCGCCGGTGCGGCATGGTCAACGGTCATCGCGCAGTGGGGTGCCGCCCTGGCGTTCGCCGTCGCCGTCCATCGCCACGTTCGGGCCGTCGGCGCGCGGCTGCGGCTCGTCGCTGCCGCGGCGTGGCGTTACGCCCGTGTCGGGGCGCAGATGTTCGTGCGCACGGCATCATTGCGGGGCGCGTTCGTGCTGGCAGCAGTATTCGCTTCCCGTATCGGCACCACCGAGGTGGCATCGCACGAGATCGGCGTACAGATCTGGTCGTTCTTCTCGCTCGCCCTCGACGCAGTGGCGATTGCGGGTCAGGCCATGGTCGCAAAGGAACTCGGCGCCAGCCGACCCGACGTGGCTCGCGCCGCCAGCGTCCGCATGATCGGCATGAGCATCCAGCTCAGCGCTGTATTCGGACTGGCACTCGTGCTGTTGCGCGGACCACTGGCATCGATCTTCAGCAACGACCCTGCTGTCGTCGCGCTGAGTGGCTTCATCCTGCTGTTCGTGGCCGTCGCGCAGCCCGTCAATGCCGCCGCCTTCGCCTTCGACGGCATCTTCATCGGCGCCGGCGACTTGGGCTTTCTGGCCCGGGCGATGGTCGGTGCCGCGGCGGGGTTCGCGATCGTCGGCGGCGCGGTGCGCATCTTGGACCTGGGCATCGGCTGGCTGTGGACGGCGCTCACCCTGTTCATGTTCTTCCGAGCAGCGCCGCAGTGGATTCGCTTCCGGGGCGACGCCTGGCTGCGCACCGGCGAAGACTGAGCGCGCACGCGCCCAGCGCGCCTCAGGCGTCGCGTCGCTGCACGAGGAGCTGGGTGACGGCTTGGCCGTCGGCCTGGCCGCGCGTGGCCTTCATCACTGCTCCCACGAACACGCCAGCCACCTTGGCCTCACCGGCGCAGAATTTCTCCCACGCTTCGGGGTTGTCCGCGATGGCCTGATCGACCAGCGCCTCGAGCTCGTCGGCGGCCATGGCTTCGAAGCCCAGTTCCGCGGCGATCGCAGCAGGATCGGCGGTGCCGGCGGCGGCTCGCTCGCACATGATCCCCAGCACGGCCTTGGCCTGCGTCGCAGTCAGCTGCCCTGACGTCTCCATCTGGACCAGCGAGGCCAGATGGTCGATGCCAAGCAGTTCAGCTCCGTCTAGGGCCAGGTTCTGCACAGCATGGGTCACCGTGCGCTTGGCATCAGCACCCGCCTCGACCGCTCCCAGCACCACAGGTGCCAGGCCGCGGCCCACGATGATCTGGGCATCTTCGGGCTCGGTGCCGCATTCGTGCAGGCGTGCCCGCTGGGATGCGGGCAGTTCGGGCATGGCGGCGCGAACCTCGTCGACCCACTCGTCGTCGGGCGCCAGCGGCACGAGGTCGGGCTCGGGGAAGTACCGGTAGTCGTCTGCCTCTTCCTTGGAACGCAGCGAGTGCGTACGCCCGTCCTCGGACCAGTGGCGCGTTTCCTGTACCGGGGCATCGCCGGCGGCGTACAGCTCGATGTGGCGCTGGGCCTCGTAGTCGATTGCATTCCGCAGCGACCGCAGCGAGTTCAGGTTCTTGACCTCGCAACGGGTGCGCAACTCGTCCGAGCCGGCGGGCCGGACGCTGATGTTCGCGTCGACGCGCATCGAGCCCTCTTCCAGCCGGGCGTCGGATGCGCCGAGCGTCAGCAGGATCGCCCGCAGCTCCTCGACATACGCGCTGGCCTCTGCTGCCGAACCGATGTCGGGCCGCGAGACGATCTCCAGCAGGGGTGTGCCCGCCCGGTTGTAGTCGACGAGCGCGCCGACGGCCCCGTGGATGCGACCATCCGCGCCCCCTAAGTGCGTCGTCTTGCCGGCGTCCTCTTCCAGATGCGCCCGCTCGATGCCGACCCGGCTGCCGCCCGGGACGTCGAGCCAGCCGTCGGAGCAGATCGGCTGGTCGTACTGGCTGACCTGGTAGTCCTTCGGCATGTCGGGGTAGAAGTAGTTCTTGCGGTGAAACACCGACGGCCGGATCTCGCAGTTGAGCGCGAGCCCCACCGCCATGGCCAGTTCGACGGCGCGGCGATTCAGCACAGGCAGCGAGCCGGGCAGGCCCAGGCAGACCGGCGTGACGTTGGTGTTCGGTTCGTCGCCGAAGCGGCTGGGCGCAGCGGAGAACAGCTTCGTATCGGTCGCCAGCTCGACGTGGACTTCAAGCCCTACCACGGTCTCCCAGCCCGCCGTCATCAGCGTCCTGCCCCTGTCGAGCCGGTCACGGCGGCCAGCGGCGGCTTCGGCAGCGGCGGCGCGGCGCGCTCCAGCGCTGCAGCCACGGTCAGCATCGTCTCCTCGCCCAGCGCGGGGGCCATGACCTGCACGCCCACCGGCAAGCCCTCCGCGCCGGTTCCGAATGGCACCGACATGGCCGGATCGCCCGAGAGATTCGACGGGATGGTGCAGGTGTCGCACCGATACATGGTCATCGGGTCGGCGCGCTCGCCGAAGCGGAATGCCACGCAGGGCGAGGTGGGCGACAGCAGCACGTCGAAATCGGCGTAGGCAGCGTCGAAGTCTCGCCGGGTCAGCATGCGGACCCGCTGGGCCTTGCCGTAGTAGGCGTCGTAGTAGCCGGCGCTGAGGGCGAAGGTGCCCAGCATGATGCGCGCCTTGACCTCGTCGCCGAAGCCAGCCCGGCGAGTCAAGCGGTTCATCTCCTCGACGTCGGCGCCCTCAACCCGCAGCCCGTAACGAGTGCCGTCGTAACGCGCCAGATTGCTCGAGGCCTCCGCCGGTGCGATGAGGTAATACGCCGTGAGGCCGTAGGTGACCGCGGGCACCGAGACCCTGCCGACGGTCGCCCCTGCGTCGGCCAGCGCATCAGCCGCCTCGAGCACCCGCTCGGTCACATCCGCATCGATCCCGTCGAGCACCTCGCCTGCTGCATCTCCCGGCGCTGGGCCACCGGTCGCAGCACCATTGCGGCCGCTCCCGGTCAGCTCGCTGACGACACCCACTCGCAAGCCCTCAACGCCCCGCGCCAGCGCGGCCTCAAAGTCGGGCACGGCTGCGGGAATCGACGTGCTGTCGGCAGGATCGTGGCCACTGATCACATCGAGTGCGAGCGCAGCATCGGCGACGTCGGTTGCGAACGGGCCGATCTGGTCAAACGAGCTGGCGAAGGCCACGAGCCCGTAGCGGCTGACGCGGCCGTAGGTGGGCTTGATGCCCACAATGCCGCACAGCGATGCAGGCTGGCGGATCGAGCCGCCGGTATCGGAGCCCAGCGCCAGCGGCGCGAAGCCGGCGGCCACCGCTGCAGCCGAGCCCCCGCTGGAGCCGCCAGGCACCCGGGCGAGGTCGTAGGGATTGCGCGTGGGGCCGAATGCCGAGTGCTCGGTGGAGCTGCCCATCGCGAATTCGTCGAGGTTGGTCTTGCCGATCATCACGGCACCGGCGGCCGTCATGGCCTGTACGACCGTGGCGTCGTAGGGAGGCTGCCAGCCTTCGAGCATCCGCGACGAGCAGGTGGTGGCCACGCCACGCGTGCACAGGTTGTCTTTGAAGGCCACGGGGACGCCCGCCAGCGGTCCGGGGTCGCGGCCCCCCTCGGCTGCTGCATCGATGGCCGCTGCAGCGGCTCGAGCCTGCTCGGCCGTCACTGTGTTGAACGCGTGGACATCACCATCGTGGGTCGCGACGCGGCCGAGGAAGTCTTCGAGCACATCCGTTGCTCGACGGGTGCCGGCGCGCACTTCGGAGGCGATGACGTGCGCCGAAGTCATTGTGCAATCACCGAGCGGGACACGGCCAGCTCAGGCTTCCGCGCCGAGTACCGGCGGCACTTCGAACTGCCCGCCGGAAGCGGCGGGCGCCTGGGACAGCACCTCGTCCCGGTCCACCGGCGAGCTCTCGACATCGTCACGGAACACGTTGCGGAGCGGGTAGGGGTGTGCGAGCGGCGGCACATCGTCGAGATCCAGATCTTCGAGCTGACGAGCATGCTCGAGCACACGTCCCAAGTGGCCCGTGTAGTGCTCGATCTCGTCGGAGGTGAGCTCGATCCGGGCAAGCCGCGCCACATGCGCCACCTGGTCCGTGCTCATCGCTGCAGTCGGCTCTCCCATTGCAGCGGCAGGGTACCGGTGCGGCCTCAGCGGGGAATTCGTCGCCGGGCAGCCTCTGCCAGCAACTCGCCGGGGCGGGTCGGGCTGAACAGCACCTGCGACACCGACAACACCTGTGCGGTGCCGGTGGTGCGCGGCACCACCTCGACCTGGCCGTTCAAAGCGACGAGCAGCACCGGTCCGAGGGCATTGCCGCTGATGTCCACCAGGTCGTCGGCTGCGAGATCGATGTCGGCGGGCGCAGCGCCGAGCGACGCAATGTCGGCCCGTCGCAGCAGGAACGGCTCGCGCGTCGCCATGCGGTCATGCAATACGAATCCGTTGGGAACGAACACCACCCAGCGGCGCGCCAGTTGGTGCAGCGAGCGGAATCCCAGCACAGCCGCAGCGAGCCCGGTGACCGTGACAACGACGGCCCAGATCCACTGCTCGATTGCCCACAGCACTGCTGGCGCGACGATGCCGGCAACCACGGCCGCCCACACCAGCGGGATCGGAGCGACCGCCAGCAGGAACGGCGTGCGCAGCAGCATGCGCCGCTCGTTGCCGTAGCTGAGGCCGTCGACCATGGAATTGCCGGTCTCCGGCAGCATCGCAACGGCGGTCGCGATGGCGGCGCCCGCGATGGCGGCGGCGGCACGCGGGGCAGCGAGGTCGGCATCCCACGCCGCTGCGGCCACGACCGCACCGATGGCCACGCCGACCGAGGCAGGCGTGGCAATGCGCACGACGGTGAGCGCCCATGGCCGGCGCACCAGGGTTGCCGTCAGCACGAACGCCCACGCAGCCCAGAGTTCGGCGCTCAGGATGCGCGCCGAGGACTCCGAGCAGGCGACGAGCGCATCCGCCGCTGCGGCCCCCACGCTCCACGGCATCGCCAGCCACAACAGCCGCATCAACCACAGGGTCGGGTGCGCGCGCAGCGTTGCTCCCACGGGCGAAGTCTTGCCGCTGGACACCGCAACACTCCGTCTTGCTGCTGCCGAAGCAGTCACAGCCCCTCGGTACTCTCGGCAGTGCGATGCCCTCCGAAAGCGATGACTCGACGGGCGAGCGCCAGGAAGCGGCGCTGAGTTCCGCTGCCGAGAGTGATCTCGAGCGCATGCGGCAACTGGCGAGTCTGATCAACCGCTACGACGTGGAGTACCACCGGGACGATGCGCCGTCGGTGCCCGACGGAGAGTACGACGCCCGCAAGCGCGAGCTCGTCGAACTCGAGACGCGCTACCCCGACTTCGCAGATCCGAATTCGCCCAGCCAGCGCATCGGCGCCGAGCTGTCGGCACTGTTCAGCGAGGTCGTCCATGCCAGACCGATGATGTCGCTCGACAACGCAATGGACTTCGATGAGCTGCGGGCGTGGCACGGCCGTGTCATGCGCGGCCTTGCATCGACGCAGCCGACGCTGTTCGACGACGCGGACGCCGACGATGCCAGCGGCAGCGGCAGCGGCAGCGGCAGCGGCAGCGGCAGCGGCAGCGGCAGCGAGGTGAGCCTGCCTGAACCGGAGCTGATCTGCGAGCTCAAGTTCGACGGGCTGGCCGTATCGCTTCGCTACGAGCAGGGACGCCTCGTCCAGGCAGCGACGCGTGGAAACGGGCGCGTAGGCGAGGACGTCACTGCCAACGTCGTGACCATCGCGGACATTCCCCGGGAACTGAGCGCAGCATCACCGGTGCCCGAGGCGATCGAAGTGCGCGGCGAGATCTTCCTGCCGTTGGACAGATTCCGCGAGTTGAACGAGTCGCAGGCCGAGGCTCGCCACGCGCTCGCCGCGGCCGCGGACGACGCCAGGCGACAGCTCGCCGAGGCACCCGACGACATGCCGGCGAGCGAGCGGCGGAAGCTCGAATCGCTGGCCAAGCTCACGCCGGTCGATGTGCAGCGCCGCCATCCCGATTACGCCAATGCCCGGAACACGGCTGCCGGCAGCCTGCGTCAGAAGGATCCCTCGATCGTGGCGACGCGTGGCCTGTCGTTCTGGAGCTACGACGTCGGCGGGCTGGCCGGCGGGCCCGATCTCAACGACGCCGGCAGGGTCTTCGCGTACCTGGGCGAGCTCGGCATGCCGGTCAATCCCGAGATCCGTACCTTCGGCACGCTCGCCGAGGTCGAGGAATTCTGCACGCGGTGGGAGCGCGACCGCCACAAGCCCGCCTATGAGATCGACGGGGTCGTCGTGAAGGTGGCCGACCTCGAGCTCCGGTCGCAGCTCGGCTACACCAGCCGGGCGCCGCGGTGGGCGGTGGCCTACAAGTTCCCCCCGGAGGAACGCACGACCAAGCTGCGAAACATCATGGTCTCCATCGGGCGCACCGGTCGTGCCACGCCGTTCGCCTATATGGAACCGGTCTTCGTCGGCGGATCGACGGTGTCGCTGGCCACGCTGCACAACCAAGATCAGGTAGCTGCCAAGGATGTGCGCCCGGGCGACACCGTGATCGTGCGCAAGGCCGGCGACGTCATTCCCGAGGTGGTCGGCCCCGTGCTCGCCGAGCGTCCCGACGGGCTGCCCGAGTGGACGTTTCCCACCGTCTGTCCGGTCTGCGGCCACCGTCTCGTGCGCGAGGAAGGCGATGCCAACACCTATTGCGTGAACCGTTCATGCCGTGAGCGGATCATCCAGGGCATCGGGCACTTCGTGGGCCGGGGTGCGCTCGACATCGAAGGTCTCGGCGAGCGCACCGTGGTCCTGCTCTACCAGCAGGGATTGGTTGCCGACACAGCAGACCTCTTCGGCCTGACCTCCGACGACCTCGTCGGACTCGAGGGATTCGCTGAGAAGTCCGCTACGAGCCTGGTGGCAGAGATCAGCCAAGCGCGGGAGGCACCCCTGGCCCGGTTGCTCATCGGCCTCGGCATCGAGCACTTGGGCCCGACAGCCTCGGAGCTGCTCGCAATGCGCTTCGGCACCGTCGATTCCATCATGGAGGCCACCGACGACGACCTTGCCGACATCGACGGCATCGGCCCGATCATCGCCGCGAGCGTCACGGGCTTCTTCGCCGACGACGACAACCGGGCGCTGGTGGAGAAGCTGCGCGGCATGGGTGTCCGCTTCGATGTCGTCGACGATCCTGACGACAGTGCCGACGCGCCACAGGTGCTGACCGGACGCTCAGTGGTGGTCAGCGGCAACCTCGACGGCTGGTTCATCGGGCGCGACGACACGAAGCGGGCCATTGTGCGGCGCGGCGGCAAGTCCACCTCGTCGGTGAACAAGAGCACGTACGCGCTGGTTGCCGGCGAACGCGCCGGGCAAGCCAAGCTGGACAAGGCGGCCGAGCTAGGTGTGCCTGTGCTCGACGAGGACGGTCTGCGAACCCTGCTCTCCGCCGGAACGGTCGACGCTTCTGAGCCTTAGAACGTGGTGAAGCACCATTCGTAGGTGAAGTCGGCCGCTTCGACGTCGATCGTGGGCGTGGCGACCAGACGGGCGCACGATCGCCCGGTGCGCAGTTTCTCGATGACTTTGCCGTCCCCCGGCGAGAAGAAGTGCTCGCCAAGCTGGATGGTGCCTGCGTCGAGCTGACCGGCGGGAATCGTGGTGCCGTTGATAGCCAGCGTCAGCGTCCAGCCGGGCTCAAGCCGGGCACCGACTGGGCTCTGGTGCGGCACCTGGGCGCCGGGCACCGGCGTGACTGCCTGCAGGCCGCTCGGGTAGGCCGGTGCGGGCTCGCCGCCGCGCGTCAGCCACACCGCCAAGACGACGAGGGCAGCAGCAACGAGCGCACCGAGCGTGATCGCCGTGGAGACGCCCTTGCGCAGCGCCCAGGGCACATGCGGCTGGCCGTCAGCGGACTCGTCGCGGCTCATGCGAGATGTCCGGCGGCGGTCGCGCCGCCGAGCACCTCGTCACCTATGTAAAACACGACCGCCTGGCCAGCAGCGACGCGGCGCCGGGGCTCCGCCCACCGCAAGTGGCCCTCGGCATCGAGGCGCGCCGGCAAAGCCGGACCGTGGGCGCTCGTCTGAGCCAGAACATCGCCATGGATGGCAGCGCCGGCCCAGCGATGATCGACCAGCCGGACGCCTGGTGCCGCCAGCTCGGAGGCCCCGCCCACCGTGACACGGCGAGCGGCAATGTCCACGTCAACCGCATAGCGCCGCTGCGGTGCGCCGCCGAGGTCAAGACCCCTGCGCTGGCCGACAGTCACGAGCTCCACCGCAGGAGCGGTGCCAACGCGTTGACCCGCCGCATCGACCAGCTCCGCCGGATGCAGGTCGATGCGCTCGGCCAAAAAGCGCTCCCTGCCGGCAGCCTCGGTGATGAAGCAGACATCCTGGCTCTCGGGCTTGTGAGCAGTTCGCAGACCGAGCTCTGCAGCGAGCGCTCGCAACCCGTCTTTGCGGTAGTCGCCGACCGGGAACCACAGGTCCGCCAGGTCGGTTTCGGACAGCATGTACAGCACGTACGACTGGTCTTTCGCGCTGTCGGCGCCACGCTGCAGCCGTCGCCTGCCGCCCTGGGTGCTGATGCGCACGTGATGGCCCGTGACCAGACGCTCGAAGCCCAGGCGGCGGGCACGGTCCAGGAGCACGTCGAACTTGACGTGCCGGTTGCAGGCAATGCACGGGTTGGGCGTACGGCCCCGCCGGTGTGCGTCGACGTACGGCTCGACGACATCGCGCTCGAACTCGGCCGCATAGTTGAAGACGAAATGGTCGATGCCGAGCTGCTGGCACACCCGGCGGGCATCGTCCACGTCGGAGACGGCGCAGCAACCCTGGTCCTGCGGGCCGCCCCACAGCTTCAGGGTGACGCCGACCACGTCGTGCCCAGCGCGCAAGCACAGGGCCGCAGCGACCGAGCTGTCGACACCGCCCGACATCGCAACGAGCACCCTGCTCCCTGCAGCGGCACTGTGCAGATCGGAGCTGCCCGCAGCTCCGTGCCGCTCGGGAGTCATCGCAGCTGCTCCACGCAGTTGGGGATGGCGTCGATGGCTCGCTCGATCTCCCAGGGTTCGGTACACCAGCCGAGCGACAGGCGGAGCGAGCCGGCTGCGGTCTGCCGCTCGACTCCCATGGCGGCAAGAACATGGCTCGGCTCCATGGCACCCGACGCGCACGAGGCCGCCGCGGAGGCCATCACATCGAAGCGGTCGAGCAACACCAGCAGCGCCTCGGTCTCGATGCCGTCGATAAGCAGCTGGCAGATACCCGCGGCTCGCCGAGACCGCGCGACCGTCTCGGTGCACCCATCAATCGCCGCCAGCAGGCCATCGGCCAGCCGGTCCGCCAGTTCCCTGATCCGGCAGATGTCCTCGTCGCGCGTCTCATTCAACTCGCCGAGCGCGGCGCCGAGCGCGGCGATGCCCGCAGTGTTGTGCGTGCCGCTGCGCCGATCGGCCTCTTGGCCGCCTCCGAGCTGCTGCGCCGACAGCGTCACGCCGGGCCGGATGGCTAGCACGCCCACGCCCTTGGGCCCGCCGAACTTGTGGCCGCTCAACGACAGCAGATCTGCCGAGCGCGCCGCTGCAGCGATGTCGACCCAGTTGACTCCTTGCACCGCGTCAGTGTGCAAGAGCGCCTCGGGGGCATGGCGCCCGATCACGTCGGCCACGGCATCAAGATCGGCAATGACGCCCGACTCGTTGTTGACCAGCATCACCGACACCAACCCCACGGGCGGGCCCGCATCGGGTGCCAACTGTGCGGCCAGGTGGTCGAGGTCGACATCGCCGCCGGCGTCGACCTGCACGTAGCGGCCGCCCACCGCTTCGACGGGGTGGAGCACCGCGTGGTGTTCGGTCGCCGGGCACAGCGCCGTCGTGCCTGTTGCGGAAGTCACGCCGTGCACAGCGAGATTGTCTGCTTCAGTCCCGCCGCTGGTGAACACGACGCCGTGCGGGTCGAATCCGAGCGCCTCGGCGACGACCTCGCGGGCATCGTCAATGGCTGCGCGCGACTTGCGGGCCATGCGGTGCGCTCCCGAAGGATTGGCGAACTGCTGCTCCAAGTACGGCGTCATGGCCTCGATGGCGCACCGACGCATTGGCGTCGACGCAGCGCAGTCGAGGTACGCAGGGCGATTCCGATCAGCAGTCACACGCTGAGGTTACGAGCACAGCCCGAGGCGTCCTGCCGGGCGCTTCACGCAGTCAGCAAGGCAGAATCCGCTGCTGCACCGGGCGCGGTGTGACAACGGCCGCAGGCGGTGCCACACTTGCCGGTCGCTGGAAACGAACGTCGGCGTGACGAAGCGCGCCAGCGATCCGAGACGCGATTCGCGTGCAGGCAGACATCGACAGGGCAATCACGGGCATGGGTATCGAGGTCTCCATCGACATTCCGGCAGCGCCGCAGGAAGTCTGGGATTACGTCGCAGATCTCGCTAGCAATGTCGAGTGGATGACCGACGCTCAGTCGATCGACTTCACGACTGCCCAGACTGAGGGCGTCGGCACAACGTTCGAGTGCGTCACCAAGATCGGACCGCTGAAGACCACGGACAAACTCGAGGTCACCGAGTGGGACCCGCCGAACACGCTCGGCATCACCCATCGGGGCGCGGTGACCGGCACTGGCCGCTTCGCGCTCCAGCCCATCGAAGACGGCACTCGCTTCACTTGGAGCGAAGATCTGACACTGCCGTGGTACTTCGGCTCGCGGGCCGGCCAGCAACCCGCCTCCCTGGTGCTTGAACGCGTCTGGCGCAAGAACCTGCGGAACCTGCGCGCGCGGATGCTCGAACGCCAGCAGGGGCCGACCGGCCATGAGCCGGGACCGCTGCTGGGGATGGGCCGCGACTCAGAGATGCGCGCCTACGGCCCGCACATCATTCGCATGAGCCTGCGCGGCCGGGATCTGAGTCACGAGGCCGCAGCAATGCGCCACGTGCGGGCCCACGGATTTCCTGCTCCGGAGGTCATCGAGCAGCCCGACAATCACTCGGTGGTGATGGCGCGTCTGACCGGCCCGACGATGCTCGACGAGCTCGCGGCCAAGCCGTGGCTCCTGACACGCCACGTCAAGGGTCTGGCGCGGCTGCACCGGCTGCTCGGCGACGTGCCTGCTCCAGGCAACTGGGCCAAGGTTTCGGGCGGCAGCTCGGTGGTGCATCTCGACCTGCAGCCTGACAACGTCAAGCTCACCCCCGACGGCCCCGTCGTCATCGATTGGTCGAACGCAGCAGCCGGCGACGCGGCCTTCGACGCTGCGTCCACCTATGTGCGGCTGCGCACCGCTGCGCCCGACAACCACGCTGCGGCCCGGGCAGTCATCAACGCTTTTCGTACCCGCTTTGCCCGTGCATTTCTCAAGGAGTTCGGTGCCGACGCGATCCTTTCGCACTTACGCGCAGCAGCCGACCTGCGGCTCCTCGACCGCAACCTGCATCCCAACGAGCGCGAGGCGGTTTTCGCGCTCGCCCGCGGCGAACTCGACTGACGAGTTCGCCTGAGTCGTCCTGACTTGCCGGAGTCAGGAAACCATCTGCCGCAATCGGTCGACTGCGTATCAGCGCTCGTGGTCGAGGAGCATCTCGGCGGCTGCGTAGGGATCGAGCTCTCGGCGGGCCAGTTGCTGGCGCAGGCGCTTCGCAGCAGGCCCCTCGGCGAGGGTTGCCACGCGTTCGGCAATCGTGGCCCGCAGGACCTCATCAAGCTCGGTCTGCACCCTGGCCGCGCGGCGAGACTCAAGCTCACCCGAGACCGTGCAGTGGTCGCGGTGCGCACAGACGGCATCCCACAACTCCGCGGCGCCCTCGCCGGTGGTGCCCACCGAGGTCAGGATCGGGGGGTCCCAATCGCCGGGTGCAGACAGATCCAGCATCTGGCGGATGTCCCGGCACGTTTCCGATGTGCCGGGCCGATCGGCCTTGTTCACCACGAAGATGTCGGCGATCTCCATGAGACCGGCCTTGTTGGCCTGCACCGAGTCGCCCCAACCGGGGTTCACCACGACGACGGTGGTATCTGCCGCGCCCACGATCTCCGTCTCGATCTGGCCGACGCCGACCGTCTCGATCAGTACCCAAGGCCAACCCAGTGCGTCGAGCACCCGTACGGCCAGCGGTGTCGCCAATGTCAGGCCGCCGAGGTGGCCCCGGGTTGCCATCGACCGGATGTAGACGTCTTCGTCGAAGGTGTGGTCGGACATGCGCACGCGGTCGCCCAGGATTGCGCCGCCGCTGAACGGCGACGACGGGTCAATCGCCAGAACTGCCAGCCGCTCGCCTCGCTCGCGTGCCACGCCGACGACGGCTGAGTTGAGCGTCGACTTGCCGGCCCCGGGTGCACCGGTGATGCCGACCGTGTGCGCGTTGCCTGATTGGGCGAACGTGACTGCGCCCAGCGCGCGCGCCTGCGAGCCGCCGCGTTCGACCAACGACATCACCCGTGCCAGGGCGCGGCGCTGTCCGCTGCGCGCAGCTTCGAGGAGCCCCGCCACATCGGCCGTGAGCGGATCGTCGTGTGGTGTCATCGGCGCGCCGACGGTAGCGACATGCGCCGAGGGCGGCACATTTCAGCGACGCGTGATGCTGGCACCGAGACCGGCGAGTTTGCCGGCCAAGTCCTCATAACCACGGTCGATATGGACCGCGCCGGCAACCTCTGTCTCGCCCGTAGCGGCGAGGCCCGCCACCACCAGCGCTGCGCCGGCGCGGATGTCGTGCGCGCGCACCGGTGCTCCCGACAGCCGCTCCACCCCGCGCACAACGGCGTGGTGACCCTCAGTTCGGATGTCGGCACCCATCCGCCGCAGCTCGTCGATATAGCGGAACCGACCCGTGAAGATGTTCTCGGTGACGATTCCCACGCCGGAAGCCGTCGTGAGCATCGACACGAGGAACGGCTTGTAGTCGGTCGCGAGACCCGGGAACGGCAAGGTGGAGATGTCGGCTGACGCCAGCCGCTGGGTCACGGTTGCCCGCAGTCCCGCTTCCTCGACCACGATGTGCATGCCCATCTCGGTGAGCTTGCGAATGAGCATTGCCATGTGCCCGGCCACCGCGTGACGCAGGAACACCGACCCGCCGCACATGCCGACCGCTGCGAGGAACGTGGCTGCTTCGATGCGGTCAGGAATCACCCGGCAACCGTCGCCGGATGGGGCAGGTGCCAATCGTTCTACCCCGTCGACCGTCAGACGATCCCCTGACCAGCCGACCCGCGCACCCATCTGGTTGAGGAACTCGATGAGATCGCCGATCTCGGGTTCTCGTGCCGGATTCACGATGCGTGTGCGGCCCTTGGCTCGCACTGCGGCCATCAGCACATTCTCGGTCGCCCCGACAGAGGGGTACTCGAGCACAACCTCCGCCCCCCTCAGCACTTCTGCGGTTGCCGAGATGTCGCCGTGCGCGGTGCTGAACGTCGCCCCCAGGCTCTCGAGCGCCTGCAAGTGCATGTCGATCGGTCGCGGTCCAAAGTCGTCGCCGCCCGGCAGGGCAACGCGGGCTGTTCCGAATCGTCCCAGCAGTGGGCCGAGCACGACGATCGACGCACGCATGCGCTCCACCAGGTGATACGGCGCCTCGGTGTTCAGCTCGGCGGGCACGTCGATCACCAGCCGGTGATCGGCACGCGTCACGGTCACGCCCATGGCCTCGAGCAGCTCGCACATGAGCGCTACGTCGGAGATATCGGGAACGTTGGCCAGGACGTGCTGCCCCTCTGCCAGCAGGCACGCCGCCATCAGCTTGAGCACGCTGTTCTTGGCGCCGCCGATGCTGACGTCGCCAGCGAGCGCGCGGCTGTGCTGCATCACAAACGTGTCGCGCTCGCCGCTGGTGGCAAAATCCACCGACATAGCGATACCACCATTGACGGCAGGTTCGTGACGCGCAGCACCCTCGCGATGCAGATACGGGACCGATGCGTGTGCTAGGCCCGCCGCCGTGACCCGCCTCGTGCGCACACTCGTGGCCGATGCCGACGAGGTGGATGCCTTGCTGCGCCCCCGCAACGACATCGTGGCCGAGACGCCGGCCACCATGCTTGACGGCAGCCACCGCTTTGAGCTGGCGGAGGGGCCGTTCACCAGCTACTCGCGCCTGGTCGAGGTTTCGCCAGCCTCGGAACAGCGGACGGACCGGATACAGAGCACGACGGCCGACGTCACAAATCGCTACGAGGTCACCGAGACGGTCGAGTGGCGCCTGGCGGTGCCGTGGTTCGGCCCGCTCTTCAACGTCGCGGTCCGGCGCGCGATGCGCACGGGGCGCACCGGCGACGGCACCCAGCCCGTCTGGGCCCCTCCACGGCGGTTCACCCCACGCGCGGCGACGGTCATGGCCATGCTGGCGGCGGCAGCCATGCTGAGCGGCTACCTGGCGAATGCACCCTCAGAGCTGCACACCTACGCCGCCGACGAATTCGGCGCCGATCAGGCCGCCCAAGGAGTGCTGGGCGCCGTCGTGCGTATCGGGACGCTGCTCGCGATCGGCGTGTCCGTGCTGGCCGACCGGCACGGTCGTCGACGCGTCGTAGCGGGCGCCATCGGCGTGGGCATCACTGCCGCCGCGCTCGCAGCGCTGGCGCCGAACATGGTGTGGCTGGGCGCATTCCTGCTGATCGGGCGCACGGCGAATGCGGCGCTCGGGGCCACGGTTGTAGTGATGGCGCTGGAAGAGATTCCCGCCGGCTGCAGGGCGTGGTGCCTGTCGGTGCTGGCCATGTCGGCTGCGCTCGGCGCGGGCGTGGTGGTGTGGCTGCAACCGGTCTCAGATCTTGCCCCATGGGCCTGGCGCATGCTGTTCGCATTCCCGCTCGTCGCGCTGGCGGCCGCCCGCCCGCTGCTGCGGCGGCTGCCGGAGAGCCGGAGGTTTGAGCGGCGGGGCCGGGATGTGAAGCTGCGCGGTTACTGGCGGCCGATTGCGCTGCTGGGTGCCATCTACCTGGCATTCGGCTTGTTCCTGGGCCCGATCGACTGGTTCCGCAACGAGTACCTGCGCGACGAGCACGGTTTCAGCGCGGCCCTGGTGTCGCTGTTCGTGCTGGGTACTGCGACGCCCGCCGGTCTCGCCGTCTATGCCGCAGGCAGACTTGCCGACTCCCGTGGGCGCCGCATCATCCTCGCCGTCGCTTCAGTGCTCGGGCTTGGCTCTCTGGTGGCACTGTTCAACGTGTCCGGCGCCACGCTGTGGCTCGCGGGCCTCGTCGGGGCAATGCTGTCGGCCGGATTGTTGCCGGCGCTCGGCGTGTACCGCGGCGAGCTGTTCCCGACTGCCCTGCGAGCGCGCGCCGCAACCATCACGGGTGCCATGGGCGTCGTCGGCGCTGCCATCGGCGTGCTCGTCGCGGGCGCGCTGCGCACCGCTTGGGGCAGCTTCGGCGATGTGATCGCGCTGCTGTGGGTGGGGCCGCTGGTGGCCGCCGCCGTCGCCGTGCTGTGGCTGACCGAGCGCAGCGGGCAGGAACTCGAAGAGCTGCACCCCGCCGATGCCGCAGCAGATCCCGAGGGCCCATGGTCGCATGACTTCTGAACGAGGCCGGCGAGACTGCGCCCGGTCATGATGGGGTTGCGATGCGCGCTGCCGAAGCACTCCTGCTGACGCCAGGCGCCGGGGGCGGCGTCGATCATCGCGCGCTCATCGACATCGAAGATGCGCTGTCTGGCCGCCTGCCGGTGCGCCGGCACGACTTTGCGTACCGGCGAGCCGGGAGGCGGGCACCGCCGCGCGCCCCGAGCGTCGCCGCCGAATTGGTGGGCGATCTGCCCCAGATTGCCGCCGAGTTGGGCGTGTCGCCGGATGGCCTGGTGATTGGCGGCCGGTCGTTCGGCGGCCGTGTCTGCTCGATGGCCGTGGCCGACGGTGCCCGCGCCGCGGGGCTCGTGCTGCTCAGCTACCCGCTGCACCCGCCCGAACGGCCCGAGCGCCTCCGCACCGAGCACTTCGCGCTGATCAGGGTGCCTTGCCTGTTCGTCTCGGGCACGCGTGACCCGTTCGCCACTCCCGACGAGCTGGGCGAGCACACCCGGGCCATCCAGGGTCCGGTCGCGCTCCGTTTCATCGACGGTGCCCGGCACGATCCCAATTCGGTCGCCGCGCGTCGGGCGGTCGTCGAACACGTCGGCAACTGGCTCGACACGCTCGGAAGCTGAGCACGGCGGCGAGCAGCGATTCGATTCAGCCGTCGATCCGATCGACGATCATCTTGGCGATCTCCAGGCTCGAGGTGGCCGCAGGACTCGGGGCGTTCAGCACGTGGGTACTGCGGCTGGCGACCGTGATGGCGAAATCGTCCTCGAGCTCGCCGGCGGGATCCATGGCCTGGGCACGCACGCCGGCGGGCGACGGCACGAGATCGTCGGCTTCGATGTCGGGCACGAGCCGCTGCAGCGCCCGGGTGAACGCTGCCTTGTTCAGCGAGCGCCACACCTCGCCGGCTCCGGTGCGCCAGTAGCGCCGGGCGAGTCTCCACAGGCCGCGGTTGGTGATGTGCTCACGCAGCTGCGCCCTGCTGATGTCGCCCCAGCCGTAGCCCTCGCGAGCCAGTGCAAGCACCGCGTTGGGGCCGGCGTGGATCGTGCCGTCGACCATGCGGGTCAGGTGCACCCCGAGGAACGGGAAGCTGGGATCGGGCACCGGGTAGATCAGGTTGTTGACGAGGTGCGAGCGCTCGGGCACCAACTCGTAGTACTCGCCGCGGAACGGGACGATCCGGTAACCACCCGCCGCACCGGCGAGCTCCGCCACCTGGTCGCACCGCAGCCCCGCACAGTTCACAAGCCACGTCGCTTCTAGGTCGCCGGAGGTCGTGGTGATCCGGACACGATCCGCGCCCGGCGCGAGCGCGACAACCGCGGCACCCGTCCGCATCTCGCCTCCGGCAGCGGTGATCTCGTCGATCAGCGCGCGGCACACCGCGCTGTAATCGACAATCCCGGTGCTGGGGACAAACAGCGCCTCCACGCCGGCGCAATAGGGCTCGAGCTCAGCGAGGCGGCGGGAGTCGATCAGTTCCGCGGGAACGCCATTGCTGGCGGCACGCTCAGCGAGCGCTGCCAGCCGCTCCTGCTCGGAGCTGTCCGCCGCCACGATGACCTTGCCGCACACCTCGTGCGCAATGCCCCGCTTCCGGCAGAACTCGACCATCGAGCTGCGCCCGGCAACCGCCAGCGAGGCCTTGGCTGATCCCGGCCGGTAGTACACGCCTGAGTGCAGCACACCAGAGTTGCGACCGGTCTGGTGCAGCGCCGGCCGCTCCTCGGCCTCACAGATCACCACCCGGCGGCCCGGATGGTCAGCCAGATACCTGTGCGCCGTGGCCAAGCCGATGATGCCCGCCCCCACGACAGCCAGATCAGCGCATGCTGTCGAGGTCGAGGCGCTGGTCACCAAGGCGAAGCTATCGCCAGAGGCGAAGCCGTGGCCCGAGCGGCTCGTGAGCCCAATCGCATGAGCATGGGGAACAAGAGCGGGATGCACAGGACGCCTAATCAGAAGGCTCATCTCTCCGTGCATCCTCTAGGGTCGGCGGCAATGAATGACAATCGCAGGTTCCGCAGCGATCGAGGTCGCGTCGGCGGTCCGGATCTCAGCCGTCAGGCGCCCGATCGCAACCTGGCACTCGAACTTGTGCGCACCACCGAGGCAGCGGCCATGGCTGCATCACGCTGGATGGGCCGCGGCGACAAAGACGGCGCTGACGGCGCCGCGGTGGACGCCATGCGGGTCGTGCTGTCCACCGTGCCCATGGACGGCATCGTCGTGATCGGCGAGGGCGAGAAGGACGAAGCGCCGATGCTGTTCAACGGCGAGCTGATCGGCGACGGCACCGGGGCGCTGACTGATGTTGCGGTGGACCCGATCGACGGCACCACGCTGACCTCGCTGGGCAGGGGCAATGCCATAGCGGTGATCGCCGTCTCGCCGCGCGGCACCATGCTGGATCCCGGTCCGTGCGTCTACATGGAGAAGATCGCTGTCGGCCCCGATGCCAAAGGCGTGGTGGATCTGAACCGGTCGCCCGCGGAGAATCTGCGAGCTATCGCGGAGGCCACCGGCCAGGGTTTGCGCGACCTCACCGCTGTGGTGCTCGACCGCGACCGCCACTCCGAGCTGATCGGGGAGATCCGCGAGACCGGCGCTCGCATCAGGCTCATTCCCGACGGCGATGTGGCCGGTGCCATCTCCGCAGCTGCGAGCGACTCGACTGACGTCTTGTGCGGCATCGGCGGCACCCCCGAAGGCATCATCTCGGCAGCGGCGCTGAAGTGCCTCGGCGGCGAGCTGCAGGGCCGCCTGTGGCCCCGCAACGACCATGAGCGCCAAGCGGCCGTTGCCGCCGGCTACGACCTCGACCGGGTGCTGCACATCGACGATCTCGTCCAGTCCGACGATGTCTTCTTTGCTGCCACCGGCATCACCGACGGCGAGTTGCTGCACGGCGTGAAGTTCACAGCGCATCGCGCCACCACCGACTCCCTCGTGATGCGCTCCCGCAGCGGCACCGTGCGCCACATCAAGGCCACACACGACATCGACAAGCTCAGCGCCTACGCCGCGGTCGACTTCACCTGAGCCATGGCTGAAGACAACGAGCTCGAAGAGGGCACAGTCGCCCGCATCGACTTCGGCAAGGTGGCCCAGATCGGCCGTGACGGCCACCAAGTCGTGCCCGTGGTGCTGCAGGACGCCGACAGCGAGGACGTGCTGTTCATCGGCTATGCCAACGAGGAAGCGCTGCGGCTCACGTTCGAGCGACGCAGCGCTGTGCTCTATTCCACATCCCGCAACGAGATCTGGCACAAGGGCGCCACCTCAGGCGACACGCTCTCGCTTGTCGAGGTGCGTGTGAACTGCGAACAGAACTCGCTGCTGTACCGGGTGCGGCGCGACGGGGGCGGCGCTTGCCACACCCGCGACGCCGACGGCAACTCCCGGCCGGGCTGCTACTACCGCGCCGTCGACAGCCCCACCGAGCTGCGCCACCTGGGCGGCTGAGCCAACTCCGCAGTTGGCGTCTGCCGGGCCAGTGCGGCGACCGCGCTCAGGCGGCGCTGGCAACTGCGATGCGTGTCTCGGCCCAGGCCACGGCTGCCTTGGCGTCGTCATCATCAGCGTCGGCCGCGACTGCAGCTTGGGCAGCTTCGAGGTCGGCCTGTGCAGCAGCGACGTCGATCTCATCGGCTGCGTAGGCAGCATCGCTGAGGATGGTCACGACGTTGTTGCTGACTTCGACGAAGCCGCGGTTGAGCGCCAGTGTCACGATGCCGTCGGATGCCCAGAGCTGGGTCTGCCCGATGTCGAGCGCGCCGATGAAGGCTGCATGGTGGTCCAGAAAGGCGATGTCGCCGTCGACCGTGCGCGTCACCACCTGGCTGCACTCGCCGCTGAACAGCACGGCCTCAGGCGAGACGAGTTCAACCTGCATGTGGCTCGACCTTCATCGGGTCCGTCTCGGGACGCCTGCGCCGCTCAGGCCCCGGCCTGCGCCAGGTCGCGGGCCTTGGCCATCGCCGACTCGGCATTGCCGACATTGAGGAACGCCTGCTCGGGCAGGTCGTCGAGATCGCCGTTGCACAGCATCTCGAACGACTCGATGGTCTCCGAGACCGGCACGAAGATGCCCGGCAGGCCCGTGAAGACCTCGGCGACGAAGAACGGCTGGCTCAGGAAGCGCTGGATCTTGCGCGCCCGGTCGACGGTGATGCGGTCTTCCTCGGACAGCTCGTCAAGGCCCAGGATGGCGATGATGTCTTGCAGCTCCTTGTAGCGCTGCAAGATCTCCTGGGTGCGCCGCGCCACGTTGTAGTGCCGGTCGCCCACCACCTCAGGGCTGAGGATGGTGGAGGTGGACGCGAGCGGGTCCACGGCCGGGTAGATGCCCAGCGAGGCGATCTGCCGGCTCAGCTCGGTGGTCGCGTCGAGGTGCGTGAAGGTCGTGAACGGCGCCGGATCGGTGTAGTCGTCGGCTGGCACGTACACGGCCTGCAGCGACGTAATGGAGTGACCCGACGTCGAGGTGATGCGCTCCTGCAGCTCGCCCATCTCGTCGGCCAGGTTGGGCTGGTAGCCCACTGCTGAGGGCATCCGCCCCAGCAGGGTGGACACCTCTGAGCCCGCCTGCACGAAACGGAAGATGTTGTCGACGAACAGCAGCACCTCCTGGCCCTGCACGTCGCGGAAGTACTCGGCCATCGTCAGCGCCGACAGCGCCACCCGCAGCCGGACGCCCGGCGGCTCGTCCATCTGCCCGAAGACGAGCGCCGTCTTTTCGAGCACGCCGGATTCCTCCATCTCGAGATAGAGGTCGGTGCCCTCGCGGGTGCGCTCCCCCACCCCGGCGAACACCGACACGCCGCCGTGCTGGGAGGCGACACGGTTGATCATCTCGGTGATGAGCACCGTCTTGCCCACGCCGGCACCGCCGAACAGGCCGATCTTGCCGCCCTCCACGTAGGGCTCGAGCAGGTCGATCACCTTGATGCCCGACTCGAACATCGTGGCCTTCGGCTCGAGAGTGTCGAAGGCGGGCGCCGGACGGTGGATCTCCCAGCGGTCGGCGATGCCCTCGGTGTCGCTGGTGATCTCAGCGCCATCCAGCGGCTGACCGAGCACGTTGAAGATGTGCCCCAGCACCCCGTCGCCCACAGGCACCGTGATGCCCTGGCCGGTGTTGACGACGGTCATGCCGCGGGTCAGGCCGTCGGTGGCCTTCATCGACACGATCCGCACGCGGTTGTCGCCGATCTGCTGGGCCACCTCGCCGGTGATGGTGACCGGCTGGCCCTCCAGCTCCACGTGCATCTCCACGGCAGTGTTGATCTCGGGGATCGCACCGGGCGGGAACTCCGCGTCGACAACCGGCCCGGCAATGGCCACCACGCGGCCATCGGCGTGCTCGGCGCTGCCGTCGGTGGTTCTCTCTTCGGTCATCGTCATTGCTGTCACTCCTCGCGCAGAGCGGAGACTGGTTGGATTGCTAACGGCCGCGGAACAGGTCCGCTGTACGGGCTTCGATGGTGTCTGAGAGCAGGTCGACTTCGCCGCCGGCGGTCTGGGCGAGCGCCTCTGCACCGCCGACGATCTCCATGATCTCGGTGGTGATGGCGTCCTGGCGGGCGCGGTTCATGACGCGCGTCAGGTTGGTCTTGAGCTCCTCGGCGTTGTCGGTGGCCGCCTTCATGGCGCGCTGGCGGGCCGCGTGCTCTGACGCCGAGGCTTCGAGCAGCGCCGAGTAGAGCCGGGCTTCGGCATAGCGCGGCAGCAGCCGCTCCAGGATGACGGCGGGTTCGGGCTCGAACTCGTAGCCGCCCTCGGGGCCGCCTGAGGAACTCTCGGCGCCATCTGCATCGTCGAACTCGCCGGCGTCGAGCGGCATGAATGGCACGATGGCGACCGACTGATTGCCCATGGAGTGGAACTGGGTGTAGGCCAGCATGACCCGCTGGCAGCCGTTCTCGAACAGCTCAGTCGCCGCCACGGCAACCTGCTGGGCGTCCGCGTAGCTGGGCTGGTCGCTGAAGCCCTCGAAACCCGCTGCGATGCGGAAGTTGCGGAAGCGGAAGTACCCCAGCGCCTTGCGCCCAGACAGCACCAGCTCGTAGTCGCGGCCTTCCGCTGCGTCGGCGGCGATGGCCCGTTCGGTGGCCCGCAAGACGTTGTTGTTGTAGCCACCGCACAGGCCGCGGTCAGCGGCAATGACAACGTAAGCGACCTTGGAGACCTCAGCGGGCTCGCGCAGGAGCGGGTGGTCTGCTTCGCCACCAGCGGATGCCAAGTTGGCGATGACGGCCGTCACCTTGTCGCTGTAGGGCCGCGCGGCGCGAACGCGTGCCTGCGCACGGACGATTCGTGATGCCGCGATCAGCTCCATGGCGCGCGTGATCTTCTTGGTGGCATCGATCGATCTGATACGACGCCGAAGAATGCGCTCCTGACCGCTTGCCATCGGTGCTCAGACCCCGCTCAGTCCTCGCTCGCAGCGTCGTCGTCGCCCGAGCCCGTGGCGTCGCCACCGTCCGCGTCGGCGGATGTGGCGAACTGGGCCGTGAAGGCCTCAACGGCAGCCTGCAGCGCTGTCCCGTCGACGTCGCCACTCGATCGGATGTCGGACATCAATGCGCTGTGCCGTGTACCCATGTAGGCGAGCAGCTCGTCCTCGTACCGGTTGACGTCGTCGACGGGAATGCCGTCGACATAGCCGTTGGTGCCCGCATAGATGACGACGACTTGCTCTTCGACGGGCATCGGCGAATTGAGCCCCTGCTTGAGCAGCTCCACGAGGCGGTAGCCGCGGCCAAGCTGCGCCGCTGACACGGCGTCGAGCTCAGAGCCGAACGTGGCGAATGCCTCGAGGTCGCGGAACTGGGCGAGGTCGATCTTGAGCGTGCCGGCCACGCTCTTCATCGCCTTGGTCTGTGCGGCAGATCCCACTCGAGACACCGAGATGCCCACGTCCACTGCAGGCCGAACGCCGGACTTGAACAGGTCGTCCTGGAGGTAGATCTGGCCGTCGGTGATCGAGATGACGTTGGTCGGGATGTAGGCCGAGACGTCGCCCGCCTTGGTCTCGATGATCGGCAGCGCCGTCAGCGATCCTGCGCCGTTGACATCGGACAGCTTGGCGGCACGCTCGAGCAGCCGGCTGTGAAGGTAGAAGACGTCGCCCGGGTAGGCCTCGCGGCCCGGCGGCCGCCGCAGCAGCAGCGACATCTGGCGGTAGGCCTCGGCCTGCTTGGACAGGTCGTCATAGACGATGAGGGCGTGGTCGCCCGTCTCCATCCAGTGCTGGCCCATGGCGCATCCGGCATAGGGCGCCAGGTACTTGAACGGGGCAGGGTCAGACGCAGGCGCCGAGACCACCACCGTGTATTCCATCGCGCCCCGCTCGCGCAGCGTGTTGACTACCTGCGCCACCGTCGAGCCCTTCTGCCCGATGGCGACGTAGATGCACTTCACACCTAGGCCTGCCTGATTCAAAATGGTGTCGACCGCGACCGAGGTCTTGCCGGTCTTGCGGTCGCCGATGATCAGTTCCCGCTGTCCTCGGCCAACCGGGGTCATCGAGTCGATGGCCTTGATGCCGGTCTGCAGCGGCTCGTGCACCGGCTTGCGGCCCATCACACCGGGCGCCTGGATCTCCATGCGCCGCTCGACGGCACCGGCGATCTCGCCTTGGCCGTCGATCGGCTCCCCCAGCGCGTTGACCACACGCCCGAGCACCGCATCGCCCACGGGGACCGACAGGATGCGGCCCGTGGCCCGGACCGCCTGACCCTCCTCGATGTGCTCGACGCTGCCGAGCACGACGGCGCCGATCGAATCCTCGTCGAGGTTCAGTGCCAGGCCCACATCCCCGCTCTGGAACTCGAGAATCTCGTTCACCGAGCAGCCGGGCAGGCCCGAGACACGGGCGATGCCGTCGCCGACTTCGAGAATGCGTCCGACGGTGCCGGATTCGATCGAAGGATCGAATCCTTCGAGATTCCGGCGGATCGCGGAGGTGATGTCGGCTGTGTTGATGGAAAGATCGGTCACGACAGGCGCTCCTTCATCTGGTCGAGCCGGGTGCGAACCGAACCGTCGAAGACTGTGTCGCCGATCTGGGCGGTCAGTCCTCCGATGATCTCGGTGTCCACTACGACATGGACGGTCACGTTGCGGCCGCTGGCACGGCTCAGCGCTTCGGCCACCCGGGCAGTTTGCTCATCGGTCAGCGCGACAGCCGAGCGGACTTCGGCCACAGCCTCGCCTCGCGTCGCTGCGGCCAGTTCCAACGCTTCGGCCGCAATGGCCTCGAGGTCGCCGCCCCGGCCGGCGCCCACCAGCATCGCCACCACATTCAGCGTGACTGGTGAGGCCATCGAAGCCAGCAGGTCTTCCACGATGCCGACGCGACGTGACGCTGGCACCGTGCGGTCCGACAGCACGCGGCGCAACTCTTCATTGCCCGCTGCAGCCCGTCCAACCGACGCCAGCTCGGAGGTGACGCGGTCGAGCACGTCTTCGGCCTGGGCGATAGCGACCACAGCACCGGCGTAGCCCTCGGTTCGCTCGCTCATCGGTCGATCCTGATCATCAGTTCAGCTCCTGTGGGGTCCGCCGCCTGCCGCTGCAGCCAGCGCGGTGCTGCGGGCGACGGCGGGAACCCTCGGCGGGATGGTTCAGTTCCCCACCCGCTCGATGTAGTCCTCGATCAACTGGGCATGCGCCGCCTCATCGATGCTGGCCATCACTACCTGCTCGGCGGCGCCTACCGCGATCGAAGTGATGTCGGCCCGCACCTCGGCCATGGCACGTTCGCGAGCGGCCTCGATATCGGCCTCGGCCTGCGCACGTCGCTCGGCGATCTCGGGTTCGATGGCCGCGAGCCGCTCCTGGCGGACCTCCTCGGCCTGCGCGCGCGCTTCCTCGATGATGCGTGCCGCTTCCGCGTTGGCCTCGGCCAGGCGAGCGTCATAGGACGCACGCAGCTCCTCGGCCTCGGTCTTGGCGGTCGCGGCGTCGTCGAGGTCGCCCTGGATGCGCTCGGTGCGCGCCTCCATCGCCCGCCTGATCGGTGGCAGCGCCAGCTTCCACATCACGAAGAGGAGAATGAAGAACGCGATCGAACCCCAGATCACCTCGAACCATGCGGGGATGATCGGATTGGACGACTCGCCCTCGGATGCTGCGAGCAGGCCGGATAGTGCGTTCACTGCCGCCTCCTAGGTGAAGTTGAGCAGGATGAACACCACGAAACCGATGAGGGCCAAGGCCTCGGTGAACGCGATGCCCAGGAACATGGTCGTGCGGACCATGCCTGCTGATTCTGGCTGGCGAGCCATTGCGGTGATGGCGTTGCCGACGACGAGGCCGATGCCGACGCCCGGGCCGATGGCCGCGAGGCCATAGCCGAGGCCGGCGCCGAGCGCCTTGAGGCCGTCAACTGCGGTGTCCGCTTGTGCGAGCAAGTCCATTACTCGTTTTCTCCTGTGTTGTACGGGATCTTGGGGCAGGGGCCGGAGCGCCGGGGCACTGTGCGGCCGGTGGTCGATGGGGACGGGATGAACTGGATTGGGGGTGGGCCTAGTGCTCGGGGTGCAGCGAGCCGCCGATATAGACGGCGGTGAGGATGGTGAAGATGAACGCCTGCAGGAATGCCACCAAGATCTCGAATCCTGTGAGACCTATCAGCATCAGGAACGGGGCCGGCGTGATGATGACCAGCCACGTGGGCGTGTCGTCGGTGATCGCCAGCCAGAACACGGTGTGAGACAGCACAGCGAACGTCACCAGCAACAGGTGGCCGGCAAGCATGTTGGCGAAGAGTCGCACCGCCAGCGAGAACGGCCGCACGACGATTGTGGATATGAACTCGATGGGCAAGACAATGATCAGCAACGCCTTGGGCACGCCGGGTGGAATGCAGACGTTCTTCAGGTAGCCGAAGAACCCGTGGTGCTTGATGCCAATCGTGTTGTAGATCACCCACACCAGCAGTGCGAGCACGACGGGCATCGCCATGCGAGCGTTGCCCGGGAAGTGAATGAGCGGCACAACCTCGGTGATGTTCGAGAAAAGGATGAAGAAGAACATCGTGAGCAAGAACGGCAGGTATCGCAAACCGTCCGGTCCGATGGTCTGCATGATGATGTTCTCTCGGATGAACTGCACCGAGGTCTCTGCCACCGTCTGGATGCCGCGGGGGGCAGTGATGACTTCCGCCTGTGCGTAACGACGCTTGGCCATCACGAACATCGCCACTGTCGCCACCAAGGCGAACAGGTAGATGATGCCGACCTTGTTGAGCGCGTACCACTCGTTCGTGCCCGTCGCTGGGTCGTGCCCGAAGAGGCCCGGCCACTCCAAGAGGTGCCCGATGTCAGGGAAGGTCAGCGCTAGCAGGTTCACTTCTGCTCCTTGCCGGGACGTGGGAGATCGAGGCCTGGGGCTGCGAGCCGCAGGGAAACATAGCGGATCTCCCACACAAGCAGACCGAGATGGCTCGCGACGATGGTGATCGCGATGGGCACAGGCTCGAAGAACTCGAGCTGAGCGACGGCGAGAACGATGCCGGCGAGCACTGCGAGCCGCGCGATGAAGCCGCCCAGGGTGGCCCCCATAAGCGCGACCGGCGAGGTACGCGCACCCCATGCCATCAGCGCCGCAGCCGCCGCGAGATTGCCGATGACCAGCGCATAGCCGAGTGCTGCCGACAGCGCCCCGCCCATTCCCCAAATGAATCCGCTGGCGACAACCCAGGCGGGGAACACCCACAGACTCCGCCGCGCCATGTCGAACGCGAGGTCGCGCTCAGGAGAGCGTTCGTCGCGGTCGGAGCTCACGCGGATGAGTCGGCGTCGGCATCCAACGACACACCGGTCGGCAGCGATGCCGGCTCGTCGAAGCCAGTGGCGCGGTCGATGCCGCGCTGCTCGGAAGGACGGTTCGAGGCCATCTCCTGCTCATGGACCTGCATGCGCTCGCGGTAGCGGTACCACTCGACAATGAACTTCACGATGAACGCAACCGTGCCGAAGCTCAGCACGAACCAAGGTGCGGTGCCCAACCAGTAGTCCAGCCCGAGCCCCGCCACTACGAATATGCCTAGGGTCAACGCAATCTCGATGGCCTTGGCCAGACCGTCTTCGCTGCCGTTGCTGCCGGCGGGGCCTCGTGCCATGCGCACAGGCTACGAGCGTCAGTTGTCGTAAGGCGGGTGAGCGGCGCAGAGCTCGGCGACCTCGGCGCGCACTTGGGCAATGACGGTCTCGTCTTCAGGAGTACGCAGCACTCGTGCGGTGAATTCGGCGATCTTCGACATCTCGTCCGGCCCCATTCCCTGAGTGGTGACCGACGGCGTGCCCATGCGCAGGCCGCTGGTGACGAACGGCGAGCGGGGATCATCGGGGATGGCGTTGCGGTTCAGCGTGATGCCGGCGGCGTCGAGTGCCTCTTGTGCCACTTTGCCCGTCAGATCAGCGTCGAAGGTGCGCAGGTCGATCAGCAGCAGGTGGTTGTCAGTGCCGCCCGACACCAGCCGGAAGCCGTGCGTGCCGAGCGAGTCCGCTAACGCAGCCGCGTTCTCGACGATGCGCGCCTGGTAGGCGGCGAACTCATGGCGTGCCGCTTCGGCGAACCCCACCGCCTTGGCCGCAACCGCATGATCGAGCGGTCCGCCCTGGCTGCCGGGGAACACGGCTGAGTCGATGCGCTTGGCGTAGTCCTGGGTGCACAGGATGGTCCCGCCGCGTGGACCGCGCATGGTCTTGTGCGTGGTGAACGTGACAATGTCGGCGAACGGGACCGGGTTCGGGTGCACGCCGCCCACGATGAGTCCGGCGATGTGCGCTGCGTCGAACATGAACACTGCGCCGATCTCGTCGCAGATCTCGCGGAACGGCGCCGGGTCGATGCGGCGCGGATACGCCGTGGCGCCTGCCACGATCAGCTTGGGACGGTGCTCACGGGCCAGCTCGGCCATGGCCTCGTAGTCGATGCGCTCGTCGCTGCGCGTCAGGCCGTAGCTGACGAAGTTGTAGAGCTTGCCGCTCGCATTCACCGGGGACCCGTGCGTGAGGTGACCGCCGTGGTCCAGGCTCATGCCCATCACCGTGTCGCCGATGTCGAGCAGTGCGAGGTACACCGCAGCGTTGGCCTGCGATCCCGAGTGGGGCTGCACGTTGGCGTGCTCGGCGCCGAACAGCGCCTTCACCCGGTCGATGGCGAGCTGCTCGGCGGTGTCGGCATTGGCATTGCCGCCGTAGTAGCGACGGCGCGGATAGCCCTCGCTGTACTTGTTGGTGAGCACGCTGCCGGTCGCGGCCATGACGGCGGGCGAGGCGAAGTTCTCCGAAGCGATGAGCTGGATGGTCGTCATCTGGCGTTCGAGCTCGGCGGCCAGCACTGCGTCGATCTCGGGATCGCCGAGCGGTGCCCAGCTCGCTGCTGTGGGGTGCGTTCGGGTCATCAGGCTGTGCCTCCTTGCGGTGCCCGTTGGGTGTGCGGGGTGCCTCAGTGCCCCCTCGATCGCCGAAGCGATTTCAGCGCCGGCCGAGCGCGTCGATCTTGTCCACCCGTCGCTGATGGCGTCCGCCCTCGAACGACGCTGTGAGGTACGCGTCGAGTGCGGCCACGGCCTCACGGTGATCGACGAGGCGGGCGCCGAGACAGATCACGTTGGCGTCGTTGTGCTCGCGGGCCAGCCGGGCCGAAGTCTCGTCGTGCACCGTCGCCGCACGGATGCCGGCCACCTTGCCCGCGGCCATCGCGATGCCGATGCCGCTGCCGCACACAGCCACGCCCAGGTCTGCGGTGCGGCTCGCCACTGCCTTGCCGACGGCTTCCCCGAAATCGGGGTAGTCGACCGATTCGGGGCCGCTCGTGCCCAGATCGACGACGTCGTAGCCGCCGTCGCGGAGGTGCTGTGCCAAGCGATCTTTCAGTTCCCAGCCGGCATGGTCTGCCGCGAGCGCGATGACGGCTTCGTTCGGGGTGGAGGAATTGCCCTGGGCCACGGCGTCAGTCTCGCAGCGGTCGCCGCCGCTCAGGTGCCAGATTCAGCGAAAAAATCGGGAAATCCGAGCGAGTCGGCCGCAATCGCTCCCTCGCGCAGCACGACGGGCTGGTCGCCGGTCACATCCACCACCGTCGATGCGACGCCTCCGGGCGCGGTTCCCGCGATCACGGCTCCGGCGACAGGCGGCACCGCGAGGCTCGCTGCGGCGTCGTCAGCTCTGGCCGGGGTCTCGACGCCGTGGCGGTTGGCACTGGTGCCGGTGACCGGTCCTGTCTCATCGATAAGCCAGCGCAGCCAGCCCACCGCCGGCGCCCGCACACCCAAGGTCTCGCGGCCGTGAAGTGGATCCGGCCCGCCCCTGCGCCTGGCTACCAGTGTCAGCCCTCCGGGCCAGTGGCGCTCGGCGAGCGCCCGCGCTCGCGGCGAGAACTCCACCAGTTCGTCAGCCTGGGAGATTCCTGACACCAGGATCGGCATGGGCTCGCTGCGGGGACGATCCTTGGCCTCGCACACACGGGCCACCGCATCGGCGTCCGCGTAGCGGGCCATGATCCCGCACAGCGTGTCGGTGGGCGCCACCACGAAGCGTCCTTCGTGCAGCCGTTCAATGGCCTGACCGATGGCGACGTTGTCGGGTTCAGATCGTGGGCGGGTCGCCACGAGAACCCGGTCACGGCCGGCAAGGTCGGGTTCGATGCGCACGTCTGCGTAGCCACGGGCCTCGGCCAGAGCAACGGCTGCGTTTCCCTGTTCTGAACCGATCTCCAGCACGAGGAGGCCGCCGGGCGCGAGCCAGCCGCGGGCCTCACGCACAATCGTGCGCAGCGCGCCGAGCCCGTCAGCCCCCGCATACAGGGCTCCGTGCGGCTCCCAGTCGCGTACCTCGGCGGGCAAGGCATCGCCGTCGGCGACATAGGGCGGGTTTGCCACAATCACATCGAGTCGCCCATGCAGTCCCGTCACGGCAGCGGCGATGTTCTGCTCGGCGGATTCGTTCTCACCCTCCGAGACAGCACTTGTCTCGCGGGACTCCCGCGGGGTGGTCAGTTGGACGCCCGCGAGCGCGTCGAGCCAGTTCCCGTGATGCAGCGAGACCCGGGTCGCCGCGTTTCCCAGACCGGCCAGGTTGGCTGCGGCCAGCGCCAGCGCGTCGGCCGAATTGTCGGTGGCGAACACCCGGGCTTGGGGAACCTCGTGCGCAATCGACAAGGCGATGGCGCCGCAGCCGGTGCCGAGATCGGCGACGCTCAGTCCGGCGGGATGGCGGTTTCGGGATGTGCCGTGGAGCCAGTCGATCGCGATGCCCGCAACCACCTCCGTCTCGGGACGAGGGATGAGCGCTCTCCGATCAGTCGCCAGGTCGAGTTCGCGAAATGCCCATCTGCCGAGTACGTACTGCAGCGGCTCGCCCGCGACCCTCCGTGCCGCCATGGCGTCGGCGTGCGCCACCATCCGCACGGTCATCGGCGTCTGCGGTGCCAGCGCAGTCTCGGCCGCGCTGGTTCCGCTGGCCTCCGCCGCGATGCGGCGCGCGCTCACTTCGGGCTCGGGCACGCCGGCTGCGGCGAACTGCTCGCGCAGCCCCCGGTACAGATCGCCCAGCGTCAGTCCGTCCTTGCTGGCCATGATCGAGCCTGCTGCCGGATCCGGTCGGCTCACCCGCCGCCGTCGGCAACCGCAGCGGCGAGCTGCTCGGCGCGTTCCGCACCCGCGAGGGCGTCGATGATCTCGTCCAGCTCGCCGGCGAGCACCCGATCGAGCTTGTAGATCGTGAGCCCGACACGATGGTCGGTGACGCGGTTCTCCTTGAAGTTGTAGGTGCGGATCTTCTCGGATCGGCCGCCGCCGCGGACCTGGTCTCGCTTGTGGGCCGCAACCTCGGCAGCGTGAGACTCTTGCTGCAGTTGCAGCAGCCGGGCGCGCAGCACGCGCATGGCTTTTGCGCGGTTCTGCAGCTGGCTCTTCTCGTCCTGCATCGACACCACGACCCCGGTGGGCTTGTGGGTGATCCGCACCGCGGAGTCAGTCGTGTTCACCGACTGGCCGCCCGGCCCCGACGAGCGGAACGTGTCGATGACCAGATCGTTGGGATCGATCTCGATGTCGACCTCCTCGGCTTCGGGGAGCACGCTGACGGTCGCGGATGACGTGTGGACGCGGCCTTGGGACTCAGTGACCGGCACGCGCTGCACCCGGTGCGGTCCCCCTTCATGCTTCAGCGACCGCCACACGTCACGGCCGCGTACAGCAAAGGCCACATTGGTGAACCCGCCCATGTCGCTGTCCTGGCTGCCAAGCAGCTCCAGCGACCAGCCGGACTGCGCCGACGCATACGCCCGGTACATCTCGAAGAGATCGCGTGCCCAGATGTTGGCTTCCTCGCCGCCCTCGGCACCTTGGATCTCCACGATGACATCGCGCTCGTCGTTGGGATCCTGCGGCAGCAGCAGCACCTTGAGTCGCTCGTCGAGCTCTGCTGCCCGCGCGATGGCCGCGTCGAGCATCTCGGCGGCATCGACCGCGTCGTCGCCGTCGCTTGCGTCGAAGAGGTCCTTGGCGGCCGTCGCATCAGCTTGGGCTTGGCCGGCTTCGTGAGCCACGTCGATGATCTCGCCGATACGCGCGAGCCGCCGACCGAGCTCCGCGAACTGGGCGCGGTCGCCCGAAGCGGCGCCCTCGCCGAGCTTCCGTTCGAGTTCGGCTCGTTCGGCTTCCAGCGCGTCAAGCCGCAGGGATTCCAAGGCGCCCGACACGCGTTCAGGCTAACTGGGGGGTTTCGGGCCGGATCAGGCGCCCGCGGTGGACAGCGTGCGCCATTCGTCGTCGATCTCGACGATCCGGGCAGGACTGTCCAGCCTTGCAGCTATGGCCCTGATGACGTCATGTGCGTCGCGTCGGGGCAGCGCAATGGTCAATTCGGCGTCGGGATCGAGGAACAGCCGCGCGTCTGCTGCGAAGGGCACTACGTCGAGGTCGATGCCGACGCAGACCACCACGATCAGACGGCGGCCGTCGGGTGTCAGGCCGTACGCCACCGCCGGGGCCGGGTCCTTCGGACCGCCTCGTGGCACTGGCGGCGAGGCGGCTCGCAAGCGGCCCGCGGCGACAAGTTCTGGCTGGCGGATGAGCAGCGAGCGCAGCCAGCGAGCCGCACCCATCCGGTTGAGCGGATGCGGTGATGCGCCTGGCGAGCGGTGTGTACGCACCACTTCGGCCACGCGGCGGATGGCTTCAGGCGTCGGCTCATCGGCGTGCAGCAGGGAGAACGCCTCGCGATCGTGGGCGCCCACGCCTGCCTCGATCTGCCACCTGTCGGAGGCACCGTCGGCATCGCCTTCGTCGCTGTGTCCCGCTTCCGCGCCGACAGGCGCTGCTGCGACGATGCGGGCTACCTCGAGACCCTCCACCTCGCCGGTGATCACGCCGTGTTCCACGACCACCTCGACTCCGGCACTGCCCAGCAGCGCAACCAATTCGGGCACACGCGGCGGCGCGGGTTCGACCGGGCGCGGCGCCGGTTCTGCGGCCGTCGCGCTCGCGCCTTCGATGCCCCAGACCGTGGGCGCTGGCTTGAAGCAGGCCGCACGTCGAGCGAGCACACCGCTGTGATCGTCGGCAAAGACGTGCACGTCATCGCAACCGGTGCGCTCGGCCAGCGCCAATGCTCCGCCCAGCGCCCGCTCGGCTCGCTCCTGGGCAAGACACACCACTGCGGGGCGAGGCTCGGCGGCAACGGCCAGTGCGCCGTCATCTGTACCCGAGACGTCGGTGAGCTCCGCGCCGAGTGCCGAACTCGCCAAGGCTCGCAGCTTCGCGGCGTGGAGTGCTCGGATGCGATCAGCGTCAAGCGTCATAGCGGATGCCGAAGATCACGAGTTGCCATGTGGCGGCGCTCGCTCGCGCAGGATGCTCGCCGCGCCCTGGGGCCACGCCGTGCCCCGACGTTGTCAGCTCCGCCGCTTGCGCTGGCCGTAGCGGCGCTCGAAGCGTTCCACCCGACCCGCCGTGTCCACGATCTTCATCTGGCCAGTGAAGAAGGGATGGCTGGCGCTGGACAGTTCAACGTTGGCCAGCGGGTACGTGTTGCCGTCTGTCCATTCGATCGTGTCGCTGGTCTCGATGGTGGACTGCGTCAGGAAGGCAAAGTCGGCGCTGGCATCCCGGAAGACCACGGGCCGGTAGTTCGGATGGATGTCGCTCTTCATCGTGATTCCTGATTCGAAGGCTCGGGGCTCATCAGCCTAAGGATTCTTGGCCGTTACGACGAGTCGGTCAGCGGTGGTCGCCGAGGCTGAAGCTGCGGTCGCCGTCGAGGGAAACCTCGCCGGCGTCCAGTTCCGCGACGCCGGGCAGGCCCTCGCCGAGCGCAATCTCCAGGTTCGCTGCCTCTCGCAACCGTGCCGCCACGAGGTCGTCGACCTGGTTGCCCGTCGAGGTACGCGTGGTCGCCACCATCGTGATGGAACCCGCGTCTTCCAGGTTGCGCGCACCGCCGAAGAATCTCAGCGTCGAGGTGATGGCCGCACCCACAGCGTCGGCTGGCTGGTGTCTCCCGTTGCCACCGGCCGCGTATGCACGTGCAAGCCGGGTCAGGCCGTCGAAGAGTATGACCACGTCGGCTCCGGCCTCTGCCATGCGCTTCGTGCGCTCCAGCGTGAGCTCGGCCACCGCGAGGTGCTCCTCGGGAGGACGATCAAAGGTCGATGCCAATACCTCGCCGGACGTCTCGAGCCGGCGCGTCATGTCGGTGACGTCTTCGGGCCGCTCCGCGATGAGCAGGACAATCAGGTGAATGTCGGGATGCTCATCGCCGACCGCAGCGGCCATGGACGCGATCAGCGGAGATGCCGACCGCGTCCCGCTCGCGGTCAGCAAGCCGCGAGAGCCGAGCCCGATCAACGAGAGACGGTCGATGGCTGCGAGGGCACCAGCGCTCTGCTCGCCGCCGAGCGGCAAAGCCTCGGTGGGCAGCACCGGCGTGAGGTCGTCGAACAGCGGTCGTTCAGGCTGCTCGGGCGGCGGCTCGCCATGGAGCGTGTCGAGGCGCAGCAGCGCAGGGTTGCGCTCGCTGCGGGCGGCCGGGCGGCTGACACCGGTGATCCGGTCGCCGCGGCGCAGGTCGTACTGGCGCACCTGGCGGGCTGCTACGTAGACGTCGTCGGCCGACGGCAGCGGGCCGTTCGTACGCAGGAAGCCGTAGCCCTCGTCGCGCAAGTCGAGCAGGCCGTCGCAGTGCACGGTCTCGCCGACGATCTGGGTGTCGTCGCGCCCTCGACCGCGCCGGCGGCTCCGTCGGTTGCCTTCCTCGGCTACCGGAGCGTCGGGCGCAGCCGTCCCGGAGTCGGCTGCTTCGCCAGCCTCCCCCTCCGCTTGGGCGGCACTCTCGGTTGACGCACCCGGGTCGCTCGCCGCGGCCGGCTGTTCTGCTGGGACATCGGCACCGATTGCAGGGGCGGCATCGGCTGGCGGTGCTGGTGTACGCGTGCGCTTGGTGACCGCCGGAGCGTCCGACGCGGCGTCGGCTTCAGCGGAGCCGTCGCTCGCTTCCTTGCCGGTGCCCACCTCGCCCTCCGGAGCCAAGATCGCGCCGATGATGGTGTTCTTGCGGGCGCGGGGCGCTACCTCGACGCCGAGCGCTGCGGCGATCTGCAGCAGTTCATCTCGCTCCTTGGATTCCAGCAAGGCACGATCCGGCATGTCTGACATGGCTACCTCGCAAGCTCCCGCCTGTTCTCACCGCTCCCGACGGGTGAGCGAAGTGAGTCTGTGTTTCCTGCGACAGGCCTTGTCGCCCGACCCAGCGATCCGGTCCCGCGACGCCCGGGCGAACCCTGCACTGAGCACACTCTGCACTGGGGAACCGTCGATCAGCGCCGACGCTACCGCCACCCAACCGACGCCACTACTGCACGGCAGACCTGACGAAATCACGGAGGGTGGCGAGGTCGTTCGGGAGCGCGGTGAGGTGCTCCTCCCGGTTTGCGAGGCTCGCCAGCGGCGGGGCGAGCTCGGGTTGGCGACCGGTTGCCTCGAGTACTGCTTCACCGAACTTGGCGGGGTGCGCGGTGGACATCACGGCGACCGGTGTGGTCCAGCCGCCAGCAGGAGCATCTCGGCGCGCGACGGTCAGTGCTACCGCCGTGTGGGGATCGATGAGCCGCTCGTCGATCTCGTTCACTGCTGCGATGGTGGCCGAGACCTCGTCCTCGCTCGCCGAGCCGGCGTCGAAGCCTGCACGCAGGCCTGCCAGCGCCTCAGGCGCCAGTGCGAGCGAGTTCTCGGCCCGAAAGCGGGCCATGTCGGCAGCCAGCGCAGCACCTCGCCGGTCCCCCAGCTCGAACAGCAGCCGCTCGAAGTTGCTCGACACCTGGATGTCCATCGCCGGGCTGGTGGAGGGACGGACCTCGGACATGGCCATCTCGCCGGTGCGGTAGGTACGAGCCAGGATGTCGTTGTGGTTGGTGGCAACCACCAGCCGGTCGATGGGCACGCCCATGCGTCGGGCCACATCGCCTGCGAGCAGGTTGCCGAAGTTGCCGGTCGGCACACAGAACGAGACGGCCTGCTCGGGAGCGCCCAGTCTGACAGCGGTCGTCACGTAGTAAACGGTCTGCGCCGCAACGCGCGCCCAGTTGATGCTGTTCACCGCACCCAGCCGCATCCGCTCGCGAAACGGCCGATCGGCGAACAGCGCCTTCACCAAGTCCTGGCAGTCGTCGAACGTGCCGTCGACGGCCACGTTGTGGATGTTCGGGCTATCTACCGTGGTCATCTGACGTCGCTGGATCTCGGTGACCCGGCCAGCGGGGTGCAGCATCACCAGTTCGATGCCCGCCCGGTCCCGGCATGCTTCGATCGCGGCAGACCCGGTGTCTCCCGAGGTGGCTCCCACGACAGTCATGAAGCTGCCGCGCCGGGCCAGCTCGTGCTCGAACAGCCTGCCCAGCAGTTGCAGAGCCACGTCCTTGAACGACAGCGTCGGCCCCCAGAACAGCTCCACTAAGTGCTCACCACCTGTCAGCGCGCTGAGCGGAACGACATCGGAGTGGGTGAACGTCGAGTAGGCGTCCTGGGTGAGCGGCGCCAGGTCGTCGACGCTCAGCGACGGCGCCACGAACGGGGCCAGCACCCGGGTTGCCACCTCGTGGTACTCGAGCCCGGCGAAGTCCCGCAGATCGCTCACGCTGAGCGCGGGGAACTCACGAGGCACATACAGCCCGCCGTCGGCGGCCAAGCCTTCGAGCAGCACATCGCCGAAGTCCAAGACCGGGGCGTCGCCCCGGGTGCTCAGGTAGTGCATGGTGCCGTCGGCCGGTCCCGGCGACTACTCGCCGATCACCCGGATCGCGTTGCCGATGCGCCGTACTGCGTCGAGCTCGCGCACGTCCCGCAGCGTGGAGGCCACGTCGGCTTCGCGGGCGCGATGCGTGATGAATTCCAGATGAGCGATGTCGTCGGCCGCCCCGGCCCGGGTGGTCTGCTCGACCGAGCGGATCGACACACCGTGCTCGCCGAACACGCCCGCCACCGCGGCCAGTACGCCTGGCTTGTCGGTTACATCGAATTGAAGGTGGTAGGCGGTGTAGGTCTCGTCAATTGGCCGCAGCCGCGCTGCGCTCAACGGGCCGAACCCGTCGCACACTCCCCGGCGGAGATTCTGTGACACGGTGATGAGGTCGCCCAGCATTGCGCTGGCAGTCGGGAAACCGCCTGCACCGCGCCCGTACAGCATCAGGTCCTCGACAGCCTCACCCTCCAGGAACACTGCGTTGAAGGCATCGCGCACCGAGGCCAGCGGGTGGTCGATGGGCACCATCGCCGGGTGCACTCGGACGGCAATCTCGCCGTTCTGACGCTCGGCCACGGCGAGCAGCTTGATGACGTGGCCCATCCGGGCGGCTGCCGCAATGTCGCCCTTGCCGATGCCGCTGATGCCCTCCTGGTGAACATCGCCAGCCACCACTTTGGCGCCGAAGGCCGTCATGGCCAGGATCGCCGCCTTGGCACCCGCGTCGAACCCCTCCACGTCAGCGGTCGGATCGGCTTCGGCATAGCCCAGTCGCTGTGCCTCACCCAGTACGTCGGCGTAGTCGGCCCCGTCCTCGGTCATGCGGGTGAGGATGTAGTTCGTCGTGCCGTTCACAATGCCCATCACCCGGGTGATGCGTTCGCCGATGAGCGAGTTGCGCAGCACGCCGATGAGCGGGATGCCGCCTGCCACAGCCGCCTCGAACGCCAAGTCGACGCCCTTGGCGGCAGCCAGTGCGAACAGCTCCTCCCCGACGTTGGCGATGAGTTCCTTGTTGGCAGTCACGACCGGCTTGCCCGCACCGAGCGCAGCTGCAACCAAGTGTCGGGCCGGCTCGATGCCGCCCATCGCTTCCACGACGACGTCTACATCGTCGGCCACGACAAGCGACTCGCTGTCGCGGGTCAGCACACCCGACGGCAGCTCTACCGTTCGCTCAGCACTGAGATTGCGGACGGCGACCCGGGTGACTTCGAAGTCCAATCCGGTGCGGCTTGCCAGATGCGCTGCGTCGCGCCGCAGGATCGCAACGAGCGCGGCACCGACGTTTCCACAGCCCAGGATGCCGACGCGCGGCGGCCGCGGCTCACCCGTATGAGCGGCAAAGGAGGGCGCAGGCTCGGCAACAGCTTCAGGCACGGCCGAAACGGTACCGCCAGCACGCCCGCACACCCGCAGCGTTTTCGGCGACGCTCAGCCGGACGACGTCGTGCAGAGACCGGCGGTTCTCAGAGAACGTCGAGGGTGAGCATGTCGTCGATGGTCTCGCGGCGGATCACCAGACGAGCCTCGCCGTCGGCCACGAACACCACAGCCGGGCGACCGATGCGGTTGTAGGGCGCGCCCATCGAGTAGCCGTAGGCGCCGGTCACCGGTGTGGCGACAAGGTCGCCAGCGGCCAGCCCTGCAGGCACCGGGGCAGACCGGACGATCACATCACCCGATTCGCAGTGCTTGCCCACCAGACGCACCCGATCGGGACGGGGCTCGCCGGCACGGGCCGGCATGAACGCCGTGTAGTCGCTGCCGTAGAGCATCGGGCGCGGGTTGTCGCCGTAGCCGCCGTCGACGGCGACATAAGTCCGCACGCCCGGCACCGCCTTGATGCTGCCCACCGTGTAGAGCGTCACCGCAGCCGCAGCCGCGATGGCACGTCCGGGCTCGGCCACCAGACGGGCTTCGAAACCGTAGAGCTTGCTGAGCAACCGCCAGCGCTCACGCAGCGTCGCGCCCCACTCGGTGATGGTGGGCGCCTGCTCTGATTCGACGTACGCAATGCCGAGTCCGCCGCCGATCGACAGCTCTTCAAGGCGGCCGGCGGCCGGGCCAGCATCACCGAATAACGGTGCTGCGAACTCGGCGACGACATCGAGCGCGCGGGCCAGACTCTCCACGCGGAACACCTGGCTGCCGATATGACAGTGGATGCCCGCGAGCTCGATCGACGACATCTCGGCTGCACGTTCAACGGCTGCAATCGCGACGCCTTGGCCGATACCGAAACCGAATTTGGAGTCGGCTTGTCCGGTCGAGATGTACTCGTGCGTCTCGGCCCGGACACCCGGAGTGACTCGCAGCAGAACCCGCGGCACTGCCCCATCGGCACGGTGCAGCTCGTCGAGACAGTCCAGCTCGGCAAAAGAGTCCACCACGATCCGGCCCACGCCTGCTTCGCGCGCCATCGCCAGCTCAGCGATCGACTTGTTGTTGCCGTGCAGCACGACGCGCTGCGCCACATCACCGTCAGCCGCGGCGTCATTGGCGTCGAATGCTCGCAAAACCGTCTGCAGCTCGCCCCCGCTGGCAACGTCGATGTCCATGCCCTCCGACATCGCAAGCCGGGCCATCGCCGCACACAGGAACGCCTTGGCGGCATAGGCCGCTCCCCCGCCAAAGGCCGAGATGGCTTCCCGGCAGCGAGCGCGCAGGTGTGCCTCGTCATAGACGAACAGCGGTGTGCCGAATTCGGCAGCGAGGTCGACGAGGTCGCAGCCACCAATGTGCAGGTGACCCTGCGCCAACACCTCGGCCGTATCGGGGAGCAGGCGCAACGGGATCGGTCCACTGGGATCGTCTCCGGGTGCTCCGCCCCCAGCTGCTGCAGCGCTGTGCGGTTCAGTAGTCATCGCTGGACCGTCGCTTCCCGCTCACATCGCCTCGGGCGCGTCCACGCCGAGCAGGTCGAGGCCGATCGCCAAGCCGATGCGCGTGCCCTCGGTCAGGCACAGCCGGGCGTCACGCACCTCTGGCGGATTGTCGCTGTGCAGGATCGGGCAGTCGTGGTAGAAGCCGTGGAAGGCGGCGGCAAGATCGCGCACCCATGTCGTCACCTTGTGAGGCGCCCGCTCGCGCAGCGCTGTCTCGACCACCGACGGCAGCACTTCGAGCGCGCGCAGCAGCGCCACTTCCCGCTCACCGACCAGCGGTCCCAGATCGGTGCCCGCGGGCGGCACGGGTTCGACCCCAGTCGATTCGGCGCGCCTGGCCACCGAGGCGATCCGGGCGTGCGCGTACTGCACGTAGAAGACGGGATTCTCTGCAGCCTGCGCTGACAGCAGGTCGATATCGATGGTCTGGCGCGAGTCGATCGACTGCAGCAGGAAGGCGAAGCGCGCCACGTCGGGGCCCACCGCGTCGATGAGCTCGCGCACCTCGACCATGGTGCCAGTGCGCTTGGACAGTTCGATGACTTGGCCATCGCGCATCAGCGTGACGTTCTGGCCGACGATGGCCTCATAGGACTCCGCCGGATGCCCCAGCATCTGCATGGCTGCGGCGATGCGCGGCACATAGCCATGGTGGTCAGCGCCCAGCACGTCGATAACGAGGTCGACGGTCTCATTGTCCGGGTCGTGCCGGCGGGTGTCGCCAATGGCACCGCGGCGTTGCAGCGCTCGGAGCCGGCGAAGATCGAACTTGGCATCGTGGTAGGCGATGTCGGGAACGAAGTAGGTCGGCTCGCCGTCGCTGCGGTAGAGCACACGGTCTTTGTCGTCGCCGAAGTCGCTGGTCCGCAGCCACTCAGCGCCGTCCTCGGTGTAGGTCCATCCACCCTGACGCAGTCCAGCGATTGCGTTGTCCATGGCACCAGACGCCACGAGTTTGTTCTCGCTTTGCCAGTGGTCGAAGCCGACATTCATCGCTTCAAGCGCCTCGCTGACATCACGCAAGGCGCGGTCGCGTCCCCAGGACGCCGCGTAAGCCGAGCCGCCGAGTGCCTCGAGCGCCGCCGTGAGATCGTCCGCACCCGACGACGCGCCAGCGCTCAACTCCGACGCCAGCTCGGTCGCCCACTCGGCGACGTACTCGCCGTGATAGCCGTCGTCGGGTACAGGACGGTCGTCGAGCCGGGCTGCCAGGGAACGCCCGAAGAGCTCCATCTGCGTGCCGCGGTCGTTGACGTAGTACTCGGTGTGGGTCTCGTAGCCACACCGACGGAACAAGCGGGCCAAGCTGTCGCCGAACGCCCCCCAGCGGCCGCCGCCCGCGTGCAGCGGTCCGGTGGGATTGGCCGACACGAATTCGAGGTTTACGGTCTGTCCGGCACCGGCGTCGTGGCGGGCGTAGGAGCCGGCACCGAGGCGCAGCACCGCTCCGAGTACTTCGTGCAACCACGACGGTGCCAAGTGGAAGTTCACAAACCCCGGTCCGGCCACCTCGGTCCGTTCGAGATGCGGCAAGCCGGTGCCGTCGAGCTCGGCAGCGAGTCGCAGCGCCAGGTCGCGAGGCGCCATCACTGCGCCCTTCGCATGCACCAATGCGGCATTTGTCGACCAGTCGCCGTGATCGGCGCGAGCCGGTCGTTCGAGGCCGATGCGCGACGGGTCAGCGTCGACACCAAGGCGCGTCAACGCCTCCGAGATTGCGCCAGCCAGCACTGCTTCCATCACTACGGCTCCATCACCGAGGCGAACCTATCCCTGCCGGGTGCCGAACCTCGTGACAATTGTGCGCAGGCGCTCCGAGACCGGGGTCGTGCCGCTCGTTGGTCGGTAGCTTGACCGGGCATCGGGTCCGGGAATCGAATCCAGCCGGACCGCCAGCCCTCGTAGCTCAGGGGATAGAGCAGTGGCCTCCGGAGCCATGTGCGCAGGTTCGAATCCTGCCGAGGGCGCTGCGCCGGCACCATGCCGGCGGTGGGCGCTCAAGCCGTGGCGGACCAACCTGTCAATTCGGTGCGCTGGATGACGATGGCGGCGCCGACGGGCGGCTCCGCGGCGTACTGCGGGTAGCGCTTGCACAACAACTCGATCGCATGCCGATGCTGCGCACCCTCGGTGTGCACCGCAGCGCGCCCTCGCAGGCGCACCCACCACAAGCGCTCCCAGTCGGTGTCGTCGTAGTGCTCGATCAGCATCGTGACCTCGGGGAAGCGTCGAACGTTGTCGAGCCGCTTGAGGTCCATGGTCGTCTTGGGCTTGTGGTCGACCGCTGTCACCACCACGTCGTCCTCGAACGCGTAGGTGCATGGCACCAGGTCGACGCGCCCGTCGGACCGGATCGTCGCGAGGGTTGCCACCCGTCCCTGCTCGAGCAGCTCCAGCAGTTCAGCCTCTGTCACGGCGCGCCACCCTAGAGCCCTGAACAGCGGTTTCAGCGCTCCGCGGGCCTAGGCCGATCGTGTCGCCCTGCGAGGTCGTCGCTGTTCGTTCTCAAGACGCCTGCCGTAGTCTGGCGACATGGCAATGACCGGGGAAACGACCGAGGCCCCTCCCGCATCCAACGGGGCGCCGCAGCGCTGGACCTTCCAGTGGAAGGAGCTGTACGACGAGGTCATCACCACCGGGCTGTGCACCGGATGCGCCGGCTGCGTGATCTCCTGCCCGCACGACGTCATCGGCTACGAGCACGTGCAAGGCGGGTTCACCCCGTTTCACCTCGAAGAGGAGCTCGGTCTCGAAGACTGCGGCCATGGCCAGAAGGGCTGCACGAGCTGCACCCGTGCCTGCCCTCGCTTCCGCACGTGGGAAGACGAGGCCGACGACTTCATGTTCGGCCGCCACCGCACCGCCGACGAGCCGTCGGGTGTATTCAAGGACATCATCCTGACCAGGGCGTCCGACGACTTCGTCCACGAGATCGGCCAGGACGGCGGGCTCGTGTCGGCAATCCTCATCTGGGCGCTCGACCATGGCTACATCGACGCCGCGCTGACGTCGTACGTCGGCGAGGGCGAGGGCAACCAGTGGACCGCCTCGCCCGGCGTGGCCTTCAACCGCGACGACGTATTGCGGGGCGCGGGCAGTCGCTACACGTACTCGGCCAACACGCTCGCCTACGACGAGGCAATGGAGGCCGGCGCGCAGAAGATCGCGCTGGTCGGCATGAGCTGCCAGAGCTCGATCGTGCCGGTCGCCAAGTCGCGCAAGGTCGGCAAGGTCGGCAACCGCTTCGTGCTGAACATCGGCCTGCTGTGCTCGAAGTCGTTCGACGAGGCCATCTTCGAGGAGCTGTTCGAGCAGAAGTACGGGCTCGACCGCCACCGGATCCGCAAGACCAACATCAAGGGCGTCTTCCAGATCTGGACCCACGACGGCGGCTACTACGAGATCAACCTCAAGGAATGCCACGCCTGGACCCGCGAAGGCTGCAACCACTGCCCCGATTTCGCCGCCGAGCACGCCGACATCTCCACCGGCGGCATCGGCAAGTACAGCGACTGGACCCTCACGATCGTCCGCACCGACATCGGCCGGGAGATCATCATGAAGATGCTCGCCGACGGCTCACTGATCGGGCGTCCAGGCGACGAGGACCCGGGTGCCATCGCGCTCATGCACAAGCTCAGCGAGAAGTCGCGTGTCCGCTGGCCGAAATTCGCGTGGGACAAACCCGCCCTGCTGCCCGAGCCCACCAAGAAATAGTCGCGAAGGCTGTGGCGCTGTTCGTATAGCATCACGCGCAGAGGCCAGCCTCAGCAGGCTCTGGCAGACACCTTGAATCGGGTGGTGAGCCTGAGAGGCTGGCCCGGTCGCGACCGTAGACAATCCGGGTCCGATGAATCCTGCGAATTTCTCGGTAGCCCCAGGATCAGAGGCAGAGGTTGATGAAGTCGACGATGCCGGGCTGAACCTCGTTGCTCGCGAGGAAGTCGTTCAGCCGGTGTGCCGGCACCACCTCCTGGGCACGGGCCAACGAGCAGGCACAAAGACTCCGCAATCGGTCGGAGCCGGCCGAGCACGCATCCAGGTACGTCTGCTGTTGGGCATTCGACCACGCCGGTGGCGGCGCAGCCTCGCGACAGTCCACCAACACTGCCGCCAGCTCGGGCGAGAACTCCAGGGCACCAGACATGCGATCCTCGAACACCTCGAGGTCGATGGCGGTGAGGCTGCCCTCGATGCGGTCGGCGGCACAATGGCAGGGACCCACGAGACCGGCGTCTGCCACGCACGCATCCATGAACGCCGCAAGCGGTTCGATCGCCAGCAGTCCCGGTGCCCCGGTGCCGGGCACAGTCGGCGGAGCGAGCGTGCCCGGATTGCCCAGCGACCCGTCGGCATCGGTCAAACCCTGAGCGCCGGTCGGTTCCACCTCGATCACGGTGGCTGAGCACGCGAGCATGCCCACCGATGCCAGCACAGCGGCGAACAGCCGTGCACCCCGTTCAAGCAGGGGCCGAAGAGTGTCAGGCAGGCGCGAGGTTCGCCAGCCGGCGCGCATCGCGGAGCACCGTATCGGCCATGTCGGCGGTGAGACGGCCAGTGAAGGTGTTCTGCTGACTGGGATGGAACGAGCAGATGATGCGGGAGATGCCAGCAAGCGGCAGCAGCTCGGCTGACCCAGGGCCTGCGGGCACCTCAGCGATGACACCGTGGCCGAAGCGGGGACGCGGTCGCACCCCGCCGATCGTGCACAGTACGCCGTACGCGAATGCGCCCAAGGCGACTGCGACGCGAGCATTGACCAGCAGCGCCAGCTCGCGCTCGAGGAATGGCCGGCAGGCGTCGCGCTCAGTGGGAGTGGGCTTGTTGGCCGGCGGCGCGCAGCGAACCGCTGCGGTGATGTACGCGTCGCGCAGCGCGAGCCCGTCGCCGGCGCGCACGGAAGTCGGCTGGTTGGCGAAGCCGCAACGATGCAGGGCTGCGTAGAGGAAGTCGCCCGACCGGTCGCCGGTGAACATCCGGCCCGTGCGGTTCGCGCCGTGCGCAGCCGGCGCCAAACCGACGAGCACGACCGCTGCCGCCGGGTCGCCGAAGCCGGGCACGCCGCGGCCCCAGTAGTCCTCGTCGGCGAAGGCCGCCCGTTTGTCGGCGGCGGTCTGCTCGCGCCACGTCACGAGCCGGTCGCAGCGCCTGCATGCTGCGACCTCGTCGTTCAGCGAGTGCAAGGCCGCGATGCTCGCTGCATCGCCGGGCGGGCTCGGTGGGGCGCTCACCCTGCGAGTGTGCCAGGCAAGTAGCTTCGACCCGGTGCCGAACCGAACTCGACCCACACTGCTGCTGTTCGTCCGGCACGGGCTCACGCCGACCACCGGCGTCGAGCTGTACGGCCGGCGACCCGGCGTGCACCTGTCGGAGGCCGGAACGCAACAGGCGCAGCGTGCTGCAGAGCGAATCGCCGCAGGAGGGCGCCGGGTGGCGGCTGTCTATGCCAGCCCGCTGGAGCGTGCCCAGGAGACTGCCGCGCCGATAGCCGCTGCCCTCGGACGCCGCGTGCGCACCCATGACGGCCTCAACGAAGCAGACATGGGCCGCTGGACGGGCCGCAAGCTCAATCAGCTGCGCAAGCTGGCGGCATGGTCGCAGGTGCAGCGTTATCCCAGCGGCTTTCGCTTCCCCGACGGCGAGACATTCCGTGAGATGCAAACGCGCATAGCGGCGACGGCGAGCGATCTGGCGGCCCGCCATCGCGGCGCGACCGTTGTCGCCGTCAGCCACGCCGACCCCATTCGGGCGCTGGTGGCAGATGCCATGGGCACCCATCTGGATCTCTTCCAGCGGATCGTCGTGTCGCCGTGCTCGGTGACTGCGATCCTGTACACCGCTGACGGCCCCGTCGTGCTGGCCACCAACAGCACGTCCGACCTCGCAGCATTGGCTCCGGCATGAGTGACGATTTCGACCTCCGCAATCCCGACACGTTCGTGGCGGGCACCGTCGGGCCGCCCGGCCAGCGGATCTTCTTCCTGCAGGCAACCGAGGCCGGCCATGTCGTCTCGCTCAAGCTGGAGAAGGGGCAGGTCTGGGCGCTGGCGAACCTGCTCAGCGAGCTGCTTGAGGGCGAGAGCTACGAAGGGCCCGCGGCGGCCTTCGGCGAGTTGGTCGAACCCGTGACCGCCGCATGGACCGTCGGTCGCCTCGCCACCGGCATGGACACCGAGGGCAAGGTCATCGTCGTGGTCGCCGACGAGATCGATGACGATGACGACGACCCCGAAGCCGACACGGACGCTGCGGGAGAAATATCGCCCGAGGACGACGAGCGCGCCGGCGGTCGAGCACGTATCCATCTCGACTATGCGACGGCACTCGGATTCGCTCAGCAAGCACTGCTGCTCGTCGAAGAAGGCCGCGACTTCGGCATGCGCAACGGGCACCGTCCGCCCAAGACATGAACATTGCGGTTCGTGATCGGCCTCATTCGCACTGTGGGTCCATGAACGAGGGCGGCGCGTGAACGCACCGTCCCCACACCACCTGATGCCGACCGACGAGGAAGGCGAGCAGCTGAAGCTGCCGGTGATCCGGGATGCGCCTGTGGCAGACGTGCTCGAGGTGCTGCAGGAGGGCGATATCTCGATCCTCGGACGGATGCCGTACAGCAGCAACGCCACCTTCCTGGTGCGGATCGACCACGCCACCACACCCACGGCCGCTATCTACAAACCCGAGCGGGGAGAACGACCGCTGTGGGACTTTCCGTCTGGCCTGTACCGGCGCGAGATCGCTGCGTTCGAGCTGTCGGAGGCTCTGGGATGGCACGTCATCCCGCCCACGGTCGAGCGGGACGGTCCGTACGGGGTGGGGTCGGTTCAGCTGTTCATCGATGCCAACTTCGAAGAGCACTACTTCACGCTGGTTGCCGAGGATCGGCACCATGGCGACCTGCGGCGGATCTGCGCGTTCGATCTCATCGCCAACAACACCGACCGCAAGTCGGGTCACTGCTTGGCGTCGCGCTGGGGGCCGATCTACGGCATCGACCAGGGCCTGTGCTTCGCCAGCGACTTCAAGCTGAGGACGGTCATCTGGGACTTCGGCGGAGAAACGTTCGACGAGGAGTTAGGCACCGCCATCGGTTCGGCTGCCGATCCGCCTGCCGAACTGACGCATTGGCTGCGGCCTGACGAGCTCAGTGCCCTGGCCGAACGCGCCGAATGGCTCACCGACTTCGGCAAGTTCCCCGACGACGACGGCGGCCGCCGCTGGCCCTGGCCGCTGGTCTAGCCAGCGGCAGTGCGACAGCCGCGGGTATGGCTAGCGCGACTTGAGGGCTTCGATCAGCGCCGGCATCACCTTGTGGACATCGCCCACGATGCCCAGGTCTGCCACACCGAAGATCGGCGCTTCGGGGTCCTTGTTGATGGCCACGATGTTCTTGGAGCCCTTCATGCCCACCAAGTGCTGGGTGGCGCCGGAGATGCCGCAGGCGATGTAGACGTTGGGCTTCACCACCTTGCCGGTCTGGCCCACCTGCTTGGCATAGGGAACCCAGCCGGCATCCACGATGGCGCGCGAGGCGCCGGACGCCGCTCCCAGCAGGCCTGCCAGCTCGTCGACCATCGAGTACGCCTCGGGCTGACCCAGCCCTCGACCGCCCGACACCACCACAGCGGCGTCATCGAGCTGCGGGCCCGAGCGCTCCTCGGCATGGCGCCCAGTGACCGTCGCACGCCCCGCCTCGCCGGCGTCGACTGCTGCCACGCTCTCGACCGCAGCAGCCCCGCCGCCGCTGGGCTCGGCCTCGAAGCTCTTCGGGCGGAACATTGCGAGCGCCGGTGCCGGTGCCCGGTACGCGGTGAAGATGTTCTGCGTGCCGCCGAAAATGGGCTCCTCGGTGACGAGGGCCCCGTCGACAATCTCGGCCCCCACGTTGTTGGTGGACACGGGTCGGTCCGCCAGCACCGCCAAGCGGGCGGCGGTGTCGCGCCCGTCGGTGGTCTGACCGAAGAACACGGCATCGGGCGAGGTGGCTTCGATGTGCCCGGCCAGCGCCGCGGCAGCGTGAACGCCGACCAGCCCGTCGCCGAGTCCGTCCAGTGCGTACACGGTCGACACGCCGTGCGCGCCCAGTTCGGCAGCCATGGCTTCGCCGTGGGCCGGCGCGAATGCGGTGACCGTGTCGGCCAGCGTGCGGGCCTTGGTGGCCAGTTCCAGCGTGAGGCCGGAGGCACCGTCGGCGTCGCCTTCAGCGAAGAGCAGAATCTGTGCAAGCGTCATTGCGGGTGGTTCCAGTCGGTTTCGTGGGTGAGTGGATCAGAGAGCTGAGTCAGCCGGCAGCTGGCGGGAGGGTCAGATGACCTTGAGCTCGGTCAGGAACTCGACGATGTTGGCGTGCGCATCGCCCTCGTCGGTGATGATCTCGCCGGCCTCGCGCTCGGGCGCATCGGTCACCTCGACCGTCTCCTGGCGTGCCCCGGCCACACCGACTGCGGCCGCATCGATGCCGAGGGCTGCGAGGTCCTTCCCCTCGACCGGCTTCTTCTTGGCCGCCATGATCCCCTTGAACGAGGGGTAGCGAGGCTCGACCACGCCTGCGGTCACCGAGACGACGGCCGGCAGGGCGCACTCCACCTGGTCGTAACCGGCCTCGGTCTGCCGCTGGACGCTGGCGACGCCGTCGGAGATTTCGATCTGCTTCGCGAACGTGATCGACGGCAGCCCCATCACGCCGGCAATCATCTCGGGAACGGTGCCGGTGTATCCGTCGCTGGACTCGACGCCCGCGAGCACGAGATCGGCTTCCAACTCGGCGATCGCGGCACCCAGCACCTTGGCAGTGCCGAGCGCGTCGCTGCCGGCGAGCGCATCGTCGCTGATGAGCACCGCATCGTCGGCGCCCATGGCGAGCGCTGTCCGCAGACCGCTCGTCTCCGAACGCGGTGCCATCGACACCAGCGACACCTGGCCGCCGCCGGCCGCCTCGGCGAGCTGCAGCGCCATCTCGACGCCGTAGGAGTCGGATTCGTCCAGGATCAGCTTGTCGTCCCGGTTCAGCGTCCCGGTCTCGGGAACCAGCTCGCCCGGGATAGCCGGGTCTGGGATCTGCTTGACGCACACAACGACCTTCATGGCCGGGCAGTCTGCCGACTCACAGCTTCGATGCCACACCCGTTGTCTGATGGCGCTCGCAAGCTCCAGCTTTGTCTCGTGGCGCTCGCAGGCTCGCTTCGGGGCGAGACTTGCGCGGTGCGTGTCTTGCTGCTGGTCAACGATTCCGCATCGTCGACCACGGCCCGCACGCGCGTGCTCATCCACACGGCGCTCTCGGAGCGGCACGACACCGAGGTGGCCTTCACCAATCGGCGGGGGCACGCGGCTCGCCTGGCACGCGGGGCGGCGACGACCGGCACCGACGCGGTTGTCGTGCTCGGCGGCGACGGCACGCTCAACGAAGCCGCCAACGGGGTCGCCGGCACCGACTGCGTGCTCGCCGCATTGCCGGGCGGCTCCACCAATGTGTTCGCACGGACGATCGGCACGCCCGACGATCCGCTGGCGGCGACCCAAGCCGTCCTTGAGGCATTCGAGATCGGCAGCATCACCTCAGCGGGGCTCGGACGCACCTCGGGCCGTTACTTCCTGTTCCACTGCGGCATGGGGCTCGATGCTGCAATCGTCGAGCAGGTCGAGAGGCACCCGACGCTCAAGCGGTATCTCGGCCACCCGCTGTTCCTCCTCGCGGGCATCGACACGCTGCTGCGCCGCTACGACCGGCAGACAGGAGCGCTGAGCGTCCGCACAACGGCTCCGGCCGCGGCGACCATCGACGGCTGCTTCGTCGTGGTGGCGGCGAACACCGACCCATACACCTTCCTCGGCAGCCGTCCGGTTCGCATCGCCCCCGCAGCAACGCTGCACACCGGACTGTCGGTGGTCGGGCTGCGGTCGCTCCGATTCGCCGACGCGCTAAACGTGCTCTCCGCTGTCTTCCGCGCAAATGGCCGCCTGAGCGACACCGATCCGAGTGTCGTGCAGCGCATCGACGACGTACGCGACGTCACCGTGACGGGGATGCACCCGTTCGGTCACCAGCTCGACGGCGACCACCTCGGTGCCGTCAACGAGCTCCAGCTGGAGTGGGTACCCGACGTGCTGCGCCTGGCCATTCCCGCTGTGTCTGAGTGACACGGCAATCGGTTGCCGCAAACCCCACAGGTAGCCTGCGGCCATGGACATCCGGATCGGCATCACGCACGGCGGTCGGGAGCTCAGCGTCGAGATCGACGATGAGGCTGCTGAAGACGCGGCGGCATCGCTCGAAGGCGCGCTCAGCGGCGATGAGACGGTGCTCTGGCTGAACGATCGCAGTGGGCGCCGCGTCGGCGTGCCCATCGACAAGCTCGCCTACCTGGAGCTGGGTCCGGCTGGCGATCGGCGCATCGGCTTCGCAGCCGACTGAGACTCGAATGCGGGCGTCTGCCGAACGGCCGCTGCCCGCAGACAACGTGCGCGACACCGCCCGCGACGGCCCGCGCGAGCACCTGCGCCGCTTGCTCGCATGGTGGTCGCTGCTGGCCGACCTGTCGTTCTCGGACCTGCTGCTGTTCGTGCCCGGACAGGTGACCGCACTCGACGAACTACCCGACGAAGTCGCCGATACTGACTCAACCCGCCCCGACGGCCCGCCCCGGCCCTGGCGCCGGCTCGGTCCCGAGACCCCGCTCACCGTGATCGGCCAGATCCGGCCGACGACCGGCCGCACGCTGTACCGCGACGACCACATCGGGCTGTGCGTTGCCGCCGGTGAACGGCCATTGGTGTCAGAGGCCTTCGCCCGCGGCGTCATCGTCACCGGCGAGGGCCTGCGCGTGCCAGGCGACCGGCGTGCGCGCATCACCGCCGTGCCGGTGACGTTCGACGGCGTGACGATCGCGGTGATGAGCAGCGAAGTAACGCCGCGCTTCACCGACATCCGCGATCCCGGCGAGCTCGAACGGACCTATATCGCGACATTCGGACGCCTCGCCCGCATGGTCGCGGCCGGTCTGTTCCCGTACCGCAGCGCCGAGGTCGCCGACGAGGAGGCCCCACGGGTGGGCGACGGGCTGTTCCTCACCGACGAGACGACGCGCATCGGCTTTGCGTCGCCAAATGCCGTCAGCGCACTGCACCGCATCGGCGTCGGCGGCAACGTGCAGGGGCGCCGGGTGCGAGATCTCGACCTGGGACCCGACGTGGTGGGGCGTGCCATCAGCGGCGGCATTCCTGTGGTGGGCGAGGTCGAGCACCAGTCGGTGACGGTGCAACTGCAGGCGCTGCCGCTCACCGACACCCCTGTGCGCAACGCCCTGGTGATGCTGCGCGACGTGACCGAGCTGCGTCGCCGCGACCGGCTGCTCATCTCGAAGGACGCCACCATCCGAGAGATTCACCACCGGGTCACCAACAACCTGCAGACGGTCTCGTCGCTGCTGCGCATCCAGGCCCGTCGCTTGGAGTCGCGCGAGGCGAACCGGGCGCTCGACGAGGCAGTGCGACGCATCCGCGCCATCGCGCTGGTGCACCAGACGCTGTCGACCGAGACCACCGACGATGTCGACTTCTGCGATGTGGCCGAGACGCTCACCGAGACGATGCGCCAGAGCATCACGTTCCCGGAGCGGCCCATCGACTTCACCGTCTCCTGCGAGGCGGGGATGCTGCGATCTCAGACGGCCACATCGCTGGCCGTGGTGCTCAATGAGCTGCTCCAGAACGCCGTCGACCACGCCTTTCCCCAGTTGTGGGAGATCGAGGACCAGGCGCTGGAGGCGGCGCCGGCGCTCGACGAGAGCCCCATCGGCCACGTCGAGGTGGAGATCTCCCGGCCGTCGCCGGATCTGCTGTCGATGGTCGTGCGTGATGACGGTGTGGGCATCCCGGCCGACTACGACTCGCAGCGATCAGGCGGGCTTGGCACCTCGATCGTCCGAGCGCTGTGCGGGTCAGATCTCGGCGGCACCTTCGAGGTCCGGCGCAGGACGCCCCCTCCGGGCTCCGAAGCCGTGGTGCAGATCCCCCTGCGCACCATCGCCTGACGGCTGCGCTGGGTGCCGGGTCTGCTTGGCAGTGGCCCGCTAGGAGCTGCAGGAGAGCTGGCTGCAGCCGACTCGGGTGCGGGCCCAGTCGGGCCGGAGAACTGCGTAGGACTCGCGGTCGGATTGCTCGTCGTAGGGGCGCCGCATCACGTCGAGCAGCTCGCCGATGGCCTCGGGGCGGCCGCCGGCGGCGGCGTCGATGGCCAGTTGGGCCAGGTAGTTCCGCAGCACGAACTTGGGATTCGTCCGGTTCATCGCCGCGGCCCGCGCGGCGTCCGCGATGCCGAGTGCTCGCAGCCGCGCCGCATAGCGCTCGACGAACTCGCTCGTGGCTGAGCGGTGCTCGTCGGCGACCTCCGAGGGCTGGTAGTACGCGTCCGCCAGCGGAGCAATGCGCTCGGCAGGATCGATGCCTTCGGCGGTGTCCACCATGGCAAGCCGGCGCCAGAAGACCGTCATGTCTGTCTCAACCAGCCGGAGCACTTCCAGCACGCCGTTCGCCAGCTCACGGTCGGCTTCGGTTTCCAGCGCCGGCAGTCCGAGCTTGGCGGCCATCATCACCGACCATTGCTCCTCGAAGTAAGGCACGTAGCCGTCGAGGGCTGCCTGCAGCGGCTCGGCCTCGCCCACCAGCGGGTACAGCGCATTGGCGAGCTGCATGAGATTCCACTGCGCGACAGCCGGCTGCGTGCCGAAGCGGTAGCGGCGGTGGGCAGCATCGGTGGTGTTCGGGGTCCAGTCGGGGTCGTAGTTGTCGAGCCAGCCGTAGGGGCCGTAGTCGATCGTGAGGCCCAGGATCGACATGTTGTCGGTGTTCATCACCCCGTGGACGAAGCCGACTCGCAGCCACTCGCACACCATGTCCGCCGTGCGCCGCACTACCTCGTCGAAGAACTGCGCATACCGCTCCGGCGACGAGCTGCCGGACTCGGTGTCGGCAGCCAGGTCGGCAAAGTCGGTGCCGATGACGAAGTCGGTGAGCGTGCGCAATGTGTCGATGTCGCCGCGGGAAGCGAAGATCTCGAAGTTCCCGAACCGCACGAACGACGGCGCCACCCGGCAGACCACGGCCCCGGGCTCTAGCTCGGGATGGCCGTCGTAGAGCATGTCGCGCATCACCATGCCGCCCGTCGCCACCAGGCTGAGCGCTCGGGTCGTCGGCACGCCGAGATGCGCCATGGCCTCGCTGCACAGGAACTCGCGCACCGAGCTGCGCAGCACTGCCAAGCCGTCGGCCGTGCGGGAATACGGCGTGGGGCCGGCGCCCTTGAGCTGCAGGGTCTGGTGCTGGCCGTTGCGGTCCACCACTTCGCCGAGCGCGATCGCACGGCCGTCGCCGAGCTGACCGGCCCAGTTGCCGAACTGGTGGCCGCCGTAGCAGTGGGCGTGGGGATCCATGCCGTCGAGCAGCGTGCTGCCGCCGAACACCGCAGCGAACTCCGGATCGCTCGCCAGTTCGGCGTCGAAGCCGAGCAGGTCGAACATCTCCGCGCTGTGCGCCAGCAGGTGCGGCGCGGGCACCGGTGTCGGCTCGACCCTCGAGTAGCACGCGCCCACCACCTGCCGGCGGGTGTTGCCGAAGTCGGGGTCGGCGGGGAGCGCGGCAGTGAAGCGGTTGTCGAAGCTGAGCTCGTCGAGCGAGCCGATCGGCGTCGGCGCTGTCGTGATGCTCACAGCAGCTTCAGCCCCTCGTTGTAGCGACGGGTCGGCAGATGCTCCTCGCAGAGCAGGCGCGCCATGTCTTGAAACACGCCGGCCGTCTCGCTGTCGGGGTCTGCCGCGGCGATCGGCATGCCCTCATCGCCGCCCGCGCGCAACTGCGGCACCAGGGGCACCTGGCCCAGCAACGGCACCTCCAACTCGTCAGCGAGTGCTTGGCCGCCTCCGGAGCCGAAGAGTTCGTAGCGCTTGCCGTCGTCGCCCGTGAACCAGCTCATGTTCTCGATCACGGCCCGCACCTGCAGGTTGACACGCCCTGCCATCTGGGCAGCGCGCTGGGCAACCTTCTGCGCTGCTGGCTGCGGCGTGGTCACCACCAGCATCTCCGAGCGGGGCAGGAACTGTGCCAGCGAGAGCGAAATGTCGCCGGTGCCGGGCGGCAGATCGATGAGCAGATGGTCTGGTTCGTCCCAGAAGACATCGGTGAGGAATTGCTCGAGCGCCTTGTGCAGCATCGGGCCGCGCCAGATCACCGGCTGGTCTTCGCGGGCGAAGAAGCCCATCGACATGCAGCGCACACCGTGCGCTTCGGTGGGCACGACCATCTGGTCGATCACGGTGGGAGGGCGAGCAACGCCGAGCATCCGGGGAATGGAGAAGCCCCATACATCGGCGTCGATGACGGCGGTGCGCGTGCCGCGCTGGGCCAGCGCTATCGCAAGGTTGACGGTCACGCTGGATTTGCCGACGCCGCCCTTGCCGCTGGCCACCAGCAGCACGCGCGTCTTGTTGCCGGCTTGGGCGAATGGCACTTCACGGCCCTCAGCGTGGCCATGGCCGGCCTGGGTGCCCGCGGTGGCCGCCGGGTCGCCGATGAGCTGGGCCCGCAACGTCGACTGCTCGGCCTCGTCCATCACCGTGAATTCCACGACGACATCGTCGATGCCGTCGAGGGCGCGCCCCGCCTCGCTCACGGCGTGCGAAACGTGGCCCGCAGCCGGCCAGTCGTTCGACGGCAAGGCCACAAGCACCTGTGCAGCGCGCCCGGCGACTGCAGCGGCTCGCAGCATGCCCATCTGGCCGATGGGCCGGCGCAACTCTGGATCGATCACGTCAGCCACGGCAGCGGCCAGCTGCTGATCAGTGACGCTGGCTGGTCCGCCGTTGGCGGCTGACCCTCGACGCTTACCCTTCACTGGGTGCCCCTGACCGGTTGCGATCGCTTGCCGCGTGGTGCCTGCACCGGCGTTGCAGCCGCACCTGCCGTTCGCCAAGCACGCTACTGCCGCAACCATCGCCGCCCGCAGCGCATCGAACTGGCTCCGCCTGGCGCCCCGTGGACGTTCTGCGGTCGGCTATTCGAGTTCGGCTTGCATCTCGGTGATTGCGGTTTCGAGGGCGGCGGCCATTGCGGGAGGCGGGTTGCGTTGCAGCGCTGCGCCGTAGTAGCCGACGGCCGCTTCGAGGTCGCGCTCGATGAAGCGGGCGGTGTAGCCGCGGAAGACCCACGGATCGAACTCGCTGGGGTCGAGCGCGACGGCGGCGTCGAGCGACGCTATGCCGGCGACGATGAGCTCGCGGTCGGGGATGCGCACCAGCAGCCAGCCGCGCAACGCCAGTGCCTCGGTGTCGCTGGGGTCGTCAGCCAGGACGCGGTCCAGATCCACGAGGGCCGACTGCAGATCGCAGCCGGCCGCGGGAGCATCGGTTGCCTCGCCTGAGCCGGACGGGTCCTGCGATGACGCCGATTCGCAGTGACGCAGGTGCAGGCGGGCTGACAGTACGAGCGCGCCGCGCAGATCAGGGTCGAGCCGGAAGATCTCCCCCAGCGTGGCGCGGGACTCATCGAGCTGGTTCGCAGCGAACTGGCGCTGTGCATCGACGAGCAACGAGCGGGCCGAGCGGTCGATGTCGCCCGTCAGGGTCTCGCCCGACAGGCGTAGCCCTGCCGAGCGGGCCACCAGTACCCCGGCCACCGCGCCCACGAGCACCAGTCCGCTGACCGTGACGACAGTGGCGCTGCGCCAGCCGCCTCGGCGCACTCGGATGTCCGCCGGATCCAAGCCGGCGTCTGCGTCTGCGCCGGCGTCATCCGTGGCCTCATCGGCTGCGCCGGCCCGAGCCTTCCAGCGACGGGTCGCAGCCCACAGCCCTGCTGCGGCCGCGGCGAAGGCGGCCACTGGCAACGCCCACACCAGCGTGCCCACCCCCTCCCCCGGCGGCAGCGCATTCACGTCGTCGCCGTAGGCGGCAGCAAGGTCGGCCCTGATCTCGGCATCGCTGCGGCCGGCATCCACCCACCTATCGATCTGCCGGCGCATGGCTGCCGCCGCCGGTGCATTCGACTCGAGGACGCTCTGGCCGTCGCAGACCGGGCAGAGCGTCGCTTCCTTCAGCTCATACGCACGCTCGGCCTCTGTCGCCGGCGGCCGGGACGATGTCGCGGCCAGGACCGCGGCGATGATGGCCACAGCGGCCACGGCAAGCCAGCCGATTCGCCGTCGTGGTGAACCGCCTCGAGTCGGCGCGGCCGACTGAGCCGGCGAAGTGGCCCCCAGGTCGCTCATGGCCGGCTCACGAACCGGCCTGAGGCGAGGTGCCGTCGCCAGCGGAACCCAGCAACAGTGCAATGACGGCATCGGGATCGTCTGCGCTGATCTGTCCCTGCCACCGAGCTGCCACGATGCCGTCGGGTGTGATCAGGAACGATTCGGGCGGCCGCAGTACGCCGAACTCGACCGCCCAGCGGGAATCGGGATCGTCGACGACCGACCAGTCGCCGCCGAGACGTTCGTAGAACGCAATCGCGTCGGACGTCCGATCGCCGAATGGCACAGCCACGAGGACACCGTCGCCCCAATGACGAGCCGCCCACGTCGCGAGCGCGGGATGTTCACGCTCACAGGGCACACACCACGACGCGAAGAAATTGACGAGCACCCACCGCGGATTTGATGACAGCGGGCCAACCGCGTCGATGTCGAAGCGCGCTACATCATCGGGACCGATCCGCGCCCCCGGCAGGGCCTGTGCGCCACCGGCGTCGAGGAACGAATCGGGCGGCCAGACGAGCTCGCCACGCAATGGCGGGACCAACTCGCCGATGAGCGGACTCGCGGCACGGATGCCGCCGCCGTCGGAGTCCCGAGTCGCCAGCAGCGCGATCAGTCCGGCGGCCACCAGACCCACGAGCACTGCCGCAACCCGCACCCACGAACGGCCACGGAGCGCGGCCGGGTTGCTGCTCATGCGGATACTCCACTGCGGCGCGGGACGCGGTCGCGTGCGCCGATGCGGGTCGGCACCAGGGCGGCGGCAATGCCCAGCACGAGCACGGCACCGCCCAGCCACATCCATGCCACGAGCGGTTTGATGAGCACACGCAGCGCTACGTCGCTGTCTCCTTCTTCGGGGATGGTGGCCAGCGACAGATACACATCGTCGATGAGGCTCGTGGCCACTGACGGCGTCGAGATCGGCTGGCCGAATTCGGCGAAACGTGTCACCGCCGGCTCGAAGATGCCCCGATCTTCGACGTCCACTCGCACCCGCACGACCCGGTTGCCGTTCTCTATCTCATCGGTGAGCCCCAAGTAGGTGACCTGGTGGCCCGCGACCACGCCGGACTCCCCCGGCGACAGCGTGAACTCGCCTTCGGATCCGTATGCGCTCGACGCGATGAACCCGAAGGCGATCACGGCGACCCCGATATGGGCGATCATGCCGCCGCCGGTGCGTCCCAGCAGTCCGCGCCAGCCATTGCGCCGCACGCCCAGCCACAGCAGCCGCGCAGCGCTGCCGATGACGAAACCGCCCAAGCCCAGCGCCAGCACCTGCCACAGTCCATGTGCTCCGGCCCACACCGACAGCACCATGGTCAGCGCCCCTGCCGCGGCAGGCCACACGAGCCGCTTCGAGCGAAGCTCAGCCGGGGTGTCGCGCCAATTGAGCGCCGGCGACAGCGCCATGAGGCCGAGCAACGCAATGCCGACCGGTGCGAGCATCCGGTCGAAATAGGGCCGCCCCACCGCCAGACGCTCGGACGCGACCGCCTCGGCCAAGAGTGGGAACACCGTGCCGAGCATCACCACGAATGCTGCGACGGCGAAGAGCAGGTTGTTGCCGAGGAACGACCCTTCCCGGGACCAGATCGAACCCAGGCTGGCCGGCTTTCGCAGCGCCTCGCCGCGCCAGGCCACCAGCACCACGCCGCTCACCACGATCACCGCGAAGAACGCCAGCAAGATCGGTCCCAGCGATGACTCGCTGAACTCGTGCACCGACTCGAGCACGCCCGAGCGCGTGAGGAACGTGCCGAAGATCGTCAACGCGAACGTCACGATGAGCAGCGAGAGATTCCACACCCGCAGCATCTGGCGTCGTTGCTGGGTGATGAGCGAATGCACGAATGCGGTGGCGGTCAGCCACGGCAGCAGCGAGGCGTTCTCGACGGGATCCCATGCCCAGTAGCCGCCCCAGCCCAAGACCTCGTAGGACCACCAGGCGCCCAGCATGATCCCTGCGCCCAGGCTTCCCCAGGCCATCAGCGTCCAGCGGCGGGTATCGGCCAGCCAGCGGCTGTCGAACTGGCCGGTGATGAGCGCAGCGACCGCGAACCCGAACGGCACGGTGAACCCGACGTACCCCAGGTACAGCATGACGGGGTGAATCGCCATCAGCGGGTGGTTGCGCAGCAGCGGATTCAAGCCGCCGCCGTCCGCTGGCGGATCGGCGAGCGTGCCGAACGGGTTCGCCGGACCGGCAAGGAGTGCGAAGAAGAAGATGCACACACCCAGCATCACCGCAAGCGCCCAGGCAACCGTTGGTTCTGATGTCCGGGCACGGAAGCGCCATGCCGCGGCGCCCACATAGCCGCACAGCACCAGCGCCCACAGCAGGATGGATCCTTCGAGCGCGCCCCAGAGCGTGGCGACCTTGTAGATGAGCGGCGTGGCGACGGTGGAGTTGCGCGCCACGTACGCGAGCGAGAAGTCATCGCTGAGCAGGGCGAACTCCATCGCTCCCACAGCCAGCACGCAGCCGCCGGCCATGGCCGCGATCCATGCCAGCGCCTGGCGGCACCGCTCGGGCTCACCGAGCGCTCTGGCTGCAACCAGCGTTGCGGCACCGCCGAGCGCGCTGACGAGGCCGACGGCCACGCCGAGCGTGCCCAGCACGGCGATCACAGCCGGGGCACCTCGAATGGGCAGTCGTCGAGGAAGCCCTCGGGCGGCTCGTCGGGATCACCGATGCGATCCGCGTTGGCTGCTGCGTACTCGTTGGTGTGCTTCACGAGCATGTTGTCGCTTGAGAAGAAGTGCGTATCGCGCCCAGCGACCGTCACGACCTCTCCGGGCACCCAGCGCCCTTCCAGCACCACCGGTATCCACGGCGACTCGAACAGGTCCGGAGGATCGACCGAGTGGCGCACCGCGACCGAGGCGCAGTTGTGAATCACTTCGAACGTGGTCACACCGCCGTCAACGGCCACCGACGCGGGTACCACCCGTCCCTGCAGGCGAAAGCGCCGGTCGCCCAGCTCGACCCGCTCTGCGATCGCCTCGTCGGCATTGCGGAAGAACAGCGTGGCGTTGCGCAGGCCGGCGATTGTCGCCGCCCCGCCAGCGATGAGCAGCAACAGCACGAAGGCGCCGATCACGGCCTTGCGGCGACGACCCATCTGCCGGCGCACCGCCGCGCGGTCACCTGACGCCTCCAGCGGGTGCCGGGGGCTGAGGTCAGTCACGGGGACGGGACTCGTCGGCGACGTCGGAAACGGGGCCTCGCGCGCCGATCCCCAAGTGCCGACCGAGCGTGCGTCCACGGCGAATCACCCACACGACATAGGCGGCCGTCGCGACGGCTGCCAGCACGTAGCCCGAGAACACGTTTGCCGCGTGCGTCATCGGCCCGCCGCCTGTTCGTCACGACGCTGGGCGAGGAGTTCTTCCAGCGATGCCTCTTCGGCAAGTTCCTCGAGGCGCAGCACCCGGTAGCGGTGAATGCCGATCCACAGCGCCACCACAGTGAAAGTGGCCCACGAATACAGCAGCGTCCAGTACATCTCGCCGGTGATGTTGCGGTCGCCCCCCGGTTCGAGGTTCAGGCTGGCCTCTTGATGCAGCGTGCGCCACCAGTCCACCGAGTAGTGGACGATGGGCAGGTTGACGACCGCAATGAGCGCCATCACCGCCGACCTGCGGGCCCGCGCACGCGACTCGGCCGGGAGCCGGCGCAGCGCCAAGTACCCCAAATAGGTCACGAACAGCAGCACGGTCGTGGTGAGCCTGGCGTCCCACTGCCAGTAGGTGCCCCAGGTCACCTTTCCCCAGAGCGAACCGGTTACCAGCGTGAGAGCCGTGAACAGCACACCGAGCTCGGCCGCCGCACCGGCGACGCGGTCCCACCGCCGGGCCTGCCGATCAGCGATGACGCCGTAGGTGCCGCCGACGCCGCTGCGAGTGCGCCACAGCACCCTGGCACTGGCGAATGCGGTGAGCACGAAACCTCCATAGGCGACCCAGATGGAAGGCACGTGGACGTACATGAGGCGCACCGCATCGCCTTGGACCGCATCGGCGGGCGAGATCCACAGTGCCAGCAGCGCCATCACACCCACAGCGGCGATCGCGACCACGCCGAGCACCCGGGTGGCCACGCTGCCGGTCATCGACAGGGAACCGGCTCGCTGCGCCTGCTCGCGAAGGTCGGGCTCAGGTGTCTCGATCATCGGGCGACTCAGGCGTCCTCCAGCAGCGGGCCGGCTGCGGCCCAGCCCACTGCGACATAAGTGACGAGCACCACTGCGAGCAGTGCTGTCCAGCTCCAGCCTTGGTCGGCGCTGGTCCCGAGCGCCACGTCGAACGCCCGGGTTCCGGCCAAGAGCACCGGTGCTGCCACCGGGATCAGCAGCAGCGGGAGCAGGGTATCTGCGGACCGCAGACCTACCGTCATCGCCCCGTACAGCGTCCCGCAGATGGCGAACGCAGCCATGCCGCACAGTCCTGCAACCACGATCAAGAGCCAGTCGTGGACGGTCACTGAGTAGAGCACCAGCAGGCCGGCGGCGGCGAAAACGCCGACGAGCACGAGCTGCAGGGCCAGCGCCGCCGCCTTGCCCCAGAGGATGGCCGCAGGCACGAGCCCTCCGAGACGCAGAGCATCGAGGTTCCCGCCTTCGGCTTCGATGTCGAAGCTGCGCTTCGCCCCGAGCACTGCCCCGAAGAGCACAGCCACCCAGAACAGGCCGCCCGCTCCCGCACCCAGCAGCGACGGGTTTGCGTCAAGAGCGAATGCGAAGACGACCAGCACCAGCAGCACGGTCGGGACGATCTGGACGAGGGTGACGCGAGCCCGCCACTCGATGATCATGTCCTTGCGGCAGACAAGCCAGATCTCACGCCACATCGGTCGGGCCATTGGTCTGTGACACGGGTGCAGTCGGCTCGACGCGGCCGCCGGCCAGCATCACTTGGCGAGCGGCCGCAACGCGGGAGCGGTCCGTCTCGTGCGTTGCGAACATCACGGTGGCGCCTGCCTCCACGGCATCGGCCAGCAGCTCGTCGAGCGCGTCCCGGCTCACGGTGTCAAGCCCGGCATGGGGCTCATCCAGCAGCCACAGCCGCGGGCGCGCGATGGTCAGGCACGCCAGCGCCACCCGCCGTTGCTGGCCTTCCGACAGCCGTCGAATGGCAACCTCGCCGAGACGGCCGCCGAGTGCAAAGCGCTCGATCGCGGCTGAGACTTCAGGTACTCCGGCGCGGTGCACGTCAGCGCAGTGGCGCAACTGGTCGTCGACCCGCAGATCGCCGTACAGGGGTGACCGATGCCCCAGCAGTCCCACGTGAGGCCGGACCGAGCGACGCTGCGCTTTCAGGTCAAAGCCGAGCACCTCGGCGCGCTCGCCCCGCACGGGCACGAGCCCCGCACAGGCCCGCAGCAACGTGCTCTTGCCTGCTCCGTTGGGTCCTCTCAGGCACACCATCTCGCCGGCTTGCACGCTGAGATCCGCACCCGCCAATGCGGGAAAGCGGTCCAGCAGGGCAACGACGCCCTCAAAGGCAACGGCAGCGCCCACGGAACGTCAAGGCTACGGCCGCGCCGGAGGTCAGGACGTGGCGACCACCGCAAGCACATCGCCTTCGGCGACGGAGTCGCCTTCGGCCACATGCATCTCCGCGAGCGTGCCGCCGTCGGGGGCAGTCACCGGGATCTCCATCTTCATCGACTCGAGGATGAGCAATTCGTCGCCGGCAGCTACGGCGGTGCCCACCTCGGCGACCACCTTCCACACGGTCGCAGTCAACTCAGCTCGAACGTCCAGCACGCTGTCTCTCCTCCACAGACCCGGGGCGAAGGGCCGGCGCAAAGCTAACCGCGCTAGTCGGCAGGGTGCTCGCGATCGCCACCGCGTCGCTTGCCAGCCGAGCCCGTCGATGGCTGCTAGATCCCCGAACGTTCGCGCGCCAATCGGTATCTTCGGAACACGGTGTCCCTCGTCGCGCTCGTAACCATCATCGGATTCGGCACCGGCTTCGCCGTCGCTCTGGCGACCGGCAGCACTGCGTCTGCAATCTTCAGCAGGCTTCGAGTGCTGCAAGTCAACCACTGGCCCGTGCTGGCGCTGGGCGCGGTGCTGTCACTCGCCGTCGGGCTGGACACCAACATGCTCGCCGGCAGATACGCCCTCGGCATCTCGCTCGCACTGCTGCTCGCGGGATGCCTGCTCAACCGGCACATCACCGGCGCGAGCGTCGCTGCCATCGGCTTTGCTGCCAACCTCGGTGTGCTCCTGCTCAACGGCTACGTGCCTGTGAACGAGGGCGCAGTCGTGGCTGCGGGCATCATCGATCACGACGGGCTTCACCGGGTAGTGCTGGGTGCGGCACGCCGGTGGTCTGACGATGCGACGATGGCCGCGTGGCTGGGCGCCGCGATCCCGCTCGCGCCGCTGAGAGACGTCATCACGCTGGGCGACCTGTTGACCGCCGGCGGCTTGGCGAATGTCGGATTCCGGCTGATGTGGCCGGGCGCCTCGAACCTGCAACGACTGACGGCAGTGTCGCAGAGCAACGTCGACGATTTCGACGATGCTTCGGTCGTGCTGAGGCCCGCAGCGCAGCCCACGACGCTGGAGCATCCCCCCTTGCCGGCTCAACCGCAGGGGCAGCCGCACACGCCGGCGCCGGCCGGTGTCCCGGCAGAGCCCAGCCCGGTGCACGCCCAGCCGGCTTGGGCGAAGCGAGTCGAACCCGCGCCCTGGCCGGCCCCCGCGCCCTGGCCGCAGGAGCTGCACAGCGATGAAGTCGATTCGTCTCGCCGAGCCTCCGGCGACGAGCCGACCGAGAGCCACGATCACCAGCTCTTCGGAGCCTGAACGCCGCTGAGGGCCGAGATAATGGGACCGTGGACGACGTTCTGGCTCGGCGAGCCCGGCTGAAGCGGATCACCAGCTTGGGGCAACGGACCGGGTACGGCCTGTACGCCGCGTCGCTCGTCGGCGGGGCCTTCGGCCTCCGGTGGGGGTACACGCCGCTGCTCAGCACGCTGATCGCCGTGGCGCTCGTGGTGGGCTCGATGCTGCTCGCGCCCACCATCGTCATGAGCCACGGCATCAAGGCCGCCGAGCGCGAGGAGCGCCAAGCCGCTGCAGCCGGATCGTCTGACTCTACGACTGGGTAGCCGAGGATCTCGTGCCAGAAACTGCAGGCATGGCCGCTGCGGCCAGCGGCGAAGCGCCCGGGGCTCTCGATGGAATACGCGTGGTCGATCTCACCACCTTGCTCATGGGGCCAATGGCCTGCCGGATGCTGGGAGATCACGGCGCCGATGTGATCAGGGTGGAATCGCTGGACGGCGACTCCACACGCAACGGCCTTCCCGCCCGGTCCGCGGGCATGTCCGGCTTCAGCCTCAACATCCAACGCAACAAGCGCTCGCTGGCGCTGGATCTCAAGTCCGATGCCGGCCGCACCGCCATGGGGCGGCTGCTCGCGAGCGCCGATGTGCTGGTCACCAACATGCGAGCTGCCGCGCTCGAACGGCTCGGCCTCCACGCCGACTCGCTGCGAGCCGAGCACCCGCAGCTCATCTGCTGCCGAGCGAACGGCTACGGCAGCGCCGGCCCCTATCGCGACAAGGCGGCCTACGACGACGCCATCCAAGCCGCGTCGGGCCTGTCGGATCTGATCGGTCGCATCGCCGGCGAGCCGGGCTTCGTGCCCTCGGTGATCGCTGACAAGGTCACCGGGCTGCATGTGGTCCAAGCTGTGCTCGCTGCCTTGCTCCATCGAGAGCGAACCGGTACGGCACAGACCATCGAAGTGCCCATGTTCGAGACGATGGTGGCGTTCAACTTGGTCGAGCATTACCGCGGGGCGGTGTTCGAACCGCCGGAGGGACCGTTCGGCTATGGCCGGCTGCTCACGCCGCACCGGCGTCCCTACCCCACTGCCGACGGCTGGGTGTGCCTGCTGCCCTACAGCGATGCGCAGTACCGAGCCTTCTTCGCGTTCGTCGAGCGGCGCGAGTTGGCCGACGATCCACGCTTCGCCGATCACAATTCGCGGATTGCGCACATCGACGAGCTGTACGCGCTGTTCGGGGAGCTGTCGGTGCGTCGCACCACCGATGAGTGGATCGCCTACTGCGACCGCCACTCGATTCCCGCGGCACGGGTCATGGATTTGGCAGAGCTCGACACTGATCCTCAGCTCGCCGCGGTCGGCCTGGTGAGCATCACCGAGCACCCCACCGAAGGCGCGTACCGCTACGTGGCCGATCCGGTCGTCTACTCCGCAACGCCGACGCGGCTGCGGCGCCATGCCCCGCTGCTGGGCGAGCACGCGGTCGAGATTCTCGGCGAGCTGGGCTACGACGCGAGCGAGATCGACACGCTGCGCGACGAAGGCGTCATCATCGCGCCGAGCTGAGGGCCTGCTGGCGGTTCACCCCCGCCACGCGAAAGGGCACCCCGCAAGCAGGGTGCACGAACGCAAAGGGCACCCCGCAAGCGGGGTGCCCCTACGTCGGCTTGTCGCCGATTGCGCGGCGCCCAGCGGGGCGCCGCCCGTGACGCTGCTCAGTCGCTGCGTCCGCCGATGCCCTTCTTCAAGGCGCTGATCGCAGCGTCTCGCACCGGGATGAACGCAACGAGCACGATGGCCGTCGCCAGGTCCATGCCGAAACGGCCCAGCGACAGCAATTCCATGTTCGTTCCGAATCCCAGGTCGAGCACGTCGTTCGCACCGTTGACTTGCGAAATCAGCACGAACAGGTACGCCCAGATCAGGTTCAGGTTGCCTCCGACGATCGGAATCGACTTCAGCGTGTCGTTCACCTTGACTGTGTCGAGGACGCTGTCCACGACGACCATCGCACCCTGGAACACCATGCCCAAGATGATCAGCGTCAGGATTGTTGCCATCATGCCAATCGACCCCCTTTGGTCGGCAGTACGGCTGCGGTTGCCGTCCGCCCCCGCAGCCGGCAACCAATGGAGACCCTAGTCAATATTGTTACGTCTGTGTGACTTTTCTGTGGCAACTTCGAATTGGCGCGGCGCATCTCGAGTGGGACGCACCGGCACATCCTCGGCCACGCGCGAGGCGCGCCGGTAGCTTTTCGCACATGACGCAGGTGCCCGACAGGCCCACCGTCGACGGGCTCGAAGCGAAGTGGTCGCAGCGCTGGGAGGCCGACGGCGTGTACCGCTTCGATCGCAGTGCCACCCGCGAGCAGGTATTCAGCATCGACACCCCGCCGCCGACCGTGAGCGGCTCGCTGCACATGGGGCACGTGTTCAGCTACACCCACACCGACAACATCGCCCGTTACCGGCGCATGGCGGGCTACGAGGTCTTCTACCCGATGGGCTGGGACGACAACGGCCTGCCCACCGAGCGGCGCGTCCAGAACTACTTCGGGGTGCGCTGCGACCCCTCGCTGCCCTACGACGAGAACTTCGAGCCGCCTGCTGACGGCGGCGACGCCAACGCCGTGGAGGCCCGCGGCGAACTGGCGATCTCGCGCCGGAACTTCATCGAGCTGTGCCACGTGCTCACTGCCGAAGACGAGCACGCCTTCGAGGCCTTGTGGCGCCAGCTCGGGCTGAGCGTGGACTGGTCGATGACCTACGCCACCATCGACGAGCGCTGCCAGCGGATCGCACAGCGTGCATTCCTCGGGAATCTCGAACGCGGCGAGGCGTACCAGATCGAAGCGCCCTCGCTGTGGGACGTCACCTTCGGCACTGCTGTGGCCCAGGCTGAGCTCGAAGACCGCGAGCGGCCCGGCGCCTACCACCGCATTGCGTTCCACCGCACCGGTCCGCCCCGATCGCACAACGGCCCATCAGCAGGCAGCACAGTCGAGATCGAGACCACCCGACCGGAATTGCTGGCTGCATGCGTGGCGCTCGTGGCCCACCCCGACGACGAGCGCTACCAGCCGCTATTCGGTTCGACGGTGCTGACCCCGCTGTTCGGCGTGGAAGTGCCGATGGTGGCACACGAGCTCGCCGAGCCCGACAAGGGCACCGGCATCGCCATGATCTGCACATTCGGTGACACCGCCGACGTCACGTGGTGGCGCGAGCTGGACCTGCCGGTGCGGGCAATCGTGGACCGCCGGGGCCGCATCACCCCCGACCCGCCGCACGGCATCGAAGGAGCCGCAGGCCGCGAGGCATACGAACGCCTGGCAGGCCGCACGGTGGGCGGCGCCCGCACCGCAACGGTCGAGTTGCTGCGGGAATCGGGCGATCTCATCGGCGAGCCCCGCCCGATCACCCATGCCGTGAAGTTCTTCGAGAAGGGCGACCGGCCGCTGGAGATCGTGTCGAGCCGCCAGTGGTACATCCGCAACGGCGGGCGCGACGCCGAGCTGCGCGACGCGCTGATCGCCCGCGGCTCGGAGATGACCTGGCATCCGCCGTACATGCAGGGCCGGTACACGAATTGGATCGAGGGCCTGAGCGGCGACTGGCTGATCAGCCGCCAGCGCTACTTCGGGGTGCCGATCCCGCTGTGGTACCCGCTCGACGACGCCGGCCAGCCGGTCTGGGAACAGCCGCTGGTGCCGGACGGCAGCGTGCTGCCGGTCGACCCCTCCAGCGACGTGCCGGCCGGCTACGACGAATCACAACGGGGACAGCCGGGCGGTTTCATCGGCGATCACGACGTGATGGACACGTGGGCCACGTCGTCGCTGACTCCGCAGATCGCATGCGGGTGGAGCGAGGATCCGGACCTGTGGGAACGCACCTACCCAATGGACATGCGCCCCCAGGGCCACGACATCATCCGCACCTGGCTGTTCTCGACGGCGGTGCGGAGCCATCTCGGGCATGACTGTGCCCCCTGGCACCACTGCGCCCTGTCGGGCTGGATCCTCGATCCGGACCGCAAGAAGATGTCCAAGTCCAAGGGCAACGTGGTGACGCCGGTCGACCTGCTCGACACCTACGGCGCCGACGCCGTGCGCTACTGGGCCGCCAACGGCCGTCCTGGCACCGACACGGCGTTCGACGAAGGCCAGATGAAGATCGGGCGCCGGCTGGCGATCAAGCTGCTGAACGCCGCCAAATTCACCTTGACGATCATCGACTCTGAACCTGCCGACAGCCAGGACGCCGAGTTGACCGCTCTCGTGCTCACGCGGCTCAACAGTCGCGACGGCATCGATTCCTCGATGGAACTCGGGCGTGCACAGGCGAGTCTGAACAACAGCTTGGATGCGTCCCTAATGGCAGAACTGGCCGGGCTGGTTCGGGCCGCTACCGACGCCTTCGAGAACTTCGATTACGCCCGGGCGCTTGAGCGATCGGAACAGTTCTTCTGGCGCTTCACCGACGACTACGTGGAGCTGGCCAAGGGCAGGGCGTACGGCGGGCAAGGCAACGAGGCGGCTGCCGGTGCCCATCGCACACTGGCGGTGACACTCGATGTGCTGCTGAGGCTGTTCGCCCCGTTCCTGCCCTTCGTCACCGAGGAGATCTGGTCGTGGTGGCGGGACGGATCAGTGCATCGGACGGCATGGCCCGACGCCGACGAGATCGACGCGCTGGTTTCCGACCACCCCTCTGGCGCATTCGAACTCACTGCATCAGTGCTCAGCGAGGTGCGCCGGGCCAAGACCGAAGCCCGAAGCAGCCTGCGGGTACCAGCCGAGCAGGTGACGGTCAGAGCGGCCGAGGAGCACCTCGCCGTGCTGGAACAGACACGAGCCGACTTGATCGACGCCGGACGCATCGAGAGGCTGACGTTCGCCGCTGACGACTCGCTCGTCCACCCGGCGGTGAGCGTGACGCTGACGTCGGGCGATGCCAGCGCCCAAGGCTGAGCGGGGCCGCCGGGCGCACCCGGCACCCGCTCAGTGATCCACGTCTGCGCTGTCTGCGTCTGCGCCTTCGCCCTCCAGGGGCGGCGGCATCAGCTCGAAGGGCCGAACGCTGCGCTCGCTGTTCTCGCCATCCGGCTCGCCGCTGCGGACCCAGACCGTTCGCTGCGGGAAGGGGATCTCGATGCCGGCCTCGTCGAAGGCGTCCTTGATGCGTTTGCGCATCAGGCGCGCCGTTGCCCACTGCTCAGATGGCTCGGTCTTGAGCATGATCCGGATGGTGACGGCATCGGCACCGAAGGCCTGCACTCCCGACAGGGTGGGTTCTTCGAGCACTGTGGTGCTCTCGCCTTGCTCCTGCCACACCTCGTCCGCGACTCGTTTGATGATCGCCATGGCCTCGTCGAGGTCGGTGTCGTAGGCCACGTCGAGGTCGAGCGGCACACGGGCCCACAGCTGCGACATGTTGCCCACCCGGGCGATGGCGCCGTTGGGCACATGCCAGACCGTGCCGGCGATGTCGCGCAGGCGTGTGGTGCGCAGCCCGACCGACTCGACCGTTCCGACCGCATCGCCGAGGTCGACCACGTCGCCGACGCCGTACTGATCCTCGATCAGCATGAACACGCCAGTCAGCAAGTCGCGCACAATCGACTGCGCGCCGAAGCCGACGGCGACACCGATGATGCCGGCGCCTGCGATGAGCGGCCCGAGATTCACGTCGAATTCGCCGAGCAGCATCATGAGCGCAACGGCCCAGATGATGGTGGTGGCGATGCTCTTGAACAGCGTGCCCAGCGTCGTGGCCCGCTGGCTGGCGCGCTCGGTGCGCTCGCGCAGCTGCTTCATCTTGTCGGCGAGCCGCTCGGGGTCCCAGGTTCGGCCCTCCTCGGCGGTGCGGGCGGCTTCGTCTTCTTCGGCGTGCTTCTTGTCCGAAGCGATGCGCTCCACCATGTGATCGATGGCCCGTCGCACGACTCGGCGGGCGATGATGGCCAGCAGCAGGATGATCAGCACCGTGAGCGGCTTGTCCACGATCCACACCGAGGCCGACGCGAAGCCCTCGCTGCCCGTCCAGTCGTAGATGCGCTCGCAGACCCAACTGGGTTCGGGGCCGCACACTTCGTTGACGCGACTGACTTCCAGCAACGCGTTGACCGCGTCGGTCGCCGATTCGGCCTGTGCAAGAAGTCCGGTCATCTGAGGGAGCCTAGGAGTCGCTCGCCGGCCGCTCGGGCCACGGCTTCGCCCTGCGGTTCCCGCTCCAGCTCGCTTCGCTCGCGGGCCGCTCGGGGCACGGCTTGGCCTCTGGCCCAGCCTCTAGCATCGCCGCGATGTCAGAGGACCTTGCAGGCGACGGCACCGACAATCGCACGCCGATAGACGACCCCGATGCGGCTGTGCTCTACGAGGTCGCAGGCGGGGTGGCAACGATCACGCTGAATCGGCCCGACTACCGCAATGCGCTGAGCGTCGAGATCGTGAACGGCGTCGGCGATCACTTCGAAGCGGCACTGGCCGACCCTCGAGTGCGAGCGATCCTGTTCACCCACGTGGGCAACACGTTCTGCGCTGGTGCGGACCTGCGCGCCGCCCAGCCCGGTGTGCCCCAGCCGACGCTGCGCCACAACTTCGTGGAGATCCTCGAGAAGATCATGACCTGCGACAAGCCTGTGGTGGGCCGGCTGGCAGGTCATGTCACCGCCGGCGGCGTGGGTCTGGCTGCGGCGATGGACATCTCGATTGCCGCCGACGACGCCATCATCGGCTTCACCGAGGTCCGCATCGGCGTGGCACCTGCGGTGATCTCGGTGGTGTGCCTGCCGAAGCTGCACCGTGCCGATGCCAGCGAGCTGTTCCTGGAGGGCGAGCGCGTGCCCGCCCCCCGGGCGGCCGCAGCCGGGCTGATCAATCGAGCGGTGCCGCGGTCCGAGCTGGACGACGAGGTATCGCAGACGCTGCGTCGCCTCGTGCGCGGAGGCCCCAACGCGCTGGCCAACACGAAGCAACTCGTCGCGAGGGTGCCCCAGATGCCCCGCGAGGAGGCGTGGGAATGGACCGCCGAACTCAGTCAGCGGCTGTTCCAGAGCGACGAGGCGGCTGAGGGCATCGCGGCCTTCCGCGAGCGTCGCGACGCGAGCTGGGTCCCGCCTGAGTCCTGAGCACTACCGGCACGGCTGCGGGTCGGGCGGTAGCGTCAGCCGCCGTGAGCGGGCAGGTACATCTCGAACGCGACGGCCATGTGGGCCGCATCATTCTCGACCATCCGGAGCGGCACAACGCCATCAGCGCGCAGATGTGGAACGGCATCACCGACGCCGCGATCGAGCTGGAGAACGACCGCGAGATCCGGGTGGTGGTGATCCGCGGCGCCGGTGAGCGCGCGTTCGCGGCGGGTGCCGACATCAGCCAATTCGGCGAGCAGCGATCTGACGCAAGCGGCAACCGTGACTACGACGACACGACGTCGAGAGCGCACGCCTCGCTGCTGGGACTGTCCAAGCCGCTCATCGCTGCCATTCACGGCTACTGCATCGGCGGCGGTCTGGCGGTGGCCCTGACAGCCGACCTGCGCGTCGCTGCCGAGGATGCGCAGTTCACGATCCCCGCGGCCCGCCTCGGACTCGGCTACGGCGCAGCCGGCATCGGCACGCTGATGCGGCTGGTCGGACCTTCTGCGGCCAAGCGCATCTTCTTCCTGGCCGACCGGTTCGGAGCGCAGGAAGCCCTGCAGATGGGTCTCGTCAACCGGGTAGTGCCCAAGGCACACCTCGAGGCGTCGGTGGAGGAATGGACTGACCTCATCGGCCAGAACGCCCCGCTGACCATTGCTGCCGCCAAGGCGGCGCTGACCCAATGGCAGAAGCCGGAGTCTCAGCGTGACTTCACTGAGGTGGAGGCAATGATCCGGGCGTGCTTCGACAGCGAGGACTACCAAGAGGGCGTCGACGCGTTCATGAACAAGCGCCGACCCGAGTTCAAGGGCCGTTGAGCCCGGAGCTCGGCGCCGTGTAGGGGTCGCACCTCAGCGCGGGCTGCTCCGATCGCCGAATCGATCCCCCGCCATGTCTGCAACGAGTTCGAGATACGTGCTCAGGCGCTGCGCCGCCAGCTCGCCGGATTGCACCGCAGCAATGACCGCGCAACCTGGTTCGACCGTGTGTGAGCAGTCGGCAAAGCGGCAGTGCTGAGCGAGCGCCGTGACATCGCCAAACGTCTGCGCCAAGCCGTCGAGCACGGTCGCCCATGCCGGGAGGCCCAGATCACCGCTCCAAGGGATCAGATCCTGCAGGCCCGGGGTGTCCACGAACGTGCCGCCATCGGGCCCGCCGACCGGTACCAACTGACGCCGCACCGTCGTGTGCCGTCCACGACCGTCCGGACTCAGAGGGGCCACAGGCATCACTTCGGCTCCAGCGAGCCGATTGACCAGCGATGACTTGCCGACCCCGGACGGGCCGCTGAGGGCGACCGTCCCGCCGTCGCCGGCCAGGGCGCCGAGGCTGTCGAGCCCGTGCCCGTCGAGAGCGCTGGTAGCCAGGATCGGCACGGCAGCCGCCGCGGAGCCGAGTCGGCGTCGCAGGGCATCGACGGTCGCCTCGTACTCGACATCCGACACCGTGTCGATCTTGTTCACCACGATCACGGGTCGAGCACCACCGCTGAACGCCGCCGTGAGGTACCACTCGATGCGGTGGCCTGCGGGGTGTGATGCCGCCGGGTCCGCAGCAGACCCGCTGCCGGAGGGTGCAGGGGTGGTGACGACGGCGAGCGTGTCAGCATTGGCTGCCACCAGTTGAGGTCGTGTCCGCGGGCCGGCCGCCCGACGGCACAGCAATGATGTGCGGTCGAGCACGTCGGTGATCGCCACACGACGACCGCTTCGCGGATCGGTGGAGCGGACGACCCAGTCGCCCACGGTCGGATAGTCGAACGGCGAGCGGGCCGCGCGGCGCCCGGCGGCATCGAGCGCTCCCGTGACCTCGCCGGTGCCGTCAACGAGTTCGTAGGCGCCCCGATGCTCGACCGCGACGCGGCTGAGCGCGTATCCGTTCGGCACTCTGGGCACGGGCACAGTTCGGCGCTGCAAGCCGAGCTGCGCGAGCGTCGGCGGGGGCGGTGACTCGCGGGCCTGCGGATCGGTGCTGTCACTCACGGCGCAGCCACACCTCGTCGTAGCGACCGACGCCGAGTCGTTGCCCTTCGATCACCCTGCCATCGGGAAGCGACATCCGCCCCAGCCCTTCGACAGCCGCCGTTGCCGCCACCACACTCGACGAGTAGGCCAAGAACACGTAGGGGGCTTCGTTGGCGAGTTCGGCCATGAACTGTGCAACGGCATCGCGCCGGTCATCTCCGGCGTCAGTCGACTTGATCAGGCTTACCAAGGCGCTCAAGTGCTCACCGCTGAGATTTGACGCGTTCAGCGGTGTGGTGCGCACCGGTCCGACAGCAGCCGATGCCAGCACCGCCGGGTCGGACTCGCCGCCGACACGCCAGCACGTTGCGCCGAAGTCGCCGGCAAAGGAGGGGCTCTGGACCACCGAGCCCATGACCCGGCTGACGAGTCCCGTGCGGGCCAGCGTCTCGACGTCGACGTCGACGAGACCGGTGCTCTCCCACTGGCGCTCCAGCTCGGCGGTCATCCGGCCGAGGGCGAGGTCGTCGGTGCACAGCACTCTGATCCGCACTGGCTCGCCAGGATCCCGGTCGTCGGATCGCTCGGGGTCCTCCGTGTACTCACGCAGCAGCGCATGGGCGCGCTCGGCGTCATGGCTTGGCCAGGCCGCTGCGACATCCCCCGAATACCAGATGCTCGCGGGCGACCACCACTGCGTAGCAGCCAGCCAATTGACATCTGGGCCGAGTGCAGAAACAAGTCGGGACTGGTCGGCAGCAGCCACCAACGCTCGCCGCACCCGGATGTCATCGAGCGGTGCGCGCAGCAGGTTGAACAGCACCACTCCGGCGTTGTCGTCATATCGCTGGACGGCAGTGAGCTGGCGGCCCCCGCCGTCGGTCGCCGCGGCCACCGCCGTGGACAGCTCGGCCGATCTCGACATCAGAATGTCGCCGCGGCCGTCGAGCAGGGCTTCGAGACGCTGGCGCTCGTCAGGAATCTGGGTGAAGACGATGTCGTCGGCCCACGGCAGTGCCGAGCCGTCTGCCGCGGTGCGCCAGTAGTCGGGGTTTGCCTCCAAGACCGCCGGCTCCCCCACAGACCAGCGCCGGAAAACGAACGGCCCGGTGCCGACGGGAGCTCTGGCGAAGGTCTCCGGCTCGGCCTCGGCGGCGATGATCGAGAAGACCCGCCCGACGGGGCCGGCCAGTGCAGCGGGAAGACCGGCGTTGGGTTCGCCCACTTCGATGACCAGCGTGAGCTCGTCGACGAGGATGACCGAGGTGATGCGAGCGTCCCGCAGGTGGCTGCTGCTGGCTCGACCTGAGCGCAGGTAGTCATCGATGCCGGTCTTGACCGTGAGCGCATCCAGCGGCTCGCCGTCGGTGAAGGTGATGCCCGGGCGCAGCTTGACCGTCCAACGCTGCAAGGAGGGGTCCGCGGACACCGACTCCGCCAGCCAGGGTTCCACCGATCCGTCGGGAAGTACGACGGTGAGCGTCTCGAGCACATGGTCGAGCACATTGCGGCATGACCATGCGCAGACGTGATCCCACGGTGTCCAGCCGGTGATGGGCGTGGGATCAGCGGCCAGCAGCACGCGAAGCGTGCCGCCCCGGCGTGGTGCCCCGTTCGAGGGTGCCGGCACCGCCGGGTCAGGGCTCCGCACCGCGGCGCTGGTAGCTGGGGTGACGGCCACGCTGCCCTCGACGGGAGCTCCGGTCGGCGCCGCCGTGGGTTCTGGTGTCTCATCAGCAGCGGTGCTGCAGGCCCCCAGCAGCAGGGCCACGGCAAGAACCGAAATGCCGGCGCGCCGAGATCTCAGGAGCCGCAGCCTTTGCTGCTCGTGACCCGTCCGCGCTCTGAGGCAATCGTGCTCGGCACCAACGCTGACGCTAGTGGCGCGGCAGTCGGGGCCTATTGCGTGTCGACGGCTGCGCACCGCCATGTCACCGCCCCTCGCTAGACAGTGGGAAGCGCAATCTGGTTCAGCGCCTTCGGAAGAGGCGCCTGCCAGGCATCACCGAGGAGTGAGCCTTATGTCCACCGGTCTTGCCGTCGCTGTCGGAGTGCTTATTGGTCTCGCCGCGGGCGCCATCGTCATGTGGGCCGTGCTGTCCCGGCGCCTGAAAGAAGGAGTCACCGAACGCGAGCGCCTCAAAGGTGACATTGCCGATCGTGAGGTGGAGCTGGCCAGGGCCGAAGCCGCTCAACAAGCGCAACGCGAGATGGACCAGACCCGTTCCGAGCTGTCCGAGCACTTCAAGGGCATCGCTGCTCAGATCACGGACTCAAACAGGGAGACGTTTCTCAAGGAGCTCAACTTGCTGACAAGCCGCCAAACCGCGGAGGCGGAGAAGAACGTCAAGCAGCTTCTTGATCCTGTTCATGCCGATCTTCGCGACTTGCGCAAGCACGTGGATCGAGCCGAGAGCGCTCGCGAGAGCCTTGCGAGCGAGACGCAGCAATTGCGTCAGGTGCTTGGCGATTCACGAATGCGTGGGGCGTGGGGAGAACAAGGACTGCAACGAATCGTGGAGCTGGCAGGTCTGCGCGAGCAGGTTGATTTTGTGACCCAAACCGCGGTCGGTACTGACTCGCAATTGCGCCCGGACATGGTCGTCCATCTTCCCGACAACGTTGACGTAGTGATCGACGCCAAAGCCCCGCTCGATGCCTACAAGCGAGCCGTCGAGGCGAGCGACGACCGAGAGCGTGACGAGCATCTGCGGCAGCACGCTGAAGCCCTTCGGGGTCGCGCCAAAGAGTTGGGCGATCGCAATTACGCGAGCTTCCTGGAGAACGCTCCCGAATTCGTGTTGATGTACGTGCCGACAGATCCGATCCTGGACGCTGCGATCGACGCACGAGAAGACATCTGGGAGGAGGCTTGGACGAAGCACAGGGTGTTGATCACCAGCCCGAGCTTGCTGATCGCGGTCCTGAAGTCAGTCGCGTTCGCCTGGAAGCGACAGAAAGTGGAGGAGAACGCGAAGGAAATCGCGCAGTTGGGACAGAGGCTCTACGAACGCCTCGGCACACATGTCTCGCACTTGGAACGGGTCGGTACCAATCTCGGTCGTGCCGTGACGGCGTACAACCAGAGCGTCGGATCTTTGGAAGGTCGCGTGCTGGTTACCGCACGTGAGTTCGACAAGCTCGGTGCCGTCGAAGCTGGTACCGAAATGCCAAATCTGGAACAGCTCGAAGCCGGAGTACGGCCGCTGACGGCGCCAGAGCGGCGCTCGATCGAGAGCCCTGACGAAGGTTGAGATGGCCTAGGCGCCGCCCTTGGTTGTGTCGGTGATGGCTTGCCAGACGCGTTGGGGGGTGAGCGGCATGTCGATGTGGCGGATGCCGAGGTGGGCGACGGCATCGACGACGGCGTTCTGGATGGCGGGTGTGGCGCCGACCGTGCCTGACTCGCCGATGCCCTTGGCACCGAGCGGGTTGATGTGCGTAGGGGTCTCGAGCACCACGCGGTCGAAGAAGGGCAGCTCTGCCGCCGAGATGATCGGGTAGTCGGCGAAGTTCCCGGTGAGCGGGTTGCCGTCGGCGTCGTAGATGAACTCCTCGTACAGCGCCTGGGCCGCGCCTTGTGCGAGGCCCCCGTGCACCTGCCCTGCCGCGAGCAGCGGGTTGAGGATGGTGCCGGCATCGTCGCAGGCCACGAGCCGGCAAAGCTCCACTTCGCCGGTGTGGCGGTCCACCTCCACCACGGCGACATGGGTGCCGAAGGGGAACGTGGGTGCTTCGGAGTCGAACACCTCCTCAGCATGCAGCAGGCGCGGCCCCGCAGCGCTGTCGCCGTCTGAGTCGCCGTCGCCCCTTGATGCCTCGGCGGCCGACGCGAGGTGTCCGGCGATCGCCGTCCAGCCCACCGACACCGCCGGCGTGCCCACGACGTGGAATGCTCCGGCCCCGGTGTCCAGCGTGATGTCCGCTGGGTCGGCTTCCAACAGGGTCGCCGCCACCGAGCGGGCCTGATCAACCAGCGTGCCGGAGGCTTCCCAGATGGCCGTACCCGCCAGCTGCACGGAACGCGAGCCGCCGGTCACCTCGCCGCGGGGCACCTCATCGGTGTCGCCGTGAACGATGTCGATGCTCTCCATCGGCACGCCGGTGCGATCGGAGATGAGCATCGCCCACGAGGTGTGGTGGCCCTGCCCGTACGGTGATGAACCGGTGCGCGCCACGATGCGACCCCCCGCTAGCAGTTCGACTGCCCCGTACTCGGAGCGTCCGATGCCTGCGGTGCGCTCGACGTAGGTCGCCAATCCGATGCCGAGCAGCTTGTCGTCGCCGTCTGCGCGGCGGCGGGCCTGCTCTGCACGCAACTCGCCGTACCCGGCCGCGTCGAGCGCAGCATCCAGGCTGGCCTCGTACGCACCTGTGTCGTATGGCATGCCGGTGCGGGTCGTAAGCGGGAAGACCTCCGGCTGCAAGAAGTTCTTCCGGCGCACCTCGGCGGGGTCCATGCCGATCTCGGCGGCGAAGACGTCGACGGCGCGCTCGATGGCCGCCGCCGCTTCGGGCCGGCCGGCGCCACGGTAGGGACCGGTCGGGGTGGTGTTGGTGAGCACCGAGACCGAGGTGAAGCCCAGCGTGGCGATGTCGTAGCAGCCTGCGAGCATCGCCCGACCGTTGTTCGGCAATGCCGCGCCCATGTTCCCGTAGGCACCGGCCTGCTGGACAACGTGCACCGCAAATGCCGTGATGCGCCCGTCACGGGTGCCGCCGATGCGGCAGTACTGGATTTGCCCGCGGCCGTGCACGAGACCGACCATGTCGTCTGTGCGTGAGGGCACCCACATGACCGGCCTGCCGGTGCGGGCTGCCAGCCAACCCAATAGCGCTTCCTCGGGATGCGGTCGGGCCTTCGCCCCGAAGCTCCCTCCCACGTCGCGCGAGAGCACACGCATCTGCGACCGGTCAAGTTCGAGCATCTTGGCGAGACCAGCACGCACCGGGTGGGGTCCCTGGCCGGCATTGACATGGTGCAGGCGTCCGTCGTCGGCCCAGCGGCTCGCCGCAACGCGCGGTTCCAGCGGGCACGGTGCGATGCGGTTGTTGATCGTGCGGACCTCGGCGACCGCCTCGCATGAGTCGAAATCGGCCTGCTCGTCATCGAGCGACATGCGGATTACCACGTTCGGTTCCGCCATGCCGTCGAACAGCGCCGGGCCTTCCAGTGCTTCTTCGGGATCGACGAGCGCCGGCAGCGGCTCGTAGTCGACGATGACCAGCTCCGCTGCGTCGATTGCAGCAGCCGGACTGTCTGCCACCACGACGGCGACGGGCTCGCCCACGAACCTCACCCGGCCCGCAGCCAGCAGCGGGCGCACGATGGCGGCGTCGAACGCTGGGTTCGGCGACGGGTAGGGCTCCAGATTGACATCGGCTGCCGTGACTACATCGACGACGCCGGGCGCGTTGCGTGCCGCGCCCACATCGATGCCGCTGATCTCGGCGTGGGGAACCGTCGATGTCACGTAGCAGGCGTGCGCCATGGGTGCCCAGTCGGCATCGACTGCGAGGTTGGCGACGAACTGTCCCTGGCCGCGCAACAGCGACTCGTCCTCGCGCCGGACGACAGATGTTCCTCGCAATGACATGAATTGGTGGCGTCCCATGTTTGGTGTAACAGCGGGTGGGGTGCAGGTTCCGGTGGTCATGTTGTGTTCCGTGTCAGGGTTCTTGGGACAGGGTTTTGTTTGTCCTTGATCTGAAGGA